>NZ_JBQFSC010000001.1:0-1754960 GCF_056537805.1 Ruegeria sp. C10 | reverse complement strand
CCATCAAACGGCCCTGAAGGTCAACCAAACAAACCAATACCGTATCAATCTCGCCAGACGAAACCTCAGCCTTCAAATGCTCAAATGTCAGCATGCAATACCTCTGTGATATGCGAGAATTTTCGACGAAAATTCTTTGTCCCTGTAACGACCGGCCCGCGAAAGAACGGGCCGGTCAAGTATTTTATCCGTATCGATAGGGCCGCCCGGCCTTGAGCATTTCGGCGTTGTAGCGCTTGAAGATATCCACGACCTTTGCCTTGGTCTCGGATTCCGCAGCAATTTCGTCCCAGAACTTAACAGCAGCTTCTTCAACCGTCGCCCACTCTTCATCCGGGATGGTCGTCAATTGCATCTTGGTACCGTTAACCCGCAGGTTGGCTTCGCCGCCCCAATACCACCACTGGCGGTAGTAGTGCGACTGGTCACAGCAGACCTTGAACAGAGTTTGCAGATCTTCCGGTAGCTCGTTCCAGCGATCCATATTGGCAAAGAAGTGGCCGGCCCAGGCCCCCGAAATGTTGTTGGTTAGGAAGTAGTTAGTCACATCCGCCCAACCCACGGTGTAGTCTTCGGTGATGCCCGACCAGGCAATACCGTCCAACTCGCCGGTTTGAACTGCAACTTCGATGTCTTCCCACGGCAGCGTGACGGGAACAACGCCAAACTGGCTGAGGAACCGGCCTGCTGTCGGGAAGGTGAAGATGCGTTTGCCCTTCATATCCTCCAGCGAATTGATCGGATCCTTGGTCGCAAAGTGACACGGGTCCCACGCGCCGGCGCTGATGTGTTTAACGCCAACCTTCGAATACTCTTCATCCCAGATCTCGTTCAGGCCCCACTGGTTGAACAGCACCGGCACGTCCAGCGAATAGCGCGAAGCGAACGGGAAGTAGCCGCCGAAAACAGTGACTTCGGTGGGCGAGGCCATCGAGTCATCATCCGATTGAACCGCGTCGATGGTTCCCTTCTGCATAGCGCGGAACAGCTCTCCGGTCGGGACCAGTTGATCGGCGTAGAACAGTTCGATCTGCATACGGTCACCGGCGATCTGGTTGAACATCTTGATAGCCGGGTCGATCACATGCTCGGCCAGTGCAGGACCGGCATATGTCTGCATCCGCCATGTGATCGTGCTTTGCGCCAGTGCAGGCGTTGCCAAAGGTGCCGCCGCAACCCCTACCCCCGCAGTTTTCAGAAACTTACGTCTTGTCGTCATGTCAATTTCCTCTCCGTTTAAGTTTGGGTGCCCGTGTGTCGGGCCTTCTGGTTAATTTCCGTAAACATACCCGGGCAGCCACAAGGCGATCTCGGGGAATATCATGATTATTGCGAGCGCCAGGATCATCACCCCGACAAAGGGCACGATTGAGCGGTAAATGTCCCGCAGGCTGATTTCTGGTGGAGCCATTGCGCGCATCAGGAACAGGTTGTAGCCGAAAGGCGGCGTCATATACGCGATCTGGGTGGTGATGGTGTAAAGTACACCGTACCAGATCAGATCGAAACCAAGCGCCCCCACGAGCGGCACATAGAGCGGCGCCACGATGACGAGCATTGCGGTATCGTCCAGGAACGTGCCCATGATGATAAAGCTGAGCTGCATCAGGATCAGGATCAGCCACGGTGACAGCCCCAACTGCTCGGTGAACAGGTTCTCGATGGCCTTGACCGCGCCCAGCCCGTCAAACACCGCGCCGAAGCCCAGCGCCGCAAGGATGATCCACATGAACATGCACGAGATGGCCAATGTTTGCTTGGTACAATCCTCGAAAATCTTCCACGTCATCCGACGTTTGAGGACTGACGCCACAAGCGCCGCCAACGCTCCGATGGCCGAACTTTCTACCAATGAGGTCCAACCATTCACGAACGGCAGCATCATCGCAGCGAAAATCATCAATGGCAGTGCCCCGGCCCAGAGCAGACGGAGTTTCTCGGACCTTGGGACCTCGTGCGCGTCTTCCATCGCTGGTCCCAGATGCGGCTGAAGCCGGCAACGAATCCAGATGTAGAGGATGAACAAAGACGCCATCAGCAGCCCCGGCACAATGCCTGCCAGCCAAAGTTGACCGACGGGTTGCCGCGCGATCATGGCATAAAGCACCAGAACTACCGAGGGCGGCACAAGAATGCCCAAGCTCGACCCGGCCTGAATGACCCCCGTCACCATGGTCTTGTCGTATCCGCGCCGCAGCAGTTCAGGCAGCGCAATCGTCGCCCCGATGGCCATACCTGCCACGCTGAGCCCGTTCATGGCCGAGACCAGCACCATCAGACCGATGGTGCCGATGGCAAGCCCACCGTTCACCGGCCCCATCCAGACGTGGAACATGCGATAGAGGTCATCGGCCAGACGACTTTCGCTCAGGACATAGCCCATGAAGATGAACATCGGCAGGGTCAGCAGCGGGTACCATTTCATCAGCTTCATCGCCGCCGAAAACGGAATGTCCTGCCCGCCTGTCCCCCAGAGCGCCAGTGCCGCAATGGCTGCGACGGCACCAATGGCACCAAAGACGCGCTGCCCGGTGAACAGCATCAGCATCATCGAAGCGAACATGAAGATTGCGATAAATTCCTGGCTCATGCCCGCGCTGCCCCGATCTCTTGCCCGTTGATCCGCGCAATGTCTTTGAAAAATTCTGATATCGCCTGCAGCAGCATCAGGAAGAAGCCGAAGACCATGATCGCCTTGACCGGCCAGATGTATGGCCGCCACGCGGTGGAGGATCGTTCAAGCCGTCCGACCTCTTCGCTGCCGGTCAGAAGGCCTGTGAAATAGGCGACAGGCTCATCACCCCAATAGCCCAGGCTGTACGCCGTGGATCCAAGCCCACCGTAGAACAGTACACCCAGATAAAGGATCAGCAGCAGCACCGTGAAGGCATCGAACCAGGCTTTCCGGCGATGGCTCCAATTATGGTAAAACAGATCCATCCGCACGTTCGAACCCAGTTGGATCGAATACGGCCCCCCCATGATGTAATAAGTCACCATCGCAAACTGCTCCATTTCTAGCGTCCAGAGCGAAGGCAGAAAGAAGGTCTTCGAGATCGAGGACCACAGCAGGATACCCATCATCACGAACAGGCCCCACATCATGACCCGCCCGATCCGGTAGTTCACCGCATCGACTACACGCACATATGCTGACATTGCCTTGATCATTCGCCCACCCCGCTACAGAACGGAGCAATGGTACGATTGATCCACGGGGCCAGACAATCGGCCATGACCCGCTGCTGCTCGGCTGTCTGAATCAGATCATTCCGGATCTCGATCATGACGTTCAACAATCCGTTGGGCGCTGCGTGAAGATCCAAAGTGTGCGCCACCCCGTCTGCCGCCGAATAGGGTTCGTTCAATCGAGTAACCAGGGGCAGCTCGTGCGCGGCGCTGGCCAACATCGCCTTGGCAAAGCGGGCGTCCTGGCCATGCAGCAAACCAAGCTCAACATCGCGCGGTGTTCCGCGGTATATCGGCGTGAAACTATGAACCGTCACCATGAGTTTTAGCGTGCGGTGATGACGGATCAGAACATCCTCTAGCCCTTGGCAAAACGGTACATATACGCCCTCGATCCGCTGCTGACGCGCATTGGCGCTCAGTTCAAGGTTCGCCGGGATCGGTGTGTCTTCACTGCATTCCGGCATAGCATCGGGGGCTTCGGGAGGGCGGTTGCAGTCATAAACCAGCCTCGACACCCCGCCATGCACCAGCACGCCGTTCAACTGCTGGGCCAGTGCCTGTGCAACCGGCAGCGCGCCCGGGTCCCACGCGATATGGCTGCGCAGTGCCTCGGCACTTAGCCCCATGTCCCCCAGTCCGTCCGGGATACGATGCGAGGCGTGTTCGCACACCACCACAACCGAAGGCTCTTCCGGCGCGTCGTCGATGTGAACGACGGGACCGAAATCAGGCTGAGCAGAGGTGAGAGTGGCGCTACGTGATTCCATTTGGAAAAAATTCCACAGAGGTTCTTAACCTGTCAATAAATTTCCTGTATAAAATTCTCCAAGTCAGATTGCATTGTCAAATTTTCCACATAAACATAGGTAGAAAGGGAAAGGAGTATTCCGTGCGAGTGACAGAAAGGCTCCTTGCGCATCGCGAAATGATGACACCGACCGAGCGGCAGTTGGTCAACGTGCTGCTGGATGATTACCCCATGGCAGGGCTTGGCAGCATTACCGAGCTGGCCAGTATCGCCTCGGTTTCCACCGCCACGGTTGCGCGGATGCTTCAGAAAACCGGCTTTGATGGCTATCCGCAGTTTCAGTCCGCGATACGCAGCGAAGTGAAAGAGATGATCTCGGGGCCCGTCGCCAAACGGGATGTCTGGCAGAATGACTTGCCTGAAGAACACATTCTCAACCGCTACTCCCGCCAAGCGCTTGAGAACCAGCGGCGTTCGATTGATGAGGTCGACCCGGATGAGTTTGACAGTTTCTGCCGTATGCTTTGCGATCCCAAACGGCGTGTTTTCATCACCGGCGGACGCATAACCGGGACCCTGGCGCAATATCTCTACCTCCACCTGCAGATGATCCGTCCTGATGTGAAGCTGCTGTCAGACGCAGCGTCGTGGACTCACGATCTGCTCGAAGTGCGCGAAGGCGACGTGCTGGTGGCCTTGGATGTGCGGCGCTATGAGAACACCACTTTGCTGATCGGACAGCTTTGCCATGAACGCGGGGCCGAGGTTGTCCTGCTGACGGATCAATGGCGATCCCCCATCCACCGGCTGGCCAAACACACCTTTGCGGTAAGGATCGCAGTGCCTTCGGCCTGGGATTCCATGACTTCGCTAATGGTGCTATTGGAATGCGCCATTGCCGAAATGCAGGAACGTCTCTGGGACAGTGTCAAGCAGCGCACGGACGAGTTAGAGCAGGCCTTTGACCGGACGAAGCTGTTTCGCAAGTTCGGCCAAAGCTCGGGGTCCTGACGTCAGGTAGCGACGTTTCATAAGGTACAACTGCGCGTGAGCCCTGTTGTCAGATGCTGCGCAGACCGTACACTCCGGCGTATGACATTCATCGCTGAAAACCAATTACCTCTGCTGATACTGGCCTTTATGATCGGCCTGTTTGGCACAGGATTTCTGTTCCGCAAACCTGCAGGGCATCGGGCGTGGAAACTGGCGGATCTGGTCTGGGTCGTATTGGGTGGGATCGGTGCACTGGTCGCCGTGTTGGCCGGGCTTTACACCTCGGACAGTTCGCGGCTGGACCGGCAGATCGACGTTGCTTATGCCGCCACGCTTGCATTCGACCGTGATGCCGCGCGGTTTCGGCTGAGGTTCTGTGACCCCGCTTACGACCCGGATACAGCTGTTTTGTGCGAAAAGGTAGAGTTTCTGTCCGCCTCAACCGCAAGCAATGCCGATTTACCGTTGTTTATCGCGGTCACGAACGAAGTAGCCCCGCTTCAAGGCCTGCATTTTCTATTCGGCCGCACGTCGAGTGATGACATGGATGAGGCCCGCGAGATGGCCGCGAAAGCGGATGCCTTCAGCATCGATCAATTTCTCGTCTTCACATCTCTGGACGATGATACACAAACCGCAATTGACAACATGCGGCGCAAGGTGCCTGCGATTGCTGGTGATTATCTGATCCTGGCCCAAAGCTATGACGATCTGATCGAACAGGTCGGCAAGCTCAAGGATGAATGGGAATATCTGCAGGCGAATGCGCATATTTTGGTACTGCAGATCATTGCCCTATGTCTGGTAAGTTTTGCTGCACCGTTCCGTCTGGGCAAATCCATCGTTGAACTGCGCACCGCCTTCAACGCCGATACGACTGCGCCAGCAGATGCGGATCAGCCCCCAGAAAGTACCGCGCCAGAGTCCAAAGGTTCCGCGCGCCCCGCCGAATCCAACCCTGACGGATATAGCGTTCCGCACTCGTAACCGCGTCTGCTTTCAACAGCACCGGGCGCGGCAAAGCGCGGATCAAGGCGACATCCTCCATCAGTGGCTGATCTGGGAATCCTCCGACAGAGTCATAATCCCTGCGGCGTACCAACAGCCCCTGATCGCCGTAGGGCAAACCAAACACTCTGCTACGCAGGTTGGCCCAACCAGCAACCCAGCGGGCACCAATCCCACTGACGCGAAACCGCAATCGGAAGGCTGCTGGTCTGTGCGAACGCAGATGCTCTGCCACGATGGCGCTCCAGCCTGACTGCAACTCGGTGTCGGCATGCAGGATCAGCAGCCAGTCGCCAGATGCTTTGGCACACCCCCTTTGCAACTGTCCTCCCCTTGACGCCGGACCTGTTACGATCATGGCTCCGGCTTCATCCGCCATCTCAAGTGTTGGGTCATCTGAGCCGCCATCGGTCACGATTAACTCTCGGATCAGGCCTGAATGAAGCCCTTCCATCAAAGCCTGCAGCGTTCCCGGCAGGGAATGCCCCGAATTCAGGGTCGGAATCACGATGCTGATCGGGGCGGACACGTCTGAAACCCTCTGGTCATGGCGGCGCGATTTCCTATATCACGAAGCCAGACGAATTGACGAGGATCAACCCATGTCCAATCGCCGCATTCTGCGCCTGACCGGCAACGATACTGATAGCTTTCTGCAGGGGCTGATCACAAATGACGTGCAGCGGCTGGACGACGGGCTGGTCTACGCCGCCCTTCTGACCCCGCAGGGCAAGTACCTGGCTGACTTCTTTCTCAAACGAGACGGTGAGTCGGTGCTGCTGGATGTGGCCGATGTGCTGGCCGACGGGCTTGCCAAACGACTGACGATGTACAAGCTGCGTGCAGATGTGACCATCGACCAGACCGACCTGAACGTACAACGCGGCACCGACCCCGCGCCCGAAGGCGCCCTACCCGACCCGCGGCATCCTGATCTGGGATGGCGCGCTTATTCTACCGCTCCGGAAGGTGATGATGGTACGGACTGGGATGCTATCCGCGTCCGTCACTGTATCCCCGAAACCAGCATCGAACTGACGCCAGACAGCTATATTCTTGAGTCCGGGTTCGAGGCGCTGAATGGCTTGGACTTCAAGAAGGGCTGCTATGTCGGACAAGAGGTCACCGCGCGCATGAAGCACAAGACTGAGTTGCGCAAAGGACTGCGCGTTGTCGAGATCGCGGGCACCGCTCCGGTCGGGACCGAGATTCACTCCAGTGGTAAACCCGCCGGGGTGTTGTTTACACAGTCTGGCGGAAAGGCGATCGCATACCTTCGGCTGGATCGCGCGGGGGACGAGATGCAGGCAGGTGGCGCGACGCTAAAACTGCCAGGTTGATTTTGTTGCTGAACCGGCACGCCCAATCTTTTGAAACTGTTTGCGTATTTGACGCGGCCGGGCCGCGCGGTATCACTGACTGCAATTGGCCTAACGGGATACGTGCATGTTTCGCCTCTATACCGCGATATGGCGTGTCAGCGCCGGACGGCAAATCATCCTTATTCTGCTGTCATTGGCGGTGGCTGCGCTGGCGGCTGCTCCGCTTGAGTTCCAGCGCGACATCGTCAATCACCTGACATCTGATAGCATCGAAGTGGATCGCCTGCTGTTGCTGGGCGCTGGGATGATGGGCGTCATCCTGTTGAGCCTTACGTTGAAATGGGTGCTCGGGTATCGCTCTGGAACGCTGGGCGAGGACATCATCCGACTGATCCGGGGACGGTTGCTTGCCCGATCAATCGATCTCAGCGAAGAGGGGCAAGACCTTCGTTCGGGCACGATGACAACGGCCGTATCCGCTGAGGCGGAAGAGCTGGGTAAGTTCGCAGGCGGTGCATTTTCTGACCCCGTGGTGCAAATCGGCACATTGATCAGCGTAATCGGCTACATCTCTTCCACCCAACCGGGGCTGGGCTTGATCGCACTTTCCATGATCGTTCCGCAGATTATTATCGTTCTGGCCTCTCAGCGAAAAGTGAACATCTTCGTGGCCGAGCGTGTTCGAATCCTGCGCAGCGCGACCGACCGCTTGACGCACGAGGATATTGAGGCGGCATCGCGAGCGATTGAGAAACAGTTCGACGAGATATTCGAGACCCGCCGCAAGATGTTCATCTGGAAACTCTCGGCCAAGTTCCTGCTGAGTGTCATCAATGGCGCAGGGACTGTTGGGATTCTGATGCTGGGCGGCTGGCTGGTGTTGCAGGGTAAAACCGATGTCGGCACCGTCGTGGCCGCGATAAGCGGTCTCGGACGCATTCAAGGCCCGACCGCTTTCTTGATCGCGTTCTACCGACAGGTCAGCGCCAATCGCATCAAGTACGAACTGATGCTGGAGCTGTTTGGAGATCATCCCGAGCGCTATCGCATTCGGACCTAAAAAAGGGCCGCAGAGCGACCCTTTTGCACCGAACCATCGTCCGCTTACGCGCGTTCGGAATATTCCATGGTCTCGGTATTCACTACGATCATCTCATCCTGCCCGATAAAAGGTGGCACCATGACCTTGACGCCATTGTCCAGAACCGCTGGCTTAAACGAGTTCGCCGCAGTTTGACCCTTCACAACCGGCTCGGTCTCGACGATCTTGCAAGTCACTTTTTGGGGCAGCGTGGCGTTCAGCGCCTCGCTTTCATAAAACTCCACTACGATGGTCATGCCGTCCTGCAGAAACGGGCGGCGCTCACCCAGCAGTTCCGAAGGCAGTTCGATCTGCTCGTAGGTCTCGGAATCCATGAACACCAGCATGCCATCGGATTCGTACAGGAACTGCTGATCCTTCTGCTCAAGGCGCACGCGTTCGACCTTGTCGGCCGAACGGAAGCGTTCGTTCAGCTTTGAGCCATTGCGCAGGTTGCGCAGCTCGACCTGGGCAAAAGCACCGCCTTTGCCGGGCTTTACGTGATCCACTTTGACCGCCGCCCACAGTCCGTCATTATGCTCAAGCACATTGCCGGGGCGAATTTCGTTCCCATTTATCTTGGGCATGACTTAAATCCTTCACAAACGGTTGATGCGTCAGTTCTCGTCCCTATATCTGGCGTGACCACACCTGACAAGACAACGAAACCTAGTGCTGCACCTGCAGCGAGCCATGCAAATGACGCAACGCAACTATGCATTTTAGGTGTATCCGAATCGCATGTAATAGGTCATAAGGACCGTCACGCCGAAAATTGCAAGAGCAAGAAAAACAGGAAAGACGAGATGAGAGATTTCGTTGACGGCACTGCCTTTAACAACGAACAAGGCAATCGTGCACGCAAACTTTTCGCAGCCGTTGTACTGGCTGCTCTGGATGATGCCATCGCCGACGACAAGAAGTATGGCAACGGACCGGAACAAATTGCCCGTTGGGCACGTTCGCGCGATGGGCGCGAAGTACTATCGTGCGCCGGCATCGACCCCAATGAGCGGGTTGTAGGCGGGCTGATGGAATTTGTTGGTCGCGGCGTACGGACGTCTGTCGCCCTGTCCCGCGAAGAAAGCGAACGCCGGAATGCGGCTCAGCAGGCCGAAGCTGCCTGATTGTTCCCCGCATCCGATCGAAAAAACGCGCCCTGACATCGGGGCGCGTTTTTCTTTGGGCTGATTGGTCAGATCAAAAATACATGATCCATTGCCACGCCACCCAAAGCTCGGCCGCCAGTAACAGCGCAAAGAACAGTTTTGCCGAAACCGACAGGCCGCGCTGCCAAAGCACCACATAGGCGGCAATGCAAATCGTCACTGAGATCGGCGCGATCCAAGCTGCATGATGTGTGCTGTCCCAATAGCTGATCGGACTGTGAAAGACCCATGAACTGATCGGCCAGAACTGCGGTCGGCCATCGCCTGCGTGCAATAAGAAATCCATCACCAAATGAAGTATCCCTGCGGATGCGCCAATGGTCAGCAGGTGCCAGCCGCGCCACAGCCCGAGTGCAAGTGCCACTCCCCACAAAATGAACGAGTTATCGATGGCGAATACGGTTTGCCACGCGGGTGAAAAGTAAAGCTGATCAAACACCACCTGTGCCGGGATGTTCAGGATGTGCAGCGAAACGCCGGCCATCAGGTATAGCGACAAATCCGGCAACAAGGACCCAAACAGAGCTGCCCATAGCGTCGCGCCCCGGGCCGGGCGCGCAAAAACAGCAGCACCGATCAAAAGATGCGCAGGCGTATTCATATGGGGCTTTTCCTTTGGCCTTAAATCAGGTCATCTGCGCCCGAGCATAGGAGACAGGCCATGGCGCGGTCCATCATGATTCAAGGCACCGGCAGCAATGTCGGCAAATCGGTTTTGGTGGCCGGGTTGGCCCGCGCCTATACGCGACGCGGGTTGCGCGTGGCTCCGTTCAAGCCGCAGAACATGTCGAACAACGCCGCTGTTACGGAAAACGGCGGCGAAATCGGGCGCGCGCAAGCCCTGCAGGCGCGGGCGGCCAAACGACCGACGCATACGGATATGAACCCAATCCTGCTCAAACCCGAAACTGATACCGGCGCGCAGATCATTCTTCAGGGCCAGCGCGCAGGTACAATGAAGGCGGGCGATTATCGCAAGGACAAGTCTAAGCTGCTGGGGGCGGCTCTGGAAAGCTTTGAAAGGCTTTGCAGCGACGCTGATCTGGTGTTGATCGAAGGCGCGGGTAGTCCGGCAGAAACTAACCTGCGCAAGGGTGACATCGCCAATATGGGATTTGCTTGTGCCGCACAGGTTCCGGTGGTTCTGGTGGGCGACATTCATCGGGGTGGCGTGATCGCTCAGATCATGGGGACGCAAGCCGTCTTGGAGGCCGGGGACCTTGCGATGATCCGGGGCTTTGCGATTAACCGCTTCAAGGGCGATGTCTCCCTGTTCGATGAAGGGCGCGACGATATCGCATCCCGGACCGGCTGGCCCTGCCTGGGCGTGGTGCCCTGGTTCCATGATGCATGGAAGCTGCCGGCAGAAGACATGATGGACATCCGCTCTCATACCGGGGGGGCATGCAAGATCGCTGTGCCTCAGCTTGAGCGGATGGCCAATTTCGACGATCTCGACCCGCTTTCCGCCGAACCAGGCGTTACGGTCGAGATCATCCCAGCAGGCCGCCCCCTGCCCGGAGATGCCGATCTGGTGCTGTTGCCGGGCAGTAAGTCTACAATCGGCGATCTGGCCTATTTCCGGGCGCAGGGTTGGGATATCGACCTTTATGCCCATGTCCGCCGCGGGGGTCATGTTCTGGGCCTGTGCGGGGGTTATCAGATGCTGGGCAAAACCATCTCGGACCCCGATGGCGTCGATGGACGCCCCGGTCAGGTCGAAGGGTTGGGATTGCTGGATGTCAGCACCACAATGGCCGGAGAAAAGCAGGTTATCCTGCGCTCAGCAACCGCCCTGCCCGGTCATGAACCCGTCAGCGGATATGAGATCCACATGGGCCGTACTGATGGCCCGGATTGCGCTCGGGCCTGGCTGCAGATCGAAGGTCGCCCGGAAGGTGCCGCCAGCGCCAATGGGCGCATACGCGGCAGCTATCTGCATGGGATTTTCACCTCGGACACGTTTCGCGCCAGCTATCTGGCAGAACTTGGCGTGACATCGGAAACAGCTTACGAAGACGGCGTCGAACAAGTGCTGGACGACCTTGCCGACCATCTGGAACAGCATATGGATCTGGATCTGCTTCTCGCGATGGCGCAGACGCCACGCACCAGTTAAGCCTCAGTCAGTATCCGCTGAGGCGATCGCCCGCGTGATCTCACGCCGAACCATCTTGCGCAGGTTTTTCGTGATCCGTTCGCCCAGCGCGCCCTGCAGCTCTTCCCGGACGATCTGGGCGACGAGTTCGCGCAATTCCTCTTCTCCGATTGTCACATCGGTCGGCTTCTGTGCCATATCTTCCACCACCTCCGGGTCGCGAATAAATGTGGCTTCGGATTTTGGTTCAGCCGCCTGAGACTGCGCAAAAGCTCTGTCTGCCGGCCATTCAACAGCCTGCGTCTTGGTGCCAGAGTAGTCGTCATCGCTCTCGCCATCGGGCTCCCACTGATCCTCGGTGCGCGCGATAGCAGCTTCCAAAGCTTCAATCTTGGCGCTGAGGCTTCCCGCTAGGTCGCGCTTTGGTGCGTCTGCCTTGGCGTCGACATCACCAGCGCGCACAATATCGCTGGGTTGCAGCCGCATCGGTTCGGCAGGGTTACTTGGCGCATTTGCGGCGTGCTTTGGGGTACTGTCACCCGCGCTATGCTGGGGCATCAGTTTCAAGGGCCCGGCCTTCTTGGCGATCAGCGGTTCATTGCTGACGCGCAGCGCATCCGTTAAAACCAACCGGCCCGGCTTGGCAGCCGGGGCCGTCGGAACAAATATGAATTCTGATTCGTCATGCGCGTCCTCGTCGACCATTCGCTTAACCGACGAAAGAACGTCCTGAATATTGGCGCTTACAACACGATCTGACATTATTTTCTACCGCTCTAACCTAGGCCCGATTGTAGCCAATCTGAGCCAGCGCCACAACAGGTAGCGATGCCCTTTAGTCGCGGCGCAATGCCTTGAGCACTCGATCCAGATCGCGGCTTTGCTTACTGACCTGCGACGGCGCCTTTTTCACGAGGTTGTAATACAGGGTCGGATCATAGATTTGCACTGCAAGACCCAAACGCTCTGCCGTCAACAGCCCCTGGGCCTGCAGCAGTTCATATGCCGCCCGCGACCGCTCGGTCCGGGATGCTACCTCGGCCAATTGCGCGTCCAGCAAATCCTGCTGGGCATTCAGGACGTCCAAGGTCGTCCGTGCACCCAACGTTGCTTCTTCACGAATACCGTCAAACGCCACCTGCGAAGCACGAACCCGTTCTGTTGACGCCCGCAGGCTTGCAGTTGCCGCCTGAAACGCAGCATAGCGATCGGCAACACCTTGTGTGATGTCTTTCTGAACGTTCAGAAGGTTGGCACGCGACGCATCACGAGTTGCCATCGCACGACGCACCGCTGCCGCCAGACCGCCACCGGAATAGATCGGCTGATTGAAGTTCAGTGAGATCGTCGCATCGTTGATGTAATCGTCATTGTCGTAGCTCTCGGTAATGCCCGCATCCGCATTCAGGCTGACATTCGGACCCAGATTTGCACGCTGCTGCTGCACGATCAGGTCCAGCGCACGCACCTGATGCTGTGCGGAAAGAATCGCAGGGTGGTTACGCTGAGCCAAATTCACCGCATCCGCCTCTGAACGCGGCAGGTTGGGCAGCCTTGGCTGGCCAGCCGTCCGCCCAGGTGTCTTGCCAACGGCGTTTACGTATTCAGCCTGAGCAATGCTCAGGTTACCACGTGCGACCGCCAAATCAGCCTGAGAGCTGGCCAATTGTGCCTCGGACAGGGCAACGTCTGTACGTGTAACCTCACCTACTTCAAAGCGATCCTGCGATGCGCGCAGTTCTTCCGCCGACACTTCCACGTTGTTCTGGCGGATCGCGACCGTCTCTTCCTGCAGCAGAACACCCAGATAGGCGTTCGCGGCTCTGATCAGGATTTGTTGTTCAATATCAATAAGAGACTGACGGGTGGATAGCACAGTTTCCTGCGCCGATTGCTTGCCAAGGATGGAAGCGCCACCGTCATAGATCAACTGGCTCAGCGTGAGACCGGAAAAAAAGCTCGAAGGCTCGCGCGTCGTGATCAAGCTGCTCGTGTTGGTGCGCGTGTAATCCCGGCTCACCCGCACGGTCCAGTTGATGATCGGACGCAGCGCTGAGAGCGCAATGGCGACATCTTCATCCGCTGCGCGTAACAAGGCACGGTTCTGCTCAAGCAGGCCGCTGGTGTTATACGCGCCGATGAAT
Source organism: Ruegeria sp. C10 (assembly GCF_056537805.1). NCBI lineage: Bacteria > Pseudomonadati > Pseudomonadota > Alphaproteobacteria > Rhodobacterales > Roseobacteraceae > Ruegeria > Ruegeria sp. C10. The sequence goes on along the minus strand of NZ_JBQFSC010000001.1, from coordinate 1,741,205 downwards.
GCATCGGTCAGATTATCTGCCCAAACCGACCTTCCGGGCATCACACTTAATGCAACACCAGCAGCCAAAGTCAGGCCTTTGACCAGCTTTCCTGTCGTCGTCCCGCGCATAACTAAGTCCTCTCAAATCGAAATTACGCAACCACCAGCGCAGTTTGCGCCGGTGTTTTCAAGTAATCAAGGCATCAAAATACTTCTATTGCCAACTATAGCGAAAATGCACACTCAGCGCAAAATGCGGGCAAAATCGGTGCGCTAGCATTGAACGCAAATCGCCACGAGACACGGCCTGAGGACTTGAGACCCATACGAACCGTGCCAAGATCACCCTCCATGAACAGGCAAATGATCCGGCCCCCATCCTTGAGTTGATCCAGCAAAGTGTCTGAAAGCTGCTCGACCCCACCCTGAATCATGATCACATCGTAGGGTCCATGCTCAACCGCGCCTTGTTCAAGCGGTCCTTCATGAACAATAGCGTTGTCTACGTCAGCTTCCATCAGAAGCGTCTGAGCTTCAGCCGCCAATGCCGGGTCGGATTCCACGGCCACAACCAACTCTGCCATTCGTGCGGCAATTGCGGTTGAGTAACCCAGCCCCGGAGCGATATCCAGCACCACTTCATCATTGGAAATGTTGACTGCGTCCAACATCTTAGCCAGCGTCCTGGGCTCAAGCAGACAACGTCCATCACCCAACTCGACCAGATCACCAACATAGGCTGCCTCACGTTGCGCATCCGGCACGAAATTTTCGCGCGCAACGCTCAGCATCGCATCAATGATAGGGAACTTGGTCACATCCGAGGGCCTGACCTGAGTATCAACCATCGTAAGGCGCCGGGCTGCGAAATCTGTCATGTGATCGCTCATTCCTTATCAGACTGTTATCTGGCTTTTGCCACATCCGCCTGCCTGCAGCAACGGGCCAGATTGCATTTCCGGGCGCGGCAAAAACGTACCATTGGGGTATTGTCAAATTTCCAAACAAGACAGAAATAATCGCCCTCAAGGCTATGGACGTTCATCCTGAAAGCTGATAGAACGCCCCCCACACCACGGCAAGTTATTGATATTGCTTAAAAAGGCGAGTTGGCGGAGTGGTGACGCAGCGGATTGCAAATCCGTGTACACCGGTTCGATTCCGGTACTCGCCTCCATTTAAAAACAATCACTTAGATCACTCCTTGCCGTGTTTGAGGCCCCGCGTTTACAGGGGCGTTTACATTTTTGCGTCTTGAGACAGTGATTTTGCTCGATTGAGCTTGCGCAAAACTGCATCGCTTTCGTCCGGGCTAACCTGCGCATAATGCTCGATAACCTGCGCCGCGTAGCGAACCGACCACCCCATCAGAACTGCAATTTGGCGCAAAGACAGATCGGCATTCAGCAATCTTGTCGCCGCTGTCCCGCGCGTGTCAGACAGAGTCTTCTCTCTAGCTGGGTGCTGACAGGTGAACGAGACACTTTAGACGAAGCCGCATTTGATTTTTTGCAAGCTTCATTGGTCACCGGAGAGCAATTGCTGGAACGTTCGCAACCTCGAAACGCTAAACAGAAAGCTGAATACCTGATGCTCTTGATCAAACTAAGTCTTAACCAACGCAGCAGCATCAACGAAGAAGATGCCAAAGCTATCCTAAATGTGGGAAAGAACGGAAGAACTCTTTTCACTCTTCAATCGAGCAAGCAGAAATCGACGTCAGTCTCTACCCTCCTGAAGATGCTTCTAGACTTATCATGGCGCAGAAGACCCTACCTATCCGCAAAAAGTTGGAAACATTCAGGTATTATAGCACGTTGCTCCTATTGGTTTGGGCGATCATATTTGTCTCCGGCATCGGAGGCCAATTGGCAAGCCTACTGTCATTTCTTGCATGTTTATGCTCCGGTGTCGCGGCTTGGGCATTCGACGTAGTTCAGCGCAAAACCAATCGTCTGACTTAGATTGGGCAACTTGAGATAAGATTGGGACATAGCCCGAGATTCTCCGATCTCAGACATGTCCAATTTAGATGCGCGGGTTAGGTGTCAGATAGGTTGTAGTGACCGAGGCTCACTTCGGTGAAAACATCCACCGTGTGCCTTCGGTCAACATTCTTGCGCGACGGTGTCAATGGCATTGAGCGTGTAGACACCAAATTTCGAAACGCTCAGTGCCCTTGCGGAGCTAAACTTCGGTAATGGACGGAACCTGAGTTTGCGGGGGAGGGACGATTCCACCATTAATTATATCAGAAATACAGACATAACGCGCACTCTAACTTATGTTAATAGTGCATCAGATGCCTAACCAGGTACCCATCTGGCAGCAAGAGTCACCTGAAGACGCTTGGATCGCCCAATTACTCGACTCCCACAAGCTTCCATATTGGAATTGGGTCGCAGCCACCTCCGCAACACTCGCAATTCGCTGTACCGCGATCACCCTCAGACCCGTCGAACCCAGTATTCTTGAGCACAATGACAGTTCGCGGAGCACCACGCAGCACACCCAGGAGCTTTAGATTACCGTCCCGATCATCGAAGGTTCCGTCATCAACGCACAACTCACCCGAGCCATATGTCGTTTCCCAGTTTCCTGGCCCTTCGCGAACTTCGATCCTTTTTAGTCTCTGGTTAGAGTCCACGATATCGTAGATTAGTGTTGGCACGTTTATACCCTTTCTAAGACGCTATTCTAGTTTATCCCAAACAATAGATCCTCCATGTAGTACTGATAGTTATCCGCGTTTCTACGAGCTTTTCCAGGATCAGAAGTCGCTAAGGCTTGAGCGTCAGCAACCCCATATTCATGATCCACTGTAGGTGCCACCGCCTCAATATGAGTAATCTCATGTAAAATCACACCAGCGAATGAATCTTTGCCCGTCGCACTTTGTTCAAAAAACTCCGGGGCTAAGTAGATATTTCCAGACCCATCTGGAAAATATGCAGCAAGCTCATTCAAACTGAACTCGAGCTCAGGTGAATTCGCAATCGGGCACCAAACATTAGAGATACTGGAGAATGTCTGTGCGAACTCAAAAGTTCTCTTTACCTCCAGCACAGCGTTTTCAGCATTCGTTCCAAACCATCTGGCAAAACGCTGCTCGTCTGCCACATTAGAGAGTGACATTGCATCAATCGACTTCGCAATCCCATCTTGTGCTGTCTTTATCGCTTGTTCAACGATGTTTTGTTGCGCAGCAGAGCACGGGATTTGACTATCAGAAATATCTGACAGCGAAACGGTTGGGATCAAAATGATGCAGGAAAATAAGGCTGTGAACCTCATTGTTCAAGACTCCTCAGGTTAGCTTAGTTCAGGATCGTCTGTTATGAATTACAGGAGGACAAAGATGCCGTTCGCGATAATGCGCCATCTCGTTGAGGTGCCCCCAGTCTCTAATACGTTTGCCTTATTCATTTTCTTTTGTTCCGCTTCAAAGTCAACTGGCGAAAGACCTACGAGATGTTCGTCTGGCTGGCTTCTGGTGACATGGTAAAACCCAAAAGCCAAGGATTGGGCGATCATTATTTATTCTGTATTAAATCAAACTCTTAACACGAACCGAAGTTCTAGGCTTTTGACTGCTCCTCCCCGGTTAATCTAGGATAGCTCTAAGCATCCCCAGGACTCTCGCTTTGGGCGAAAAACAGGTCGTAGAGGAAGACCAGGACGGAAATCCAGGCCGTCAGGGCAAGCGCCGCCAGAATAAGCGGTTCGACAGCCGGATACCAATCAACCGACCCTTGGAGCTTACCCTTCTCGTCGATGAATCCGCCGATCTTGTGGGGTTTCGAGAAGATTTCTGAGAACGGAACGGTATCGAGTGCGGAACCGGGCGACCCTGTCTGCGAACGGAGCCAAACAGGTGCATCCAGGACCTTCCGGGCAAAATGTACAAGTGATAGCGATGGCATGATGATGAAGGCCGTCAGAAAAAAGCGCTGATGCCAGCGCCCGCCCGATGTGGACGTGTCGAGACCTTCCAGCCATACCACCGGCAGCTTTGCGTGCCACGCATCAGCGCCGCTTTGTCGCGCGTAGGCTGTCCCGATGCGGCTGAGCAAAATGGTCAGCACGGCGCAGATCGGTAGGGCCACGAGGGATCCGACGCCCGGCCCATCCTCAATCAAATCGACATCAAAGATCGGGCTTCCACCCTGACTGACAATCCAGGCGTTCGCGGCATAGAAGGCGAGAAGCGCACCCAGAACGCTCCAAAGCTTGCGAAGATGTTCTTGCGTCACTTCAGGCTCCTGCCCATCAGTCGATGTTAAAGGCCACGCAGGCTTCATGCAGGCCTTCCACAATCTCCGCCTTCAACGCTTCTTCGATATCTGCGGAGAAAGCCCGAAGCACGCCGGCTTTCAAGCCACCAAAATCGCTTAGCGTCACGGAGACTGTTGGAACATTGCAGGTATCGAGATGCACGGTCGCAGCTGCTGATATGCGAACCGAGGCGTCGGCCCGCACGAATGCCGCAGAAGACGTTTCGCACGCCAATCGACCTGTGAACGTTGCGTCAACGACATCACCTATGAGCAAGACCGCCGCCTCCTCGACGCTGACGCTCTGAAGTCGGTCGATGCCTATTGAGAACAGGCCTGCATCGAATTTCAATGCGCGACAGGGATTGTCTTCGGCGATCCTTTTCTGAATCACGGTGTTCGAATGAACTGGGGTCAAGCCAAGGGCGGAGAACACCAGGACCACAGCAATCAGAAGTCGCATAACCAGCGCTCCTCTCGATCATATGGCGTGCGCAAGGAACCCAAACTCTTTCCGCCCTTAGCAGTTCGGGTCATTGCACCTTGTCGCGAGGTCGGCGTTTACATCTTCGCCCGCTATATAGTCGGACCTCTCATCGTATTTGGGTTGTCCGTCACAAGCGAAGGCACGCCGTGCATTCACCATCCAGAAATGCGAAATCGTGCCGTCGGACAATCGCGTCTTTGAGATACGTTCGGCATCCGCATCCCATGGAATGGTCTGCCAATCACCGTTTGAAAACACCTCGATTATAGTAAAAGCATCGGGCGACTGGTTGATCCGTGCAACGCACTGAACGCCCAGGTCCAAAAGCGCCACCAGATAGTTTGGGTACTCCTTTAATAGCCGCTCTTTCTTCTCTTTTAGCGTTGCAGGAATACGCTGATCGTCGGTGCACCAGTCAGGACCGGAATTGCAGGAAGCCTGAGCTGCCCCCGCACAGATCAAGGCAACGCAAAATGCGGTTTCAAAAAATCTCATCATTTCCTCCCGTTTGGATATTCATCCGCAACAGTTTCGCAATTGACGTCTTTGCTCACGCCACCAAGCAAGCGCCCCAAATCAAGGCGCGCTGCGTAGCGGGGACCGGCAGGCCGGAAAATGTCAGTATCTGGTGACAGCGCTACGCCTGTGGGAGCCGGCTCGATCGGATAACTGGCAGGCCGAAACCATGGCCGCTCTTCGACGTAAAGCACGAAAGTCTCACCCGGTACCGGCGTTTCAAGAAGACTCATTTCCCGTGTCCAAAGGCTGATCCAGCCAGCCGGGCTGTCATTTGGCACAAGGTATCCTGCATTCGGGCGACCCAGAGGATCAGTGTCGGATTGATCCAAGCGAACTGGCGTCCTCAAGAGAATACCGCCTGGCCCTTGGCGTTCTCGGAAAACCTCATAGTGCAAACGGGGACGGTCATGCAGTCTTTCATGCGCGAACAAAGCGTCGGCCGCTCCTTCCTCCTTGGCATCCAAAACAGACCGATACGCATCTCGGATCTCTTCGCCTTGATCCTCCGACGGGTCGAAAGCCGACTTGCGGCTCAGTGCAGCCGCCCCGAACAAGCTCAGCGTGAGCCCGCCAGAATCGTTCTGAACCACGATCAAATGACGGCTTGCCATGACGTGCGCCCATTGCGTAACCGGTTCCGAGACTCGCAGGTCTTCTTTTGTATTGGGCTGATATCGGACGAGGCCGAAGCGGACCATCGCCTCAGACAGGACGCCAATATCCAGATCGACATCGACATACCATTCCTCAGTCTCGGGATCGAACAATGGTCGATAACACATGAGACCGACGGTCAATGATTTGCCTGGAACCAATGCACCGACCTCGCGCGCCTGTTCCACAGTTGGCATCAATGCATTCGCCAAATACGTCGCTTTGCGTGGATCACCGTCTTCGCGCTCAAGGTCGCGATGAAATGCATCTGGTCCAATGAAAAGACCAGGGCGGTTCGCTCGGCGCACCTGCCCTGCTCGGAACTCTACTCCGAATTTCTCTAACGGCACCTCACAGGCGAGCCCCTGCAACAACTGCTCGTCGTCCTGACCTGCAATCGGATCGAGTCCCATTCGGGACACAAAGCGCCCACCTGGCCCAAGATCATCATCAATGAAATGCGGTAGGTCCGCCTTTGGCCCCAATTTGCCTGTCATGGGGTCTGGGATGGGAACACCATCGTCGCAGAAGGGTGCTGGGTTAGTTTCGTCAAGATTGGGTGGCCAAAGCACAATGCCCAACTGTTCATCCTCGCCGGAAGAGAACCATTCCCGCGAGAGCCTGATACGCGTGACAATCCGACGGGACTGAAGCAAGCCTTTGTTTTTTCCCCTCTCCTCGATACGCCCATGCCAAGCAAAAACCGGTTCGGGCGTGGGCGGGTCGCATTTGGCAGGACGTTTGGTGGCCGGAAGAATGACTTCGGTCCAATCCCCATCCTTGTACGTCACGGCCTGCGGCAGTGTCTCCGACGTTCTGAAAGCACCGCCGCGAACATAATTCGCCGTATCGAGAAAAGCCGCTGTTCGCCCGAAGACGCGCGGTTTGATCAGGAGTTTCCGCGCCTTGTCGTCGGGGAAGACATGCTTGCGAACGACACGCCATTCGTCTGTCGTTTGTTGGTCAGCGAGAAAGAACGGTCGAAGCGGGAGCGTTGCATCCCCGCCCACTGTCTTCTTTATCTCACGCGACAGGTTTTCGACGCGCAAGAGCGGGAAGGTAACCTCGTCATGCTTTGTGACACCCTTGTCATTGATTGCAAAACCGAAAATATCCTTGCCAGTTCGGTAGAAGACACGTCCGTCGTCCAATTCGAAATTCGGCCAGTCCCCGTCGCGTTTCTTGGGAACGCTCCTACCGCGTTTCGGATCATCGAAGGCTGACGCGCCCGGCAGGATCGCCTGTCCTATCAGTTCAAACCCGTCGACCTGATCGAGCCGAAAACTGATCTGACCATCGAGCGCGAATTCAGTCGCGAGGTGATCAATGGCGTCCTTTCCGATCAATTTCCCGTCGGTTTCCAACCGACTACGTACCGGTCGCAGCACACGCATCCGCGCCGTATCAATCTCTGCAACTTTCTCTTCGAACCTAGGTCCATCCCCGCCTGCTGGAATGCTTGGTATAGTTGGCGTTCGGATCGGTCGGTTTACGGCATGTGTCACCCGGATCGAGCGAACGGAGGCAAGTTCCGGCAGCGGGCGCCTTAACATCATCTGATGAAGTTCCTGGGCGAGTGCCTGAAGCGCCACCTTGGGGGGCGTGATCTCTCCGCCCGGTCCGAAAAAACTGGTATCTGGGTCAGGGGTTGACCCGCCGCAAGCAAGACTGGACAAAGCTTCGGCGATAACTGCGGCGTTGCACGCCATCCCGAGCTTTTCCCTAGCCTCCCTCAGGCACTCATCCCCAGTCTTGTCGCCTACGATACGATCAGCGTAGATCGCGAGCGACTGGATCAATGAAAAATTCCGGCAAAGGTCCTCCGCACTCGGAACGGCCCAGCAATCCAGTTCGTAGTCTTCGCCGGGCGGCAAGGACACCACGATGCGCGACAGCAGGCGGTCGACACCGCCCGTCTCGACACGGACTTTCCGACCGGCCAAGAAAAGGCGAATATGGGCTTGTCCGGTTGCAGGTGTGGTCGCCCGCAGCAAGTCAACGACAACCGGCAACATGCGTGGATACCCAGCCTGAGGTTCGACTGCGACCGGAACAGGGTCGCCGACATAGGTACCCTCCGCAGGATGGCGCAGGGCAAACACAAGCTGCGAAGCCATGGGATCGGGGTAGTAGCGTCCGTCTGCTTCGGTAACGGTGACATCCAGAACTGCGTCGCCCGCGCCGTCACTATCGGCGTCGTTAGGATCATACGGATACCGCCGATTGACCAGATAGGCTTCGCTGTTGAAGCCACGCATTATTGCGCTTCCAACCGTCGGGAACCCCCCCTCATCCGTCTTTGACGCGCGCGGGATCAAACCCTGCGGTTTTCGCGAAAATTGTAGCTGATCGAACACGCCATGCCGTGTGGCTTCTTCGAAACTTACCTGCGGCGGCAACAGAATGCGCCGGGCCGACCTTGGTCTTTCCCGGTTGAGCAATTCTTTCAAGGCTGGAGCCCTTCGTTCGTCCCGAGTGAGATCGATCGACCTGACCAACATGTTGAGTGAGTGCTCCGGTCCCATTGGCAGGTTCAGCTTTTGGGCGTCGCCCCGCAGCATCAAAACAGTCGGTACGTCCAGTCGCGACTGACGAAGAAAGCGAAAATATGGCCGTGCGTCATTCTGGTTGGGCGGGTAGGGCGTATCCAACTGATCGTCAGCCAGCGCATTGACAGGAACGGCCGCACCGCCGGAAAACACCTGCCGCATCTTGAAGCGATAGGCGCAGCCATAGCGGAGGGGCGGCGGCAACAACGTATCGTTAAAATCGTCAGAATTCGGCAGGCTGATCGTCCGTCCGAATCGTAAGCCGGCTTCGGAAACGTATCCCGGTCGCGATGCGCTATCGGCCCCCATCGGATCGCCGTTCCATTGTGCGATGGCCTCTTCCATCACCACGTCCACGGGCTGTTTGTTCTCGCCGTCCATCTCGTCTGTCGCGATCAACCGTGCCGGAACGGTCTGCATGGCACTGTCAAGGCTCACGCGCAGTTCACTTTTGAACCGGCCCGCGATCCTTGGCAGCTTCCGATTCACAAAACGCCGGGTATTTGGATCGCCAGAAGTCCCGTAATCGACGACGCGTCCTGTTAACGACCGCCATTCTGTCACGATTTCAGAGCTGCCATCCCTATTCTTGACCGGCACACCTACATCTAACCGTGCACCGACAGTTAGATCAGCAGCGTCTAGGACCAATTGCTTTTGTGCCCCGCAAACGGCGAGATTTGATTTGATCGATGCACCGGCCAGCCTGGCAAGATCACTGCCGGCCGGAAAGTTCACCTCGGACTTAGCAATACTCGCTGCAAGATTGAGCGTGGATTGCTGGAGAACACCGCGGTCTAGCAGGGCGAGGCCGGATGTCTGAAGACTGGACGCCTCGCACAGGTCTTCCCAAAGACCGGCTTTCGCCCATTTCTCGTTGTCCTTGTCACCATCTTTGGTCTTTCTATCCTCGGCGGAGACTGCCAGCATGTTTGCGCGCCTAAGTTGGCGGCGCTGACACTCAAGTTCAGTTGCTGTTCTGATGTCGAGACTGGTGAGGTCATAGCGCAACCGATCCGGTGCTTCAGGGTCAACCGGCACCCCCATGCGAAAATGTCCGTCACGTTCTGGCGACGTCTCCTCGCACTCCCATTCTGTTTCTGAGGCTGGGTAAAACCAACTTCTTGCGCGTTCTAGCTTTGCAAGGGTTAGCGGCAGCGCGCGAAAACTGCGCTCCTCGTCTCCGCAAGAAGGATCGGGACAGGACACAAGGACGAAGCCGTCGTTGACCGCAGGAGTTTTGCCTTCAATCTCATCAAGATCGATACGAACATCGATAGCGAGGCCGAACAGCCGTGCAAGTGCAGGTGTCGACTGCAAGGTGAAGAATGCGCGCTCAGCGGCGGCAAGGACCGGGTTTGCCTCTTCATGAACCCGTTTTGGCGCTTCTCCTGGGGCCGTATCAGCATATTCCGACCAACTGGCGTATGCCGCGATTTCCTCCGCCCTCTCGAACGTGCTCTCGGCGTCATCGCCGGCAACAAACGCTTTCGGCAACTCGACCCCAGATGGACGTGCAGAGCGGACACATTTCTGATCTTCTGCCGCGTCGGCGGCAGACTTTAGCGTTTTGGTCACAGATTTGGACGCGCCGACGACTTTTTCCCGCAAGGCCTTATGTTTCGCGATGGCTGCGTCCCGGCGCTTGGTTTTGACGATTTTTTCAGGAACAATCTCGTCCGTGGGCGGCACATGCGTTTCAGTGAGCGTTTCGGCGAGACGCTTCAAACGGGCTAGTTCCGCAGCGCAACGCACGTCCCCACCTTGCTCCGCTTCCGCATAGGAGATCAGAAGCTCCTCGACCCTTTGGAATTCGATGGAAACCGAAAGGTCCGAATGTGGCACGGCAGCCATCGCTTGCACGGCACGTTCTGCGTTGGGCTCAATCTTGATTTTGAGTTGCCCGTCGTTCCCGTAAAGACGTTCGTCCTTTTTGGTCTGCTCTTCAGCGTTCAACGGCGCAGCGGCTGCTGTCGTTTGGTCCAGAGCAGTCGGATTCGCCGCAGAGCCGCCCAAGGAAGCGTCGATCTGTTTGGCAAGCGCGAGCCATTCGGTTTCATCCCCCTCGAACAAATTTCGAAGCCAGATCCGGCGCAGCTCTTCCAACTCCGTCGCGCTGAATGTGCCGGCAGCGCGCCAGGCGTCTGCTTGTACCTGACAAGATGTCCCACACTTACTGATATCGATTGGCACATTCCCGGAATCGATCCCGAAAATGGCCAGTGGAATCTTGAAATCGCTTCCCGCAAGTTTCTCAAATACATTCTTTGGCCAGCTTTGGAGCGTGTAACCCGTGGGAATATCCCCGCTTTCTCCGGACAGTTCGGGTGTCAGAAGCACCGTGGCGCGAAGGAACCTTCTGCCTCGGGAACGAACAATTCCGTTGGGGACAACCCGCGCGTAAGGGCGCGCGTAGATTGGGGTTGTGTCGACTTCTTTTACAATATTAGTTGCAAAATCACGCGCCATCAGAACAAATCCTCACACTCCATCGTCATGTCATAATATTTGCGGTGATCCCGCCAGTTGCCGTTGGGCGGATCGACCTGCACCTTGATGACCGGGTCCCGAACTGTGACAACTTCGACGAACTCATTTTCGCTTTGGAGCGAAGCAAGCTGCACACCATCATGGAGTGCGCGCCGTAGGGTCCGAAGCGATGGGTGCAGGCTTGCCTGCTGCGTCGGTTGGAATCCCTTTCCTTCCTTTTTCCAGACCTGAACGGAGAACTCGAAGTCCTTGATCCCCATCGAGAATGAGAAGGTGAACACCGCCTCACCCGACATGTCCCCGTTAACCATGCCAAGCCGGACATATAGGGAGGATGAAAAGCTAAATATCCAAATATTCGCACTTCCGCCCGCAAAGAAAGTGCCTGATATTTCAGTGACCTTTCCAACATCCGGCAAAGATGTCTGGCGGACATAGATGCCTGCCATGATTCGTCCCTGACCGGTGAGCGGACCGAAGGCAAAGGCCCCGGCGCCACCGAATTCAAACGATGCCTCGAAGCCAACGATGCCTTTTGTATTGGCCTCGATTGCGAAGAACCCGGAGCCACCATACGGCGCGATCGACACGGTGAAAGGTGAGCGCCTGCGGGAGAGCGAGGCCCCAAACCGCGCGTCCGCCCCATCGAAAGGCAACCGGGCGCTGGCGGTTATCGCAACATTAAAGAACGACGCCGTGCCGATAGATATCGTCGTCGAAGGCAGAGCGTATCCTGCCTTCAAACCCAAAGGTGAGATTGTCGGCTCGATGAAGAAGCCGCTGTCGCTTGAGAGCGTGAAGTAGGAGGCAAGCTGCTGAACGAATTCAAGCTCCTTGCCGATCTCAAAATCCACGAAGTCGACTTTGAATACTGGGTCCCGCCCATCCTCCGTGATAAACCTCGCGCCCGCGAATATCAGTTTCACGGCTTTGAAGTCGCCCACGAGATTGATGTCGAATGGACCAAGCGATCCTACCGCCTTTGCCGAAACAGACGGCGGCGCGAATTGGGGGCCGCCGTTGCCGATGCCGTCCGATACACCTGAGATTGTGTTGGAGAAGTCGATGACGATGGTGGCGTCGACTCGGAACTTGGACTTGTTTCGTGGTTCGAAGATGCCCGCTGTGGCCTTTTTCATATTCTCGGACAGCTCGGTGCCAAAGCCGTAACTCATCTCGATTTTCGATGGCACGAGTTCCAGAATGTGTTCCTCGATCTGGTCACGGACGACGTCGAGCGCAATCTCGTCCAGAAGCTGGCCCTTAAGAAGCTGGCCGAGGACTTCGGCAAGCCCTGTGAAGATCGCAACTGGCGCAGCTTCCCCATCAACCCAGCCTTGAATGAACGCGCGAAGGAACTCTCGATTGGCGGGATCAGAGATGGGTTTGGCAGTTGGTTCGAAAGCCGTCGCCAGTCCGTTGGTTGCCCAGGTCAACCTGTCAGTTGAAATACCGCCGACCACGACTTGCGGTTGCAGTTTGTCGCTCAGATCCTGAAGAAGGCCTTGTTCGTCCTTGATCGCGTCGAGAATGATTTGGCGGAGCGCTACGAGTCCAACGTAGACTTCGTGGACAAGGCCACGCGGTTGCTCTTTGGCACCCGGAGCCGTACCAAGAACACTACCGAGGTTCGGCATGTCTGCGGCTGGCGTGAGGCGTTCCGGCAAGGGGTCAGACGGGTCCAACCCAAGCGAATTTGCCGTAATAGAGTTCGGCAAAACGCCACCGATCGAAGCTCGGGTAAAATCATCGGCACGCGCGTAAATTTCGCCGACCGCATAGCCGAGGATATCTTCGCCGATACTGGCAAGAGATTTCACGGCGGCTTCGATTCCCTCTTCTTCGAGCTTGATGAACGCGTCGGCTTGATCGTTGATCCATTGTGTTGCGGCGGCGACGACCTCCTCGCGCGCGACGGCGGGCAATGCGGTCCGCTCAGCCGACTGGGCGAGATCAGTATCAATGTCTTCAAATATCTTCTGCAGCTCCTTGACTGCCTCGAAGCCGGTCTTGCCTTTGGGATATTTGTCGAGTTCCATCGAAAGGGCTTCCAGCGCCTTTCTGCTATCCTCGGCATCGCCTTTCAGTTTGGTGAAATCGATCTTGTCGATTGTCTCGGCCAGCAATTGCCGCTTGATGACGGCCTCTTGTCCGTTATCGTTTGGCGGTGGACGGAGTGCCTCGATCTCAGCAATGGCCACGTTCAAGGCTGTCTCGACTTCGGCGGCAGTCTTCGCCAACTGAGCGACAATCGGATTCAGAAGCCCGACGAGCCTTGTGGCGGCGTCCTCGGCAATTTGCTCGAACTCCTCCGTCAGGTCCTTGAACTCGTTGACGATGGTCTCCACGCGATTGCCGCCATCATCCTTGTCAAGCTGGATCAGGACGTTGAGACCTTGGACAATTCCGGCAAGTGCCAGAACCTTGTCGATATGGTCTTCCTTCAAGAAATTCCCGATGGCATCGACAATCGACTTGAAGTGAACCACCAGCGATTTGAGGAGTTCCTGCCGCCCTTTCATGAAGCTGTCGATTTGCCGGGTCGCCGGTGCAAGCTTGTTCTCTTTCAGAAGCACGCCGATCTTACAGAAGTCGCCAAGCTGCCCAAGAGCCTGCTGCACACTTGCGTCCAAAGCGTGGACCGCAAGCGCATCGTTATAGAGATCGCAAAACGCCTCTCCCGCCGCATCGCGTGTCTCTGTGAGTTCCCTCTTCAGGACGTTTGCAAAATCGACGAAGCTCTTCACACAGTCCGCAACTTCTTGCTTGCCACTTGGAACGAAGTTCTCGGCCTTGTCGTTCACCTTCTCGGCGATGTCGGCAATGTCGACGTCTTCCAGTTTCTCCAATGTCTCGGCAATATTGCCGTGGGCCTCGTGGATCGTCTTGCAAAGGTCGGGATCACCGCCTGCTGGTGGCGTGATCGAGATCTGTCCGCTCTCGTAGACGCAGAGATTATCCACTTCGGGGTCAAGCGTCAGCTCTTCGATCCGGCAGTATGCGAGCTTCTTGAGGTCGAGAGATTTGCCGATTTTGTCGAGGAGCGTCGTCCACCCGGTGAATGTACAATACTCCTCAACATTGAAATCCAGACGGCCGGTAAAGACTTCAATAAAGGCTATCAATCGGTTGGCCACAACATCGAGCCGCTCGGGTTCATCCTCTATAGTCTTCTTAAGCGCCTGCGCCGCAGTGTATGCGTTCTTCAAGCGCTCAAACTCGGTGCGCCACATCTCGGTCATGGCAGGCGGCAGGTCAGCGTTGATGAACAAGCGCGCGAGGAAGGACCGGCCTTGATCCTGCAAACCGTACATCGCCTTCAGCGAGGCCAGCTGACGGGCAAGGTCATTCGGCAACGTGCCGGCGAATTCCGCCTTCGCGACTACGATGGCTGTGTCGATCCGCCGTTTGAGCGCTTCACCTAGTTTCTTGGCGAGTATGGCGAACTCTTCCTTGAAGACGTCTTCAATCTTCTTCGGTGTCGGTGGTGCAGCGGGAGGCAAGAGCTTTGCAAGCACATTCTCGATGAACTCGCGGACGGCGTCTTGGACGGTCCGTTTGCGCAGCATTAGTGCTTGGCGAATACGCTGCAAAACTGCGTCGTCGACGCCGGTAATGCTGTCCGGGAACGGGATGGCAAACCAGGGGAACGGGTCGTTGGCGCCACCTGGACCGACGATCAGCAGGGCGAGTTCCTGCGGCAGGTTGGACGGATCGAAGGGTCCCAGAATCTCCGCGACGCCATCCGAGATGACTTTGGAGATATCTAGGTTCGCGCCACTGATCAGGTCGACACGGCTGATCAGCGTATCCGCGAATTTCTGAACCGGGTTAGCAGCTGTAACCCTTATCGCATTCAGGAAACGCTGGCCCGCCTCGTAGACCTCCGAACAGGCAAAGGTGAACTCCAGCGGGTCCTCGGTCCCAATAGCCTTGTCGATTGCGGCGCGGAGTGATTGAAGCCCGCGCCAAAGCTCGGGAAAGACCTCTTGAAGCGTCACTGAGGGAATGAGCGTCCCGCTGGCGGATTGCAACTGAGAAAGCCCTGTATCGAGTCCGGCCCAATGTTCCTGAACCGTGTCAAGCGCACCTTTCAGAGGGCGAAGCACCTTGTCTTTAACGAACTCCTGCGCGTTCTGAGCCGCTTCTTCTGCATCTGCGGCTGCGCCGGCCACCTGCCCTGCCCCGTACTGGATCATTTCCGCAAGTTCCGGTGCACCGGTCGACGGGTCTTCGAGAAACTCCTCTGTGATGAATTTGAAGAGGTCCTTGATACTGACGAGACCCAGTATTTTCGCGTCGCTTGAAAACAGGTTCTCATAAAGCTCCCGCGCCTTTCGGAGTGCTTCCGTGACATCGTCTTCAGGGTTTTGGTTAGCCCCCGGAACTGCCGGTACCGCTGCAACCGGTTTGGCCGCAATCTCGGCTTTCGGTGGGACGTTGTATTCCGCGGCAAGGCTTGGGCGTTGGACAGACACGTTGTCGGCGCCGGGCGTCGGGGTTGGGATTATCACCCAGTCATTTTCATCACCGTCGAAGTTCGTGACTGCCCCTTTCGACCTCGAGAGTGCCACGATATGCCCGTCCGGGCGGAACACAGCGCCAGAGTTATCCCCTTTGTCCCCCATGCTTTGCGCTTGTGGTGTCAGAACGCGTAAGAAAAGCTGCATTCCGTTTCCGACTTCTTTGGCCGCCTCGGCAATGGCTGCCAGCGCTTCGCTATTCTCTGTACCTTCCTCACCGGGGCGATAGAGTGGCAAGCCGTTCTTGATGTAGCGGCCGTCGAAACTGGCGATAACCGAGGTGTCGGGGACGCGTCCTGTGAGGCGTTCGTTCTGGCGCAGACGGATGTGACATGTATCAATCGCCGGATAGAACGGAGGCTGGTCTACACCCTGCAAGACAGGCGTGAACCGGAAACTGGTGTTGCGGAAGTCCACGTTCCTAATATCGGCGTTCGCGTCGTCGCCCTTGCGCTCACGCGGCACGGACCGCTCACGACCTTCGGCCATCAGCGTCCAGGCATTTGTCTCGATACTTGCGGAGCCACTCTCAAGCTCCGGCGCGTACCGCATTTTTGCGCCGCCAAACCGCAAAGTTCGCATATGTTTGATCGGATTTATGACATCGGAGCGCGTCGGAACGTCACCATCAGCCGGGGTAACGTCGGTCGGTTTCAACTTCACGTCCGGTGTTTCAATCTCATTGTAACGTCGAACCAGAATTTCCAGTGCGGCTTCGTCGTTGGCGGCTGTATTATCGACGAAGATCAGCGGCAGATCGGCAAACTGCCCGCCGATATTCATTTCAAACCGCACCTCAGTTCCCGGAAGCGCCGTCAAGCTGGGCCAGAAGGCGAGTCCAGGCCGAGGTCCGATATCAACACGCCCGCCGCCTTCATACGGGTCGGCAATATCAGGGGTGACGGTGGTCAGAAGCGTGACTTGATCGGCAGGGAAGGCTCTTCCATCATTCGCCTGCCCCACCGCTGGGTAGACCTTTTCCGGCTTCGTGCACCGTACGAACATACGCTGCCGAAGATAGGCGCGAATTTGTTCCGGTTGCAGCCGATCTCGATAGAAGGTCCGCTCGGTTACCTTGACGAGAGCGGCTCTGTGACCAAGCGGGAACAGAAATCCTTTGTAGACCACTTCAGTCGAGACATCCCTCCCTAGAGCGGTCCATTGTGTCCACTTTTCCACCGTGAGGGCATCGAACAGTGCGCCACCGTCCAACCGTCTCGCAGAGACCGGCGGAACGAAAGAGGTGTCGGCGCGCAAGGACCCGCCAAGGCTTGTCAGCGCCAGTTCGGTGACATTGAGTGTAGGCGGGATGTAAATCGCGGAACCTGGCAAAAGGTCGCCCAGGACGTGGCGAGGGTCCGGTTCGCTTTGACCAGAATTCGCAACAAGCTCACCCGTCGCCTTTCGTCGTCCGGTTACAGGGAGACCGAAGGCCGAGCTCAGCACGACGAGTTGGTGCCGGTCATTCGCGGACAGTGCCGCACGGAAAGCGCGTGCACGTTTGAGGATCTGCTTCTCCTGATCGACCGTCAGCCCGAGGCGGACGCACATGCGTCGGACGATGTCGGGCAACACCGCAGGCTTTTCCTCCGCCGAGGCAGCAAGAACAGCGGCGCAATAGGTTTCGTCGCTGGCGTAATCACCAGGTTCTATCTTCGTCGTTTTTTTGGGGTCGATTTCGAGTTCTTTGAACTCGTCTGAATTGATCGCTCGTGCACGCTCCATCAAATGTCTCGGGCCTATGCCTTCGGCATGGGTTTCCGCGCGCATCAACATCCAGGGGGCAATATTGCCGGCTGGAGGCGGGCCATACCCCGGCAATCGCGCGTAAGAAACATCGAGGTTTCTGCCAGCATCGTCGGCGGCCCCGGTCCATAAGAAACTCGATCGAAAGTCCGGAGATGCCACAGCTCGGATGCCTGGATCAATACCGCCCGTGAAAAGGCGCGCGCTGAACAACGGACGTAAATCACAATTCGGATCAACGCGTGAAATTTTGTCCGCTGATACAGGTATGTCAGAATAGACCGAGTTGAAAACACGCTTCCGAGATAGAAAAACTGCGCGATCAGATGGCGACAGGATCAATCGGGCGGGAAGTTCAATGCTCGTCTCAAGCGCCTGAGGTGAGCGCATGACACCGCGGACATCTTCAAGCCGGTCAAGCGAATTGACGTTTACTCGGAACCCGAGCGCGTCCAGTTTCGCCCCAGCGGACAGGTCCTCCGTTCGCTCACTTCGCGGATCAAGGCGACCACCGGTTCCGGGCTTCCAAACGGTTGCCGCACGGCGGGTCACTGCAAGCTCCATGGACGCCCAGTTCGTCAGTGCAGACAGGGAGAAATCCATCCGCGACTTGCCGAGTTGATTCTCCTCATCGACAGGCTGGTCGAGGCGAGAATGCGTCACACGCTCAACGGCGACGCTGTCACGACAGGTGATCTTGAACGCCAGTCGCGACGGCTCGGAGACACGCGCTTCGGCAAGACCGCCCGGAGACACTGAACCGGCCAAACGGGCGGCAATGCGCCCTATTAGCGTGGCATCGGCATTCAAAAGATGCCCGGAAATATCCTTTGCCCATGCGCGACTTGGAACGGCGCTTGGCGTGGGCTTTACGCTCAGGTCGACAAAACTGAAATTGAGCGCGAACTCAATGTTTTGCGTTTCCAGAGGCAGTGCGGCGGTTTGCTCAAGCTCCTTGATCGCCTCCTCACGCCAAAACTCGCGAACCAGCGCGTAACGCGGCACGGCAGATGCAATCTGCCGTTCCAGCGCCATGGCCGCGTCAAAATCAGTGCTGAACGCTTGGGTCTCGCGGGTCTTTTGGAATGACAAAATGCGATTGGCCGCGACACGCGCTTCGTGCAACAGTTTCTGTAGCGCGGCACTTACATCAGTATTCTTGATTGTCCTCGCCACTTCGCGCGCGATGGCAGATGCCTGCGGGTCCATCGCGAGATCGCCTATGTAGGTCAGTTGATCCTCCGGCATTTGCCGCTTTGTTAGGACAGTCTTGAACCCGAGGTCGACGGTTGCCCCGTCGTTGAAAGCCTGGGCGGTTGTGCGAAAACGATCGGCAAAAACCTCCATTTCGCCGTGCTTGTCTTTCGCAATCTTGCGTTTGAGCACCTCCTTTCGGAAGCTGATGCGTTTGTCGATACGAAGACGCGACAGTGCCAGCAAAACGTCGTCTGTGACGAACGGATCGATTTCCTTGCAGCCGTCAAGACTTGAGCAGGTGGGCGTGTATGCGGACCAATCCCAAGCGTCCCCGTCCGGGATAAGCTGGAGAAGCTCTGCCTCCTTTTCTGCTTCACTGACAGGGTCTTCGCGAGCGACGTCCGGGGGATTTGGATCCTTTGGATGGAAGAAGGCTTGCTCCAGAAGGTGTTGAGGCGGAAACTCGACAACCAACGTCGGACGATTGTCGAGAATGTCGGGGGATCTCGCATTCTCTCCCGGTCGTGCAATCACCATGCACTCGTTGGTGAGCCCCACGATCTCATGCGCGTCTCCGACGAACTCGAGCGCAAGCCCCGCAAACCGAAAGTTCAGGTTTAAGAGGTCCCAGGCCCGGGCGGCCTTCAGCTTCGCCAGGCTCAAATCGATCCGGCACCACGCGCCGTCGGCCGTCGCGCCCCGGTCGAGAACATAGTAGCTGCCACCAATCGGCTCCGAAAACCCGCTGCGGTGGTAGAGAAGTTGGAAAGCAGCATGTTCAAATGTCAGTCGACTGAAGTGCGCGTCCTTGAGCGCAAAGCCGGCTTCTATCAGTTCCAGCGCAATCTCAGCCCATTCCAGAGTGACTCTAGAAGTTGTGCCCGACCCGGTCGCAAACATTGAATATCGCACCGGCAGGCCTGCGCGATCCCGGAAAATTGATCCGTAAGCGGGACCCTCGGAGGGAACGTCACTCGCGGGTGGAGTGTCAACGATCAGCGAACCGAGCGGCGTTTCAAGTCTACGGGCCCTACGCGCACTATGCGTGGCACCGAACGTAACATCATTGCGGAACAAGAAGGGATCGCGGGTCGGACGGTCGCTGCTCCGAAGTCGAGAGATCCGTCGCAAAGCGCCGGACAGGCCAGGCAACGGACCCACGGCGTCCACTCCTATCGACAGATCGGTCGTCCAGTCCCCCAAGACATAAAGCGTGGCTTCGCGCGGCATTTTGGATTGAACGGTTTCGCCATCGCGTTCGTCTGCTCGCAAAACAATCTCGTCGTATGGCTGGCCGGCGTCTCGTGACTTCGGGTCGATTTGATTCTTTGGATCGATTTGGTACGTAAGTCCGATCTTTGGCAAAGCACCGGAGCCAAAGGTGAGCTTGCGTGTCTCGCCCACCTCTCGCTCCGGCTCTGAGAATTTGCCAAGCGCAACGACCGCGCCGCCTGGCACACCATCAAGACTGGCCTCCAACCGCCGCAAATCAGATGCTGGGACCGGGTCATTCGTTATTGGCCGCGTGACACTTGTCGAAGGCAGAGCCCAACCCATTTGCAACGTCGAAAATCGCAAATCAGAGTGACCGGCAGCAAGGGGAGCTGTCCCAAGGTCCCGCTCCTCAAGGGACCAATCGCCATCGGCCCAGAGGCCAACTTGCAAGGACGCACGTGACGATACCAGCCTGTTGAATACTCGGCGCATCGTTCCGTTGATGCGCGTCCTACTGACATCTTGAATTAGCTTCACGCTGCGGCGTGCAAACGACCGCAGGTCTACGAAACCGCCGGTTGTTAACGCATTCAAGCCAAACTGGCTTCCGGTTCGCCCCGTTGACCAGAAGTCTGTCAGGGCACGAACGCGCCAGCAAAGTCGACCGCCGATACGTTCTCGTTTGAATCTGAACTGCACAAACCGATTAAAATCACGTGCAAACCTGACGTTCCTGACACTGAGAAGGTGTTCCCGGCCATCATCTATGCTATCTGCAGAAACGGCATCGAGTTGGAAAAAGGCTTCCGGACCATATCGAAGGGAGTCAAGCTCCCACAGAAACTCTCTCTCTCTCGACGCGGCAAACTCATTCAGGAACCTTTGCTTTTCGTGGCGTAGTTTGACGGCCTCATCCTTGGTTGCCGTCTTTAGAAGCTCATCTTTGGCATCCGCTTGTCGTTTAGCTTCGAGATTGCCAAGTTCGGCATAGACACGGACAAAACGCCGGTCGTCAGATCGCTCAAAGAATAGTCCGATGTCATCAAGATCATCGCCTCTCGTAGCCAAAGCCGGGGCAGCAGTTATCGCTAGGCTAGAACCCAGAAACGTACGGCGGGAAATTTTGCACCAGTTGGTCCAGGATGCTATCTGACCTTCTTCAATAAATTCTTCATTTTTCAGAAACTCGTCCTTCAACAATTCCTCCACAAAAAAGCATTGTCTAAATTTCCGCGTACAATCAAAAAACTAGAAAAATCGTTCAAAATTCTGATAGACATTTCTACGGTTCTATATTGTGCGCGAAAAAACGCACCATAGAGAAGTCTCTGTAGGAGGCCCCCTTTCTCAACCCTCAGATTTCACCTTTGCGGTTACTAAAGGATCGCTTGAACTGATCTGACGGTACGAAGCAAGAACTCCTTTCGTCAATATTTTTGTTGGAGGTTTTACAAGGCGTTGGCGCCTAAGTTGCTGAATTAAATATGATAAATACCCCTCTTTTTCAATTTTTCTTAACCACATAGAGACGATGAATATCGAATCACATGGGCTTTGTTGCACAAATCCGGGTGTGAACGGACTGCCCCTTTCCCCGGACGGAGTTATCCTTCGAGCATGGTGAGAGGTATGCCAAGAGCGGTGTAACGGTTGAGCACTGTGATCCGAACATAGAGCTCAGCGACTTGCCGATCGAAGTCGCGGACCATGAGGTGTTGGCCAAGCAGTTTGACGCAGTTCATCTTTGTCTCAGCGCGGCTTCTTCGGTGATATCCGGTCAATTTTCGCCACAATGCTCGCCCGAGATATTTGCAGGCTCTAACTGCTTCGTTGCGCGCTATTGCGCCCGCCCTGGTTGGCTTCCAAAGTTGGGCATTTTCTCGGAAGGGGCGAAGCTCGCTCATGTCGCTCATGTCGCTCATGTCGCACCTCCCGCAAAACTGGTCGCAGTATCAGGTTCACAAGATGTTCTCGCATTGTCCTGATACCATTTTACACCTAACCTATTGTTTTTCAATAATAGCGAGACGACTTGCAAATCCGTGTACACCGGTTCGATTCCGGTACTCGCCTCCAATTCACTCTAGATCATTGACTTAGGGCGATTACGTTTTCCGCCTTGTGCGCATTTTCCTGGAAAACGACAACACGCTATGCCGGTCCTACCTGTGTCAGCTGCGACGTCATTTCTCCCAAATTATCCAGCTCCTGTACTACGCAGTTCTAGACGGTGTTGGCTGAAAAGCGAAGGCGCTGGCGACAAACTATGTCGCTGTGTTTCAGAATCTGGATAAAAGGAATCCGAAGCCATGAGGAACGACAGGCGGCATAACTCAACTTCCATTGCGTAGATATGTCCAGCGATAGTGGGGCGGCGTAGGACCTTTGTTGCGTCCGCCTTGCTGGGTTTGCTCCCAGGCATGGGCCAGAATACCGACCGACCGCGAAAGGCAAAACAAACCTCGTGCCAATGGAGGGGCAAAGCCTAGCTCTGCATAGATCACTGCCGTGACACCATCGATATTCATCGGCACCGGCTTGCCTTTCCGGCGCATCAGGTCGGTTTCCACGGCTTGCCCGACTTTCATGAACCGACCCTCGCAGGCGTCCTGTTCGACTGCATCAGCAACCAGGGCCATCAGCCGGGGTGCGCGCGGGTCCGTCGGTGTATGGAACCGATGCCCGAAACCCGGCAGTATCTTCCCGCGTTCGGCAATCCAGTCGTCCAATGCCTGTTCTGGGCCTTCGGCATGGGCGTCTACAAAGTGATAAAGCTCCATCGCCTGCTCGCCGGCACCACCATGGATGTCACCCAGCATGTTAACAGCACTCGCCATCGCGTTGTTAAGAGACAGCCCGCAGGTCACCGCCATTCGTGCAGCCGCGATCGAGGGGGCTTGCGGGCCGTGATCCACGGCGGCGACCAAAGCGGCCTCGAACAATCGAGCCTGCGCAGGTGTCGGTCTATCACCCCGCACCATCAACCAGATCATTTCAGCGAAACCCAGATTGCCGATCAGGTCTTGAATCGGCTGGCCACGCAGTTCAATGCGTCCGGGCTCCATATCGATGATGGCGGTGCGCCACCAATCGGCAACATCGCTCATATCACCCTCTCATGTCGCAACGTTTCGATCTCTGCGTCCGACAGTCCAAGCTCGGCCCAAATCGAGAGGTTGTCGGCCCCAAGATCCGGTGGTGCGGATCGTGGCATGCAGCGTGCGCCATCAATGACCACTGGGCTGCCCGCAAGGCGTAAACTCTCTCCGTGCGCCGACAGAGTTCCAATCAGCCCGCGACCTGAGAGTTGGTCGTCGGACAAAGCCTGCGGCACCGTCATCACCGGCCCGGCCGGTACACCCAACGCATTCAACTCTTGGACCCAATCACTGGCTGGACGGGTAGAAAGAGTGCGTTCCAGTTCTTGGCGCAATTCATGCCGGTTGGTCTTGCGATCCTCGCGGGTTAGGTAGTCCGGATGCATCAAAAGGTCGGCGCGGCCCAGATGTTGGGCGAGCGCATGCCATTGTTCGTCGCGATTGGCGGCGATATTTATAGGGTTGTCGGATGTGGCGAAAGTTCCGGACGGGGCCGACGTTGTGTTTTCGTTCCCATGCGGCGCAGGAGTCACGCCACCGACCAGATAGTTGGACACCACCCACCCCATGGTCGAAACCACCGCCTCGCTCATTGCGACATCAACGAATGCCCCGCGCGGGTTGGCATTCAAGGCCGCGCTTATGGCAAAGGCCGCCGTCATCCCGCCGACGGTATCTGCCAGAGGATAGCCAACCCGGTAAGGCGCGGTATCCGACGCACCTGTGATTGACATGACACCGCTGATCCCCTGCACGATCTGGTCATAGGCCGGATCGTCCCGGCGTGGTCCATCCTGACCAAACCCGCTGATGGCACAATAAATCAGTCTGGGGTTCTCGGCGCGCAGAACCTGATACCCCAGCCCAAGCCGGTCCATCACGCCGGGCCGGAAGTTCTCGACCAGCACATCGGCAGTCTTGACCAGCCGCTTGAGCAGAGCCTTTCCCCGATCAGCCTTCATATCCAAAGTCACGGATTTCTTGTCTGCATTCTGCGCCAGAAAGCTGATGCCCATGCCGGCCTTGTTCCGATCAGGATCCGCCCCCAGCACACGGGCCAGATCTCCGCTGCCGGGGCGTTCGACTTTGATCACTTCGGCCCCCATCAGGGCCAGTTGGTAGCAACAATACGGCCCGGCCAGGACATTAGTCAGGTCAAGAACCCGGATGCCTGAAAGTGGCTCAGTCGCCATCGGCCACGCCTGCCGCTCGCGCCTTGGCGCGACGTGCGCGGTAACTGGGCAACAGCACCAGAAGGAGGGCAATCACCAACAGGCCCAGCGTCATCGGACGTTCCCAGATAAAGGCGATGCCGTCATACAGCTGCATGGAGCGGGCAAAGTTATCCTCCATCATGCCACCAAGGATGAAACCGATCAGCAGCGGTGCCAGAGGGTAATCGGCAAATTTCAGTGCTGTGGCGCAGACGCCGAAGCCGACCAATATCAGCAGTTCCGTGGCATTGTTCTGCCCGATATAGGCCCCCATGAGGGTGAAGAACAAAATGAACGGAATCAGATAGTTGCGCGGTACTGCAAGCACCTTGGCGATATAGGGGATCAACGGCAGATTCAGGATCAGCAGCACCAGATTGCCAATGAACATCGACATGATGACAGCCCAGAATACCTGTGGCTCGTCGATCATCAGGCGCGGACCCGGTGTCACATTCAGCGCGATCAGTGCGCCCAACAAAATGGCCGTAGTTCCGGAACCTGGAATGCCGAGCGTCAGCAACGGAACAAAGGAACCGGTACAGGCAGCATTGTTAGCTGTCTCGGGTGCTGCCAGACCTTTGATCGAGCCTTTGCCGAACTCTTCCTGCTCTTCTTTCGGGGCAATATTGCGTTCAACCGCATAGCCAAGGAAACTGGCAATCGTTGCCCCCGCCCCCGGAAGCACACCGATAAAGAAACCCTGCACAGATTGGCGACCAACCACCGGAGCGATGGCCTTTGCCTCGGATCCTGTGATGCGCAGGTCCTTGATTTCGCCTTCGTCGCCTTGCAGGTCCTTGGGTTTGAGAACCAGAAACAGCGCTTCGGGCAGGGCAAACATCGCCATTGCAAGCGTGATGAAACCAAAGCCGGACTGCAGATCCATGATCCCCATCGTGAAACGCGGCAAGTTGAACAGCGCGCCCTCGCCGACGGTGGCCATGATCAGCCCGAGAATGGTCATGACAATTGCCTTGGCCACCTGCCCGGTTCCCGCAAAAGCGGCGATGGCGGACAGACCCACTACCATCAAGGCAAAGTACTCAGCCGAGTGGAACAGCAGTGCGACCGAGGATAATGCAGGCGCAAAGATCATCAGCAGCAGCGCGCCTATCGTACCCCCGGCGAAACTGGCGATAGCGGCAACTGTGAGCGCCTTCCCGGCTTTGCCCTGACGAGCCATCGGATAGCCGTCGAAGCTTGAGGCCACGGTTCCCGCGACCCCCGGCGCGTTCAGAAGAATGGAAGATGTCGAGCCACCAAAGATCGCGCCGTAATAGACACCGGCAAGCAGGATCAATGCGGCGGACGGATCGCCCATCGAAATGGCGACCGGAATCATAATGGCGATGATCGACATCGGCCCAAGACCGGGCAGCATGCCGATGAATGTACCAATCAGACAGCCCGCTATGACCATCAACAAGTTTTGGATGGAGAATGCCGTTTGTAGGCCGATCAACAATCCTTCAAGCATGTCAGCCTCCGAAAACGCCCGGCAAGGGTCGCATGTAGATGCCAAGAACCTCTTGCACGAGGTACCAGACTGAACCTGTAGCGATTACGGCAACCGGCAGCATGACGTGCCATTTGCGTTCGCCCAGAATGAAAGAACCGAGGATCAGGAACCCGGATGTCGAGATCAGAAATCCAACCGGACGTAGGCACAGCGCATAGGCAACCATCAAAGCCAGCAACAGCAGCGCCTGGCCCAAGTGATATTCGCCCAGCCTCCGATAATCGATATCAGCCTCTTTGGGCTCAGCCTTTTCAAATCCCAGCAGAATAATCGTTGTGGCAATTATCCCCAAAATCGACAGCACCTTGGGAAAGGTGCTCGGCCAAATGGGGTTGCGCTGCATGAAGGGGGGCAGACTGCCATCCATCGTGAACCAGGCGGTGTAGCCATATGTCAGGCATATGCCCAGCAAAACGAGCGCGATCCAGCGATCCAGCGCCATGTTTCCCCCTCCTTTGATTTATTGTTGGTTGAGGCAGAGCGGTTGCCCGCTCTGCCCGAGGTATCCTTACAGGAAACCCAACTTTTTCATCAGATCGCCGATCTGCTTTTCCTGCTGTTCCAGGAACGATTGGAAATCAGCACCCGAGTTGTGGATGTTCACCCAACCGTTACGGGCGCGGACCTCTTCCCATTCAGGTGTGTCATACATCTTGGCGATGGCTTCTTGATAAGCGACCAGCTTGTCCTCTGGCAGACCAGGAGCAGCAAAGAACCCACGCCAGTTCACGAAAGTTGTGTCGATGCCCTGCTCTTTCATGGTCTGCGCATCAGGGGCTGCATCCACGCGCTCTTCCGCGGTGACGCCAATGATCTTCACCTCACCCGCATTCGCCAGATCGACAGCCTCCGAGAAACCGGTCGACAGCGCGGCAATCTCACCGGACAGAAGCGCGGCCATCGCTTTGCCACCTGCATCATAGGGGATGTACTTCACGCCCAAAGCGTCCTTGCCTGCCGCTTCCATAACCATCGCCGCGACCAGATGGTCCATCCCACCCGGCACAGAACCGCCGCCGATGGCCGTTGTACTTGGATCGGCGTCATACGCGGCTAGCAGGTCCGCCATTGAATTGATGGGGCTGTCTTTGCCCACAACAATCGCCGCGTAATCACCGATCGTGCCCGAGACCAGTGTCAGGTCGCGGAAATTGTGCGGGAACACTCCGGTCAGAGAGCGGATCACGATCGGGGTCGAGTTGACCATGAGCGTGCCGTGGTTGCTGTCGGCGTTTTCGATCAGATATCCGATGGCTTTACCACCGCCGCCGCCCGACATGTTTTCGTAGGATGCAGTTCCCACGAGAC
The DNA here is from genome assembly GCF_056537805.1 of Ruegeria sp. C10. NCBI lineage: Bacteria > Pseudomonadati > Pseudomonadota > Alphaproteobacteria > Rhodobacterales > Roseobacteraceae > Ruegeria > Ruegeria sp. C10. Next base: position 1,714,428 of record NZ_JBQFSC010000001.1, on the reverse strand, counting down.
CCGCATTCGTCAGCGCCTCACCTGTGCCACGGGCAGTGCCGTCCCAGCCGCCCCCTGCGCCACCGGGGATCAGAAAGTGGATGCTATCTACGACCTCTTCAGCGAAAGTCGGTCCAGCCAGACCAATAGCGGTCACAGCCGCGATCAGGGCGCGACGGCCCAGTTTGATTGTCGTCATGAATTCCTCCCGTTTGACAACCGGCCGCAGTGCGGCTCAGATTATTCGAAACCTAAACACATCAACCTGACATCAACCTGTCATGGGTGAAATTACTATTGGATCCCGATGAAATTCCTCTTGGTCGAAGACAATCTGGACCTCGCCAATGCCATAAGCTCGCGCATGCGGCTTGACGGGCATGTGGTTGATCACGCAGAGAAAATAGAAGATGCTGTGGCCTTTGTTGAAATCGATGAGTATGACCTGATCCTGCTGGACATCATGCTTCCCGACGGGGACGGGCGCGATTTCCTCAAACGGCATCGCGCCAGCCATCTGGACACACCTGTCATCGTTCTGACCGCCCGCAGTCAAGTGTCGGATCGAATCGGCTCACTCGATCTTGGGGCGGACGATTATGTCACCAAGCCCTTCGACCATGCCGAACTTGAGGCGCGCTGCCGCGCAGTGCTGAGACGCAAATCCGGCAAGACCAAAACGACGATTGAAATTGGCGGCGTCGTCTTTGATCCGGTTGCGGGTCATTTGACGGTGGGCGACGACATCGTCTCGCTTCGCAACCGCGAACTGCGCTTGTTGGAACTGCTGATCAACGCCCCCGGTCAGGTGTTTTCTAAGCAGAAGCTGGCGGACCGGTTGTTCTCCTACGACGACAATGTTTCGGACAATGCCATCGAGGTGTATGTTGGACGACTGCGTAAGCATCTGGAAAAATCGGACCTCAGGATCACAACGTTGCGCGGTTTGGGCTACAGGCTGGATCATGGCAATTAATCCAAATGTTTCCGGATCACTGCGAAACCGTCTTGCGCTAACGCTAATCGGCGGTGCCGCGATTCTGGCCCTCGTGCTGTTCTTTGCTGTCCGCGACTATGCAGTTCAGGTTGCCCAGCAAGGTCAGGACAACATTCTGGGTGCCTCAGTCACCTCGATCCTCGATGCCGCGGCGCTGCGTGGAGGCGAGCTTGAAGTCGATATCCCCTATGCCGCCTTTTCAATGCTGAGCACGCCGTCGGACGACCGAGTGTTTTATGCGATCTTTCAGGATGGCGAGTTCCTGTCCGGCTACGAAGACCTGACCCCAACTCAAGGACCCGCTGATGGAAAGTGGACCTTTCGCTTCGGTGAGGTGCGCGGTGAAAACGTTCGTCAGGTCAGTGCCAGCCGCACACTGGTTGGGCTGGGAAATCAGACAGAAATCGAAGTGGCCTTGGGACAGACCCAAGATGCGCTGTCGGAGACGCTGGATCAAATCTCACGCAATGCCGGCCTTTTGGGATTGGGGTTCTTTGTGCTTGCGGCTGTATTGTCCTTCTGGGTGAGTTCGGCCACCATCGGCCAGCTCGACAGATTAACGACATCCGTCACCCGTCGGGGACCGCAAGATCTCAGCCCATTCAAAAAACCAGTACCGCGTGAAATGGCGCCTTTGGTGTCATCGCTGAATTCGCTGATGGGACGCCTGGACCAGTCTCTCAGCCAATCCGAGGACTTTATCGCCGAGGCCGCCCATAGGGTCCGCACCCCGCTGGCAACGGTCAGGTCTTATGCCGAGGCGACGCTGCAACGGGTCGAGAGAGAAGACAACCGCGAGGCGTTACGATCAATGATGCGCGCCATCGACGAAAGCTCTAGGGCTGCGGGGCAACTACTGGATCACGCCATGATCACATTCCGCGCCGACCATCTGGAGCGCGAGGATATCGATCTGGTGACTCTGATCCGTGAGCTTGTCCAGCGCTTGACGCCCATCGCTGAAATGAAAGACCTTTCGCTTGCTTTGAGCGGCGATCCGCAGGTCATGTATTCGGGCGACCCCATCCTCATCCAAAATGCGGTGCGGAACATGGTAGACAATGCGCTTAAATATGCGCCAGCGGACAGTACCGTAGTCATCGATGTCGCAGGGTCACCCACAGCCCGGATCACGGTCAGTGACCAGGGGCCAGGCTTTCCGCCAGATGAAATCGAAACGCTCACAAGACGTTTCGAACGTGGTCAGAACGCGGCGGGAACCATCGGATCGGGCCTCGGGCTAACCATTGCCCAGGACGTCGCGGTCGCCCATGGCGGCACGCTGGTACTGTCAAACAAAGCGGAGGGCGGCGCATGCGTTATCTTGTCACTCTGATCCTGTGCCTGTTCGCCAGCGGCGCAGGGGCTCAGGATTGGGAAGACCGACAAATATTCAACGAAAGTGCCGACGGCCCCCGACTGCGGGTCATTTCCAGCACCGATACCGCCCTGTTTGCGCCGCTGATCGAGGATTTCGTCGCCCAGAATCCAGCGATATCGGTCGAATATCTGGTGACCGGCACGGCCGATATCGACCGACGCGTCCGAGCCACGCCAGAAGCGTTCGACGTTGTCGTTTCCAGCGCGATGGACCTGCAACTGAAGCTCGCGAATGACGGATATGCGCTGGCGCTTAACGATCTTCCGCACCCCCCTTGGGCGCAATGGCATCAAAGCCTGTTCGCCTTCACTTCGGAACCCGCAACCATCGTTGTCAACCGCACCGCGTTCGAAGGACAACCAATGCCGCAAACGCGGCAGGAACTGATCGAAGCGCTGCGCGCCCGCCCGGATGATTTTCGGGGCAAAGTCGGCACTTATGACGTGCGCCAGTCGGGATTGGGCTATTTGTTCGCGACGCAGGACGCCCGCGCCTCGGAAACCTATTGGCGCTTGATGGAGGTTTTGGGCGGCCTGGACGTGCGGCTGTATTGTTGTTCGGGCGACATGATTAACGACCTGGCGGATGGTACAATCGCGGTGGCCTACAACGTGCTTGGCAGTTATGCGGCGGTACGAACAGAAGGAAAGGATGCCCTTCAGATCATTCTGCCTTCGGATTTTCAGACGACGATGATGCGAACCGCCATGGTAACTGGCAAAAGCCGCTTGCCGGAGGAAGCGGAAACCTTTGTCCGGCACTTGACCACGCTGAATCCGGAATCAATGGCAGCACTGCCACTTCTGGACACGCAGGATTCCACGACCGAAAGCGCAGCGATAGCGCTGGACCCTGCGCTGTTGACGTTCCTCGATACGCTGAAGCGCAGAAAGTTCCTGTCTGCCTGGGAAAGTGCCGCTATTCAAAGATGATCGGACTTAGACATCAACCCTATCCGTCATCGCTGAACTTGTTGCTTAACTCTGTTGACGCTGGAAGACATCAGCCAGCCCAGGTTACTTCGCACGAATCTATAATCAGAAAAATGATCTCGGCTCAAAGTTTCTCGACGGCCACTTGCGCCCCCATGATGGCCTTGAGCCGCAGCCCCGCAGAATGTGCCCCGAGGAATTCGTGGAACGCACGCATCACGTCATCTTTCCACCACCCTCGCCTGTGATAATCGTCAAGCATGATTACGCCGCCTTCGATCATCTTGGGCAGCAAAGCATCCAGATCCGTTTTTACGCCCTCGTAGGAATGGTCGCCGTCCAAATAGGCAAACCCGATGCTTTGATCTTCAAACAGACTCAGCGCCGGTTGCGAATAGTCGCGAATGATCGAAATTTGCCCCTTGGCAATCTCGGTGCTGTATTTGCCCGTCACTGCCTCGTAAATTCGATCCATATCCTTTTGCGAGCGCGCTCCGGCAAGCGAAGCACCGCCATCCGGGTCTTGCTGTACTTGCCAGGGATCGATGAGGCACAATTTCGAGGGCTGTAGCTCTTCCAGCAGAATCCGCGAAAATTCGCCCTTCCAAACGCCAATTTCAACGCTCAGCCGTCCATGCGGCATGGTCTTGAGCATTTCGCGCCGCAGGGAATCCTTCCGCTCGCGCTGCTCAGCTTGCTTCTTGCGGCGATCCTCAGCAGATACAGCTTCACCCATAGACGTCTTCTCCGGTTGAGGAATTTTGCAACGCTTCAACCAGATCAACCCAATCCGGTCTGGCTCTCAATTCTTCGGCTTTCGACCTGTGCCACTCACATGCTTTATGATGAAGGTCTGCCAATTGCGGATCTGCCATCATCTCAGCTTTGATGTCGTGCATAGCCGGCATGTGTTCCAGAATTGAGCGATCCTCAACATCATTGTGGTTCATCATGAGCCAGTATTTGAGCCCTTGATCCTGCCCCACATGATTGGTGCGCCCACGGTCGCGCTTGACTAAAAAGCTATCAGTGCTGCGCACAGCATAATGATGAATGCGCGCGAATTCATGGCTGAAACCACGCCATGCTTTCCATTTCACTTGGTCTGCTGGGTAGAGGTTCCCGCCCGAATCCCGCCACAACACGCCTTCGTATGGCGCGTCAGGGTTCGGTGCATCTTCTGGATTGATCCTGGGACGATGGGCGCGAAAACGGCTGAATTTTCCGTTGTTGCGGAACAGCGTTTTGAACCCTTTGGTCCGGTGATGCGGATAGCCGTCTTCGGTGGCGGCCAGAAAGAAAGTCTCAGGTACAGGTCGATCAACGAAATCGTTCTGACCCGCGTTTCCGAACATGCGCCAGCAGATCGAGATCGCGTCCGCCACGCCGCTGGCCTCAACGAGGCTTCTTATATCACTATTGGGCAAACGGATATTGATATACTCGTCCACATCCAAACTGAGAATCCAATCCGAAGACAGATAGCTTGGGTGGTTCCGCGCAAGCGAAAATGCACGAACCTGCGGCGCGGCGCGCGGACCCAGTCTGTTTCGTTGGTGGTGAGCCCAGCCAAGCACTTGCAACCGTTCGCCCATGGCATCGGTACCATCAGCGCAATCATTGGTATAAATCAGAATGTCATCAAAACCGATTGCGTGGTTGTAGGCCACCCAATCGATCATGAAAGGCCCTTCGTTTTTCATCGTTGTTACGATGAGAAAGGTCTCATTCGTCATAAGTTGTTCTCTTGCCTGTGCCGGTGTCGGACTCCTGTCGACCTATTTAGAATAGCACCAGAATTTTGTCCAACCAGGTCGCCAGACAGCCGCAATGCTTGCCGATTAATCGATCTACCGATTCTGCGGGATCACCTCATAACCCGGTTCTTCTGGCTCGTCGTCCAGCATCTCGGTTGGGAACCCTGGCGCTTGGATCTCCAGTCCGGTCGCGTCCTCTAGCCGCCTGATGATGTTCGGGGACAGTTCACGCTCACCATATCGCGCGATGCCATCTTCGAAAATCTTGATCATCAATGGGTTTATCTCAAGGGGAACTCCGGCACGGTCGGCGACCTCCTGAAACAGACCGATATCTTTTTTCACCAGGTCCATGGTGAAGGAAATATCGCGCGAGCCGTTCAGGATGACCTGACTTTCGGTCTCGTGCACGAAGGATGTGCCTGACGATATCTTGATCGCCTCATAGGTGGTTCCAAGGTCCATGCCGGCGGCCTTGGCTGTCACCAATGCCTCGGCGCAGGTGATCAGGTTGGCGGTAGCCAGATAATTGGTCAACACCTTTAGAACAGAGGCCGAGCCCAGATCGCCCGTGTGCAAAATGCGCCGCCCCATGGTGGTCAGGAATGGCAGGATACGTTCAAAAGTCTCACGATCACAGCCTGCGAAGATCGAGATATTACCCGTCGCTGCCCGGTGACATCCGCCCGAAACCGGGCAATCCACCGCTGCGCCGCCTCGTTCGATGACCATTGCGCCAAGGCGTTTGACTTCGGCTTCGTCGGTGGTCGACATTTCCATCCAGATTTTGCCAGGGCCGACCTCTGGCAACATTTCCTGCATCACCGCATCCGAGGCCGCAGGAGAAGGCAAACAGGTTATCACCGCATCGCAATCACGCATCAGCTGCGCCGGACTTTCGGCGGCTTTGGCACCTTTGGCGACGAATTCGGTCACCAGATCCGGGCTCAGGTCATGAACCGTCAGATCGATACCGTTTCGTAGCAGCGATCCAGATAGCTTGCCCCCTACATTCCCCAGCCCGATAAACCCTACCTTCATGCGCGGTATCCTCCTGTTCGCATCTTGCTGCCATGCCAGCACGTCGTTGCAGAAGTATCATGCCGCCCAGCGACCCCGACAGGTCGCTTTTTATCCGCTTTTTCACGGATCGGCGCGACTCGCTTGACAAGCAACCCTGCCCTGCCGCATGTCCCTTTCGTTGGTGTCTGCGAGAGCAGATGAAAAGGGAATGCGTCAGCGGTTTTTGCCGTCAAACGCAGCCGCCCCCGCGACCGTGACCGGAGAGGGTGCCCAAAGCCACTGGCAGTATGGCCGGGAAGGCGGGACATCCGACAGAGGCCTCCTCTGACATCCGCAAGCCGGGAGACCTGCCAACGCCCGAAGATGAAACCGGACGGGGTGTTCCGGTGTGGGGCTGTGATCGGCCCGCATGAAACCCCGTCCCCCACGAAGAGGATTTGGGGGGATGAGAGACATGACCGAGACCGCACCGGTCGAACTGCTGGTTTGCACTACCTGCCGTCGTGGGCTGCCTGTCGAGGATGACGCCCAGCGCCCCGGCACGTTGCTGCACAAGGCGCTTGAACAGGCGGGCCTGCCCGAAGGCATTACATTGAAAGCTGTGGAATGCCTGTCGAATTGCGATGAAGGCTGCTCGATCGTGCTACGCGGAGGACCGGATCGCTGGACTTTCGTGTATGAGCATCTGAACGAGATCGACCATGTTGAAACCATCGTCGAAGGCGCAGCCAAATACCTCGCCACCGAGGACGGTTTGGTCAAATGGCGTGAACGTCCTGAACATTTCCGCAAAAACTGTGCGGCCCGCATTCCCCCGATTGGAGCCCTGAAATGAGCAATCTTGAGAAACTCCCCGTCACTGTGATCACCGGCTTTTTGGGCTCGGGCAAAACCACTTTGGTGCGACACCTGATGCAGAACCCGCAGGGCAAGCGTCTGGCGGTGGTCGTCAACGAATTCGGCGATGTCGGCGTCGATGGCGATATCCTGAAGTCCTGCGCCATTCCTGATTGCCCCGCAGAAAACATCATGGAACTGGCCAATGGTTGCATCTGCTGCACCGTGGCCGATGATTTCATCCCGACCATTGAAGCCCTGATGGCACTAGAGCCGCGCCCCGATCACATCCTGATCGAAACCTCCGGTCTTGCCCTGCCAAAACCCCTGCTGAAGGCGTTCGACTGGCCCGATATCCGCTCGAAAATCACCGTCGATGGCGTGATTGCTCTGGCCGATGCCGAGGCTGTGGCCGCTGGTCGGTTTGCTCCGAATGTCGAGGCGGTGGATGCGCAACGCATGGCAGATGACTCGATTGATCATGAAACTCCCTTGTCCGAGGTGTTCGAGGATCAGATTTCCTGCGCCGACATCATTCTGCTGACCAAGCCCGATCTGGCTGGCCCGGAAGGCGTTGCGAAAGCGAAAGAGATCATCGCCGCCGAAGCGCCCCGCCCCCTGCCCGTAGTCGAAGTGGCTGAGGGTGCCGTGGACGTCCGCGTCGTGCTGGGTCTAGAAGCCGCGGCCGAGGATGACATGGACGCGCGTCCCAGCCATCACGACGGCCATCACGATCACGAGCATGACGATTTCGAAAGCATCATCGTTGAACTGCCCGAGCAAACCGATCCGATTGATCTGGTCGCCAAGATTGAACGATTGGCCAACGAGTTGAATATCCTGCGCGTCAAAGGCTATGCCGCCGTTCAGGGCAAGCCCATGCGCCTACTGGTTCAGGCCGTCGGTGCGCGCGTACGTCACCAATATGACCGCCCGTGGGAGCCCGGCGAAGACCGTCGCTCGCGCCTTGTGGTCATTGCCGAGCATGACGATATCAAAGAGGCCGAGATCCGGGATATCCTCGTGGGTGTAACCGAGGCTGCCGAGTAAGACCTATGCACGTCGTCTTCCGCGAAAGCCATGGGCTCGAAGAAACCGAGACCCCGACCGATCTGGGCCAGAGCCCGGCGGATTTGGTGGTGCTGTCCTTTTCCGACAGTGACCTTGGCGCTTTCGCGGCGGGATGGCATCGTGGAGGTGGGCCTGAAGGACGCATGCCAACGATGCGGCTGGCCAATCTGACGGCGCTGAAGCATCCCCTCTCAGTCGACACCTATGTCGAGCAGACACTGGAGGGCGCAAAGGGCATCCTGATCCGTCTGATCGGTGGAGTGCCCTATTGGGCCTACGGCTTGCAGCAGGTTCTGGCGCTGGCGCAGGCCAAAGGGATTGCACTGGCCGTACTGCCCGCAGACGGTCGCGAGGATACGCGGCTGGATGATTACTCTACCCTGCCTGTCTCGACCCTGCGGCGGCTGGCGCATCTGTGCGACACCGGCGGTGAGGTCGCGGCGCAGGCCGCTCTGGCGCAGATGGCACTGGCTGCGGGGTTGTATGCAGGTCCGGTCATGGGCGCCAAGACCATCCCCGAATGCGGTGCCTGGTGCCCAGATCACGGCGTGATCCCTGCAGAAAACGCTCTGCCCGGTGATGCGAAACGTATCATCGTAACCTTCTATCGTGCTTATCTGACCTCGGCGGACACAGCCCCAATCGCAGCGCTGATCCGCAGCTTGCGCGCGCGAGGTTTTGAGGCCGTCGGCCTGTTTGCCCCGTCGCTCAAAGCACCAAATGCCGCCGATTGGCTGAGCGAGACTATTGTGGCGCTGAAGCCTTCGGCGATCGTCAACGCCACCTCATTCTCAGGCAAGGGCGCATCAGGCACCTCACCTCTCGATGTGGCAGAGGTGCCGGTCTTTCAGGTGGCGCTGGCCACCTCACGCCGCAAAGCGTGGGCCGAAGCGGAACGTGGCCTTTCACCAGCTGATCTTGCCATGCATGTGGTCCTTCCGGAAGTGGACGGGCGGATCAACGCGGGCATCGTATCCTTCAAAGAGCCGGGCAAACGCGACCCGCATCTCGAATATTCTCGCTTCGCTCATCGGGCTGAACCCGAACGGATCGAAGCCATCATCAACCGCATCTCCGGCTGGCTGAACCTTCACGACAAACCCAGAGCGGAGCAGGTTCCGGCGCTGGTACTATCGACCTATCCCGGCAAAGACTGGCAGATGGCACATGCAGTGGGTCTGGATGCGCTGGCCTCGGCCGAGGCAATGTTGCTCGACCTGCAAGGCGACGGGTATGACACCGCGCCTGCCGAGCCAATTGCTGAAACTCTTCTTGATGCCCGGATTTCATGGCCGCTAGAGGATTATCAGGCGGCGCTGGCGGCGCTACCGGAAACACTCCGCGCCGATCTCAATAAGGTTTGGGGCACTCCCGAAGACGACCCTGCTTTCACAAACGGCGCATTCCACTTCACTGCGCTGCGTCGCGGAAAGGCTCTGATCGCGCTGCAGCCCGAGCGCGGCACACCCGAACTGCGCGATGACGACTATCACGATCTGTCGCGCACACCGCGCCACGCCTACGTCGCCTTTTACTTGTGGCTGCGCAAAGGATTGGGCGCGGATGCGCTGATCCATATCGGCGCGCATGGCACGCTGGAATGGTTGCCGGGAAAATCAGTCGCCTTGTGCAACGAATGTTGGCCCGAGGCGTTAATCGGCGATCTGCCGGTGATCTACCCCTTCATAGTCAACGACCCCGGCGAGGCCGCGCAGGCCAAGCGTCGGATCGGGGCGGTTACGTTGGGCCATATCCCACCCCCGATGAAGGAAAGCGGCACACCAGATCGCATGGTGCGGCTGGAATCGCTGTTGGACGAGTTCTCGAACGCGGACGGGCTAGACCCCAAACGCCGCGATCGCCTGCAGGAAGATATCCGGGACGAGGCGCAGGCGATCGGGCTGGAAAGCGATCTTGGCCTCGATCAGGCCACCTGTACCGCCGAGGCGATCACGCGCATTGACCGATTTGTCTGCGACATCAAGGAAAGCCAGTTCGGTGATGGGCTGCATATCTATGGGCGCGTCCCCGATGAGACGGGCAATTTCGACGCTGCCCCCTCAGCCCAAGCTGAACGCTCTGCCCTGCTTGACGCTTTAGCGGGCAAACGGATCGAGGCCGGGCCGTCCGGATCCCCCTATCGCGGGCGTACGGATGTTTTGCCGACCGGGCGGAATCTATATACGACCGACCCGCGCTCGGTTCCCACGCGCGCGGCCTATACACAAGGCGTCAAGCTCGCCGAAGAGCTGGTTCGGCGGCATCTGCAGGAAGAAGGCGACTACCCCAAGGGCTTGATCGTCGATCTATGGGGTTCGGCCACTATGCGCACAGCGGGCGAGGAATTCGCCATGGCGCTGCATCTGCTGGGGGTGAAGCCGGTTTGGGATAAAGGGTCTGAGCGGGTCTCGGGCATCGAAGTGTTGCCGATCACCGATCTCAGCCGCCCGCGTCTGGACGTAACACTGCGCGTCTCTGGACTGTTTCGGGACGTGTTCCCGACGCTTTCAGCGCTGTACGGTCAGGCTGTCCGCGCATTGACCAAACGAGATGAAGCACCCGACTGGAATCCTTACGCCGGTCAGGAGCCTGCGGCGCGGGTCTATGGGCCAGCCCCCGGCAGCTATGGTCTGAACATGACTCATCTGTCCGTAACCTATACGGATGAGGCACGCGTGCAAGCGGGTGAGGCTTGGCTTGATGCCAGTTCCTTCGCTTTGGAAGGCGAGCATATAGCGCAAGATAAGGACGGCATCTCTCAGCGCGTCGCCAATGCCGACAGCTTTGTGCACCTACAGGACCTGACCGAAACCGATCTGCTGCTGGCCAACGACTATGCCACGCACGAGGCCGGATTTGCCGCCGCCAAGAAAATCACCGGCGGTACCGCACAGCTCTATCATCTGGACAATACCAACCCGGACAACCCGCGCGCCCGTACCCTGCCCGAGGAAATCAGCCGCGTCGTCTATGCCCGCGCCGCCAACCCGGGCTGGATTGCCGGAATGCAGCGGCACGGGTTTCGGGGTGCCGCTGAAATCGCGGCGACGCTGGATCATATGGCATCTTTCGCGCATCTGTCCGGCACAGTCGCACCGCATCTGTTCGATCTGTACCACGACGCCACGCTGGGCAATGAAGAGGTCGACGCCTTCCTGCAACAGGCAAACCCGCAAGCACATCAGGCCATGCAGGATCGGTTCCGGGCACTGCTGGAGGCAGGGCTATGGCATACCCGCCGGAACTCGATCCGCGCCGACCTGGAGGGGTTGGGATGAGTGCGCCCATCGTGCAGGGCTGGTGCCCCGGTGCCCATCGCCCGATGATGTCCGGTGATGGGCTGGTCGTGCGTGTGCGCCCTCGGCTGGCGCGCCTGGATGCCCAACAGGCGATAGGGCTGTGCGAATTGGCGGAACGGTTCGGCAATGGCACGATCGACCTTACCAACCGCGCCAACCTTCAGCTGCGTGGAGCAAAGGAAACCGACCATCAATCCTTGTTGGCCGCGCTTTCCTCGCTGAACCTGCTGGACGCCGAACCCGGAATCGAAATTCGCCGCAACATTCTGGTCTCGCCACTCTATGAAGCCGGTGATCTGACCGCTCGGCTGACACAGGAATTGATCCAGCGTCTGGCCGAGCTTCCGGATTTACCTGCCAAGTTCGGCTTTGCCATCGACACAGGTTCCGAGCGTTTATTGGCCGATGACTCGGCGGATATCCGGCTTGAACTCGGTTCGGGCAGCCTGATCCTGCGCGCGGACGGGGCCGAAACCGGGCGAGTGGTGTCGGAAGCTCAAGCCATCGACCAAGTGATCGCGTTGGCGAAGTGGTTTGCGCAAACCCACACAACCGAGACCCGCCGCATGGCGCGGACCGTTGCCACATATGGTTTGCCCAACGAGTGGCAAGGCAGCGCGCCCGGCCCCATTGGCGTGCCTCTTCAACCGGGAGCCTGCGTGCAGGGGACACTCTATGGCGCTGCCTTTGGGCAGCTACCGGCGCGGCAACTCCATTTGCTGATCGAAAACAGCAACGCCACTGCCCTGCGGGTCACACCATGGCGGCTGTTCCTGTTGGAAGGCGGGGCGGCGATACCCGCCCTTGACTTTGTCACAGATGGCACCGACCCGCTGAGAACAACCGACGCCTGCCCCGGCGCGCCATACTGCCCGCAGGCGCAGGTCGAAACCCGCGGTGTGGCGCGCGCCCTGGCCGCGCGCGTTGCAGGCAGCCTGCATGTATCGGGCTGCGCCAAGGGATGCGCCCGAATGGGTCCGGCCGATGTCACTTTGGTTGGCAATTCCGGACGATTTGACCTTGTCAAACAAGGCCGTGCGGGGGATGAGCCCTGCCAACGCGGCCTGACCGAAGAAACACTCATGACCATGGACTTCACCTGATGCCCTATGAATACGAAACCGACGGCGCGGCGATCTACAAGCAGAGCTTTGCCACCATCCGATCCGAGGCTGATCTGGCCCGGTTCGATGCCGATGAAGAACAGGTCGCCGTTCGGATGATCCACGCCGCAGGGATGGTCGGGCTGGAAGAGTTCGTCCATTTCTCGGACGGTTTTGTCTCGGCAGCGCGTTCCGCGCTGGAAAATGGCGCGCCGATCCTGTGTGATGCCCGCATGGTCAGCGAAGGCGTCACCCGCTTTCGCCTGCCCGCTGATAACGAAGTGATCTGCACCCTGCATGACGAGCGCGTGCGCCCTCTGGCTGCCGAAATGAGCAACACGCGCTCTGCCGCCGCGCTAGAGCTGTGGCGTCCGCATCTGGAAGGAGCACTGGTCGCGATCGGTAACGCCCCTACCGCGCTTTTCCACCTGCTGAACATGTTGGAAGATCCCGACTGCCCACGCCCCGCTGCCATTATCGGCTGCCCGGTGGGCTTCGTCGGAGCGGTCGAGTCCAAGGATGCCTTGTGGGAAGCGCAGCCCGTACCCTCCTGCATCGTCAAAGGCCGTTTGGGAGGCAGTGCGATCACAGTTGCTGCCATCAATGCTATCGCGAGCCGCACGGAATGAGCGGGGGTAAAATATACGGCGTGGGCCTCGGCCCCGGCGATCCGGACCTGATGAGTGTCCGTGCGGACCGCCTGCTGCGCAATGCCCGCCATGTGGCGTTTTTTCGCAAACCTGGCCGCACAGGTCAGGCCCGCAAGATCGTCAATGGAATGATCCCCGGCGACGCCATCGAGTTTCCAATGGAGTACCCGGTAACCACCGAAATCCCGGTGACGGATCCAAGGTATAATGAACTCCTTTCGGTGTTTTACGAAGACTGTGCCGCACATCTGAAGTCGCTTACCGAAAATGGTGAGGATGTAGTGGTCCTGTGCGAAGGCGATCCGTTCTTCTATGGATCATTTATGCACCTTTACAATCGACTACGAGACATATCTGAAGTCGAAGTCGTACCTGCCATAACCGGCATGTCCGGCGCCTGGACCGCAACCGGTGACCCGATAACTTGGGGCGACGATGTCCTCACGGTTCTTGTTGGAACCTTGCCCGAGGATACTCTGACTGAACGCATGACCCAGACCGACGCGCTGGTTGTCATGAAGATCGGGCGGAACTTCGACAAGGTAAAGCGCGCGCTGAAACAGGCCGGGCTGTATGACCGCGCGTGGATCGTCGAATACGCTCAGATGCCGAACCAACGGGTCTGCAAACTGTCTGATAATTGCGAAGGAATCACGCCCTATTTCTCAATCATACTGGTTCATGGACAGGGACGCCGACCATGAGCGGTTGGGTCAAGATCGCTGGCCTTGGGCCTGGAAACGAAGCACTGGTCACTCCCGAAGTCACTGCCGCGCTGGCAGAAGCGACGGACGTGGTTGGTTACATCCCTTATGTTGCTCGGGTGGCCGAGCGAGAGGGGTTGACCCTGCACGCCAGCGATAACCGGGTCGAGATCGACCGCTCTCGGCACGCTTTGCAAATGGCGGCCGGCGGTAAACGCGTCGTTGTAGTCTCGTCAGGGGATCCCGGCGTGTTTGCAATGGCCGCTGCGGTGTTTGAAGCGCTTGAAAACGGGCCGAAAGACTGGCGTGACATACAGATCGACGTGCTGCCGGGGATCACTGCGATGCTGGCGGCTTCGGCCCGCGCTGGGGCGCCGTTAGGGCATGATTTCTGCGCCATCAACCTGAGCGACAACCTGAAGCCATGGCCACTGATCGAAAAGCGCCTCCGACTTGCCGCGCAGGGCGATTTCGCCATGGCGTTCTATAACCCTCGCTCGAAGTCTCGACCGGAAGGGTTTGAAAAAACGCTGGAAATCCTGCGGGAGGAATGTGAGCCGGAACGCCTGATCCTGTTCGCACGCGCTGTATCCCGCGAGGATGAGGCTTTGCGGATTTCAACTCTGGAAGAAGCCACGGCAGATATGGCGGACATGCAGACCGTCGTCATCGTCGGCTCGTCCCTGACCCGCATAGTCGAGCGCAACAGCGCCCCGATCGTCTACACCCCGAGATTCACGCTGGCCAAGGATTAAGTATGCGCCAGCCAGTCCAAGACCTGCGTGACATTTGCCAACTCGGTCCGCTTCGGCAGGGTCGGACGGTCTATCATCAGAACCGGCAAGCCCAGCGCCCTGGCGGCATCCAGTTTGGCCCGCGCGCCGGTGCCACCCGCATTCTTGGATACAATCAATTGCGTATGGTGACGTTCCATCAAGGCCCGGTCCTCTTCAACAGAAAACGGGCCCCGCGAAACGATCACATCGCTTTTCGGAAGCGGCAATGCGTCCGGATCGTCTACAAGCCGCAAAAGATAGTGATGCTGAGGTTGGGCTGCGAAGTCATGAAGATGCATGCGGCCAACTGCCAGGAAGACGCGGCGGGCTGGACCGGCCAGAGCTTCAACCGCACCTTCAATATCCGGTACGTGCTGCCAGTTGTCCCCGTCTTGCGCGACCCAAGCAGGTCGCGTCAAAGCGGCCAAGGGCGTTGCGCCCCCCGCACAGGCTTCCACCGCATTTCGGCTCATCTGTGCCGCAAAGGGATGAGTCGCATCGACAACATGGCTGACGCCGTGCTCGTGAATGTACCGCGCCAGTCCCGCTGCACCACCAAACCCGCCCACGCGCATCGGCACGGGTTGCGAGCGCGGGTTATCGACACGTCCAGCGTAGGAATATGTAGCGGGAATGCCTTGATCGGCAACCGATTTTGCCAGAGCATTCGCCTCGGTCGTGCCACCAAGAATCAGGAGGTTGGGCATGTCTGAAACTCCGTGGTTGACCGTTCTGGGTTTGGGCGAAGATGGACTGGATGGCCTGTCCCCTGCAAGCCGTCAAGTGCTGGACCGCGCTGAGATTGTCATGGGTCCGACACGCCACCTGTCGTTGATCCCAGACAGCGCGGCGGAACGGATTGAATGGCCGGTCCCATTTGCCGATGGCCTGCCAATTCTGACCGCATTGCGCGGTCGGCAAACCGTTGTGCTGGCCTCGGGTGATCCGTTCTGGTTCGGGGCCGGGTCCGTTATCGCGCGTAATTTCGAAACGAACGAATGGATCGCCCTACCCGGCCAGTCGACCTTTTCGCTTGCTGCTGCGCGGCTTGGTTGGCCGCTTGAAAACACGTTGACCTTCGGGCTACATGCCGCGCCTCTGACGCGCCTTCGCCCTCACTTGGCACCCGGCCTGCGCGCGATTCTCTTGCTGCGCGACGGCAAAGCCGTAGCCGAGCTTGCGACCTATCTGGGCAAAACCGATTTTGCGGATTGTACTCTGCACGTCATGGAAGCGCTCGGTGGCCCCCGTGAACGCGCGCGCAGCGTGTCGCTGACCGAGGCGTTGCTTGGAACCTTCGAACATCCGGTTTGTGTCGGTCTTGATGTCGCGGGTACTGGGCGTGCCTTTCCCAAAGCCTCGGGAAAGCCCGATGACATCTTTGAAACCGACGGCCAGATCACCAAGCGCCCCATTCGCGCGCTAACCCTGTCGGCGCTTGCCCCTCAGCGGGGTGAGCATCTGTGGGATATTGGCGGCGGCACCGGTTCGATCAGCATCGAATGGCTGATGTGCGATCCGACGCTAACTGCAACGACTATCGAGCCGCGTGCTGATCGGGCCGAACGCATTCGCCGCAATGCCAATACGTTAGGGCAGGATCGGTTGTGCGTTGTGCACGGTTCTGCACCAGAGTCGTTGGCTGATCTTGACCGACCCGATGTGGTGTTCATCGGTGGCGGTCTGAGTGCGGATCTGCTGAACTGGCTACACGCTAATCTTCAGGCCGGCACGCGGCTGATCGCCAACGCGGTGACATTGGAAAGCGAAGCGTTACTAGCTGAATGGCACGACAAGCTCGGCGGAGACCTGCTGCGCATCGAACTGGCGCAGGCAGCTGCGCTTGGTCCACGGCGAGGCTGGAAATCTGCCTACCCAGTGGTGCAGTGGAGCCTCACGTTATGATCGTCGCGGGGTTAGGTTTCTCATCCTCTGCTACGCTGGCCAGTCTTCGTGCCGCTTTCGAGCTTGCCTCGACAGGAAAAACTGTCGATGCCCTTGCGACCGTTGCGGACAAGGACGGACACGCCGCACTTGCCGCGCTTGCAGAAGCAACTGAGCTGCCGATACATTTCATTCCGGCAAATGATCTTGCCGAACAACGCACACTTACTTGCTCAACCCGCAGTCGCGCCACATATGGCACCGGCAGCGTGGCCGAAGCATCCGCTCTTGCTGCCGCCGGACATGGCGCGCGGCTGATTTCACCCAGACAAATCTCGGACGACCGGCTTGCAACCTGCGCCGTCGCCATCGGAGGACAGACATGACCGTTCATTTCATCGGCGCCGGACCGGGCGCCGCCGACCTGCTGACCCTGCGCGGGCGCGATATCATCGCCTCCTGCCCGGTGTGCCTCTATGCGGGTTCATTGGTACCCGAGGAAATTCTAGGCCACTGCCCCGAAGGCGCGAAGATCGTAAACACCGCACCCATGGATCTGGATCAGATCATGGCCGAAATCGAAGCAGCGCATAAAGCTGGACAGGACGTGGCGCGGCTGCATTCCGGGGACCTCTCGGTCTGGTCGGCGATGGGTGAGCAAATCAGACGTCTGAAAGAGATGGGTGTCCCGGTCAGCGTCACGCCCGGTGTACCCTCGTTTGCGGCTGCGGCTGCAGCGCTCGGGACCGAGCTGACACTGCCCGGTCTGGCGCAATCAGTGGTCTTGACCCGCACGCCCGGGCGTGCGTCTTCGATGCCGGAAGGCGAGACACTGAAAAACTTCGCTAAAACAGGTGCGACTTTGGCTATCCACCTTTCGATCGGAAATCTGGATAACGTCATCGCCGACCTGACACCTGCCTATGGGGCAGACTGCCCGGTCGCCGTGGTCTACCGCGCTAGTTGGCCGGATGAGAAGATCATCCGCGCAACGCTTGCCACGTTGAAGGAGGCACTGGACAACAGCATCTCGCGCACCGCACTGATCATGGTTGGTCCGGCGCTTGCAGGTGAAGGGTTTGACGAAAGCTGTCTGTATTCCAAGACATATGACCGCCGCTATCGCCCTCAAAGCGCCGACAGTCCGTGGTCGAGCTGGAGCCATGGTGATGACTAACCCACCGGGAATACTGATTTCCGCTCCGTCGTCGGGTACAGGCAAGACCACAGTCATGCTGGGATTGCTCCGCGCGCTGGCCGAGGACGGCTTGACCGTGCAACCGTTCAAAAGCGGGCCGGACTATATAGATCCGGCGTTTCACCGCGCTGCAGCGGGCCGAGCCTCGTTCAATCTGGATAGCTGGGCGATGGGAGAGCCACTGCTAACCGCGATCTCAGAGCAGGCAACCGGAGCAGATATCGTGGTGGCCGAGGGCTCGATGGGTCTGTTTGATGGTGTCGCCAAACCCGGAGAGCTGGGGCATGGGTCGAGCGCTGAAACGGCGCTGCGCATGGGATGGCCGGTCGTTCTGGTCCTGGATGTCGGAGGACAGGCGCAATCGGCGGCGGCGACCGCGCTTGGCTTTCGGATGTATAACCCCGATCTACCTTTTGCCGGGGTGATCCTGAACCGCTGTGCCAGCCCAAGACATGAGCGGCTGACGCGGCTGGGCATGGAACGGGCTGGATTGCCGGTTCTGGGCGTTCTTCCGCGCCGAGGTGATCTGACTCTGCCCGAAAGACATCTAGGCCTGATCCAGGCGGTTGAGCATCCGGATCTGGAAACGGCAATCGCCGGATATGCCGCATTCCTGCGTGAACATGTCGATCTGGATGCGATCAAACGGGCGGCCTCATCAGGCCCTGCTGGGCCATCGTCAGCAGCGCTGCCGCGACCCCCGGCGCAGCGGATCGCACTGGCCCGTGATGCAGCGTTTTCATTTACCTACCCGCATCTGCTGGAAGGGTGGCGCAGCGCCGGTGCAGAAATACTGCCCTTTTCCCCACTGGCAAACGAAGCGCCAACTGCAGACGCTGAACTGGTCTGGCTACCGGGGGGCTATCCCGAGCTGCACGCAGGAACATTGGCGGCAGCAGATACCTTCTTGACGGGGCTGCGCAAACACGCGGAAACGCGGCCCGTGCATGGTGAATGCGGGGGCTATATGGCATTGGGGGAAGTTCTGGTCGACAAGGAAGGCGCGCCACATCAGATGGCGGGGTTGTTGGGTCTGCAAACCTCATACCAAAAGCGCAAATTCAACCTTGGCTATCGTAGGGCTGAACTTTTGGCGTCGATGCCTGGCTTTGCCAAGGGTACCGCCTTGCGCGGACATGAGTTCCACTATTCCTCGATCATCGAACAACCTGACGCTCCTCTTGCGCGAGTCTTCGATGCCGAGGGGGCCGAAGGCCCTCAGACAGGATCGCGACGTGGCAATGTCACCGGCACATTTTTCCATCTTATTGCAGAGGCCTCGGCATGACCGGTTTTGTCTCTTTCATTGGCTCCGGTCCGGGTGATCCGGAGCTACTAACGCTCAAGGCCGTAGACCGGATGCAGAAGGCCGATGCGGTGCTGTTTGATGATCTCAGCAGCGGCCCGATCCTGACCCATGCGCGTGACGATGCTGATCTGGTTGGTGTTGGCAAACGCGCCGGTCGCCCTTCGCCAAAGCAGGATCACGTCAGCCGATTGTTGGTGGAGTATGCGCAGACCGGTCAGCAGGTGGTACGCCTGAAATCCGGTGATGGAGGATTGTTCGGTCGACTGGAGGAAGAATTGGTCGCGTTGCAGGCAGCCGGCATCAAATATGAGATCATTCCCGGCATCCCCTCTGCCGTCGCGGCGGCAGCTGCCGCTGGTATTCCTCTGACCCGACGCCTGACTGCACGTCGTGTTCAATTCGTCACCGGGCATGACGTAAGTGGCAAATTGCCGACCGATCTGAACCTTCCCGCCCTGGCTGATGCTAGCGCGACGACGGTCGTATTTATGGGCAAGCGCACTTTTCCCTTGCTGGTCGAAGCCCTGAGCGCGCATGGCTTGCCTTTGGACACGCCTGCTTTGATGGCCGAATCTGTTTCAACTCCCGAGCAATCCTTGGAGCGCTCCACAATCGGAGACCTGTCCGACAAGCTGCGATCCGAGGTTGGAACCGCCCCGGCCCTGATCCTGTATGGCCCGCTGGCAGAGTTCGAAGATGTTTGAACTGATTCTGATCGGAATCGGCACGGGTAATCCCGACCACCTGACCTTTCAGGGGGCGAAGGCGATCAGATCAGCGGACCTGATCCTGATTCCGCGAAAAGGAGAGAACAAAGCCGATCTGGCCGGTTTGCGCGAAGACATCATCACGCAGGTCACCGACAAACCTGCACGGATCGCCTATTTCGACGTTCCCAAACGCCGGGCAGATGACGGTTATCTCCGAGGCGTCGATGAATGGCACGACGCAATTGCCCTGCGCTGGCACGAGGCGATTTCAGCCTACCCGGACGCGCAGAAGGTGGCGTTGCTGATCTGGGGTGATCCGTCGCTGTATGACAGTTCGCTAAGAATTGCAGCGCGGCTGGACCCGCAACCGCGAGTCCAGGTTGTGCCGGGAATCACAGCGTTACAGGCATTGACTGCAGCCCATGCGATCCCGATCAATGATCTGGGCGCGCCCTATGTCGTGACCACAGGCCGTCGCATCCGCGATGATGGATGGCCTGAAACGGCGTCGAAAGTGGCCGTAATGCTGGATGGCGAATGCTCGTTCCAGAGCCTGAAGATGACCGATTATGACATCTGGTGGGGGGCATATGTGGGCATGAAAGAAGAGATTCTGATCAAAGGCCCATTGGCGGATGTGGCGCAAGACATTCTGGATACCCGCGCGCAGGCCCGTTCTGATCACGGCTGGATCATGGATATCTATCTGCTGAAGAAACGTGCGACCTGACGCGCGCACAGGATTGTGAGCCCCGTTTCAGCGCTTTTCTGTCATCAATTCCCCAGTCAACAGGAAGGGAAAGAACATGAGGGCGCTTTGGGCTGCGATCTGCCTGCTGGCGATGCCTGCTTGGGCCAACGGCATCGAACCTCTTACTGGATGGGCGGTTTACTCCAGCGGAAAAAGCTATGAGACCCTCGTGGATGACACAAAAGCCGCGGTAAAGGAAAACGGCCTGATCGTTGTGACACAGGCCGGGCCGACCAAAGCGGCGGCCTCGCGCGGTATCAGCATTCCGGGCAACCGGGTGATTGGCGCATTCAACAACGATTACGCGGTTCGTGTTCTTGAAACCTCGACCAACGCGATGATCGAAGCGCCCATCCGCTTCTACGTAACCGAGAACGAGGACGGCACTGCAACCCTTTCTTACAAGACACCAAGCTTCGTCTTTGCCCCTTACGCAGACGAGGGCGGAGACGCTCTGCGCGAGATTGCCATAGAATTGGACGCAAAGTTTCAGGCCGTAGCGGAAAACGCCGTCAAATAGTCACACTGACGTGAACCTGCTTGCGTCCGGACGCGTCCTCCGCAATCTGCTGGCAGATAACTTTGTCGGAGCTTGATTAATGCAGGACTTGTCTCCCCGCGCTGCGGATTTGTTGGCACAACGCCTTTTCGAGGCCGGATGCCGCCATGCGTTCGGAATGCCCGGCGGCGAGGTTCTGACATTGGTGGATGCGCTGGAAAGCGCGGGCATTGCTTTCCACCTTGCAAAACACGAAAACTCTGCAGGTTTCATGGCCGAAGCGGTCCACCATCGCGATGGTGCACCTGCAATCCTCGTGGCCACACTCGGGCCCGGAGCGATGAACGGGATCAATGTGGTCGCCAACGCCCTGCAGGATCGGGTGCCGATGATCGTGCTGACCGGATGCGTCGACGCGGATGAGGCGTTGACCTACACCCATCAAGTGATGGATCACGCGCAAGTCTATCGCTCGATCACCAAAGGCAGCTTTATGCTGACGGCCGACGGGGCCGATATCATCGCCGACAAGGCGGTATCGCTTGCCAACCAAGCGCGCCCCGGCCCGGTACACATCGATGTGCCTATCTCGGTGGCCGATACGCGCGTATCAGGGGTTAAACGTCGTCGACTGGCAAAAGTTGCTCCTGTCGCGCCTGGCGCGGAATGTCTGGAAAAGGCCCGCCGCTGGGTGGCCGAGGCTGAGCGACCTTTGGCGATCATCGGTCTTGATGTTCTTTACGACGACTCGCGCTGTGTGGTGCGAGCATTTCTAGAGCATTTCAACATTCCCTTTCTCACCACCTACAAGGCCAAGGGGGTGGTGCCCGAGGATCATCCACTCTGCCTGGGCGGGGCGGGTTTGTCTCCGCTGGCCGATAAGCACCTAGTCCCGCTGGTGGAACAGGCTGATCTGGTACTGTGTTTGGGATATGACCCTATCGAGATGCGCCCCGGCTGGCGCGAGATATGGGACCCAGAAACCAAGCGCGTGATCGACATATCAGCCGTGGTGAACGATCATTACATGCATCAGGCTGGGCTAAATCTGGTCGCCGACACCGGCGCAACGCTTGAGGCCATTGCCAAGGGCAACCCTGCCGGCAAGACCTGGCCGAATGGTGAGCCTGAACAGGTCAAGGCGGCGCTGGCGAATGCTTTTCCGACAGATGAAGACTGGGGACCGGCGGCGATCATCGCAGAAACTCGTGCCGTTCTGCCACCCGAGACCCTCGCCACGGCCGACAGCGGCGCGCATCGCATTCTGCTCAGTCAGATGTGGGAGTGTTCGGAGGCACGAGGGTTGATCCAGTCCTCGGCGCTCTGCACCATGGGGTGTGCCGTTCCGATGGCGATCGGTCTGAAATTGGCCGAACCGGATCGCCCCGTGATCAGCTTTTCTGGCGATGCCGGCTTTCTGATGGTTGCCGGAGAGCTGTCGACTGCCGCCGAATTGGGTGGCAACCCAACTTTT
Source organism: Ruegeria sp. C10 (assembly GCF_056537805.1). Classification (NCBI taxonomy): domain Bacteria; kingdom Pseudomonadati; phylum Pseudomonadota; class Alphaproteobacteria; order Rhodobacterales; family Roseobacteraceae; genus Ruegeria; species Ruegeria sp. C10. Next base: position 1,692,094 of record NZ_JBQFSC010000001.1, on the reverse strand, counting down.
CTGGTCTTTGTCGATGCCAGCCTTGCGCTGATCGAACTGAAACAGCGCCAGCGCCAGATGGGCAATCGCGGAGTGGACTTTGACCGCCATGACTTTGCGGCTTTAGGCCGCGCATTCGGCGGTTATGGTCACACAGTTCGTAGCCGCGACGATTTGCGGGCTGCATTGGATCAGGCGTTGAAAGCAGACAAGTTCACTGTCATTGCTGCGGAAATTGACCGTGGAGGATATGATGGCCGCATCTGAAGGACCGCTGAAAGGCGTCAAGGTACTGGACCTGTCTCGCATTCTGGCAGGACCCACTTGTACGCAGTTGTTGGGCGACCTTGGCGCTACCGTCATCAAAATCGAAAACCCGGCGACCGGTGGTGATGATACGCGGCAATGGGGCCCTCCTTACGCCGAGGATGCGGATGGCAACCGCTCAGACCTGAGCGCATATTTCATGTCCTCCAACCGTAACAAGAAATCGGTCGCATTGGATATCGCAACACCCGAAGGACAGGCAGAAGTCCGACGCCTAGCCTCGCACGCTGATATTCTGATCGAGAATTTCAAACCCGGTGGACTGGCGAAATACGGGCTCGACTACGCAACCTTGTCCAATGAGTTTCCTGACCTCGTCTACTGTTCGATCTCAGGCTACGGGCAGACAGGCCCAAACTCATCGAAGCCCGGATATGATCTTATGGCGCAAGGATATGGCGGGATCATGTCTCTGACCGGAGACGCCGACGGCGCGCCGATGAAAGTAGGCGTCGGAATTGCTGACGTGATGTGTGGTATGTATGCCTGCGTTGGTATTCTGGCTGCGCTGCGTCATCGCGACATGACTGGCGAGGGTCAGCAGATCGATCTGGCGCTGGTGGATGCACAGATCGCTTGGCTGATAAATGAGGGCGTGAATTATCTGACCTCGGGCGAAGTGCCTCAGCGGCGCGGCAACGGGCATCCCAATATTGTGCCTTACGAGGTCTATCAGACGGCGGATGGGCACGTGATTCTGGCCGTTGGAAATGACAGTCAGTTCAAAAGATTTTGCAGCTTCATCGAAAAGCCAGAGCTTGCCGACGATCCCCGATTTGCCACCAACCCGGCCCGTCTTGAAAATAGGGATGCGTTGAATGCGATCCTGCGCCCGGCAGTTCAGGCGCTGGATACAGGCAGCGTTATCGCGGGGCTTGAAGACCTGAAAGTCCCTGTTGGCCCGGTGCGGACGCTCGATCAGGTTTTTGCCTCGGATCAGGTCGCTGCCCGCCAGATGCAGATCTCGATGCAAGCTGAGCCTGGCGAGGTGCAACTGATCGGGAATCCCCTGAACCTGTCACGCACACCTGTAACATATCGCAGCGCACCACCGGTCTGTGGGGCTGACACACAGGCTGTTCTGAACGCGGAGAATCCCTTCGAAGATTGAAACACTCTGCCCGTTTAGGCGGCAAGTTGCTGAAACATGCCCTTGAATCGGCGGTTTTTTTCGCGTTTCTCACACACGGGATTTCACCAATTCGAGAGCAGGGTCGATACTGTTACGACCCGGCTGCACACTCTGTTACATCGAACAGTGTAGAACGTCGCAATCAGATTGGACCCGAGTATGAAACAAGACGTCTTTGGACAGATGAACACCCTGAACCAGCCCGCAAGCGTCGAGGCATGGGATGGTGTTCTCCTTGGGTTCATGGCGCATGCCGCTGTCACACCGCAACATCTGGGCAAGGTTCTGGAGCTTGAGCCGGACTTTGCGCTGGGCCATGCCGTCAAGGGGCTGTTCATGGTTCTGCTGGGCCGGCGCGAGATGATCGTGGTCGCTGCCGAAGCGCTGAGTGCCGCGAATGCAGCAATGGAGCGTCAGCCAGTTTCAGCCCGGGAAAGGCTATATGCCGAGGCGCTGGGTTTGTATATGGCCGACCTTCCATCACAGGCCGTTCAGAAATTTGAAGAGATTCTGCGAGCGCACCCAACTGATACTTTGGCCATGAAGCTCAGCCATGCGACGCGTTTCGTTCTGGGCGATGCTGCGGGGATGCGTCGGTCGATCGAACGGGTGATGCCAGCGTATGAACCCGACCACGCCGGACGTGGATACTTGCTGGGATGCCACTCGTTCGCGCTGGAGGAAACCGGCGCCTACGAGAAAGCCGAAATCGCCGGTCGTCAGGCCCTATGGATGGTTTCGGACGACGCCTGGGGATTGCACGCTGTAGCGCACGTGCACGAGATGACGGGCAACGCGCAGCTGGGACTGGACTGGCTCGCGGGACGTGAGGACGCTTGGGCGCATTGCAACAATTTCCGCTATCATGTCTGGTGGCACAAGGCGCTGATGCATCTGGATTTGGGGCAAGTCGATCAAGTTATAGCGCTTTACGATCATCACATCCGCCAGGACAAAACCGACGACTATCGCGATATCTCGAATGCAACCTCGCTGCTGTCCCGGCTAGAGCTTGAGGGCGTTGATGTTGGCAACCGCTGGGAAGAACTGGCCGATCTCAGCGCAGCCCGAACCGAAGACGGATGCTTGATCTTCGCCGATCTTCACTACTTGCTGGCATTGACCGGGGACAATCGTTCGGAGGCTACGGCAAATATGCTGCAGCGTATTCAAAATGACGCCCAGCGCAATCAGGGTGACACGCCGATCCGCATGTCCGACCCGGGCATTGCCGCCGCCAAGGGGCTTGAGGCCTTTGGAGAAGGCCTTTACGGTCAAGCCTTTGATTTTCTTTCAAATGCCCGGGGTGGGATGCAACTGGCGGGTGGCAGCCACGCCCAACGTGATGTATTCGAGCGTATCACCATTGATTCCGGCCTGCGCGCTGGCCGCCTGGATGCTGTCGAGCGCATCCTGGACGACCGCCGCGCCAAACGTGCCGGGGGAGAGGACAATTACGCCCTCGCCCGCCGAGAATTGATCGAGGCCGCACGCGACAGCGGCGACGCACAAAGCGTCCCCGCCGAATAACAACAATAAAAGACCAAGAAGGACAGAAACCGTATGGCGACCGCATCGCCCGCTTCTGATTTTGCTCCGGTGGCGTCTCAGGTCGCCGCCCCCGCCGCTACGCGCGATCCGCGGTTGGATTTCTATCGCGGCATCGCGATGTTCATCATCCTGATTGCCCATATTCCGAACGATCCGTGGGCCAAATGGATACCTGCCCGCTTTGGCTTTTCGGACGCAACCGAGATCTTCGTATTCTGTTCAGGCATGGCTTCGGCAATTGCTTTTGGGGGGGCGTTCATGCGCAAAGGCTGGTGGATGGGCACCGCACGCGTGAGCTTTCGCATCTGGCAGGTCTACTGGGCGCATATCTGCCTGTTCTTCTTTGTCGCGATGACAATGGCGGCCCTGAACCAGAGTGGGCTGTTCGAGAAAAACTATATCTCCTCTCTCAATCTACAGCATTTCTTCAACGATCCGGCGTCACAGATCGTCGGACTGTTCACCCTGACCTATGTGCCGAACTACTTCGATATTCTACCGATGTATCTGGTGGTACTGGCGATGATGCCCCTGTTTATGGGGCTATATCGTATCGGATTCTGGGCGGTCGCCATGGCCTCGGTCACGATCTGGCTCGTTGCACAATTCGACTACCTTGACCTGCCGGCCGAGCCCTGGTCAGAGCGCCAGTGGTTCTTCAACCCATTCGGGTGGCAATTGCTGTTCTTCACCGGCTTTGCGTTCATGCGAGGTTGGATTCCAGCGCCGCCGGTGTCGAAAACTCTGATCTGGGCGGCAGCATTGTTTTTGATCTTCTCGATGCCGTTCGGCTCGTGGAAGGTATTCACTTGGATCAATGCAGCAGCCCCTGATCTGGCTGATGAGATTCGCAAGGTCTGGCCAGTGACCAAAGAATTTCGCGACAAGACCGACTTTGGTCTATTCCGATATCTGCATTTTCTGTCGCTTGCCTATCTGGGTTGGGTTATCGCCGGTGAGCATGGCCGTCGCCTGATAGCGACCGGTCATGGGGCAGCCGCAAAGGTCTGGCAGTTCCTGCTGACCATCATCACCAAAGTGGGTCAGCAATCGCTCGCGGTGTTCGTATTTTCTATGGCAGCAGCACGACTTATCGGCGTCGGACTGGACCTGAGTGGGCGGGATGTTGCCAGTGTGTTCATCGCCAACATGATTGGCTTTGCCATGATCATCGGCGTGGCTTATCTGGCCGCCTGGTTCAAGTCACAACCTTGGAAATCAAAGAAATGAACTTTACACGTCGCGCTTTTCTCGCCTCATCAACCGCTCTGGCCTTCGCCCCAGCGGCATATGCCACAGGTGGAGAGACCCCGTTCAGCCGAGACGACGTCATCGCAATGGCCCGCGACCTGGCCAGCCGCGATTATGCAGAGCGTGAGATGGTTCCGCAGGAGTGGCAGGACCTGACGTATCAGCAATACCGTTCAATCCGGTTCCGGCTGGATCGCGCGCTGTGGTACGAGACCGAGACGCCCTTCAACGTCGATTTTTTCACGCCGGGCCTGTATTTTCCACGCACAGTGAAAGTATCGACCGTCGAGGACGGTATGACCAAGCCGGTCGCCTTTGATCTAGCCATGTTTGATAAGTCTGAAGACGTACCTGAGCTGCCCATTGACGACACGCTGGGCTTTTCAGGTCTACGCCTGCGTACTGAGATGCACCGTCCTGGCGAGACAGACGAGTTCTGCGTTTGGCAAGGGGCCAGCTATTTCCGCGCCATCGGTTTGCACGAAGTCTATGGCCTTTCGGCCAGAGGGCTCGCCTTGAAGACCGGCGATCCAGATGGCGAGGAATTCCCCGAGTTCATTCGTTTCTGGTTGGAGCGTCCAGAACCGGATCAACGTAACATGGTCGTTCATGCGCTCATGGACAGCCCAAGCGTTACAGGGGCCTATCGCTTCCACGTTACCGCCGGTTCAGATTGCGTGATGGATATTGAAGCCACCCTGTTCCCACGTACCGAACTGCCCCATGTCGGTATCGCGCCCGGCACATCTATGTTCCTGTTCGATCAGACTAATCACAGCCGTTTCGATGATTTTCGCCCCGAAGTGCACGACAGTGACGGGTTGATGATCCGCAACGGCGCAGGAGAGGTTCTGTGGCGCCCGCTTGCGAACCCGACTCGCCTGCAGATCTCGTCTTTTGTCGACACAAACCCCCGCGGCTTTGGCCTGATGCAACGCAAGCGCAAGTTCTCGGACTATGCGGATCTTGAAGCCAATTATCACAAACGCCCAAGCTTGTGGGTCGAACCCAGCGAAGACTGGGGTAAAGGCACTGTCACGCTTGTCGAAATCCCAGCGGATCAGGAGATTTATGACAACATCGTCGCCTATTGGCGCCCGATGGAACCCTACGCAGCAGGCAGCCAGATTGATCTGTCCTATCGCCTGATCTGGGGCGAGGAACCGCAGCACACCCCTATGGCCCGCGTGATCAACACCGCGATGGGCGACAACACGTTCGGCGAGGGCCGTTTGGCTGTGATTGATTTCGAAGCCAGTGAGCTGCTTGACGATCCCGAGGCCATCACGGTGTTTGTCGACTCGCCCCATGCCGAAACTTCAGAAGGCGTTCTGCAGCGTAACCCAGACACGGGCGGGTTGCGGCTGGCGTTCTCATTCGAACCAGGCGAACGCAACCACGTGGAACTGCGCGCGCAGTTGCTGAAAGACAAACAACCAGCCTCTGAAGTCTGGCTTTACCGTTGGACCATATGAACCGCGATCTTCATATCATGCCGCCCGAGGCCCCTCTAGCGATGCCAGCCCAGAACTTTGCGCAGGGATTCCGCGATGCGCAGGTACCTGCCGGGGGTCGAAATCCCTCTGTCGGGTTTTGGCGCGCGCTGGTCTTCTCACCTGCCATGGCGGCGGCTTTGGGTCTGCTCTGGGTCATGTCCGACTGGTTCAGCGCCGAAGGGATTAATCTGGTCGAAGGTATCCTGCTGACGCTAATCTCGTTCAATTTCTTCTGGATTTCTTTCACGGTCTGCACCGTGCTGCTGGGCATGGTCTCGCTGTCCCGGCAAGAGCAGCCAAAGCGTGAAGGACGCTCGCAACCGTTGCGCGTGGCGCTTTTGACGCCTGTCTATAACGAGGTGCCGTGGAACGTGCTCGGCAACGCCCGCACGATGCTGGAAGACCTGCAGAAACGCGGTGGTCAGCACCACTATGCCATGTTCATTTTATCCGACACGCGCGACCCCGAGATCGCCGCGCAGGAACAGGCCAGCGTTGAGGCGTTGCGGACCACGCTGGCACCGGGGCTTGAACTCTATTACCGCCGCCGCCCCCAGAATACGGATCGCAAGGTCGGTAATATTGCCGATTGGGTCAGCCGCTGGGGCGCGGACTGGGACGCGATGTTGGTGCTGGATGCCGACAGCCTGATGACGGGTCGCGCGATCTCGCGTCTGACCGATGCGCTAGCCCGCGATCCCGGCGCAGGCCTGATCCAAAGCTATCCGCAGCTTATTGGCGCGCAATCGGTCTTTGCCCGGATGCAGCAGTTTGCCAACGGCGTCTATGGTATTGCCTTTGCCGAAGGCCTCGCGCGCTGGTGCGGGCAAGAAGGCAATTATTGGGGCCACAACGCCATCATTCGCACCTGTGCATTTGCTTCTAGCGCAGGTCTGCCCAAGTTGCGGTCGCTCAACGGACAAGACAAACTGATCATGAGCCACGATTTCGTCGAGGCAGGATTGCTGCGCCGCGCAGGATGGGCCGTGCGCTTTCTGCCGCGCATACGCGGATCATATGAGGAAACACCCCCAACCCTCATTGACCACGCAATGCGCGATCGCCGCTGGTGTCAGGGCAACCTGCAGCACCTGAAACTGCTGGGTTCGACCGGCTTCCGCGCAGTCTCGCGGTTCCATATGTTCCACGGTGCGGTCGGATATCTGATGTCGCCGTTATGGTTCGCACTTTTGGTGATGTGGGCCTTGATCGGTCAGGGCAAGGACGCCTCGGTCCTGCATTACTTCAGCCCGGACAATCCGCTGTTCCCGCAATGGCCAGAAATGTCCGAAACACGCCATGTGCTGATCATTCTGGTGATGTATGCGATGCTATTGGCACCCAAGGTTTTGGGCGTCGCTGCTCTGCCCCTCAGCGGTGTGCGCTATTCCGATTTCGGCGGAACGCGGAAATTCTTCACTTCATTTCTGTCCGAAGTCATCCTGTCGATCCTCTATGCCCCTATACTTATGGTGCAGCAGATGATTGCAGTGTTCCGCACCACGTTGGGCATTCAAAAGGGCTGGTCCCCGCAAGCGCGCGATGGTGGCAGCTACGGGCTGCGCACGCTGATCCTATGCCACAGCCTTGAGACTATCATCGGCGTCGCGCTTAGCGTTGGCATCCTCGCCGGTCTGGTCTCGGTCTGGCTGGCCCCGATTGCGATCAGCCTGGCACTGGCGATCCCATTGTCTGCGCTCAGCGGCGTATCGGCAGGCACCGCGCGCCGTATGGTTGGTATGCGCGAAGATGTCAGTGAGCCTGCAATTACACGCTCAGCCCGGCGCTATCGCGATGAGTTGAAGCGATTGATCGAAGGCAAAGGCGTGATCACACCGGCGGAATGATCACCCGCCGGGCAAGCCTTCGTACCAGTCTACCATCATATCAGCCCAGCCGTTTGGCACCGTATGGCCGCCCGGGAACAGAGCAAATTCCAAGGCGCTACCTTCGGCACATCCCATCCAGTTGCGACGCATAAACTGGCCCGTGGTAGAAAACCCGCTGGGCTTGGTATCGGCACACTCATTGGCGACCCGCCAGATTTCCAATCCGGCAAAGATATCGCCCTGGTGGAAACGGCCTCCGCCCAAAAGGCGGCCCTCCAGCGGCACCACATTGTCCGTCCAACCATGGGTGTGGAACATGCGTACCGGACCATCACAGCTTTCGGGATGTGGCCGCCAGAACCCGCCTGAAACCGGGACATAAGCAGAAAATGAATCCGGCGCAGCGCAGGCGAGGTAATAAACCATGAACGCGCCAGCCGAGAAGCCGCCCAGCACCACGCGATCCGGGTCGATATCAAACCGGTCGGCAGCGTCCTGCACTACTTCACGAAGAAACGCGGGTTCATCCCGACCTTCCCAACCGGGAAAGAAGTTCCAGCTTTTTCGGCCGTTTCTCTCGGACCCTTCCGGTGCCATCACCGCGTAGCCGCGCGCCAGCAGTGGCTCGACCATGGATCGGTTCTTGAGCGTACCGGTGGCGCTGCCGCCATAGCCGTGCAGGAACACAACCAGCGGAGGGTTCTCCGCTTTCGGCAGTTCGATGTGATATCCGCCTGATGCGGTTTCGCACATCCCCTCGGTATCGCCACAAGCCGCAAGGCCGGGTTGCCCGGCAAAAACAAAGCACGCGGCCAACCAGTGTCTGACACTCATCCCTTTTCCTCTTCATAAGCGTTGACAGGCAACCTAGCCCGCACCCAACCGGGCCCCGCCGCAGAACCCAGCATGCCCTCGGGCACGTCGATGATATTGGTAAATCCAGCCTCGGTCAGTCGATTGCTTAATCGGGCCGAGCGCACCCCGCGTGCACAGATCAGTGCGACAGGTGCAGATCGGTCCCCCCCGAGCAGGTGGTCCAGCGCCTGCACAAAATCCTCGCGGCGCATGTCGAGCGGATACGCCCCTTCGGCAACCCCGGTCGCCCGCCATTCGCGTGGGGTTCGGATATCGATAAGATGGATCGTGCCGTCGAGAACCTGTTGATGGGCCGTGGCCACCGCAATCTGACCACCAGCATAGGCCTGCGGGATCAACCGGTATTCGCGGATTGCGAAACCCGCTGCAATGGCGGCCCCTCCGCCCAATAGGACCCATCTGCGGGTTCGGCCTTTCCCTTCTGCCATGCGGCACTCTCCTGCATTGTCAGATCGGTATTATCATATGGCAATTCGCGACGCTTTCAGGAAATCCAACCCTCAGATCAAGTTCGCGTCATAGTTACACAGGTAGATCACGTCCAATATGTGCGCTTTAGGACCTTTCGGAACCTTGCAATTTCCGGACAGTCAATAAATTATCCCTAGCAATTCAGTCATATTGACCGCACAGACCGGAGTATCGCACTTGTCCCTATTCCTTATCGCGGCCCTTCCCTTCCTCGGAGCTGTCTTTCCGGCCCTCCTGATCCGGGCAGGACGAAACGCAGCAGCATCAGCGGCTGGGTTGACCACCTTCCTCGCGTTGATGGGATTGCTGATCCACATTCCCAGCGTCATGCGCGGTGATGTTGTGACCGCGCGGTTCGACTGGATACCCGGGCTTGGACTAAACGCGAACTTCATGCTGGACGGCCTGGGTTTTTTGTTCGCCCTGCTGATCCTGGGCATCGGTCTTCTGATCATCCTCTACGCACGATTCTACTTGTCGCGCGAGGATCCGATGGGGCAGTTCTATACCTGCCTGCTGCTGTTTCAGGGCGCGATGGTGGGAATTGTTCTGTCTGACAATATCCTGCTTCTGCTAATATTCTGGGAACTTACGTCGCTCAGTTCATTCTTGCTGATTGGTTATTGGAAGCACCTGCCCGAGGGTCGTCAAGGCGCGCGTATGGCTTTGGCCGTGACCGGTTCGGGCGGGCTGGCGATGATCGCAGGGATGCTTATCCTCGGCAATATCGTGGGATCTTATGACCTGAGTGTCATTCTGCAGAACAAAGAGCTGATCCAGTCCTCGCCGTACTACCTTCCTGCGCTGATCCTGATCTTGCTTGGCTGTTTCACCAAATCGGCGCAATTCCCGTTCCATTTCTGGCTGCCGCACGCGATGGCGGCACCGACGCCGGTGTCGGCCTATCTGCACTCGGCCACAATGGTGAAGGCAGGCCTGTTCCTGATGGCCCGGATGTGGCCGGTTCTGGCGGGTACGGATGCGTGGTTCTACATCGTCGCCACTACCGGTTTGATCACCATGCTGCTGGGTGCCGTGATTGCGCTGTTCAAGGATGACCTAAAGGCGCTGTTGGCGTTTTCGACGGTGTCCCATCTGGGTCTCGTGACGATGCTACTGGGCTTTGGCACGACGATCGCCGCTGTTGCAGCCGTCTTCCACATCATCAACCACGCGACGTTCAAGGCGGCCTTGTTCATGACCGCCGGGATCGTGGACCACGAGACCGGCACACGCGATGTCAAACGGCTGGGTGGTTTGCGGCATCTGATGCCGATCACGTTTACTATCGGCACCATCGCTGCCCTGTCGATGGCCGGTCTGCCACCGCTGAATGGCTTCCTCTCGAAAGAGATGATGCTGGAAGAGACAGTCCACACGACTTGGCTTAACTCGCCTTACTTGGTACCCGGCTTGGCGCTTTTGGCTGCGCTATTTTCAGCGGCCTACTCCTTTCGCTTTGTCAGCCATGTCTTCCTTGGGCCCGAGCGGGACGATTACCCCGCGCATCCGCATGACCCGCCTGTCGGTCTTTGGTTGGCGCCGGCGTTCCTTGTGGTGCTGGTTGTCCTGATCGGTCTTTATTCCGCAGCCATCGTTGGCCCGCTTGTCGCGGTTGTCTCCAGCGCGGTGATCGGGGGCGAGAAGCTGCCTTATTACTCGCTGAAACTGTGGCACGGCTTTACACCTGCGCTTTACATGTCGGTGGTCGCGACGCTGGGAGGCCTGTTCCTGCTGTCGTTGCACAAACGCGGCGACCAGATATGGAACGCCCTGCCCCGGCCCGAGGCAAAGGTGATCTTCGAGGCAATCATCGACGCGCTGACCCGTCTCAGCCGCTGGATTACGGACGAGCTGCATAATGGTGTGCTCAGCCGGTATGCGATCATCTTCGTGGCTTTTGTCGTTGGGCTTGGCTACTACGCCTACACCACCGGCACCATTGGCGTTGAAACACGCGTACCGCTTGAGGCTCAGGTCATCCCGATCATCGGCTGGATCTGTCTGGTGGGTGCGACGCTGGCGATCATGTGGTTCCACCGCAACCGTCTGCTGTCACTGGTGTTGATCGGGGTGGTTGGCCTGATCGTTTCGATGGCATTCAACTACCTTTCTGCCCCCGATCTGGCGCTGACACAGATTTCGGTCGAAGTGGTGACGATGATCCTGCTGTTGTTGTCGCTGAACTTTCTGCCGACCGACACACCCTGGGACAGCAGCGCGGCACGGCGTTGGCGTGATGCGGCAATTTCGGTGGTTGCCGGGATCGGCTCAGGCGCTTTGATCTATGCGCTGATGATGCGGGATTTTGCTTTCCCAACGATCTCGGAATTCCATCTGGCCAATTCGTACAAGGGTGGCGGTGGCACCAACGTCGTGAACGTGATCCTCGTCGACTTCCGGGGTTTTGATACCTTTGGCGAGATCATCGTGCTGGGCATCGCAGCCCTGATCATCTACGCCCTGACCGAAGCAGTGCTGAGCACCAATGTGCGCAGTTACCTGCTGAACCGTAAACCACATTGGCCGCAGTCGGGTGACTCTCACCCATTGATGATGGTGGTCGTCACCCGCGTGATGATGCCCATCGCATTGATGGTCGGGGCCTATATCTTCTTCCGAGGCCACAACCAGCCCGGCGGCGGCTTCATCGCAGGCCTCATCGTCGCGATCGCCTTCCTGATGCAATATATGGCCAGCGGCTATACCTGGGCGATTGAACGGCAGCGGTTCTACTATCACGGCACCATCGGTTGGGGCGTTCTGATCGCCGCTGCCACTGGTCTGGGTGCATGGTTCAATGAACGCCCGTTCCTGACCAGCGATTTCGGTTATATCCACTGGCCCCCGCTGGAAGAATTCGAATGGGCCACCGCGATTCTGTTCGATACCGGCGTCTTCCTTGCGGTACTGGGCGCTGTGATGCTGGCGCTCGACAGCCTGTCGCGCTTCGCGTGGCAGCCGGGAATGGCACAAGAATTCCCGATGGATATCAACCCGCTGCGGGATAGCCCTCAGGATGAAGATAACGAGAAGGAGCAGGCCTGATGGAAGCGCTCGTAGCCTCTGCAGTCGGCGTCATGACCGCCGCCGGGATATTTCTGATCCTGCGCCGTCGTACATTCCCAGTCATTCTGGGCCTGTCCCTGATCACCTATGCGGTGAACGTGTTCCTATTCGCCACCGGGCGGCTGGCGCTGAACGCACCTGCCGTTCTGAACAAATATGAAGATGTCCCCTATACCGACCCGCTACCGCAGGCGCTGGTGTTGACGGCCATCGTGATCTCATTCGGGATGACGGCGGTGATCGTGATGATCTCGCTGTCCGCCTATCTGTCCTCGAAGGATGACCATATCGATATGAGCGCAAGCGATAGCGTGGACGCACCGGGAGAAGACGCATGAACCATTGGATCGTCGCGCCGATCGTCCTGCCCGCGATCCTGGCCCCGTTTATCATTATGGTGTTGCGATATCATTTGGACCTTCAACGCATCTTCTCGGTCGCCGGCGTCGTGGGATTGCTGGGTATCGCCTTGACCATTACCGCCCAGGCATCGGGTGGCGAGGTTCAGGTCTATGAGCTCGGCAATTGGCCCGCACCGTTCGGCATCGTAATGGTGTTGGACAAACTTTCGGCCATGATGGTGTTGTTGACGGCCCTGCTGGCCCTGCCGGTTGTCCTTTATGCCATCGGCTCTGGCTGGGATGAGAGAGGCAAACACTTCCATGCTCTACTCCATTTTCAGCTAATGGGTGTCTGCGGTGCTTTTCTCACCGGCGACGCCTTCAACCTCTTTGTGTTTTTCGAGGTCCTGCTGATTGCCTCTTACGGCCTCATGACGCATGCAGGTGGCGCAGTGCGGTTGAAGGCCGGTGTTCAGTACGTCGCCTATAACCTGCTCGGCTCGACCTTGTTCCTGTTTGCCTTGGGCACGATCTATGCTGTGACCGGCACGCTCAACATGGCTGATCTGGCCGTTCGCGTGGCCGATATCCCACCCGAAGACACCGCCTTGCTGCGGGTTGGAGCAGTCTTGCTATTACTGGTTTTCTGTATCAAGGCTGCAGTCTTGCCACTGCATTTCTGGCTTCCTGCAAGCTACGCAAATGCACCGCTGCCCGTTGCGGCGCTGTTCGCGATCATGACCAAAGTCGGTGCTTATTCGATCCTGCGGGTCTATACGCTGGTCTTTGGGCCCGATGTAGCCGCAACCGAAGGGCTAGTCGGTAGTTGGCTACAACCTGCAGCACTGCTGACATTGGCCGTTGGCGCTATTGGCATTCTGGGCTCGCAACATATCGCGCGAATGGTGGCCTTTTGCGCCATCGCATCGATGGGCACATTGCTGATTGCGATCTCGTTGTTTAGCGAGGCCGCGACGGCGGCAGCGCTCTACTATATCTTCCATTCGACGCTGGCGACGGCCCTGCTGTTCCTTGTCGCGGACATGGTAATGGAGCGCCGTGGCGGAGCCATAGCCCCTTCGAGGCCGATGCCGCAATCCGGTCTGATCTCAGCCCTGTTCTTTGTCGGCGCCATCGCGATGGCTGGCATGCCGCCACTATCGGGCTTTGTGGGCAAGCTGCTGGTACTGGACGCCTCACGTGGCGCGCCCGATGCAAATGCGGTCTGGGCCGTGATCTTGATCGGGTCGTTCGTCACAATCGTGGGTCTGGCCCGCGCGGGAACGCTGATCTTCTGGAAAAGTCACGACGCCCAACATAATGTGACGCCTGAGCCAACCGAAGAAGCCGGCCTACCAACCGCCCCCGAGCCCTATCCGGGCCTCGCCTTTACTTCGGTGTTCGGGGCAGTTCTGGGACTTGTGCTGCTGACGCTATTTGCAGGTCCGGCGCTGCAATATGCCAGCAACACGGCGGTGCAACTGTTCGCGCCGGAAGATTACATTTCGGCCGTGCTGGGAGGGGAAGAATGATGAAGCTTCTGCACCGTATATTTCCGCATCCCCATCTGACCGCACTACTTACACTGGTGTGGGTGTTTCTGGCAAACACCGGGTCTTTGAACTCGGTGGTCTTTGGCCTGCTATTGGGAATCATCATTCCGTTTATCACTCAGCCCTATTGGCCGGATCGCCCGAAACTGCGCAATTGGCCGATGGTGGCGGAATACATGTTGGTAGTCTTATGGGATATCGTGATGGCCAATATCGCGGTGGCCCGGATCATCCTGTTCAAGCGCGATGCCGACCGCCAGCCAAGCTTTGTCAGCGTCCCGCTGGAACTGCGCACGCCCGAGGCCATCACAGTTCTGGCCGGAACCATCACCATGACCCCTGGCACCGTCAGTTGCGATTTGTCCGCACAAGGGCACTACCTGCTGGTTCATTGTCTGGATGCACCGAACCCCGAAGAGGTGCGCGACCAGATCAAACAACGCTATGAGCGCCGCCTGAAGGAGATTTTCGAATGATCACCTATGCGATCTACTTTGCTTTTGCCTGCTTCGGCGCTGCGATCATGATGTGCTTGTGGCGTATCATTACAGCCGACGGTGTCAGTACCCGTGTTCTGGCCCTAGATACAATGGTGATCAACACCATTGCTCTGCTTATCCTTTACGGCTTGAGTATCGAGACCGAAATCTTCTTTGAATCCGCCATGATCATCGCCATGCTCGGCTTTGTCTCAACCGTGGCTTATGCGCGCTTTATGCTGCGTGGCAATATCATCGAATGAGCGTGGCATGACCTTTATCTTCGAACTGCTCATCGCATTCTTCCTGATCGTATCGGGCATTTTCGGCTTTGTCGGATCATTCGGCATGATCAAGCTGAAAGACCCCATGTCCCGCCTACACGCACCCACCAAGGCAACTACGCTGGGCGTGGGCGGCGTCCTGCTAGCCTCGATCGCGCATTCGGTTTTGCTTGAGGGCAAACTGTCGATGCACGAGTTGTTGATCACGCTCTTTCTGTTCCTGACGGCTCCGATCACGGCCCTTTTCATTGCCAAATGGCACATTCATCGCCATGAAAAGCCCAGCGATCTGCCAGACGCAGGCGAGGATGAGCTTTGGGCCACCCACGCGGTCGAACAGGTCGAGGACGTCCCGGACCACAGTACGAACTGAGACCCATGCACACACCTCTGCTGCCCCTAACCCGCGATCTGGTTCTGATAGGCGGAGGACACACGCACGCGCTGCTACTGCGGAAATGGGGCATGAAACCGCTGTCCGGCGCGCGGGTTACGGTGATAAACCCCGGTCCCACCGCACCCTATTCGGGCATGTTGCCAGGATTTGTCGCGGGTCACTATCAGCGGTGGGAGCTTGATATTGATTTGGTGCGTCTGGCCCGCTTTGCCGGTGCTCGGGTGATACTGGGCGCAGTTGAAGGTATCGACCCGGACACACGCCAAATCCATGTGCCCGGACGCCCGCCGGTGGCGTTTGATGTGGCCTCGGTCAATGTCGGGATCACCTCGGATATGCCAGCATTGCCGGGATTCGCCGAGCATGCCGTTCCGGCCAAGCCGCTCGGCCTCTTCGCCGCGCAGTGGCAAAGCTATATTTCAGGGACGGGCCGCGCCTCGGTCGCCGTGATCGGTGGTGGCGTTGCGGGAGTAGAGCTAGTCATGGCGATGGCCCATGCACTGCGTTCCAAAGGACGTGAAGCGCAGGTTACGTTGATCGACAGTGCAACAGCCCTTACAGCGACTGTCCCGAAGGCATCCGCTACCATCCGGCAGGCGATAGCGCACCTGGGGATCGAAGTTCTGGAAAACGCATCAATCCAGAAGATTTCTGCGGGCGAAATCGAGCTAACGGACGGTCGCCAGATACCGGCCGATTTCATCACCGGTGCTGCAGGCGCGCGGCCCTATGAGTGGATATCCAATACCGGCCTCGCGCTGCATGACGGTTTCATCAAGGTTAACGCGTCCCTGCAATCCAGTGATCCGGCGATTTTCGCCGCCGGGGATTGTGCCCATCTGTCCGAGAACCCGCGCCCCAAGGCAGGGGTCTACGCAGTGCGCGAGGCACCAATACTGTATGACAATTTGCGCGCCGCGCTAGGGTCTGGGAGTATGCGGCGTTACGTGCCGCAGAAGGATTACCTGAAACTCATCTCTCTGGGTGGAAAATCCGCACTGGCCGAGCGCTTGGGAACATCATTCAGCGGGCCGCTCATGTGGCAATGGAAAAACCATATCGATCAGAAGTTCATGAACCGGTTCCGTGAACTGCCCCAAATGCCCACCACCGCATTGCCCCGTCATCACGCAGCAGGGCTGCAAGAGGCGTTGGGAGAAAAACCAATGTGCGGCGGGTGTGGTGCAAAGGTGGGTCGAGGCGCTTTGCAGGCCGCATTGCAGGAGTTGCCGCAGCTCGACAGGCCCGACATTACACCCCTGCCCGGTGACGATGCGGCGGTGCTGCTAACCGGTGGCACACGACAGGTTATGACATCGGATCACTTACGCAGCTTCACCAACGATCCCGCCTTGATGACGCGTATCGCCGCTGTCCACGCGCTTGGTGATATCTGGGCAATGGGCGCTCGTCCGCAGGCTGCGACAGCAACGATCATCCTGCCGCGCATGTCAGCTGAGTTGCAGCAGCGCACAATGGCTGAGATCATGCATATTGCCAGCGACGTCATGCACCAAGCCGGGGCTGAGATCGTCGGCGGCCATAGCTCAATGGGTGACGAAATGACCATCGGGTTCACTCTGACCGGGCTCTGTGATGCTGAACCGATCACGCTGGGTGGCGCAAAACCTAATGACGCTTTGATCCTGACAAAGCCGTTGGGCAGCGGTGTTTTGATGGCGGCCGAAATGGCGGGCAAGGCGGAAGGCGCCTGGGTCGCGGCAGCTTTCGCGCAAATGATACAGCCACAAGGTGAGGCGTCCCGCATCCTGAAAAATGCCCATGCGATGACGGATGTCACCGGTTTTGGTCTGGCGGGTCACCTGCAAGGGGTATGCGAAGCGTCTGGCTGCGGGGCAACCCTGTCTTTGGACGCGATTCCAGCTCTGGAAGGTGCGGCAGAGCTCAGTGATCAGGGCATTCGATCTACAATCTACACCGACAACCGTGCCATCGCCCCAGGCCTTCCGACCGGCGGCAAGGCGGATTTATTATTCGATCCTCAGACTGCGGGAGGTCTCTTGGCGGCCGTCGATGCCAACAAAGCCGAGCAAGTATGCTCGGAACTACGCGCCGCCGGTTACCCTGCCGCCCTGATTGGTCACATCGACGCTACATCGGGCCTGCGTGTTCAAAGCTGATCCAGAACATTCTTGATCCGAGCCGCCGTGGCCGACAGCCCGGTATCATCAAGTGACGGTGCCTCAATCTGCGCGATCACCTCGGCACGCTGCGCCTTACGCGATTTGGCATAGGCCGGGTCGTAATGCTGTTCCATCAATGCCTGTGTCAGTCCACGCTTGTCGCCGGCATTGATCAATTCCAGCCAACCAACCACAACCTCATGACCGCGATGAATGCGCAGTGGAGACAATCGATCACGTAGCCGTTCGCTATCCGACAGAATGTCATCGTAGGCAGACACCAGATACGCGGTGCGCGCAGCAATCGGTGCTGTGATCTGGATGCGAGGTGCAGAACACAAGGCCGACCACAGGCTGGGCGGGAGGATCAGGTTTCCGATCTTGGATGATTCTGCTTCAACAACCACCGGACGCGCTGCATCCAGCTCGCCCAAGGAAGCGGCAAGCGCGGATTCAAAGGCTTTCTGACTGGGTTGCCCACCCGGCATTTCGCCCAACAATGAGCCTCGGTGATTGGCCAGCCCTTCAAGGTCCAGCACTTGCGCGCCTTGCGCCTTTAGATGGCCCAACAGGTCTGTCTTGGCCGTCCCGGTATAACCATCCAGCGCGACCAATCGATATGGCAACACTTCATCATAGAGGAACTGCTTTACCAGTCGGCGATAGCTGCGATAGCCGCCTTCAACCACCTCGGCGCGCCAGCCGATTTGTTGCAACATCCAGGTAAATGATCCTGATCGCTGCCCGCCACGCCAGCAATAGACCAGCGGTTTCCAGTCGCCCTCATGATGGCTCAGGTGAGCCTCGATATGGCCTGCCGCGTTGCGAAACACCAGCGCAGCACCCAGCTTGCGGGCCAGAAACGGGCTTTGCTGGACGTAGATAGTACCGACCCGTGCCCGTTCTTCATTGTTCAGAACCGGCAGATTGATAGCGCCCGGCATATGGTCTTCGGCGAACTCAGCCGGGCTACGCACGTCGATAATCGTATCAAACGTGTGGTTGTAGAATTGCTGCAGGCTGGAGACTTTCAAAACCATATCAACGGTCTATCCCGCATGGTGCCGGAAGAAAACCCAAGCCGCTGTTGAAGGTACCAGACCATAATACGGAACAGCCATTGCAAACCATCTTCGCTTGGGTAATGAACCATCGATACTGGTTTCTTATTGGCATGGGACGTGCGCACAAATGGCACAGCAGACCGCAAATTCCCTCAAGAGCAAAGCATTGGCCGATCTGGAGACAGGGAAGTTGCCGCAGGCCTTGAAAAAAGCGCAGCTTGGCATCAAGAAACACCCCAAGGATGCCGATTACCAAGCAATCGCAGGCTTTGTCCTGACCGAGATGAAGCGGTACAAGCAATCCATTCCACACTTCGCTGAAGCATCGCGAATGAAACCGGACGATGCTCAATTTGTCGAAAACCTCGCCAACGCGTTAATGCAGACAGGTCAAATTCCGCGTGCGCTGTCTTATGCCGAGCAGAAACTTGAACGCTTCCCGAATAACAAAGAACTGGTCCGCGTGATTGATGAAATTCAACTCAAGGGACAGAATTGGCGCCTGATCATCGACCATACGACGAAAAAACTGGAAAAAGACCCTGACAATGCAGATTTGCTTTGGTTGCGGGCCCGCGCCTACGGAGAGGTCGGATTCTCCGATCACAGCTCTCAGGACATTGCCCGCGCTTATGGGATCGCACCTGAAAATGAAAAAAT
The DNA here is from genome assembly GCF_056537805.1 of Ruegeria sp. C10. Taxonomy (NCBI): domain Bacteria; kingdom Pseudomonadati; phylum Pseudomonadota; class Alphaproteobacteria; order Rhodobacterales; family Roseobacteraceae; genus Ruegeria; species Ruegeria sp. C10. Next base: position 1,673,191 of record NZ_JBQFSC010000001.1, on the reverse strand, counting down.
CGCATTGTCAAAAGCCGTAGACTTGTATCAATCGGGCGACAAAGAGGGCTCAAAAACCATTTTGCGCGCTGTACTCGAGAGAAACAAGTTTTGCGCGGCGGCACTCTACCAAATGTCTCTAATGGTGGACAATGACCATGCCGAGAGCCTTGCGCGTGCTGTCGACACCGCAATTTCAGAAAGTGATCACGCCAACTCGGTGCTTGAATTCGCAAAGGCGCACTTGATCTCCAAACGTGATGGGCTGTTTTCGGCGCTCCCCCACTTTGCGCGGGCCAATGCCATTCAACACAACGTGAATCCCTATGACAGTACGCAAGAAGAGAAACGGTTCAAAGAAATCAGCGCGTTTTTTCCCCTGAATGTACCCCCTGCGACAGCAGGCGTAAGCGATGGGCCCAAGCCGATATTCGTGGTCGGACAGCCACGATCAGGCACAACACTGATGGAAATGATGCTTAGTTCGGCACCGGATATCGCCGGCTGCGGAGAGCTGACGATTGCAGGTGAATTATCCCAGAAGGTCAGAGAGAGCGGCAAACCGTTTGACGCAGACGCAGCTGCTGAATGTGCAGCAGAGTTTCGCAGGCTGATGCCACCCTTACCCGAAAGTTCGACCGCATTCGTTGACAAGATGCCACATAACTATCAGCGGCTCGGCTTCATATTGTCAGCGTTCCCGAATGCCCGCGTGATCAACATGTTGCGCGATCCAAGGGATGTGGGGCTATCAAAATGGATCAGGCGTTTTCATTCACCGGGTATGCGCTATGCATCCAATCTTGAATCGATTGCCCACTCGGCCAACCTGTACCGGTGCTATCTATCTCATTGGGAAAAGCTGTTCGGTGATCGTATTCTGACGGTTCGATATGAGGACCTGGTAGTCGACCCCAAAACCTGTATCCAGCAAGTCGCCGCCTTCTGCGGTATCGACTGGGATGAGCGGATGATGACCCCTGAGAAAAATACTAGGAAAGTCCGCACCGCCAGCACCGATCAGGTGCGCAAGAAAATCTCAACCGGGTCAATTGGTGGCTGGCAAGAGGTTGCGGATCAAATTCAGCCGATGTTGGATGGGCTGGATCAGGCGTTGTGGCCCGAATACAGGTTCGATTGACCAAAAAAAGGCCGCCCCGAGAGACGGCCTTTTTTTGCTTCTCCGGTCACATCACTTCTGTTTGATGCGCCCGTCCAGATAAGGCTGATACGGGGCGTTCTCGGCTAGATATTCCGCCGTAACATCCGCCAGATCAGGCCCGAAATCATAGGCGTTCTTGTCATCACCCGAGAACACAGAATAACCATCGCCGCCATTGCGGACATAGTTGTTTGTCACCACCAGATATGTCGCAGCTGGATCAATAGCTTCGAAACCGCCATCCTTGGCGACCATGACCTCAACAATCCGGCCCTCATTCGGGGCAACCGATGGATCCCAGGTAAATGTCATTCCTGCCACCTGAGGGAAGCGGCCTTTGACCTCTTCAACTTGGCTCACCCCATTTTCAAGCGCATCGATCACACCCTGACCGCTGATCTCGAAGGTCGAGAGCGTGTTCTGGAACGGCAGAACTGTCAGCACCTCACCCATGGTCACCTCACCCGGATCGATCGAGGCGCGCAGCCCACCCGAGTTCGCAATCGCAATCTGGGCGCCCTGATCGGCAACCCGCGCCAGCATGGCATCCGCAACAAGATTGCCCATCTCACATTCCTGCACGCGACAAACGGACCGGTCGCCTTCAATCGAAGCTGACGCTTCCGCGACAACCTTGTTGCGAATTTCATCCAGCGGAACGGCCAGCTCGGCGATGCGGTCCAGCGCGGCCTGATCCTCGGTCACCGCATTGTCCATGATCAGCGGCTCACCCTCTGCGGATACAACATTTCCGTCATCATCGAATGTCACATTCAATTCACCCAGAAACTTGCCATAGGCATAGGCCTGAACGATCTGCACCCCGTTTACGACGGTAGGGTACGGTCCGGCGGCCTTGTCGGATGTGTTCGAAAGATATGTGTTTGAATGCCCACCCACGATCACGTCAACGCCCGTGGTCTCCTGCGCCACGCGCTGATCGACGACATAGCCTGAGTGGCTGAGAACGATGATCTTGTTCACACCTTCGCCGGTCAGCTTGTCGACCTCAGCCTGAACGGCAGGAACTGGATCAGAGAAGGTGATGTTTGGACCGGGTGACGCGATATCGTGCGTGTCTTCCGGCGTCAGTCCGATCAGACCGATCTTTTCGCCGCCCACTTCGATCACAGCCGATTTCTTGATCTTGTCGGTCAGCAGTTCCTCATCCGCATAATCGGCGTTGGACATCAGCACCGGGAAATCGACCGTGTCGATGAAGCCGCGCAGCACCTCAGGGCCATCGTCGAATTCATGGTTGCCCACAGTCATGGCGTCATAGCCCAGCTTGTTCATGAACTCAGCCGCAACCTTACCCTTGTAGTAGGTATAGAACAGCGAGCCCTGGAACTGGTCGCCCCCATCAACGAGGATCGAGTTATCGGCCCGTCCGCGGGCCTCTTCGACTGCCGTCACAAGGCGCGCCGATCCACCAAAGCACTTGCCTTCGGCATTGTCTTCGTCGCCACAGGCGCTGTCGTACTTGTTGATCGGCTCAAAGCGCGAGTGAAAATCGTTTGTATGCAGAATCGTAAGCTTGTATTCGGCAGCCGCCATACCGGCGCTTAGCCCCAATACCGCAGCCGAAGCCAGAAAACGGGTGAACATCGTGAAACTCCCTATGATTGTTTTGCGCGATGGTGCGCGTTGCGTGGCGAAGAGTCAAAGGGGGAAATCCGGCTTGATTCTACCCGTCGTGCGGGGCATCAGGACTTCATGCTGATTTACAAGATCTTTCGCGCCGATGAATGGGCCAACCTGCAAGCACAAGGGGCTTCGGATGGTGCACCGATTGATGTTTCGGATGGATATGTTCATTTCTCAACCGCAGAACAGGCCGCTGAAACCGCTGCCAAGCACTTTGCCGGGATCGAGGGCCTGACCCTCTTGGCCTGTGATAGCCAAGCAATGGGCGATGATCTGAAATGGGAGGTTTCGCGTGGTGGCGCATTGTTCCCCCATCTCTACCGCCAGATTAAAATGTCGGATGTGGTCTGGTCACGCGATCTGCCCTTTGACGGTCAGGCGCACCAGTTCCCGCAGGAGATGGAATGACCCGCTTCATCGATCCCGAACGCGAACAGTTCGAGGCGTTTAAGGCCCTCGATCGAGACCATCCTATCGAGATGCTCAATCTGGTGAAGTTTCGCGAAACAGCTCAGTATCCGTCCGATCACGCACTGGCCGGCGCACATCTGACCGGCGCACAGGCCTATGGCAAATACGGGTCTGAAACCGCGCCTATCGTCGCCCGCATAGGAGCGTCGATCCTTTGGCGCGGCGCATTTCAGACTATGCTGATCGGTCCACAAAATGAGGCTTGGGATGCTGTGTTCATCGCCCGCTACCCCACCGCCCACGCATTTCTTGAGATGGTGACCGACCCTGCCTATCGCGCCGCGGTGATACACCGGCAGGCCGCCGTTGAAACCTCGCGCCTGATACGTTGCGCGCCGACAGAGGGTGGAGATTCCTTCGGATGAAACTGACCGAAAAACTTGGGCTCGCTGCGCTGCACCGTCTTGACCCGGAAACCGCGCATGGGCTTTCGATCAAGGCCCTGACCTCGGGGCTTGCACCGACGCCTGGGCCGGTCACATCGGACCGGCTGAAGACCCGAGTCGCGGGTCTGGATTTGCCCAACCCCGTCGGACTGGCCGCAGGGTTTGACAAAAATGGTGAAGCACTGTTGCCGCTTTCGCGTGCCGGGTTCGGGTTTATCGAAGTCGGGGCGGTGACACCCCGTCCGCAGCCCGGCAATCCTAAGCCGCGCTTGTTCCGCCTGACCGAAGATCGCGCCGCCATCAACCGCTTTGGCTTCAACAACGAGGGAATGGGGGTCATGGCCGCGCGTCTGGCGCGGCGTCCAAAGGACGCGGTGATCGGGTTGAACCTTGGGGCCAACAAAGACAGTGATGATCGCCCCGGAGACTTCGCAAAAGTGCTTGCCCATTGCGCTGCGCATTTGGACTTTGCCACCGTCAACGTATCCTCGCCCAATACCGAAAAGCTGCGGGATCTGCAGGGCAAAGCGGCGCTAACTTCGTTGCTGAGCGGTGTGATCGAAACCCGAAACGCCCTGCCCCGCCCAATCCCGATCTTCCTGAAAATTGCCCCGGACCTGACCGAGGCCGAATTGCAGGACATCGCCGATGTCGCCCGTGAAACCGGTGTGGACGCGGTGATCGCCACCAACACCACACTGTCTCGCGATGGCCTGCGCAGTGCGCACAAGGATCAGGCCGGAGGCCTGTCCGGCGCGCCGTTATTCGAGAAATCGACGCGGGTGCTGGCGCAGCTCAGCCAGTTGACGGGCGCAGATATCCCGCTGATCGGGGTCGGCGGCATCAGTACCGCAGAACAGGCCTATGCCAAGATCTGCGCCGGAGCGTCCGCAGTGCAGTTCTACACGGCGATGGTCTATGGCGGGATTTCCCTGGCCGTTGACATCGCACAGGGGTTGGACACGCTGCTGGAGCGCGACGGCTTCGATTCGGTCGCGCAAGCGGTGGGCAGTAAACGAGAGGACTGGCTATGATCGAATATTGGCACAATCCGCGCTGTTCCAAATCCCGCGCGGGGTTGGCGTTGCTGCAGGAAAACGGCGCAGATCCTGAGGTGCGCAAATACCTCGAAGACGCGCCCTCGGCCGATGAAATCCGGACGGTTCTGGCCAAGCTGAATATCCCGGCGATCAGCATGATGCGCACCGGAGAGAAAACATTCAAAGAGCTTGGTCTGGCCAAGACCTCGCCCGATGAGGAGCTTGTTCAGGCCATGGCCGACCACCCGATCCTGATCGAGCGTCCGCTGGCCATCGCGGGCGACAAAGCCGCTATCGGACGCCCGCCCGAGAACCTGCTGGACTTGCTTTAGGCGATCTGTGCCTCAAGTCGCGGATAGCGCCAACCAAGCGTAAGACCACGCGCGATGTTCAAGACCATCAGCGCGGCCCAGAGACCATGATTACCCATCGTCGGCACCAGCACGAACAACGCCACCACATACAACGCGACCGACTGGATCATCGCGTTGCGCATATCGCGGGTCCAGGTGGCCCCAATATAGATGCCGTCGAACATCCAGCTTGCCACTCCGATGATCGGTGCCAGAGCGGCCCAGATCAGATATTCGCGTGCCGTCGCCCGAACCTCGGGCGATGTTGACATCAGATCGATCAGCGCGGGCCCTGCCAGATAAAACACCAGCCCAAGCCCGATGGCCCCGCCAACGCCCCACTGCGAAGCCATGACCGACGCGCGCCGGACCTTGCGGCGGTCGCGAGCACCGACGGCTCCTCCGACAAGAGCTTCAGCCGAGAAAGCAAATCCGTCCAAAGCGAACGCGGTGATTTCGAGAAACTGCAATAACACCTGATTGGCCGCCAAATTCACGTCGCCCAGATCGGAACCGACAAACAAAAACGTGGTGAATGCTCCGGTCAACAGAACCGAGCGCACCATGATATCGCCATTCACCTGCATCATCCGGCGCAGCCGTGCGGCATCAAAAATACGCGGCCAATCCCGCCATTGCTTGCCGCCAAACGCATCACCACAAAGCCACAAACCCAGGGCAAGACCCGTCCACTCGGCAATCAGTGTCGCGATGGCAACGCCCTCGACACCCCAGCCCAGGCCAAGCACAAACCATAGATCCAGCGCTATATTCAGCCCATTCATCCATATCTGCAGGATGAATACACCTCGCGTGCGCTCGACTGCGATCAGCCAGCCTGTCACCGCATAAAGGGCAATCGTGGCTGGAGCGCCCCAGATGCGAATCTCCAGATAGGCGCGCGTCAGAGACTCGACTTCGGCGCTGGCGGGCGACAGTGCAAAAGCTCCAAGGAATACCCAAACCTGCGCGGCAATGAAGACCAATCCTGCTGTTCCGCCCAGCAGCAAGCCTCGCATGAGCAACGCTCCGGTTTCTGCAGTGTCACCTGCACCGCGCGCCTGTGCCGCTAGCCCGGTGGTGCCCATCCGCAGAAAGCCGAATATCCAGTAGATCGCCGACAGGATCACCGCACCCATACCCACAGCCCCGATGGGGGCGGCCTGCCCCATCTGACCGACAACGCCGGTATCCACTGCCCCGAGGATCGGTACGGTCGCGTTCGACAGCACGATCGGCAACGCGATTTTCAGGACGCGCCTATGGGTAATGGGCGCTGAGGCGTCCTCCATCTTTAGTCTTTCGATGTCGGAGATTGCGGCATCAGGAAGTGCCCCGTACCTTGCGCAAAGAGTTTGGCGTGATTGTCTTGCCAGGCTTCGACCCGGACAGAGGCATAACGTCGACCCGAGCGATTGATGAAAGCGCGCGCATAGGCGTCTCGCGGCAGGCCAGACCGCAGGTAGTCGACCGTGAAGTCGATGGTTTTGGGAAAGCGGATATTCACGTCAGTCAGGATGTCCTCCGCACCGATCTCACCGCTTTCAATCCTGGGAAACATATGTTCCCAACTCAGCGTGATTACGGCAGTGACTTCCAGAAACGCCGCTGTCACCCCACCGTGGATAGCGGGTAGAAAAGGATTACCGATCAACTTCTCATCGAAATTCAGAACGCCTGTCAGTTCGTCCCCCCGCCGGTCGAATGTTATATTAAGGAACCGAATATACGGCACACCTTCGACCAGCGCGGTCAATGCGGCATCACGGCGTTGCTTGACCACCTGCATAGGTTCTGGGCGAGGTCTTGCCATCTTAGCGACCCTCCACGGTGAAGGCACCTGAAGCGGTGGCAACGGGACGGTCGCTGTCATCATCCGTCGCCGTCGCCCGCACAAAAGCCACGTTGCGCGTGATGTGATAGCAGGTCGCGCGGGTCCGGATACTTTGACCCGGCGTTGCGGCCCGCATGTAATCAATACGCAGATCGATGGTGGCGGTTCCTCCCGGGGCTGAGGGGTGGCTCATCACTGCGGCACCGCAACAGGTATCCAGCATGGCCGACACAGCCCCGCCATGGATCACGCCAGTCCGAGGATCGCCGATCAGTTGCTCGTTATAGGGCATCGAGATTTCAGCCTCGCCCTCTCCGATGTGGGTCAGATCAAGCCCCAAGGCCTTGGCGTGCGGAATCGCCTCGATGAACTGGCGCGCTAAAACTGTCTTATCGACCATGGGGTTGGGTCCTGTCCTTGTACCTGCCCCTTTATGGGCCTGCGTTTACACCAAGGGCAAGCCCACCTGTTGCGCTTGCCGCAACGACGCCCTAGGTTGCTGCCAAGGAGACCCGGAATGTCCGACACCCGTTTGTCATTCAAAGAAATGTGCGCCGAGTTCGACGTGACCCCACGCACCCTGCGCTATTACGAATACATCGAATTGCTGCAGCCTGACCGTGAAGGCAGGTCGCGGTTTTACGGGCCTCGTGAATGCGCCCGGATGAAACTGATCATGCGTGGTCGAAAGTTTGGATTTCCTTTGGAAGAGATTCGCCAGTGGCTGCTGATCTACGAAGATCAGGGCAATCAGGCGCAAATGGCGACCTTTATCGAGATGGCCGATCGTCAAATGGAAGAGCTGCGCCAGCAGCGCGCGCAGTTGGATGAAGCAATGGATGCGCTTCAGCAATTGCGCGATCAGACTGTCGGCCTGCTGAAATAGCCCCTTCCCCTACGGCAAGAAAATTGCCGAAACCCCTGCTTACGCGACTGGATGTTACGTCAACTATTTTGTGACGCAGCGTCCGCATTACGTAAACGTCACTTGTGTGTTGTAAAACGCTCATCGACTGCGCAACTCAGATTGCATGACGCCAGTGATGAGAGTTTGAACCATGACCGAAGATCTGCTGACCATCCGCGAAATGTGCGAGACATATGATGTCACGCCCCGCACATTGCGGTTCTACGAGGCCAAAGAGCTTTTGTTTCCGATCCGCGAGGGCCAAAAGCGCTTGTTCACCAAACGGGATCGTGCACGCCTGAAACTGATCCTGCGCGGCAAGCGCTTTGGCTTCAGCCTCGAAGAGATCCGCCAGCTTCTGGACCTGTACCACGTGGGTGACCAGCAGCTGACCCAGATGTCCCGCACTTATGAAATCGCGTGCGAGCGCCTTGCTGACATGGAATCGCGCCGCGAAGAACTGACGCAGGCCATTGACGAACTGAAAGAGCAGTTGCGCTGGGGCGAAAAGGTTATCGCCTCGATGAAACAGGAAAAGAAGGCCGCCGAATAAGCCCGGCCTTTCGGACATATGAATTAAGGGAGCTTCACATGCCCGTCTATAACGCGCCAACCAAAGATACGCAGTTCATCCTGCACGATGTTCTGAAAGTCTCGCAGTCGGATATCCCCGGCTATGATGAACTGGAGGCCGAGTTTACCGGCGCGGTTCTGGAAGAAGCGGGCAAAGTTGCCACCAATGTGTTGCACCCGCTGAACGTGGTTGGGGACATCGAAGGGTGCCGGTTGGAAAACGGGATTGTGTACACCCCAACAGGTTTCAAAGATGCCTTCGAGCAGATGAAAGAAGGCGGCTGGACTGGCCTCGACATGCCGGAAGAGTATGGCGGCCAGAACATGCCTTATGTGATAGGTACTGCGGTAGGCGAGATGTTCTCGGGCGCGAACCAGGCGTTTGTGATGTATCAGGGCCTGACCCACGGCGCAGCCTCGGCGATCCTCGCGCATGGTTCGGATGAGCAAAAGAACACGTACCTGCCCAACATGGTCAGCTGCGAATGGACCGGCACCATGAACCTGACCGAACCGCATTGCGGTACCGATCTGGGCCTGATGCGCACCAAGGCGGAACCTCAGGGCGACGGTAGCTACAAGATTTCCGGTCAGAAAATCTTTATCTCTGCGGGCGATCACGACATGGCCGACAACATCATTCACCTGGTGCTGGCCAAAATTCCAGGCGGACCCGAGGGCATCAAAGGTGTGTCGCTGTTTATTGTCCCGAAGTTTATCGTGAACGAAGACGGTACTCCGGGCGAGCGTAATGGTGTTTCGGTCGGCAAGATCGAGGAAAAGATGGGCATCCACGGCAATTCGACCTGCGTCATGAACTATGACGAGGCCACCGGCTGGCTGCTGGGCGACGAACACAAAGGCATGCGCGCCATGTTCACGATGATGAACGAAGCGCGTCTGGGTGTGGGCATGCAAGGCCTGTCCCAGGCCGAGGCAGCGTATCAAAACGCCGTCGAATACGCCAAAGACCGCCTGCAGGGCCGCGACGTAACAGGTGTGAAGAACCCGGATGGCCCGGCCGATCCGCTGATCGTGCACCCGGACATCCGCCGCAACCTGATGGATCAGAAAAGCTTCACCGAGGGCGCACGTGCGTTCATCCTGTGGGGCGCGACCATGATCGACAAGGCGCACCGCTCGGGTGACAAGGATGCGGACGGGCTGATCTCGCTGCTGACGCCGGTCATCAAGGGCTTCCTGACGGATGAAGGTTACGACATGACCGTTCAGGCGCAGCAGGTCTATGGCGGCCATGGCTACATCGAAGAATGGGGCATGTCGCAATACACCCGCGACGCCCGCATCGCGATGATCTACGAAGGGGCAAACGGCGTTCAGGCGTTGGATCTTGTTGGCCGGAAGCTGGCGCAGGATGGCGGCAAGCATGTCATGGCGTTCTTTGAGATGGTTAAAACCTTCTGCAAGGAAAATGCCGGCAAGGATGAAGCTTATGACAAAGCGTTCATCGAACCGCTGAAGGCCGCGTCCAAGGACCTGCAAGCCGCTGGCATGTATTTCATGCAGGAAGGCATAAAGAACCCTAACAACGCGCTGTCCGGTTCGTATGACTTCATGCACATGTTTGGTCATGTTTGCCTGGGCCTGATGTGGGCTCAGATGGCGAAAGCCGCTCGCGAAGCGCTGGATGGTGGCGCCTCGGACAAAGAGTTCTATGAGACCAAGATCAATACCGGTCGCTTCTACATGGCCCGTCGCCTGCCCGCGACAGCCATGCATTTGGCGCGCATCCAAACCGGAGCGGACACGGTAATGGCGTTGGACGCAGCGAACTTCTGATCTCAGTGTGGGCTCGGGCGTCGTAGCCCGAACCCACCCTTGGAGGAGACAAGATGCCAAAACGCTTTCGCCTGACCCGCCGCTTTCCCGTCGCCATGACCGAGGATGGCTATCGCAAACTCCGCGGTTTCGCGCGAGAGGCGGGATTGGATGAAGGTGAGGCTTTGTCGTTCCTGTTCGAGAATTTCAATAGCGTGATTGATCACGAGAACCTGACGCACAGATTGCGCATCTTCAACTCCGAGCTGGACGCAAGAAAGCGCTGAACGCGCAATACGCCTTGGGAGGGGCGCCCAAATGACCATCAAACTGCATTGCTTCGGTGAAAGCGGAAACAGCTACAAAGCCGCTCTGGCGCTTGAGATGTCGGGTCTGGAGTGGGAAGCGGTCTTTGTCGACTTTTTCAACGGCGCAACGCGCACCCCTGAATTCCGGGCCGAAGTGAACGAAATGGGCGAAGCACCCGTACTGGTAGATGGCGATTTTCGCACCAGCCAGTCCGGAGCAATTCAGGCCTATGTCACCGAGAAATCCGGAAAATTCGGCGGCAAGGATCGTGACGAAAATTACGAGATTTTCAGATGGGTTCTTTGGGACAACCACAAGCTTAGCTCGATGGCCGGACTGACTCGTTTTCTGATCAACTTCCTGCCCGAAAAGCACCGCAATCCGGATGTTATCGCGTTCAATCAGGGTCGCCTCAAGGCTGCTTATCAGACACTGAACGCCCATCTTGAAGGCCGCGACTGGATCGTTGGTGGCGGCGTGACCAATGCTGATATCAGCTGCTGCGGCTACCTCTATTACCCCGAACCATTTGGCTTTGATCGCGCCGATTGGCCCAACATCGATGCTTGGCTGACGCGCCTTAGCGAACAGCCCGGTTGGAAACACCCCTACGACCTGATGCCCGGCAACCCGTCGGATCGAGCTTAAGGAGAAGACCCCATGACCGAAGCCTATATCTATGACGCCCTGCGCACCCCGCGCGGCAAGGGCCGCAAGGATGGCAGCCTGCACGAGGTAACCTCGGTGCGCCTGTCTGCCCTGACCCTGAACGCGATGAAAGAACGGAACAATCTGGAAGGCCACGCCGTCGAGGACGTGATCTGGGGCAACGTCACGCAGGTGATGGAGCAAGGCGGCTGTCTGGCGCGCTCGGCAGTTCTGGCTTCGGATCTAGATGAAGCGATCCCCGGTCTGGCGATCAACCGTTTCTGCGCCTCGGGCATGGAAGCTGTGAACTTGGCGGCAAACCAGGTCAAAGGCGGCGCGGGTGAAGCCTATATCGCAGGCGGTGTCGAGATGATGGGCCGGGTGGCCATGGGCAGCGATGGTGCGGCGATTGCCGTTGACCCGTCGTTGGCGATGGAAACCTATTTTGTGCCGCAAGGTATCTCGGCCGACATCATCGCAACCGAATATGGGTTCAGCCGCGATGATGCCGATGCTCTGGCCGTTGAATCCCAAAAACGCGCAGCAGCGGCTTGGGAAGACAACCGGTTTGAAAAGTCGGTGATCACCATCAAAGATCAGAACGGTCTGATCATTCTGGACCGCGACGAGTACATGCGTCCCGGCACAGACATGCAGTCGCTTGGCGCGCTGAACCCGTCTTTCGCAATGATGGGTGAGCAAATGCCGGGCTTCGACAAGGTGGCGATGATCAAATACCCGCATCTTGAGCGGATCAACCACATACACCACGCGGGCAACAGCTCGGGCATCGTGGACGGTGCGGCCGCTGTGCTGATCGGTAATAAGGAGTTCGGTGAGAAATACGGCCTTAAGCCGCGTGCCCGCATCAAAGCGACCGCGAAGATCGGCACTGATCCGACCATAATGCTGACCGGTCCGGTTCCGGTGACTGAGAAAATTCTGGCCGACAACGGAATGAAAATCGGCGATCTGGACCTGTTTGAAGTCAACGAAGCCTTCGCCTCGGTCGTGCTTCGGTTCCAGCAGGCGTTTGATGTTGATCCGGCGCTGGTTAACGTCAACGGCGGCTCGATCGCGATGGGTCACCCGCTGGGTGCAACCGGCGCGATGATTATCGGCACGCTGCTGGACGAGCTGGAGCGTCAGGACAAGGAAACCGGTCTGGCCACACTCTGCATCGCATCCGGTATGGGTGCGGCAACAATTATCGAGCGCGTCTGATGCCCAAACTGGATCTTTCTCAGATACCGTTCAAAGGCGGTTCATCTTATCCCGGCAAGTTAGCCGAGGCCACCGCGGGTCGTTTTGTCCAGCGCGTCGGAGATGCAGGCGGGCTGACCCAATACGGGGTCAACATCGTACGTTTGGAGCCCTCGGGGCTATCCTCGCTGCGCCATTACCACATGGAGCAGGACGAGTTTGCCATCATGCTCAGCGGCAAATGCATGCTGATCGATGATGATGGCGAGCATGAGATGCTGCCCGGTGACTGCGCCGCTTGGCCTGCAGGTGAGGCCAATGGCCATCACCTTGTGAACAAAACCGACACGCCCGCAACCTTTCTGGTGGTGGGCACCCGGACCCCGACCGAGACCGGCTATTACAGCGATTTAGATATGATGGTGAAAGATGATGAGAACGGATTCTCTTTCACTCGCAAGGATGGCAGCCCGCTGACGGCTGACCAGATTGGAGATGACAATGACTGATTTCACCCTCAGCAAAGACGCCGATGGCGTCGCCTTCATCACCTGGGACGTTCCCGGCAAATCCATGAACGTCCTGTCGCGCGAGGCCTTCACTCTGGTCGGTGATCTGATCGATCAGGCGCTGGCGGATGATGAGATCAAGGGCATCGTTATCACCAGTGGAAAAGAAGGGTCGTTTGCAGGCGGCATGGACTTGAGCACGCTCGCCACGATCCGACAGGAGGCCGGCGACGAACCCGCGCAGGCACTGTTCGATTTCGTCATGAGTGGCCATAACATCCTACGTCGGCTGGAACTGGCAGGCATGGACCCCAAGTCCAAAAAAGGCGGCAAGCCGGTCGCCTGTGCCATCAACGGCACCTGTGCCGGGATTGGTACCGAGATCGCATTGGCCTGTCATCACCGTGTGATGACCAGCAATCCGAAATCCAAGATCGGCCTGCCTGAGATTCTGCTGGGTATCTTCCCCGGTGGAGGCGGCACCATGCGCTACAGCCGTATGGTCGGCGCAATGGCGGCGGCACCCGTCTTGCTTGAAGGCAAGATGATGGACCCGAAGAAGGCCAAAGGCGCACAACTGATCGACGCGGTGGCGGATGATCCGGTTGCGGCGGCCAAGGAATGGGTACTGAACGCCAAGGAAGCCGATCTGGTAAAGCCGTGGGATGCCAAGGGCTACAAGATGCCCGGCGGCGCTCCCTACCACCCCGCCGGTTTCATGACCTTCGTGGGCGCAAGCGCCATGGTGAACGGCAAGACCCAAGGTGCCTTCCCGGCAGCCAAGGCTCTACTGAGTTCGATCTATGAAGGCGCGCTGGTTGACTTCGACACCGCCTTGAAGATTGAGGCGCGCTGGTTCACCAATGTGCTCATGAACCCGTCCTCGTCGGCGATGATCCGGTCGCTGTTTCTGAACAAGGAGGCGCTGGAGAAAGGCGCAGTGCGACCCAAGGATGTACCCGATCAGCGGGTCAAGAAAGTCGGCGTTCTGGGCGCGGGTATGATGGGTGCCGGTATCGCGTTAGTCTCGGCACAGGCCGGGATGGAGGTTGTGTTGATCGACCGCGATCAGGAGGCCGCCGACAAGGGCAAGGCCTATAGCGCAAACTATATGGATAAGGGGATCAAACGCGGCAAAGCGACGGCTGAGAAGAAAGAAGCCCTGTTGGCCCGTATCACCGCCACGCCCGATCTGGAGCACCTGAAAGGCTGCGACCTGATCATCGAAGCGGTGTTCGAAGACCCCAGCGTCAAGGCTGAAATGACCAAGAAGGTCGAGGCGATCATTCCCGAGGATTGCATCTTTGCGTCGAACACCTCGACCCTACCGATCACAGATCTGGCCAGGGCAAGCGTACGGCCCGAGCAATTCATTGGCATCCACTTCTTCTCACCGGTCGAGAAGATGTTCCTGGTCGAAATCATCAAAGGCAAGGAAACCGGTGATCGTGCTGTCGCCAAGGCGCTGGACTATGTGCGCCAAATCCGCAAGACACCGATCGTGGTCAATGACGCGCGCTTCTTCTACGCCAACCGCTGCATTATTCCTTACATCAACGAAGGTCTGCGGATGATCACCGAAGGCGTCAGCCCTGTTCTGATCGACAATGCGGCGCGTCAGTTGGGCTTCCCCGTAGGACCCATTCAGCTGAACGACGAAACCTCGATTGACCTGGGGGCCAAGATCGCCCGCGCTACTAAGGCAGCTATGGGCAACGCTTACCCGGAAAATCCGGGCGATGATCTGATCTTTTGGATGGAAGAACAAGGTCGTCTGGGTCGCAAGGCCAATGCAGGATTCTTCGACTATGACGACAAGGGCAAACGCGTCGAGTATTGGAAGGGCCTGCAGGACAAATACCCACATGCCGCAAACCAGCCCGACCTGATCGAAGTGCAGGAACGTCTGATGTTCGCGCAGGTTCTGGAAGCCGTCCGTTCGCTGGAAGAAGGTGTTCTGGAAGATATCCGCGAGGGCGACGTGGGTGCGATCCTTGGCTGGGGCTTTGCCCCGTGGTCCGGTGGCCCGCTCAGCTGGCTGGACATCATTGGTACGCCCTACGCCGCCGAGCGCTGCGATCAACTGACCGAAGCCTATGGTGAGCGCTTTGCCTGCCCGCCATTGCTGCGCGAGATGGCGGAAAAAGGTCAGAGCTTCTATGGCCGCTTCGACCCAGAAGCACAGGCTGCCTGAACAAAGACAGCAGGCGCATGAGCCCATGCGCCTGCTTCATACTCAAACACCTACTATTGCAGCTGCCATTCAGGCCGCAGGAATAGCGCAGGCATATTGGGCCGCCCCGGTCGCCCGGGTCGACGTACGCCCAATGCCGGTCGGATCGGGAAAATTGGCTCTTGCGGAATGGGTGCAGGTAACGCAGCCAACGGGTTGGTTAAAGCCGAAAGGTTCCCTTTGCCGGTCACGGCCTCGATCAGAAGATCGGCGTGTTCAGCATCCGCGACTTCATAAAACTCCGGGTTTCGACTTGACCCGGTATTCATGCGACCGGACGGGCAATAAGCCTGAAATCCGCCCTCGATAAAAACCAGCTCATCCTCGTCAAAGAATAATGACGTGACATCGAAGGACTGCGCAGGTGTGCTGGACTCAATACGCCCCACCCCGCTGAGCGTTCGAGCTGGAATGATCGAAACCCCCTCGATTCCAACACCAAGCTTGCCTTGATCCAACGCCATACCTTGTTCCGGCATCAGCCAAACAGGACGCCCATTGTATGCTGCTCGGGATGGCACAAGAACCGGCAAATGCTCGGGCCTGCGCTCGTCTCCCGCCACCACGATCCGGTCAACGCAAATGCGCCTCAATTCTTTGAACCCATGGTCCCGTGTCCGCACCAGATCGCCTGCAACCAGTCTTTCGACCCGTTTCCAGCCCCCTGTTGTGGACACTTTGGTTCCGTGCAGCAATCCTCCACGACGCGCTGATGCGGCCTGTCCCACAAAGGCCTGTCGGCCTTTCACTTCACGTTTCGAATACCCCGAAACACTCACTAACTCTAACACGTGCCGTCCCCCTGTTGGCACCTTCAAACAACTCAGAAGGTCTTTGAGTTGTGCCTCAATTGGACTTAGTTTTGCCACATTTGAGGCCAAATTAGGTCAGTTTCGCCGCAATTTACTGGTTTTGAATAAACAAATCAGTATTCCGAACGGGCTTTGATCTGCATCTCGAAACGATGCTAAGAGGGATACAAGCCGATTCTATTCCGTTCTTACTGCGCCGCCTGCTGTAGCGAGGATAACCGCCGCTCCCGCCACCCAAGCAGCACTCCGGCAGAGGCGATCATGCCAATGCCGATGATTTGCATCTGCCCGACGGACTGCCCAAACGCCACCCAGGCAAAGAGCGGGCCAAATATCATGACCGAGTATTCAAAGACTGCGACATATGATGGCTCACCCAGTTGATAGGCTTTGATCAGCATGAAAACGGCAATTGTTGAGCCCACGGCCTGAACCACAACCCAAGGCAACGCGTCTTGCATCGGCCAAACCCAACCGCGCATCGCGAAGCCATCCGGCCCGACTGGCACGCCAACCGGAAACAGGGCAAGCCAGATCAGTCCGATCGCCCCTGCAAGCCCCAGCGTGACAACCATCGCCGCAAGCAGCGCAACAGTGCTTTCGTCGGAACAGTGGGTGCGCGTTACAACAGCGCTGAGTGCGTAAAAGAAGCCACCAGCGACTGGCAGCAGCGTCTTTACATCAAACGATGTCGGGTCCGGTTGCAATACGCACAGAATTCCCGAAAACCCCAATAAAACAGCCACGATCCGCCAGGGACCTATGCGCTGTTTCAACAAAAGGGCCGAAATCAACAGCACGAATATCGGCGATGTGAATAACCCGGCAAGCGCCTGAGCGATGGGCATCAATGCCAGCGCGCTGAAATAGAAGAGCATCGCCAGCGTGATCAACACGCTGCGCACCGCGACGACACCAATCCGCCGGGGCCTCAAGGTGCCCAAACCCAATATCGACAACACCGCGATCAGCGGCAGCATCAGTAAGGCGCGACTTAGGTGAAACTGCCAAAGCCCCACGCTCTCGGCCACGCGGATCACGAAATTGTCGATCACGCCGATAATGGACATGGCCGCAACCATCAGCAACGACGCCATGATTGAATGGGTTTGTTGTTGTGACTGCATCCGCGCCTCTGCCCTTAATCAGCCCGTTCTGGCCGAAACTTACCGGCACACTCAGCACATTTCACAAACACTGCGCAACAGGTTTGCGCCGCTGGTTTTCGCCATGCTAAGCTTGGCGCAAAATAATATTCGAGCAGCATTACCCGATGACCGCACTCAAACAGTACCAGCGGATCGAAGCCACCGGTCTGTGGCGTCCCTCGCCCGATGAGCAACGGCGCGAAGTAGTCGTATCGATTGGTGAAGCCACTCTGACGATTTCTGACTTCAATGACAGCGCGCTGACCCATTGGTCGCTGGCGGCGCTAGAGCGACAAAACCCCGGAACCTACCCTGCAATATTCAATCCCGACGGCGATCCCGGCGAAACACTGGAGCTTGCAGAATCTGAAACCACAATGATCGAAGCAATTGACCGGCTGCAGCGCGCCATCGACCGTGCCAGACCACATCCCGGACGGCTGCGTTGGCTCAGCGTTGCAGGGGTTGTTCTGGCGGTCTTGGCAGTGCTTTTGTTTTGGCTACCCAGCGCACTGCAGCGCCATGTTGTTTCGGTAGTGCCAGAGGTCAAGCAACAAGAAATCGGCGATGCAATCCTGCAGCGGATCGAAAGGGTATCAGGCAAGGCTTGCTCTTCGCCTGATGCGCAAGCGTCGCTGGATCAGCTGGCGCGCCGCACCGGTGTCCGCCAAATCGTGATCCTACCAGCAGGTCTGCCTGACAGCCTGAGCCTGCCGGGTGGAACCGTACTGCTAAACCGGGCACTGGTCGAAGATTATGAAGACCCAGCCGTTGCCGCCGGATACATCATAGCCGCGCGTGCGCGGGCAACTCAGCAGGAGCCGCTGGACGATCTGTTGGACCGCACAGGCCCGAGTGCCGCATTTCGGTTGCTGACCACCGGCGAACTGACGCCCGAGATCGTGGACACCTACACCGAGCAGGTTCTATCCGGTCCACAGCCGCAGCTAAGCGATGACGTGCTGCTCGCGGTTTTTGCACAGACCGCACTGCCCTCGACCCCATACGCCTATGCGCTTGATATCACAGGCGAGTCCGTTCTTGGATTGATCGAAGCCGACCCGATGGCGGGTCGTACTTTGGAACAGGTACTGCCCGACCGCGATTGGGTCCGGCTACAGAATATCTGCGGGCAATAGCACCTATTTGGTCCCGAACATCCGGTCGCCAGCGTCACCTAGTCCAGGCATAATGTAACCCTTTGAGTTCAGCTCACGATCCAGCGCGGCCGTGACGATTTTGACATCTGGGTGCGCCTCTTTCATGCGCGCGACGCCCTCGGGGGCAGCCAGCAGGCATAGAAAGCGGATATCTTTCGCCCCCTGCTCTTTCAGCAAATCAATGGCCGCAGCCGAGCTGTTGCCGGTTGCCAGCATCGGATCAACAGCAATGACCAAACGGTCCGTCAAACCCTCGGGAGCTTTGAAATAGTATTGGACCGGCTTCAGCGTCTCTTCATCCCGATAAAGCCCCACGAACCCCACTCGGGCAGAGGGGATAAGCTCCAGCACGCCGTCCAGCATCCCGTTTCCGGCCCGCAGGATCGATACCAGCGCCAATTTCTTGCCCGCCAGAATGGGAGCGTCCATTTCTTCCATCGGGGTTTCGATATGGCGGGTGGTCAGCGGCATCTCGCGGGTGACCTCATAAGCCAGCAAAAGCGTGATCTCGCGCAGCAACTGCCGGAACACAGCGGTTGAGGTGCCTTTGTCCCGCATGAGCGTCAATTTGTGCTGCACCAGTGGGTGGTCGACGACGGTCAGGTGATCGCTCATGATGTCTCCAGTCTTTTCTTGACCCGCGCGCGGGTCTCTTCATCGCAAAAGGCCGCGTTCAGGGCTGTTTCATTCAGGGCAGCAAAATCTTCGGCTTGCCAGCCGAACGCTGCATTCAGCATCTCATATTCGCGCCGCATCGTGGTATGAAAAAACGGCGGATCGTCAGTGGATACCGTGACGTTGACGCCTGCATCACGCAATTTAGCGATGGGATGTGCGGCAAAATCAGGAAACAGGCCCAGTACCACGTTTGAACCCGGGCAGACCTCAAGCGTTATGCCCCGGTCAACTAACTCGTACACAAGATCCGGGTCTTCGATGGCGCGAACGCCATGGCCTATGCGCTCGACCCCCAAATCACGGACAGCATCCCGAACACTCTCTGGACCGCCAAATTCACCGGCATGGGTCGTCAATCGCAACCCAGCCTCGCGCGCGCAGTCAAAGGCCCATTTGAAATCGCCCTGCGTTCCGACGGATTCGTTGCCGCCCATACCAAATCCGGTAATCCAGTCACCTGCGGTTTCAGCCGCACAATGGGCGCTGGCCTTGGCTTGCTCGGGTCCAAAATGGCGCACGCAAGTGATGACACCACGCAGGGTGATCCCGAATTTGCGCTCGGCCTCGTCTGCGGCGTCCTGAATCGCAGTCAGGTAATCCTTCCATGCATGCAAATCGCCACCGCCGCAGAAATCCGGGCTAAGGAATGTTTCGGAATACACCACACCATTCGCGGCGCTCTCTTCCAGAATGGCCAGCGTCAGGCGGCGGAAATCTTCAGGTGTTTTCAGCACCTCGCACGCAGCCTCATAAACGCTAAGGAAATGGGCAAAGTCGCGGAAATCATAAGAGCCGTCGGGTTTGAATATCCCGCTCAGGTCCACTCGTTTCTCATGGGCCAGTTGGCGTATGAAGCTAGGCGGAGCGGCGCCTTCATGGTGCAAATGTAATTCGATCTTAGGCAGGTCAGCGACTGTCATATAAAAGTCCTTCCCGGCCCTTGCACCGGTATGTTCAGGTGGTGCGCGATACTGGCGGCGATATCGGCAAAGTTCACGGGACCGATCTCGCCCATGCCCTGCCCTGCGATCAGCACGGGCACTTGTTCACGGGTGTGGTCAGTGCCGCTCCAACTGGGGTCGTTGCCGTGGTCTGCGGTCAATAGCATCAGATCACCGGGGCGCAGTTTTTGTAGGATCGCGCCAATTTCACGATCGAACCATTCCAGCGCACGGGCATAGCCGCTGATATCGCGCCGATGGCCATACAGACTGTCGAACTCGACAAAGTTTGCAAATGTCAGACTGCCCTCTTCCGCCTCATCAACGAGGTCCGAAAGGTGGTGCATCAACTCTGCGTCCGAACCCTTTAGCAGCGTGTCGATCCCCTGCATTGAAAATATATCGCCAATCTTGCCCACCGCATGCACACGGCGACCGGCATCCTGTGCCCAATTCGTAAGAACGGGTTCAGGTGGAACGATGGCAAAATCCTTGCGGTTGGTTGTCCGGGTGAACCCCTTTTCGGGCGTTCCGACAAACGGCCGGGCGATAACGCGGCCCACTTTCATCTCGTGCAATCGAGGCGCAAGGGTGCGGCACATATCCAGCAGGCGGTCGAGCCCAAAGCTGTCTTCATGGGCGGCAATCTGGAATACGCTATCGGCAGACGTGTAGCAGATCGGCCAGCCGGTACGTATATGCTCGGCCCCCAGTTCTGAGATGATCGTCGTCCCCGAGGCATGGCGATTGCCCAAAATACCGTCGGTCCCTGCGGCCTTGGCAGCGGCTATACTTAGGGTTTCGGGAAATGCGGGTCGGGTGTCCGGGAAATAGTGCCAATCCCATGGCACTGGCAAACCTGCCAGTTCCCAATGCCCCGAAGGCGTATCCTTGCCGGGTGAGTGTTCGCGGGCGCAACCCCAAAGCCCCGTGGGCGCAGCCTCAAGCCCCGGCGTCGGTACGCCCGAGGCCAGACGGGTCGCCGCCCCCAGCCCCAAGGCATCCAGGTTGGGCAGTTGCAACGGTCCGCTCCGCCCTTCTTCCGCGCGCCCCTCGGCACAAGCTTGTGCTATGTGGGCCACTGTGTTCGCGCCCGTATCAGGTTTGGACCCGTTGAAAAAACGATCGGCATCCGGCGCGCCGCCGATACCCACCGAGTCCATCACCACCAGGAAAGCGCGGCTCATGCGCTGATCCTTTCATGGATTTGAGGCGGTTGTACTACCGGTTCGTCACTCAGCGAAATAGCATCCAGTACCACCGCCGCAGCCCTTTGCGCCGCATCTTCCCGCCCCGCATGAACAACCGCCAACGGAGCGCCTTTGGTCACCTTATCTCCGACCCTCAGAATGCCCGACAAGCCAACCGCCGGATCAATCTCATCGCTCTCGATCTGGCGCCCACCGCCTAGGGCCACGACTGCGAGGCCCAGCGCCTCGCCATCAATAGACGAGATATATCCGCCAAGCGGAGCATGAACTTCCCGGATCACATTGGCCTCCGGCAAAAACCGATCCCATGTGTCAACGAAATGCACCGGTCCACCCACGGCAGCCATCATGCGTCCGAACCGTTCGGCTGCACGACCATCGCGGATCACTTGGGTTATTCTGGTGTTCCCTTCCTCTGCCGTTGCGCACATACCGGCATCCGCCATGAGAACGCCCCCCAACTCGGCCGAGATTTCCGCCAAAGGTGATCCCTGCCCGCTGGTCAAAGCTTTCATCACCTCGGCCACTTCCAGCGCATTGCCAAGTGCGGAAGCGAGGGGCTGGCTCATGTCGGTGATCACTGCGGATGTACGGCAACCAGCGGCATTAGCCGTTTCGGTCAAGGCCTGCGCCAAATTGCGTGCCTCATCGAGTGTCTTCATGAACGCGCCGCTGCCCACCTTAACGTCCAGAACCAACGCATCCGGGCTAGCCGCCAGCTTCTTGGACAGGATTGATGCCGTAATCAGGTCAAGGCTCTCCACCGTCGCCGTCACATCGCGCACCGCATACAGCCGCTTGTCCGCAGGGGCGATCTGGCCCGTTGCCCCCACGATGGCTGCCCCGGTGTCTTTCAGCACTTGCGTCAGTCGCGCCTGCCCGATCTGAGTGGTCACTCCCGGTATGGCCTCGAGCTTGTCCAGAGTGCCCCCGGTATGGCCCAGACCACGCCCCGAGATCATCGGCACATACGCCCCGCATTCCGCCAAAGCCGGGGCAAGCAGCAGGCTGACGCAATCGCCGATCCCACCGGTCGAATGCTTATCGACCACCGGCCCGTCCAAATCCCACGTCAGCACCTCGCCGCTGTCGCGCATGGCAACAGTCAGATCAGCCCGCCCATTGGCCCCCAGACCGCCCATACAGACAGCCATCGCAAAGGCCCCGGCCTGCGCGTCACTGACGCCACCATCGGCCAGGCCTTGCGCGAACCACATTAGTTCGTCACCAGATGGCACCTCCTGACGGCGAAGTTTGGCGATGATCGAGCGCGCATCCATGAAGTCAGACATCCTCCATATGCGACGCGTCGAACGCACCGGGCAATAGATCGGCAATCGTGGTTTTGGTTTCCAGACCATCAACCGTCGCCATCGTAACGACCACATCCCCATTGCCGAATTCGGCCAGTTTCTGACGGCATCCACCACATGGGGGCACCGGCTGCGGGCTGCTGGCGACCACGTAGACCTCGGTCAGTTCTTTTTCACCAGCGGCGACCATTGCCGCGATTGCCCCGGCCTCGGCGCACGTACCTTCGGGGTAAGCAATATTTTCGACATTGCAGCCAAAATAGATCACACCTGAACTGGACCGGATCGCCGCCCCGACCTTGAAATTCGAATAAGGCGCGTGGGCATTTTCCCGAACGGCCAAAGCTGCATCTTTCAAAGACATGGCGAATCCCAATTTTTGATCATCTGGTCAGAATATCATACCCTACTGGAAAGCGACGGGGGAATTGAAGCCCCCTTGACGCCATTATCCACTTCTTCTTGGCCCTAACCCAACGTCGTGTTGAAGGTCCCCGGCAAAGTCACCTCAAGCAGTTCCACATCCTGCGAGGGGTCTGACAGCCGTGTTCGCATTCCCGGCGGGATGACGAAGGCATCGCCCTGTTCCAACCGATAGGGCTCCCGCCCTTCACCCTCAAGAGTCACCTCGCCGGTCATCACGAAGGTAAAGTGTATGTCGGTGTCGTGGCTGGCCCATTGAGGGTTACCCTCGCCCCGGCGCACGACCTGAACGCCCGCCACGCCTTTGGTATTCTCGGCAATCGTCGTGTCACGGCAGATGTAACCGGGCAAGCGGAATGGCAACCAGTCGCCATCATTGGCTTGATTGTAAACGAACCGCTGCCCATCCCATTCCCGATCCGGACGGAAATGCGGGGTGGGCAGTTCCATCTCATGATCAATCTCCGTGACATGCTCGGCTGGGACACCAATCTCGATCACCTGAACGTTGTCTGACGCTTCCAGCACGCGGTGGCGGATTTCAGGCGGCTGAATAAAGCAATCGCCTGCCGTCAGGCGCATCTTGTCGCCCTGATCTTCGTAGACCACATCGACCCAGCCGTGGATGCAGAAGATCAGCTGAAATCCGACTTTGTGGAAATGCACCATATCGGGCACAGGACCGCCATCTGGGATACGTATATGGCTGGCGATAATCGATCCGCCCAGCCGGTCCGGCACGAGATCGCGATAATGCATCCCTGCCCGTCCAATGATCCACGGCGCCTGATCCTTGAGCCTACGGACAACAAAAGAGTGGACCGTATCCGGCATGATCAGCGGCGGGTTCAACTCGTCAATCTCGATCCGGGTGCCGTTTGGGGCTACAAGACTTCGTTGACCTTCTGCAAAACCATCTGGATCGGATGTCAGAATGCGCAACGTTCCCGCCGCTTCAGCTGCATCTTTCTCGATCCGCAAGCGCAGACCGTGACCAGAGAACACGGCAACCCGAGGGTCATCTGCCGGATAGATCATATCCATCCGCATCCCCAGTACCTTGGTATAAAACGGGATATCGTTGCGCAGTTCCTGCGTCGGCAGTCGGATTTCAGCGCGCGTGAGGGAGTCGCCGGTATTGCTGGTCATTCTGTTTCTCTTCGGATTTTGGTTTTGGCCATCCGATCAGAACAGCAGCCAAAATGCCAATCGAAAAGTACATCTCCAGCGTTTCTTCCATCACAAACAAACGTGTAACCATCGCAACCGAAAGGTATTCGTCGAACAATCCGCTGATTTCCTCAAGAAGCTGAGCCAGCACCGCAACACTTCCGGCCAGGAAAAAAATCATCAGAAAAGGCGCGCGGATTTTAATTGCCTTAATTCCGTTCGGTATCCCATGCCAGAGCAAACCACCAATGACGATCGCAGCCAAAACGATCCTTACTGCAGTCACATCAAGCAATAAATCAACCCAGTTTAGCACCACGAAAGGCGCGCTGCCTTCTGTGTACACCTCCGCCTCCAATTCGCGCTCGGCCAACAGCAGGCAGACCACCGCGATGTAAAGCCGCGAGACGCCTCGGAAGCGTACCAACGCGACCAAACCGGCAGCCAGTAACGCAGAGGCCGATATCGTCTCAATCAACCCGCCTTCTTGGATGAAAGTTGCTGCCGGTTGGTGCCAAATCACAACTACGCAAAGAAATGAAACCGCCGAAACAAGCACAACAAAGAAGACATTCCGATTGGCACCAATCCTGATTGAAGGGTTGGCAAATTGCGCACTAGCACAAGCTTTGTCTTCATGACGCATGATAAGGTCCGCCGCTTCTGGTGTCCGTCAGGTTCCCCGGAATTGGCTGTACATAAAAACGATGCAGCAACTCTCAACCAACGTTTCGTTAACGTATCCGTGAGGCCTGTCTCTGACTGCGGTCCGAGGCGACATAGCCAAGCGCTGAGAAATAGTTTAACCATCAAACGAATATTGGAACGGAGTTGTATTACCGATGTCTGACACACCGAACCTGAGACAGGCCGCGCTTGACTATCATGCGCATCCAAAGCCCGGAAAGCTTGAGATCAAGGCAACCAAACCAATGGCAAATGGTCGGGACCTTGCGCGGGCATATTCGCCAGGCGTCGCCGAAGCCAGTCTTGAGATAAAGGACAACGCCGCCAATGCTGAGAAATACACGGCCCGCGGCAATCTTGTTGCAGTTGTGTCAAACGGCACCGCAGTTCTGGGCCTTGGGAATATAGGCGCATTGGCCTCGAAACCGGTGATGGAAGGCAAGGCCGTCCTGTTCAAAAAGTTCGCAGGCATCGATTGCTTTGATATCGAGGTGGATCAGCCTGACCCAGAAAAGCTGGCAGATATCGTCTGTGCTCTGGAGCCCACATTTGGCGCGATCAACCTTGAAGATATCAAGGCACCGGATTGTTTTATTGTCGAAAAACTGTGCCGGGAACGGATGAACATCCCGGTGTTTCATGACGATCAGCACGGCACGGCAATCGTTGTTGGTGCCGCAGCTAAAAACGCCCTGTATGTGGCAGGAAAGAGCTTCGAGGATATCAAAGTAGTTTCGACCGGCGGCGGTGCTGCCGGGATCGCCTGCCTCAGCATGTTGGTGAAGCTCGGCGTCAAACGCGAGAATATCTGGCTCTGTGACATTCACGGGCTGGTCTATGAAGGCCGCGCCGAGGATATGAACCCGCACAAAGACCAGTTTGCACAGAAAACCGATCTGCGCACTCTGGATGATGTGATCGGAGGTGCCGATCTGTTTCTGGGTTTGAGCGGACCAAATGTGCTCAAGCCTGAGATGGTCGAGAAGATGGCCAAGACCCCGATCATCTTTGCGCTGGCCAACCCCACTCCGGAAATCCTGCCACAGGCGGCGCGCGAAGTTGCCCCCGACGCGATCATTGCGACCGGTCGCAGCGATTTTCCGAACCAAGTGAACAATGTGTTGTGCTTCCCGTTTATCTTCCGAGGTGCCCTGGACGTAGGTGCGACTGAAATAAACGACGAGATGCAGATCGCCTGCGTCGACGGCATCGCCGACATGGCCCGCGCGACGACGAGCGCTGAAGCCGCGGCGGCCTATAAGGGTGAGCAGCTGACTTTTGGTCCAGATTACCTGATCCCAAAACCCTTTGACCCGCGCCTAGTGGGGGTCGTTTCGTCATCGGTTGCACAGGCGGCTATGAAGAGCGGGGTCGCAAAACGACCCATTGATGACCTCGAGGCCTACAAAGAGCGCCTGAACCAGACCGTGTTCAAATCTGCACTGTTGATGCGGCCAGTGTTCGAAGCCGCAGCCGTCGCATCGCGTAGAATTGTCTTCGCAGAAGGCGAGGACGAGCGTGTTTTAAGGGCTGCGCAAGCGATATTGGAAGAAACCACGGAAACCCCGATCCTGATCGGGCGACCGGACGTGATCAGCGCACGGTGCGAAAGGCTAGGCCTGACAGTACGACCGGGGCAGGATTTTCAGATCGTGAACCCTCAGGACGATCCCCGTTACTACGATTATTGGAATTCGTACCATCAAATAATGCAGCGTCGGGGCGTCACTCCGGATCTGGCCAAGGCCATCATGCGCACAAACAACACCGCCATTGCAGCAATCATGGTGCATCGCGGTGAGGCGGACAGCATGATCTGTGGCACTTTTGGTGAGTATCGCTGGCATCTTAACTATGTCGAACAGGTTCTGGATGATGGCGATTTGCGCCCGCATGGCGCGCTTTCGCTGATGATTCTGGAAGATGGCCCTCTGTTCATTGCAGACACGCATGTAAGACAATTGCCGACACCAGAAGAACTTGCCGAATCCACCATTGGAGCTGCTCGTCACGTGCGGCGGTTCGGGTTGGAACCCAAGATCGCATTTTGTTCGCAATCGCAATTCGGCAATCAGGCCGAGGGATCAGGCAAGCGGCTGCGGGCTGCGCTTGAGATTCTCGATTCCGAGCCACGCGACTTCAGCTATGAAGGCGAGATGAACCTTGATCTGGCTTTGGATCCTGAATTGCGTGCACGTATCTTCCCGAACTCGCGTTTGGAAGGCTCTGCAAATGTCCTGATCTTCGCCCATGCGGATGCGGCAAGCGGTGTGCGCAATATCCTGAAGATGAAAGCGGACGGGCTTGAGGTAGGTCCAATCCTCATGGGAATGGGAAACAAGGCGCATATCGTAACGCCCTCGATTACGGCCAGGGGACTGCTGAACATGGCGGCCATCGCAGGTACGCCAGTCGCGCACTACGGATAAGCCCAGCGCCTATATCATTACGTATACATGACCGGGCACCAGATTAGGTGCCCGGTTTGATTCTGTTAGCGCCAGAACATTTGCAGCAATAAATTTGCAGATTTGCAAATCTTTGCGTGTGACACTCAGAAATCTGCTCAGATCAGAGGATTTGCAAAAATTTGCAAGCCAAACTGCAAGGTTCTGCAAAGATTTTGCGATAAACTGACGCGCCGTTATGCGCATCGCTTGCTCGAAACATCCACGATGCCTAACACATAGCTCAAGGAATTTGGGAGGAGGCCATCATGGCATATCAGGACGTCTACGAGAGCTGGAAGAACGACCCCGAAGCATTCTGGATGGATGCAGCCAAGGGGATCGATTGGGTTCAAGCGCCCAGCAAAGCTCTGTTTGACGACAATGCGCCTCTTTACGAATGGTTCAGCGATGCCAAGGTAAATACCTGCTGGAACGCCGTTGATCGCCACGTGGAAAATGGTCGTGGTGAGCAAACCGCGATCATCTATGACAGCCCCATTACTCATACCAAACGCGAAATCTCATACGTCGAGTTACGCAATCGGGTTGCTAATCTGGCTGGCGCGCTCCGTGCAAAAGGTATCGAGAAAGGTGACCGCGTCATCATCTACATGCCTATGATCCCCGAAGCGCTGGAGGCAATGCTGGCTTGCGCCCGGCTAGGAGCAGTGCATTCAGTGGTATTCGGCGGCTTTGCCAGCAACGAACTGGCCGTACGTATCGACGATGCGAAACCCAAGGCGATCATCGCTGCCTCATGCGGGATGGAGCCGGGACGCGTTGTGCACTACAAACCTCTGCTGGATGGCGCGATCGATCTGGCCGCCCACAAACCCGAATTTTGCGTAATATTCCAGCGCGAGCAGGAAGTCGCACAACTAATCGAGGGGCGCGACGTCAACTGGCACGGTTTCCAATACGGTACCGAGCCCGCAGAATGTGTACCAGTCAGCGGCAATGATCCAGCCTATATCCTCTATACATCCGGCACCACTGGTGCGCCCAAAGGCGTCGTGCGCCCGACTGCCGGCCATCTGGTCGCACTGAACTGGACGATGAAAAACATCTACAATGTCGATCCTGGAGATGTGTTCTGGGCGGCTTCGGATGTCGGCTGGGTCGTTGGCCATTCCTATATCTGTTATGCCCCGCTGATCCACGGCAACACGACGATTGTTTTTGAAGGCAAGCCCGTCGGAACACCTGACGCCGGAACTTTCTGGCGCGTGATATCCGAACACAAGGTCAAAAGCTTCTTCACCGCCCCAACCGCCATTCGTGCCGTAAAACGCGAAGACCCAAGCGCAGAATTGATGGCGAATTACGATCTATCCTGCCTTAAGGCTCTGTATCTTGCAGGAGAGAGGGCTGATCCAGATACGATCATCTGGGCGCAGGATGCGCTGAAAGTTCCGGTCATCGATCATTGGTGGCAAACCGAAACTGGCTGGACCATCGCTGGCAACCCGCTCGGAATCGAAGAGCTTCCGGTCAAGCTGGGATCACCTGCCAAGCCTATGCCGGGCTATGACGTTCAGATTCTGGACGAGGGCGGCCATCCTATGAAACCGGGCGAGTTGGGCGCGATCGCAGTCAAGCTCCCGCTTCCGCCAGGCACATTGCCAAACCTGTGGAATGCCGAGGCGCGCTTCAGAAAATCCTACCTTGAGCATTTTCCCGGCTATTACGAAACCGGTGATGCGGGCATGATCGACGAAGATGGGTATCTCTATATCATGGCCCGTACCGATGACGTGATCAACGTCGCCGGGCACCGACTTTCGACGGGCGGGATGGAAGAGGTGTTGGCCGCTCACCCCGATGTGGCAGAATGCGCTGTGATTGGGGTATCTGATCAACTGAAAGGCCAGATGCCTGTCGGTTTCCTGTGTCTGAATGCCGGTTCCGATCGGAATCACGCGGAGGTGGTAACCGATGTGGTCCAGATGGTTCGTGACAAAATCGGCCCAGTCGCTGCGTTCAAGAAAGCAGTGGTGGTGGATCGTCTGCCCAAGACACGCTCGGGCAAGATCCTGCGTGGTACGATGGTGTCGATCGCGGATGGCAAGGCGTATAAAATGCCTGCCACAATCGATGACCCAGCAATTCTGGACGAGATCACGGTGGCCCTGCAAACTATCGGCTACGCGCAGTAATTTCACGGTACGATCAAGCGGAGCGCCTTACGGCGCAACCGATTTGCGCTGTCGCGCGTGTGCGAGGCTCTGCCTCGCGCTCCGAGATATTTTTGGCCAGATGAAGGTTGGATCTGTTTTGCGATTGCGGGGCTTGTCATTGGGTCCTCCTCACCTCAGTTTGAGGTGAGGAGGACGAGCATGACACAGGGCGATATCTGGCGTTTTGATGCAACAGAATTGGCTGCGCTGACCCAAGCTGGCGAGTTGAGCACAGAAGAGGTGATCAGTGATGCATTGGAGCGGATGCATCAGGTAAATCCCTCGCTGAATGCTGTCGTGGACGATCTGGGCACAGAAGCGTTAGAGCGTGCATCTGCGCTTGATCAGGCGCGCCGCAAAGGTGCCTCGATTGGGCCGCTGCACGGCGTACCGGTGACCATCAAAGTGAATGTCGACCAGAAGAACCATGCCACAACAAATGGTGTGGTTGCCTTGAAGGATGTCATTGCCCCTGATGACGCCCCGGTGGTTTCAAACTTGCACAATGCGGGGGCCATTTTCATCGGGCGGACCAACACGCCCGAATTCTCGTTCCGCGCTGACACGGATAATCCACTTCATGGGCGCACGCACAATCCTTGGGGCCGCCATATCTCGCCCGGTGGGTCGTCCGGGGGCGCGGGGGCTGCGGTCATGGCGGGCATCGGCGCACTGGCTCATGGCAACGATATCGGAGGTAGCTTGCGGTTCCCTGCTGCAGCCAATGGTGCGGTTACAGTGAAACCGGGGCTGGGCCGCGTACCGGCCTGGAACCCCAGCCAGAATGCAGAACGCGGGATGCTGGCACAATCGATGTCGGTACAGGGCTTGATCACAAGAAGCGCAAAGGACCTGCACCTTTCGATGCCCAGCCTGATCGCCCCGGACGCCCGCGACCCCTTCCATGTGCCAATGCCTTGGCGCGGCGCGGGGCCGGATGTCCCAATCAAAGTTGCGTTCACCAAAAATACGTTCGAATACGCTTTGCACCCCGAAGTGGACAAAGCGCTAAGTACCGCTCGGGAGGCGCTGGTAGATGCCGGATATATAGTTGAAGACATTGATCCGCCGGATGTGTTCGAATGCGGGCGCATCGGCTATCGCGCGCTGATGGGTGAAGTGCTGACGTTGATGAAAAACGATATCGAGGCAGCCGGGTCTCAAACCATCCGTGATATTTTCGAGGTTTATTTTCAGGAGTTTCCTCCGATCGTAGGCGACGAACTGATTCAGGCGTTGGCGCAACGCAGCCATTATGCGCGCCAATGGTCGCTATTCATGCAGAAATATCCTTTGGTCCTGTCTCCATTCCTGCCGCAGCCGTTCTTTAAACCTGATCGCGATACCGAAGGTGCCGAAGGCGTTCATGAGGTGTTAGGATGCGCGGTCTATTCTTATGCGATGAATTTCCTCGGGCTGCCCGCCGCCAGCGTTCCCGCGCGCTTGGCCGAATTGCCGAATGGGCCGCAACCGATCAATGTTCAGATTGCTGCTCGACGCTGGCGTGAGGATATGGCGGTGGATGCAGCGGTCGCGATCGAAGCGCGTGTGGGGCAGATGGCTCCGATTCTGTGGGATCGAATGAGCGCGCAAACCTGAGACATCGTCACTCAGGCCTCACAAATGAAATAGACCCCGGGATTTTGTCCCGGGGTCCGCATACTAAAATATGCCCGGATTAAGATGACGAGCGTAGCACCACCCACCCTCGCCAGCGCGAAAACTGCGCAACCATTCGAAAACACCTTTAGATGGCCACTCACTTCCACCTCGGCGTGTTCTCCGGGCAACTTGAAGTTAACAAACCCTTATCGCGTTGCATGTGAACTGGTTCACACAAGCGGTGGAAAAATGATCAACACGCTGAGATTTAAGTAAATTGTTCAGAGATCAACCGTTCTTCCAGGCCGTGGCCAGGGTCAAATAGAATACGATGCTGGATCGCAATCTCAGACCTGATCTCGACCCAAGCGATATCCGGAAACGATATGGAGTCGGCCGCAACGATAACCGGGCGTTTGTCAGCCTCGATCACATCGAATCTGACTTTCGCAACTTTCGGCAGCAAGGCGCCACGCCACCGCCGGGGGCGAAACGCGGCGATTGGCGTCAATGCCAGAACGTCCGCGCCAATGGGTACAATGGGTCCGTGAGCGGAATAGTTATATGCGGTTGAACCCGCCGGCGTGGCAAGCAATGCACCATCACACACGAGTTCGGCCATACGTACCCGCCCATCCACGCTGATCCGCAGCCGCGCTGCCTGCGGCCCCGCGCGAAGCAGCGAAATCTCGTTGATTGCAAGTGCTTGGTGCTTTTGGCCCGCCTGGTCCATTGCAGTCATCGCCAGTGGATTGATGACTTCTTCCTCTGCCTCTGCTAGCCGGGCCATCAGATCAACTTCGGCATATTCGTTCATCAGAAACCCGATGGTACCGCGATTCATTCCGTAAACCGGCTTGTCCAAGTGCTGGACGCCCTGCAATGTCTGAAGCATGAAGCCATCACCACCCAGCGCCACCACAACATCTGCGTCTCTCGGCGCTGCATTTCCGTAGCGCGCGACAAGCGCATCCCGGGCGGTCTGCGCAACCTTGGCATCGCTGGCCAGAAAGGCGATTCTCTTTGTCATGTTTTATAGTTTCCAGTGCTGCACATTTGGTTCCGAAACAAACATACCTTTCCGCAATAGGCCAGAGTTGACGCCATAGAGGGCCATTTCGTCGCTTTACAACCTTTCTGACACACGTCGTTTCCGATAGGAAATCCGCCAGATACACCCTAGCCATGCGGAGCGCACATGAACGCCAATCTTCGTGACAACGGATTTTTCACCCAGTCCCTCGCGGATCGTGACCCCGAGCTGTTCGGCTCGATCACATCTGAATTGGGCCGCCAGCGCGACGAGATCGAACTGATCGCCTCGGAGAACATCGTCTCTGCCGCCGTGATGGAGGCGCAGGGCTCGGTCATGACCAACAAATATGCCGAAGGTTATCCGGGCCGCCGGTACTATGGCGGTTGTCAGTTCGTCGACATTGCCGAGAACCTGGCTATCGACCGTGCCAAGCAGTTGTTTGGGTGTGAGTTTGCCAACGTCCAACCGAATTCGGGATCGCAGGCGAACCAAGGTGTATTTCAGGCGCTGATCAAGCCCGGTGACACCATTCTAGGAATGTCGCTGGATGCAGGTGGTCACCTGACCCATGGTGCGGCGCCGAACCAGTCGGGCAAGTGGTTCAACGCGGTACATTATGGCGTGCGCAAGCAGGACAACCTGATCGACTATGATCAGATCGAAGTGCTGGCAAAGGAACATAACCCCAAGCTGATCATCGCCGGAGGCTCGGCCATCCCGCGCGTCATCGATTTTGCCCGCATGCGTGAAATCGCCGATATGGTCGGCGCCTATCTGCATGTGGACATGGCCCATATCGCCGGTCTGGTTGCCGCAGGCGCGCACCCTTCGCCCTTCCCGCATGCGCATGTGGCCACCACCACCACGCATAAAACCCTGCGCGGCCCGCGCGGCGGCATGATCCTGACCAATGATGAAGCGATTGCCAAAAAGGTAAACTCGGCCATCTTCCCGGGCATTCAGGGTGGCCCACTGATGCATGTGATTGCTGGCAAGGCCGTTGCCTTTGGCGAGGCACTGCGTCCTGAGTTCAAGGACTATATCAAGCAGGTCGTTGTGAATGCGCAGGCCCTTTCAGATCAGCTGATCAAGGGTGGCCTGGACACTGTGACCCACGGCACCGATACCCATGTGGTTCTTGTCGACCTGCGCCCCAAAGGCGTTAAAGGCAACGCAACCGAGAAAGCTTTGGGGCGGGCACATATCACCTGCAACAAGAACGGTGTGCCGTTCGACCCCGAAAAGCCGACGATCACCAGCGGTATCCGTCTGGGCTCGCCCGCCGGAACCACCCGCGGTTTTGGTGAGGCCGAGTTCCGCCAGATCGCAGACTGGATCATCGAAGTGGTCGACGGTCTGGCCGCAAATGGCGAAGACGGAAACGGTGCGGTCGAAGCCAAAGTCAAAGCCGAAGTCGCCGAACTTTGCGCGCGCTACCCGCTTTATCCGAATCTCTGATCCAATACGGATCTTAGAACAGAAAACGGCGCCCTGATCGGCGCCGTTTTTCTTTGAGGCGTGCAGCGGTCAGATATACCCGCGCCATCGTAGTACGAACACAGCCAACGCCGCCAACACGATCAGGCCCAACGCAAGCGAACCAAGAAAGCTCAGGAACCATCCCCAACGTCGATCTGCCAGATTGATCGCGTTCAGGTGGCCTTGCACCTCGTCCGACGCTTTTTCGAGCCGGGGCATATCCAAAACCATCCGCAGTTTGGGATGCTCGGCCATCTGCTCGGCCTCTGCCAGAACCAAGGCCTGTTTATAGACCTTGCGCGGCAAACGCCGCTTTGCGCGCCGGACCGAGGCAATCAGGGTCTTGTCTTTCACGCCAAGCTTTTTACGCAGCAACCGAATGGTCTCTGCGATCCGGGTCTGGATATCGATTTCCTGTGTCATTGGCGCCTCCTGACGGGACAATGTAGCCGCGCGTCACACCGGCGACAATGGGGCTGGTTGTTCCGCGCGGTGACGCGTATCACAGAAGCATGCTGAATACGATCATCCATGGCGACCCGACCGATCATCCGCCCCTGCTGATAGCGCATGGCCTCTATGGTTCGGCGCGCAACTGGGGAGTCATTGCGCGGCGACTGTCGGACGAAAGACAGGTGATCGCCGTCGATATGCGCAATCACGCCTACAGCTTTTGGGATGCTCAGCATGGCTACCCGGAATTGGCGCATGATCTGGCAAAGGTCATCGACAGCGTTGGCGGCATCGCCGATATCGTCGGGCATTCCATGGGTGGAAAAGCTTCGATGGTGCTGGCGCTGGAATATGGCGAGCTGGTGCGCAAGCTGGTCGTCGCAGACATCGCACCAGTGGCATACAGCCACAGCCAGATTCAATTCATCGAGGCAATGCGGGCGGTCGATATGTCCCGCGTTCAGCGTCGTTCAGATGCCGAAGCACAGCTGGCCGATCTGGGCGTCGAAAAGGCGCTGCAGAGCTTTTTTACGCAGTCTTTGGATGTTGAGGGAGGCCGCTGGCGGCTGAACCTAGATGTACTGGCCAGCGAAATGCCAAAGATCATGGGCTTCCCCGAGATTTCGACCCATTGGGACGGCCCTGCTCTGTTCCTGTCCGGCGCAGCATCAGATTATGTGCAGCCCGAACACCGAGAGCAGATTCGCACCCTGTTTCCTGCAGCTCGCTTCGCCAAAATTCCCGGTGCGGGGCACTGGCTGCACGCCGAGAAACCCCGCGAATTCGAAGCTGCAGTCAGGACCTTCTTTAACGCTTAATCAAGCGCCTTGATACAGGCGTTTTGCCACCAGCCACGACACCGGCGCGGCAACAACCGCCCCTGCTGCTGCGGCGGAAACGATGGCCATCCAGGTCACCATTC
Source organism: Ruegeria sp. C10 (assembly GCF_056537805.1). Classification (NCBI taxonomy): domain Bacteria; kingdom Pseudomonadati; phylum Pseudomonadota; class Alphaproteobacteria; order Rhodobacterales; family Roseobacteraceae; genus Ruegeria; species Ruegeria sp. C10. Next base: position 1,638,496 of record NZ_JBQFSC010000001.1, on the reverse strand, counting down.
CAACCGCTAGGACCGCAATCACGGCAGAACCCGCGATGGCTGTGGCGATCAAAGAATAAAGCGTGGCTGCTAGGCGTATCATGGCCAGTATCCTGTGTTTAAGCTTCTGGCCTTTACATTACAGCAACGGAATATGTGTGACTTTGATTTGGGTCAGATATGTAGCTACATCCCGCGATCCATTGGCCCGGTCGCCTCGCCGCCGCCATTCACCCAATCCGCAAACCCGCCCAGATTGTAGACGTGTAAATACCCCATATCCTTAAGCAGTTTCCCAGCCAGCGCCGCCCTGCCACCCGATGCACAATGCAGGATGATCACCCGGTCCTTGCGCAGTTCCGCGTCATGGGAAGGCAGCTCGGGATCGGCTCGAAACTCCAACATCCCGCGCGGGATATGATGCGAGCCGACCGCGCGCCCTGTCCTTTCAAGTTCAGGCGCATCGCGAATATCCAACAACAAGGCACCCTGCCCGATCAGTTCTTTGGCCCGGCTGGCATCGATACGCTCAACCACCGCGTTTGCAGCTTGCATCATGTCTTTGACCGTCAATGGCATTTGCGCCCCTCCAGGAAATGAATCCGTGAAAGGCTAACATGCAGAAAATTGAAGGTGTAGACACTCAGGCGCTTAATGTTCGCGGAAAGCACGCGACATACTGTCAACCACCGGCTTGGCGATATAGGCCGCAAAGGTGCGTTCCTCGGTCTGGATCATGATCTCGGCGGGCATTCCGGGTGTCGGCACGAAGCCCCGCACGCGACCCATCTCTTCCGTGGTCAGAGAAATGCGCGCCAGATAGACCTCTTGCGGCATACCGGCAGAATCCTCGACAAGCGAGTCAGCCGAGACGTAATAGACCTCGCCCTCAAGCACTGGGGTTGTCCGTTGATTGAGCGCGACTAGGCGCACCGTCGCGATCTGCCCGGTGACCACGCTGTCGATCTCGGTACGCGGGATCTGCGCTTCGATGATCAATGGCGCATCGGCGGGCAGAATCTCAGCAATCTGTTCGCCAGTTTCGATCACCCCGCCCGGCGTGTGGTGATGAAGTCGCACCACTGTGCCTGTCACCGGAGCACGCACAACGGCACGGGCCAGAACGCTACGGGCCTGACGGGCTTTTTCACGCACACTTTCAAGATCGGCTTCAATAACGCCCAACTCGTCCAGCGCAGCCTCGCGGTAGGCTGAGCGGGTGCGCAGAATCTGCTCTTCATACTTCAGCAGCATCTGGTTTACCTCAGCCGTTTCTGCGCGCAAACGCGCCAGTTGACCTTCGGCTTCGGCCTGCACCCGGCGGATCGTGTTCAGATCACCTTTGCGCACTAATCCTTTTTCAAACAACGAATATTTGGTCTCGTATTCTTCCTCGAGAATCTCTGATCGCCTTTCCATGCTGACCAATTGTGCTTCAAATCCTGACGCACGAATTTTCAACGCCTCCATGTTGCGCTGCAGCAAAGCAATATCGTTCAGCAGCGTCTTTCGCGATACATCAAAGCTGAGTTTCTGATTGTCGAGGATCGTCATGACCTCGACGTCGTCCGATGCTTCGATCAATCCGGGCGAAAACACGAGGGTTTCCTGTTCGCTATGCTCAGCCAGCAACCGTTCGGTCATGGCTTGAAGGCGAAGTTTGCGAATGAATAATTCGCGTTCACTCGCCTCGGCCGAGGTCTGATCCAAAGTCATCATGATCTGTCCGGCTTGAACAGATTCACCTTCCGAGACCAGAATGTTCTCGATGATACCGCCTTCCAAATGCTGCACGATCTTGTTGCGGCCGGTCGCGACAAAGCTGCCTTGCGCGATGACTGCAGCGGCCAGAGGTGCACGGAAGGACCAGACGCCAAAGCCGCCAAAACAGACAATAAGCATGATAAAGCCAATCACGATGAATTTGGTGATCGAGCGCGGAACCTCAGAGTACCAAAGACCGCCTTCATCGGTGCGTGCCACGTCGTTCATCGCTTAATCCCCCTTGCCCTGTATTTCGGGCGGTTGCTGGCGCGGCCCGTTGAGCTGTTCCAGCACCTGTTCGCGCTGCCCGAACAGCGCCACGCGCCCATCGGTCAGCAGCATGATCTTGTCGACAACATTCAACAGAGTCGGCTTTTGCGTAATCACTACAACGGTGATCTTGCTTTCCTTTGCTTGCTGAATCGCGCGCGCAAGCGCCTTGTCACCTGCCACGTCGAGGTTCGAATTCGGCTCATCCAGAACAACCAAACGCGGGTTGCCGAAGAAGGCACGCGCCAAAGCAATACGCTGCTTCTGGCCACCTGAGAGAGGTGAGCCGTCGGCGGCCACAACAGTCTCATACCCCTGCGGCAGCGTTGCGATCATATTGTGCACGTCGGCCAAAACGGCAGCATCGTGGATCTGCTCATCCGTGGCATCGGCACGCATCCGGCCAATATTGTCTTTGATGCTGCCGGGGAACAGCTGTACGTCTTGCGGCAGATAGCCAATATTTTCGCCAAACTGGCGGGGATCCCAGTTGCGGATATCCATCAGGTCCAGCCGCACACTGCCCGAGGTCGGCAGGATCGAACCCACCAGCGTTTTACCAAGTGTCGTTTTGCCTGCGCCTGAATTCCCGATGATCGCCAGAGTTTCACCAGGGTTCAGCGCAAAGGTAATCCCGTTCAGAACCACCCGCTTGGTGCCGCCTGGGACATATAGCAGGCGTTCGACATCCAACCGCCCCTCAGGTCGTGGTAGGCGCAGTTTTTCATATTGCAGGGCCGAGTTCGACAGCAGAGCCTTGATCCGCCCAAAAGCGCCGCGCGTAAGCAGGAAGGTATTCCAACCCTCGATTGATCCTTCGATCGGCGCGAAAGCCCGCCCCGCGATGATCGAGGCGGCGATGACCATACCGCCGGTAATTTCACCTTGAAGGGCCAGAAAGGCGCCCCAGCCCAGAATGCCGATCTGCGTCAAAAGACGGACGGCACGTGAAATGGCCGCGAAGATCACGTTACGATCCTGCGCCTTGACCTGCCATGTCAGCGATTGTGCGGTGTCACGCCCCCAGATGCGCACTGCCTCGGGGATCATCGCTAAAGCGTTGATGATCTGACTGTTGCGCGACATTGAATCCAGATGCTGGTTCGCCAGGGATTGCGCCTGGTTGGCCTTTGCAAAGGGCTTGGCGGTCATTTTCTGGTTGATCAGCGCGATAATCATCAGGATCACAGCGGTCGTCACCACAATCATGCCAAGTTGCGGGTGCACTAGAAAAATCATCAGTATGAATAGCGGTGCAAATGGTACATCCAGAAATGAGATCAGAGTGCCCGAGACCAGAAAGCCCCGCACCTGTTGCAGATCCCCAAGTGTCTGATATTCGCGTCCGTTGCCGTGCAGCGAGGCATGGGCCGCAGCGCTAAGAACCGGGGCCCCAAGACGGGCGGCGACCTCGACCGCTGTACGCATCAGCATGAACCGACGAACGGCATCAAATGCGGCTTGAAAAATGACTGCTCCGGCAACGATTGCCGTCAGCATGATCAACGTATCCAGCGAGCGACTAGTCAGAACCCGGTCACTGATCTGAAACAGGTAGATCGGGATCGCTAGGATCAGGACGTTGGTCGCGCAGGTCAGTACCAGCACGAAGGCCAGATTGCGCCAAATCGCGCGCAGTGAGGTACGCAGCGTCTTCTGGAAATCTTCAGGCGGCGTGCGTTTGTGGAATGTTTGGGGTGGCCCCTTGCCATCGCCACCACCCGTCCCCGGGCGCAGCAAGGGTTGGTTGGCCTTGGCCTCGATCGTGGTGCCCATGCGGTCTTTACCATCCGACGGCGCAGAGGGGGTCATGCGTGCAGTCGATTGGTCGGCGGTTTCACAATCGGGGGCTTCGGTATCGGCCACCCCAGTGTCGCCACCCGCAGGATCCTTATCTTGCGCGGGCCGCGACGACGCGCGCCGAAGGGGAGAACCAGCGCGCGGTTGTGATGTTTGATCCAACTGCTCTGCCTGGGTCTGCCCCGGATTATCCGGTTGTGTCGTCGCCTGAGGCGCTTCTGATTGCCGCGATCGTTTCGCGGGCCCGGCAACCGGGGTGTCACTTGCTTCCGGGGTCTCTGGTTTGCTTTCGGGTTCCGCCAGTTGCATATCACTTGTCAAACGCAGGCGGGACGCTGTTTTTGCAAGTTTACTTTCATTTGGTTTTGCTACCCGATTTCGGGGTTCCAGGGTCAATGGGCCTCCGCCTCCGTGCCGGTCCAATGGACTTGCAAAACGGGTGCGGCGCGACGAAAAAACGATCGACATAAACTAACCTTCCGGTCACTCGTAAATCAGGAAATATTAGGCCAGCATGGTCTGCAGGCCATCGGAGGAATTCGCCATTTCGCTTGGCGTGAGATCGTTACCGTTAGGCCCAATGCCATTGTCGTGACCTGGCATACCCGCCTCTTCCATGATGGCGGCGATTGCCTCGTTGGTCATCTCGGCGATGTCCTCATTCGTGGGCATGTCAAGCAGGCTTGCCTGATGCAGTAGCAGGTCAGAAAATGCCCCATCCTGAGCCATAACAACCGAATCCACGCCGGCCTTGGTTACATTGGCGGCGTTCAGCATCGCATTGCTGCCTGCCAGAACCTCGGTCTCGTCCGCGTGGGGACCATTCAGATATACGTCATCCTGATCGGCAAGCATCGTCGATTGCTCGGCCACGTTGACCTGAACCAGCGATCCATCGATCTTGAGGACCCGCATCTGCTCCATGCCAGCAAACATCGGATCGTTCATTAGCGCCTCTTCCAGCGCTGCCATGTCGTCCTCGCCCATGGTCATGGCGTCGGCCATGGAGTCGTGCATCGCCTGATACGTATCTTCGCCTTCTTTCTTGAGAGAAACCTCGTTCATAACCAGGTTCTCGTCCGATCCATCGATGGGTCCGGGCAATCCGCCCATCACCACATCGTCATCCAATAATACGTGCGTCTGGACAAACGCATCGACCGATATCATGTCACCTTCGATCATGATCAGGTCATAATAACTGCCAAGTTGAAGAATATTGGTGACATCAATCAACTCGTTGTCGCCTAATGCGTACAGCGTGGTCGTCGCGTTAATCTCGGTATCAATATGATCGATATCCGTTGCGTCGATGTCCTGCTTGACAAAATTAGCAACGATCAGGTCGGTCGTAATCCAATCAACATGCACATATGCCGGGGCATCGTCTTCACTTGAACCTGTCTTAAGCCAAGGGGCTGAGTTGCCTTCGACCTCGATCGTCGACGAGTGCACCACATTGGTGCCCGAGCCGCCATTCGTGCCCTTGTCTGTGTCAGATACAACGGCGACCTGGCTCACCATGGCCAGTTCGATTGCTTTTCCACCGACCGCAATATAAGGCGCATCGACCCAGGCCACAGTTGCGTTCAACTCGTTGATCGCAAGGTTGCCGCCTGCGATCACCGTGTGACCTTCGGCAAATTCGTCTTCCTCGTCCTGAGCCCATTCTGCGGGCATCATATCGGGTGTTTCGTCGTCCTCTTCCTCGTCCGGTCTATGATGCGCAGGCAGAAGATCTTCCCATTCCGGGGCTTCGTCCACATACTCACCATTGACGATCACGCCCATCGCGTCTTCGCCGTGGAACTGATAAACAACCGCGCCTTCAACTTCGACATTGATCGGGGCCAACATCGCTTCGGCCAAAGACTCGACGTATTCAACCGACAAGTAGTCCGAGATCGAGAACGAGGGCACGGCAAACGCGTGCATCGATGCTGCGACCTGCGCAGCCGCCTCGGCCAATGCGATCAACTGATCGACATCGCGGAAATCTCCCTCGCCGACAACGTCATTGTCGCGTAGGAAAATCGTCTGGAACGTGTAGGTCACAGCAGACCCGATAAGCTCTGTCACAATCTCCAGCTGCTGCTCGATCACAAACGTTGCACCTAGGCCGGTTGTCGCTTCGGGTAACGGCGGACCGTCTGCGAGTGGTGGTTCAAGTACAACGACCGTTTCAAATTCAGGGCCGTCGGTTGGGGGTGGAAGTTCAGGAGTGGCGGGGGGGGTGTCAAACCGATAGGAAAGCGGACCATATTTGCCTGGGTCCAATTCAAGATCTGCCTTGATCCGGGTCTTTGCGGGTTCTTCCAGTTCGTCCAGTTCCGCCTTGCGCCGCATGGCGGTGAACTCTTCGTACTGATCCCTCAACCGGGCTTTTTCAATCGTAAGATCAAAAGATCCAATAAAGTGTGCAATCTTTTCGGTAACACTATCGAATGACATTTCGATGATCCCTTACCCCCTTGCCGACTAAAATTTCCGGTTCGGGATTTGCTGGGCCGAGGCCACATTACGCGGCCCCGGCGATTTCATTGAACGGGGGCCGATAATGCGGCCCCCGCGAATTGGTCTTAGACCTCGGTGTCGTCGCTCGAATAAGTCGAGGTCATCGAACCGCCAACCATGGTCGTATCGACCGAGTTACCAAGCACGTTGGCACCCTGTACGATCGATTGGTTGAACGCGTTCGTATCGACGACTGCTGCTGCGGATGCATAAGACTCGCCGTTGACGATACCATCGCCACCATTATCCGAACCCCAGGTACCGCCATTACCGCCAGCACCACCGGCACCCGAATATGCACCGGATGCTTCACCACCGGTGTTCATTGCACCTGTGGTTGCACCACCAGTAGACGAGCCCATGACGTCGCCGCTGGTACCGCCAGTCGATGCCGCTGCACCACCGGCACCGCCGTCACCTGACATCGCAGTACCTGTTGCATCACCTGAAGCCATCGAGTCCGCATCATTATCGGACGAAGCATCTCCACCGTATCCGGCAATCGCTTCGGCAAGGCTTTCGGCATAACCATCGTTGGCTGAATCGGCCCATGCTTCAGAGTCACCGCCGTTTCCGGCTTCGTTGGTTGCGTCAGCTGAACCAGCACCGCTTCCGGCCGAGCTTGCCTCGGGGTTGGCCGTACCGCCAGCGCCACCAGTACCTTCGGCCGATGCCATTCCATCGCCGCTGGCGTCTGCTGATCCATTACTTGTGTTGGTACCACCATTACCACCAGAACCGTCAACGTCCTGATCATTGTCGGCAGAGCCATCGATATCACCAGGTGACTGCGTGATTACAGGGCCGGCAGCATCTTGGTCACCAACACCTTGCGCATCCGCATCCGTGTCAACGTAGCCGCCGCCTGCACCACCGGTTCCTGTACCGCCAGCACCCGGTCCGCCAGTACCTGTGCCACCAGTACCAGTACCTCCAGTACCCGTACCACCAGTACCTGTACCGCCAGTACCCGTACCGCCGGTACCTGCACCACCAGTACCACCGTCTCCGCCGGTACCGTTCGAGTTACCAGCTGCTGCAGCTTCTTCGTCTCCGTCAGGATCTTCCTCTTCCACAAGGAGTACCGGGAATGGGAAGGCTTCTTCTACCGAGCCGGAATCTCCGCCGGTGCCGTCGCCACCATTGGCATTGCCACCGGAGCCTTCGCCACCAGTGCCTTCACCGCCTGAGCCTTCACCGCCTGAGCCTTCACCGCCTGAGCCTTCGCCCCCTGAGCCTTCGCCGCCGGAGCCTTCGCCGCCGGAACCGCTACCGCCATCGGCATCATTCCAGCCCATCGCGCCAGCGCCAGCCAAACCCAAACCAATATTGCCTCCAGAGGAAGACTCGTTGGCTTCGTTGGTTCCGTCGCTAGAGTTGTCTGCCGAACCATCGTTATCGGCATCACCAGCGCCACCATCGGCACCGTCGTTGGAAGCATCGGTGCCTGCCAGACCAAGGCCAGCAGCTAATGCCCCAGATGTATTGTCACCACCGTCTGCATCGCCATCGGCGTTCGCTCCGGACAAACCAAGACCAAGACCAAGGCCAATCGATCCGGCATTACCACCGTTACCACCAGTCGAGTCACTATCGGAACTCGCTTCGCCGTGGTTGTCGGCATTGGACTCGCTGTCTGCTGCGCCGCCTTCGCCGCCGGTGCTGTCACCGTCTGCGCTGGCACTCGAATGACCAAGACCCAGGCTTGCGTTATAGGTATCACCCGAAGATGCGCCATCTCCACCTGTCGCAGCGCTATCAGCATTTCCTGAATGACCACCAAAGGCCAGCGAATGGCTGCCATTGGTGTCGCCATAGGCTTCACCACCATAGCTCATGCCGCCATCGCCAGAGGAGCCACCGTCGTTGTTTACGTCGATACCATCTTCAGCATAGGCTTCACCGCCGTTGGCGTCACCGCTTTGTGTGAAATCACCTGAATTCTCGACACTTGCTGTACCCAAACTGTCATTGTCTTCCAGGCTGGCAAACTGCTGGTTGATCGACGCGAAATCATTTCCGGGCCCGTCTTGCGAGATATCAATATTGACGTCGTCGCCGGGATCGTAGTTTACATCGTCACCGGCAGTAATAACGTCGCCGACATCACCTTCAACGTCCTCAATATCAACGTCGACTTTGTCATCGTCGCGCGGAATCCACTCTCCGCCGCCGAAGTCAATATCTACGGTCGCGGTATTGGTGTTGCTGTCGTCACCGCCATTGGTCTGTGAGTTGCTGTCGTTACCACCATTGGTGTTGCTGTCGTTACCACCATTGGTGTTGCTGTCGTTACCACCATTGGTGTTGCTGTCGTTACCACCATTGGTGTTGCTGTCGTTACCACCATTGGTGTTGCTGTCGTCGCCCTGCTGTTGTTGCTGCTGCTGTTGCTGTTGGTTCAAATCTTCAACAGCCATCTCTTCTTCTTCCAGCTGCGGTTCGTCTACAACAGGATCCTGATCGTCGATAACTTCTTGGACATCGGTGATTGGAGCTAATCTGCGTTCCATTATGAGTTCCACTTTTACTGAAGCACCAGACCGCCATTCATCTACAAAGCGGTAACAGGCGCGGTTTGAAACAGACTTTGCGCGCAACGTGTCAATCTGGACACTCGCGCGGCCGTGAAGGTCTTCTTTTTGGTTTGCCCCCCTTTCTCGGCTAAGCCGATTCCATGACCACGGAGAATTCGCAGAAATACGCGGACCGCAGGCACGTCAGGTCTAAGATCACTTCACAAATTGAAGCTTGGGCATGGTTGCAGCGATAAGGGGATGTGCATAGCTGGCCGAAAGGGCTATTTTCCGTAATTAGCTGTTTAATATATATATTTTTCGAAATCTGGCGTATTTCGCACCAGATTTGCCTCAGAAACAATCATGCGCAAACATATAGGATTATTAACCCTGAAATTTCATAAAGTTACGCTAAAACTATATACGAAAAACCTGATCAAAGGTTCTAGTACGCGGTATTGCGGAACCCGCCTTTGGTTGCTGAAACACGTACTTTCAGCTATGATAAGGTACTATTTGAGTTCAAAGTTAATGTTTCGCGCCACCCAGTTCTGTGCCCGATTTAAAGTTTCAGAGGGCGGCGTTTGTATTAGTGGGGGGAAGATCAATGAATATTTCATTGCAAGAAGACGCCCGTGATCAGATTGAATATCCCGAAGAGCTGTCGATCATTTTTATCGGCAAGGAATTGTTCTACTCGAACCAAACCCTGAGAAGTGTTCAAAGCGAATTCGGCGTTCGCGCGTCAAGATATGAAAGCCTTGACGACCTGCTTTCCGAGAGTGGGAACTCAGTTCCCTCCGAGCGCATCATTGTCGTGGATCAGATGATGCTCGAAGATCTGTTGGCGCGGCCCGCTGATTACTCCCGGCTCGCCGAGACAGGATGTCTGGCCTTCGCCTATCGCAAGAAAAGTCCGGCCCGGGTTCTGTTCGAACGCTGGGATCGTACCCGTTTCGGCAGTGTCGGGTATTTGCCAATGAACGTGGCGCCGGATGTTTGGCGCGCAATACTGCGCCTTCTGATGCACGAAGAGCTGCACCTGCCCTGCTTTCTGGCCGACAGCATGACCGCAACACAAAGTGCGCCAGGCACACCTATCGAAAAACAGCCTGCAACCAGAACCCGGTCGCCTGACAAACTGTTGCGATACTCAAAGCTGACGCGCCGCGAAAAGCAAGTCTTGAGGCTGGTATCGCAAGGCAAGAGCAACAAGACCATTGCGTCGAACCTGGGCATCACCGAACACACCGTCAAACTGCATATGCACAATGTCTCGGGCAAGATCGATGTGAGCAACCGGACTGAAGCTGCGCATTTCTACTTTGAGGTCGCGCCGAACGAAGCGCGCAACGCGCCCGTTGGATGAGGCATTCGAAACCCGGTTCGACCGGCTCATTCTGTTGGTGGGTCGGCTCAACTATATGTGGACAAACACGGAAAGCCTGCTGATCCACCTGATCGCAGGTCTGACCGGGGCCAATAAAGATGTTGCGGTCATCATATTCCTGACGCTTAACACCACACGTGCCCGTATCGATCTGGTCGAACGTCTCGCCAAGATGGAGGGTCGCCTCCGTGAAATCCGCGATCCGATTCTCGAACACACCCAGCGGTTGTCGCGCCTGTCCTCTATTCGAAACAAGTACAATCACTGCATCTATTCTTTCGATCAGGAAAGCGGAAATCCAAAGACCATCCTGATGCGCATTGCTGATCGCAAGACCGACATCAAACTTGGTCGCGAAGACACAGTTGACGACAAAGCAATGAAAGAAATCGAGGATGTTGTCACTCAGCTCTCGAATGCCAACAGGGATATCTGGAAATTGATCACCCAACTGGGTTTCCCTGTCTGAGATGGTGCTGGTGCGGGCGGTGGGACTCGAACCCACACGGCACTAAGGCCTTCGGATTTTAAGTCCGATATGTCTACCATTCCATCACGCCCGCACATCATCGTCGGAGTTTTGTCTCACCGCGCCGATGTCGTGTGCAGACACTTACAACCAACCAAAACGATTGAAAAGATACTCATTCATCAGATCCAGGGATGCATGCAGAACATGAACACAATCCTGCTGAATCAAGGCCGAGCTTGACAGCCTTCGGCCAATTCGTTCACGTCGGCGCAACACAAGATCAGGGAGCGAGCGATGAAACTAGTCAGTAACCCGTTTCGAGGTGGTTCTAAGCTTTCGGATCAGGCCCCTTATCCCTCCGTAGAGACAGATGGGTTGGGCCGGCATCGATTCTTCTGCCCTGACTTTGTCGAAACGCCCCTTGTGAATGCATCGGCGCTGGCACCCGTCGCGAATCTCTGGGTTAAAGATGAGCGAAGCCGTATGGGCCTGGGATCGTTCAAAGCGCTGGGTGCGGCTTATGTGATCGCCTGCGAAGCGAATGACATCTCGGTCACGCCAGATGGTAACACGCTCAAAGGGCGCACCTATGTTACGGCAAGCGCAGGCAATCACGGGATGAGCATGGCCGCGGGCGCGCGCACTTTCGGAGCTGATGCAGTTGTCTACATCGCAGAAACAGTTCCAGAAAGCTTTGCAGATCGCCTGCGCGCTCAAAACGCACAAGTGGTCCGGGCGGGTGCTGATTACGCCGCCAGCATGGAAGCAGCCAGTCAGGCGGCGCAGGACAATGGCTGGACTTTGCTCTCGGACAGTTCCTGGGAGGGGTATACTGAACTACCGTACTTGCTGATGGAAGGGTATCTGCAAATGGCGGTCGAAGCCGCCGAGCAATGTACTGAGGCACCAACGCACGTTCTTCTGCAAGCCGGTGTTGGCGGCATGGCCGGAGCCGTCGCTGCCTATGCGCGGGTCGTTTGGGGAGATGCTCCGCAGATCATTGTTGTCGAGCCAACCTCTGCCCCGGCGCTGCAGGCCAGTATCGAAGCGGGGCATTGTGTGTTTGCTGACGGGCCCGACAGCATCATGGGGCGACTGGATTGCAAAGAGCCCTCGCTGATCGCCTTGAACGGCTTGGCCCGAGATGCCGATCTGTTTCTGACAATCGAGGATGACACTGTCGAAGCACAGCTTCCGGCCATGGCGAAGGCCGGGTTGGAAACCAGCGCCTCGGGCGGTGCTGGCATTGCGGCCGTTCTGAACGACGCGATCCGTAGTGAACTGGGTATTGGACCGAATTCCAAAGTGCTCTGCATCTTGAGCGAGCAACCTGCATGAGAGGTTTCGCACCAGAGGAATTCGCGACCCGCGTTGCGCGCGCCCAGCATCGGATGCAAGAAACCGGTCTATCGGCCCTGTTGCTTACGACTGAGCCCCAGCTTCGCTATTTCACAGGTTATCTGACCCGTTTCTGGGAAAGCCCAACGCGGCCTTGGTTTCTGATCGTTCCGATTTCTGGCAAGCCGGTTGCAGTAATCCCATCCATCGGTGCTGCATTGATGGCACAGACATGGATCGACGACATTCGAACCTGGAGTGCACCCGACCTTGAAGATGATGGGGTATCCCTGCTGGCCGATACACTGAGAGGGTTGACGCCTGAAAACGCCTCAATCGGCTGCCCCGACGGGCATGAGACCCATGTAAGGATGCCACTGGCCGATCTAAGGCATCTCGAATCCGCAATTGGAGCGCGCCAAATTACGGGTGACCATGGCATCCTGCGGGCGCTGCGGATGGTGAAATCTGACGCCGAGATCGCAAAGATTCGAACTGCCTGTCAGATTGGTGCCCACGCCTTTGCACGAGTGCCCGAGATTGCCTCAGCTGGGACACCGCTGGATCAGATATTTCGAAACTTTCAGAGACTCTGCCTTGAAGAGGGTGCCGACTGGGTGCCCTATCTGGCCGGAGGGGCCGAGCAAGGCGGGTACTCGGATGTAATCTCACCCGCGACGCAGACCCCGCTTCGTATAGGCGATGTGCTGATGCTCGACACCGGCCTCGTCCACGATGGCTATTTTTGCGACTATGATCGCAATTGGTCCGTCGGCCCAGCGAGCAAGGCAGTACGCGATGCACATGCCAGATTGGTCGAGGCTTCGGATGCAGCGTTTGATCAAGCCCGCCCAGGCGTGACAGCTTCTCAGCTATTTCATACGATGAACACAATACTTACCGATGGCAGCGCGGGTACCGATGCCGGGAGACTGGGCCACGGGTTAGGAATGTCGTTGACCGAATGGCCTTCGCTTATTCCCGATGATCATACTGAACTGCAACCGGGAATGGTTTTGACGCTTGAACCGGGTATTGCGGTCGATGGCAAAATTCTCGTGCACGAAGAAAACATCCTGATAACCGAAGGCGCGCCCGAATTCCTCAGCCCCCGGATAGGACCGGAGATTGCCGAGATATGAGCACGTTGCCGTACACACTGGATCCTGACGATCCCTCGGCCGTACCAATGGGGCTGATCGTTTTACAGACTGACGAGACAATCGAACCTGAGTTTCGTAGCCTTTTTATCGATGACAAAAGCCCTCTTTATGTCAGCCGCATTCCCAGCGGGGCCGAGGTTAACACCGACACGCTGGCGCAGATGGAGACCGACTTGCCTGCAGCGGCTGATCTGCTGCCAAAGGCGCGGCCCTATCGAGTTGTTGGCTATGGATGTACGTCAGCCAGTTCGGTTATCGGCTCGGATCGGGTTGAGCAGATGGTCATGCAGACCTGTAATACAGCGACCGTCACCAACCCGTTGCGGGCAGCCTCCGCCTGCGCGAGACATTTGGGCGTCTCAAAATTTGCACTGCTGTCGCCTTACATTGAAGAAGTAAACACTCCGTTGCGACGCGCGTTTGCAGAACAAGGCATCTCGATGGATGTGTTTGGCACTTTTGGCGAATCCGAAGAAGCCAAAGTTGTGCGGATCTCAACCGATTCCGTGGTCGATGCCGCCGTGCGACTGGGAAGAGATTCAACAGTCGACGCCGTATTCCTTAGTTGTACGAACCTTCGGACACTGACGGCTATCCCAAGGATCGAAGCGCAGATCGGCAAGCCTGTCCTGTCAAGCAACCAGAGTTTGGCCTGGCATATGAAACAACTGAACGTGTCGCAAAATTAGGCAAATGCGGCGTTTACGCGACTCCAATTGCTTTACGGGCTTGCGACCATTTGTTAGCCTCGTCATCAATGCACGAGAAGATCAATGAGGCTCGGACCAACCGGGTAATCATTTGACGCAACAGGGGGTCTTGTGACCGACACAAATAGCGACGCCGCGTTTGTTGAATTTCAACGCGTTCAAAAGTCTTATGATGGCGAGAACCTCGTCGTCAAAGATCTCAACCTGGCAATGCCAAAGGGCGAATTCCTGACCATGCTCGGGCCGTCCGGATCAGGTAAGACGACCTGCCTGATGATGCTTGCCGGATTCGAAACCGCCACACATGGCGAGATTCTTCTGGATGGAAAACCCATCAACAATATCCCTCCGCACAAACGTGGCATCGGGATGGTGTTCCAGAACTACGCTCTGTTCCCGCATATGACTGTAGCCGAGAACCTTTCGTTCCCGCTGGAAGTCCGCAAGCTGGGTAAGTCCGAGCGCGAGGAGAAGGTCAAGCGCGCGCTAGACATGGTGCAGATGGGTGCCTTCGGCAATCGTCGCCCCGCGCAGTTGTCGGGTGGTCAGCAGCAACGGATCGCACTGGCACGTGCGCTGGTTTTCGAGCCCGAACTGGTGTTGATGGACGAACCGCTGGGTGCGTTGGACAAACAACTACGCGAGCATATGCAGTTCGAAATCACCCGTCTGGCGCATGAACTGGGCATCACCACCGTCTACGTGACCCACGATCAGACCGAAGCTCTGACGATGTCCGACCGCGTGGCAGTGTTTGACGATGGTCGCATTCAGCAATTGGCCCCGCCGGATCAACTTTATGAAGAGCCCGAAAACAGCTTCGTCGCACAATTTATCGGTGAAAACAATACGCTAGAAGGCGTTGTTAAATCGATAGACGGTGACACTTGCCTTGTACAGCTGGATGACGGTTCGGAAATTGATGCAGTTCCGATCAACGTGCACAATCCGGGTGAGCGCACCAAGGTCTCGATCCGGCCCGAGCGTGTGGAATTCAACAAGGACCGTCTGCATGCCGATGCGCATACGCTGAAAGCCACGGTCAAGGAATTCATCTATATGGGCGACGTGTTCCGCTTCCGCATGTCGGTGGCGGGCAATGACGAATTCATTGTCAAAACACGGAATGCCCCCGACGCCATTCGCCTGCAACCGGGGCAGGAAATCGAAATCGGATGGTTGGCACAGGATTGTCGTGCGCTCGACGCATAGACCAAGCCGCGCGATACAAACGTGGTTTACCGAGGGACCAGCTGGCGAAAACCCGTGCGTCAGCTGACCAAACAACAAACGGGAAGTACTGGGAGTAACACATGAAAACTACCAAAACACTGCTGACAGCAGCTGCTATTGCGACAGCGGCTGGCGGCGTTTCCGCCGAAGAGATGACCATCGTCTCGTGGGGCGGCGCCTATTCCAAATCGCAGCTCAAGGCTTATCACGAGCCCTATTCGGAGAAGACCGGCGTCACCATCCTGAACGATGACAGCTCGAACGAGGCCGTCGCCAAACTGCGCGCGATGAACGAAGCGGGCAACATCACATGGGACGTGGTTGATGTGGTTGCGGCGGACGCGATCCGCCTCTGCGACGAAGGTCTGGCACTTGAGATCGATTTCGACACTCAACTAGCCCCTGCCCCCGATGGCACGCCTGCCTCCGAAGATTTCGGTGACCTTCTGGTCAGCGACTGCTTTATCCCGCAGATCGTCTATTCAACCACCTTCGGTTATCGCACCGATCTGGTCGGTGATACTCCGCCAACCGACATCTGCGCAGTATTCGATCTTGAAGCCTATCCCGGCAAGCGCTCGCTGGAAAAGCGCCCGATCAACAACATGGAATGGGCGTTGCTGTGTGACGGCGTTGCAAAAGACGACGTCTACGACGTTCTGGCCACTGCTGAAGGTCAAGACCAGGCACTGGCCAAACTGGATACCATCAAGGACAGTGTCGTCTGGTGGTCTGCCGGTGCCGACACGCCACAATTGCTGGCTGATGGTGAAGTTGTCATGGGTTCGACCTATAACGGTCGCCTGTTCAGCGTGATCGAAGAGCAAAAGCAGCCGGTAGCGATGCTGTGGGATGCTCAGGTATTCGATCTTGATGGCTGGATCATTCCGGCTGGCCTGAGCGAAGAGCGTCAACAGCGCGCGCTGGACTACATCATGTTCGCAACTGATACGCAGCGTCTGGCAGATCAGGCCAAGTACATCTCGTACGGCCCGGCTCGTGCCTCCTCTGCACCGCTGGTGGGTCAGCACGCCGATCTGGGCATCGACATGGCACCACACATGCCGACCGATCCGGAAAACGCCAAGAACACGTTCCTGTACAACTACGAGTTCTGGGCGGATTACCGCGACGATATCGACGCCAAATTCCAGGCTTGGCTGGCGCAATAAGCGTCTGATTTCCTGAGATTGTCGGGGGCGGCCTATCGCCCCCGACCCCAAAAATACCCAAGGGGTAACGATGACTGACGCCACCCAAAATACTGGTCCCATGCTGGCCGCGGACGGCACGCCACTCAAGCAATCGCTGGCCCGGTCTCTGCGACGGCAAAAGCTGCGGGCCCTGATGCTGGTCGCCCCACTGCTGCTGTTCGTCATGTTCTCGTTCATCGTGCCTATTGCGGCGATGCTGTTCCGATCCGTGGAAAACAGCATCGTACAAGAGACACTGCCCTTGACGGTCGAAGCATTGCAAAGCTGGGATGAAACCAGCGGCGAGTTGCCCGACGAGGCCGTTTATGACGCCTTTGTCCGCGACATGGTCGTGGCCGTCGATAACAAGACACACACCCGGCTGGGTTCGCGTCTGAACTATGAAGAGACAGGCATGTCTTCGATGTTCCGCCGCTCGGGTCGGAAAATGGGTAAGCTGGACCCCGAAACCGATGGGCCGTTCAAAGACCAGGTCATCGAGATTCACGACGGCTGGGGTGAACCGCAGACTTGGGCGGTTATCAAGACGCATTCGCCCGCTGTCACCAATGGCTATTTTCTGAACGCTGTGGACATGCGCCGCACGCCCGAGGGCGCGCAGGCGCAGCCCGAGGACAAGCAGATCCTGATCAAGCTGTTCGGGCGCACTTTGTTCATGTCGCTGGTGATCACCGCGTCCTGTATCCTGCTGGCCTATCCGGTCAGTTATTTGCTGGCAACACTTCCGATGCGGGTGTCGAACCTGCTGATGATCCTCGTGTTGTTGCCCTTCTGGACGTCATTGTTGGTGCGAACCTCGGCGTGGAAGGTGATGTTGCAGCAACAGGGCGTGATCAATGAAACATTGGTCTGGCTGGGACTGGTCGCCGACGACGCCAGGCTGGTGATCATCAACAACCAGATCGGCACGATCATAGCTATGACGCATATCCTGCTGCCGTTCATGATCCTGCCAATGTATTCGGTGATGCAGACCATACCGCCCTCGTACACCCGCGCCGCAAAATCCATGGGCGCGACCAACTGGACGACATTCTGGCGCATCTACTTCCCGCAATCCATTCCTGGCATTGGCGCGGGCTCAATCCTCGTGTTCATTCTGGCGATCGGCTACTACATCACGCCTGAAATCGTTGGCGGCACCAAAGGTGTCTTTATTTCGAACCGGATTGCCTATCACATCTCGTCCTCACTGAACTGGGGGCTGGCCGCGGCATTGGGCACGATCCTTCTGGGCGTCGTACTGCTGCTCTACTGGTGCTACGACAAGATTGTCGGCATTGATAACGTGAAGCTGGGATAATCGACATGGCCGCACTTACTCCGATATCCCGCAAACCTTTGTCCATGGTTTTGCCAAGCGTTGCGCTGGCAGGCGCCTTCGCCGGTATCTTTGTCGGCGCGGGCAATGGCTCGGTCTTCCTCGGCATCATTGGCGGTGCAGCCTTGATCGCCGCTGTGGCCTGGGTCTACATCACGATACTCAAGAACGAAAAACTGGCACGATGGATCAATATCCTTGGCTTTGGCATCGTCGGTTTTCTGTTCTCTGGCCCAATGGGCGGCGTTCTGGGCCTGTTGGGTGGATGGTTCTTCGTCTGGTTTATCTTTTGGCTGTACGAAGGTCGATATCGCCAAAAACTGTTGCCCTATCTGACCGCGAAACAAGTGTTCTATCACTACTTGTTCCGGGTGATCTGCGGCGCGATCTTCGTGTTCCTGATCACCCCGATCCTCGTGGTTTTGCCGCTTTCGTTCAACGCGCAGGACTTCTTTACCTTCACGCCAGAAATGCTGCGGCTCGACCCGGAAGGGTACTCGCTCAAGCACTACCGCGATTTCTTCACCAACAATGAATGGCAGCGCAGCTTCAAGAACTCACTCATCATTGCTCCAATTGCGACGATCATCTCGGTCTCGCTGGGCACGCTGGCGGCCATTGGCCTCAGCCAGAGCCACGTTCCAGGCCGCCGCGCCATCATGGGCATCCTGATCTCGCCAATGATCGTGCCGCTGATCATTTCAGCCACAGGCATGTTCTTCTTCTACAGCGATATCGGCCGCTTCATGGAGGGAACACTGGGCATGAACAAGAATTTTGTGGGCTATGTGAAAGTGATCCTCGCTCACGCCGTTCTGGGTATTCCATTCGTCATCATCACCGTGACCGCAACGCTAGTGGGCTTTGACCGCTCGCTGACGCGGGCGGCTGCGAATATGGGCGCGGGTCCGGTGCGGACATTCTTCAAGATTCAGATGCCCTTGATCCTGCCGGGTGTGATCTCAGGCGGCCTGTTTGCCTTCATCACCTCATTCGACGAGGTGGTCGTGGTACTGTTTGTCGGCTCGGCTAGCCAAAAAACGCTGCCATGGCAGATGTTCACCGGCCTGCGCGAACAGATCAGCCCGACCATTCTGGCGGTGGCCACGATCCTCGTGGTGATCTCGATTGCGCTGCTGACCACGGTCGAGCTGCTGCGCCGTCGGTCCGAGCGCCTGCGAGGCCTTTCCCCCGCTTGACGCAGGCCTAGGTCTGATCTAACGATTCACCTGTTCATCCCAGCCGCGATGGCGTCGCGGACGCACTGGGATGATCGGCTCTCGGACCCCGAGACCGCCTGTCCTGAACGCCGGGACAAGTGGCCGGGTTTGCCGCCCGGCAATGATGAGAGACCAAGTCATGACAGACACAACAAAACGCCCCGAATTCTTCACCTGCCACAATGGCGACAAGGCGCCCCTGCCGTTCAGCAAGGGCGAATACGACCGCCGCCTTGGCGCCCTGCGCGCAATCATGGCCAAGCATGACATCCCCGCCGTCCTGCTGACCTCGATGCAGAACATCGCCTATTATTCCGGCTTTCTGTACTGCTCTTTCGGCCGCTCCTACGGCTGCGTGGTAACACAGGACGCTTGCACCACTGTCTCGGCAAACATCGACGCGGGCCAACCGTGGCGGCGCTCGGTTGAAGACAACGTCATCTACACCGACTGGAAGCGCGACAATTACTGGCGCGCAGTGGCCAGCCTGATCGGCGGGGCCAAACGGATCGGGGTCGAAGGCGACCACATGACATTGGCGGCGCGCAACACGGCGCTGGACATGCTGGGCGGACCGGAACTGATCGATATCGCACCTGACACGATGTTTGCCCGCATGGTGAAATCCGCAGAAGAGATCGAGCTGATCAAAGGCGGCGCGCGCACCGCTGACGTGGGTGGGGCCGCCATTCACGCAGCTATCCGTGAAGGCGCCACCGAGATCGAGATCGCCATGGCTGGACGCGACGCGATGGAAGAGGAAATCGCCCGCGCCTACCCGGATGCCGAATACCGCGACACATGGGTCTGGTTCCAGTCGGCGCTTAACACCGACGGCGCACATAACCCGGTGACTAAACGCGCGCTGCAAAAGGGCGATATCCTGTCGCTGAACACCTTCCCGATGATCTCGGGCTACTACACCGCGCTGGAACGCACGCTGTTCCTGGGCGAACCCGACGCCGACAGCCTGCGCCTGTGGAAGGCCAATGTCGCGGCGCACGAACTGGGCCTGAGCCTGATCAAACCCGGCGCGACCTGCTCGGGCATCACGGCTGAGATCAACCGCTTCTTCGCGGATGAGGGCCTGCTGCAATACCGCTCGTTCGGGTATGGCCATTCCTTCGGCATCCTCAGCCACTATTACGGGCGCGAGGCCGGTCTGGAGCTGCGCGAAGATATCGACACGGTGCTGGAACCCGGCATGGTCGTCTCGATCGAGCCGATGCTGTGGATCCCCGAAGGCCAGCCCGGCGCGGGCGGCTATCGTGAACACGATATCCTTGTGGTTGGTGAAGACGGGGCCGAGAACATCACCGGCTTCCCCTATGGTCCCGGCCACAACATCATCGATGCATGAAAAAACGGGTGGGGCGACAAGCCCCACCTTCTACCGCTGGGCTCGTTCGTGAAAGATGAAGCCCAGAAAGTTCAGCAATAGCTGCGCCGCCAGAATTTGGGTACTTTCCGTCGGATCGTAAGCAGGCGCGACTTCGACCAGATCGATGCCCACAACATCCCCGCGTTTGGCCAGACCCTGTAGAATTTCCAGTACATCGTAGTAGAGAAACCCGCCATGGCTGGGCGTACCTGTGCCCGCCGCGATTGAAGGGCAAAAAGCGTCGATATCTATCGTTACGTAATACCGTGCCCCCTGCGGGATACGCGCCAGCACTGCCTCGGACCCCAGTTTGCGCACCTGCCGCACAGACAGGATGTCCGACCCGCGCGCACGGGCGTCGTCATAGCCTTCCTTCGCGGTGGATGAGACATTGCGGATGCCCAGCTGCGTCATGCCTGAGACATAGTCTTTCTCAATCGCCCGCCGCATCGGGTTGCCATGTCCGGCGGTCACTCCGTGGCGTTCATCGACAAAATCCAGATGCGCGTCGATCTGCACCACATGGATCGGGCCGTTCTGCGCGCAATCCTCGGCGAAGGCATTGATACAGGGGATGTTGATCGAATGGTCCCCGCCAATTGTCACCGGCAAGGCCCCTGCTTTCAGGATCTTGCCCACCCCCAAGGCGATATTCGCATGGCTCTCGTCGGTCTTGGTATGGATAATATCCGCATCCCCCAGATCAACGATCCGCACCGAGCCATCCAGATAGGTTGCGTCATCTTCGTGATCATAAGCCCCAGCGTGGCCGAAACTGAACAGGGTCGAGGCTTCGCGCACGGCCCGAGGTCCAAACCGCGCCCCCGGTCGCCATTGGGTCCCGAAATCGAAGGGCGCGCCGAGAACGGCGATATCCGCCTCTATCTCATCCCAATTCTCAAC
This sequence comes from Ruegeria sp. C10, assembly GCF_056537805.1. Taxonomy (NCBI): domain Bacteria; kingdom Pseudomonadati; phylum Pseudomonadota; class Alphaproteobacteria; order Rhodobacterales; family Roseobacteraceae; genus Ruegeria; species Ruegeria sp. C10. Next base: position 1,617,305 of record NZ_JBQFSC010000001.1, on the reverse strand, counting down.
ATATGGAGATTTGGCGAAGGTTGAGATGCCGACAAAAGGCAGGTTTAGTCGCCCCGCCTTATAACCATGGTCTTGCATGGGTATTTCCTTTTTCATTGCCACTGTCACGTTCGATGACATCAATCGCAGCAGCATCTTGTGCTCAGGATGGACCAATGTCGAGATGCCCGGCGTGCAGCTTCAGAATTTCGAGCCACTCACGCGAGTGTTGCGTGTATGTGATCTGCTTTGCAGGCAAGATCGAATATGAACCCGATCGGAGGATGCCATGTCGATTCCACGTCGCAGCTTTGTCGGCCTGTTGGGGGCAAGCGCTGTAGCCCCTCGCGCTCTTTGGGCGCAGGATGACCCTGTCTACGATGCCGTACGTTCAACTTTGTATGGCAGTCGGACCGATTTCGAAGCCGGGATGGCGTTCCTGACCGAGCGCGGCAACCCGGACGTTGTGCCCGCGCTTCTGACGGCGATGCGCTATGGTAGACGGCGAGAGCGAGACATTGCCAAAGTCATGGAAGCGTTGAGCGGCGCGCGCCACGGCACAGACTGGTTCGAATGGATGCTATGGCAAGAACGGAACGCTCAGATTGTACCTCATCCATCTTTGATACCGTTCAAACGCGAAGTTCTTTTGGGCATCGATCAGAACTTCGATGTGTTCCTGAAACCCGAATATTTGCAACGCGACAACATGAAGATTCGGCTGGAAGAGATCAGTTGGGGTGGTGTGCTCAAGGACGGTATCCCTTCGCTGGACAATCCCAAGCTGATCCCTGCGGCGCGGGCGGACTACATGAAAGACGACGATCTGGTCTTTGGCGTCTCGATCAACGGCGATGTACGCGCTTATCCGCTGCGCATCATGGGCTGGCACGAGATGTTCAACGAGGTGGTCGGAGGCGTTCCGGTAGCACTGGCCTATTGTACGTTGTGCGGATCGGGGATTTTGTTTGAAAGGCAGGTCGAGGGGCGGCGGAAGCCGTTTGTATTTGGCTCGTCCGGGTTCCTGTATCGGTCGAACAAATTGATGTTCGACCGTGAGACGCATTCGTTATGGAACCAGTACACAGGTAAGCCCGTGGTCGGACCGCTGGTCAACAGTGGGATCGAGCTGAAGCAGCGTCCTGTGGTGATCACCCGCTGGGACAGCTGGAAGGCGTCGCATCCAGATACGCAGGTGCTGTCGCTCAGCACCGGTCATCGGCGCAACTATGGCTCGGGCGTTGTGTATCGCGATTATTTTGCCTCACCCGATCTGATGTTCCCGGCCTTGGTCGATCAAAGTCGGCATCGCCAGAAGGACTACGTGTTCGCCGTGCGCCAGTTCGGCGCGGCGCGGGCGTGGCCGTTGGACGCGTTCAAGGGCAAGCCGGTGATCAACGATGCGATTGGCGGGCGGGCACTGATGCTGATGGGCGACCCGGACAAGCGCAGCGTGCGCGCCTACGAGCGTGGATCGCGCCAGTTCCGCGCGACCACCGATGGCGGGCTGCTGGACGAAACGGGCAACAAGTGGCGCGTCACCGAAGAGGCACTGATTGGCCCGGATGGCGCAGAGTTGCCGCGCGTCGCGGGACATATCTCGTATTGGTTTGCCTGGGACAATTATCTGGGCGACACAGCCAGCGTTTACGGACGCTGATCAAGAATGTTCCTCGGCCGCTGTGGCGGCCAGCGCGCGGTTGTAAGCTTTCAGCGCGTCGATGTGATAGAGCGCGCCAACGGGGTTTTCACAGCCGTCCTTGTCGATGATCACCACCGGGATGCAAGGGATGTCATCGCGGTCGAAATATGGCATCGCGGCCTCAAGCGTGGCGCTGGCCTTGACGCATAGGCCTTGTTCGATCAATGCCTGCGCGTCTTCCTTGGAGATCGAACGCGCGTCCCCCAGCGGGCGCATCACCGCGCCTGCCCGCAACATTGCCAGCAGGTACGCCTGCGGCCCGGCGGCCAAGTGCACATTGCGTCGTTCCAGCTGGGTCAGGAAGAAGGACCGGTCCACAAGGCGCGAGGCCAGCGCAGTGGACATCGAGACCGAAACCATCACGGCGAGGCCGATCTGCCAGTCTCCGGTCAATTCAAACACGATGAGCGTGGTTGAGATTGGTGCGCCCAGCACCGCGGCAGCCACCGCGCCCATCCCGGCAAAGGCATAGAGCGTATGGGTGCCTGACACATCTGGCAGTAATCCGGTGGCGATCAGGCCGAAGGCCAACCCGGTCAGCGCTCCGATCATCAATGAAGGGGAAAACACACCACCACCCATGCGACCGCCCATGGTAATCGCCACTGCGACGGTTTTGATGACCGCGAACAGGATCGCGGTCGTCAGCACGAGGTCCCCGGTCAAGGCACGGATCGTGGTTTCGTATCCCACGCCGATGATGTGCGGAAACCAGACCGCCAACAGGCCGAGCATCGCGCCCGAAACACCGGGGCGCAGCCAGCGCGGCAGAGACAAACGGTTTTGAATATGCGTGCCGATATCCTCGGCGAAGAAGATCGATCGCATCAGCAGCAGCGAGACCAGCCCGCAAATCAGGCCTAGGATCAGGAAGGCGGGCAGCTCGACATAGAATTGCAACGACCCGGGCGTATCCAGCGTGAATTCGGTCACGTCACCATAAGCCAGCCGGTTGATCACGGTCCCCGCGACCGAGGCGATGACAATGGGCGCAAAGGCATGAACGGCGAAGTGGCGCAGCACAACCTCAAGCGCAAATAAAGCACCGGCGATGGGGGCGTTGAAACTGGCCGAAACTGCAGCGGCCACAGCGCAACCCAATAGGTCGCGCCCGGTGATGCCGTCGGCGTGGATACGGTCGCTGACCCAAGTCGAGATGACCCCGGCCATATGCACAACAGGTCCTTCCCGCCCCGTGGATCCGCCTGAGCTGAGCGTGATCAGCGAAGCGAAAAAAGATGCGATACCGGCCTTCTTTTCGACCCGTCCATCAGTGATGGCCGCACCCTCGATCACATCAGCTACCGAACGCACACGGCCATCATCGGTATACCTGTTCAGGATGATCCCGACGACCAACCCGCCGACCACAGGTGTAAGGAAAATCCAGAGCCAATGCAGCTTCTCAGCATGGCTGTGCAGGAATAGGATATCTTCGGTGTTGTAGAGATAAGCCTGCAACGACGAGATCGCCATCCGGAATCCCAGCGCCATGAAGCCTGCAGCGATCCCGATGACCAGAGCAATAAACCAGAACTGAATCTGGCTGGGGCCACGATGAAGCATTACCCGCCATGCATCCCGCAGCGCCGAGAGGGCTTGATTGAGCTGATTGCGCAGCACGGTGCGGGTCGATTGGGTCATTGGCCCTCGTTGGGGTGGTCGCCTGACCCTTAGTAAGCCACGCGCGCGCCTTAGAAAAGTCGGTTCACGACAAGATGCTCACAGAATGCGCGTCATGCATCCAATAGGGCACGGGCAGCGGCACGTGCCTCATCCGTAATGGTGTCGCCTGCGACCATCCGGGCGATTTCGTCGACGCGGTCGGGGTCGGCCAGCGGGATCACGGTGGACAGGGTCTGATCGCCGGTGACCTGTTTCTGCACCCGCCAGTGATGCGCCGCCCGTGCGGCCACTTGCGGCGAGTGAGTGACGACCAGCACCTGCCCGCCCTGCGCGAGTGCGGCCAGACGGCGGCCCACCGCGTCCGCCGTGGCACCGCCGACACCGCGGTCAATCTCGTCAAAGATCATCGTGCGGGCACTGTCTTCGCCCGTTAGGCAGACCTTAAGCGCCAGCAGAAAGCGGCTGAGTTCGCCGCCCGAGGCGATTTTGTTGAGCGGCCCTGACGGCGCCCCCGGGTTGGTGGCGACGGTGAAGGCCACCGCGTCGGTGCCTTCGGGGCCTGCGTCGGTCGCGGTGATCTCGGTCCGGAACACGGCGCGTTCCATTTTCAGGGGCGCGAGTTCAGCCATCACTGCGGTGTCCAACGCACTGGCGGCCTTACGGCGCGTTTCGCCGAGTGCGGTGGCCGCGTTGTCATACGCAGCTTGTGCCGCGTCCACAGCAGCGCGTTTGTTGCTGAGGTCGGCGTCACCTGCATCCAGCCGGTTCAGGCGGTCGCGCAAGGTATCGGCGAAGGTGCCCAGATCATCGGGGGCCACATCGTGTTTCCGTGCCAGCGCGCGAATGGCAAAGAGGCGTTCCTCGGCCTGTTCCAGTTCCGCTGGGTTAAAATCGAGCGCTTGCAGACAGGCGTTGACCCCATCCTGCGCCTCGCCCAGTTCGATCAGGGCGCGACCCAGCGCTGCAATGGGGCCTTCCAACTGGCCACCCGCATTGTCCGACACGCCTTCCAGCCAGCGCACGGCATCGGCCATCGCGCCCTCGGCCCCGTCGCCGTCCAGCAAGGCAAAGGCACGGGCCACGTCATCGCGAATCCGCTCGGCCCCTTGCATCATGCGGCGGCGGGCGTCGAGATCTGCATCCTCGCCCGGCTGCGGGTCAAGCTGATCCAACTCGGCAACGGAATGACGCAGGAACTCTTCTTCGGCACGCATAGCCTCCAGCGCTGCCTCAGTCTGCGCCAGAGCTTTGCGGGCGATGGACATCTGGCCCCATGCGGCACGCACGGCGGCCAACTGATCCCCTGCCCCGGCAAAGGCATCCAGCATGGCGCGATGCCCGCGTGGGTTCAGCAGGCCTCGGTCATCATGTTGACCGTGCAGTTCGATCAGAGTATCCGACAGCGCCCGTAACACTTCGCCCGAACAACGGCGGTCATTGACCCATGCAGTCTTACGTCCCTCGGCCGTGTTGACGCGGCGCAGGATCAACTCCTCGCCACCGGGCAGACCCGCCTCGGCCAGAATCGAATGGGCAGGGTGGTCGTCAGGCAGTTCAAACTCGGCCACAACTTCGCCCTGTGCGGCCCCCTGACGAACCAGCTCGGCGCGCCCTCGCCAGCCCAGCACAAAGCCCAGCGAATCCAGCAAGATCGACTTGCCCGCGCCGGTTTCACCGGTCAAAGCATTCAAGCCCGGCTGAAACGTCAACTCCAGCCGGTCGATGATCAGCATGTCGCGGATATCAAGGGCGCGCAGCATCGGGTCTTTAGCGTCCCAAGCCTTTAGCCATGGCCGTTACAACCACTCACCCTTGACGGTCTGGCGATAGATCGTGCTGAGCCAATTGTTACCTCGGCTCTTTAGATCGAGACCACGCGACGTCAGCAACGTGTACCCCGCGTCGTACCATTCCGAGGACTGATAGTTGTAACCCAGAATCGCACCCGCGGTCTGCGCCTCGTCCACCAGTCCCAGCGCCAGATACGCCTCGATCAGGCGATAGAGCGCCTCGGCGGTATGAGATGTGGTCTGAAAATCTTCGACCACCACGCGGAATCGGTTGATCGCCGCAGTGAAGTGATCCTGACGCAGATAATAGCGCCCGATCTCCATCTCTTTGCCAGCCAGATGGTCGAAGGCAAGGTCGAACTTCAGTACGGCAGATGTGGCATACTCACTGTCTGGGTAGACTTCGATCACCGTGCGCAGGGCCTGCAGTGCCTGAAAGGTCAGCCCCTGATCACGGCCAACTTCGTCGATCTGATCATAGTAGCTGAGCGCCAGAAGATACTGGGCATAGGCGGCGTCTTCGTCAGTGGGATAGAAATCGATATATCGCTGCGCGGCGGCGCGGCTTTCTTCATAGTTCTGGTCCGAATGGAATGAGAACGCCTGCATGATCAGCGCACGTTTCGCCCAATCGGAATAAGGATAAAGCCGCTCTACTTCAGAGAAATACCAAGCCGCGTCGTCCGAGCGATTCTGCGACAGCTCGTATTCACCGCGGGTGTAAATCTGTTCAGGCGTGAAACCTTCGAGGTTTTGGCTGCGGTCTGCCCCACGGTTACCAAACAGACCTCCGGCATTGCCACATGCCGTCAAAGTTGCTGCCAGAAGAAGCGCACCTGCGATTCTGACTGCCGCTTTGCTGCCAACCATTCCGCCCATCCTTGTCGTCTACTTAGCGGGAATTACCCCTGATCGGGCCTCGGTCTAGCACATAAAATTCCAGTGCAAAACGCCTTATCCACCCTCATGGCGCAAATGTCGTCAGAGTTGATCAGATCACGCAACCTGCGGGATTTCGCTTCGCACAAGGCCCTGGCCGGGCAGACGCGCGGCTTGTTCAGGGGTACAAAGGATGGGTCGCACAGCGCCCGGTGTTTCGAACAGTTTGCGCAGCAATGTGTTGGTCATCGAATGCCCCGACTTCTCGCCGACAAAGCGCCCCAGAATCGGACCGCCTGCAAGATAGAGATCACCCAGAGCGTCCAGCATTTTGTGGCGCACCGCTTCATCCGTGTGACGGAAGCCACCCGGGGTCAGGACTTCGTCGCCCTGTACGACTACGGCATTGTCCAATGTGCCGCCCAAGGCCAATCCGTTTTCACGCATCGCTTCGACATCTGTGCGGCGGCAAAACGTGCGACTGTCGCAGAGTTCACGCGCAAACGAACCATTGCGCATGTCCAAAACCTTTGTCTGGCTTCCAATGGCGTCATCTTCGAAATCGATGTGAAACTCGATCTCCAGACCTTCCGCAGGCGCGATCGATGCCTTTGCGCCCTCTCGTTCAACAGAGACGGGCTTAAGCACCTCATAAGCTAGTACCGGACTAGCCTGACGGCGAACGCCTTTGGCCATGATGCCCTGAACAAAGGCCACGGACGAGCCATCCATGATCGGGACTTCGGGACCATCGATTTCAATCAGTGCATTATGCACACCACATCCGGCAAGTGCCGCCATGATGTGTTCCACAGTCGATACCGACACATTCGCATCGTTAACCAATCGTGTGCAAAGAGGCGTCCGCTCAACAACGTCATAGATTGCGGGGATCAACGCATTGCCCAGCTCGATATCAGTCCGTTTGAACCAGATTCCATGACCTGCCGCTGCAGGCTTCAGAACCATCGTCGCAGGCTTGCCGCTATGCAGCCCAGTGCCCACAAACGTGACTGAAGATTTGAGCGTATGTTGCAATGTGAGCCTCGGTGAGTTGTGTCCAGCCTATCAGGGGCTGTGTTGCACCCTCAACTAAGGAAGCGGGCGTTAAGGCTCAACTCACCTTTTGCAACCGAATGAAACATGAATGTGACACATCGGCAAATCCCTGCTTACACCAGCTCAACACTTTGTGTTTCCACAAAAAAGGGCCGCGCGATGGCGGCCCTTCGGGATGATTTTGTTACCGCGATCAGTTGGCCTGACGCCGTAGGAAGGCGGGAATTTCGATGCGCTCCTGATCAGGATCGGCTTCATCCTGAACAGGTGCCGTTGCGTCAACCGACCGCATCACAGGCTGTTGGCGTACCGGTTGAGCGGGCGTATCGGCCGCATGGCCGGTCATCCGGTCAATCAATCGGTTGAAGCCAAAACGCGGGCGATCCTCGGTCGCTTGCTGCGGCTGAGGGGCCGGTTCGCGAGGTGCCTCAGGCGTCGGACGCAGCCGGTTCGAAGGTACTTTCTGAACTGCGGCCTGCAACCGCTGCATCGCTTCCGGAGACGGTGTACCGGGGGTCTGGGCACGCGGTGCGTCGTAGGAGTCGACTGTCTCTTCGACTTCGGGTTGCTGTTCGAACTGCGCCACCTGAGGCTGATAGGCGGGCGGAGGCAGCCCGTCATCGTCCTGCTCGGCAGCGGGTTGTTCGTCTTGCCAGCCTTCATTGAACTCGACATCTTCGATGGACTCGAAGAGCGTGGGCGCAATGTTGTCCTCAGCCGGGGCCTCATCTGCAGCGATTTGTTCAGGCGTGGAGTCTTCTGCCGAAACCGTGCGTGTCAGCGGAGCCGACATCGAACGGCGGGCGACCGGTACATCTTCGGTTTTCTCGCTGGCATCGATACCGGTGGCAACGACTGAAACGCGCATGCCGCCTTCCATTTCGGTGTCCAGGGTCGAACCGACAATGATATTGGCCTCCGGGTCCACTTCCTCGCGGATGCGGTTGGCGGCCTCGTCCAGTTCGAACAAGGTCAGATCGTGCGCACCGGTGATGTTGATTAGCACACCCTTGGCACCCTTGAGGCTGATTTCGTCCAACAGCGGGTTGGCAATGGCCTTCTCGGCTGCCTGAATGGCGCGATCTTCACCGGTCGCTTCGCCTGTGCCCATCATCGCCTTGCCCATCTCGTCCATCACGGCACGAACGTCGGCGAAGTCGAGGTTGATCAGACCCGGTCGCACCATCAGGTCGGTTACGCCTTTGACGCCCTGATACAGGACATCGTCGGCCATCGAGAACGCCTCGGTAAACGTTGTCTTTTCGTTGGCCAGACGGAACAGGTTCTGGTTCGGAATGATGATCAGCGTGTCAACGACTTTCTGCAGCGCATCAACGCCGTCTTCGGCCTGACGCATACGCTTGGCGCCTTCGAACTGGAAGGGCTTGGTGACAACGCCAACGGTCAGGACACCCAGCTCCCGCGCTGCCTGCGCGATGATCGGGGCTGCGCCGGTGCCTGTGCCGCCACCCATGCCGGCGGTGATAAAGCACATATGCGCACCCGCCAGATGATCCACGATCTGCTCGATGCTTTCTTCAGCTGCTGCAGCACCCACGGTCGGACGCGCACCTGCACCTAACCCTTCGGTGACTTTGACGCCCAGCTGCACCCGCGCCGACGAACGGCTTTGCTGCAGCGCCTGTGCGTCTGTGTTGGCGACGACAAATTCTACGCCGTCCAACTGTTTTTCAATCATGTTGTCGACAGCATTGCCCCCAGCGCCGCCAACGCCAAATACGGTAATCCGAGGCTTGAGTTCGTCGTGCCCGGGCATCGAAAGATTTAATGTCATGCTCTGTCCGCCTGTTTTTTATGTTGCCGCAAAATGCGGTTTTTCTGACCTATCCACAGTCGATTTTACTGTGTCATTTCGGAAACGTCACCAGAAAAATCGCACGAATCCACAAAATATGGAGGAAATAAGGCAGCAAACAGCGGCATTTCGCTGTCACCGCGACATGTTGCGGCGAAAGGCTCATGCGCCACTACACACGGAAAGACCCCACCCGCCTTGAGGGGATGCGAAAACTCATAGTCACTCGTTTGGTCGCGGAAAACTGCTCAATGTCCTGCCGCTGGGCCTCTGCCGGGCCTTGAACCTTATTTTGCGGCAATTTGGCAGTTGCCGCAACTGATTTCTTTAGCCTACCGGGGCACTTGAGCAATTCAGGCCATCTTCAGAGATGCTACGGACCTCTTGCATTTCGCTGCCGACGAAGCGCGCCAGCCGCACCATCAACCGGTCATTGTACAGGTAGGGCCACCAGCAGACTGGCAGGCCATCGGGCGCATCATCGTACAGAAAACAGATCTGGCCATTTGGCGTGGTGATCTGGCCATAGACACAGCCCCGCCCCTCCATCCGCCAGACCGAGAGAGTCGGGCTGAGAAATTCCTCAGTTCCGACCAACATACCGCTTCGGATTTCATGGAAGGTGATCGTTTTGCCAACGACGGCGCTCAGAAACGCCTCTGGCGTAATCAGGGTTTGAGCCGGGGCCGCAGCGGGCCCAAGGGCCGCGCCAACGGCTGCACCACGCAGGGCATTACCAATTGTCACGGAACCAGCGCACGGCGCGCTTGAACGGGCGCGCGGCATAGGTGTCGACCGGGATCTCAAAATCCCACCATTCGTCCTGAGGATGCGCCGCAAACAGGCTAAGCCCCACTGCCGAAGAAAAACCGGGCCCGGTCGCGGATTGCGGCAGGCCATGAACACGCAGCGGGCGGCCCAAACGAACACGCTGACCCAGAATCCGGCTGGCAAGCCCGTCTAGCCCCATGATCTGGCTGCCACCACCAGTCAGAACGATCTGCTGGCTTGGCAGGTGGTCGAAACCGGCAGCGTCCAGACGAGTACGCACCTCTTCGAGGATCTCCTCGACGCGGGGGCGCATGATGCCGATCAACTCGGCACGGCTGACGGTACGGCGGTCATGCTCCCAATCGCCAGTATCGCCACCGATGTCGATCAGGTCGCGATCATCGGCTCCGGTCGCGTGAACGCCGCCGTTAAAGGTCTTGATCCGTTCGGCCACCGCTGCGGGCACGCCGAGGCCCATCGAAATGTCGCTGGTCACGTGATCCCCGCCCATGCGCACGCAATCGGCATAGATCATGTGTTTCTTCATGAAGATCGAGATGCTGGTGGTGCCGCCGCCCAGATCGATACAGGCCGCGCCCAACTCCTGTTCGTCCTCGACCAATGCGGAAATGCCCGAGACATAGGCCGAGTTCGCAATCCCCGCCAGCTCCAGATCGCAGCGCTTGATACAGCGGACGATGTTCTGGATCGCCACCGCATCGACGGTTAGCATGTGCATATCCACTGCAAGGCTCTGCCCCAACTGCCCACGCGGATCGATTAGTCCCGAGCGGTTGTCGAGCGCGAAATTCACCGGTTGCGCATGCAGTACCTCGCGCCCTTCGCCGTAATCGGGCACGTCGCAGGCGTTCAGGACACGACCGACCTCGGCTTCGGTAACCAATTGGCCTTCCAGATCAACCTGCGCATCCAGCCCGTAGGAACGCGGGTTCGCCCCTGAGAAGGATGCAATCACGTGATCGACGCGGATATCGGCCATCTTCTGCGCCGCCTGCAGCGCGGTGCGGATGGCGCGCTCGGTTTCCTGCATCGCGGTAACCTCGCCGAACTGCACCCCGCGCGAACGGGTGGTCGCAGCGCCAATGACCCGGAAACCGGTTTGTCCGGCCATCGAGCCGATCGAGTTATCCTCGGACAACCGCCCCGTCCCGTCGAAGCGCAATACAAGGCAAGCGATTTTGGAGCTGCCCACATCCAGAATGGCGACGACGCCGCGTTGCATTGCCTGTCGGCGCATCTGCCGCATGGCGCGTTGGGACTGATAAAGATCGGTCATCATGGTCGTTACTGCCCGCTACTCACATCTACTTTTGTGTTCCACCAGTCTTCGCTGGCCGTTTTGTTCATTCGGATGGTCGGTCGCTGCCCCAGTCGCATGTCGACCACGGCCACGTCACGTTCCAGAAGGTCCTGAACCTCGTTCACCGCCAACACACGTTCCAGCGCGCGCGCCGGACGTTCGGTCGGCAACATGATGCGCTGGTTGCGATCCAGCACCAGATCCCAGCGCCGTTCGCCAACGCGCACCAAACCGCGAACGCGGTCGCCCAAGCTGCGGGCAGCGGTCAGGATTTGCAGCGCCTCGGGGACATGTTTGTTCGCGCCCTTCCCTGCGATCAGTGGCAGGGCTGCGTGTTCGGCGCGTGCTGAAATACGGTCAACATGGGCTCCGGTTTCATCCAATAGCTCGATCCCGTCTCGGGTGCGCCAGACGATGACCGGCTGGCGTTCGACCACGTCAACCTGAAGAATCCCGCCAGGGCGTATGCGTACGGTTGCCGATTTCACCGGGTCAAGCCCGGTGATGGTGTCGCGGATCAACTCCACATCCAGATCCCACGAACTGAGCGGGAAATCGAGCGGCACGATCTCGCGGATATCCTCAGACAGTGCGGTTCCTGCCCCGTCGATGGCCATCAGGTTGACCATGAATTCGGGGCGCTCCTGGATCGAGGTCTTGATGTCGGCGATATAGGTGCTGACCGCCTCACGACGTTCTTCGGCGGCAAAGAAGCCACCCACCAAACCAACGACGGTCAGAACCGGCAGGCCAATTTTTAGCCCGCGCCGGATGCCGGGGGTGAGCATCCAGCGCTGAAAGCGGTAGCTGAGGCGCGAGGGCGCGGGGTCCACGTTGCGCGCGCGGCCAAAAAGACGCGCCCCGCGCAAATGCAGCTTAGGTTCGGTTTTGGGCTCGGGCCTTGGCGCGGCGGTGAAATCGGCATCCGGCCCCGCCAACGGTTTGGTCCGGTGAATCACCGGCGCGCGGGTGGCGGTCAGCGGTCGCATGAGGCGTCCTCCACCATCCAGGCGCAGAGCTGGCCGAAACTGATGCCAAGATGCTCGGCCTGTTCGGGTACCAGCGAAGTCGGCGTCATGCCAGGCTGGGTGTTGGTTTCCAGCAGAAACAACCCGTCGGCACCCTTGCTGTCATCCCAGCGGTAATCGGTGCGGGACACGCCGCGACACCCCAGCGCATTATGCGCCTTAACCGCATAGTCCATGCAGCGGTCAAAGATATCCTGCGGGATCTCGGCGGGCAGCACATGCCACGAGCCGCCGGGCTTGTACTTGGCATCATAATCGTACCAACCGCCATCGGTCATGATCTCGGTCACCGTCAGGGCGCGATCGCCCATCACGGTCACGGTCAGTTCACGGCCCGCGACGTATTTCTCGACCATCACCTGATCAGGCATCGCCTCGTCCAGTTGCGGCGGGCCGTTGGCATTTTCATGCACGATATAGATGCCGACGCTGGAACCTTCGTTGTTGGGCTTGGCCACATAGGGCGGCTCCATCACATGGACCTCGACCACCTCGACCTTGGGAACGATCAGGCTGGGTACGATGGGTAATCCTTCGGCGGCGTAGACCTCTTTGCTGCGTTGCTTGTCCATTGCAAGGGCCGAAGCCAGCACACCGGAATGCGTGTAAGGAATGCGCATCCATTCCAGTAGCCCCTGCACACAGCCATCCTCGCCCCAGCGTCCATGCAGGGCGTTGAACACCACATCGGGTTGGATATCGGTAAGGCGCGCAGCAAGGTCCGGACCTGCGTCCAGTTCGACCACTTCAAAGCCTTCTCCCACAAGGGCGGCTGCGCATTCGCGCCCAGAGCTGAGAGACACCTCGCGTTCCGCCGAGGGGCCGCCCATCAACACCGCCACTTTGGGGTTTGTCCTGCTCGACATACCCAATGTGCGCCTCAATGTCCCCGGACCTTATGTGGTGGTCCGTACTGCGTTTATGCCTTTGATCCGTCGTCCTAATTTGCCTGTTATGGTCTGACGGTCGGGGCTTTATTCTTCCAGCGGATCACCGACCCGCATGATTTCCCACTCTAGCGTGATGCCGCTTGTTTCGTAAACCTTTTTTCGCACCTCTTCGCCCAGACCTTCGAGGTCTGCGGCGGTGGCGTCGCCTGTATTGATCATGAAATTCGAGTGTTTGGGACTCATCTGCGCGCCACCTTTTGTGGCCCCGCGCATACCCGCGTCATCGATCACTTTCCACGCCTTGAGGTCATGCACATCGTCCGCTCGCCCAGTCGACGAGAACCCGGCTGGATTACGGAAGGTAGACCCGGCGCTGCGGTCCTTGGTGGGTTGAGTTTCGTCGCGCTTTTTTAGCTGCGCCTCCATGCGAGCGTGCAGCTCAGCTGGATCGCCCGAGGGGCCTTGAAACGTCGCCGAGATCAGCACCGCGCCTTCGGGCAGGTCGGACTGGCGATAGCGGAAGCTGAGGTCTTGCGGGGTCAGGTCCACGATCTCTCCGGCGCGGGTGACCACGGTAGCCTTTTGCAGCACATCCGCCGTATAGCTGCCGTAACAGCCCGCGTTCATGCGCACGGCCCCGCCGATCGAGCCTGGTATCGTGCGCAGGAAAGTCAGGTCCACACCTCCATCCGCTGCTTTACGCGCCACATGCGCATCCAGCGCGGCGGCACCCGCGCTGACGGTATTGCCGTCGACCGAGATACCATTGAACCCGCGCCCCAATCGGATCACCACCGCCCGCAGACCACCATCACGGACGATCAGATTGGATCCGACACCCATAGGAAAGATGGGAACATCCGCAGGCAGATCACGCAGAAACGACTGAAGGTCTTGGGTATCGGCGGGTTGAAACAGATAATCCGCAGGTCCGCCGACGCGCAGCCAGGTGAGTTCGGAAAGAGAGCGCGCCGCGGACAAGCGGCCACGGACGTCGGGCAGTTCGCTCATGCGCCTTCCCGCGATGCAAGGCTGCGCCCGCCTACTCCACCCATGATCACCGCAAACAGGAAGGGCAGGACCGCACCGGTCAGCCAGACGAAGGGTCCGAACGCCTGTTCTTCTTCTCCTGTCCCGACACCGGCCAGCACTATGATCAGTACCAGACCAAGGGCCGAGGTCAGCCCGATCAGCCACAGCAGTGCCTTGAGGCCGATCCAGCGCGCGGCGACAAAACCCGCAAGCGTCCCGAGGATCAGGGTAATCAGCGGCAAATAGGCGAAAGTGGCGATGTCGACCATGGGGGCCTCCTGAAAATGGCCAGTTACTTGTTCGCCGCCTTCATGCCCTGCATTTTCGCCTTTGTCCAACGGGTGAGGTAAATCACCGGCCAGCGCAGTACTGACATACCTGCCGCCAGAACCAGCAGCCCGATCCATGGACCATTTTCATAGGTGACATAGCCTAGGATAGGGACGCCAACGGCGATCAGGAAATAGGCGCGCCGCCAATGGTTGTCCTTGCTGGGCAACATCGCCAACACGTTGGCGACAACACCCCACAGACCGGCAAGCGCAATCGACCAGTTCATTCCGACACCTCTTTACCCGTCCACTTGCGCCAGTAGTAGCGGATCGGGTTGCGGTACATCGAAACAAAACCGCCAGCAGCCAGGACTCCGACGAACCAGCCATAGTCTAAACTCAGCCACAGAATCAGAGCAGGCGCGCTGGCAAACAGTACAACACCCGGTGCGAATTGCAGGTGCATCGGCAGCATCGCCACAATGGTGGAAGCGAAGACCCAGACGCAGGCGAGTATGAGCGATAGCGCCACGAGGTTAGCTCGCTTTGGCGATTAACCGGTCAGGCAAACCGTTGGCCCAGGTACTGATCGTACCTGCGCCGAGGCAGACAACCATATCGCCCGGGCGGGCCTGTTCACGGACAAGGCGGGCCAGGTCTTCTTCGTTCAAGATCGCGCGCGCGTGGCGGTGGCCGTGGCGGATCAGGCCCTGCACAAGATCGTCACGGCTGGCACCTTCGATCGGATCTTCGCCTGCAGCAAAGACCTCCGCGATAGCGACCACGTCGGCGTCGTTGAAGCAGGTGCAGAAATCGTCGAACAGGTCGGACAGGCGGGAATAGCGGTGAGGCTGGTGGACGGCGATGACGCGGCCCTCGGTGGCCTGACGTGCGGCCTTGAGAACGGCGGCGATTTCGACCGGATGGTGGCCGTAATCGTCGATGATAGTGACGCCGTCAATTTCTCCAACCTTCGTGAAACGGCGGTTGACGCCGCCGAAATTGGCCAGCGCGTCGCGGATTTCACTGGCCTTCATGCCCAGATGACGGGCCACGGCCACGGCGCTCAGCGCGTTAGAGACATTGTGGTCGCCGGGCATTGGCAAGGTGCAGCCTTCGATCACCTTGTCTTCATGGCGTAGGTGGATGTCGAAATGGGCGACGCCACCCTTATAGGTTAGGTTTTCGGCCCGCACATCGGCCTGTGCGTTGAATCCATAGGTGCGCACACGACGGTCCGAGATGCGACCGACCAGAGCCTGCACCTCGGCATGATCTGTGCAGCAGACGGCCAGGCCATAAAACGGCAGGTTCGAGACGAACTCGTAAAACCCGTCCCGCAGCTTATCGAAATCGCCCCAATGCTCCATGTGTTCAGGGTCGATATTGGTGACGATGGCTATGGTTGCAGGTAGGCGATTGAATGAGCCGTCGCTCTCATCCGCTTCAACCACCATCCATTCACCCTGCCCCATGCGGGCGTTGCTGCCATAGGCGTGGATGATGCCGCCATTGATGACAGTGGGGTCGAAATCGCCCGCGACCATTAGTTCCGCCATCATAGTGGTTGTTGTGGTCTTACCGTGAGTTCCGGCGATGGCAATGTTCGAGCGCAGGCGCATGAGTTCCGCCAGCATGTCGGCGCGACGGACGACGGGCAGGCCCTGCGCGCGTGCCTCGTCCAGTTCCGGGTTCCCCGGTTTGATCGCAGTTGAGACCACGACCACGGCGGCGTTCTGCAAGTTCTCGGAACGCTGGCCTTCGAAAATCTCAGCACCCAGCCCAGCCAGCCGGTCAGTAATCTTCGAGGTTTTCAGGTCCGAACCTTGTACACGGTAGCCAAGATTCAAAAGCACCTCTGCGATACCCGACATCCCGATCCCACCGATGCCCACGAAGTGGATCGGTCCAACGTCCTGCGGCAGTTTGGTTGCTGGATTCATGAGGTCTCCTTCTGCGCCAGTTGCTCGACAAGGGCGACCAGACGCTCGGTGGCGTCCGGTGCCCCGACCGATAGCGCGGCATGGGCCATTTGCTGTGCGGCTTCGGGGTTGGTGAGAACCGTGGTCATTTGCTGTGTCAGCGCGGGAACGTCAAGGGCGTTTTCGGGGATCATGATCGCCCCACCTGCCTGAACCAACCCACGCGCGTTGGCTGTTTGATGATCTCCGGCAGCCGTGGCAAGCGGGATCAAAATCGACGGACGGCCAATCACGGAAATGTCGGCAATACTGGAGGCACCCGACCGGCTGACAACCAGCTGCGCGTCGGACATGCGGCGAGGTACGTCATCAAAGAAAGGCTGTACATCGGCGCGTATGCCGTGATCGGCGTAAAAGGCCCTGACCCGTTCACCATCCTCATCGCGGGCCTGATGCGAGACGCGGATGTACCCGCGCAGATATTCAGGCAGCGCAGCGATGGCCCCCGGCACCACGTCACTGAGGATACGTGCGCCCTGTGAGCCGCCCATCACCAGGACGGACATCGGGTACTCCCCAGGCGGGATATAGGGGGCAGCAGCGCGTTCAAGAACGGAGGCGCGAACCGGGTTACCAGTGTGTATGCCCTTGGACCCTTCAGGCAGATCGGTGGGCCAGACACCACAGGCCACTTGAGCCACACGCGTGGCAAACAGTTGGTTTACCCGGCCCAGAACGCCATTTTGTTCATGGATCATACGCGGCAGCTTCAGCAGGATGGCCGCGCCCAGCGCCGGTATCGACGGATAGCCGCCAAAGCCCACCAACACATCCGGCTTGTCACGCATCATCTGCGCAGCCATGCTAGTGACTCCAGCAGCAATCTTGGGTCCAACCAACATCTTGGCCGCTAATCCGCCTCGGGCGAAGGTGGCCGAGGATGCCTCGACAATCTCGACGTCTGCGGGGAACGCGCCGGTATAGCGCGCTCCGCGCGGGTCGGTGGACAGGCGCACACGCCAGCCTTTCTGTAGCATCGCCTCGGCCAACGCCTGCGCGGGGAACATGTGGCCCCCGGTGCCACCTGCTGCGACTAGTAGATAAGGTTTGCCCATCAGCCTCGTCCACGCAGAATGTCGCCCAGCTCGCCCTGCGGGCGGGTTCGGGTGAAGGCCAGCAACATGCCAACCGCGATGCCGCCAGCAATCAGAGACGATCCGCCATAACTGACAAACGGCAGCGTCATGCCCTTGGCGGGCAGAAGACGCACGGCGACGCCCATGTTGATCATAGCCTGCACGCCAAACATGCAGGCCAGACCAGTGCCAGCCAGACGGATGAACATGTCGCGTTCGCGCATCAGCCGCAGCAGCGAACGCACAACGATCAGCGAGTACAGCGCGATGATAATCAGCACCAGAATCAGCCCGTATTCTTCGGCCGCGACCGCGATGATGAAATCCGTATGCGCATCAGGCAGAGACCACTTGACCTGCCCCTCACCCACGCCGACGCCGAACAGACCGCCTTCGCGGATAGCATTGGTGGCATACCCAAGCTGGGTGGTCGGATCGAGTTCCTGATTAAGGAAACCATCGATACGACGGGCAAAGTGCTCGGAATTGGAATAGGCAAACATGCCGCCCAGAACGACCGCCCCGGCCATGCCGACCAGCAATAGCATCGGG
This sequence comes from Ruegeria sp. C10, assembly GCF_056537805.1. Lineage (NCBI taxonomy): Bacteria > Pseudomonadati > Pseudomonadota > Alphaproteobacteria > Rhodobacterales > Roseobacteraceae > Ruegeria > Ruegeria sp. C10. The sequence continues at coordinate 1,599,530 of NZ_JBQFSC010000001.1, read as the reverse complement.
GCTCCGGCGACAAAATACATCACACCCCAACCAAAAAGGATCAGGCAGGCCTGCCCGAAATCGGGCTGCATCACCAGCATTGCCACGATGGACATACACAGTGCAAAGGACCACAACCGCCCCGGCGGGCCATTGATTTCCTGTGATGCGGCCAGCAGCCATGCGGCCACCACGACAAAACCGGGCTTGAGGAACTCGGATGGCTGCAACGAGGCAAAACCCAGCGAATACCAGCGCACCGCGCCTTTGCCAAAGTCTGTACCGAAGACCGGCAGGAAGGCCAGCGCCACGAACGAGGCCAGAAAGCCCAGAATCGCCAGCCGCCGCACCAGTGTCGGCGACATCATTGAGGTCAGCAGCATCGCGACCAGCGCCAGCCCGCCAAAGATCGCCTGACGTTCTACATAGTGGAAAGGATCGAACCCGTTACGCCCCGCCAGTGGCGGCGACGAGGCCAGCCCAAGCAAAAGCCCGATGACAAACAGGATCAGAACGCAGGACATCGTCCAGCGATCAATCGTTCGCCACCACTTCGGAAGAATCGGTTCTCCGCGCTGGTCCTGGACCGCGCCATACACCATCTCAGTCATGAGATACCGCCACTATCTGCCTCGTTAACGTCCCGTTTTCGGGATCTGATTGAGAGTCTACAGGGATTTTTACATTTGGGCTAGCAGAATGACAGGCAGAACTGGAATTCCGGAACGATGAGCCGCCGTTGACAAACGCGCATGCATTCAAGCAGCGCATGCTGCCTGTTCTGATCGACGGCCCGTTGAGGCTCGGTTTGAGTTCATCCAAATATCAACCGCGCCCAACGTCATTGTTCAAAAAGTAAATCGTCAGTCTTTGATGGGGTATCTGTCAGGCTCTTCAAACACATCGATCACTCGGGAACCCGCCTTGATGCGCCCGCCATGCTCCACTCCGGCTGGGATAGAATAGCTGTCGCCGGGCAGATAAACTTTCGTCTCTCCGCCAATGGTGAGTTCAATTTCTCCTTCCACCACCGTACCCCATTGGGCACCATGTGAATGTAGTGGGAGTTCCATTTCTTTAAGAAAAGTAAAAAAGGCGACCAAACCAGCATCAGATCGAATGACTGCCGTCTGCACGACGTCTTCGGGAAATGGCACGTCTAGTCTTGGAAAGTCTGTAATGAAGTTTGGAAAGCGCATATTTTTATCCCTTTAAATGGATCTACCGGCAAGCATTAGCACAGAGCCTAGCATGTCAGGATGTACTACGACTAAAAATCCACATACCATATGGCACAAACCCAAGTGCCGCTGAGAAATTCTGTGGGCCAAACCCACACCGTTTTTGGTCTGCGCTCTTGCCATCGCTCACAATCCACGCCATGCGCAGCATATGGATTTCGAGACGATCATCCTCGGTGCTGGCGCGGCTGGCATGATGTGCGCAGCCCATTGCGGTGGCCAGGCGCTGGTGATCGACCATGCAAAAGCTCCCGGAGAAAAGATCCGCATCTCGGGTGGTGGACGATGCAATTTCACCAATATGTATGCGGGACCGGGCAATTTCCTGTCTCAGAATCCGCATTTCAGCAAATCAGCGCTGGCGCGATATACACAGTGGGACTTCATCGAACTGGTCGATCGCCATGGCATTGCATGGCATGAAAAAACGCTTGGGCAATTGTTCTGCGACGGGTCTTCGAAACAGATCGTCCAGATGCTGCTGAATGAAATGGTCAAGGCCGAGGCCGAGCTCTGGGTGCAGACGTCGCTGCGCAACTTGCGCAAAACCGAAAGCGGTTTCGCTTTGGATGTCGAACGCGATGGCAAGCACATCCCTCTGACCTGTCGCAATCTGGTTCTGGCCACGGGTGGCAAATCGATCCCCAAAATGGGCGCGACGGGGTTGGCCTATGACATCGCGCAGCAATTCGGGCTGCAGATAACCGAGACACGAGCGGCGCTGGTGCCGTTCACCTTCTCGGACGGTCGGTTCAAGGATTTGTCCGGCGTCTCCCTGCCCGCTCGACTATCAAACGAGCGCACCAGTTTCGACGAGGCTTTGTTGTTCACCCATCGCGGGTTGAGCGGTCCTTCGGTGCTGCAATTGTCTTCGTACTGGCGCGAGGGTGAGGCAATATGGGTCAACCTGATCCCCGATTTGCCTTTATACGATCTGCTTCGCGATCAGCGGCAGGCTGTTGGGCGCAAGGCGCTGACCACCGAATTGGCACACCACCTGCCCACGCGTCTGGTGGAATACCTCGCACACCATATCCCGATGAAGGGCAATCTTGCGGATCAGTCCGACACGGCGCTGTCGGAACTGATCGCCGCATTGTCCAACTGGCGGCTTGCGCCGTCGGGCACCGAGGGCTATCGCACCGCCGAGGTCACTCTGGGCGGGATCGACACTGACGGGCTGTCGTCCAAAACGATGGAGGCCAGGGATGTCCCCGGCCTCTATGTCATTGGTGAAGCGGTGGATGTCACCGGCTGGCTTGGCGGTTACAACTTCCAATGGGCGTGGTCCTCGGGCCACGCCGCCGGAAGTGCCATCGCAAGCCGTTAGCCTACGACGTTGTAACCCCGTCCGCGCATACAGTTGCGCACGATGACTTCCTTGTTCTGGTTCTTGTTGATCACGTCAGCACCTGCACCAACCAACGCACCGGCAACGGCGGCGCGACCCAGGTTGTCGCTGCTGTCCTGAACGATGCCGGTGACGGCTGCAGCACCTGCGGCGCCGATTGCGGCATTACCTGCGGTCGATCCGTCAACGCTGGCCTGCGAGGCTGCAAGTTGCTGGCACTGATACAGGTCCGAGTTGTAGTTCGGGCCTACTGGGCCATCGATCACGGGCTGATAGTTGGCCCCGGTATTGGTGCAAGCCGCAGCAGCCAGCAGCGCTGGAACGACCAGAAGAAGTTTACGGTTTGGCATATTCATGACCTCGTGTTGAATTTCCTGAAGGCAAAAACCAATGCAGGCAGTGCGTCAAGCAGATAGGCCCACAGCTTCGCCGAACCGGCGATCTATTGCAAACGCATTGCTTTCAGAGGCGTTTTTTAACCTGAACCACGAAGTCATCGCCACGTTGTTCGAAGTTGTCATACTGGTCGAAACTGGCCGCAGCAGGTGCCAATAGAACGGTTTCACCGGGCTGCGCATCGGCCATGGCCTGCATAACCGCCGCTTCCATAGTGGTGCAGACTTGCGCATCGGCCTGCAACTGCATTGCAAAGCTCGCCGCCTCACGCCCGATGACGTAGGCCTTGATTACGTGGTCCCCTGCCCCGTTCAGCGCCTCAAGCCCGCCTTCTTTCTCAAGCCCGCCACAGATCCAACGTATCTTCTTGAACGCGCTCAAGGCTTTGAGGGCGCTATCTACGTTGGTGGCTTTCGAGTCATTCACATAGGTCACGCCGTCCGCCTCGGCGATGATCTGACTGCGGTGCGGCAGACCCGGGAAGCTGTGCAGCGCGTCTTCGATCACGCGCGGAGCAAGGCCCAGCGAACGGCAGGCGGCATAGGCGGCGCAGGCGTTCTGGTGATTATGCGCACCGGGCAGGCCCTTGATCTCACGCAGGTCGATCGATCCGGCCTGTCGGCCCTTGCGGTATTCCGACAGGAAACCCTTGCGGGCAAAGACCTGCCAACCCGACCCGGTCAGCTTGCGCGCCACCGAGACGCGGATCACCCGGTCATCCGACGGCCCCTCGGCCAGTTGCCCGGCCAGAAACGCGCCCTCGGCCTCATCTATCCCGATCACGGCGCGGTCTGGGCCTCCTTCGGCGAACAGGCGACGTTTGGCGGCAAAGTAACCACCCATTCCACCATGTCGATCCAAGTGATCAGGTGAAAGATTGGTGAAAACCGCCACATCCGGCGTCAGTGCGCGGGCCAGTTCGGTCTGGTAGCTCGATAGCTCCAGTACCACGACCGATCCATCGCCACCTGGGTCGATGTCCAGCACGCCGCGCCCAATGTTACCCGCCAGTTGTGAGTCGCGCCCGGCCTCGGTCAGGATATGTTGGATCAACGCAGCGGTGGTTGATTTGCCATTCGATCCCGTCACCGCGATGACGCGCGGTGGGATGTCGTAGTTGTTCCATTCAGGGCCTGCGAAAGAGCGAAAGAACAGACCTATGTCATTGTCGACCGGAACTCCGGCTTCCAACGCAGCGGCCACAACCGGGTTCGGCGCGGGGTAGAGATGAGGGATGCCGGGCGAGACAATTAGTGCGGCAATATCGTCAAACGCCCCGTGGCGGCGCAGATCGACACACGAGAATCCCTCGACCTCTGCCGCTTCACGCGCGGCGGGGTTGTCATCCCAGCAGATCGGCTCAGCCCTGCCAGCGCGCAGCGCTCGTGCGGTGGTCAGACCCGACCGACCTAACCCCAGAACCGCTACTTTCTGCCCTGAAAACCCTTTGACCGGGATCATTGCCATACACCTTCTATCCGAGCCGTTCTTCCAGCCAGTCCGCCCGCCAAGCGACTGGCCCTTTTGGAACGTTTTCTATTACGAACCCATAGTCTGGTAACCGGTCGCACAATGCATCGTATTCCGCAATAGCTGCGGCCAAGTTGTGCCGCCGGTCATCATTCTGTTCGAATATCTCAGGCCAAGGAGGAAAGAGAAACACGCATGGGTCGTAGCCCAAGTGCAGTATCTGTTCACGCACTTTGGTCTCCAACGGAGTACCGGTTCGATCAAACCAAATCAGCGCGTCCAATGCCGAACGATCAAATAGCACAAGATCATCTTTGGCATTGCTGAAGTCAGATATCGCAAGTTCAATGATCCTGCGGCAGAATACCTCGGAGTTGACCCAAGGCAGAGCGCGACCACCACCTTGTCTTTCCTCGGCAATGACACGACGACCCGGCTCGGAAACTGTTGAATATCCGCGTCGGGCCATCTCCTCCAGCAGTGTTGATTTGCCACCACCGGAGCATCCAGAAAGCACGATGCAACGCGGGCTCATCTGACTTTCAGCGTCGCCAGCCCGATCATCGCTAAGATCAGTGAAATGATCCAGAACCGGATCACGATGGTGGGTTCAGCCCAGCCCTTTTTCTCATAATGGTGATGGATCGGCGCCATCAGGAACACGCGCTTTCCGGTCCGTTTGAAATATAGAACCTGGATGATCACACTTAAAGCTTCAACCACGAACAGCCCGCCCACGACTGCCAATACCAACTCGTGTTTGGTAGCCACGGCAATCGCGCCCAGCGCACCACCCAGAGCCAGTGATCCGGTATCACCCATGAAAACCGCCGCCGGAGGGGCGTTGTACCACAAGAATCCCAGCCCCGCACCAAACAGCGCTGAAGTGAAGATGAAGATTTCACCGGTGCCAGGCACATAGTGAACATCAAGATACTCGGTGAAGTCGACCCGCCCAACCGCATAGGCAATCACACCAAGGGTCGAGGCCGCGATCATCGCGGGCATGATCGCCAGCCCGTCCAGACCATCTGTCAGGTTCACCGCGTTGGCCGCACCCACAATGACGATCACCGCAAAGGGGATATAGAAAAGGCCAAGATTGATCAGCGTATCCTTGAACACCGGCAGAGCCAGTTGGTTTTGCAAATCGCTGGGATGGTGCAGCGTCGCCCAGAGTGACGCCAGCACGGCGATGATGATCCCCAGCGCCAATCGCATTTTACCGGAAACGCCCTTGGTGTTCTGCTTTGAGACCTTGGCATAATCGTCCGCAAAGCCGATGGCCGCATAGGCCAGCGTCACGAACAGTACCATCCAGACATATGGATTGTCCCAGCGCGCCCAGATCAGGGTCGAGGTGACCAGCGCACCCACGATCAGCAGCCCGCCCATGGTAGGGGTTCCAGCCTTGGACAGATGCGCTTCGGGGCTGTCATCGCGGATCGGTTGACCTTTGCCTTGCCGTTTGCGCAATACGTTGATCAAGGGTTTTCCGAACAAAAACCCAAAGATCAGCGCAGTCAGAAAGGCGCCCCCTGCCCGGAAGGTGATATAGCGGAAGAGGTTCCAGAAATCCCCTCCGTCCGACAGGGCGGTTAACCAATAGAGCATTACAAAACCTTTCTCACAATACGGCGGCTCTCTGGCGCGCTGCCATGCCCCATTTGCCGCAGATCGTCAACGATCTGCGCCAGAGCCATGCTGAGAGAGCCCTTGGCCATCACTACATCGCCGCTACGGATCAATTCCGGCAGATGGGCGGCCATCTCATCGCTGGTTTCCGTCCACAACCCGCGCTTGCCCTCGGGCAGAGCCTGATGCAGCGCTTGCATCAACGGGCCGATGCAATGAACCTGATCGACATGCGCCATCGCAGGCACCTCGGCCATGGCGGCGTGCATCGCCTGCTCTTGCGCACCAAGCTCTTTCATGTCGCCCAGAAACGCGATCTTGCGTTTGCCCGCCGACGCAGACAGCACGTCGAGAGCGGCCTCCATCGAGGTTGGATTGGCGTTGTAGCTGTCATCGAGCAGTTCAATCTGCCCGCCATCTGGCAGCGCGATCACCTCGCGCACACCGCGCCCTTTGACCGGAGACCAGCCGCGCAGACCGGCAATCGCCTGATCCAGATCGACCCCCAGCGCGACACAGGCCGCCAGAGCGCCCAGCGCATTCATAGCAAAGTGAGTTCCCGCGGATTGGACATCGAATGTGATGTCTGCGCCGCCGACAATACCGTGTCCCCGCACCGAGTCAGGGCCTTGGAGCACGTTGGTCAGCGCATAGTCCCGCGCCTTGTGGCCAAATTCGACGATCCTTGCACCATGCGCAGCGGCGCAGTCGCGCAAGATGCCCGCGTGTTCGATATCGGCGTTGACGATAGCGGTGCCGCCCTCGGCCAGCCCGTCGAAGATCGCAGCCTTTTCAAAAGCAATACCCGCAACCGAGTCGAAGGCTTCGAGGTGGACGGCGGCTACTGTGGTCACCAGCCCCACATGCGGTTGCGCCTGACGCGCCAGCGGAGCGATTTCGCCCGGATGATTCATGCCGATCTCGATCACCGCGAACTCGGTGTCGCGCGGCATTCGCGCCAGCGTCAAAGGCACGCCCCAATGGTTATTGTAGCTGGCGACGCTGGCATGAGTTTTGCCTTGCGTCTCCAGAATGCTGGCCAGCATTTCCTTGGTCGAGGTTTTACCCACGCTGCCAGTCACCCCCACCACGCGCGCACCTGTCCGGGCGCGAGCCGCCTGCCCCAACGCCTCTAGACCCGTCTGCACATCGTCGACGATCAACAGCGGTGCATCTTCGGGCACGCCTTCGGGAATATGCGACACAAGCGCTGCGCCTGCGCCTTTTTCAAGCGCTTGGGCGACGAAATCATGGCCGTCGCGAGCAGCCTTCAACGCAACGAACAGGTCACCCGGCTGCAGGGTGCGCGTGTCGATGGAGACGCCGTTCACCTGCCAATCGGTGGTGGCGCGCCCGTTGGTGGCCTCTGCGGCCTCGGCTGCGGTCCAGAGCGTCATGCGACCCTCCCGTCCAGCGCGGCAACGCTGATACTGGCCTGTTCCACATCGTCAAAGGGCAGGACCTGATCTCCGACGATCTGGCCGGTTTCGTGTCCCTTGCCCGCAATCAGCAGAGCGTCGCCCGGTTGCAGCGCGTCGATGCCGCGCAGGATGGCCTCGGCCCGGTCGCCGACTTCCGTGGCTTCGGGTGCGCCCAACATGACAGCACCGCGGATGGTGGCCGGGTCTTCGCTGCGCGGGTTGTCATCGGTAACAAAGACCACATCGGCGTTTTCAGCAGCGGCCCGCCCCATCAATGGGCGTTTAGTGGCGTCTCGGTCACCACCTGCACCAACAATGGCGATCAGACGTCCCATGACATGCGGGCGCATCGCCTTCAGTGCAGTGGCCACGGCATCCGGCGTATGCGCGTAATCGACAAACACCGCCGCGCCGTTGTCGCGGGTGGCAGCCAGCTGCATCCGTCCGCGCACGGTGATCAGGTGCGGCAAGGTTTCGAACACGCGGTCGGGGTCCTCGCCCGCCGCGATGACCAATCCGCAAGCCAGCAAAACGTTCTCGGCCTGAAAGCCGCCGATCAGATTCAGGCGGGTTTGATAGGCCTTGCCTTTCCATGAAAAGCGCAAATCCTGCCCGGTCGCGTCAAAGCGTTGATTCAGAAGACAAAGATCAGAACCCTCAGGGCCTACGGTGATGATATTCTGGCCGCGTGCCTCGGCGATCTTGCGCATCTCGGCACCCTTGGGATCGCTAAGGTTGACCACAGCGACCCCGTCTTCGGGCAGCACACGATCAAACAGACCCGCCTTGGCTGCGAAATAAGCTTCGAACGTGTCGTGATAGTCCAGATGATCCTGCGTGAAATTCGAGAACCCGGCAGCGGTCAGATGCACCCCGTCCAAGCGACGCTGTTCAAGCCCGTGCGAGGAGGCCTCCATCGCCGCATGGGTCACGCCATTTTCGGCAGCTTCGGCGAGACAGCGGTGCAGAGTGACCGGCTCGGGTGTTGTATGGGCCAGCGGCGCAGTCCATGCGCCCTCGACCCCAGTGGTGCCCAGGTTGACGGCGGCAAGTCCAAGCTCGGTCCAGATCTGGCGGACGAAACTGGCGACCGAGGTTTTTCCATTGGTGCCGGTGACCGCCACGATAGTCTGCGGTTGCGCGCCAAACCAAAGGGCGGCGGCCCCTGCCAGTGCCTGACGGGGGTCTTCCGTGACGATCAGCGCAGCATCGGATGCGGCCAGTTCGTCGGTGGCGATCTCGGCCCCTTTCGCGTCCGTCAGGATCGCGGCGGCCCCCATGCGCAAGGCGTATTGGATGAAGTCTCCACCATGGACTCGGGTGCCGGGAAGGGCTGCAAAGAGGAAACCGTCTTTGACCTCGCGGCTGTCAACAGCCAGACCGGTGATTTCGGGATTGGCCCCTCCCCGTGCGGTCAGGGCCAGTTCGCTGAGTTTCTTTGACCGATTGCCCATGACCCACCTTTCGCTGGACAGCCTAATTTGAGGTCAGCGTTATAGCAGCGCGCGCCTCAGGCTCAAGCCGGGGTCTGAGACCCAATAGCGGCGCCACCCGTCCAATCAGTTCGGCAGCAACGGGAACGGCAGTCCAACCCGCCGTGCGGCGCTTTTCGCCATAGGCCACGATGGACGGTTCATCCAGCGTGACGATTAGCACATATTTCGGATCATAAGCCGGGAAGATGGTGGCGAAGGTGGCAATCACCTTGTCCTCATAGTACCCGCCACGCGGCTTGGGTTTATCGGCAGTACCGGTTTTTCCCGCCACGTCGTACCCTTTGACATCACCAAAGCTGGCGGTGCCATCCGTGACCACTTTGCGTAGCATATTTTGCGCCTGCTTGGCGGTGTTTTCGGACATCACGCGAGGACCGTATTGCGGGCCATTGCGGCGCAAGATCGTGGGGCTGACATAGTACCCGCCATTGGCAATCGCTGCGTAACCAGCGGCCAGATGCATGGGGCTGGTCGAAAGGCCGTGGCCATAAGAAATCGTCACGGTGCTCAACTCACCCCATTTCTTGGGCTTGAGCGGTTGCCCGCCCTTGGCCTCGACAATCTCGAATGGGGTTGGGTCGAACATGCCTAGCGCGTTCAGAAAATCCTGTTGCCGGTCGGCCCCGATTTGCAAGGCCAGCCGCCCGGTGCCTCGGTTCGAGCTGTACTTGATTACATCCGAGACACTGATCTCACCATAATTCTTGCCGTTAAACTCGCCAATCGGGAAGCGCCCGATTTTCATTGGGCCGGAAGTGTCAATGATGGTGTTGGATTTCACCAGACCTAGCTGCACCGCCTGCGCGGCGGTGAAGATTTTGAACACCGAACCCAGCTCATAGACACCCTGTACGTAGCGATTGAACAGCGGGCTGTCCGAGGGATCGAAGCCCGAGGTCGGCGGGCGCGGACGGTCATTGGGGTCAAAAGACGGCAACGACGCGGCCGAGACGACCTCGCCCGTATGGGCGTTCATCAGAACCGCCGAGGCTCCTTTGGCGTTCATGATCTTCATGCCGCCATATAGCACCTGTTCTACCGCCGCTTGAACGGTCAGATCCAGCGACAGTTGCAGCGGCTTGTTGCCGTTGGCCGGGTCGCGCAGATAGCCGTCGAACTGTTTTTCGACGCCAGCTACGCCGATCACCTCAGCTGCGCTGACACCTTCGCGGCCAAAGCCCGAGCCGCCCAGAATATGCGCCGCGAGTCTGCCATTGGGATATAGCCGCATTTCGCGCGGGCCGAACAGGATGCCGGGATCTCCGATGTCATGCACCGCCTGCTTCTGCTCGGGCGAGATGCGCTTCTTGATCCACAGGAATTTTCGCTTACCGGTGAAGTCTTTGACCAAACGCTCTTTTTCCAGATCAGGGAAAATAGCGACCAGTTGCTCGGCTGCGGCGATCGGGTCAATCATCAGCGGTGGCTGCGCATAGACAGAATAGGTGTCCAGATTGGTCGCCAGAATACGGCCTTCGCGATCCACGATATTGGCGCGTTGCATGGCGATGGAGGCCCCCGGCGCACTTGCCAATGGTTCTTGCGCCTCGGATGTCGCCAGAACGCCCATACGAAAGCCTACGACCGAAAAGGCGCAAAAGAAGAAAAGACCCAACACCAACAGGCGGCCCTCGGCGCGTGCCCGGGCGCGGTCTTTCATGTCTTCGTGGCGTTTGCGGATGTTCTCTCGTTCAATCGCCCTGGGGTTTTCACCCTTTGCACGGGCGTCGAGGATACGGGCCAGAGGGCGAAGTGGTGTACGGGTCATGGAACCTGCACCTCGATCAGTGCCTGAATGTCAGTGACGTCCTGTATTTCAAGCGGGTCGACGATGGGCAGATCCGGGTCCTCGCCATAGGAAATCTGATCGGCGCGACCAAACTGCTCAGCCCGCAGAGGCAGCAAGCTGAGACGTTCGAAATTCAAGTCCGCCAGCTCACGCAAACGATCAGGCCGGTTTAGATAGGCCCATTCGGCATTCAGCACGGCGAGTCGCGCCTGCGCCATACCGATCTGGCCTTGCAGCGACTGCGTTTCCTTCAGCACCTGCTGCGTGCGGTAGTTCTCTTGATAAGCCCAAAGCGCCAACCCGAACACGGACAGTGCAGTCAACACATACAGAATACTCTTCATCTTGCCCTTCCCCCCAATTGCGGCATGCCGATGGCCCGGGCCTCAATTTTCCCTGCCGGGGCATCCGTTCTTTTCGCGACACGCAATTTTGCAGAGCGTGCACGTGGGTTTTCTTCAAGTTCCTGCTCATCCGGCCCAACGGCCTTGCGGGTCTTGAGTGTGAATTGCGGCTTCTCCTGCTCCATCTCAGGCGCATAACGGTTGGCGCGTCCGGTTTTGCCCGCGCGCGATTGGAAGAACCGCTTCACCATCCGGTCTTCTATGGAATGGAAAGTCACAACGGCCAGTTGCCCCCCCGGCTTCAAAGCGCGCTCGGCGGCCATAAGCCCCTGAAACAGTTCTTGGTATTCTGCGTTCACCGCGATCCGTAGCCCCTGAAAGCTGCGCGTCGCCGGGTGCGATTGGCCCGGTTTGGGGCGCGGCAGGCAGGATTCGATAATCTCGACCAGCCGCAGAGTTGTTGTGATCGGTTCTTCGGCCCGCGCCTTGACGATGGCCTTTGCTATACGACGACTGGCGCGTTCCTCACCGAAATGGAACAGGATGTCGGCCAATTGCGTCTCGGTTGCCGTATTCACCAGATCAGCTGCGCTTTCACCGTCCTGGCTCATCCGCATGTCGAGCGGGCCATCTTTCATGAAGGAAAAACCGCGTTCAGCCCGATCCAACTGCATGGATGAGACACCAAGATCCAGCACCACGCCGTCCAAATCCTGTGCATATTCATCCATACGAGAGAACACGCCCTGCTGCATCACCAACCGATCACCGTATTCCCCAGCCCAGTTAGCGGCCATTTCAAATGCCAGTGGGTCGCGATCGACGCTAATGACTTTCTCGGCCCCGGCCTCCAGCAACGCACGAGTATAGCCGCCTGCGCCGAATGTGCCGTCCAGCCAGGCACCGGATACCGGCGCCACAGCGGCCAGCAACGGGCGCAGCAGTACGGGGATATGAGGTTTGTCCGATGAGGTCTGAGCGCCGGCCATGCCGTCACCCATCCCCGATGCCATCGAGATACTGCATCGGATCGAAGTCATCTGGCAGATCGTCCAGCCATTCCTCGGTGGTGGCCAGTTCTTCGGCCTCGTATGTCTCGGGCTTCCAGATCTGGAAGGTATCACCGGCAGCGATAAAGAACGCCTCGTTCTCAAGGTCGATCTTGTTGCGCAGCTTTGCGGGCAGCACCAAACGACCCGTTTCGTCCACATTGGTCGGGAAGGACTGACCGTGGAACATCCGCTGAAGCATCCGACGCTGCATCGAGCCACGTGGCAGCGCATCGATCTTGGCATCCACCTCGTCGATCGCTTCCATGGTGTAACATTCAAGGTATTTGCGGCGGTGGTCGCCATAGACAATCACGAGTTCAGGATTGTCACCGGGTTGCCAGCTGGGGTCCGAGGCCTCAAGCACACGACGAAACGAGGCCGGGATCGAGACCCTGCCCTTCGTATCCACCTTATGCTGGCTTTCGCCTCTAAACCTGCGCGCCAAGACGACTGTCCCTTTCGCTTGCGCCCCACCTCAAAATTCACGTTCCCCCGGAAGTAAAACGGCGGGTTGATCTGCTGCCACTGATCAACCCGCCGCATTGACCCGCTTTGCGGGATGTCCAGCTGCGCGCGCCACCTGGGGGGATGTCTGCTCGCCCGCGCGCCGGATCTGTTAAGTGATGAAAGCGAGATGCCTGTATGAAACCTGTTTTTGTATTTTTGGTTCGGGGTCGTTTGGCGCCCCTCAACTGTCCTCGCCCTCATCGGGTACATAAGGGATGCCATGGGAATTCATGGAAATCAATAGGAAATTTGCATAGAGAGGCCTGATGCAGACTTCAGATCAAGACTAATGCAATCGATACTTGGATCAAATACGCCACAAATTGTGCCCCAGGTGCTTACTGACACTAAATATGTAAGAATTGACGCCTAAATTATTCCTCCCATGAATTCCCAATAATTTTCAGAATTATGGATCATTTGGCGCAGATACCCATTCTTGGCAGCCGAAGAGGACGAATCACGGTCCCCTTACAGGCCATTCCCATAGGTGACCCATGCTTTCCCATAGCACCTTCACCCCAGGCGCCGGACCTGCGGTGAGAAGATTTGCCCCTCTTGAGTTGACACAACATGCCCAAACAAACACCAATTCCGCTCAATAGATAAGCGGTCACCATCACAGGTCTGGACACACGAAACGTCAACCACACGTGAAAACCAGTATTTTAAAGACAATTATTGGGGCGTACCGGATTATCCTGCCAATCCATGCATTTGCTGCATAGCAGCATTGACGACGCGAACTATTGTGCAATCGCAGCATTTGCCTATCTTCAGTCTCAAGCAAACGCCGGACGATACCGGCAACAGTAAGAATGAACGGATCATGAAGATGGCAGTCGCAAGCACACAAACAGCCCTGAAAGGCACACCGGCATATGGAATCTCAACGCTGGTTGAGACCGTAAAAACCCGGGTTGCTCGTTATCGCCTGTACCGTCAGACAGTCAACGAATTGTCGGGACTGTCAGATCGGGAATTGGCTGATCTTGGCTTGCACCGCTCGATGATCCGCCGGCTGGCCCAACAGGCCACCGAAGAGCAGATCGCGCGGTAAGCGCAACAAGAACACCGAGATCAGGTCCGTCTTCCTCCCTTTCGGACCTGTATTTCAGCGGCAGCGTCTCTCCTCCTCCCTGACGTTGCCGCACCTAATACCGGCCCTGACCGCCGGAACCTGATACATCGGGGCTCTCCTCCTCCCTGCCTCGATGTTGAAAGCGCGCGGCGACGTCTTCCTCCTCCCTGACGTCGCCGCGTCTTCCTCATACCGGGATCAAACCCGGGTTCGGATACATCGGGGCTTCCTCCTCCCTGCCCTGATGTAGAAAAGAACGGCGGTTCCCCTCCTCCTCCCTGGGAACCGCCGTTTTTCGTTTTTTTGCGCACAAGATGTAGGCTGGGGTCGTGAACGCTTTGTCAGGAGTCTCCCATGACCGCTTATTTCATCGCCCAGATTTCCATTCATGACCCGGATGGGTACCAGAAATACCTCGAAGGATTCATGCCGATCTTTGACCGGCATGGCGGAAGGCTTCTGACCGTATCCTCAAAACCCGTTGAAGTGATCGAAGGCAGTTGGGAAGAAGATGGTATCGTCCTGATGGAGTTTCCGGATATGGCTGCCGCAAACGCGTGGAAGGACGATCCGGACTATGTCGAATTAGCCAAGATCAGGCAAAAAACGGCGACGGCGAATCTTGTGCTGGTCGAAGGGTTGTGAGCGTCAGAACGGCACGTCATCCTTGTTGGTCAGAAAGCGCGAGACCACTTTCTTGACCCCTGCCTTGTCGAAATCGACCTCGACTTTATCGCCTTCGATGCCGATCACTGCGCCATAGCCGAATTTCTGGTGAAACACTCGCTCGCCCAGCGTAAAGCTGGCCACGGCTGTCGCATCAATCACAGTATTCCGGCTTTCTTTTGGCTGAGACATGCCATATTGCCCCTGCCGCGCCTGCATCCGCTTCCAGCCCGGAGAGTTATAGACATTCGCCTCGGCTGCGCGGGTTTCGATCCCGGCTGCCTGCTGACCACCCCCATAGAGCCCCGGAGGTGTCAGCACTTCCACATGATCTTCGGGCAACTCATCAATGAACCGGGACGGCATCGAATTCTGCCATTGTCCGAACACCCGTCGGTTGGCTGCAAAGGAAATCGTACAGACTTCTTCTGCACGGGTAATACCGACATAGGCCAGCCTTCGTTCTTCTTCGAGGCCTTTGAGACCGGATTCGTCCATCGAACGCTGAGAGGGGAACAATCCATCCTCCCACCCCGGAAGGAAAACCGCGGGAAACTCCAGCCCCTTGGCCGCGTGCAGCGTCATGATCGAGACTTTGGCCCCGTCGCTGTCCTGCTCGTTATCCATCACCAGACTGACATGCTCCAGAAACCCTTGCAGGTTTTCGAAATTGTCCAGCTGATTGACCAGTTCTTTTAGGTTTTCCAGCCGCCCCGGCGCCTCGGGCGTCTTTTCGTTCTGCCAATGCGCGGTATAGCCGGATTCGTCCAAGACGATCTGCGCCAGCTCGATATGCGTATGCTCGGGCGCGCCGTATCGGATCGGTGAAACACCGTCATCAATCACCGTATCATCGTCCACCTCGATCCGAGGCCCACGCGTCATTGCATTCCACCGCGCCAACCCGTCGATCAGTTCGCGCAGCGCCTTGCCACCCTTGCCCTTGATCAGGCTGTTATCGACCGCGATCCGCGCGCCTTCGACCAAAGACATGCCATTCTCGCGCGCCACAACCTGAATCGTCTGCTGCGCTTTGTCGCCGAGGCCGCGTTTGGGCGTGTTTACGATCCGCTCGAACGCCAGATCATCCTCGGGGCTGACCACCAGCCGGAAATAGGCCATGGCATCGCGAATCTCCATCCGCTCGTAGAATCGCGGGCCGCCGATCACCTTGTAAGGCAGACCGATGGTCAAAAACCGATCCTCAAACGCCCGCATCTGGTGCGAGGCGCGCACGAGGATTGCCATCTCATCAAGGTTCATCGGCCGCACACCGCGCGTGCCACCTTGCATAGCGTCGATCTCTTCCCCGATCCAACGCGCTTCTTCCTCGCCATCCCAATGGCCGATCAGACGGACCTTTTCACCCTCTTCGCGGTAGGTCCAAAGCTCTTTGCCCAAGCGGCTTTCATTGCCACGAATGACGTTGGACGCAGCGGCCAGAATATGCGGGGTCGAGCGGTAGTTCTGTTCCAGCCGGACCACGAAGGCGCCAGGGAAGTCCTTTTCGAACCGCAGAATGTTGCCCACCTCGGCCCCGCGCCAGCCATAGATCGACTGGTCATCATCACCAACGCAGCAGATGTTCTTGTGCCCCCCGGCCAGCAGGCGCAGCCAGAGATACTGAGCGACGTTGGTATCCTGATACTCGTCCACAAGGATGTAGCGGAACCAGCGTTGATATTGTTCCAGCACATCCGGGTGGGTTTGGAAAATCGTGACCATGTGCAGCAACAGGTCGCCGAAATCCACCGCATTCAGCTCGCGTAGGCGGGTCTGGTATTGGGCATAAAGCTCGATGCCCTTGTGATTATAGGCCCCCGCATCCGCAGCAGGCACCTTGTCGGGCGTCAGCGCTCGGTTTTTCCAGTCATCGATGATCCCGGCCAGCATCCGAGCGGGCCAGCGCTTGTCGTCAATGTTGGCGGCTTGAGTAAGCTGTTTCAGCAGCCGTTTCTGATCGTCAGTGTCCAAAATTGTGAAGTTCGATTTCAGATCGACCAGTTCCGCATGGCGACGCAGCAGCTTGACGCAAATTGCGTGGAAGGTGCCAAGCCACGGCATCCCCTCAGCGGGTCGGCCCAGCATCCGCCCTACCCGCTCTTTCATCTCTCGCGCGGCCTTATTGGTGAAGGTCACCGCCAGAATCTCATTCTCACGCACCCTATGTGTCCTGAGCAGATGGGTGATCCGAGCGGTCAGAGCTTTTGTTTTGCCCGTGCCCGCACCAGCCAACATCAGCACCGGACCATCCAGCCGCTCAACCGCTTCGCGCTGCGCCGGGTTGAGATCGTTGAGGTACTCAGCCGAGGTCGCAGGCATCGCCCGCGCCGACAACGATGCGCCTTCGAAGGCGTCCATTTCGTCAAAACTGCTCATGCCGGTAAACTACGCCGGATGGGCGCGGAGGGAAAGGGTTTGTTCACGGCTTGTTCGCTCAAATCAAATAGAATCATCCCTCCAAAGGGCGCAGCGAAGATATTCGGGGAAACGGGCATAATCTGCTCTTTTCTACGAGGGATTGATGCCGCAATGCAGCATGTGCAATAAGTTTGCGCAAAAGGGCGGCGTTTGCGAGCGTTAACATGCCGGTTCTACCCAGAACTACATATGTACGTGGCCGTATTGTCCGCCTATGCACAAGGCCACAGCCATTAAGACCGGGACCTGAAATGACAGACTTCAAGAAAATCCTGATTGCCAATCGCGGCGAGATTGCCATCCGTGTGATGCGGGCAGCCAACGAGATGGGCAAGCGCACCGTCGCGGTCTTCGCCGAGGAGGACAAGTTGGGCCTGCACCGGTTCAAGGCGGATGAGGCCTATCGCATTGGCGCAGATCTGGGACCGGTTGCAGCGTATCTGTCGATTGACGAGATCATCCGGGTGGCTAAAGAAAGCGGCGCAGATGCGATCCACCCCGGTTACGGTTTGCTGTCCGAAAACCCGGATTTCGTGGATGCCTGCGTTCAGAACGGTATCACCTTCATCGGACCCAAGGCCGAGACCATGCGCGCGCTTGGCGACAAGGCCAGCGCTCGGAAAGTGGCGATTGCCGCCGACGTTCCGGTTATCCCGGCGACCGAGGTGTTGGGTGACGACATGGCAGCCATCAAGGCCGAGGCAGCCGAGATCGGCTATCCGCTGATGCTGAAAGCGTCTTGGGGCGGTGGCGGACGCGGGATGCGCCCGATCCTGTCCGAGGATGAGCTGGAAGAGAAAGTGCTGGAAGGCCGCCGCGAAGCCGAGGCCGCCTTTGGCAACGGTGAGGGCTATCTGGAAAAGATGATCACCCGTGCCCGCCATGTTGAGGTACAGATTCTCGGCGATAAGCACGGTGAGATCTACCACCTCTATGAACGCGATTGTTCGGTCCAGCGCCGCAACCAGAAGGTCGTGGAACGCGCGCCTGCCCCGTACCTGACTGAAGAACAGCGCGCCGAAATCTGCGAGCTGGGCCGCCGTATCTGCGCCCATGTGAACTATGAATGCGCGGGCACCGTCGAGTTCCTGATGGATATGAACACCGGCAAGTTCTATTTCATCGAAGTGAACCCGCGCGTGCAGGTGGAACACACCGTCACCGAGGAAGTCACCGGCATCGACATCGTGCAGGCTCAGATCCTGATCGCCGAGGGCAAGACCCTGACCGAGGCCACCGGCAAGGCCACGCAGTCCGACATTCGCCTGAACGGCCACGCGCTGCAGACCCGCGTGACCACCGAGGACCCACTAAACAACTTCATCCCCGACTATGGCCGCATCACCGCCTATCGCTCGGCCACCGGCATGGGCATCCGCCTGGATGGCGGCACCGCTTATGCAGGCGGGGTGATCACGCGGTATTATGACTCTCTGCTGACCAAGGTGACCGCTTGGGCCCCAACGCCAGAAAAGGCGATTGCGCGGATGGACCGTGCGCTGCGGGAATTCCGTGTGCGCGGTGTTTCCACCAACATCGCATTTGTCGAAAACCTGCTAAAGCACCCGACTTTCCTGTCGAATGAATACACCACGAAATTCATCGATGAGACACCGGACCTGTTCCAGTTCAAGAAGCGCCGCGACCGGGGCACCAAGGTTCTGAACTATATCGCCGACATCACTGTGAACGGGCATCCCGAAACTAAGGATCGCCCGATGCCGCGCCCCGACCTGAAAGAGGCCAGGCCCCCCGCGCCCAAGGCCGAACCGCAGATGGGCACCCGCAACCTGCTGGAGCAAAAAGGCCCGCAGGCGGTGGCTGACTGGATGAAGGCGCAGCGTCAGCTGCTGATCACCGACACCACCATGCGCGACGGGCACCAGTCGCTGCTGGCAACCCGGATGCGCTCGATCGATATGATCAAAGTAGCACCTAGCTATGCTGCGAACTTGCCGCAGCTATTCAGCGTCGAATGCTGGGGCGGTGCAACCTTCGATGTCGCCTATCGCTTCCTGCAGGAATGCCCTTGGCAGCGCCTGCGTGATCTGCGTGAGGCGATGCCAAACCTGATGACCCAGATGCTGCTGCGCGGGGCGAACGGGGTTGGCTATACCAACTATCCCGATAACGTGGTGCAGGAGTTTGTGCGTCAGGCGGCCAAGGGTGTCGACGTGTTCCGCGTGTTCGATTCGCTGAACTGGGTCGAGAACATGCGCGTCGCCATGGATGCGGTGATCGAGAACAACAAGATCTGTGAAGGCACCGTTTGCTATACCGGCGATATTCTGGACCCGGACCGCGCTAAGTATGACCTCAAATACTATGTCGGCATGGCCAAGGAACTGCGTGACGCGGGCGCACATGTGCTGGGTCTGAAGGATATGGCGGGGCTTCTGAAACCGGCCTCCGCCAAGATCCTGATCCGGGCGCTGAAGGAAGAGGTCGGGCTGCCGATCCATTTCCACACGCACGACACCGCAGGCATTGCAAGCGCCACCATTCTGGCCGCCTCCGAGGCCGGCGTGGACGCGGTGGATTGCGCGATGGACAGTTTCAGCGGCAACACCTCTCAGGCAACGCTCGGCACCGTGGTCGAGGCGTTGCGCCATACCGAGCGTGACACCGGACTAGACATCAAAGCCATCCGTGAAATCAGCGATTACTTCGAGGCAGTGCGCGGCCAGTACGCGGCCTTCGAGTCCAGCCTGCAGGCCCCGGCCTCCGAGGTGTATCTGCACGAAATGCCTGGTGGTCAGTTTACCAACCTCAAGGCACAGGCGCGTTCGCTTGGACTGGAAGAACGCTGGCACGAGGTTGCTCAGATGTATGCGGACGTGAACCAGATGTTCGGCGATATCGTCAAGGTGACGCCGTCGTCCAAGGTGGTCGGTGATATGGCGTTGATGATGGTCAGCCAGAACATGACCCGTGCGCAGGTCGAAGACCCGAACACTGATGTCGCCTTCCCCGACTCGGTGGTGGACATGATGCGCGGCAATCTGGGTCAGCCTCCGGGCGGGTTCCCCGATACCATCATCCAGAAGGTCCTGAAGGACGAGGCCCCCAACACCGAACGCCCCGGCAAGCATGTCGAAGCGGTCGATCTCGAGGCCACCCGCGCCGATTTGTCCAAACAGCTTGAGGGCAAAGAGATCGATGACGAGGACCTGAACGGATATCTGATGTATCCCAAGGTGTTCCTCGACTATATGGGCCGTCACCGCACCTATGGCCCGGTCCGTACCCTCCCCACGCGTACCTTCTTTTACGGCATGGAGCCGGGCGAGGAGATCACCGCCGAGATCGACCCAGGCAAGACGCTGGAGATTCGCTGTCAGGCCATCGGCGAGACGGACGAGAATGGCGAGGTTCGCGTGTTCTTCGAACTCAACGGTCAGCCCCGCGTGATCCGCGTGCCGAACCGTTTGGTGAAAGCATCAACCGCTCAGCGGCCAAAGGCCGAAGTTGGTAACCCCAACCATATCGGCGCGCCAATGCCGGGTGTCGTTGCAACTGTTGCCGCTGTCACAGGTCAAGAAGTCAAAGAAGGCGATCTGCTGCTGACCATCGAAGCGATGAAGATGGAAACAGGTATCCACGCCGAGCGCGACGCTGTGGTCAAGGCCGTTCACGTCCAGCCCGGAGGTCAAATCGACGCCAAGGATCTGCTGGTCGAACTGGAATAACCGGTTTAGCCTTCTAAGCTAATAAGGGCCGTTCGGGGAACCGGGCGGCCCTTTCAACATCAGGAGGCCGCATGCTGACCATCACCCCGATCTACGCCGCGTTGATCGCATTTCTGTACGTCGCACTCAGCGTGAATGTCATTCGGCAACGCCGGACGGGCAAAATATCGGTCGGGGATCATGGCGACAAGGCCATGATCAAGGCAATGCGAACGCATGCGAACTGCGCCGAATACGCTCCCTTTGCTTTGCTGCTTATCGCCATGGTCGAACTGCAAGATGCTGGCGACTGGCTTGTGAACCTGCTGGGGATGTTACTTTTGGCGGGCAGGCTTCTGCACGCTTATGGTTTTGGCAAGACCCCACAGATCATCATCCTGCGCCAGATCGGAATGGGTCTGACCTTTACGGCCATATTGCTGGCGGCCATGGCGAATCTTGTTCTGGCTGTATGAGAACGTTTAGCCCGTCAAAACCTGCGTCTCGATCAAAGGAGCATGCGGGAGGCTAGGCTGCGCCTCTGCCAGTGTTTGATCGCTCTGACTGTAGATCACGGTGGTAAGAACAATCAGCGCCGCCAATGCCGCCATTTTAATGTCTGCAATATCTTTCATTTCCTCTGCCCAATCCCTTATTTCGTTCATTGCTATATCTCTTGAACACCGCAGCCCCGAATTTCCGTCGAAAGATTTTTTGCTGTTTTTTGTGTTTTTCCGCTTGCAGCCTCGTGTGGGAATTTATACATCCCTCCTCACTCAACGGCGCGGGCGTAGCTCAGGGGTAGAGCATAACCTTGCCAAGGTTAGGGTCGGGCGTTCGAATCGCCTCGCCCGCTCCATTGAGAGGTCTACGGACCATGTAAGTATCTGATGCGGGCGTAGCTCAGGGGTAGAGCATAACCTTGCCAAGGTTAGGGTCGGGCGTTCGAATCGCCTCGCCCGCTCCAGATACCAAACTCTCCGAACATGCTGGTTCTTTCGCGATTGCTGCGGCATCTTTGCTGCACATGAAATTACGACGGAGATGCGGATATGCCCGATTACTTCATTCGCGCCTTAACAGCAGACGAACTTCAAACCGCTGTAGATTGGGCGGGACAGGAAGGCTGGAACCCCGGGCTGCACGACGCGGTCTGTTTTCGCAGTTCGGACCCCGAAGGATTCAAGGGCGGTTTCCTGGACGGCCAGATGATCGCGTCCGCATCCGCCGTGAACTACGATGATGCCTACGCGTTCCTAGGCTTCTACATCGTGCGACCCGAGTATCGCGGCTCGGGATACGGATTGCAGGTCGCCGAAGCGGTCAAGGCACATTGCCAGGATCGTAACATGGGCATGGATGGTGTGGTCGAACAGCAGGACAACTATCGGAAATTCGGCTTTGAACTGGCGTATGACAATTATCGATTCGCGGGCACCGTCGGCGGCATCCTGGATGCCCTGGGTCGCGTGGAGGACACTCGGGTTCGTCCGATCAACGCACTAACCGATGATCTAAAGTCGTATGACCGAGGCCTGTTCCCCGCCGCGCGCGACACGTTCTTGCGCGGCTGGTTGGAGGCACCCAGCCACGTTTCGCGGGTGTTTGAGGAAAATGGGCGGATCAAAGGCTATGCAACGTTGCGGCGCTGCCTGAGCGGGTACAAGGTCGGGCCTCTGTTTGCCAACAATCCACAAATCGCGCAGGCGCTTTTGGTTTCCCTTCTGACGACGCTCCCCGCCGATCAGGCAAAGGCCGAGGTATTCATCGACAAGCCTAATCCAAACGCACAAGCCATGGCATTGGCCCAACAGTTGGGGCTGACCAAGGTTTTTGAAACGGGGCGCATGTATTCCAGTCACGCGCCAGACATCGACCTTGACCGGATATATGGCATCTCGACGTTTGAACTGGGCTAGAACGCCTTGAACGTCATCGTGGTCAGCGAGCGTTCGATATTGGGAATCACCAGCAGGTTTTCGTTGATGAAGTGGCCCACATCCTCGGTTTCGGGGATGTAGAGCTTCAGCAGCAGGTCGTATTCGCCGCTCGTGGAATAAAGTTCGGAATGGATTTCACGCAGCGCGATCTCTTCGGCGACTTTGTAAGTGGTACCGGGTTTGCAACGGATCTGAATGAAAACGCAGGTGGACATGGGCCGGGCCTTGTTGGTTCGTGTTGCCCGCAGGCTGGCACGGGCCGCGTCCGGGTGCAATCCCCTGCAACAGTTTGCGACGAAGGCTTAAAGCGGTCTGGATAGGTCGCCCATCCGGGTCTATAAGCGCGCCTGTAGCAAAAGGAATTCGCCCATGCGCAGCGCTAAGATCAGCCGTCAGACCGCCGAAACCGAGATTTCGGTCGAGGTCAATCTGGACGGCACCGGCCAGTATGACAACCAGACCGGCGTCGGGTTCTTTGACCACATGCTGGATCAATTGGCGCGGCATTCGCTGATCAACATGACGATCCGTGCCAAGGGTGATTACCACATCGACGACCACCACACGGTCGAAGACACCGGGATTGCGCTGGGTCAGGCACTGACGCAGGCGCTAGGGGATAAGAAGGGTATTCGTCGCTATGGCGAATGCCATCTGCCCATGGATGACGCACAGGTGCGCTGTGCGTTGGATCTGTCGGGCCGCCCGTTCCTGATCTGGAATGTGGACCTGCCGACGCAAAAGATCGGCACGTTCGACACCGAGCTGGTGCGCGAGTTCTTTCAGGCGCTCAGCACCCATGGCGGGATCACCCTGCATATTGATCAGTTGCATGGCTTCAACAGCCACCACATTGCCGAGGCCGCCTTCAAGGCCGTTGCCCGTGCTTTGCGCGATGCGGTCGAAACCGACCCACGCAAGGCGGATGCGATTCCCTCGACTAAGGGCGCGCTGTAGATGCTGACAGCCATCATTGACTACGAGAGCGGTAACCTGCACTCGGCGGAGAAGGCGTTTCAACGGATGGCCCGCGAACTGGATGCGGGCGAGGTCGTCGTGACATCGGATGCAGATGTTGTCGCGCGGGCTGATCGATTGGTTCTGCCCGGTGATGGCGCTTTCCCGGCATGCGCCGCCGAGTTGCGCGGCCACAAAGGCATCTATGACGCTATGGTAGAAGCCGTCGAGCAGAAAGGCCGCCCGTTTCTGGGCATCTGCGTCGGAATGCAGCTGATGGCGACCAAGGGCCATGAATATGCTGAGACCGACGGTCTGGGCTGGGTCGCAGGTGATGTTGTGAAGATCGAGCCCTCGGACAGCGCGCTCAAGGTGCCACATATGGGCTGGAACGATCTGATTCTGGAAAGCGACCATCCGGTCTTTGACGGGATAAAATCAGGCGATCACGCCTATTTTGTGCACTCCTACCACTTCCGGGTGATGGATCCGGCGCAACGGCTGGCCTATGTGGACTACGGGCAAGAGGTCACGGCCGTGATTGGCCGCGACACTATGGTTGGGATGCAGTTTCACCCTGAGAAAAGCCAAGACGTTGGCCTGCGGATGATCGGCAATTTCCTGACCTGGAAGCCCTGAGATTTACTGAACCCGTGTCCAGACCTGACCCCGGCAGACCAGACCCCCAACGGCACATCCCTTAACGGTCAGTTTGTTCTGGCTGTCCAGCGTCATTTTCGAGCTATAGGTTTTGTCGCGATCCGGGGCCCAGATTTTGCCGTCGTCATAGCTGCCGTTGCCCTCGGGGATCATGTCCCAGATGATCTGCTTGCCAAGGTTTTCGTACTCCAGCTGTTGGTTACCTTGGGCATCAAATGCGCTGTCGATAGTGCCGCAGATGGCGCTGCCACATTCCGAAATCGACACATGCAAATAGCCGCCCGTGTCACCCGGAGCGGTCTTCCACAGCCCGTCTACCGGATCGGCAGCAAAGGCGGTGGTGGCCATCGCAGCGAAGACCGCTGCAAGAGAATATGTCTTCATGGTTATCTCCCTGTCTTTCCGGTCAGTCTGACCTGCCGTTCGGCACCGGGCAAGAATGACTTAGCGTCGCGTTGCGCCCCTGCCCTGCCTGTGCGATATCTCGCGCGTGTAACAGTGATATAGGGCCGCCCGACATGATCCTCTACCCCGCCATCGATCTGAAAGACGGCAACGCCGTGCGCCTGCTGCGTGGTGAAATGGATAAGGCGACGGTCTTTAACGAAGACCCTGCTGCGCAGGCCCGCGCCTTTGTCGAGGCTGGTTGCGAGTGGCTGCATCTGGTTGATCTGAACGGTGCTTTTGCCGGGGAGCCTGTTAATGCGGCACCCGTTGAGGCAATTCTGAAAGCCTGTGACGTGCCCGCTCAGTTGGGTGGTGGTATCCGGGACATGGCCACAATCGAGACCTGGATCGAAAAAGGTCTGGCGCGGGTGATTCTGGGCACCGTTGCAGTCGAAAACCCTAATCTCGTGCGCGAAGCTGCCAAAGCCTTTCCTGGCAAAGTCGCCGTCGGAATCGACGCCCGCGACGGCATGGTTGCCACCAAAGGTTGGGCCGAAGAGACCAACGTTCAAGTAACTGATCTGGCGCACAGTTTCGAGGACGCTGGCGTGGCAGCGATCATCTATACAGACATCAACCGCGACGGTGCGATGCAGGGTCCGAATATCGAAGCCACGGCGGCGCTCGCGCAGGCGGTTTCGATTCCGGTGATTGCCTCGGGCGGTGTCAGCTCGCTGGACGACCTGATCGCCCTGCGCGATTGTGGCGTCGAGTTGAACGGCGCGATCTCTGGCCGCGCGCTATATGATGGCGCGATTGACCTGAAAGAGGCCATTCGCGCCCTGAACTGAGTTATTGAGCAGCGGCGGCGGTCAGTTTCGCCAAAGCGCCGCGCATCTTTTCGATGACGGGGGATTTCTCTACTTCGTCGAGCTCGTCCATCGTCTCTTTCGGATCTTCATAAGCCAGCCAGACCTGTCCGTTTGCGTCTTCGTAGGCCTGCACCTTCAGCGGCAAGAACAGCCCCGCGCGCGGGTCGATCTGCATGGCGGGAGTGCCCAGAGCCGGGTTGCCGAAAATCAGCACCTGATTGGCCGGGATCGGCGTTCCGACCTTTTCCGCCCCCGCCGCGTGATCCACGCGGGCAAACACGGTGGCGCCCGCATTACCCACGGCGGCTTCCAGCGCGTCCAGCGCCTCGGCCACGGATTTGTTGGTTTCCACTTTGATGATGTCGTCAGCCATGGCGGACAGGGCGCCTCCGAATGTGAGAATTGAAGCCAAAAGAAGTTGTCGCATCTGCGTAATCCTTTTCATAAATTTCACCCCTAATTTCCATGGCTTCGCGACAGATCACAATCACAAGTCTGGCATCGGCGGGGCTTTGCCGGTACAGGTGCCCCGAGCAAAGGAAAGCCCATGCTGAAAACCCGCATCATTCCCTGTTTGGATGTCGCCGATGGCCGTGTGGTCAAAGGTGTGAATTTCGTTGGCCTGCGCGATGCTGGTGACCCCGTGGAATCGGCCAAGGCATACGACGCCGCCGGAGCGGATGAGATCTGCTTTCTGGACATCCATGCGACGCATGAGAACCGCGGCACGATGTTCGATGTGGTCCAACGCACGGCAGAGCAGTGCTTTGTGCCTCTGACTGTAGGTGGTGGCGTACGCACCAAAGATGACGTGCGGGCGCTGTTGCTGGCGGGGGCTGATAAGGTCAGCTTTAACTCGGCCGCCGTCGCGAATCCGGACGTCATCGCCGAAGCAGCGGACCAGTTCGGCAGCCAGTGCATTGTCTGTGCCATTGACGCCAAGACAGTCAGCCCCGGCAAGTGGGAGATTTTCACCCATGGCGGACGCAAACCAACAGGTATCGACGCCGTTGAATTTGCCAAAACCGTCGTCGCCAAGGGCGCAGGTGAAATCCTGCTAACCTCGATGGATCGCGATGGCACCAAGGCCGGGTTCAACCTGCCCCTGACCCGAGCGATCAGTGACGCGGTGGAAGTGCCGGTCATCGCCAGCGGGGGCGTAGGCAATCTGGACCATCTTGTCGAAGGTGTGACCAAAGGTGGGGCCAGCGCGGTGCTTGCCGCCTCGATCTTCCATTTCGGCGAATACACCATCCACGAGGCCAAAGAGCATATGGCCGCCGCTGGCATACCGATGAGGCTGACATGAGTATTTTGCACGATCTGGCGGCTACGATTGAGGCCCGTAAAGGGGCAGATCCAGACAGCAGCTGGACCGCCAAGCTGTTGGCCAAAGGTCCCGAGAAATGTGCCGAGAAATTCGGCGAAGAAGCCATTGAAGCAATCATCGAAGCCGCCAAAGGGGACAGGGGAAAACTGACCTCCGAGGCGGCTGATGTGCTTTATCACCTGCTAGTGATGCTGGCTGCGCGCGATGTTGCGCTGGATGATGTGCTGGGCGAACTGGCCCGTCGACAGGGCACCAGCGGCATCACGGAAAAGGCATCCCGACCAAAAGACTAAGCGGGTTTCGTGCGATGACCCGGCCCGCTATACTGCGGCTTCGGGTGCATTGAGGCAAAGGACGCGCAGATGATCAGAGCTTTGGTGTTCGCGGCAGCGCTTGCCACCCTCGCGGCCTGTGCCACCCCTCCCCCGTCTTCCGGAGATGAGGTCCAGCGGCTGGCGGCTGAAATCCAAAGCCTCGGCCCCGATATCGACCCAGCAGAAGCCACCCGCGCCGCCCGCATCGCCTATGCCTATACTGCGCAACTGGCGCAGGAATACGAGATCACCGACCCTCCGCTTATCCACAACGCCAAGGTCAACAAGGGTCTGCGTCCGCGTGGTCTGTGCTGGCACTGGGCTGAAGATATTGAGCGGCGACTGGATCAGGAGCAGTTCCGCACTCTGGAAATGCACCGCGCTATCGCCAATGCGGATAATCCGTTCCGCATCGACCACAGCACCGCCATCATCAGCCGCAAGGGAGAGAGCATGTACGAAGGCGTTGTCTTGGATCCCTGGCGCTATGGCGGAGTGCTATTCTGGTCGCCCCTGGTTGAGGACACCCGTTACGAGTGGGTTCCACGCGAAGTGGTTCTGGAAAAGCGGCGACAAGAACAAGCATCCAGCCCGTGAGACTGAGCTTCTGCGGGCAGCGATCGAAGCGCCACAGCGACCCGACGAAAGCGTTACCCGTCGCGCCCCGGCTCGTTTGGATTGCTGGAAAACAGCGCGATTTTGTTGCCCTGAGGATCGCGCAGATAGCCGACATAGAAATTCGGACCATACGAGGCGCGAAAGCCCGGCTGGCCTTCGTCAGACCCGCCTGCGGCAAGCGCAGCGGCGTGAAGGTCGCGAACCTGCTGTTGGGTGCGCGCCTCAAACGCCACCATGGACCCGTTGCCAGCCGAAGCCGCGCCTCCATCAAAGGGTGATTTTACGTAGAACTCGGGCTGAACCGGGGATTGCCCCGGCGGCACTGGCAGCGCATAGCTCAAGTCTCCGTGATACCGCTCCATCGCATAACCAAGCGCGGGCAGGAACGCCGAATAAAACCGCTCAGCGCGCGTGATATCGTCAACACCAACAGTCACATAAGCAATCATTCCGCATGGTCCTGTCATATTGGTTTGCTGAATGGGTATAGGTCAATTGGACCTCCCCCTCAACAAATGCACCATTTCTGTTCAATTCAGGCCGGGGCGTAGACACAAATGTCAGGGCTGTCACAGCTTGGACGAGATCACTCCAGTCGCAAACCCACCCATACGCAGTTCGCCAAACAGGCGCTGATATTCGATCTTGGGGCAGCGGTTCATGACTACGTCGATATCGCGGGCCTGCGCTTTGGCAGCGGCCTCGGCATGCTCAACTCCGATCTGCATCCAGATGGTGCGCAAGTCGGGAAACGCATCCAGCGCCTCGTCGACAATGGGTGGCACAGCCTCGGAACGGCGAAAGATGTCAACCATATCGACGGGCTCGGGAATATCGGACAGCGAAGCCTGCACCGTCTGGCCAAACAGCATCTTGCCTGCATGGCCCGGATTGACCGGAATCACCCGATAGCCCTTGAGCGACAGATAACGCGCCACGTAATAGCTGGGCCGCACCGGGTTCATTGAAACCCCAACCACCGCAACCACTTTGGTGCGCCTAAGGATTTGGGTCAGAACATCGTCGGAGTATTCATTCATGAGCATACCATAAGCAAGCGCATGCAAAGAAAAAAGCGCCCAGGAAACTCCTGAGCGCCAGTTGTTGGAACGAGGGACAGTGAAATGACCCGCGGCAGTTCCATTCCGCGGTCACTGTGACATTTAAGCATGAGTTTTCTAAAAAAAAGAGGTCGCGCGCATTTTTGTGATGACACATCACAAAAGGCGGAATGCCGCCGAATGAAACCGTGCGCATTTCCTTCGGCGATCATGGTCAGAACGGCTCGTTACATAAGCCGCGCGCCGATCTTAAGCCAAGAGCAATAGGCTTTATTGGTAAAGAACCGCAGGCCAATGCCCCTCGGCCTCGCGGATGTAATTGGTGACATCGCGTTCCCAGATACGTTCGATCGCTTCCGAGTGGGTCAGATATAACCGCCCATCCACAATCTGCCATGCCTTGGGATCGGTACTGCTTAGCAGACCTTTCGCCATCGCATAGGCGCAGTAACCACCAAACTGCGGGGCATAGGCGCGCGGATTGCGTTCAAATCGATCGCGATTTTCCTCTGACGCAAACCGCCAAATCGCACCCTTCCACATCAGCGCTATGTCGGGCTGACCCAACTCTGGTGCTCCAGCCTTGAAATAAGAAACCGCATCATAGCCTGAGACCGCCATCCCATCGTCCACGTAGAACATGGGCATTTCCTGCGCACCGACGACAGAGGCAAACGGGGTACAAGAGAGACTGATCAAGAAGGAACGTCGAGACAACATAGGTGATTCACTGGATTGCGGTTAGAGGGCTTAAAGATGCATATTTCAAACCGTATCTGAAACCCCCATGACGCCGATGTGAACGGGCGTGCGGTTGTTAATCGAAAACGTCTTCGATCACCTCCCAGGCTTCGTCCAACACCTTTGAGAACAGACCCCGCTTTTTCTTCTTTTTGTATTTTTTGTGCTTCTGTGCCGGCTGGTAACTTTTGATCGGCCGATCTGCCAGTTTGGCTTTTGGCACCATCTTGAGATTATGCAGGGGTGCGCCGCAGCTTGCGCAACTCAGCTCGTGCTGTTGCTTTCCCCGAAGAACCAATGCGGCACGGGTACCGCAATAGCAGCAGGTGGCAATTTTATGTGGAGTGGATATGGGGGCCTCCTGTCATCTGGGTTTGGATGCATATAGTGCGATAGCCGCGGCATTTGAGACGTTTAGAGAACCAAATCCCCCCGCCGCGTCAATTTTTACCAATTGATCGACGGTTTCTTTGGTTTTCTGCCGCAACCCAGGCCCCTCGGCCCCAAGCACCAGCGCCACCGGGCGATCACGCTTGTCACCCAGCGTGGCTTCTATCGTCTGTTCGGCCTCACCATCCAGACCCAGGACTAAATACCCCATGTTCTGCAGCTCGATGATCGTATCGGCCAAATTGCGCACGCGTAGATAGGGTTGTCGTTCCAACGCGCCGCTGGCAGTTTTTGCCAAAGCGCCGGTCTCGGGCGCTGAATGGTGGCGGGTGCCAATGACGGCGCTGGCGCCCAGCACTTCTGCCGAGCGTAGAATCGCCCCGACGTTATGTGGGTCTGTCACCCGGTCCAGCAGCAGCACACGTGGGTTTTCCTGCCCGATACAATTCTCGGCAAGCCCACCCCATTCCAGCGGCTTGACCTCAAGTGCCGCGCCCTGATGAACCGATCCCGGATCAATCGGTGCGGTGAATTTTCGCGGATCAACGATCTCGGGTACAATCTCCGCAAATTCAATAGCTTCCAGCAGTTTGTCGCGGGCATTGCGCGTCACAATCAGGCGCAGCTTCTGCCGTTTCGAGTTCATCAGCGCGTCGCGTACGGCGTGTAAACCGAACAGCCAGACGGTTTCTGCCGCAGCCGCTTTGCGCGCCTGTTCCTTCTCAACGACCCACTTTGGTTTCTTCATGATACGGGCCTCCGGGCCGGGAATTCGGTTTCCTGCGTCAAAGCGGTATTTTCCTGTTGACGCCCTTTAGACGCGCTAGTAATCACGCCTCCACGTCAGGTGCAACGCCTGACAGTGGGCGACAGGCCGCAAGGTGTGGCAGGGGACTGTAACTCCCTCGCGGAGACGCACGCCTGGTTCGATTCCAGGGTCGCCCACCACTTACTCACCGAAAAAATTGAGCCATTCGTTCAGGCCGATATCTGGGTGATAGCAACGTTCGATGTCAACTTCCATGGTCCCCGCGCTATTGCGACACAGGTCCAAATGACAGCGTCATCTCTTCGTTGTTGTCAAAGCGGTATGGCGCAACCAAGGTTTTCACCTGTGCTGGGTCGACGTCCTTCGGGACATTTCGAGCCGATTCCCAAACCCGAAGAGCAGCATTTGGCGCGCGCGGGTCCCGATCGCTGTAAACAGGCTGATCGGGCGCAAAATAGGCCATGTTTCCGGAAATCCAATTGTCAGCAACAATTGCACTTTCGGGCGTTGTTTGCGCGATTATCTCAGAGGTCAAAGTAGCGAAAGGGGCCGCGCGTTTGGCATCTCCGGCCAGATTGTGATGCAGCATCGCCAGTCCGATAAACACCGCTAGAACGGCACTGACCTGAGCAAATCGCTTTACGCCTTTACGACCTGCATTCGGTAACAACCACAAACACAGTACGGGGCCGGCATAAATCAATATCGGTTGCAGCCAGCGATCCTTCACGTTGGTGCTTCCGCTCACAAGCACTACAGCCGCCAGAAGTATCAAGGCCCAGACCAGAGTACGCGTCATCAATCGCCTCAGATCATCGCCTTTGGCGGCCACCCCTTGCCTGAGATAGATCGACCAAAGGACGCCCAGTACGATCAGCAAGAGCGATACAAACCCAGCCGACGCCAAGGCCAGCTCAACCAAGCCTTGCAGCGCGATCAATGTGGTTGGGCCATCGCTGCTCATGTCCAACTTGCGCGCGCTTGCAAATGCGTGTTCGGGATTGTTCAGAACCCATAGCATCGGTGGTGTGACAAGCAATGCGGCGACACCCAACGAAAGCAGCAGTCGAGGCGACCAGAGAGGCTTGCGCGTCTCAGATGCACTGAAAGCCGCCAGCAACATGGCCAGCAGCGCGATCGCATAGTTGTATTTTGACAAACTTCCCATTGCCACGACTACGCCCAGCAAGACGAATCCCCAAGTCGTCGGTTTGCGAATTAGCCCCCAAATCACCGCGAAGGTCAGAACCGAGCAGAGATTGGCGAGAACGGTATGCGTCAGCGCGCGTTGCGCCTCCCAACTAAACTGATAGAGCATCAGAAGTGACAGGACCGACAGCCCTGCCCACAGTGGCGCATGACGGGTTCGTATGGTCAGGTACAGCGTGACAACCGTCGCCAGCAGCATCCCGTTCTTCAGCAGTGACAGCCCTAATATGCCGGGACCGGTGATCTGAAAGATGCCCCATTGCAGCCAGGCATAAAGTGGCAGTTGCGGGCCGTAGCCCCATTCCAAGCGGCGCGCATCAAGAAGTATCTCAGCCTCATCCAGACCAAGCGCGCCGCCGGTTGCAACTCGCAATACGACATGAAGCAGAAAGTAAGCCGTGACTATGCTTAACCAGAAGCGATCTGTCGACATCAACCCATCGAGACGGGATTGCTTCGCTGCCGGGTCATCGACCCCGCAAGCGGCTTCCAGAGATCGCTCATCTGAGACGCACTGATCTTCGATCATGGATAAGCCCATTTCGTCGGCACTCGCCCAGGATACCTGGCCGCCGGATTGCAACTTTGACCGAAGCTAGACCCGATGTGTGGGCTCAAGTCCACCATTTTTGAGGCAGTTGGGCGCGTGAAACAATGCGCGCAGCTCAGCAGATGGATGCCTGGGCTTCAGCCGCCAGATGCCGCGGCGTGTTGCACGTCGGTTTGGGATATTTTGTCAAACCACTCAGTCAGGCTGCTGACATCGGGGCCGAGCGCCTCGGCTATGCCGCCGGCGAATTCCTGAAACTTTTCAATATTCAACTGATTGACGCCCACCAAGACGGGAATTTCACGCTCTAGTGCGTCGGCGACAATAGGGCGAAAGCCCCGCCCGTCCGCCTCGTGCTTTCCGAACTTGTTGATGATCAGCAATTGAGGGCCATCCTCAAGCGACCGCGTCACGAGGCCGACGGCCCGTTCCAATTCAGCCGGATCCAGACGGCAACCCCGAGCGTTCTTGCCAAGAGATTGTGAGATGCGAATGGTTTCCCCGGTCGGCATGACTTTCAGATCCATATCGCATTTATATCCGTCGGCACATTCGGTGTTGGTCTGCACAACCCCGGCAATCGGTGTTCCGGCCTGCACAAGACCATCCGCAAATTCGCTAAGCAGGCGATCGGTTGCGCCGCGATCGGTTGTCGTAACATAGGCCAGATGCATTTTTTGGACCTCAAAGTTCAATTGGTGACTTTTCAGATAGCACGCGTCGGCTTGTCCGACCACCTTCATCCATTAAGGCAACGGAGAAAGCCCGATCACCGATGCGTGCAGGTGGAGGAGAACCGCGTAAGAAGCCAAAGCAGTCAACCAGACCCAAAGGCTGGGCCAAGGGCGGGGCGCGCTGAGTGACAGGCGCGCGGTATTGCGGGAAAGGCGTACCCACTGCGTCCCCAAATTGCGCGCGGTGCGGTGATCAATGAGCGCCATGCCCATCACCGCAAAGCCAGCAAACAAGCCGAACAAGATGACATGCGACAGGCTTCCATTGACCAACAGATGTGCCAAAGCCCATAGCATCAACGCAACAAGGATCGGATGACGAGTCATGCGCAGGATTCCTGGGTTTTCGGGATCGAACGGACGGTGCCCCAACCCTCCGAACGAAAATGGATTCTGGATCGACAGGCCCGCAATGGCCAACCAGCAGACTATAGGCATGACCAGCAAAGGCACCCAGCGAAAGATCGGAAGCGGCGGGATCACTTCGACATAGGGTGCATTTGCGGCGGCGATGATCAACCAGGCCAAAACTGCTAGCGAAATCATTGAATAGCTGGCGAAATATGCGCGCTTTCCCATCGTGCCGATCAGCCAGCCGCGCACTGCGGGGCGCGCTGGAATCATGTGGCTAAGAAGGAATGTGGCAAGTGCTGCGAGGAAGAGGCCCCAACCAGTCATCGTAATCTCCGAACGTGTTGCGCCCGGTTTAGGCCGTGACAGCGCGCTGGTCTTTGTCCGAAATCAAGTGAGGGCAAAGGGGCGGTTACCCGCCCCTTTCCTGTTTATAGGCCCAGCGCCTTGCGGCGTTCCTCGGCAAAGCCCTGCACCATGCGGTCGGCGATCAGGGCAAGAATGGCCATGGCGGCACCGGCCGAGATGCCAAGCCCCACATCCGCCTGCCCCAGCGCCAGATAAATCGACTGGCCCAGACCGGTTGTCCCGATCAGTGCCGCTATCACCAGCATGGCGAAGGCATAGAGGATGGTCTGGTTCAGCCCCAGTAGGATGGTCGGTGCGGCATAGGGCGCGCGGACGTCGCGCATGATCTGCCACTCGGTCGCGCCGCTGGAGATTGCGGCTTCCATCATTTCCTCGGGTGTATTGACCAGCCCGTGTCGCGTGTAGCGGATCATCGGGACGATGGCGTAGGCGCAGATCGCCAGGAAGGCCGAGAACTCACCGATCTGAAACACCATCAGAACCGGGATCAGGAACACAAACAGTGGGATCGTCTGCAGCATATCACAGATCGGGCGAACCACTTTCCAGACCGGCCCCCAAACTGCGCTGGCAAGGCCGATCAGCCCTCCGACCACTGCGCAGGAAAACACTGCGGCACCGCTGAGGTAGAGCGACAGGAGTGCCCGCTCCCACAGGCCTGAAACGAGGATGGTACACAGCAGCCCAACCGACAGCGCCGCAAGACGCCAGCCACCCGCGACCCAACCCAGCGCAGCTGCGCCCGTCAGGACAAACGGCCAAGGCAGGTTTGATATGCCGGTTTCCAGCATGCCGATCAGGATAAGAACGATCAGACCGCCGGTCAGATGCCCGCGCCACGCCATCAGCAGAGCGATAGCCGCACCGGCGGCGAACAGACCCCAGCTCATGCTCGGGGTCCACTGGAACCCCCAGGTGAACGGTAGTACAGCCTGGTCCAGACCGATCCGCAAGGGCAACAACACATAGAACAGAGAATTGTTCTTGAGTGCGTCCAGCCAAGGCCCGTTAGCCTGCGTAAATGAGGTCAGGCCGGTGTCAATCGCCTCGGCCATCGGGTCCAGAACTGTAAGGTCAGACGGGTTCGGCAACCGGGACCAGAAGGCAGCGGTAAACAGCACTGCAAAGCCCAGCATCGCCCAGACAACGCGGCTGTCATATCGCTTGCGCTCGGTCGCCAAAGTGCCGCTCATCCGGTCGATGATCACTGCGAAGACAACGATGACCAAACCGGCCATGAGGGATTCACCGAACTGCGCCTTGCGCATGGTTAACAGAACTTCCCAGCCGATGTCGTTGAAGCCGCCGATGACGGCGGCGATGATCACCATCGACAGCGCGGCCATGAGGCATTGGTTCACACCAACCATGATCTGAGTCGTGGCAGCAGGAATTTCGACCTGAAAGAGCTGCTGCCAGCGCGTCCCACCGGACATGATCGCAGCTTCTTTGATTTCGGGCTCTACCCGTTCCAGCCCCAGCATAACGTTGCGAGCCATAGGTGGCGCGGCGTAGATGGCCGAGGCGATCAGGCCAACCACCGGACCGAAGCCAAACAGAAGCAGCAGCGGCGTCAGATAGGCAAAGGTCGGCACCGTCTGCATGATATCGAGCACGGCCTGAACAAAGGCCTTCACACGTGGCACTTCATTGGCAAGAATACCGATAGCCCCGCCCATAATCAGCGCCACGGGGACAGATACGGCGACAAGGGCCAGCGTATTCATGCTCTCGGCCCAATAGCCTGAAGCCAGAACGAAGCTGAGGCCAAAGAACCCCAGCGCCGCCATCGGCAGACCGCCCAGATACCAACCCAGCGCAGTGACGACCCCAATCAAGATCGGCCAGGGCGTGCTGCCAAGCACGTAGTTTGCAGCATTCATCGGATAAGTCATCAGGTCCGAAAACAACCGCATCGCCGGTTTAATGCCATTCAGAAACCAGTCGAGAAACGCACCAACCCATTGCGTTGCAGGCAGTTCCCATTCTTTGGGCCATGTGACCAGCCATGGGGCGACGCCTTCCAGCGCAAGGCAAACCGCGCCAACGACAAGGGTAATCAGCGCGGCCTGCGTCCCAGCCGTCAGGCGGGCCTGCCGCGCGGGGATATCCGTCACAGCGGTCATGCTTCATCCACCTGCAAAGCTGCGGCGAGATCGGACGGATGAACCGTACCGACAATATTGCCGTCTGCATCGCGGACGGGCACGGGTTCATACAGCTCCATGCAATGTGCGAGCGCTGCGTCGAGCGTCATGGATGTGGTCAAGCCCGGATCATCCGGCCCACGCTCAGCATCATCACGCATGACCGAAGCAACCTTGGCATGCTGGCCTTTGGCCACGTCCTTAGAAAATTCGCGCACGTAGTCGTCTACCGGACGCAGCACGATATCCGTCGGCGTGCCGATCTGAACGATCTTGCCGTCGCGCATAATGGCGATGCGGTCGGCCAGTTTCAGCGCCTCTTGAATGTCGTGAGTGATAAAGACGATGGATTTCTTCAACGTCGCCTGGATGCGTAGGAATTCATCCTGCAGCTGGCGGCGGATCAAAGGATCAAGGGCCGAGAACGGCTCGTCCAGAAACCAGATATCGGGATTCACCGCAAGGCTGCGCGCGATCCCCACGCGTTGGCGTTGACCACCCGAAAGCTGCCGAGGAAAGCTATCTTCGCGGCCTTCCAGGCCGACCAGCGAGATTACTTCCTGCGCACGCGCCAAACGTTCCTTTTTGCCGACGCCTTGCACACGTAGCGGATAAGCCACGTTTTCAGCCACGGTCATATGAGGGAACAGGCCAAAATGCTGGAAAACCATGCCCAGCTTCTTGCGCCTTAGTTCAGTCAGGGTTTTCTTCGATGCACCGATGACATTCTCGCCATCCACACGGATCTCGCCGCCCGTACCGGGCAGAAGTTGCGAAATGCAACGAATCAGCGTCGATTTGCCCGAGCCGGACAGACCCATGATGACAAAAAGCTCGCCTTCTTTGACCTCGAAATTGGCATCCTGAACAGCAGGGATAAACCCCAGTTCGCGCAAATCGGCGGCGGCTTTGTCAGCGTCACTCCCTGACCGAGACAGCGCGTCGGTCAGAGCTTTGTCGGCACCTTGGCCAAACACCTGCCAGAGATTCTGGCAGGCGATGGCTGGCGTATTCGCTTCAGTCACTTAAGCGGACTCACTGCGTTGCCGCGTCAACGACGGGGCGCCATTTGTCTTCATTCTCGGCCATCCATGCCGCGACGACTTCTTCGACCGCGCCACCATCTACGTCGATCGCCCCCATCATTGGCTGCTGGTCTTCGACCGAAAGCTGATAGTTAGTCAGGATTTCATAGGCAGCGGGCCACTTGTCTGCCATGCCGCTCCAACCGGCCTTGAAGATACGTGACGGCGAGAAATCGCAATCATTCACTGCGTTGGGGTTCGGGCCCCAAGACGGATCGTTAAAGCACGCCTCTTCGCCTGCAGGCAGTTCGACAAACTGTACGTCATATGCCGACATCGCCCAATGTGGCTGCCAGAAGGTGATCAGCAACGGCGACTTGCGCTCGGTCGAGGCGCGCAATTCGGCGATCAAAGCGCCCTCGGAACCCGCGGGGACCGCTTTGAACGGCAATTCAAGACCGGTCATACGATCCGCGCCGGGCGTTCCCCAATCCGCTGGGTAATCGACCAGACGGCCACCGGGCAGAGTTTCAGCCGTAGCAAAAACTTGCGCACACTCTTTCAGCGCTTCCCACGCAGGCAGGCCCGGGCAGAGCTCCGCCACATGTGCCGGGTAGGCAATGCCTTCCTTGGCATCAAGCCCCAGATCGCCGATTTCAACAACGGTGCCTTCGTCGATCTTCTTGGCATATTCGTCGGACACGTTGGACGACCAGATTTCCAATGTCGCGTCAATGTCCCCATCGGCCAACGCCTGGAACTGATTCATCATCCCGGCGGTCACGTATTCTACATTATAACCGGCGGCCTTCAGCATCTCACCTGCCACATGGGTGGTCACATGTTGACCGGTCCATTCGTTGATCGCCAGCTTGATCGGTTCATCGACCGCGCCCATATCTGCGGCATGGGCCGCCCCGGCCACTGCGATAGCCAAAAAGCTTACGCTTAGCTTTTTCATAACAACAACTCCCTGTTTTTTACGTTTGCCCCATGGCGATATCGAGCCCGCCCAGGATCATTTGTGGTCACAGCACATTTCGCAACATGCACAAGTTTAGCCGAAAAAGGAAAGGGAACAGTTGTTCCGGGTCCGACGCGCTTCATCAAGCGTGAAAACACGACCCATCCCTGCTGCTCCACTCGGCAATACACACACTTAACACCGTCAGTTCGGAACCGTCAAAGATATTGATTGACTAGTCAATATAAAACACGCGCTTCATCTCAAGATCTGATTTGCCTTGTCAAATCTTCTTAATAAGGCGCATCTGGATAAGGGAGGGTCTGGGAAATGCGTCACTTTGAAAAGATCTACCAGATATCGGCTGATCGCCACGGCGGCCCCGCCGAACTGGAAAGCAAGCTAAGCAAGCCTAAACCGATCGCCGAATTGGTGGCGATGTCAGATGATCGCTGGTTATCGATTATTACGAAAACCGTGTTCCAGGCAGGGTTTAACTGGAAAGTGATCGAATCGAAGTGGGACGGATTCGAAACGGCATTTGACGGCTTCGACATTGGACGCTGCGCATTCATGGATGACGAGAAATTCGACGCACTGCTGCAGGACACCCGCATTGTCCGCAACGGAACCAAGATTGCCACAGTGCGCGACAATGCCGCGTTTCTGCTGGAACTCCGCGCGGAAGGTGGCGTCGGGCAAATTCTGGGCGGGTGGCCATCACAGGATTATGTCGGCTTGCTACAGATGCTCGCCAAGCGCGGATCGCGGCTTGGCGGTGCTTCGGCGCAGTATGCTATGCGATTTGCCGGTCGGGACAGCTTTATTCTGTCCCAAGATGTAACAGCTCGTCTGATCGCTGAGGGCGTTATCGACAAACCTGCAACCTCCAAAAAAGCAATGGCCGCGGTGCAGGCCGCGTTCAATACATGGATGGGACAATCCGGGCGATCGCTGACGGAAATCAGCCGGGTTCTGGCGATGAGCCTTTGAAAACGACTTGCAGCGCCGAGCTGCCGCATTAGGCTTAATGCCATGATCCGCCCCCTGTTGATTTCATTGCTGTTTCTATTTGTAGCCTGTGGTCGACCTCTAACCGATCACGAGCGCGCATTTGTCAGTAAAATCCACGGAGACACATTGAATCTGGATCGTGTGCGATTGGTAGAGGGTGCCCCCGTCGCAGCGGTTACATTTACCCGCAAAGCCCGCCCTCGGGTTGCCTGCCGTGAACGAATCTTACCACCTGTCAAAGAGGAAACCGTGACCGGCAAACCCGCGGGCGTTGCGCTGTTCAATCATGTATACTTCACGAAGGACTGGTATCTGGACGACTACATGAGCCAGTACCCCGATCAGGTGAACCTGATCGGGGCAATGTTGCTTGCGCATGAATTAACCCATGTCTGGCAGTGGCAAAATCGCAAGACAACTGGTTATCACCCGTTCCGCGCTGCGGCAGAGCATGGCCGGAAGGACGATCCTTACCTGTTCGACCTTGATACTTCGCCCGATTTTCTGGCCTATGGCTACGAACAGCAGGGCGCCATCGTCGAGGAATATGTTTGCTGCCGGGCGCTCGACCCCGACGCACCTCGAACCAAGCGCCTGCACGATATGCTAAGCGCGCAATTCGAAGTCTCGAAATTGCCCGGTAACAGGCGTGAAAGCTCCGTCCTGATACCCTGGGCGGGCGCAGAGATTAATGGCATCTGTCGCTGAGCTTGTTAGTTTACTTGCAGGGTCTTCAGGTAAGCCACTAGATCCACGATTGGCTTACTGGTCAGGATTGGCTGCCCTTCCGGCGTTTTGATCGCGGTGTCGTTACCTTCGAAATAGGGGCCATAAACCGGCATCGGGCTGCCATGGCTGACCAACGGTTCGCGCCCGTCAATCCGCGCCACGACGCGCGCTGTCGGAAATACACCATTTGCATCGGCCAGCGTTCTCAGGTTTGTTGGCTGGATCACCAGCACCCCGGCCATTGGCCCATGCCCCGTTGCATCCAACCCATGACAGGTAGCGCAATAGTGCTGATACAGCTCGGCCCCGGTCTCCACGTCCTGAGCTGAAGAGGCCTGTGGTATCATGGTAAGTACAGTCAGCGCGCCCGCGCCAAGTATTGATCGGATCATCACTTTTCTCCCTCCTGCTTGGCAAATCGAGACTTGCCGGGAGTTCTCGCTGGCGCAATGATCCAGATCAACGAAATAGGCGCAGGGACAAAAGGCAATGACACAATACGCAGCCATCATGCTGGCCGCCGGGATCGGCGTTCCCATCCTCGCCGCGCTGAACGCCGCATTAGGCAAGTTGATCGGCTCACCCAATGCGGCCGCCGTCATCCTGTTCGCGATCGCGTTTGTCGCTTCAGCGCTGGCGCTGTTGGTACTCGGTGGATCCGATGCCTTTGCCAAACTCACCCAAGCCCCCAAACATCTGCTGCTGGGCGGCGTATTAATCGCCTTCTATGTGCTATCAATCACCCATGTGGCCCCACATTTTGGCGTGGGCAATGCGGTGTTTTTCGTCTTGCTCGGCCAGTTGATCAGCACAGCTGCGATTGACCATTTCGGTCTGTTCGGCGCTCAGGTTACGCCGCTGACATTCATGCGGGCAGGAGGCATTACGGTGATGGCAATCGGGGTCGCAATCACTCAGCTGGCCTGAGCACGCCACCCTCCAGCCGCAACATCCGGTCCATCCGCGCCGCCAGATCAAGGTTATGCGTCGCGATCAGCGCCGAAAGCCCCTCATCCCGGACCAGCGCCATAAGGGCCGCAAACACCTGATCCGAGGTATCGGGGTCCAGATTGCCGGTTGGCTCATCCGCCAGCAGCACACGTGGCTGATTTGCCAGTGCCCGGCAGAAGGCCACGCGCTGTTGTTCTCCGCCCGACAAGGCTGCTGGCCGGTGATCTGCGCGCGGAGCGACGCCAACGCGATCAAGTAACTGCATCGCACGGGCTTGCGCTACTTTCTCGGAAGCACCGTTTGCCAGTTGCGGCAACACGATGTTCTCCAGCGCCGTAAACTCAGGCAACAGATGGTGGAACTGATAGACGAAGCCAACATCGCGCCGACGGATCGCTGTGCGCGTGCGATCCCCTTTGCCCGTCGCGCCCTGCCCCGCGACTTCGACTTCGCCTGTATCCGGGGTATCCAGCAGGCCCGCGATATGCAGTAGGGTCGACTTGCCCGCCCCGGATGGCGCAACCAGTGCCACAGCCTCACCCGCGCGCAGCTCCAGATCGGCACCGCGCAGAACCTGCACCTCTCCTGGGGTGCCTTGCAGATAGGTCTTGGTCAGACCGCTGAGCCTCAAGGTCACATCACTCATAGCGCAGCGCCTCAACCGGGTTCAGCCGCGCTGCGCGACGAGCCGGGAAATAGGTGACAAGGAAAGACAGGCCAAGTGACAGCCCTATCGCTTTCATGACGTCAGACAGGTGCAATTCGGCGGGCAATGCGTAGATGCCGCGAATGGACGGGTCCCAGACGCCGCCACCCATGACGTAGTTCACGAAGGAAAAAATCGGATCGATATAGATAGCGAAGAGGCAGCCCAGTACGACGCCCATCGCTGTTCCGATGATTCCCGTAAAGGCCCCGCAAATGAAGAACACCCGCAGCACTGATCCTTCGCTGAGCCCGATGGTGCGTAAGATACCGATGTCGCGCCCTTTGTTCTTCACCAGCATGATCAACCCCGAGACGATGTTCATTGCAGCAATCAGCACGAGGATCGACAGGATGATGAACATCACATTGTCTTCGACCTCCAGCGCCCGCAGGAATCCTCCAGAGGCATCCTGCCAAGTCCATATCTGGCTGCGCTCACCTGCGGCCTCAAGTATCGGAATCAGGATCGGGGTCAGCTCTTCGGGGCGCTCGACCATCACTTCGATCTCGTCCGCCACGCCTTCACGGTTGAAGAAGCTTTGCGCCTCGGCAAACGGCATGTAGACGCGCGTGCGGTCGATGTCATAGCGCCCGGCAGAAAAGACATAGACCACCTCATAAGCGTTCACGCGGGGAGATGTGCCAAATGCGGTTTTGACACCGTTGGGCGAGGTCAGTTTGACCCGATCCCCCACCGTCGCCCCGATGGCCCGCGCCACGCCCGAGCCGATGGCGATGCCGTCCGGGAACCGGGACAGGTCACCATAGGCCTCTTCGCTTTCTGCAATACCGGGCAACTCGGCCAGATCGTCGGGACGAATGCCAAAGACCTGCACGCCTGAACTGCGGTCCGCATTGGTGATCAGCACCTGCCCTTTGACAAGCGGTGCTGCCCGTTCGACCCCCGGCACCTGCGCGATCCGCTCGGCCATTTCATCGAATTCCGTGATGGTGCGGTCTAGCCGCCCCTGCGCATCGATTTCTCCGGCGGAATACACCGTGACATGTGCGTTGGCCCCAAGAATAGTGCCCACGAATTCTGACCGGAATCCGGACCGAACAGCCAGCGTCGCGATCAGAGCGAACACAGCGAGCGTAATCCCGATCAGCGAGATCCAGGTCATCACGCTAACGCCCCCTTCGGCCCTACGGGCACGGAGGTATCGCCAGGCGATTTTCCATTCGAAAGGGGCAAAGGGCGGGGGAGATTTGGCCATTTCTGCCTCGGGTTCAGATTTTTCGCGACCCTTTCGACATTTCGCCGGATGGTCAAGCCAGTTATCGTGCGGACACCGGTTCGGCGTTACTGCGCCCGATAAAGGGGCGAAAAGAACAGTTTGAAACGAATCATTTGCCCCAAGCGCCAAATCATCACCGGCAACGCGAGAAATCACTGGCCGCAAATTATACCAATGGTTGTGAACCCCTTCACAGACAAGGGCTTATTGTTTCAGTTATGAAGTCAATGTGAGATATCAGCACCCGACTGAGTCACAATCGCAACATTCAGGTGCGAAATATTGTTTCACAAATTGATTAGTGTGAGAAACTTTGTCACCCTACTTGTGTGGGGGACACATTTTAAGAGTTTAAGGGCGGAGGCACGCTCATGGGTATTCAAGAACATATGGAAGGCACGGGCCCGATTACTGCCCGTTCAGCAGCAACAGAACTGGATTGCGAAAGCGCCGCATTGTTGCGGGCAGCGATCAGGCCAGTTTTCACAAGCGCAGCAAGCTGGGCCGGTTTGGCCGACATACTGCGGGACAAAGGCTATCGCCTTGCTTTCCGGCAGGGGCGGCTGTGCATCACGGATCGCGCCACTGACGAACGCGTCTGTGGATTGCGGTTTCTGGGCTTCGAACTGGCGGAACTTGTACGCCGCTTTGGTCGCCCGATCGTGGTCGCACGCGGCAGCGAAGCGGACGGCGATTTCCTGACCGCACGTCCGACCTCAGCTTCCTGAGCTAAACCGCCGAAGGTTGCACCGCCTTGTTCAGGCGATGCCCTCATAGATTTCTGCGATCTTGGTGACGGCCGCTTCGGGGCTGAGTTCCTCACTTTCGCCGGTACGGCGGCTGGTGAGTTCGACCACACCGTTCTTCAGACCACGCGGGCCCACTGTGATGCGCCACGGCAGACCGATCAGGTCCATGG
Organism: Ruegeria sp. C10; assembly: GCF_056537805.1. Taxonomy (NCBI): domain Bacteria; kingdom Pseudomonadati; phylum Pseudomonadota; class Alphaproteobacteria; order Rhodobacterales; family Roseobacteraceae; genus Ruegeria; species Ruegeria sp. C10. The sequence goes on along the minus strand of NZ_JBQFSC010000001.1, from coordinate 1,556,066 downwards.
TGGCAAACTTGCCCCCTGCCCGTTCATTCCGATCATCATAAAGCGGCTCAAGCCCCAACGCAGTCAACGCGCTGTAGAGTTTATCGCACGCCGCGTCCGCCTCTTCATCACCTTGCTTCAAGTTCACAATGCCGCAATGGAATGGAGTCACGCCTTCGGGCCAAATGATGCCCTTATCGTCATGGCTGGCTTCGATGATCGCACCGATCAGGCGGCTAACGCCGATGCCGTGGCTGCCCATATGCACCGGAACCGGCTTGCCATCGGGGCCTTGCACAGTCGCTCCAAGAGCTTCGGAATACTGGGTGCCAAAATAAAAGATCTGCCCCACTTCGATACCACGCGCCACGCGGCGGCGGTTTTCGGGGATTTGGTCAAACAGGGCTTCGTCGTGGGTTTCGTCCGTTCGGGCGTATTTAGAAGTGAACTCTTCGAGGATCGCCTGACACTGTTCGCGGTTATCATAGTCGATCTCACGATCGCCGAAGGTCAGATCGGTGACCGCGCTGTCATAAAAGACCTCGGATTCGCCAGTATCGGCCAGTACGAGGAACTCATGCGTGTAGTCACCGCCGATAGGTCCAGAATCAGCGCGCATCGGGATGGCTTGCAGACCCATCCGCTCATAAGTACGCAGATAGCTGACCAAGTGGCGGTTATAGGCGTGCAGCGCGTCTTCTTTGGTCAGATCGAAATTGTATCCGTCCTTCATGTAGAACTCGCGCCCCCGCATCACGCCGAAACGTGGGCGGATTTCATCGCGGAACTTCCACTGAATCTGATAGAGCGTCAGCGGAAGGTCTTTGTAGCTGCTCACGTGGCCGCGGAAGATGTCGGTCACCAGTTCCTCGGCGGTTGGCGTGTACAGCATATCGCGACCGTGGCGGTCCTGCATGCGCAGCATTTCCTGGCCATAATCGTCATAACGACCGGATTCGCGCCACAGGTCGGCTGATTGCAGAATCGGCATCTGGATCGCGATGTGCCCAGCCCGCGCCTGTTCTTCATGCACAATGTTCTCCAGCTTGCGCAGAACCTTGAAGCCCAATGGCAACCAAGAATAAATCCCGGCGGCGGCCTGTTTGATCATCCCGGCACGCAGCATCAGCCGGTGGCTGACGATCTGAGCCTCCGAGGGGTTTTCCTTAAGAACGGGCAGAAAGTAACGGCTGAGGCGCATAACGTAACCTTACGGGTGAGAATTTCGCTGCAAGGTGATTATTCCAAAGCCTAGCCGGGGGCAATCGCACATCGGTGTTTTGCGACCCATGCGCAGTCGGTTTTTTGATTGACCGCAACGCCGAGGTTTTCAATGTTGGCGCAAACGTTCAACCGCGAGGCAGCAATGCAAACAATCACCGAACCCGCCCGCCAGATCCCCGTTGTTCACCAGACCGACGTATTGGTTGTCGGCTCGGGCCCCGCTGGATTGTCAGCAGCGCTGGCTGCCGCACGCGCTGGGGCCGAAGTTTCCTTGATGGATAGATTCGGTTGCATGGGTGGGAATATTACGGCAGTCGGCGTCGAAGGCTTTGCCTGGTATCGCCACGAACAAACTGTCGAGGCCGGAGGCATCGGCATGGAGTTCGAAACCCGCGCCAAAGAGATGGGTGCAGCAGTGCCTGAAAGCCAATCGCTCAGCTACGAACTGGACAGCGAGGGCTTCAAGCTGGTGGCCGACAAGCTGGTTGAAGAGGCTGGCGTCCATCCGATGTTGCACCGGCAATTCGTTGCTCCAATCATGGAAGGGGATCGCATCACTGGGGTGATTGCCGAATCCAAAGCGGGGCGTGAGGCGATCTTGGCCAAGGTTGTCATCGACGCCACCGGGGATGCAGATGTAGCGCATCGCGCGGGCGCCCCGACGCACAAGACGCCGCGTGAGGACATGATGGCGGCTTCGGTGATGTTCCATCTGGCCGGTGTCGACAAACGGGCCTTTATTGAAGGTGTCAAAGCCGACCCGCAGACCTATAAGGACTGGGGTGGCGGTGGCGAATGGAATATCGAAACCTCGGGCAAAGAGGACGACATGTTCTCGCCCTTCGTCAAGAAACCCTTCCAGCAGGCGATTGATGAGGGCCTGATACCGGCTCATTTGAACACGATCGCGGGGACCTGGGGGGCGATGCACGATACCGGAGAACTGACCTATATGAACCTGATTCATATGGACCAGATCGATGGAACCGACCCCGACAGCCTGACCTTTGGTGAAATCGAAGGCCGCCGACAGGCGATGCTGGCCATTGATGCCCTCCGCCGTTTCATGCCGGGGTGCGAAAACGCACGTCTACGCAATTTCGGAATGACCATCGGCATTCGGGATACGCGCAAGATCGATGCCGTCTACAACATGACCGAAACCGATGCCCGACATCAGGGCCGGTTCGAGGATTCCATCGGTATCTACCCTGAATTCATCGATGGCTACGGCATTCTGATCTTGCCGACCACGGGGCGATATATGCAGATTCCGTATCGCTCGATGCTTCCCAAAGGGATCAAGGGCCTGTTGGTTGCGGGCCGGTCCCATGGCGCGGATCGGGTCGCTCACGCCGCAACGCGCAACATGTCCTGCTGCGCGGTCATGGGGCAAGGCGCGGGAATTGCTGCGGCGTTATCCTTGAAAAGCAATCAAGATCTCGACAGCATGAACCTTGTTCCTGTGCATCAGGAACTGGAACGACAAGGCGTGAGAATTAACTGATGGAGCGTATTCCAACCATTGATATCAGCCCGCTGACTGATCCTTCTGGTCCGCTGTATCAAGCAACGGTCGCGCAGATCATGGATGCCTGCACCAGCATCGGGTTTCTGTCGATCACAGGGACAGGCATCGCGCCTGAGCACATCGAGCAGGTGCGCGAGTGTGTCAGTGCGATCTTTGATATCGACGAGGCCCGAAAATGGGATCAGGCCATCACCCGCGAAAACTATCGTGGGTACATTCCGATGGGGTTCTTCACGCCCAATGACGGCTCGGGCGCGGCGGATAAGTACGAAGGGTACAAGCTGCATTTCGAAGCAGCCGAAGATGCGCCGATCCGGGTTGAATGCGCACTTTACGGCCCGAATATCTGGCCCCGAGAAGTGCCCCAGGCCCGCGCGGTAATACTGGATTACTGGCTACAGCTTGATGGCGTAACAGATCTTTTGCTGGGTGCATTGGAAGTGGGGTTAAAAATCCCGCCCAACACACTACGCGACGCCTTCCGTGACCCGATGACCAACATGACCCTGCTACACTATCCGCCACAATCCCCGGATGAGCGTGGCTATGGAATTCATCCGCATAAGGACACCGACGCGCTGACAATAATCGCTCCCGATCCGGTCGGAGGACTTGAGGTGCAGACCCGCACCGGCGGCTGGATCACACCGGACTGCCCGCCCGGCGGCTTCGTGGTCAATATCGGCGACATGCTGGAACTGTGGTCGGGCGGGCGGTTGAAATCGACCCCGCATCGCGTGGTTAATCGATCCGGGCGTGAACGCTATTCCTTCCCTTATTTCGCCGTTCCGCGCCACGATGTGGTGGTTGCGCCACTGCTGCCTGCCCTGTCCGGCTTTGATCGCCCGAAGGTACATTGCGGACACTGGTCGGCGGAAATCTGGCGCACCAACTGGCCTGATGAAATGGCCACAGGTGAGACACCGGAACTGGGTACTCTGACAGACTAGGGTATAAAAATCGCGCGCCATGAACCGCTTGCATCGCCGGGCGTCATGGGCCAAGAACACGGCAATGCTGTGCAAACGAGGGATTGCGCCATGGCCTTGCCGGTGAAGGATCAGCTTAGATACTGGGGCATTGCCGCCGCTGTTTTCGTGCTGCTTTTGTACCTGTTGGGCGATGTCTTGCTGCCCTTTGTGATCGGTGGTGCGATTGCATATTTCCTTGACCCCGTTGCGGACCGCCTGGAAACACTCGGCCTTTCGCGCATGGCTGCGACCGGGATCATTACCGTTGTCGGCGTGTTTGGTTTTGTTTTGATGATTCTTATGGTTGTGCCCGCGTTGATCACACAGCTACTGGATCTGATTGATGTTTTGCCAAGCCTTTTTAAAGAACTGCGCGCCTTTATTGAGAAACAATTCCCGGCTTTGCTCGATCGCGAATCAAATACCCACCAGATGCTGGTGTCATTTGGCGAGACGCTGAAATCAAAAACCGGCGATGTGCTGCAAACCGTTCTGGCCTCATTGGGTTCAGCGATAAATGTCGTCGTCCTGCTGGTTATCGTACCGGTTGTAGCGGTTTACCTGCTGATGGATTGGGATCGCATGATCACCCGGATCGGAGAGCTCTTGCCCCGTGATCACGCCCCCACGATCAAACGACTTGCTGGTGAAATCGACGCCGTTCTTGCCTCATTCGTGCGTGGAATGGGTACCGTCTGCCTGATCCTCGGCACCTACTATGCTGTCGCATTGATGCTGGTCGGTCTGCAATTCGGCCTGATCGTCGGCTTCATTGCAGGACTGGTAACCTTCATCCCCTATTTGGGCGCCCTGATCGGAGGCACCTTGGCCATAGGCCTGGCCCTGTTTCAGTTCTGGGGGGACTGGGCACATATCGGTTTGGTCGCCGGTATTTTTGCTATCGGACAGGTGACCGAGGGCAACTTCCTGACACCCAAACTCGTCGGTAGTTCGGTGGGCCTGCACCCGGTCTGGCTACTGCTGGCCTTGTCGGTCTTCGGCGCGCTGTTCGGCTTTGTCGGAATGCTGATCGCAGTACCTGTAGCGGCTGCCTTGGGCGTGCTGGCACGGTTTGCGACCGAGCAGTATCTGCACAGCCGCCTATATACCGGGCTTGAAGGGCTCAATCAGGAAGACGAATAAATGGCCATGCAGCTCAGCTTTGATCTGCCGTCCAAGACTGCCTTGGGCCGCGAAGACTTTTTCGTCTCGCCTGCTAATGCGCTAGCTGTTGCGATGATCTCTGCCACCTCATGGCCTGGCAACAAACTGGCGCTGAGCGGCCCTGCAGGATCGGGCAAGACCCATCTGGCGCATGTCTGGGCCGGCGAGACCGGCGGTCGAATCGTACAAGCCGCCGCGCTTCGATATGACGACGTGCCGGACCTGGCGCGCGGTCCGGTGGCGGTCGAAGATGTGCCGGTAATCGCGGCGGACGTCGAACAGCAGAAAACTCTGTTCCATTTGCACAATCTGGTTCTGGCCGAGGGCCACGCCTTGCTGATGACCGGGCGCACGACGCCGAAACTGTGGCATCTGCCGCTGGCCGATCTGCAAAGCCGGGCCGAAGGTGCGCATCATGTGTCGCTTGAAGGGCCGGACGATGCGTTGCTGGGCGCAGTGCTGGCGAAGCTATTCACCGACCGGCAGCTCAATCCGGGGCCTGATGTCATAGCCTATCTGGTCAAGCACATGAATCGAAGCTTTGAAACCGCCGCCCGCGTGGTCGAACAGCTGGACGAAATTGCGCTGACCGAAAAACGCGACATCACCCGTGCGCTGGCGGTGCGTCTATTGAACACAGAAGCCGAACAATCGGATGCCTGCAATTGACCGGACAAGGGTGATCTCGCATCCTGTCGCGCAAAAGACCTGGGGACACCATGACCAAGATTGCCGAGACTGATTTCCCGGATCACGGGCTGTTCGGAAGGCCGCTGTTCGAAGATCCGGGCGCCCGTGCACTTTCCCGGGTCGGGGTTGTCGATATCGGATCGAACTCGGTCCGGATGGTGATTTTTGACGGTGCGGCGCGCTCACCGGCCTATTTCTACAATGAAAAGGTGATGTGCGAACTGGGCGCCGGCCTGTCAGAGACCGGCCGACTGAACCCTGAAGGTCGCAAACGGGCGCTGGCTGCCTTGCACAGGTTTCAGCATCTTGCCAGAGACCTCGGCCTGCCCGCCCTGCACGCGGTCGCCACCGCTGCGGTGCGCGAGGCCAGCGATGGACCGGATTTCTGCGCGCAGGCAAAAGCCGAAACCGGCCTGATCATCAACGTTGTCGATGGCGAGGAAGAAGCACGGCTCTCAGCTCAGGGCGTGCTGCTGGGTTGGCCCGGAGCTTATGGGCTGATCTGCGACATCGGTGGCTCGTCCGTCGAACTCGCTGAGATCGGAGGCGGCATGGTCGGACGTCGCATGACTTCGCCCCTGGGGCCGCTCAAGCTGCGCGATATCAAAGGCGGTCGCCGAGCGCGTAAGGAGCATATCAAGAAGACGCTGGAAGAGATGCGCGACCGGATGGGCCCTCAACGTGATCGGCTGTTTCTGGTCGGCGGCAGCTGGCGCGCCTTCGCACGTCTGGACATGCTGCGCCGAGGCTATCCGCTGAACGTGCTGCACGAATACCGCATGACACAAAGTCAGGTACGCGAGACCATCAAGTTCATCGAACAGAATGATCCTGATGAATTGCGCGCATTGGCCGGTGTGTCGGGATCGCGTATGGCATTGATCCCCTATGCAATGGATGTGCTTTCACGCCTGATCCGCACGTTCAAACCAAAGGACATCGCGATTTCAAGCTACGGCATCCGCGAAGGATTGCTGTATGAACAGATGCCGCAACGCCTGCGCGACCGAGATCCTTTGATCGAAGCCTGCCGGTTTGCCGAAGCGAAAGACGCGCGCTTGCCCGGTTTCGGCAAACACCTGTTCGATTTTGTCATGCCCTTGTTCCGTTCGGCGCCGGAACCGATGCTGCGCCTGATCAAGGCAGCTTGTCTGCTGCATGACGTCAGTTGGCGTGCGCATCCAGATTACCGGGCCGAGGCCTGTTTCGAATATGTCACCCGCGCCAACATGAGCGGGATCAAACACTCCGAGCGGATCTTTATCGGGCTCGCTTTGCAACACCGATATCGCAACAAACGCGAAGGGAGCCGCTTTACCGAGCTTTACGAACTGCTCGACGAACGCGGCCAGGAACAAGCCGAAATCCTGGGCAAAGCACTACGGTTCGGAGCGATGCTTTGGATGCAGCACGACGCAACCATGGGCAAGATGCGTTACTATCCCAAAAAACAAAAGCTAGAACTGCGTCTGCCCAAATCGGCAGGCGCATTGTTCAACGAAGTCGCCGAGGCCCGTTTTAACTCGTTGGCCGGCGCGCTGAAATCAGAACCCAAAGTGATCATTCGGGGATAATCAGATATCGGTATAACCGTTAGAAGTCTCTTCTTCCGGCACAACTTCTTCGGGCTGATCTTTGGGCTTCTTGCGGATGATAATGTCGCCGTTTGGTAACATCTCGGGCGATTCATACGCGCTCCAATCCTGCACCTGAGCAGCCAACTCAGCCAGCGCCGGACCCATTTCCCGCATGAAAGACTGCAAAGCCGGACCAAATTGGTCCGCAAATCCACGCAGGTCTTCGATCGTGGGCTCCATCTCTTGCCGCAAGCCTTCCAGAAACAACTCGGCACCCCGCTCCATCAGCGACTTACCCGAATCGTCCTGTGCTTGGGCAGGCAGGGCCAAGGCAGTACAAATAGCGCTGATCAGCATGAGACGTAGCATAGCTTGAATATAAGCGAGCGTGCCGAGTGTTGAAAGGTCAGAGGTCGATATCCAACGTCACCGGGAAGTGGTCGGATGCGGTTAGCAAGGCATCCCTCAGCTCGGGGTTGCCCCAGCAGGCGGCATCGCGAAACGGATGCCAGATGCGCCAGTTCGGGTGGTGGGCGCGCAAATCCTCGCTAATCATGATGTAGTCCAACAACGCCTCAAGATACCGTCCCTCATTAGGCCGCGCAAATCGTGCAGTTGCTGGGACAGAACCGGGGCGCAGTTCCAATGCCCTTGCTGCATGAGGATCATAGAGCCCCGCCTGCAACAATATCTCGACCGACGATCGACCGAAGAGGTGTTCGAACTCGTCCAGCCCGGGTCCGTCATTGAGATCGCCCAGCAAAATCACCGGCTCTCGCTCCGTCAAATGATGTCGGACCCGTCGACCCAGCCATACCGCCTGCGCCAACTGCTTACGGCGATTGGCAATCGAAATTCGTATCATCTCATCCCGCGATGTAGCGCCATGGGGCGCTTTGGACTTCAGATGCGCCCCGATCAGTCGAAACTCCTGCCCTGAGGTTGTTTGGATCGCCAATTCCATCGGAGGCTTTGAAAACCGCACAAGATCCTCGGTCGCATCCACATCCAGGTCGATCCGGAACTCGGCATCGAAACGCGGCGCGTTCTCAGCCTCCCTTGCGTCGTGTTTGGCTGTAAGAATTTCGGGATCATAAAGCAGGGCCAATTCCTGATGTGTATCATTGGGAAATCCCATGATTGCATGGCTTGTACGCAGACCGAACGCCTCGGAAAATCGCTGCAAGGCACGGACGGTATTCTGAGACTTGCCTGTGTTGGGGGCTTCGACGATCAGCATCGCATCGGCATCAATCGCCGTCAGCACCTTTGCGATCGCCTCAACCTGCCGGGCCTTGGTCACATCGTGACGCCCTGACCAGCTGTCATCGACAATCAGGCTGTCATTGCGATCAAACAGGTTGGCGAACCATTCGATATTGTAGGTCGCCAACCGCACGGATCAGACCCGAGCGCCGTTGATTTCATCCCAGGCGCGGTTGATATCGATCATCTTTTTCTCGGCCAGCCGCACCGCCTCTTCCGGAACGCCGCGTGCCAACATCGCATCGGGATGAGTTTCTCGCACCAGTTGCCGCCAAACCTTGCGAATTTCGGTCAGAGGAGCGTCGCGGGGAACGCCCAGAACAGTATAGGGGTCTTTCGGCGCATCCGGTACGAAACGAGCGCGCAGGGCCATGAACTGAGCGTCGGTCTGGCCGAAAATGCGGCTGACTTCTTCCAAAAACTCGTTTTCGTTCGGGTGGTAGAACCCGTCCGCCATGGCAATGTGAAACAGCCCTTCCATCAAATCGCACAGGGTGGTGCTATCTTCGGCGAACATGCGGGCAATCCGGCGGGCATAGTCCTGATATCCAGCAACGTCTGTCCGTGCCATGTCAAAGACCTTGGCCGCCCCGTCTTCATCTTCGGGCGCGATCTGGAACACTTCACGGAAAGCCGTCACCTCATCCCGCGTCACCTGACCGTCGGCCTTGGCCATCTTGGCGCCAAGCGCCACGACAGCAATCGCAAAGGCCACCGAACGTTCTGGCTGCGTTCGCAGTTTCTCAAACACCGCAGTCAGGCTTTCGCCCTGGGCAAGCGCATTCAGCGCGTCGGCTATTCTGGACCAGATCGACATGGGCGCACCCTAGCGTGCCTTGTCACGACTGTCAGGTGCGACAGATGACTGCGGGCCGAGTATTTTCTGCATCAGGACAAGATCCAGCCGCTGCCCCCATTTGAACCCCACTTCAGGCATGCGTCCCACCTGCTTGAAGCCAATTGCCTTATGGAAGGCGATGGCTGCGGGGTTGGCCGATGAAATGCCCGCCACCAAGACATGCACGTTATCCTCCCGCGCGATGGCTTCAAGAGCCTCCATCAACGAACGGCCAACATGCTGGCCTCTGGCTTCGGGTGCCAACTGTATCGAATGTTCGCGGCACTGCGCATATCCCGGTCCCGAGCGGAAGGCGCCATAGGTCGCAAACCCCTCGACGGCACCACTGCGCTCGGCGACGAGAAAAGCAGGGCCTTTGGTTTCGATCTCTGCGGCCACGCTTTCTACGCTGCGTTCATCGTTGGTGAACGTGATAAGCGTATCTCTGATGATCGCGTTTGCGATCGCCCTAATCGCAGGTGCATCTTGGGTTCTGGCCTGCCGGATGTTCATTCCAGCACGCGCAACCCGTGCGGTGTTTCGAATTCAGCGCGCAATGCAGCCGGGCCGCTGTCAAACGCGACATACTCCAACGCCCCCAAACCTTTGGCTAAGTCGATTGCATCCGGATGGCACACAATCAGGCGGCGTAACCGGCAGCCACTGTCCTGAAGCATTTGCGCCGGATGCAGATCACCCTGCCACTCGATAAGCGCCGGAAAGAGGTTGTCAAATGGCAGACGTCCACTTGGGGGGACTGCCATACGCCAGCGCAGCGCGCCTCGGTTCAGATCGATAGGTTGTCCGACGCCGTCAGGGAAAACGGTCAGTGACGCTTCGATATCCGGAACCCGGCAAATCCAGTTGGTCAGGCGGGGTGATCCGGTGAACCGGTCCAGATCGAACCAGCGCGTCCTTTGCGGTTTGGAGGCTTCGGGGTCGATCGCAATCGCCTCCAGATAGAGCCCATCCCGCAAGCCCAGAAGTCGATTATACGTTCCGAATTTTTCGTGCTTGCCGCCGTCCCGAAGCCGTACGCCCAGCGCCTGTTCGATATGGTCAGAAGCTTCTTCAAGCGTTTCGCCCGCAACAGCCAGATGATCCAGTAACATGAAGACGCCTCCTGATGACAAACGACCAGACCATTTGGGTCTGGTCGCATGTTTTCCGCAAAGGGGCGAAATCACAAGATTTTTCGTACGAAAAATCTTGGCGCTGGCGTCAAGTTTTGGCTTCGCCGATCAAACGCAAGATGTCTTGTGCCGCTTCAGGGATGTTCGTTCCCGGACCAAAGATCGCCTTCACACCGTGATCGTAAAGGAACTGGTAATCCTGTTGCGGAATGACCCCACCGCAGATGACTATGATGTCTTCAGCCCCTGCCTTTTTCAGTTCCTCAACCAACTGAGGCGCCAATGTCTTATGCCCCGCAGCCTGCGAAGAGATCCCGATCACATGCACATCATTGTCCACCGCGTCCTGTGCGGCTTCTGCAGGTGTCTGGAACAGAGGGCCGACATCTACGTCAAACCCGATATCAGCAAAAGCAGTGGCGATCACCTTGGCCCCTCGATCGTGGCCGTCTTGCCCCATCTTGACCACCAGCAGACGCGGGCGACGCCCCTCGGCCTTGGCGAATTCTTCTATGGAATTCTGAATCGCGGCAAAACCTTCGTCACCCTCGTAGGCCGCACCGTAAACACCGGCCAGGGTCTTCACTTCGGCACGGTGGCGACCGAACTCTTTCTCCATTGCCATGCTGATCTCTCCTACGGATGCGCGGGCTCGGGCGGCCTCGACGGCGGCGGCCAGCAGGTTGCCTCCCTCGCGGGCGGTTGTTGTCAGGGCGTCCAGCGCCTGTTGGCAAGCCGCCTCGTCGCGCGTTGCACGGATACGCTCCAGCCGCGCGACCTGAGCTTCACGCACGGCCACGTTATCGACGTCCAGAATATCGATCGGGTCTTCTTGCTCTTTGCGATACTTGTTGACCCCAACGATGACCTCTTCGCCCCGGTCGATCATGGCCTGACGGCGCGCAGCGCTTTCCTCGATCCGCAGCTTGGGCATGCCACTGGCAACGGCTTTGGTCATACCGCCCATTTCCTCGACCTCTTCCATAAGAGCCCAGGCTTTTTCGACCAGCTCGTTGGTCAGGCTTTCGACGTAGTAAGAGCCCGCCAGCGGATCGACCACATCAGTCACGCCGGTTTCCTCTTGCAACACCAGCTGCGTGTTTCGCGCGATACGTGCCGAGAAATCGGTTGGCAGCGCGATCGCCTCGTCCAGTGCGTTGGTATGCAGCGACTGTGTGCCGCCCAGAACCGCGCTCATGGCCTCATAGGCGGTGCGGACCACATTGTTATAGGGGTCCTGTTCCTGCAGCGACACGCCCGAGGTCTGGCAATGAGTTCGCAGCATTTTCGACCGTTCGGATTTCGCCCCGAACTCGGTCATTACCCGATGCCAAAGGGTGCGCGCAGCGCGTAGTTTGGCGATCTCCATGAAGAAATTCATACCGATGGCAAAGAAGAACGACAGACGACCCGCGAACTTATCCACGTCCATGCCCGATTCCGTCGCGGCGCGCACATATTCGCGCCCGTCGGCCAGCGTATAAGCCAGTTCCTGCACCAGGTTCGCCCCCGCCTCTTGCATGTGATAGCCCGAGATCGAGATCGAGTTAAACTTGGGCATCTCATTCGAAGTGTAATCGATGATATCCGAGATGATCTTCATCGAAGGCTCGGGCGGGTAGATATAGGTGTTACGCACCATAAACTCTTTCAGAATGTCGTTCTGAATGGTGCCCGAGAGCACGGCCTTGTCATGCCCCTGCTCTTCACCTGCAACGATGAAGCTGGCCAGAACCGGGATCACTGCCCCGTTCATCGTCATTGAGACTGAAACCTTGTCCAGCGGGATACCGTCGAACAGGATTTTCATATCCTCAACGCTGTCGATGGCCACACCGGCCTTGCCGACATCGCCCACCACACGGGGATGGTCACTGTCATACCCCCGGTGAGTCGCCAGATCGAAGGCGACCGAGACACCTTGCTGGCCGGCCGCCAGATTGCGGCGGTAAAATGCATTCGATTCTTCAGCCGTCGAGAAGCCTGCATATTGACGGATCGTCCAAGGGCGCCCTGCATACATTGTCGCCTTTACGCCGCGCGTAAACGGACCGAAGCCCGGAAGCGAGCCCATATGCGGCAGATCAGCCGTGTCTTCCTGAGTATAAAGCGGTTTGACGTCGATGCCTTCCAGCGTCTCTTTGGTCAGATCGCCCAAAGGTCGGCCGCGCAGCTCTTTTTCAGCCAGCACCTGCCAGTCGTTGGTGTCGGTCATGTCGATTTCCTCTGTTCAATTCTGGTTTCGGCGGGGGCGACCCCGCGTGCATTGCTATCTGTCCGGCAGATCAGTTCAGCCCTCCCATCGGCGCCCGAGGCAAGCCATTCCAGATCATTGGCATAATCAGCCCAAAGCTGCATCGCCTGTTCAGCGGTCAGACCATGGGGCGCGGGTTTGGGCGCAGCATTCAACGCAAGGCCATCGCTGAATTCGGGCGCGGTGCGACCCGTCAGCGCCTGAAGCTGCGCCTGTTGATGACCCGCAAATTCCTCAAACGGCAAAACGAGCAATGGGACGCCCGGGAAGGCTTGGCTAATGTCGGTGATGACGTCTCGCCAGCTCCGCTTGCTTTGCGCGATGCGTGTCCACTTTGTGGGCTCTATTGGGGCGCTGCCACGTTTGAACTTATAGGCGGCCACGGAAGACCAATACATATCCAACGCGCGTATATTCAAAGCAATTTTAGTGACTCTTCCATCAAATGCCCTTGCCAAAAACTGCCCACGTTCCTGCATACCTGGATAGAGCGAGGCAAAGGCAATATTGCGCTCCATCGAGCCCACGAAATTCTCTTGGCTGACCAATAGCTGCGTCGCGCCGTCTTGCTGACATGCGTCCAACTCGCGGCGTAATCCATCACAGACCTCAGGCGTCAATTTATTCAAGCTGTTGAGGCCATTGGAGCGTGTTCGCTCCGGCCCCCAATACGCCAGACCTTGATCTGCAAGGAGCTGCACGTTCCGGCTCAGATAGTTCTGGAAACTGGTGCTTGCACATCGATGTGCGCCGCAATGCAGGATCACTTCCATCGGCCTACTCTCCCAACGCGAAGGCCGCGGGAGCGGCGCGTTTTGTAGGCAAATTGATAAGTACGCATGGGTGGGTGCGGCGTCCACGAAGCAAATTTTTGGTGATCACACGCATTTCGTCAGTCGCATTCGCCCCAGCAGAGGCTATATTCATCACAACAGGAGGCCTCATGACACGCACGCTTGCCTTTGTTTTCTCGGCACTATTCCCGTTGGCCGCCTTGGCCGCCGACGCGACTGCCCCTGCGGATGACAGCTTTGTTCGTCCAGTAGCTGACAACGATCTAAGCGATTTTCTCTGGACGCATCGCCCGATCGTCGTTTTTGCCGATACCCCGGCAGACCCAAGATTCCAGCAACAGATTGACATGTTACTCGAAGGCGAGGACGCAATGCGGGATCGCGACGTGATTGTCTTGACCGATACTGATCCGGCGGCGCGATCATCGATCCGATCAAAACTGCGACCACGTGGTTTCCAGATGGTGTTTGTCGACAAGGATGGTGTCGTCAAACTGCGCAAACCCAGCCCATGGAGCGTGCGTGAGATTGGCCGATCCATTGACAAGACGCCTTTGCGCGAACGCGAAATCCGCGAACGACGTGAGGGCGGCTGAGCACCTGCGACATGCCTCAAGATCCCGACGGAAGCCGCTGGGAACCTTGAAAGATATGTCGCAGGTGCGCGCATCATCACTCGAACTCGATGATCACATCGTCAACGGCCAGACTGTCGCCGGGGCCCGCGTTGATCTTGGAGACAACGCCCTTTTTCTCGGCGCGCAGGATGTTCTCCATCTTCATCGCCTCAACGGTACAAAGTGCCTGACCTTCCTGCACCTCCTGACCTACTTCCACATCAATCTTCACGATCAAGCCCGGCATTGGGCAGAGCAGCATTTTCGATGTATCAGGCGGCAGCTTCTCGGGCATCAGGCGGGCCAGTTCGGCCTGACGTGGGGTGCGCACATGTACCTTGAGGTCAGCCCCTCGGTTTCGGATACGGAACCCGCCCGATATCTTTCCAACCTTCAAGACCAACGGGCTGCCATCCACGTCCAACACCGCAAGTTGGTCACCCGGCGTCCAGTCAGAGGACACACGCAGAGCTGACCCGTCTTTGAATTTGACAGTCGCGCCCTGTTTGTCAGCCTTAACCTTGACGCTGAAATCCTGCCCTTGCAGAGCGACATTCCAACGTTTGCCGACTTTCCGTTCATGGTTGTCCATCCGGCCCGATACGCGGGTGCGACGGATTTCGGCAACCCGGTGCATGGCAGCGCACGAGGCTGCGATACGGCGCAAATCCTCTTCGGGAAGGTCGACGCCTTCGAACCCGTCCGGATACTCCTCGGCGATGAAAGCGGTCGTCATGTCACCACTTACAAATTTCGGGTGATCCATGACCGCTGACAGGAATGGCAAGTTGTGACCGATGCCTTCGACTTCGAAACTGTCCAGCGCCACGCGCATCGCCTCAATCGCCTGTTCGCGGGTCGGTGCCCAGGTACACAGCTTGGCGATCATCGGGTCGTAATACATGCTGATCTCGCCGCCCTCATAGACGCCGGTATCGTTACGCACAGCGCTATCCCCTTTAGGCGCATCACCTTGCCATTTGTCATTCACAAGCAGCGGGCCGGCTGCGACCTCCTGCGGCGGGCGATAACGGGTAAGGCGGCCAATCGAGGGCAAGAAGCCACGATACGGGTCCTCTGCATAAAGACGGTTTTCAATCGCCCAGCCTGTCAGGGTGACGTCATCCTGCGTGATCGACAGTTTTTCACCAGCGGCCACACGGATCATCTGTTCGACAAGATCGACACCAGTGATCAGTTCGGTCACCGGGTGTTCCACCTGCAGGCGGGTGTTCATTTCGAGGAAGTAGAAGTTCTTTTCGCCATCCACGATGAACTCGACCGTACCGGCGCTGGCATAGTTCACAGCCTTGGCCAACGCGACCGCCTGTTCGCCCATCGCCTTGCGGGTTTCAGGGTCAAGGAACGGCGATGGCGCCTCTTCCACAACTTTCTGGTTCCGGCGCTGGATCGAGCATTCGCGTTCCCCGAGATAGATGCCATTGCCGTGACTGTCACAGAGCACCTGAATCTCGATGTGGCGCGGCTGAGTCACAAATTTCTCGATGAAAATCCGGTCGTCGCCGAAGGAGTTCGCGGCCTCGTTCTTGGATGACTGGAAACCTTCCCGCGCCTCTTCGTCATTCCACGCAATCCGCATGCCCTTGCCACCGCCGCCAGCGCTGGCCTTGATCATCACCGGATAGCCAATGTCGTTCGAAATCTTCACCGCCTCATCGGCGTCTTCGATCAGGCCCATGTAACCGGGCACCGTCGAAACCCCGGCCTCCTGCGCGATCTTCTTCGAGGTGATCTTGTCCCCCATGCTTTCGATCGCACCGACCGGGGGGCCGACAAAGGCGACGCCTTCGGCATCCAGCGCCTCGGCGAATTTGGAGTTCTCGGACAGAAAGCCATAACCGGGGTGGACCGCCTGCGCGCCGCTTTTACGGATGGCATCCATCACCTTGTCGATGACGATGTATGACTGGTTGGCGGGCGGCGGGCCGATATGCACGGCCTCATCCGCCATTGAAACATGCAGGGCGTTCTTGTCAGCATCTGAATAGATGGCAACCGTGCCGATGCCCATCTTGCGGGCGGTCTTGATGACCCGGCAGGCAATCTCGCCCCGGTTTGCGATCAGGATCTTGTTGAACATGGAACGTCCTTTGGCTTGATGTTCTGGAAACGCAAAACGCCGCCGCGGGGCGTTGACCCCACGACGGCGTGATGCGCAATGACGGACGGGACTTTTCCAGCCCCGTTAAATTCAGCTTTAGTTACAGTTGTTCTGGGTCTTGCAGTAAAGCACGTTGCCCGCAGCCCCGACTGCCGCCCCAAGCAGCGGATCTGCACTGAGGACCGCTGCCCCCAGAGCCCCCGCACCGCCGCCAAGGATCGCCTGTTCGCCGGTCGAGCCACCGCAGGCCGCCAAACCCGCGCAGGTTGCCAACGCAAGGGAAATTCGTTTGATTCGCATGGTTTCTGCCCTTCTAGATTTTTTGCAGTCTTTGAGAGCAGATGCCGATTTCGCGCCTTGTTATGCAATAACACGGACCACAAACTTGCGAATTGCGCAGGTTTTTGCCGCTTTTTGTCCAAACCTGACAAAAAGAAAACCGCGGACAGAACTCTGTGGGGAACACAAGCCTGCCCGCGGAAGGAAGGGGTACGGAATAGTAGGTGCTTGTGCGACGCAGGCAAAGTAGAGCCGCACGGCCCAATCACTGTGCACAGCACAATTCTGGCCGCCAACCAGTTATTGTTTCCATCTGAGATTCCGGCTGAAACCTGCCCATCCAGCGCGGCACCACGCAGATTTGCGCCGACGTCGTAATCGCCCGGACAGCGACGACTACGTCTGAAATCCGTCACGTTCCAGTTACAATTCGAAGACTTGTAGCGAGGCAGTGCGCGAGGCACCTCACGCAACATCACTACAAACTCACGCAAAAATCCTTCCGGTGACAGTAACTTAGATTCCGGTTTCACCGCAGCGTGAAACGTCACATGTCTACCGACACTTTTGCTTGAAAAATTGAGAGCATCTTCTCTCAACTTGGTGATTTCCCAAGAATTCAGTTGCGTGGAACGGTGCCCCTGCACACTCGCACACAAGGAACTATCCATATGATAACAAAGGGTAAAACCGCCATCCTGCTTGCTGCCAGCGCGCTTTCCGTGACCGGTATGCAAGCCTTGGCGCAAGATGCACAAACTCAGGCTGAACTGGATGCACTGCGCGCCCGGGTCGAAGCGCTG
This sequence comes from Ruegeria sp. C10, assembly GCF_056537805.1. Lineage (NCBI taxonomy): Bacteria > Pseudomonadati > Pseudomonadota > Alphaproteobacteria > Rhodobacterales > Roseobacteraceae > Ruegeria > Ruegeria sp. C10. Next base: position 1,538,824 of record NZ_JBQFSC010000001.1, on the reverse strand, counting down.
GAATCCTCCAATCCCGGGTCTGGTACTGGGGATCTGCAGATCGGCAACACCACTCTGGACGTCTACGGTTATGTCAAAGCCGACTTCTTCTATGACTTCGAATACGATCAGGGCGACACCGCATTCGTAAACGTGATTGGTGAACCCTCGGCCGAGACAGATGGTACGTTTGGCGCCACAGTCCGTCAGTCTCGTATCGGGCTGCGCACCAGCACGCCTTCGGGAATCGGTGACATTCAGGGCCAGATCGAAGTCGATGCCTTCGGCTCGGACGGAACCGCCGAATTCCGAATTCGTCATGCCAATATCCGAATTGGGGAACAATGGCTGATCGGACAATACTGGACCAATTTCCAACCTCTGGACACCTACCCGACCTCGGTGGAATTTAACGGGCCGGTCGGGATCGCTTTCGCGCGCGTACCGCAGGTGCGCTACACCAACAATATCGGATCGAATACCACCTTCGCCGTTTCCGTTGAAGAAAACGTCGGCGGCTCGGATTCGGATGATCCCGTGCTGACTGGTTCGGTCGAATACAACGATGGCAAATACATCGCTCGTGCCTCGGCGCTCTACGGCAAGGCGCAATCCGGCGACGTCGAGGTCGATCAGACCGGTTTCTCTTTGTCGGGCTCGATCCGACCGTGGGAAGGTGGGTTGTTTCAGGTCAACTATGTCAACGGCGAGGCACTTGGCCCCTACCTGATCGGCTTGGGTGACGCAGTCGTCGGGGGTCAGGCCAACGATGTTGATGGCTACACCATCGAATTCCGTCAGGACCTGAGTTCCAAATGGAACGTCGGCATCGCCTATGGTAAGGAAGACTACGACCTGCCTACATCGACCGGTACTTTGTCGTTCACCGAGCTTGAGACGATCCACGTCAATGCCTTTTACAAGGCGACAGACAACCTGACGCTCAGCGCCGAATACATCTATGGAGAGCGGAACGATACAATTTCCGGCGACACATTCGACGGCAATCGTGTCCAGTTGGCCGCGCAACTCAACTTCTGATGAAAACAGCCTACCCTGCCCATTAGCGGGCAGGGTTCCAGTGTCACTGATCATCTGAGTGTTATGTGCGGCAGCCCCGGTCACAATCAGCGCACTCCGTCGAACACGTCAGGGAAAGATTGGCGCGCGGCGTCCAGATTGATCACCAGCAGAGCATCATAGCTTGCAGGATCAAACGGGTCTTCGGCGGCGACAACCTCGCGCCCGAACAGCCAACTTAGACGGCCTGCGTCCAGATTGCCCCGCTCAAAGGGCTGATCACCAAAGTGCGCCCATAACGCCTCGATAAACGCGACATCTGCGCGCTTGTCGGCGGGTTTGCGATCGCGAAAGCGTTCTCGCTGGGTCAGCGGCGTAACGCCCTTGGGATTGGCCCGCCGAATGGTGAACTGGAAGTCTGTTCCGGGCAAACGTCCGGGGAAACCGCGATGTTTCAGCATTGCGAAACCTCAACGGACAAGTTCCAGATATGGCAGGCCATCGGACATGCCTGCGGGATTGAAGTGATCATGCGAACCTCCAGAGCTGCATCACTGTATCGGGACACTCTGAGACCGTGAAATTGTTGGTTCATGGTCAGAGCCCCTCCCAGATACACCGGGATTGATCCAGCCGGTAGGCTTCGAAGAACTGCGTTGCGTCAGGTTCGGAGGTGCCGAACGCCACCGGTCTGTCCGAAAACGAAATCACGATCCGGGCAGGCTGCAATTCGTGCTGGGCCACGTAAGGCACCGCCAGTGTTTCACACAAATGCTCCATGTCGACTACGGCGACATCATATGTGATACGACCTGCAGTCGATCCGATCTTGGGTGCAATGAACCGAAACCGCACCCAAAGCTCACCCGGATTGGTGTCCAGAAGCACATCGCTAAGCTCGACCGGTTGACCCGATGGCACGGGCAGCAGGTTTGAGGCCAGCGCCGAACCTACTCCGACCAGCAACGTAAAAACCCCGGTGCATCCCCGGATCCGCCAGCGGCGGCTTCCTTCCTCCGGGGGAGCGCGCAGAGCTGTTGCAACCTGCGCGGTCTTATGTCCGGTCAATCGGGGCATTTACGGCTCGGGCCTCCTCGGCGGGCATTTACAGCGGGATATTGTCGTGCTTTTTCCAAGGGTTCTTCAGTTGCTTGCCGCGCAGGCTCGCAAATGCACGTGATACACGGCGGCGGGTCGATTGTGGCATGATCACCTCATCAATGAAGCCGCGCTCGGCCGCAACGAAGGGATTTGCGAACCGGTCCTCATAGTCCTGAGTGTGTTGTGCGATCTTATCGGAATCGCCGAGATCGGCGCGGTGGATGATTTCGGTCGCGCCCTTTGCACCCATCACCGCGATCTCAGCCGTGGGCCACGCATAGTTGAAATCGCCGCGCAGGTGTTTGGAGGCCATAACATCATACGCGCCACCGTAGGCCTTACGCGTGATTACGGTGACCTTTGGCACGGTCGCTTCGCCATAAGCAAATAGCAGTTTCGCGCCGTGCTTGATCACGCCGCCATACTCCTGCGAAGTGCCCGGCAGAAAGCCCGGAACATCAACAAGCGTCAGGATCGGGATTTCAAAGCAATCACAGAACCGCACGAACCGGGCCGCTTTTCGGGAACTATCGATGTCCAAACATCCTGCCAATACCATGGGTTGGTTGGCCACGACGCCCACGGTCTGCCCTTCAAGCCGGATAAAACCGGTGATGATGTTCTTAGCGTAGTCTTCCTGAATCTCGTAAAAATCACCCTCATCCGCCACTTTGGTGATCAGTTCCTTCATGTCGTACGGCGTGTTCGGATTGTCCGGGATCAGCGTATCCAGCGATGTCTCGACCCTGTCAGGGCTGTCAAAAAACGGACGAACTGGCGGTTTCTCGCGATTGTTGAGCGGAAGGAAGTCGACAAGACGGCGCACCTCGGCCAGGGCCTCCACATCGTTTTCAAACGCACCATCAGCGACCGAAGACTTTTTGGTGTGGGTTGAAGCCCCGCCCAATTCCTCTGCCGTCACGACCTCATTGGTGACGGTCTTCACAACGTCTGGGCCGGTTACGAACATGTACGAGGTGTCTTTGACCATGAATATGAAGTCGGTCATCGCAGGACTGTAAACCGCACCACCTGCACACGGCCCCATTATCACGCTAATCTGTGGCACGACGCCTGAGGCCATGATGTTACGCTGGAACACCTCAGCATATCCGGCCAATGAAGCGACGCCCTCCTGAATCCGCGCCCCGCCCGAGTCGTTGATCCCGATCACCGGCGCTCCGTTTTGAACTGCCATATCCATGATCTTGCAAATCTTCTGCGCATGGGTTTCTGACAGCGAGCCACCGAATACGGTGAAATCCTGGCTGAAGACGTAGACCATTCGACCATTGATTGTACCCCAGCCTGTGACCACCCCGTCACCAGCAGGCTTTTGTTTCTCCATTCCGAAATCAGTGCAGCGATGGCTGACAAACATGTCAAACTCTTCAAAGCTGCCTTCGTCTACCAGCAACTCGATCCGTTCGCGTGCCGTCAGCTTTCCGCGGGCGTGTTGCGAGTCGATGCGTTTTTGCCCACCACCCAATCGCGCGTTGTTGCGACGGCCTTCGAGCTCGGAAAGGATGTCTTTCATGTCGGTAGTCTCCCAAGAGAATTTGCGCGACCATAACGATTTGGGATCGGCGGCCAAAGAAGTTTTCGGCAAATTTGCAAATATTTGGCAACACTATTTGAGATAACTGCAAATTTGTTAATTAACACAACAAGCCAAACTGCCGATGGCATTTCGCGCGATCAGGGTCTAAAGGTAAACCATGCAGTTCAGTTCACCCTCTGTCAGCCGCACGCCCCCCACGCTTGCAACACTCGTTTTGTTGTCAGGATTGTCGGCGCTGAGCATGAATCTGTATCTGCCCAGCCTTCCCTTTATGGCGACGTATTTTCAGACTGATTACAAGGTGATGCAGCTTTCGATCGCGCTTTATCTTCTGGTCAACGCGGCACTGCAAATCTTAATAGGACCCATCGCCGATAAGGCCGGACGTCGGCCTGTACTGCTGTGGGGACTCGCCCTTTTTTTGCTGGCAACGCTGGGGTGTATATACGCCCCAAATGTCGAGACCTTTCTGGCCTTCAGAATGTTTCAGGCCGTCATTGTCGTTGGTATTGTCTTAAGTCGTGCGGCTGTGCGGGACATGTACGAACAGGACCAGGCTGCTTCGATGCTCGGATATGTCACCATGGGGATGGCAGTCGTTCCGATGATCGGCCCTGCTGTCGGCGGGCTTCTCGAAGAAACTTTTGGCTGGAAAGCCAATTTCTGGCTGCCTTTCGCTCTTGCGGCGCTGGCGCTGGTGCTGACCTACCAAGACTTTGGCGAAACCGCGGCCGCAAGCGGCAAAACACTGATGCAGCAATTTCGCGAATACCCTGAACTGCTGAAATCGCCCCGCTTCTGGGGCTATTCCCTGTCCTCGGCTTTCTCTTCAGGTGCGTTCTTTGCCTATCTCGGGGGCGCACCCTTTATCGGGACCGAAGTGTTCGGCATGACAGCCGCCGAGGTCGGCATCTACTTTGGTGCGCCTGCGATTGGCTATTTCTTCGGCAACTTCATCAGCGGTCGATTCTCGGTTCGCTTCGGCGTCAACCAAATGGTGCGCTGGGGATGCTGGCTGAATGCAATTGGCGTGGCCCTATCAGCTTTGTTGTTCCTAGTGGATTTGGGAACGGCGCTCAGCTTCTTTGGCCTGATGACCTTCGTCGGGTTGGGTAACGGCATGGCGATCCCAAATGCAACCGCCGGATCGCTTTCGGTCCGCCCGCATCTGGCGGCCACTGCCTCTGGTTTGAGCGGTGCGATCATGTTGGGCGGCGGCGCGGCACTCAGCGCATTGGCAGGCGCATTGCTGACGCATGAGACAGGCGCGATGCCTCTGCTTTGGCTGATGCTGGCAACCGCCGCCCTGGCAATCTGCGCGATCAGCGTTGTTATCTGGCGCGAACGGCAATTGGGTCTGTAGACGGCTTGCGCGATAGGGTTTGCAAAGTTAGCCTGCAGATTCAGTAAAGCTGCAAAGAACCGCCATGGCCACTCAGAAACTATACGCTGGCGCCAAGCTGCGCGAAATGCGCACACGCCTGACCCTCACGCAGAAGGATTTCGCCGCAAAACTGGGCGTTTCACTGCCCTATTTGAACCAGATGGAGAATAACAACCGGCCGATTTCGACGACCGTTGTTCTGGCACTAGCGCAAGAGTTTGGTATGGATGTGACCGAACTCAGCACAGGGGATAGCGAACGATTGGTTTCGGATATGCGCGAAGCACTGGCCGATCCGGTGTTCGCCGAAACGGCGCCCCCTCTGGCTGATCTCAGGCTCACCGCTTCAAATGCGCCCGCGCTTGCACGCGCGTTCATCGAGTTACACCGCGCCTATCGCCAGACCCATGAACGCCTCGCCTCGCTCGACGAGGCATTGGGCCGCGAGGATGCCCGTATTCAGGCCAGCCCATGGGAAGAGGTGCGCGATTTCTTTCACTACTGCGACAATTATATTGACGCCGTTGACCGCGCCGCCGAACGCTTCGCCAGCCGTGCCGATGAAACCAGCGATATTCGGCAAGTCGCCCTGAACAGCCTGTCAGAACGCGGCATTCACGTCACTTTCGCCGACACAGAAACCTTACGCAGCTACAATGCTGGTGACAAAACCCTGCGCCTTTCCTCGCGCGCCGCACCACAAACGCAGGTCTTCCAACTGCTGTTGCAGGTGGCGTTGATCAGTCAGGATAAGCTGCTTGAAGCAACGCTAGATTTCGCCCGTTTCCAAAGCGATGAGGCCCGAGCCATCGCCAAGATTGGCCTCGCCAACTATTTTGCCGGGGCTTCGCTGATGCCTTACGGCGCTTTCCTATCCGCAGCGCAGGACTATCGGCACGATTTGGAGCTGCTCAGCAACCGGTTCGGGGCGTCGATTGAACAGGTGGCGCACCGCCTGTCCACGCTACAGCGCCCCGGTGCAAAAGGAATTCCCTTCTTCTTCGTCCGCGTGGATCAGGCGGGCACAATCACTAAACGACATTCAGCCACGCGGCTTCAATTCGCCCGCTTCGGCGGTGCTTGCCCACTCTGGAATGTCCACCGGGCATTTGAGACCCCGGGTCATTTCCTGCAACAGCTAGCCGAGACACCGGATGGCGTCCGCTATATCTCATTGGCTCGTGATGTTTCAAAATCCGGAGGCTCGTTCGGTGCTCCTGTCCGCCGCTATGCCATCGCCTTGGGATGTGAGGTTCGTCATGCCGAAGCATTGGTCTACGCCGATAATCTCGACATAAACAATGCGAGCGCCTACGAGCCCATCGGCATATCCTGTCGCATATGCGAGCGCCAAACCTGCCACCAAAGATCAGTCCCACCGTTAGAGCGCCGCCTGACCATCGACGCCCATAGCCGCGGCACCCTGCCTTATGAGGTCACCTGATCTTCGCCTGGCCATATATATCCTGCGAGTCCGGGGGCAGAGCCCCCGCTTAATACTCAACTTTTTGACAAGATCGCCCAGATCTCGTCCTTAAGCGCCGCGCGTTTCTTGCGCAAATCAACCTCGGCCAATTCCTCCATCGGCTCAACATTGGTTTCAGCCCGATGCACGGTGCGGTTGACCTCATGATACTCATCCGCAAGTCGGGCAAAATGCGCATCCGTTTGCTTGAGCTGGCTCATCACTTCGAGCTTGTCGGGGAACTCTTCAGCCAGTTCATGCGGGGTATGAGACATCCAGTTGGCTCCTTGTTTCAGCGTTACATCCCAAGGCTAAACATGACTGTCGCACTCCGCTTTGACGCCGATCAAATTCCGAGCGCAATCAACCAGCTTTCAGGATAAATGCACGCCGTGGGTTTTGGATGTGTCAGCGCTGTGCCGTTGCCCATCTCGGACTTATCCAGGGTTGGTCGTTCGCTTTGGGCAAAGGGTCTTTCTGCAGCAAATAGTCCGACATCTTTTCACCCACCATGATCGACGGTGCGTTCAGATTGCCATTGGTGATTTGCGGGAAAATCGAGCTATCGGCGACGCGCAATCCATCCACCCCAATCACACGCCCCTGCGGGTCGACAACGGCATCCTTGTCATCCGCACGGCCCATGCGGCAAGTCCCGCAAGGGTGATAGGCGCTTTCGGCATGCTCAGCGATAAAGGCATCTAGCTCATCGTCCGACTGAACCTCCGCCCCCGGTTGGATCTCTTTACCGGCAAAGGGTTTGAACGCCTGCTGTCCAAAGATCTCTCGGGTCAAGCGAATGCAGGTTCTGAAGTCTTCCCAATCCGAATCATGGCTCATGTAGTTGAACCGGATCACCGGCGCGTCTTCGGCTTTGGCAGATCGCAGAGTCACAGCGCCGCGCGAGGGCGACCGCATTGGCCCCACATGCGCCTGGAATCCGTGCCCTTCGGCTGCCGCCTGCCCGTCATAGCGAACCGCCATCGGCAGAAAATGATATTGTATGTCAGGATATTCCACACCCGGTTTCGAACGCACGAAGGCGGCGCTTTCAAATTGGTTCGATGCACCAAGGCCTGTTTTGGTAAACAGCCATTGCGCTCCGATCATTCCTTTGCTGATCAGGTTCCAATGCTTGTAAAGCGTGATCGGCTGGATCGAGGCCTGTTGGATATAAAGTTCTAGGTGATCCTGCAGATTGGCGCCGACGCCAGGGCGGTCGGCGACCACTTTGATACCGTGCTCGGCCAGGTGCGCCGCGGGTCCAACCCCCGAAAGCATCAGCAACTTAGGCGAATTGATAGACGAAGCCGCCAATACAACCTCGCGCCGCGCTGTGATCACTTCCCGTTTGCCACCCCGGATCAATTCGACCCCGGATGCGCGCCCGGATTCAATAATCACGCGCGCCGCAAGACCCCGGATGATTTCGCAGTTTTGCCGCTTGAGCGCTGGCCTAAGGTACGCATTCGCCGCCGACCAGCGCCGTCCTTTCCAGACGGTCTGCTCCATCGGCCCAAAACCTTCTTGTTTCTCACCGTTATAGTCGCCAGTGACCTCATATCCAGCCTGCTGACCTGCATCGACGAACGCCTTAAACAGCGGATTTTCACGAGGCCCTCGCGACACGTGCAGAGGTCCATCCGTGCCTCTCCAAGTGTGATCACCGCCATGGCCACCATCATGCCAGGTTTCCATGCGTTTGTAGTACGGCAGCACATCTGCGTAAGACCATCCATCTGCGCCCATCTCGGCCCAGATGTCAAAATCCCGCGCGTGACCGCGCACATAGACCATGCCATTGATCGAAGAAGACCCTCCGATCACCTTGCCTCTGGGGCAAGCAAGTTGACGATTGTTCAGATGCGGTTCGGGCTCGGATTTGTAGCCCCAGTCATATCGCGACATATTCATCGGATAGCTTAGGGCGGCAGGCATCTGGATGAAGGGTCCGGCGTCAGTGCCGCCATGCTCGATCACCAGAACCGAGGCTCCGGCCTCACTCAGACGGTAAGCCATCGCGCAACCAGCAGAACCGGCGCCAACAATGACAAAATCTGCTTCCATATTCGTGTCTCCGTTCACCTTCGGGGCAAGATTTTTCGACGAAAAATCTCCGCATTTCCGACGGGTGCAATTTCAAAAATGTAAAGGATTACTCGCCACGCGGATAACGCTGGCTATCCTCGACATCGTTCAGGTCCATGTGATTGCGCATGTACCGTTCAGACGCTTTCTGAAGAGGCTGATAATCCCAAGGATAATAGCCACCCTGCCGCAGTGCCTCATAAACCACCCAGCGCCGGGCTTGGCTGGCCCTCACATCGGCGTCAAAGCGATCCAGATCCCATCGCGCCTCGGATTTAGCACGCAGTGTTTGCAGGGTGCCTGCATGTTCGGGCAGACCAGCGAGATTTTCCATCTCATGCGGATCAGCCTCGAGATCGAACAGTTGATCGGGGTCCAATGTACAGCGATTGTATTTCCACTTGCCATAGCGCAGAGAGACTAAAGGAGCGTATGAGGCCTCGGCGGCATATTCCATTGCAACCGGCGCGGTTCGGTCTGTACCCTTTGCCAACGGAACAAGGTCCTCACCATCCGTCCAAGGTGAGATTTCCGCCATATCGACGCCCGCCAACGTACCAAGCGTCGGTGTCACGTCGATCGTCGAAACTGGTGTATCGATGCGACTAACTGGAAGATCGGGGGCCGAAATCATGAGCGGCACGCGGGAAGAGCCTTCGAAGAAAGTCATCTTGAACCACAACCCGCGCTCACCCAGCATGTCGCCGTGGTCGGACACGAACAGTATGATCGCCTCTTGACGCGTCGTTTCCAGAACCTCCAGTATCTCACCGATCTTGTCATCCAGATATGAGATATTGGCGAAATAGGCGCGACGGGATTTGCGAATATCCTCGGTCGTTATGTCGAAGCTGCGCCAGTCATTGGCATCGAAAATACGTTTGGAATGCGGGTCCTGATTGTCATATCCCAGATCCACGATCTGTGGCTCAAGATGCTCACAATCTTCATACAGATCCCAGTACTTGCGTCGCGCCACGTAAGGATCGTGTGGGTGCGTGAAGCTGACGGTCACACACCAGGGGCGATCATCCTTGCCGCGTGCAAGGTCATATAGCTTGGCCTTGGCGTTATAAGCGACCTCGTCATCATATTCCATCTGGTTGGAAATCTCGGCAATGCCTGCCCCAGTGACCGAGCCCATATTGTGATACCACCAGTCGATGCGCTCGCCGGGTTTACGATAATCCGGCGTCCAACCGAAATCTGCCGGGTAGATATCAGTAGTCAGACGATCTTCGAACCCGTGCAACTGGTCTGGGCCAACAAAGTGCATCTTGCCGGACAAGCAGGTGTAATATCCTGCACGACGAAGGTGGTGGGCATAGGTCGGGATATCGCTGCTGAACTCGGCGGCGTTGTCATAGACGCCAGTGCGCGATGGCAGTTGACCCGACATAAAGCTCGCACGTCCCGGAGCACAGAGCGGCGAAGCAGTGTATGCATTTGCGAAACGCGTTGATCTTGCCGCCAGCTTCTTCAGGTTCGGCGCATGCAACCATTCTGCAGGACCGTCGGGGAAGAGGGTCCCGTTGAGCTGATCCACCATCAGGATCAGAATATTCGGCTTTGTCATTTTTCGGCCTCTAGGAAAACTCTCAGTACCCGCAGCGCATGGGTGACTGCCCGCTGCGGCTCTTGTGGGGAATTCAGTGCAGAGTGGATGTACAAACCATCGATCAGCGCGATCATACCTTCGGCAGCCTCGCTCGGGTCACTCATATGTGGGCGCAACGCATGGATCAGGTTCGAGCGGATGCGTGCCTGATAGATTTGCCAGAGCCTCAGCGCATCATCGTTGGTTTGCGCCAAAACATAAAAAGTCATCCAAGCTGCGATAACATCCGGTGTGAAACATGATGGCGCGAAACAGGCGCGAATGATGGCCTGTGCGCGCTCTTCCGGATCTGCCGTGCTGAGTTGTGCGCGCGCTTCAGATCCAAAATCCGTCAGGATACGCCGCATCGCGGCTAGGAATATCTGTTCTTTGCCCCCAAAGTAATGATGCGCCAATGCACTGGACATACCTGCGCGTTTGGCGATCTGGCTAACGGTGACATCAAGGGATTTTTGCGCGCCAAGCTCGGCGATCGTCGCCTTGACGATCGCGTCCCGCCGGATCGGCTCCATTCCGAGTTTTGGCATCTTCGCCTCTTCGCCATACCTGAGTGCAAGGAAGGCTAAGCGGTTTTTATTGACTCGTCAATCAATAACGGTTCTTGGTTTCGCCGGTGGGGTCTCAGAACCTTGCGGCGGTGTGCCGCCACGGCTCAGCACGGCTTCACGCCAGGTGATGAAGCTGACGGCAGCCAGGATCAGAGTGCCTCCTGCAATTACCCAGATGTCGATGCGTTCATGGAAGGCCAAAGCGCCGAGCAAAGTGGCCCAGATCAGCTGCAGGAACGTCACCGGCTGGGTCACGGCCACCGGGGCAGCCTGCAATGCAAGCGTCATGAAATAGTGCCCCGCAGTCGCAAAGCTGGCGACGATGAAAAGTATACCAAGATCGCGCAGGCTGGGCGGCTCCCAAACCGCGACGGCGAAAGGGATAAGCGCGATGGTGACCCATATCGAAAGATGGGCAACAACGGCTGAGGGACGGATATCACGGACCATGACTTTGGCAAGCAGATAGGAACCACCAAGCGCTAGTGCAGCCCCCAGCATCGCTATGTGACCGGGCAATATCTCGCGAAAGCCCGGGCGCAGGATGATCACTACTCCAATCACAGCAACACCAATCGCGGCGATACGACGAAAAGCTAGCTTTTCACCCAAGAACAGTGCCGCACCCACCGTGACGTAGATAGGTGTCATGTAATTCATCGCGGTTACCTCGGCGAGGGGGATGCGCGTCATCGCAAAAAACCAAAGCATGACGGCGATGGCGTGGACCATTCCGCGTAGTCCAAACAGCGTTAGATTGCGCGGGGTCAATGGAGTTCCGAGGATCGCCCGGATTGCGGGCAAAAGAAACACCAGACCCAGGACATAGCGCAAGAATGCCGCTTGAATGGGGTTCATGCTGGTTCCCAGCACCTTCACCAGCGCATTCATGCCCACAAAGGACAGCCCGGCCGCAAGCATCCAAAACATGCCAACAAGCGGGCGGTGCTGATCATTAGGTGAGGTCATACAAACGGTTGAACACCGAATTCTGATCCGGGACAACCCTTCACATGATAACAAGTTTCAACGCGATCATAAGCATCACGATTCCGATGATAAAATCAAGAATCTGCCATGCGCGCGGGCGGGCAAAAATCGGTGAAAGCACTCTGGCACCGTAGCCGAGCGAAAAGAAGAAAACGAAACTCGAAGTCATCGCCCCTATCGCAAACCCCATGCGATCTGAATATTGGGCCGATATCGACCCGATCAATACGACCGTATCCAGATATACATGGGGGTTGAGCCAAGTGAAGGCCAGCACGGTCAGCATGGCCGCACGCAGACTGGTGCGCTGCCCTGTTGCGGTATCCATCACCGCCCCACCTTGCCAGGCAGACCCAAAACTTCGTAGGGCGTACCAAATCAGAAACACCGCCCCACCATAGCGCATCACCGTTTCAAACCACGGCGCGGCCTGAGCCAGGGTGCCGAACCCTGCAACACCCGCCCCGATCAGTATCGCGTCAGACACTGCGCAGGTCAGGCACAGTGCAAAGACGTGCTCGCGCCGCAGGCCTTGGCGCAGAACAAAGGCGTTCTGAGCGCCTATCGCCAATATAAGGCTAAAACTCAGGGCAAACCCGGCAATCATTGATGGGAACATGCAGCCTCCTGTCGATGCTCGTTGACTACATGGCCAGTGTGAATCTATCAAATTAATGATGATTACCCAGATTAAGTAACTCTAATGCTCCTCGACCCTCATCAGCTCTCAGCATTGGCGGCGATCTTGCGACACGGCAGCTTTGAGGCCGCAGCCGCAGAGCTATCCGTCACCCCGTCGGCTATTTCGCAGAGGATCAAGGCGTTGGAGGATCGTGTTGGTGCGGCCCTTATTCATCGCGGCACCCCATGCATCGGCACTCCGGCGGGTCTGCGGATCGCCCGTCATGCCGAAGATATCGGTCTGTTGGAGGCAAAGCTGGCGCGAGAGCTGACTTTGGATCAGCGTGAAGGTCCGGTACGGGTTCGCGTCGCGCTACCGGCTGACAGTCTGGCCACATGGTTTATCGACGCGATGGCGCGCGCCGAAGACATACTGTTCGACCTTGTAATTGACGATCAGGACCATTCTGCTGACTGGCTGCGGCGTGGCGACGTAAGTGCGGCGATAACGGTGGGTGGTCAGAACATTACCGGATGCGATGCCATTGCGTTGGGCACTTTGCGCTATTTGCCGACCGCGAGCCCTGGCTTCATGCAACGGTGGTTTTCTGATGGGGTTTCCGCCAAATCCCTGGCACAGGCCCCCTGCTTGACCTTTAACCGCAAGGATAATCTGCAGAATTCCTGGATATATGCCCAGACAGGCAGCCGTCTTTCGCCACCGTCTCACTTTCTGCCGTCCACAAATGCCTTTGTTGACGCGGCAATCGCCGGATTAGGATGGGGTATGAACCCCGAAAGCCTTGTAAGAAGAGCGATCGCAAATGGGCAGATCTGCGAAGTAATCCCCGATGCGCCGCTCGATATCGAACTGACCTGGCAGATCGGGCGCGTCCTTGCCCCCGCCCTTGCACCCTTGACCCAAGCGGTACGCCGCGCGGCAACGCAGCAACTGATCGCACCGGCGGCACATTAGGCCTGCGACTCTGAAGCCTTTTGCGGTTTCGCGATGCGGTAACAGCTAAATGCCGCCCAGATGCTGGCCAGCACGATAAACACGATGGCAGCTGCAACCTCGTGCATATGTGCAACCGCGGCCAAAATTGCGGACAGTGCAACGGCAGCGAGTCTGCAGATGGATTTGATGGCTGCTGCGCCCTGAATACGTTGTTCCTTGGGCGCAACGTCTAAAAAATAAAGCTGGCGCGCACTGGAAATTCCAGTTGTCGCCACCGAGACGACAAACAGAGCAATGGCGTGCAAGTGAACTTCGTGATCGATACCGGCATAGTGGAACGCCAACAAAACGATCCCTGTCACTGCGACCAACAAGTTGCCCGCGACCATCACGGTACGGTGTGATTTCATGTTCACCAGTTGCCACAAGGGTGCCGAGACCAGATAGCCGGACGCGGATGAGATGATCATGGCCGTCAAACCCTTGGCCGAGTTGTGATGTGCCTCGGCAGCGATGAGCGCAAAAAACGGAACCGACAGCGACACGACAACCAAAGGAAGCCGCAGAGCCATATAGCGCCGGAACCATGGCTGTTCGAACATGCCAACGATGCCGGAGATGATGTTCTGCAGCGATTGACGCCCTGCACCTTTGGGTTTTCCATTACCGGACTCATCGGGGGCGATCTCGGCCATGCCGAGAATGCATAATGCTGAAAACAAGAAAAACACGACCGAGGCCGCAATCACCGCGGAATGCCGCGAGAATGGCGGATACTCTTTCGTGATCTCGTGTATCAGCAACACCAAGCCGATGGCACAAAGACCTCCCGCGCCCAATTGGAGATAACGGATAACCATCCGGGATTTCGATTTCAGATGATCGCCCAACAAATCAGACAGCATCAGGGATTGGCTTTCTTCAATAAGCCCAATCATGAAAAAGGCGATCACAAAGGCAATGGCCGTCAATGAAACACTGCCGGTGGCCGCGATCAAAAGGGCCATCAGAAGGCAACCACCAATTCCGATCTCGGTCAGGGCAATCCCGCGTTTCTTCCGCGCCTGCGCAGCAATGGAGCGGGCGAAAAACACGTCCGAGATCATGCTGCCAACCATGCGGATCGACACCAATGCACCGGCAAGGAACATCGGTAACTCCAGCGAGACCGCAAGGAATGGCAATACGATAGACGGGCTGCCCAAAGTCCACGCCACCTGGGAAAGGATACTTTGGCTAGCCAGAACCGGGACATTTCGTCGGGCCGGATCAGTCGATTTACTCGCCATTTGCGATGCTCTGCATGATGTGCCTACGGTTGCCTTTCAGGTCCTTCAGCCTCAATGATCTGAGTTTAATCGCAAGAGGCTTCAGGACCAAGGCTTGTGTAAGACGCGCAACTGCAACAGAAAAACCCGGCCGCTGGGCCGGGTTTGGTTCATCTGGCGTTTGTCCGGTACATCAGAGCTGCGCCATAACCTCGTCGGTCGCTTCGAAGTTAGTGGTCACGCGCTGAACGTCGTCGTCGTCTTCCAATGCATCCACCAACTTCATCAGCTTTTGCATGTCTTCCAGACCCAACTCGGTCGTCGTTGTCGGCTTCCAGACCAGCTTGGTGGATTCGGATTCGCCCAGCGCCTCTTCTAGCGCGTTCGACACATCGTTCAGGTCCGTATCTGCACACCAGATGATGTGACCGTCATCCGAGCTTTCGACATCCTCTGCCCCGGCCTCGATCGCGGCTTCGAAAATCGTATCCGCATCGCCTGCGTCTGCCTGATACACAACTTCGCCCTTGCGGTCGAACATGAACCCGACCGAGCCGGTTTCACCCAAGTTTCCACCATTCTTCGAAAAGGTCGAACGAACAGTCGAGGCGGTACGGTTCCGATTATCGGTCATCGTTTCAACAATCACGGCCACACCGTTGGGACCATAGCCCTCATACCGGATTTCTTCGTATTCATCGCCCTCGCCTGCTACGGACTTCTTGATCGCACGGTCGATCACGTCCTTGGGCACCGAATTCGACTTGGCCTCTTTCACCGCCAGACGCAGGCGCGGGTTCTTGTCGGGATCGGGGTCGCCCATCTTGGCGGCGACCGTGATCTCTTTCGACAGCTTGGAAAACAGTTTGGACCGCGCGGCGTCCTGACGTCCCTTGCGGTGTTGGATATTGGCCCATTTGGAGTGGCCTGCCATGGTGCGTCCTCGTCATCGTGATTGCGTGTTTGGCGCTCATATAGACGTTTGCGGGGCAAAGGATCAAGAGAGCGGCTTGCCCTGTCTTCGCCCGTGACTATGGTGGCGGTATGACGACAGATCAGATCATTCTTTTTTCCCTTTTCATCGCCGTTTTCGGAATGCTGCTCTGGGGGCGTTTCCGCTATGACCTTGTAGCATTTACCGCCTTGATGATCGCGGTCACGCTGGGTGTGGTGCCCGTTGACAATGCCTTTGCCGGGTTCGGGCACCCGGCCACGATCATCGTGGCGTTGGTGCTGGTGGTTTCTGCCGGTCTGGTGCGCTCGGGTGCAGTGTTCATGATCACGCGCACGCTGGTCGATGCATCGCGCGGATTGGGCGCGCATATCGCGCTAATGGGCGGCATCGGGGCGATCCTATCGGCCTTCATGAACAACGTCGCGGCGCTGGCGCTACTGATGCCAGTCGATATCCAGACCGCGCGCAAAGCGGGGCGCCCGGTCGGCCTTAGCCTGATGCCGCTCAGCTTTGCGACGATCCTGGGAGGGATGGCCACGCTGATTGGTACGCCGCCAAATATCATCATCGCCTCGATCAGGGCTGAAACACTGGGCGAACCGTTTCACATGTTCGATTTCGCACCGGTGGGCGGATTGGCTGCAATTGCGGGGCTGGCGTTCGTCGCGCTGATCGGCTGGCGCCTCATCCCCAATCGCGGCGCGCAGGAAGAAACCTCGGAAGTTTTGGCCGAATACATCGCCGAACTGACGATCCCGCCTGAATCGCCCCATATCGGGAAACGGGTCAGTGAGCTCTATGAGGCCGCCGAGAAATCTGACGTCGCTATCATCGGCCTGATCCGGGACGGAAAGCGACGCTATGGTCGATCAACCCACGCAACCCTGCATGAAGGCGATGCGCTTGTTCTGGAAGCACGCCCCGAAGCGCTGGATGAGTTCCGCGCCGCGCTCAATCTGGATTTCTCGGACGCCCGTCGGCAGGAGGTTTTGACTGCCGAAGGCGAAGGGCTGGAAGTGGTTGAAGTCGTTGTCCCCGAAAGCGCGCGCATCACTGGGCGAACTGCGCAGGCGTTAGGACTGGCCTGGCGACAGAGTACAGTCCTGATGGGCATTTCACGCCAAGGGCGCCGGATCACCAGTCAGGTTCGCAAAACCGAGGTCGAGCCCGGCGACATCTTATTGCTGCTGTGCCCGCGCGACCGAGCACCCGATGTCACCGAGTGGCTCGGCTGCCTGCCCCTGGCCGAGCGCGGCTTGAATGTAACCGCGAATGATAAAGCCTGGCTTGCCATCGGCCTGTTTGCCGCAGCCGTGTTGGCGGCCAGTATCGGGCTGATCTATCTGCCGATCGCACTGGGGTTCGTGGTCGTCGCCTATGTGCTGACCAAGATCATGCCGATTGCGGATATCTACAACCACATCGAATGGCCGGTGGTTGTATTGCTGGGGTCAATGATCCCATTGGGCAGCGCGCTTGAAACCTCGGGCGGAACCGAGTTGATCGCCAACGCCTTGATTCAGCTGACCAACGGCCTGCCCGCCTGGGCAATCCTGACCGTACTGATGGTCGTGACGATGACCCTGTCCGATGTGTTGAACAACACAGCCACCGCCATTGTCGCGGCCCCTGTTGGCATTCAGATGGCGCGCACGCTTGAGGTGTCGCCCGATCCGTTTCTGATGACGGTGGCCGTTGCGGCGTCTGCCGCGTTTCTGACGCCCATTGGGCACAAGAACAATACGCTGGTGCTTGGTCCCGGAGGATACCGTTTTGGTGATTACTGGCGCATGGGACTGCCGCTGGAAATCCTGATCATCGCGGTCTCGATCCCCGCGATCCTTGTGTTCTGGCCGCTTTGATGGCTAAAGGCTGCCTATGAAACGCTTTCTGATCCTGCAACTGCGCCCGGAAACCGATGCATCGGATGCCGAATATGCCTCGATACTGGACAAAACCGGGCTGAGCCCTGCGCAAACTCATCGCATCCGGCTGGATTGCGAAGACCTGCCCGAAGGGCTGGATGTCGTCGATTACGCTGGTGTCATCGTGGGTGGGGGTCCCGGCTGCGTCAGTGACGATCCGACCACCAAATCCGCGCTGGATGCAAAGATCGAAGGCGCGATCATGAGACTGATGCCCCAGATCACGGCGAAAGATCACCCGTTCATGGGCTGCTGCTATGGCTTGGGTATTCTCGCCGTACATTTGGGCGGAGATGTCAGCAAACGGCAATTTGGCGAACCGGTCGGACCGTCCGACTGCCGTCTGACAGAGGATGGCGCCCAAGACCCCTTGACCGCAGGCCTAAAGCCGAAATTCGAAGCGTTTGTGGGACATAAGGAAGCCGTACAGTTACTGCCGGATGGCTGCGTTCATCTGGTAGCGTCTGACCCCTGCCCGTTTCAGATGATCCGCTGGGGGCAGAATGTCTATGCCACCCAATTCCACCCCGAAGCGGACGCCAAAGGTTTTGAGCAGCGGATCAACATCTACAAGGACCACGGCTATTTTCCGCCGGAGGATGCGCAAGGCTTGATCGATATGTGCCATGCCGCAGACGTTACGGAGCCGGGTGAAATCCTGCGCCGGTTTGCTCAACGCTACGGGTGACCCAACGGCGTTGTTGCCTGATCTACGACCCCTCGCATAGGCTGGCCCGAATGACTTTGGGAGGAGTTGTTCTTGGACCTGCTTATCAACGTTGGCCTGCCCATTTCGCTGGCCATTATCATGTTGTCACTGGGGATCGGGCTAGAAGCCGCCGATTTCCGCCGGGTTTTGGCGCGGGGGTACCCCTTCGCCATTGGCGCCATCAGTCAGGTTGTGCTGATACCACTGGCTGCATTCGTTACGGTCACCCTGTTCGGGCTGCCCGCTGAAATCGCCGTGGGTGTCATGCTTTTAAGCTTTTGCCCCGGTGGGGTCACCAGCAACATCCTCGCAAAATTTGCCAAAGGTGATGTGGCGCTGTCGGTCAGCCTGACAGCGGTGATCAGCCTGCTGTCCATCGTGACCGTCCCCATTCTGGCCGCATGGTCCATAGATCATTTCATGGGCGAGGCCGCACCCAAAGTTTCGATCAGCGCACTAGCCACCGCGCTGTTCCTGATCACGACCCTACCAGTCGCCATTGGTGTCGCCATACGTCACTTTGCAAGGGGGCTCGCCATTCGGGTCGACGGCCCGCTTTCGACGCTCGCATCGATACTGTTCGTGCTGATCGTCGCGGCGGCACTGGCCGGAAACTGGCAGTTCTTCATCCAAAACCTCAGCTCGATTGGGGCAGCTCTAATCGCGTTGAACGTTGCGCTGTTGCTGATCGGTCTGGGGCTGGCGCGCATCGCCAATCTGACATGGAGTGAGGCGAAAACGATCTCGGTCGAGACTGGCATTCAGAATTCGGCGATGGGAATTACGCTGGCAGCTTTGATCACCGGCACCACGACCGGCTTCAGCCCACTTGCCGTTCCTGCCGCCGTTTATGGCATCACGATGTATGTGGTCGTAACCCCCTTCATCCTTTGGTTCCGCAGCCGCTGAAAGGACATCCGATGACCAATAACACCGCAGACGCGATCGTGATCGGAGGCGGCCTTGCGGGCCTCTCGGCGGCGGCCGAATTGGGCGACCGGGGCAAGCGGGTGATCGTGCTGGATCAGGAGCCTGAGCATTTTCTGGGTGGACAGGCGTTTTGGAGCCTCGGCGGCCTGTTCATGGTCAACACCCCCGAGCAGCGCCGCATGGGCATCCGCGACAGCCACGATCTGGCCCTGCGCGACTGGATGGGCAGCGCGCAGTTTGACCGCGATGAAGACAACTGGCCCCGCAAATGGGCTGAAGCCTATGTCGAGTTCGCCGCAGGTGAAATGCGTCCGTGGCTGCATGAAATGGGGCTGCGCTGGTTTCCCGTCGTGGGCTGGGCCGAACGCGGCGGTTCTTATGCGGACGGCCATGGCAACTCGGTCCCGCGCTTTCACATCACTTGGGGAACCGGCCCAGGTGTACTTGAGCATTTTATCCGCCGCGTCCGCGCGCATGTCGACGCCGGCTTGATCCAACTGAAGTTCCGTCACCAAGTCAGCCACATCATTATGCAAAATGGTTCTGCCAAAGGTGTGTCAGGGGAAGTTCTGGCCGATGACGGCATTCAAAGAGGTGGCAAGACCAACCGGGACGAAGTAGGCGAATTCGAAGTCTATGCCCCTTCGGTTATTGTCACCTCTGGTGGGATCGGTGGGAATTTTGAGATGGTGAGACAGAACTGGCCCCGCGACCGGCTGGGTGAACCGCCCAAAGATATGGTGGCTGGCGTTCCGTTTCATGTCGATGGCCGCATGATCCCGATCAGCGAGAAAGCTGGCGGACATGTCATCAACGGCGACAGAATGTGGCATTACACTGAAGGTGTGCGCAATTGGGATCCGATCTGGCCCGCGCACGGTATACGTATTCTACCCGGCCCAAGTTCGATGTGGTTCGATGCGCGCGGCAATCGCCTGCACCCCCCTTGCTTGCCGGGGTTCGATACGCTGGGAACGCTGAAAGAGATCCTGAAAACCGGATATGAATATAGCTGGTTCGTTCTGACCCAGAAGATCATCAAAAAGGAATTTGCGCTATCGGGGTCCGAGCAGAACCCGGATTTCACTTCGGGCAGCTGGAAAGAGGTGATCCGTCAGCGCATCCTGTCTGGCACCAAGGCGACTGGCCCGGTCGAGGCATTCAAGGAAAAGGGCGAGGATTTCGTCGTCGCCAACACGCTGACTGAATTGGTCAGCGGCATGAACCAATTAGGCGGAGGTCTGATAGACGAGACGCATTTGCGCACCCAGATCGAGGCACGGGATTCTCAGGTCGACAATCCGTTTTCCAAAGACGCCCAGATGATGGCCATCCTTGCCGCACGAAATTATCGGGGCGACAAGCTGATCCGGACGGCCAAACCGCACAAGTTCCTCGATCCATCAAACGGCCCGCTAATCGCGGTCAAGCTGCACGTACTGACCCGCAAGACATTGGGCGGGCTGCAGACCAATCTGGACAGTCAGATGATCGGCGCCAATGGACAAATCGTCCCTGGCTTGTTTGCAGCCGGAGAGGTCGCGGGCTTTGGCGGCGGCGGCTATCACGGGTACAACGCGCTAGAGGGCACATTCCTGGGCGGTTGCATCTTCTCGGGTCGCAACGCAGGAAGGTCCCGCGCAGTGGCCTGATTACTGGGTGCGCACGAATTTCAGTATAGGCTCACCTGCAGCATCGAGCAAAACCATGCTGTCGCCGGCAACGGCATAGCTCGTCACGTTTTGCAGGGCGGCAAAGAACTGATCCTCGACCTCGTCCAGTTCTGGCGGGCACGCCATTAAAGTCGCGGCCATATTGTCTGGAAACTCAAGGCTGTTGCCGGTGATCTCGGCTTGCCCGGAAAACCGGTTGCAACCGCCCGTGCCACCGAACGCACCACCTTGGGCGAAGGAAAGCTGGGGCGGCCGTTTTGTATCGAGCACGGTTCCACCGATACCGATGGCTGTCCACTCGGTCCCTTCCAGGGTCGCGGGGCTCTGAGCACCGGCCTGCACCAGCACAAGATCTGCCGAATTGCCTTCGCCGTTGGTCAGCACGGGATGGACCGTATCCGTCGTAAACAACAGCTCACCCCCGCGATAGATCGATCCGCGTACTGCATAGGTCATACCCTCGCGGATCAGCGCGTCATCAAAAGTCAGCTCAAATTCCGAGGGCACTCCGTTCAACGCATAGCGTTGCGCCGCCAGCGTGACCGCTGCCGCATCGGCCCGAGAGATATCCTGCAATTCGACAAATAGCGTCGCATCCGGTGGCAGGGCGATCCGTTCACGGTAGGTTGCCGTGCCAGTGACTGTTCCTGCCGAGCTTTGGCTGCCCAGCAAGGCCAATACGATTGCTCCGGCCACAATGGCCTGCCCGAGTTTCGGAAAAGGCATGATCCCATCCTTTCACATTCATCTTAGGCAAAAAGATTGTGACGATATCGACATTTACAAGGCCCGAAACACCAGGTCGGCGAATCCGTGCCAGTGTCAGAGCGGCCAGATGAACGGAATAAGAAGTGACGCCAGCAGACCCACAGTCAGGTTCAGCGGCACACCAACTTTCAGAAAATCGGTGAATCTGTACCCACCCGGGCCATACACCATCATGTTGGTCTGATAGCCAATCGGCGTCGCAAAGGATGCCGATGCCGCCACCATCACCGCGACCACCAGCGGGCGCGGATCAATTCCTACAGCCTGAGCCAGAGAGATCGCGATCGGAGTGACCACCACCGCCACGGCGTTGTTCGAAACCAATTCGGTTAGCACCGAGGTCAACAGATATACGGCCCATATGATCAAGAAAGGTGGCAACATGCCCAGCGCCGGTGCAACCGCTTCGACAATCAGTGTAACCGCGCCCGATTTATCGAGCGCAGCCCCAATTGCGAGCATGGAGAAGATCAGGGCCAGCAATCGGCCTTCGACAAATGAGAACGCCTCATCCGCGTCGATACATCGGGTCAGCAGAACCACGGCAACGGCGATGATCGACAACAGCAAAATCGGTGCCACGCCCAACCCCGCCAGGGCGACGATCCCGACCAGCGCACCGATGGCTATGGGCGCATGGCTGCGGCGAAACGCTCGTGCCGAAGGTTGCGTAACATCGACCATATCCATATCGGCGGCCAGCTTCTGGATATCCGCAGGCGAGCCCTCTAACAGCAGCGTATCCCCGACACGCACGGTCAAAGCATCCAACTGACGCCCGATATTCTGGTTCCTGCGATGAACCGCCAGGACGTAGACACCATATCGGCGACGTAACCGCATCGCACCAAGCGTTCGACCGACCATACGGCAGCCCGGCGTGATCAGAACCTCAACTGTCTTGGTCTCAACGGCTGAGACTTGATCCACGCGCTTGAGTTCCTTGTTGCTTTGAAGACTCAGCAATTCGGTCATCTCGGTGCGCAAAACTACCCTGTCGCCCACTTTCAGCGTCACCCCCTTGAGGTTCCGCCGCAGCGAGTCATCGCCTCGGATGACGTCGATCAGGCGCACACCGGGGCGCTTGAACAGCTGAACGCCGGTCACTTCGCGGTCGATCAGATTGCTGTCGGGGGGAATGACCGCCTCGGTAAAAAATTTCATCTTGGAGCGGTCGCTGAGCATCTCTGCCATGCTGTCACGCTCGGGTAGCAGTCGTGGCGCAATGAAGCGCAGGTAGACCATACCGTAGATCACCAGCGCTATGCCCAGCGGGGTAACCTCGAAGATTGAAAACGCCGTCATACCCTGTGCGCGGGCCACACCATCGACCAACAGGTTAGTCGAGGTGCCAATCAGCGTCAGCGTACCCCCAAGGATCGCCGCATAGCTGAGCGGGATCAACAATTTGGACGCCGAAACGTTCAGCGTGCGGGCGATCTGGATAAAGACCGGGATCATTACAACGACAACCGGTGTGTTCGACACCACCGCCGAAGCGACGACGACAAACGCCATCAATAACCCGATGGCAAACCGAGGGTTCACCTGCGCCTGCTTCTGCGCGAGCGAGGTGAAGGCATCAAGCGCTCCGGTGCGCACCAAGGCACCCATGATGATGAACATCGCGCCGATGGTCCACGGCGCGGGATTCGAAAGGACTGCAAGCGCACTTTGATAGGGCAGGATACCGGTTGCCAGCATCAGGGCCGCCCCGCCGATGGCGACAACTTCGGTCGGATAGACCTCGCGCAGAAACATGATGAACATGCCCGCTACGATCATCAGCGCCAGAATTGCGCTGCCCATCTCTGTCAGTTGAAGGAATTGCATTCTTGGTATTCTGTCCGAACCCTGATCTGGCATACGCGCCTAATAGGTAGTTTCACGTATTGCGTGCGGCGGGGCAAGTCTGACGTGCTTTTCAGGGTGTAGACTGCTGCAACCGCCCGCCAACACGAATCATCTGCACGGATTTTGCGCTTCCATCGCGGTCATCGGTTTCGACAAAAACTCCGCTCAAGGTCGCCTCACCGGTCGCAGGCGTAAACCGCGCCTTGGGCATCCCGGTTATGAACCGGCGCATCGGTTCCTGCTTGTCCATTCCGATGACCGAGTCATAGTCGCCGCACATCCCGGCATCGGTCAGGTATCCTGTACCGCCCGGCAGTACCTGCGCATCCGCGGTAGGCACATGCGTATGCGTCCCAACCACAAGGCTTGCGCGTTTGTCGCAATAATGGCCCATCGCCATTTTCTCGGACGTTGCCTCGCAATGCATGTCGACGATGATCGCCTGCGCCTGGCCGCCGCGTGGGTGCGATTTCAGGATCGGTTCAATGGCCGAAAAGGGATCGTCAAAGGGGCGTTTCATGAAGACCTGCCCTAACACCTGCACCACCAGAACCTTGCGACCGCCCGGCGCGGTGAACAGTCGATGCCCCCGCCCCGGTGCCCCTTTGGCATAATTCAACGGACGCACGATGCGAGGTTCTTTCTCAATAAACTGCAGCATGTCTTTCTGGTCGAAAGCATGATCGCCCAGGGTGATACAATCGGCCCCCGCGTCCAAAAGCAGCTTGGCGTGATCCCCGCTCAGCCCCATTCCGTTCGAGGCGTTCTCGCCGTTGACAACGACAAAATCCAGCCGCCATTCGTCACGCAGACGTGGCAAATGCTGTTGGATGGCGGCGCGACCCGAACGCCCCATGACGTCACCAAGAAACAAAATCCTCATGATTGCGGTCCTAGGGGCTGGAAGTGGCAATAACAAGGCAGAAGCAAACAATCACTCAGCCTGAAGGCTGCCAATGCAAAGGAAATCGCGATCGCGCATAGCGAGGGATAACTTAGAAAGTTAGCACCCGGCTTTCAGTAATCACCATATCGAGTGGTTGATCAGTCGGCTCCAGCGGCAGATGTTCGGCTTCCTGCGCATCAAAGGCAAATCCTATGGCCAGCGTCGGGCGCTTGGCGCGCAACCCTTCAAGCGTGCGATCATAGAAGCCGCCGCCATACCCCAAGCGGCCACCCTGCGCATCAAAGGCAACCAGTGGCACGATCAGGATCTCCGGGTCGAAATAGTCATCGATCTCGGGCACTTTCGCGCCGAAGGGTCCATCTTTCAGCATGCCCTCAGGCGTCCATCGAGAGAAGCGCAACGCCTGCCCTGCGGCCTGAATGACAGGCACGCCCACTGGGCCATATGCAGAAGCCTCGGCCATTGCAGGCAGCGGGTCGATTTCGGTGCGGATCGGCATATAGCCAGACATGGAAACACCGCGATGACCCGCCAGAACCTCGGACAAGCGCCCGGCCGCGCCCGGGATGCGCATATCAAACGCTACCTTGCGTCGCGCGAATGCCGCCTTGCGCGCTGCGGCCTTGATTTCGGTCAGATCGGTTGTCTCGTTCACAGTAGTACCACGCTGGCAAGCCCCAGAAAGATGAAGAACCCCATGACATCCGTTGTCGTGGTCACAAAGGTTCCTGACGCCAGCGCCGGGTCAACACCCAGACGGTCCAGCACTACCGGTACTACCGTACCAGCAAAGCCCGCGATGATCATGTTCACGACCAGCGCAGATCCGATCACGACACCCAGCAGCGGGGAGTCGAACCACATCATCCCGACGGTTCCCAACACGATAGCGAAACACAGCCCGTTGAGCATTCCCACCAGCAGTTCTCGCCGGATCACGCGCCCTACGTTCGAGCCGGTCAGGTCGCGTGTTGCCAACGCCCGCACCGCAACGGTAAGCGATTGGGTCCCGGCATTGCCCCCCATCGAAGCGACGATCGGCATCAGTATCGCGAGCGCCACCAGTTGATCAATCGCGGCCTCAAACTGAGAAATCACCAGCGATCCGCAAATCGCCGTAACCAGATTGACACCAAGCCAAGGCAAGCGCCGCCTACTGGTTGCCGCTACACTATCGGACAGAGAGCTTTCGTCCGAGACGCCCGCAAGACGCAGCATATCCTCTTCGTATTCTTCGTCCAGGACCACCATCGCATCGTCGATGGTGATGACACCGACCAAACGACCGTCGCCATCCACGACGGGAGCCGAAATCAGGTGATACTGATTGAACGCATAGGCCACGTCCTCTTCATCCTGTTCGACGGGTATGGTGTGGAATTCATCTTCGGCAATGTCCTGCAGCGGCACCTCGCGCCGGGTTGCCATCAACTTGCCCAGCGTGACCTGAGCAACCGGTTTCAATCGCGGGTCAACAAGTATGACATGATAGAACTGTTCCGGCAAATCGTCGGTGGCACGCATGAAATCGATGGCCTGCCCCACGGTCCAGTGATCGGGCGCCATGACCACCTCGCGCTGCATAAGGCGGCCAGCAGAGTTTTCTGGATAAGATAGGGCTTGCTCTGCCGCGACGCGTTCGGAGTCTTCAAGCGCGCCCAGGATGGTTTCTTGCTGCGGCTCTTCAAGGTCTTCCAGAAGGTCAACAACGTCATCACTTTCCATATCCCGAACGGCTTCGGCCAGAACGTCCGGTTTCAGGACATTGATCACTTCTTCCCGAACTGACTCGTCGAGCTCCGACAGGATATCCCCGTCGAACTCCTTGTCATACAGCCGGATCAGGCGCGCACGGTCGTAAGGATTGATCTGTTCCAGAAGGTCAGCGATATCGGCCGCGTGTAGCGGCTCCATCAGCTCAATCAGCTTGGCACGATCTTCGACATCAACCGCATAAAGGATGGCCGCAACGGTTCGCGGGTCCAGCGCATAGGCATCCTCATCGCGGGGCTGATCGGGTCTGGCTTCGTCGTTGCCTGTCGTCATGCGCTGCCCCTCTTTCTTGTCGATTGCCCCTAGATAGAAGAAGCAGCTACCGGAAAACAATGACAATGGTCCAATTTACCCGCATCTTTCGCGCCCCTATGCTGGTTGGCGGTCCAAAATAGGCGGAGAACAGAACAAATGGCGCAAAAGACGCTTCTGAAGGGACGTGTGCTTAGCTTCAACGGATCACCGTTCGAAGGTGAGCCCACCGATGCGACCAAAATTCACCAAGCCGTCCTGATCGAAGATGGCCGCATCGCGGCACTGGGCCAGGCGTCCGACCTGTCTGACGCGCATCCCGAAGCCAACATTAAGGATTATGGCGATCAGCTGATCATGGCGGGATTTGTGGATTCTCATGTCCACTATCCGCAGACGGCAATGATCGCGAGCTGGGGAAAGCGGCTGATCGATTGGCTGAACAGCTACACGTTCCCTGAAGAGATGAAGTTTGACGACCCCGCCTATGCCGCTGAAATTGCAAACAGATATCTAGACCTAACCGCAGCCCATGGCACCACAACCATGTGCAGCTTTTGCACCATTCATCCAGAGAGTGTTGATGCCTTCTTTACCGCCGCGCAGGCGCGTGGGCAGCGGGTCGTCGCGGGTAAAACCTGCATGGATCGCAATGCGCCTGAGGGGCTGCGAGATACTGCACAAACCGGATACGACCAGTCCAAAGCTCTGCTTGAAAAGTGGCATGGGGTTGATCGCATATCTTACGCCATCACTCCACGATTTTCGCCGACATCGACGCCAGAACAGCTGGAGGCGATGGGCGCGCTTTGGGCCGAGCATCCCGACTGCCTGATGCAAACCCATCTGAGCGAACAGACCGATGAGATCGAATGGGTCCGATCCCTGTTCCCCGACGCGCGCGACTATCTGGACACCTATGAGCAGTTTGGGCTGCTGGGTGGAAATGGCCTTTACGGGCACGTGATCCATCTGGAAGAGCGGGAGCGCGATCGTCTGCGCGAGGTAGATGCAGCTCTGATCCACTGCCCCACATCAAACACGTTTATCGGCTCTGGCCTGTTTGACATGAATGGTCTGATCCACTCAGGGCACCGCGTGGGCTTGGCCACCGACACCGGAGGCGGCTCAAGTTTTTCAATGCTGCGCACAATGGCTGCGGCCTATGAGATTGGTCAATTGCGAGGCCATCCCTTGCACCCCTCGCAATTGCTTTGGCTTGGAACGGTGGGATCGGCTCGTACCCTGCGGATGGATGACCGTATTGGCAACATCGCCGTGGGCATGGAGGCCGATCTGGCGGTGCTGAACCTCGCATCGACGCCTGCTATCGCCCAGCGCGAAGCTCATGCTGATGATCTTTGGGAAGCGGTGTTCCCGACCATTATGATGGGTGATGACCGTGCCGTAACCGATACCTGGATCGCCGGACGAGCTGTTTCTGGTCGATAGGAATGGGCCTATGGCCCATGCCTCCGGCGGAGGTATTTTTAGCCAGATGAAGAGCGGATCCGCTATTCTGCCAGCGCGCGTGCCAGAAGATTCTGGGTTTCTATGACCCTTGGCAGGTCGATCGTGGCGATCTGACTGTTACGAACAATCTGGCGTCCCTCGACAAAGAGGTGTTTGACACGCGTCGGTCCGGCCAGAAGGAGCGCAGCGGGGTCCCAACTGCCTGCACTTTCAATTCCTTGCACGTCCCAAATGGCAATATCAGCTCGTTTACCGGGTATAAGCCGGCCGCAATCGGGCCGATTCAACACATCCGCCCCGCCTCGGGTGGCGATCTCAAGCGCCTCACGGGCCGACATGGCGTCAGCGCCGTTTGCGACTCGTTGCAGCAGCATAGACTGGCGCGCCTCGGCCATCAGATTGCCGCTGTCGTTGCTGGCTGATCCATCCACACCCAACCCGACTGGCACGCCTTGATTACGCATTTTTCGGACTGGCGCGATACCTGAACCAAGACGACAATTGGAACATGGACAGTGCGCAACGCCGGTTCGGCTACGTGCAAACAGGTCAATCTCGGCGCCATCCAGCTTGACACAATGAGCGTGCCAGACATCCGAACCGGTCCAGCCCAATTCTTCGGCGTATTGGCCCGGTCTACAGCCGAACTGATCTTGAGAATAGGCTATATCCTCATCGTTCTCCGCCAGATGGGTGTGCAGCATCACACCTTTGTCGCGCGCTAACAGCGCGGCATCGCGCATCAGGTCCCGACTAACCGAGAACGGCGAACATGGCGCCAAACCAACGCGACACATCGAACCCTCAGATGGGTCGTGATAGGCATCTACTACGCGGATCATATCCTCCAGAATAGCCTGCTCGGATTCGACCAAAGCATCAGGAGGCAGTCCACCATCACTTTCGCCAATGCTCATAGCTCCACGCGTGGGATGAAAACGCAGCCCCAGCTCTGACGCTGCATGGATCGTGTGTTCAAGCCGCGCGCCATTGGGATATAGGTAAAGGTGGTCAGAGCTAAGCGAGCAGCCGGACAGTGCCATCTCGGCCAATCCGATCTGGGCAGATATAAACATCTCGTCAGGACCAAAGCGGGACCAGATGGGATAGAGCGTTCGCAACCAACCAAACAGCAAAGCGTCCTGCCCGCCGGGAACCGCGCGGGTGAGCGTTTGGTAGAGATGGTGATGGGTGTTCACCAGACCGGGGGTCACAACACACCCAGTGGCATCATGTATTTCGCCATCGCTCGTAAGGCGGTGGCCAATCTGGGCTATCTTACCATCCCGAACCAGCAGATCAGCGCCTGCAAGCTCTTGCCGATCATCATCCATCGTCAGGATCATATCGGCGTTACGGATCAGAAATTCTGTCATTTTCGCACTCCCGCATACTGCCCGTCTCATGCATGGAGTGATGGGCTGGTGGAAAACGGGCGTAAGAACCAGCCGTGATCAGTTTAAAGTCGCAAAGAAGGGTCGGCAACCCGTTTAGTATTGCTTCAGAATTTCTAGCGCTGCCGCATGAATCTCAGTATTGGCTGCAGCGAGCGCACGCCCACCATTGTGAGCCGGATTACCCTGCCAATCCGTCACAATACCACCCGCGGCCTCGATCACCGCGATTGGGGCCTGGATATCGTAGGAATTCAATCCAGCCTCGACCACAAGATCAGTTTGACCTGCAGCGAGCAACGCGTAGGCATAACAATCCATCCCATAGCGTGTCAGCTTCGTTTTCTGAGAAACTGCCTTGAAGGCAGCGGCCTCAGCCTCGGTGCCAACCTCCGGGAAGGTAGTGAAGATAATTGCCTGATCCAAAGATCGCGTATCGCGCGTCCCTAGTTCTGTGCGCCCCATAGGGCCTTGGACAAAGGCGTGCTCTTTATCTCCGATAAAGCGTTCACCGATATAGGGTTGATCGATCACGCCAAGCTTCGGCCCAGTCTCATCGCTTAGGGCGATCAGAACACCCCATGTGGGTGTACCACTTATGAACCCGCGCGTGCCGTCGATTGGGTCCAGTACCCAAACCCGTCCGCTCGTTCCCTCGGAATGACCGAACTCTTCCCCCAGAATACCATCCTCAGGTCGGTGATTGGCCAGCACTGCGCGCATTGCTTTCTCTGCTTCGCGATCAGCGGCTGTTACCGGATCAAACCCGGCATCGAGCTTGTTGTCCGCCTTCAGGTTGGATTGGCGGAAAAACGGAAGAATGGCCACCCGCGCCGCGTCGGCCATTTCTTCGGCAATCTCTAGATCACTTCGTTGGGTGTTTTGCATGGATTACCCGTGCGCCCGACACCCCACGAAGTCAAGCGATTGTATCAGGCGACGTCGCTCAGCACACGCGCCAGTTCAAACAGGCGGCGACGCTGATTTTCCGGTATCGCATAATACGAGCGAACAAGATCGAGCGCCTCTTTGTCACCCATCAGATCTGCAGGAACCGATTTCTTGTCCGCATCCGACTTCTGTGTCTCTTCAAGGCCTTCGAAGAAAAAGCTGACGGGAACATCCAATGCTTCGGCAATGTCCCACAAACGCGATGCGCTTATCCGGTTGGCCCCTGTTTCGTATTTTTGGATTTGTTGAAACTTGATACCAACTTGCTGCGCCAACTGCTGTTGAGTCATGCCAATCAGCCAGCGGCGATGCCGGACGCGTTTGCCCACATGGACATCGACGTGATGGGTCATTGGTAGTCTCCTTTACACAAACACCTGTCCGGGAAACCGCGACAGCAGCCATCGCCGCTTAGTTAGCGGGTCGCTGCTTAAGAACTCCCTAATTCGGATCGTGCCCCCCGAACAGCACCATAGTACAATATTGCCGCAATCCGTTATTTTTTCAAGCTGGTTGAATCAGAGAATTCGAACAGTGGTTTGTGGTTGTACGGCCAACATAGAGATTAATAGTTTCCAAATGGGAAACTGTTGATCCACCCTATTCAGTTTAACGCTGTGAAGATTGCGAATGGAATTGACAAACGGTCAAGCCAAACGGCCTATGGCGACAAAAGAGCGGAGACCAATGATGCAGGCATTTCGTATCGAGACCAAAGGGGCACCCGCTCAGCTATGCGAAACACGCGAAGTACCGCTGCAAGAGAACCAAGTTCGTATCGCAATCCGCGCCTGCGGCCTGAACTTTGCAGACCTTCTGATGCAGAAAGGCACGTATCAGGACACCCCCGAAGCACCGTTTACGCTGGGTATGGAGATTGCGGGGATTGTCACCGAAATTGGAAACAATGCTGCGCATTTGAAGTTGGGTGATCGTGTTGCAGTCTATTCGGGTCAAGGCGGCCTGGCCGAATCAGGCGTTTTTGATGCGGACCGGGCAATTCCCCTTCCAGATTCCATGAGTTTCGAAGACGCGGCCGCGATCCAAATTGCCTATGGCACCAGCCATATTGCTCTTGCGCACCGGGCGCGACTGCAACCGGGCGAGACCCTACTGGTCACCGGTGCTGCCGGTGGCGTGGGATTGACCGCAGTTGAAATCGGAAAACAGATGGGTGCGACAGTCATCGCCCAAGCCCGCGGGCAGGACAAATTGGCCGTGGCACAAAAAGCTGGTGCAGACCATCTGCTTGACGCAAGCGAAGACCTGCGCGACCGCGTTCTCGCTCTGGGTGGTGCTGACGTGGTCTACGATGCGATTGGTGGAGATGTCTTCAAGGCCGCCTTCCGCGCGACCAACCCGGAAGGCCGCTTGTTACCGATCGGATTTGCCGGAGGTGAGGTGCCACAGGTTCCAGCCAATCATCTTTTGGTCAAGAACCTGACCGTGATCGGCGTATATATCGGCGGCTATCTGAATTTCCGGCCCGAGATCGTGCACGACAGCTTCAGCACCTTGTTCCGCTGGCACTCAGAGGGCCGGATAAAGCCTCATATCAGCCACGTCCTGCCCTTGCAGGACGCAGCAATAGGTTTGGAACTGCTGCGCGATCGCAAATCCACCGGCAAAGTGGTGATCCGCGTCAACTCGCCACTTTAAGCGGCTGCGCCGTTGGATGATTGAAGTTTTGGCGCAGTAGGTTCGCAAGCTCTGACACGTATTCCTCACGTACCCGCTCGGCACCATAGAGGTTGATGAACTGTACAGGCAAATCCGGCAGCACCCCGGCATGGTCAATCAGTTCCTGATGGCTGGGCTGGGTGCCTTCCAGCAAAACTCCCACCGCCAGATCAGCGCTGACGGTGGCTTCAACGGTGCGGTCGGAATCGCTGTCGATGCTCATATCCCATTCGATTCCCGCATCATCCAGCGCCGCTGTCGCGACCGGGCGGAAAATGCAATTCCGGCAAAACCCCAGCCGCAAAGGCTTTTGGCGCCAGGCAGATCCGTTCAGCGCGCCAACCCAACGCAAAGGCATATGGTGCAGGGTTTCGGCACCTTCGCCCGCGCCCGATTCCGTAGTCACAATCAGATCGAAGCTTCCGCGGGCGAACTCTTCTTTCAAGTGCCGCGTATTGGACGTTACCAAGTTCACGCTGACCCGGGGAAAGCTGGCATTGAAACGCTTCAACACCCGCGGGATGAACGGATGAACGACGTCATGCGGTACGCCTAGCACGACCTCGCCCTCAAACGCCTGATCCGTCAGCCGCCCGATTACCTCATCATTCAACGCAATCATTCGCCGTGCGTATGCCAGCAATTGCTCTCCGGACGCCGTTAGCGCGATGGTTCGACCGGACCGATCCAGTAATTCCAGCCCCAAAAGCTCTTCCAGCCGCTTGAGCTGCATTGAGACTGCAGATTGCGTGAGGTGAAGAAATCCAGCGGCACGCGTCACGCCTCCATGGTCAGCAACAGCTACGAAAGACCGCAATGTAGTGATGTCCAGATTTCGCATGTTCAAGATTCCTTATGAGACTCGTCATAAACATTCATTTCCAAAATGTGTCAGACTACTCCATATAGATCAAGGAAATTGATTGAAGCGCTATGTTTCATCAAACAATCAGGAAAGGGCAATGATCATGACCCATATAGCCATCTCAACTCATCGTCGCATCAAGCGTAAGGCGATTGGTGCTCGGATACTTGACCTGTTTAACCTCGCTCGTCAGCGGCGCGCCCTCGCCCAGCTTGATGATGATGCACTGAATGACATCGGCGTTTCACGCAAAGACGCGCGTAACGAAGCAGAGCGCCCGTTCTGGCACGCGCCCGACAGCTGGCACAAACATCTGTATTAATTCGAAAATACCGGCGGCTTGAGGGATTTGGCGACCAAGCCGCCGGTTTTTTGGCGACAGTTGCAAAAATTGCCGACAGTTTTGCTGAGTTTCAGGCTTAAAACCCTTGAAACGAGGGCCACACTCTCCGATATTTACCGGGAAACCGGCTCGCATCCGTGGGCTGCGAACAGAATATTGAAGGGAGACCCCTATATGGCACAATTCGACACGATCCGGACGGCGTCCGGCGCGCGCGCTGCCGAGATAGACGAGGGCCTGCGCGCCCATATGAACAAAGTCTACGGCACGATGTCCGTAGGCATGCTGATCACATTTGCCGTGGCATGGGCGGTGGGCTCGAGCCCGCAACTGCTGTCGATCTTCCGTGATCCGGTCACGCTGAGCCCCAATATCCTGGGCTGGATCGTGATGTTTGCACCCTTGGCGATGGTGTTTGGCTTTGGCGCCGCCATCAACCGCCTCTCGGCGTCCGGCGCACAGCTGTTCTTTTATGCATTTGCAGCCGTGATGGGCCTGTCGCTGAGCTGGATTTTCGTAGCATTCACCGGCATCTCGATCGCGCAGGTGTTCCTGGTGACTTCGATCGCATTCGCGGGCCTGTCGCTTTACGGATACGTCACTAAGAAAGACCTGTCCGGCATGGGCACCTTCCTGATGATGGGCGTTATCGGCCTGATCGTCGCGATGGTTATCAACATCTTCCTGCAGTCGCCTGCGATCATGTTCGCAGTGTCGATCCTGGGTGTGCTGATCTTTGCCGGCCTGACCGCCTATGACACGCAGAAGATCAAAACCACCTATCTGCAGATGGCTCATGCTGGCGATCAGGAATGGCTTGGCAAAGCGGCAATCATGGGTGCATTGAACCTGTATCTGGACTTCATCAACATGTTCATGTTCCTGCTGCAACTACTGGGCAACAGAGAATAAAACTGCTTCCAACAGAATACAGAAAGCCCCGCTTAGCACTCCGCTAAGCGGGGCTTTTTTTATGTTGCTCTTCAAAAGCCCATACCAAGCCTTGGTGAATTCGCATGATGTTCCGACTAGTTTATTTTGCCTCCACAAATTTTACACGCCCTCATAGCCGGATAGTCGCCCGTATTTACGCATAGTCCTCATGCTCAATTCACCGATTCCCATCAAAGCTCCGCGAACAATGATCAGCCTGCAGTTACTGTAGCAGTCGGCAGTCAACCATGTTGGCGCAACCCTAATTTTGCACCACTCTGAAAGCCGCGTTTGCAAGTTTGCATATGCGTTCATCAGCGCCTTTCGCCATTGGAACGTTCGTGTACTTGGTCGATCCAATCAAAGAATTTCATAATTTTGATTGCCGAAACCGGTTTCGGAGAAAACAAATAGAAGAATGATGACGAATCCAAGTCTCCAGCAACCGCAGTCTCGCCCCCGGAGTCATTCTGGCCCCGGCAGGGTAAAACTGGATCAATTGGCCGATCATCTTGGGCTTTCTAAGAGCACGGTGTCCCGCGCCCTGAATGGATATACCGACATCTCGGAATCCACGAGAAAGCGCGTTGAAACCACGGCGCGAAAGATGGGCTATCGCCCACTCAGCCATGCGCAGGCGATACGAACCGGGCGGGTGCGCGCCATCGCCATGGTCATCAACAGCGAAGAACCAGACCGGCATAATCCATTTCTTCAGGACTTTCTGGCCGGAGCATGCGAAGCGGCGAGCGCATCCGACTGGACGATGACGATTTCTACGGCGAAGTCCGAAAAAGATATGCTTGATGTATTGGGGCGGCTTGTCGAAGAGCGCAAAGCCGATGGATTCATTCTGCCCCGGACCGAGGTCGACGATGCGAGGGTGAAATACCTGCAAGAGTTGAAGGTTCCCTTCATCATGTATGGCCGCACGGGGTATGGGCAGGCGGACTGGCAGGATGAGACATCCTGGTTCGACATTTCGGGTGAATCTGCAACCCGTGATGCGGTCGGTCGGCTCGTCGATTTTGGCCATACGCGTATCGGCTATGTCGGTAGCGATCCGAAATTCAACTACAGCCATCTGCGCCGTGATGGTTATCTCGAAGGTCTCAAGATCGCGGGCTTGCTTGCCGATCCCGAGTTGATCCGGGAAGGTGCTCGTACGCGCGAGGAGGGTGCGGTTGAGGCACGCGCGCTTTTGACGCTGAATCACCCACCTACTGCAATAGTGTTTGCAACGGATCTGGCTGCGCTGGGGTGTTACTCGGTCTGTGCAGAACTGGGCCTCGAGGTCGGGCAAGATGTATCAATTCTGGGATATGACGGCATCCCTGAATGCCAATATGTCAGCCCTGGTCTAACCACGTTCAGCGTCGATTCTAAGCGGGCCGGAGAACGCCTTGCGACGATGCTGATCAGCCAGACTCGCGGTGAAGCATCGACAGATCTGCGTGAGATTGGTGAGGCCGTTCTGATCGAACGCAATTCCGACGGGCCACTAAGCGTTACAGCCGAAGAACTGGCTCGAAAAATTCAACTTTCAAAAGATCATAACCGGGGAGGAAACCGACTATGAAACTTGCACCTTTAGCATCGCGAATGATGCTTGGAACATCGCTTGCGCTAGTATTGGCGGCGACGTCAGCTCAGGCGGATACGATCCGCTTCTGGACCACCGAAGAACAGCCCGAGCGGCTGGCCAAGCAACAGGAAATGGCTGACCAGTTCAAGGCTGAAACCGGCACCACGGTCGAGGTTATCCCGGTCACCGAAAGTGATCTGGGTACACGCGCCACAGCAGCATTTGCCGCCGGAGACCTGCCAGATGTGGTCTATCATCCGCTGCAATATGCCCTGCCATGGGCTGAAGCGGGCATTCTGGACACCGAAGCCGCCACCGAAGTGATCGAAGAACTGGGCGCCGACACCTTCGCCCCCGGCGCGCTTGGTATGGCGGCGTTCAATGACGAAACCGCGTCGGTACCGGTCGATGGATGGACCCAAATGGTTGTCTACCGCAAAGACCTGTTTGATGAAGCGGGCCTTGAGGCCCCGAACTCATTCGCCAACGTCGTTGCTGCGCTGGAGCAGTTGCACAACCCGCCCGAGATGTACGGTTTCGTTGCTGCAACCAAAGTTGATGAAAACTTCATGAGTCAGGTTTTGGAGCATGTGTTCCTCGCCAATGGCGTGACCCCTGTTGGCGCGGACGGATTCCAGCCGCTGGATGAAGCCAAGACCATAGAGGTATTGGATTTCTACAAGGCGATCTCGAAAGCCTCGCCCCCGGGTGAGCTATTCTGGAAACAATCGCGCGAGCTGTATTTTGATGGCAAAGCAGCGATGATCATCTGGTCGCCCTTCATCCTTGACGAACTGGCCGGTCTGCGCGACAGCGCCCCGCCGACGATCAACGATGATCCGACCTCACGCGATCTGGCCTCGAAGACTGGTATCGTCACTAACTTCTCGGGCCCATCGAACCCGGATGGCGCGGCTTGGGGTGACGTTCGTTACTTTGGCATCACCAACGACGCCGACACCGACGCGGCTATGGAGTTCGTGAAATTCGCCATGGACGACGGCTATACTCAAACACTGGCCATCGCACCCGAGGGCAAGTTCCCGGTCCGTCGCGGTAATGCTGACAACCCGACCGCGTTCTCGGAAGCATGGGCAGAGCTGCCTGTTGGCGTGGACCGCAAAGCCCCGTTGGGCGAGCTGTATGATCAGGCGATGATCGATGAGATCGTCGGCGGTCTGGACGTGGCGCAGCGCTGGGGCGTTGCTGAAGGCCAGCTGGCTTTGGCGTCCAAAATGATCAACAGCCAGGCAATTAACCGGGTCGTGCGCCAATATATCGACGATGAAATCGATGCCGCCGCTGCAGTGGCCGCAATGAACGACGAGCTCGCGAAGGTTCAGTAACCTTGTGACACATGCAGCGGCGATTACGCCGCTGCACCCAACCCTTCGAGGTATCCCATGTCTTCGGCCACCCCACCGACCGGAACCGGGGCGCTAGCCAAACGCGAGGCGCGTCTGGCCTGGACGCTGCTGGCTCCGACAGTGATCAGTGTATCGCTTGTGGTGATCCTGCCCTTGCTGGCGATCTTCTGGATCAGCTTCAAGCCCTTCACCCTGTCTGACCTTCGTCCGCCTGCACCTGTGGTGCGTGAAAGCTTACGCGGATCGGGAGACGATCTGCGGATTGAATACCGCGTCCGCAACTCAAGTCAGGACATCGCCGTTGTCGGCGTCACCCTGACAGATGTTCTACCGGACGGCGTGACGGCGCGCGAAGTTGCAAGTCCCTGTGTTCTGGACGGGCAAGACCTGTTCTGCGATTTCGGCACACTGGAAGGCGGTCAACGCGAACGCATCCGTATTCCGGTCACCTTGGACGGAGATCCGGACGCTTTCGAAGAGCTGCTCGAAGGATCAGAGCCCGGCGTGACCGGGAGCGGACCCAGCGTCCTGACCAACCTTGAATTCAGTCTGGAAAACTACGCCCGTGTCTTTGATGGAGACGAGTTCTGGGGCGTGCTGTGGGTCACGTTGTTCTACACCGTGGTCGGCACCATTGGAGCTTTGGTGATGGGCCTGTTTGCAGCATTGTTACTGAATAAAAGCTTCAAGGGACAAGGGTTCATACGCGGCCTCTATCTGTTCCCCTATGTGGCGCCAGTCATCGCTGTGGCCTTCACATGGGTCACCTTGTTCGACCCGTTCTCGGGTTCTGCCAACGCATTGTTGGTGCAGATGGGACTAAGCAGTGAACCGATCAACTTCTTCGGGGAACGCCCTTTGGCGCTGATCATGGTGACAGTGTTCGAGATCTGGCGCTATTTCCCGCTGTCGTTCCTGTTCATTCTGGCGCGGATGCAATCAATCGACTCCAGCATGTATGAAGCAGCAGATATGGATGGAGCCTCACCATTCCAGAAATTCTGGCTACTGAGCATCCCGCAACTGCTGGGCATCCTGTCGGTACTGTTCCTGCTGCGTTTCATTTGGACGTTTAACAAGTTCGACGACATCTTCCTGCTGACCGGCGGCAATGCCGGCACCCGTACTCTGACCGTAAATGTCTATGAACAGGCCTTTGCGGTTTCGAACATCGGCGCTGGCGCAGCGGTGGCCGTTGTGATCCTGATGTGCCTGATTGCCTTCAGCTTCGTCTTCTTCCGCTTCATCAGCCGTGAGGAGGGTTTGTGATGCGCAAAGGGTATATAACCGCCCCGATTCTAGGCGCGCTCTGGCTGGTGGTGATCGCCACTACTGTCGCCATCACCATGTCATTCTCGACCGGGGCTGCGTTCCGGCCACAGGTCTTGCTCTGCTTGATATGGGGGGCTATTGCCGGTCTGGTGTATGTCCGCTTCTCGGCGCAACGCGCGCCGGCCCGACTGGGTGTTTCCGCCTTGTTAGGCCTGTCTTGCCTGACCGGAGTCGGGCCTGTCCTAATCGGCTCTGACACATCCCTGCAGGCAATACTGGTCACCGTCGTGGCGATGGCAGTCGTGATGCACCTATCCGTTGCCGCAATCCTGAAAGAGACACCGTTCGGCGAGCTCACCAGACACGAATACGAAGAGGCCGTGATCCGGTTCTGTACGGGCTTTGGCTACATCTTCTTTACCGCGATCGTGATCATCCCGTTCTATGTGATGGTGATGACCAGCCTGAAGTCGCAACAGGCCCTGTTGCAGAACCCGCTGGATTTCTCGGTAGATCTGTCACAAGGCACCGCGCTGTTTCGCAGCTATACCGAGCTGTTTCGCGATTTCAACTTCGGCACCTATCTTTGGACCTCGCTCTACGTCTCGGTCCTGACGGTCTTTATCACCCTGCTGTTCAGCGTTCCCGGAGCCTATGCGGTGGCGCGGTTCCGTTTCTCAGGGCAAAAGGCATTCTCGCGCTCGATTCTGCTGATCTACATGGTGCCGATGATCGTCCTGGCGCTGCCGATCTATATCGCGTTCTCGCTGACCGGCTTGCGCAACTCGATCCTTGGCATCGTGATGATCTACCCGGTCACGACGATCCCTGTCGCGCTGTACATGCTGCAAGGTTATTTCCGTGGTTTGCCGACTGAGGTGGAAGAGGCCGGTCTCATGGATGGGCTGTCGCGGCTGGCAGTGATTTGGAAGATTACGCTGCCGCTTAGCCTGCCTGCGCTGGCGTCGGTCTCGCTCTACGTCTTCATGATCGCTTGGAACGAGTTCCTGCTGGCCTTCATGCTGCTGGACGACCCTTCGAAATTCACCCTGACCCGAGGCGTCACGATGCTGAACTCCTCGGAAATTCCCCGACAACACCTGATGGCGGGTGCGGTGATCGCCACTGTTCCGATTATGGCGCTGTTTTTGGGACTTGAACGTTTCATGACCAAAGGCCTGACAGCCGGGTCTGTCAAAGGATGACTGAGATGAACCAACATACCAACCCTGATCGCGAGGCGCGCAACATCCTGGTTGCCAATGATCGCGGCGGCTACACCATCCCGACCGAAGGGCTTTACCCCTATCAATGGAATTGGGACAGCGCGATTGCGGCGCTTGGCTTTGCCGAGTTCGACATTGATCGAGCCTGGGTGGAACTTGAAACACTGTTCTCGGGCCAGTGGGACGATGGAATGGTGCCGCATATCCTGTTCCACAAACAGGATGACGGATATTACCCCGGCCCGGATGTCTGGGGTGGCCACGGGCCGATCCCGTCCTCTGGCATCATTCAGCCCCCGGTGGCTGCAACTGTGGCGCGGAAGATCTGGGAAAAAGATGGCGATGCAGGCGCGGACCGCGTTCGCGCGCTTTTCCCATCTCTGCTGGCGTGGCATCGCTGGATCATGAGATGGCGACTCGACGAACACGGCGCGGTCTGCACCACGCATCCGTGGGAAGCTGGTCGCGACAATGCACCGGACTGGGACAAAGCAATGGAGGGCGTAGATCCCACAGGTGTCGGAGACTACCAGCGCCGTGACACAAGCCACGTCAACAGTGCAGATCGACCGACCAAATACGACTATGACCGCTATATCAAATTGGTTCAGATCGGCTGTCAG
This sequence comes from Ruegeria sp. C10, assembly GCF_056537805.1. Lineage (NCBI taxonomy): Bacteria > Pseudomonadati > Pseudomonadota > Alphaproteobacteria > Rhodobacterales > Roseobacteraceae > Ruegeria > Ruegeria sp. C10. The sequence goes on along the minus strand of NZ_JBQFSC010000001.1, from coordinate 1,498,765 downwards.
GCCGACTGGGATCAACAGAAGTTGCTGAGCCTGAATCCCTTCCGAGTCGCAGATCCGACGATGACATTTATCACTCTGCGCGCCGCGCGCGATCTGCAGGAGATCAGCGAAAGGCTTGGAATTGCTGCGGATGGACTAAGTAGCGACATTCAAAGGCTCGAAGCGGGCGCGCGATCTTTGTGGAACGAAACGCTGAGCTCGTTCGACTCGCGTGATGCGCTGACTGGTGATTGGGCCGGAAGCATCTCAAACGCGTCGTATCTTTGCTGGTTTGGGGGACTTGATTCACAGCACATGCTGGAGCGCCTGCAGGCGACGCTTGCAAAAGTACCCTTTCCAGTTCCCAGCTATGATCCCGCGATGCCCAACTTCGACCAACGCAGGTACTGGAGGGGTCCCACTTGGGGGTTCATGAATATGCTGATCGGGTTTGGATTGGCGGATATGGGGCACCACGAAGAAGCCGAGGCACTGCGCCAGAAAACGTCGCAGCTGATCGCAACAAACGGCTTCGCTGAATACTACGATCCTCTGACCGGCAGCCCTGCCGGAGGGAATTCATTCACCTGGACAGCCGCGGTTTGGCTGCATTGGGCAGGGAGGAACTAATGGGCAGCATCGAACTAAAATCCGTCGAAAAGTGGTTTGGCTCGGCCCAGGTCATCAAAGGCGTTGACCTAATGATTGATGAAGGTGAATTCATCGTCTTCGTCGGTCCATCGGGCTGTGGAAAATCCACCCTGCTTCGCATGATCGGTGGGCTTGAAGATATCTCGCGCGGATCGCTACTAATCAACGGAAATGATGTCACGGATCACCCACCCTCCAAGCGGGGTCTGACGATGGTGTTCCAATCCTATGCGCTTTATCCCCACATGACGGTCGCCGAAAATATGGGGTTCTCACTTAAGGTCGCGGGTGTTCCGAAGGCCGAGATAGCAGAGCAGGTCAATAAAGCCGCCGAGGTTCTCAAGCTGGGACCTTTTCTGGAACGTCGCCCCAAGGACCTGTCCGGTGGACAGCGGCAGCGCGTTGCGATTGGTCGTTCTATCGTGCGCGACCCGACGGCGTTTCTGTTCGATGAACCGCTCTCGAATCTTGATGCAGCGCTTCGTGTCGAAATGCGTTACGAAATCGCGAAACTTCATCAGAACCTAAAGCGCACTATGATCTACGTAACGCACGATCAGGTTGAAGCGATGACATTGGCCGACCGCATCGTCGTGCTTGAGTACGGCAAGATCGCGCAAGTCGGCACACCCCGCGAGCTTTACGAACGCCCTGCCAACCTGTTTGTCGCACAGTTCATTGGCAGCCCCAAAATGAACATATTGCCGTGCACGACTCAGAACGATGGCTACACTCTGGAACATGGCAGAGGCGGCGACTTCGCGCGCTCGGGTGTAGCAAGCAAACTCGGCATTCGCCCCGAACACATCGATGTTGTATCATCGGGCGATGGGCAATGTGATGGCATCATCGAGGTGATTGAGTATCTGGGGGCAGATACCTTCCTGATCGTGGATTGCGGCGCCGAAGAGAAGGTTACCGTGCGCCTAAATGGGGACACCGCTCTAAAGCCTGGGGCAAAGATCGGCCTGCATTTTCCCACCGACAAACTTCATTTCTTTGACGAGAATGGGCAGGCATTGGTAGAGCAATGAACGTTGCTTCCTATCAGTTGAGGTTAAACAGTTCTGCTGATCTGGGCAGAGTTTCACCACTGATTATTCTTTGGCGGTGAGGCGGAATAGAGAACACGCATAGCGCTTGCTTGGATGCCAACGGATGGCGGGGGCCTCTGAACTCGCGTGATCATCGCCCGGTGTGTCACATGGATTGAATGACCGGTGCTGGGTTTGAGCCCTTGTTCAGTGCCTCGTAAGACTTGCAGAAACACTGAAACTAGAAAGCCCCCGCCAATGGCGGGGGCTTTTACTTAGATTGTGTAAGCTAAATTAACGGCAGTTCAGCGGCACTGCAAAACCCGAACTGCGCTCGGACGAACCCTTGCGGTATACATCACCTGCGGGCAAGCATCCGGTAAAGCGTTCCGTTTGAGCGCCAAAGGCCGAGCCCACCGATGTATCAACTTTGGTGGAGTTGTTTTCCGTACGCAGGACACCGAACAACTGACCGTTTACACTGACATTGCTCAGGTACAGATTGGTATCACTGCCAGTGAGCTGAACTGAATTCGCATCTGAGCGACCGCCATTATCGATTGCGACACCCGCGATCTTTTCAAGCTCGGCTTTGTCCGATGTAACCTGGACCGTTGGTAGCTTGGCCAGTTCCGCCGGGATGTTGGTTTCTGGCGGCAAAAAGGCTACGGCGCCTTTCACATCCGACACTGTGCGCGGTTCACCATCAATCCCGGTGAAACCAACACCTTCGCGGTTAAAGGGGTCTTCGCAGGCTGACAATGTCAGAACAGCAAGAGCGGGCAACAAGATTTTTTTCATGGCGGTCAACATTTTGGAAAGGGTTGCTGAAGCGTAGCGGCAGGGGATTAGAAAAAGCAAGCCGCTGAGATTCAGAACACCCAAACCTCTGATGCGCCCCTGCAACGCCCCTGCTTGGTTTAGGCCGACCAAGAGATACCCCAAAACAATACAAAAAAGGACCCTGCATGGCAGAGTCCTTCTTCAAAAAGTATGTCAGAGGGCAGATTACTTGATCTTGCCTTCTTTGTACTCGACATGCTTCCGAGCGACCGGATCGTATTTACGAATGGTCATTTTCTCGGTCATGGTGCGCGCGTTCTTCTTGGTCACGTAGAAGTGGCCCGTGCCCGCGGTCGAGTTCAGACGGATCTTGATTGTCGTCGGCTTCGCCATGGTTATCTCCTGCGTCCGAAAAGGCAGGGGCCTTTCGGTTGAATCCTTGTGAGCGTGCGCTTTTAACCGCTCATGCGCCCAAGTCAACCGGATTCGCCGCGTTAGGGGAACAATTCCTGACACGGCTTCAAGAGCAGTCGATTTGGAGCGCTCACGATTCTGTGATAGTGTCGCCGGAACCTTCGAAGCCCGTTTTACGGACTTAGGTAATACCGTGCCGGATGTAAATTCCGGCAGACAACACCGCTCACAACTATAGCAACGCCCGGCTGTCTACTTGGCCGGGTCTTTTCCGGTTTGCGCGCAATCCTGCACGCGACACGGCCAGGGAGTCGGCCGCTTTTAGCGCTCCGAATAAACTGCAACCAAGGGAGAGAAATATGCCTGTTTTCATTACCTATGCGTCTTATTCGCAAGATGGGGTCAAAGGAATGTTGGCAAAACCGGAAGATCGCACCGGTCCCGTCAAGGCTTTGCTTGAGAAAGCAGGCGGCAGACTGATCTCATTTTATATAACCACCGGAGGCAATGATGTCGTCGTTATCAGCGAACTGCCTGAAGGCAGTGATGCTGTGGCAATTGGCATGGCCGTCGCGGGCACGGGTGCGGTTTCGAGGATCGAGACCGTTCGCGCATGGTCGGCGCAGGAATTTGTTGCCGTCGCCGAAAAAGCTGCAGCACTTGGCGGCACCTACACACCTCCGGGCGGGTAACAGGATATGCGCGGAGGGCCTGTAAGCCGGATCCTGTTCCAGGGTTGCCCCCTTCGATGACCATTCCTCTAGGCCGTGCATTGCTGCGCGGCTCGAGCTACCAACCCGGTCCCTCTCGGCCAAGGCGTGCCTAGCGGCGGTATCGGTTTGCACCGACCGGCCCGCGCGGGGACCCTATTCGGCATTGCTCCCGGTGGGGCTTGCCGTGCCGCCACTGTTGCCAGCGGCGCGGTGGGCTCTTACCCCACCGTTTCACCCTTGCCACACGTGTGTGGCGGTCTGATTTCTGTGGCGCTTTCCGTCGGGTTTCCCCGCCCGGGCGTTACCCGGCACCGTTGCCTTGTGGAGTCCGGACTTTCCTCTCGGGCCTTACGACCCCAGCGGCCATCCGGCCCTCCGCGCGTGGGTTGGGTAGGCTCTGTGCAAGGTGGCGTCAAGGGTGGTTGGCACGTTAAAGGGGCCAGCCCCTTCTTGGCCTGCGGCCAATTCATCCCCGAGATATTTTTGGCCAGATGAAGGGCGGATCAGGTTGATCTTGGGAGTGGACAGAGCGCTTTGAGATCATCGGGGTGCAAGGGGCCGGAGGCCCACGGGCGATAGCGCAGGCGCGTGGAATTTAGGAGCGTCTTCTCGTCGCTTGTCGCTGTGTAGCCCCGGTTCTGCGCCAGCTCGCGGAAGTTGACGTTCGGTTCGAGGGCAGTACCACGCCGAGCGGCAAGGCGCTGGTGTTCCAACCTTTGCCAGTCGAACCGGGGGCCGGGGTCGGACTTGCGGCCCGGTGCCATGTCGGAATGCCCGATCACACCCTCTGGCGCGATGGTCCAACGCTGCATGAGTTCGGGCAAAAGCTGTTCCAATACACGCATTTGGGGTTCGGCAAACGGGTGATCTCCGCCATTGTCCAGCTCGATCCCGATCGAGCGGGAGTTTATGTCGGCTTGCCCTTGCCACTCCCCTGCCCCGGCGTGCCAAGCGCGATCTTCCTCTCGGACAAGCTGCCATAGCGCACCGTCACGACCGATCAGGTAGTGGGCGGAGACCTCGGGACCCGGATCGCAGAGACGTTCAAGCGCGGCAGCAGCGCTCTCCATTGCGGTGTAGTGCAGCACGATCAGCTTGGGTGACAGCCCATCCCGACGGGGGCCGAAATTGGGCGATGGGTGCCAGATGGGGGAGAGCTTAGTTGTTGACGGCACTGCGGAACGGGCTGGGGTCCCAGCCGCAGGCGTAACCGTCGCCATCCGGATCCAGCCCTTTGCGGTCACGCTGGGGGCCTCCATTCGACAGAAACTCAATCTGCGCCTGATCAGGAGAGGCGAACTGAGCGCAGTTGCGCTGTGCCTTGGCCTGCAGGTTAAATCCGGCTCGGCTGTACAACTGGGTACCGATGGGGTTCGAAGTGCTCAGGGCGTATTGCACGATATTGGGTTGCCCGTCAGAGCCACGCTCGGGCACGGCAGTAGGGGCGACGACCTCGTAAGACTGCCGATTCTGTTCGATACGAGCGGCGTCGGCATCGATACTGCGACGGTTTGAGACAGCCTCAAAATCCTGCTCATCAGAGATACTTGGGTTGTTTGTTGCAGTCAGAGGCGCGACGCGCGTCTCTTGACCCGACGTATTCGCCAAGGCAATGGCCGTCTGGTTGGCGATGTCAGAGGCGTCGCCTGTTGGTACGGCACCAACAGCCCCCTGCGCCGAGAGCGGCTGTTCGGAAACCGCCTCGGGTGGCGCAAGCGGATTACCGGCCAGACCCTGCCCGGCCAGTTCGGACTCGCGCTGCGCCTGATATTCCGGCGTATTGAAACCGGTACCCGAAACAGGGGTAACGGTATCACATGCCGCGATCAGCCCAAGGGCCGGGATCAGAAGCAATTTGCGCATTTGACTGCTCCGGTTCTTTATTGCCGTGTCAGGTTTGAGGATTACCACCATTTTCCGGGCTTGGCCACAAACCCAGCCGCGCTCTCTAGCGCGTAGGCGGTGTTGAGCAGATCGCCTTCTTCCCACGGACGGCCGATCAGCTGCAGACCCAACGGAAGGCCCTGTTTGTCCAGACCAGCAGGAACCGAAATACCGGGCAGGCCAGCGAGGTTCACTGTCACGGTGAACACATCGTTCAGGTACATCTGAACAGGATCAGCCTCGGTCATCTCGCCCAGACCGAACGAGGCCGACGGCGTTGCCGGGGTCAGGATCGCATCAACGCCTGCGGCAAAGACATCTTCGAAGTCCTTCTTGATCAGGGTGCGGACCTTGCGAGCGCGGTTGTAGTAGGCGTCATAGAAGCCTGCAGACAGCACGTAGGTGCCGATCATCACCCTGCGCTGGACCTCATGACCGAAGCCTTCGGCACGGGTCTTTTCGTACATCTCGGTGATGCCATCGCCTTGAGCCAACTGCGCTCGGCGGCCATACCGGACACCGTCATAGCGGGCGAGGTTCGACGACGCCTCGGCAGGAGCAATCACGTAATAGGCAGGCAGCGCGTATTTGGTATGCGGCAGCGAGATATCTACGATTTCGGCGCCTGCGTCTTTCAGCATAGCGGTGCCATCGGCCCAAAGCTTTTCAATCTCGGCAGGCATGCCGTCCATGCGGTATTCCTTTGGGATACCGATTTTCTTGCCTTTGATATCGCCGGTCAGCATCGCCTCGAAATTTGGCACGGCCAGCTCGGCGCTGGTGGAATCCTTGGGGTCATGACCGCACATGGTTTCCAGCATGATCGCTGCGTCTCGGACGTTCTTGGTCATCGGACCGGCCTGATCCAGAGAAGAGGCGAAGGCCACAATGCCCCAGCGCGAGCAACGACCATAGGTTGGCTTGATGCCGGTGATACCGACAAAAGCAGCAGGCTGGCGGATCGAACCGCCGGTATCGGTACCGGTCGCGGCCAGACACAGGTCAGCCGAGACAGCCGAGGCTGAGCCACCGGACGAGCCGCCGGGTGTCAGCTGTGCATCGTCATTGCCGCGCCGCCACGGGCTGACCGCATTGCCGTAAACGGATGTTTCATTAGACGAACCCATCGCGAACTCGTCCATGTTCAGCTTGCCCAGCATCACAGCACCAGCATCCGCCAATTGTTGCGACACGGTGGATTCGTATTCGGGCTTGAACCCCTCGAGAATTTTCGAGGCCGCTTGCGAGGGCACGCCCTTAGTGCAAAACAGGTCCTTGATGCCGATCGGCAGACCGCACATCGAAGGCGCGTCGCCGCCTTTGATCCGCTCATCCGCCGCCTTGGCGCGCTCCAACGCGATCTCGGGCGTCTTGTGGACAAACGCGTTCAGCGCGTCGGCTTCGTCAATGGCCTTGAGGCAGGCCTCGGTCAGTTCGACCGAGGTCACTTCTTTGGCACGCAGCGCATCGCGGGCCTCGGCCAGGCCCAGTTTGTTCAGTTCGCTCATGACTTACTCCACAACTTTTGGAACAGCGAAGAACCCTTCGCGCGCATCGGGGGCGTTGGATAGGACCTTGTCCTGCTGGTTTCCATCGGTGACCACGTCCTGACGACGCTTCAGGCGCATCGGCTCGACCGAGACCATCGGCTCGACGCCTTCGACATCCACTTCGTTCAGTTGCTCGATAAACCCGAGGATATTGTTGAACTCGGACGCCAGCGCAGGCAGCGCATCATCCTCGACCTTGATCCGGGCCAGTTTGGCCACCTTGGCGGCGGTGCTTTGGTCAATCGACATCGGAAACCCTCATCTACGTTAGGGGGCGTTTACCTGCCTGCCGCAACACTCGCAAGAGCGACAGGCGGCAGACGCGGATTCAAACCCAATATCGCCAGCTGCCATGCATATTTGAATGGCTGATATGCAAATAAGTAAACCGATTAGTTCAGTTTTGCCATTGAAAAAATGAACCGAACAGTTCACCTCAATATCGTGACGCAACGAGAAATCGGAGACACCTCATGAAAACCCTTCTTCCCGCCTTCATATTGTCCGCTCTGGTTCTGACCTCGCCCGCCCTGGCTTTGGGTATCGATATGAACAATCTGACCCGAAACCTTAGCTTCCCCGCGCCTGTTTCGGAGCCCGTGACGAGGGACCACACCCAGGCAGGCAAATAACCCTGACCTGCGCGCCGGATCGGTACGCCCCCTCCCGATCCGGCGCTTTTTACAATTGACTGCTGCACCCACTCCAACAACTCGTTAGCATGGTCTTGGACCAAACGCCGAACCACCCGTCAGGTGCCGTTCAGGCGAGCTAACGGAGCATAGAATGAGCACACGCAAGCAAACCGTTCTGGACGCAATTGACGCAGCAAATGCGCAAGACCCTAATATAGAGGACGGTCAGCCGGTCGAACTGCTTTATGGCCAACGCATGAGCGCAGAGCTGGATCGGCTATTTCCCGATGCGTCGGATGCTTTACAGATCGCCGCACGTGGTCAGCATGTCGAACGCTGGAAGCTAAAGCGCACTGAATACCCCGAAGGACGTGCAGGGTATCTGGCCTGGCGGAAGGCGCAAGGCGTATATCACGCTGACGTTGTGCAAGGTTTCATGGAACAGGCTGAATATAGTGCGGACGATATAGAAGCCGTCGGGCAAATGCTGCGCAAACAAGGGATCAAGCGCAATGCCGAGGTACAGGCGCTCGAGGACGTGATCTGTTTCGTTTTTCTGAAATGGTACTTTGAACCTTTTGCCGCCAAGCACTCCGCCGAAAAAATCCAGCGCATCGTTGAAAAAACGGCTTTCAAGATGTCAGCCGAAGGCCGCGCGCGCGTATTGGCTGAATTTGATCTGCCCGAGGCTTTGGCTGCTGCGTTCAGGGACTAACCAATCAGGATGATGCTTCGGTGGTTCTGATCAATGTCCTGATCCTGCAGCCACCGCAGCTCCAGCAGGTGGATTTCGGATCGCCCGCAGATAAACCTCAATCATCCAGCCCAGCATAACTGCATTCAGAATGTGCCACATAAAATGCGTCCCCGTTGGCAGATACCCGCAAATTGGAGTGTCCAGTGATCGAAAGGTGATCGAGGTGATCAGGACAGTTGCTCCTATTGTCAGCCCACGCGCAGCGTCCGGGGCTTTCCGGCGCAACAGGACCGCATAAATCAGAATCAATAGAGGAACTGGGGCGTATGCCGCCGAGCCACCAAGCCCAGGCACCAACTGGAATAGCGGGATCGTCAGCGCCACGTACGGAAAGAACATCGCGGTCAAACCCAGCGCGTATCTGTTGCTCAGCCGCCAGACATCGCGATTCACCGCGTAGATGTAGACGAGGATGTACAGCAGAATTGGCGTCACATCCAAGATCGCCGCCCAAACCTGCGCATGGGTATGGAACAGATAGCTGCCAATTCCGATCATCGCCAATATGACAACCAAAGCCATCGCCAACGGTACGCCCTGCCCGCGCGCCCTTTGCCACATCACAAATGCAGCAATAAGAAAGGCCGCGTTGGTAATCGCGTTTATCGGCTCGGCCCAATACGCGGGTGAGAGCCGCTCACAATATCCATCAACATACTGCGTCCAATCCATAGATTTTTACATAGCCGATGCTAGGCTAACTCCAAGCGGAAAATGGGAGGATTCTCTATGGATATCATTTGGCTGGGACATGGCAGCTTTCGAATCGAAACAGCAGGACAAGTTCTGTTGATCGATCCCTGGCTGACGGGCAACCCGTCTTTGCCCGAAGATCAGCACGACGCAGCCGTTGCGGGCGCGACGCATATCCTGCTGACCCATACTCATTTCGATCATGTCGTCGATGTGCTGCCGCTGGCCAAACATCTAAACGTGCCCGTCGTCGGGCAATACGACCTGATGGGCTACTGGGCCGAGGCTGAAGGTATTGAAACGGTCGGATTCAACAAAGGTGGCACTGTTGACCTAAACGGTGTCAAATTAACGATGGTGCCTGCCTCGCACAGCTCGACCTTCTCGACGCCTGATGGTCTGCGTACGGGTGGAACCGAGGTCGGCTATATGATCGCGTCAGAGGACCGTATGCTCTATTTCTCTGGCGATACCGACATTATGGCCGACATGGAGTGGATGGGTGATTATTACAAACCCGATATCGGCATCCTTTCGGCAGGCGGCCACTTTACCATGGACATGAAGGGCACTGCCTATGCTGCCAAGCGGTATTTCAATTTCAAGACAGTGATCCCGTGCCATTACAAGACCTTTCCGATTCTCGCGCAATCGGCTCAGGAATTGGCTGACGGGTTACCCGGTGTCGATGTAATCGAGCCCGAGGTCATGCAGGCGATTTCTCTCTGATGCCCGCGTCGGATTTCAGCGCGCAGGAATACGCTGACCGCATTCACAAGACCCGTTCTGCGATGGATCAACAGGGTATCGAGACCTTGTTGATCACGGACCCATCGAACATGGCGTGGCTCACCGGTTATGACGGTTGGAGCTTTTACGTACCGCAGATGGTCATCCTGCCCGCCAGCGGATCGCCCCTTTGGTGGGGCAGAACGCAGGACAAAGCGGGGGCCGCGCAGACCACCTGGCTGGACCCGAGGGACCTGCTGGACTGGCCCGAAGAGCATGTGCAACACCCGGACCACCATCCGGTCGACGCGCTCGTCTTTGCGTTGCGGGATCGCGGCTGGACCGCTGGTATCGGCGTGGAGATGGATAACTATTATTACTCAGCCGCCAGTCACCGCATCCTCGAACGCGCCTTCGGTGCATTGATTGATGCCACAGGGCTTGTGAATTGGAAGCGCGCCGTAAAAAGCGATGCCGAGATCGCAATGATGCGCAAGGCGGGTCAGCTGACCGCACATATGCACGGTGTTCTGCGTGACGCATATCAGGAAGGAATGCCCAAAAACCAACTTGTCGCCGAAGTGCAGGCGGCAGGCATCGCCGGACTGCCCGGCCTAGCCGGAGATTACCCTGCTATCGTGCCGATTGCACCCTCCGGTCGTGAGGCTTCTGCTTCGCACATTACTTGGAACGACCGACCTCTGGCGCGGGATGAGGCGACCTATTTCGAAATCTCCGGCTGCTATCGACGCTATCACTGCCCCGCCAGTCGCAGCCTGTTTCTGGGTGATCCCCCGGATGATATCCGCCGGGCCGAAGCCGCCGTTCTAACCGCTATCGACGACACTATGACCGCCGCACGCCCTGGCATCACCTGCGAAGAGGTCGCGGCTTGTGTCTATGACAGTTTCGCCCGCGCGGGGTATGTCAAAGCCAACCGCACCGGCTATCCCATCGGGCTCAGCTATCCGCCCGACTGGGGCGAGCGCACCATGAGCCTGCGACCCGGTGACACGACGGAATTGCAAGAGAATATGACCTTTCACCTAATGCCCGGCCTCTGGACCCCAGACTGGGGACTGGCGATTACCGAAAGCTTTGTGGTGACGTCAGATGGGGGCAAGCCCCTGGCTGATATCCCACGTGAAATGGTCGTAAAAACTTAACCGCGCTGCGCCGCGAAGAAGCGTTTCAGCAGCGCGGCAGCCTCTTCGGCGGCAATGCCGTCATAGACCTCGGGTCGATGGTGGGCCTGTGGGTGTGAAAACACGCGCGCGCCATGCGCGACACCGCCAGATTTCGGATCGGAAGCGCCGTAGTAGATGCGCCGGATGCGGGCTGCGGCCAGCGCTGCGGCGCACATGGCACAAGGCTCAAGGGTTACGTAAAGGTCATGATCGGGTAAACGCTCGGACCCGGCCGCGGCACATGCGGCGCGCAGAGCCAGAATCTCAGCATGGGCAGTGGGGTCATTCAACTCGCGGGTGCGGTTCCCATCTGCGGCCACCACCTGCCCGTCGGGCGCGACGATCACCGCGCCGACCGGTACTTCACCTCGGTCTGCTGCCGCCTGTGCCTGTTCCAGCGCCTGTTTCATGTGGGATCTGAACTTCATGCCTCTGACTGCCTCAGAAACCCGTCTTTCGCAAGCCGCCGGGATGGGTTATGGCCGGAGGATGACCAATACCCCTCCTCCCGGCGACCGGATCGCCAAAGTGCTGGCCCGCGCCGGTGTCGCCTCGCGCCGCGAAGCTGAACGCATGATCGAAGCCGGACGTGTGACCGTGAATGGCAAGGCGATCAACAGCCCTGCGCTGAACGTAACCGCCAAGGACAGGATTACCGTCGATGGCAAACCGGTCTCCGAACCCGAGCCATCACGCCTGTGGCTCTATCACAAGCCACCGGGACTGGTGACGACGGCGCGTGACGAAAAAGGTCGCAAGACGATTTTTGACGACCTGCCCGAGGATATGCCCCGGGTCATGAGCGTCGGGCGACTCGATCTGAACTCGGAAGGATTGCTGCTGCTGACTAATGATGGCGGCATCAAGCGCAAGCTGGAACTGCCCTCAACTGGATGGCTACGCAAATACCGGGTGCGGGTAAATGGACGCCCCAAAGACGAAGATTTCGAACCGCTGCGCAAAGGCCTGGTAATCGATGGTGAGCGGTTTCAGCCCATGACCGTGACACTGGACCGGCAACAGGGCGCGAACGCTTGGCTGACCATCGGCCTGCGCGAAGGCAAAAATCGCGAAATCCGCCGCGCTATCGAAGATATCGGTTATGTGGTGAACAGGCTTTTGCGGGTTTCTTACGGCCCATTCCAACTGGGCAACCTGAAACCCGGCGAGGTTGAAGAAATCCGCCGCCGTGTCATGCGCGACCAACTGGGGCTGGATGCTGAGGATAGCGGAATACCCCCGGCCAAACGCCATGCTCGACCGCAGCGCAAAAGACCAGCAATCGGCAAGAAACCTCGCAAGTGACGCGGGTTATTCAACCTTCCCCCTAGCGCCAAGCCCTCGTATCGCCTAAATTTTCCCTGATGGTCACAGTTGGGGGGCGCCATGTCCGGGACCGGAGTACAAAAATTGGCCTATGCGGCCCTGTTGGTGCTGTTGTTCGGCGTCTGCACCGGTCTGTTGGGGGGCCTGTAGCGAAATGGCCAAACGGTACGGCGGCAAATTCAGCCCAGAAGGCGATGTTTCCTCGCAGGATCAGCCATCGCGTGGCCAATTCGATGGTGCCCGTGTCGAACCGGCAGGTGCACGCGCGAACATCCTGTTTGTCCCGGCGATACCACTGGTGTTTCTGTCTCTGAACGATGGCGCGATCGGAATGACCATAGGCCTGGTTGCGGCAGGGCTACTGACCGCTGCCGCGTTTCTGCTGCGCGAAGGTTTAAGGGCCGAATCCGCTTACAACGCCCGCCGCACCGCACGCAGACCTGCGTTTCCCCGCAAGATATTTTCCAGCGTTCTGACCGGTTTGGGGGCGGCGCTAGCCTCATACCGGACCGAATTTCTGGACGCCGAAACAGCATCACAGGTAAGCCTGCTGGCCCCCATCCTGTTTGGCGCCGCTGCAACGGTTCTACATTCGGTTTCCTTCGGCCTCGACCCAATGAAGGACAAAGGAATGGAGGGTGTCGACACCTTCCAGCAGGACCGTGTCGCACGCGTGGTCGAGGACGCCGAAACCCATCTGGCCCAAATGACAGATGCAATAAAACGCGCAGGTGACCGCCGGATCGAAGCGCGGGTCGAACGCTTTCAGGATACAGCCCGCGATCTGTTTCGCACGGTCGAGGAAGACCCGCGCGATCTGGCTAGTGCCCGAAAATACCTGACGGTTTATTTGCAGGGCGCGCGCGATGCGACGGTGAAGTTTTCGGACGTCTATGCACGGACGCGTGATGCGCAGGCGCTGGCGGACTATTCGGCGTTGCTGGACGATCTTGAACAGAATTTCGCGGCGCGGACGCGAAAGATGCTATTGGATGACCGCAGTGATCTGACGGTTGAAATTGATGTGCTGCGCGACAGGCTGCAGCGCGAAGGCGTCCGGTTGGACTGACCGGCTTTTATGTAAGCGAGGATTACCCCATGTCCGATGAGATCAAGAACAAGGCAGTCGAGGCTGAAACGCTGGTGCAGGAAGTCACCGCCGTCGCTCTCCCCGAGCCGCAGGCCGAGATTGTCCCGCTGGAAGAGGCCGACGAACCGGTTGGTGCCGAGATCCGCAAGCGGATGGGCGAGATCGACATGGGCGACACAAACTCGATCGTGTCCTTTGGGTCTTCAGCACAGGCAGAATTGCAAGAGATCAGTCAGGCGATGCTGGCCGATGTCCGCAACAAGGATGTGGGCCCGGCGGGTGACAGCCTTCGCAACATCGTAACAACGATCCGCGGATTCTCAGTCAGCGAACTGGATGTACGTCGCGAGCGTAGCTGGTGGGAAAAACTACTGGGCCGCGCTGCGCCCTTTGCCAAGTTCACAGCGCAGTATGAAGACGTTCAAAGCCAGATCGACCGGATCACTGATGATCTTCTGGGGCATGAGCATACACTGCTGAAAGATATCAAGTCTTTGGATCTGCTGTACGAAAAAACGCTGGAGTTCTACGACGAACTCGCACTGTACATCGCAGCGGGAGAGGAGAAGCTGACCGAGCTGGACAGCCACGACATTCCTGAAAAAGAGGCCGAGGTTCAGGCCGCGCCCGAAGACCAACAGGTGATGAAAGCGCAGGAATTGCGCGACTTACGTGCCGCGCGCGATGATCTGGAACGCCGGGTCCACGACCTGAAGCTTACCCGTCAGGTGACGATGCAATCGCTGCCCTCCATCCGTCTGGTGCAGGAAAATGACAAGTCACTGGTGACCAAGATCAACTCGACCCTCGTCAACACAGTACCGCTCTGGGAAACCCAGCTGGCACAAGCTGTCACCATACAGCGCAGTGCCGAGGCCGCCGCTGCCGTACGTGATGCCAATGATCTGACCAATGAATTGCTGACCTCGAACGCCGCCAACTTGCGCGAATCCAACAAAATGATCCGCGAAGAGATGGAGCGTGGCGTCTTCGATATCGAAGCCGTCAAACAAGCCAATGCAGACCTGATCGGCACCATCAACGAAAGCCTCGCCATTGCAGACGAAGGCAAGGCCAAACGCGCCGCAGCCGAGGAAGAACTGAAGAAGATGGAGGCCGAATTGCGCGACACGCTCGCCTCGGCCAAGGCGCGACAGGACGGGATCGGCGACAATGCCGGAACGGCTGTTCCCGGATAATGGAAACAGCGGGCGTGCGGCCATTTCATCGCGCTAAGATTGCAGTATTGGGCTTGTCGCTGCTGGCATTTGCTGGCTGCGATGAGGCATTGACGACGACGATCGCTCCTGAACCTCAACCTGCCCAGCCGCAAGGCCTGAGCAATGCATATCAAGCGCCCTCACCAGCGAGCCTTGATCTCGCGCGATACTATGAAAGCGTACAAAATAACCTGCTGACGCGCGGGTTGCTGAGAACCGATGGCGGTGGCCCTGATACGCCCTATGATGCCGATGATCTGGCTCGGAACTTTGAGACCATAGCGTTTTATAATGAATATCCGGGACAAGCCGTTGCCAGCGGCAGCAGTCGCACCAGCCGACAGCTTAGTCGCTGGTCGTCGCCGGTTCGCATAGAGCCCGAGTTTGGTCCATCGGTTGCACCTGAAGTCCGCCAGCAAGAGGCCGCCCGAATTGACGCCTATGCCAACCGCTTGTCGCGGCTCACTGGACACCCGGTCTCAACCACCACCCGGAATGCAAATTTCCACGTCTTCGTGGCGGGTGAAGATGATACCGCTTATGTGCAAGCCCGGCTGCGACAACTGATCCCGGGCATAGGGCAGGCACAACTTGACCTCTTCGACAAACTGCCACGCTCTTTCTATTGCTTTGTATTCGCTTCGGCGTCGAACAGCGCGCCACAGACATATACCCGGGCTGTTGCCCTGATCCGGGCGGAACATCCCGATCTGGTGCGCCTGAGTTGCGTCCACGAAGAGATCGCTCAGGGATTGGGGCTGCCGAATGACAGCCCGTCTGCCCGGCCATCAATCTTCAACGATGACGACGAGTTCGCCCTGCTCACAAGCCATGATGAAAAACTACTAACCATCCTATACGACCCGCGCCTCAAGCCAGGCATGACAGCTGACGAAGCGCGGCCAGTGGTCCGTATCATTGCACGCGAATTGATGGGGCAGTCGCTCTGACCCCGAAGACAGGAGAAATCCAATGGGAATTTTTGATTTTCTGACCGGTGAATTCATCGACGTCATCCACTGGGTCGATGATACCCGCGATACGATGGTCTGGCGGTTCGAGCGTGAGGGGCACGAGATCAAATACGGCGCCAAGCTGACCGTGCGCGAAGGTCAAGCGGCGGTCTTTGTGCATGAGGGGCAGTTGGCGGATGTCTTCACCCCAGGTCTCTACATGCTTGAGACAAACAACATGCCGATCATGACGACGCTGCAGCATTGGGATCACGGCTTTCAGTCTCCGTTCAAGTCCGAGATCTATTTCGTCAACACGACCCGTTTCAATGACCTGAAATGGGGCACGAAAAACCCGATCATGCTGCGCGATCCCGAGTTCGGTCCAACGCGCATCCGGGCCTTTGGCACCTATACGGTGCGGGTCAAGGACCCGGCGAAATTCCTGGTCGAAATCGTCGGTACCGATGGTGAATTCACCATGGACGAGATCAGCTTTCAGATCAGAAACATCATCGTGCAGGAATTCAGCCGCGTCATCGCAGGCTCGGGCATTCCAGTTCTCGATATGGCGGCGAACACTGCCGATCTGGGCAAACTGATTGCCGCCGAGGTGTCACCGGTGCTGGACGGATATGGTTTGAGCATGCCCGAGTTCTACATCGAGAACATCTCGCTGCCACCAGCGGTCGAGGCCGCGCTGGACAAGCGCACATCGATGGGGTTGGCGGGCGATCTGGGCAAGTTCACGCAGTATTCCGCAGCTGAAGCGATGACCGCAGCGGCCAACAATCCCGGTCAGGGCGGCGGCATGGGCGCCGGTCTTGGCATGGGAATGGGTATGGCGATGGCACAGCAGATGTCGAACATGGCAGCGGGTCAACCAAGCGGCCCTTGGGGCGGTTCCGCCCCCGCTGCCCCGCAGGCCTCGGCGCCTGCGGCACCCCCGCCCCCTCCGCCCGTCGAGCATGTATGGCATATCGCAGTGGATGGTCAGACCAGCGGGCCGTTTTCCAAGGCCAAGATGGGCCGAATGGCGACCGATGGTGAGATAACGCGCGAAACCCACGTTTGGACCGCCGGACAGGACGGTTGGAAGAAGGCAGGCGACGTGCAGGAACTGGCACAGCTGTTCACGATCCTGCCTCCGCCGCCTCCGGGCGCGTGATCTGACATTTGGTAACCTGATTTCGAGGTTCTGTCATGGCGAAAGACGAACACCGTTTCCCCTGCGACCAATGCGGGGCGGATTATCGGTTCAATCCCGGTGACGGAACGCTGACTTGCGATCATTGTGGCAACACCAGAACGATCGGTGCTGGCCCATGGGGTGGTGCAAGTCTGCGAGAGCTGGATTTCGACGCCGCCATCGCGGATCGCTTGCCTGACAGCGAGATTGAAGAAACCCGTGTTCTGACCTGTCCGAACTGCGCGGCTCAGGTTGAGTTTGATCCGAACACCCATGCTGCGGAGTGCCCGTTCTGTGCCACTCCGGTAGTGACCGATACAGGCGTTAGCCGCCATATCAAACCTCGAGGAGTGTTGCCCTTTGCACTGGATGAACGCTCGGCCCACAAGGCAATGGGGGATTGGCTGGGCCGACTGTGGTTTGCACCCAACGGGTTGAAGGAATACGCCCGAAAGGGACGCAAGATGCAGGGCATTTATGTCCCGTATTGGACCTTCGACGCTGATACCAAGTCGAGTTATCGTGGGGAACGCGGTGTGGTGTATTACGAAACTCGCACTGTGATGCGCGATGGAAAGCGCGTGCAGCAACAGGTTCCCAAAGTACGCTGGACTCCAAAATCCGGACGGGTCGCACGGTTCTTTGACGATGTTCTGGTTTTGGCGTCTCAATCGCTGCCCAAATCCTATACGGACGCGCTGGAACCATGGGACTTGCCTGCGCTTGAACCGTATCAGCCGGAATATCTGGCCGGTTTCCGCGCCGAGGCATACACGGTCGAACTGCGAGAAGGTTATCAAGAGGCCCGCGCGCATATGGCACGGGTGATCGAGCGTGACGTGCGGTTCGATATCGGAGGCGATCGTCAGCGCATTCACGCTGTCGACACCGAAGTGCGAGATGTCACATTCAAACACATCCTTTTGCCGGTTTGGATGGCGGCCTACAAATACCGCGGCCAGACCTATCGTTTTGTGGTCAATGGCCGGACCGGCCGCGTTCAGGGTGAGCGTCCCTGGTCCGCAATCAAGATTACGATCGCCGTGGTTCTGGGCCTTCTCGTTGCGGCCGGCGTCGGGTATCTGGTGGCAACTGGACAGCAATAACGCTGATAAACAGAGTACGCTCATGGAACCTACTCCTCGGCATGCCTGAAAGGAGATGTTGAATTGCACCTTGACGCTCTGAACGCGCTCTTGGCCGATCGTTTTTCTTGCCGTGCCTTTCGCACGGACTTGGTGCCTCGCGAACAGATTGAACAGATCGTCGCCAGTGCTGCGCGTGTTCCAAGCTGGTGCAACGCGCAACCCTGGCAGATCGTGATCACCAGCGGGGCCGAGACAGACCAGTTTCGGGACGCGTTGCAACACGAAGCTTCGCACGTTGCGCCTGCTCCGGACCTACCCTTTCCAACCGGCTATTCCGGTGTTTATCAAGAGCGCCGTCGCGCCTGTGGCTGGGCCCTCTACAAAGCGGTTGGTATCGAAAAAGGTGATCGCAGGGCCTCGGCGCAACAGATGATGGAAAACTATGCTCTGTTCGGCGCCCCACATTGCGCCATACTGTCCAGCCCGGCTGAACTGGGCCCTTACGGCGCGATGGATTGTGGTGGCTTCGTGACCGCATTTTCACTGGCGGCGCAGGCCCTGGGTCTGGCTTGTATCCCGCAGGCAGCGGTAGCGGCCCATGGCGCATTTCTTCACCGTTACTTCGGGATATCAGAAGATCGCTTGATTCTGTGCGCGATTTCGTTCGGATATGCGGATATGGATCACCCGGCGAACGCGTTCAGAACGGAACGTGCCGCGCTGGATGAAGTGATCGATTGGCACGAATAGCAATAAAACACAGGACCTGCAGATGCGCGCCTTACTTCAAAGAATTTCCAGTGCCTCGGTCAAAGTCGATGGAACAGTCATCGGGCGATCGGGCCCCGGATTGATGATTCTGGTTTGTGCGATGCAAGGGGATAGAGAGGCGCAAACTGACCAATTGGCTGAAAAGATCGCAAAGCTCCGTATCTTCAAGGACGACGCGGGAAAGATGAACCGTTCGATATTGGATATTGAGGGCTCGGCCCTGGTGGTTAGCCAGTTCACCTTGGCAGCTGACACATCGCGTGGAAACAGGCCCGGGTTTTCCGGGGCCGCCTCGGCGGCTGAGGGCGAACACCTCTACGAGGCGTTTGTACACAACCTTTCTTCGCGGGGCATTCCGGTTGAGACAGGTGCGTTCGGAGCTGACATGGCGGTAGAGTTGGTCAATGACGGACCAGTCACAATTTGGATGGAAAGCTGATGCAGAGTTCGCAACAGGCACAGGACATTTGGCGCGCAGGTGTGGCGGCGGTTGATGGATATCGCGCAACGCTGGAGGCCACTCGGGCGATCGAAGCCCCAGATCAGATATTGGCCGTTGGAAAAGCCGCAGGTGCGATGGCCCGTGCCGCCGTCGAACGGTTTGGCCCAGTGCCCGCTCTGGTGGTTACCAAGGATGGCCATGGCCACGACCTGCCTAAGCATATTGTGGTGATTGAAGCTGCACACCCGGTTCCCGATGCCCGCAGTCTGAAGGGTGGGCAGGCATTGCGCGAAACGGTTGAGGCGATGAAACCCGACAGCAAACTGCTTCTGCTAGTTTCGGGAGGGGCTTCTTCGCTTGCCGAGGACCTCGTGGCCGGTACGACATTGGATGATCTTGAGGCCCTCAACCAAAGACTGCTGAGTGAAGGTCTCGACATCGGTGCAATGAACACGGAACGGCGCAAGCTGTCCCGGATCAAGGGTGGCGGTTTGTTGTCGGCATTCTCGGGGAAAAGTGTGACCGTTCTGGCGATCTCGGACGTCCCGGGTGATGATCTGGGCGTTATTGGCTCCGGTATCGGGTCATTGCCCGAAGAACCGGAGTTTTCTGCCCACACCGCGATAATCGCATCAAACGCACACGCGCGCGACGCCGCAGCATTTGCGGCCGAGAACTCAGGCATCAAGGTCCTCGGCAACGAAGAAGCGATGCACGATGACTATCTCTCGGTTGCAGCTAAATTAGGAGATCGGCTGCGGAATATGCCCAAGGGCGCCATGGTATTTGGCGGCGAACCAACCGTGGTCCTACCTGATGCGCCAGGGCGCGGTGGGCGTAATCAGGCCCTTGCTCTGGCACTCGCGCGCGAAATCGCAGGGCAATCTGATTTGACCGTCATCGTCGGAGGAACAGATGGCACCGACGGGCCAACAGATGCAGCAGGCGCCATCGTTACCGGCGACACTTGGTCTGATAAGGCGCAAGCGTATCTGGACAATGCAGATAGCGGCAGTTTCCTCGACAAGGCGGGGGCGCTGTTGGTCACGGGACCCACAGGCACAAACGTAATGGATCTGATTGTTGCAATAAAAAACTGATCCTAGACCCTGACTCCGCCCATCCGAAAAACCCACCAGATAGAATCACTTAAAGGCCGGAATGGCGTTTGATCTGTGGAACGAAAGTTCATGCTAAACTGACCAGGCAACTATCGGATAATTTGTTCAGGTCAGAGTAAGTAGTTAGTAATAAGGGGTTTTGGATTTCCAAAGGCTCATAACAAGATCATCTGGCGCGATCAAAGGCGGAACCTCCCCATTATTTCAAGAGATTTGCACTTGCCCGCTGCCCTGAATTGCACCTAAGTTGACTCATGCGTCAATAAAAAGCCCACCAACGGGCTGAACATCCTATCAACTGGGAGAAATCTGGATGAACGAACAACTCACTCACATGTCAAAGCAGGTCACAGCTGGAAAGCTGACCCGCCGTGAATTCATGGGTAAAGCAGCGGCACTGGGTGTCTCGGCCGCAATGGCAAGCACTATGTTTGCCGACGCCGCACGTGCCGCTGGTCCGAAAAAGGGCGGCGATCTGAAATTCGGTTTGCAGGGTGGTGAATCGACCAACTCACTTGATCCAGCAACCTACGCAAGCTCAGTCCCGTTCCAGAACGGCAAGCAGTTCGGAGACCAACTGGTCGAAGTGGCGCCCGACGGAACCATCGAACCGCGCCTGGCTGAAAGCGTTGAAGGAAGTGCAGACGCCAAAGTATGGACGTTCAAGCTGCGTCAAGGGGTCGAGTTCCACAACGGCAAGACCATGACCAGCGAAGACGTGCTGAAAACTATGCAGCGTCACTCGAACGAAGATTCCAAATCAGGTGCCTTGGGCATCATGAAAGGCATCGAGTCGATGAAGGCCGATGGAGATAATTTCCAAGTCACACTGACCGAGCCGAACGCCGACCTGCCGTATCTGATGGCCGACTATCACCTAATCATTCAGCCCGATGGCGGCATGGATAATCCTGCGGCAGGTATCGGCACCGGCCCGTACAAACTAGAAGTGGACGAACCCGGCGTCCGTCACTTGTTCACCAAGAACGAAAACCACTGGAACAGCGATTTCGGCAATTTTGACAGCGTAGAAGTTGTTGTGATCAACGATGCGACGGCACGGACCGCTGCACTGCAGTCCGGACAGGTCCACGCCGTCAACCGCGTTGAACCCAAAGTTGCCGACCTGTTGGGCCGTGCGCCTAACCTGACGGTGCATTCAACCGCTGGTCGCGGTCACTATGTCTTCATCATGCATTGCGACACGGCTCCGTTTGATAACAATGAACTGCGCACCGCACTGAAGTACGCCATCAACCGCGCGGAATTGGTTGACAAAGTTCTGCGCGGCTATGGCTCGATCGGGAATGATATGCCGATCAATTCAGCCTATCCATTGTTTGATGAAACCATCGAACAGCGCGAGTTCAGCGTTGAAAAGGCTGCAGAGCACTATAAGAAATCTGGACATGATGGCTCTCCGATTATTTTGCGCGTTGCCGATGGTGCGTTCCCAGGTGCTGTAGATGCTGCTGCTCTGTTCCAGCAGACTGCAGCACAGGCTGGAATTCCGCTTGAAATCAAGCGTGAGCCCAATGATGGCTACTGGTCCGAGGTTTGGAACGTTCAACCCTTCTGTGCGTCTTATTGGGGCGGCCGCCCGGTTCAGGACCAGATGTACTCGACTGCATATCTGTCGACCGCAGACTGGAATGACACGAGGTTTAAGGTTCAGGCGTTTGACGACTTATTGTTCGCGGCAAAGGCGGAACTCGACCCTGAGAAACGCAAAGCCATCTATAGCCAGATGGGTCAAATGGTCCGCAACGAAGGCGGCCTGATCTGCCCGATGTTCAACGACTTTGTCGAAGGCGTCAGCAACCAGCTGGATGGATGGGAATCTGACCCGACGCAAGAGATGATGAACGGCAACATATCCCGCAAAATGTGGTTCGTCTAAAACGGGCTACGGATAATGCATCCCATCATCAAATTGGTTTCCCAGCGCCTGGCGCTGGGACTCCTTTTGCTGCTCGGCGCTTCGGCCCTGATTTTCGGCCTAACCGAAGCCCTACCCGGAGACGCCGCGCAAGCCGTCCTGGGGCAGTCCGCAACTCCAGAGGCCTTGGCAAACCTACGCGAAGAAATGGGCCTGAACCGCCCTGCCCTTACACGCTATTTCGAGTGGTTGGGCGGCATACTTCAGGGTGACCTGGGCCAATCCCTGACCAACAAACTTGATATCTCCGAGAGTATTGGAAAACGCCTTGGGAACACTCTGTTCCTGGCTTGCGTGGCAGCAATAGTTTCCGTACCGCTTGCAATCTTTCTGGGGCTGCTTGCCGTGCGGTTCCGCAATCGCTGGCCCGACAAACTGATTTCAGCCATCACCCTGACGACGGTTTCGATCCCCGAGTTTCTGATCGGTTATGTGGTGATCTACTATATCTCAGTGAAATTGGGATGGTTCTCGTCGCTTGCGATGATCAATGATTCTATGTCGTTTGGACAAAAGTTGAATGCAATCGCGCTACCTGCCTTTGTTCTGACGCTGGTCGTGCTGGCACAGATGATGCGCATGACGCGCGCGGCCATTCTGAACCTCATGCAATCGGCCTATATCGAAACCGCTGAATTGAAAGGCCTCAGCACATTTCAGGTTATTGCCCGCCATGCCTTTCCCAACGCGATTTCACCGATCGTGAACGTCGTCATGCTGAACCTGGCCTATCTGGTCGTGGGTGTTGTCGTGGTCGAGGTTGTGTTCGTCTATCCAGGTATGGGGCAATACCTTGTGGATGCCGTGACCAAACGTGATGTGCCGGTTGTTCTGGCCTGCGGCGTGGTGTTTGCGGCCGTTTATATCGGTCTGAACATGGTTGCAGATATCGTGTCGATCCTTGCCAACCCAAGACTGAGGCATCCGAAATGATAAAGAACATTCCTCTTTCGGCTCTGATTGGCCTTATCTTCACCTTCGCTTATTTCTTCGTGGCGATCGCCGCCCCGTTGATTGCACCCTATGGAATGGCAGAAGTCGTCGGCGACGTCTGGGAGCCGAGCAGCCCCGAACATCTGCTGGGCACTGACAATATCGGTCGCGATCTGCTGACCCGCATGATCTATGGCGGGCGCACGACAATCTTCATCGCGGCAGCGGCGACGCTGCTCAGCTTTCTGACCGGTACGTCGCTGGGCTTGCTGGCTGCTGTACTGGGCGGATGGGCTGATCAGGCGCTCAGCCGTACGGTGGATCTGATCATGTCAATCCCGACTCTGATCCTGGCACTGGTCATTCTGGCCATCGTTCCGGTGACCGTCCCGATCCTGATCCTTGTTATGGGCTTACTGGATGCCACCCGCCCGTATCGCCTATCGCGATCTGTAGCGGTGGACATCAACGTGATGGACTATGTTGAAGCCGCCAAGCTGCGCGGTGAAGGGCGCGCCTGGATCATCTTCCGGGAAATCCTGCCCAATGCGCTGTCGCCACTTGTGGCCGAATTCGGGCTACGGTTCATCTTCATGGTTCTGTTCATCTCGACCCTGTCGTTCCTGGGACTGGGCGTCCAGCCACCGCTGGCTGACTGGGGCGGTATCGTGAAGGAAAACAAGGATGGCATCGTCTATGGTATCGGCGCAGCGCTTTATCCCGCTGTGGCCATTGCGACGCTGGCAATCTCGGTCAACCTGGTGGCTGACTGGGTCCTGAATCGTACCACATCGCTGAAAGGAGGCCGGGGATGAGTGATATCCTTCTCAAGGTCCGCGACCTCAAAATCGGCGCGACCGTCTATCCGCCGGGTGAAAAGCCCCATGACATCGAGATCGTGCACGGGGTCAGCTTTGACCTCGCTCCAGGCAAGGTGCTGGGTCTGATCGGCGAATCCGGGGCTGGCAAATCTACCATCGGTCTGGCCTCGATGGCCTATGGCCGTGGCGGTGTGAAAATCACCGGGGGCGAGGTTTGGGTAAACGGGCGTGATATCCTCAAGACATCTCATGGGGACATCCGCAAACTGCGCGGTGGTGAGGTAACATATGTTTCCCAATCCGCCGCCGCATCGTTCAACCCCGCAAAGAAGATCATGGATCAAGTGGTCGAGGCCGCAGTTGAGCAGAAGAAGTTTTCGCGCAAAGAGGCTGAATCCCGCGCGCGTGAGCTTTTTGCCAAGCTGGGTCTGCCCGACCCTGACAATATCGGTGATCGTTACCCGCACCAGGTTTCGGGCGGACAGCTGCAGCGCTGCATGACGGCGCTGGCGCTTTGCCCTGAGCCTGATCTGGTGGTTTTTGACGAACCTACCACGGCACTGGACGTGACTACCCAAATCGATGTGCTGATGGCCATCAAAGACGCCATTCGCGACTCGGGCGTTGCCGCCTTGTATATCACCCATGATCTGGCAGTTGTGGCCCAGGTCAGTGATGACATCATGGTGCTGCGGATGGGCGATACGGTCGAATACGGAAATACCGACCAGATCATCAACCGCCCGCAAGAAGAGTACACACAGGCGCTGGTTTCGGTCCGCTCAATCGAGCACGAAGAGAAAAAACCAACTCCTGAACCCGTGCTGAGCGTCGATGGTATCACCGCGCGCTACAAAGGCTTGAACTTCGACGTGCTGCATAATGTCAACGTCGAGCTTCATCCGGGGCAGACACTGGCGGTTGTGGGTGAATCCGGGTCGGGCAAGTCTACGCTGGCACGGGTCATCACCGGGCTTCTTCCGCCCCGCGATGGTGAGATTACCTTTGCGGGCCGCAAGCTCAGCTCTGATCTGAAAGGCCGCACGCGTGAAGACCTGCGTGAGCTGCAAATGATCTACCAGATGGCCGACGTGGCAATGAACCCGCGTCAGACCGTCGGTACGATTATCGGCCGCCCACTCGAGTTCTACTTCAACATGCGTGGCGCCGAGAAACGCAAGCGGATCGTTGAGCTGCTGGATGAGATCGAACTGGGCGAGAAGTTCATCGATCGTTATCCGGCGGAACTGTCAGGTGGTCAAAAACAGCGTGTCTGTATCGCGCGATCGCTGGCAGCCAAGCCAAAGATGATCATCTGTGATGAGGTCACCTCGGCGCTCGACCCGCTGGTCGCGGACGGTATCCTCAAGCTGCTGCTGGATCTGCAAAAGATCGAGGATGTGGCATACCTGTTCATCACCCACGATCTGGCGACAGTCCGTGCGATCAGCGATAGTATCGCGGTGATGTACCAGGGTCGGGTGGTTCGCTACGGTCCCAAGAGCCAGGTGCTAAGCCCTCCATTCGACGACTATACAGACTTGCTGCTTAGCTCGGTGCCTGAGATGCATCTTGGCTGGCTGGAAGAGGTTGTCGCTCACCGCAAAATGGAGAGCGCGGGGAACTGATCCGCGCCCTTCTCATAGAAACACCGAAGACCATTCAAATTCCCGGCGCTGTGAACACAAGCAGACGTCGGGATTTTGCTATTTGAGGCGCAAATGCGCAGCCATAGCCGGACGAATCTCATAGGTTCGCCGGAACGAATACTCAGAAACAAGGGCCGGAACATGGACCGCAAACTGCTTTTGATCATCCTCGACGGCGTCCCCTGGCGCAACTTTCGTCGACTGTTTGGCAATCTTGAAGGATGGATCGACAGCGGTGCTGCCCGGGTTTGGAAACTCCGCTCTGTACTGCCTTCGACCTCTGCCAGTTGCTATGCGTCGATCCATACCGGCGTCACACCGCAAGAGCATGGCTGCACCGGCAACGGCAACGTCTTCCGGCTAAGCCACAAGGATGTGTTCAGCCAGGTGCGTGAGGCAGGCGGCATAACCGGCGCGGTCACCCACAGCTATTGGTCTCAATTCTTCAATCGCCACCCATTCGACTACGTCCGCGACGTTGAATATGACGAGCCCGACAGCCTGACCATCAACCATGGTCGATTTCATTCGATGACGGGATACGGCAAAGCGAACCAGATGACGCCCAGTGATGTCGATCTGTTTGCCTCGCTGACCAATCTGTGTCTGCGCTTTGGGCTGGATTATGGCATCCTGCACACCTGCACACTGGATAGTATGGGGCATCGTTTCTTCCACGATTGCGCCGAGATGGACCATGCCTGTTTTGTCATGGACGAAATGCTGGCCCCGTTCATTCCGCGCTGGCAGCAGTTGGGCTATGACGTCATCGTGACGGCTGATCATGGACAAGACGAACGTGGCCACCACGGAGGGCGCAGCCCGTTGCAGCAGGAAACAGCGCTTTACTACTTTGGAGAGGCCAAAGGCCCTGATCCCGATACCGTGATAGACCAGCTACAGCTTGCACCAACCATACTTCAGCGCATGGGCGCACCGGTGGCGGATACGATGAAAGCCAAGCCCTTCCTGACCTGACGCGGTTCAGTCGTAGGACCAAATCCCCTGCCCCAAAGCCTCAATCGCCACGGAAATCCGCTCAAAGCTGTCAGCGGCGCGCCTGACCGATGTTCGGGCGCGCAGGTATCCGTGGACCAAACCGGCCTCGTTGATGCAATGTGCTTGCCCACCTGCGGCTGTGATCCGGTCACAGTAAGCTTGCCCGTCATCGCGCAGCGGATCGCAATCGGCGGTCACCACCACCGTCGGCGGTAGCCCCGAGAAATCGACGTCATGCAACGGTGCATAGGTAGGATCGTTCTGGGGCGTGGTCCCTTGATACCGAACAGTCTCATAAAACCGGATATCGTCCAATGTCAGCAGCGGGGCATTGGCATGTTCGATATACGACCCCTGCGACATATCTCCGCCTAAGCCGGGATATATGAGGACCTGCCCCAGCACATTTTCCAACCGCCCCCGACCATGGTGCGAAACGGCTGCTGCCAGATTGCCACCCGCGCTGTCACCGGCCAGCACGATCGGCTCTCCGTATTCCTGAACCACCCAGTTCGTGGCGGTCCAGCTATCCTGAAACTGCGCCGGGTGCACATGCTCAGGGCACAACCGATAGTCGACCGAAACGATCCGATAGCCCGTCTGGGCGCAGAGTTCCGCACAGACATCATCGTGGCTATCCAAGCCCCCGACGACGAACCCACCACCATGTATATAGATGACGGTCCGGGTGGGGTCACCGGCACTATAGATGCGAACAGGTACGCCATCGGCGGACCTGTCGCGCACCTCGATGCCAGGTGGGCGCGGCTGGCGGAAGTCCTGACACATCGCGTCATAGACCCGGCGTTGGTCAGCAATGGACATCTCTACTGTATCATCCGGATAGCTCTCGGCTGTGCGCCGGATGAAACCCCAGGTCTCCTCGTCGATCAGACGTTCATAGTCCATTGTTCCTCCGAATTATTCAGACCACTCCCATGGCCGGGTAAACGAACCCAACACTTTTGAGACATCGTCTTCGGAAGACCCATTCGCGTCAAGCTGCGCGACAAGACCCCTCTTCTTGTCGTCGATTACCGAAACGACACGCGCTTCAATGCCTGCGGCGTCCAAAGTACCGTTGTAGATGCGAGTGATGGCCTGCTTGCGCAGTTCGGGTTTGAAAACCTTGCCAACGGCGGTTTTCGGCAATTCATCCAGAATGGTCATATGCTTGGGCTGTGCCGCACGTTCATGGACGTGAACCTTGCAATAGTCCATCAGCTCCTGTTCAGTGACCGAGGCCCCCTCGACCAGTTCAACAAAGGCGCAAGGCACCTCACCCGAATGCGCATCAGGCTGACCGATGGCCCCTGCAAAGGCGACCGCGTCATGGCCCAGCAAAGCCTCTTCGATTTCAGCAGGGTCGATATTGTGTCCGCCCCGAATGATCAGATCCTTCGCGCGACCGGTGATCCACAGATAGCCGTCCTCATCAAACCGTCCCAGATCGCCCGTGCGCAGGTATTTATCGAAATGATAGAGGTCCGTATTCTTGTCGGTCTCGGTATAAGTATTTCCCGCGTATACGCCGGGGTTCGAGATGCAAATTTCACCGATCTGATCTACGCCGCACTCGGTTGGTCCATCCGGCCCGTCCTGCAGGATTTTGACGTCCGTATAGGGGAACGGGATGCCGATCGAGCCGATCTTCTTTTCCCCATCCACGGGGTTGCATGACACCAGACAAGTGGCCTCGGTCAGGCCGTAGCCCTCGACGATAGTAACGCCGGTCGCTTCTTCAAACCGACGGAACAGTTCGACCGGCAACGGAGCTGATCCCGAAAATGCTGTTTTAACGCTGGATATATCCGCATCCACAGGTCGCTGCATTTTGGCTGAAATCGCTGTCGGCACTGTGATGATGAACGAAACCTTCCAGCGTTCGATCAGTTTCCAGAAATTGTCGAATACGCCATCACCGCGATACCCGGCAGGCGTCGGGAATACCACATGTGCACCAGACGACACCGCCGCCATCACGATGACATGCACCGCAAAGACATGGAACATCGGCAGTGGGCACATGATGACGTCGTTCTCGTCAAAGAGCAGCGTGTTGCCCAACCAGCCATTGTAGATAAGGCCCGAGTATTTGTGCTGCGCCACTTTCGGCATGCCCGTGGTGCCGCCCGTGTGGAAGTAGCACGCCACCCGATCTTCCTGGCTATCCTCAAAGTTCAGCGTTTTAGGCTGCTTGTTCAGCTCATCAAGGAAGTTCTTGTAGTCCGCATGGGCCAGCTTTTCTTTATCACCCATCTTTGGGCGCAAGAACGGTACAAGCCAGGATTTGGGCGGCGTCAGATAGCGATTCAGGTCGATCTCAAGGATCGTGTTGACACCCGGAGCGTGACGCACAGCCTCTTCAACCTTTTGGGCCACATCGGTTTTGGGAAAGGATTTCAGGGTGACGACAACCTTGGCCTTGGTCTCACGCAGGATCGCCGCGATCTGCTCTGGCTCCAGCAACGGGTTGATCGGGTTCACGATCCCGGCCACCGCACCGCCCATCATGGTGACCAGCGTCTCGTTGCAGTTGGGCAGCACATAGGCCACCACATCGTTTTCTCCGATGCCAAGGGAACGGAATAGGTTGGCGGCCTGATTGACTTTGCCCAGCAGTTCGGACCATGTCAGCGTCTCGGCCTTGTCGCTCGGGCCGGACAACAACTGAAAGCTGATCGCTTTATGGTTCGGGAACTTGCCCGCCGTCCGCGACAACAGTTGATGGAAGGTGACGGGTACGTCCCGATCTTCCCACGCCATCTCCTGCTCGATGCGCGCCTTGTCTTCCAATCCCACAAAGGCCATGTGGCTCCTCCCCTGATCTGTCTCCCGTGTCGCGCACAGGCTTGTTTGTCACCTCCAAGATGGAAGCAAAACACACCATGCGCAAGCAAGGGCTTAGCGATCAGGTCCGGGAATATGTAGAATGACGCTACGGCGAAACGAGATGTGCCGGAGCGTCACTTTATTCTGCAGCCACCCCGTCGGTGAACTGCAAGCGTGCGAGGCGGGCATACAAACCGTCCTGCGCCACCAGATCGTTATGGGTACCCTGCGCCACAATGCGCCCGGCTTCCAGCACGACAATCCGGTCTGCCTTCTTAACGGTCGCCAGACGGTGCGCCACGATCAGAGTGGTGCGCCCTGCCCTCATGTTATCAACCGCACCCTGCACCGCACGTTCGCTTTCTGCGTCCAAAGCCGAGGTCGCCTCGTCCAGCAGCAGCACCGGTGCGTCGCGCAGGATGGCACGTGCGATGGCGATACGTTGCTTCTGACCACCCGACAGCATTACGCCCCGTTCGCCCACAAAGCTGTCATACCCTTCGGGCAAAGCCGAGATGAACTCATGCGCGGCGGCGGCTCGGGCGGCGGACTCGACTTCGGCATCTGAGGCGTCCAGACGGCCAAAGCGGATATTCTCGCGCGCCGAAGCGGCAAAGATCACGGGGTCTTGCGGGACCAGCGCGATGTGCTGACGGAAGTCGTCACGGTTCAACTCGCGCAGGTCGAGCCCATCAAGACTGACCTGTCCCGCATCGGGATCATAGAACCGCTGAATCATCTGGATAACTGTTGTCTTGCCCGCACCAGACGGGCCGACAAAGGCCACTGTCTCCCCGGGTTTGATTTGAAGTGACAAGTGATCCAGCGCAACGACGTCCGGGCGCGCGGGATAGTGGAATGTCACATCGTCGAAACGTATCTCTCCGCGTACGGGTACAGGCAAATCCTTGGCCTGCGACGGATCATTGACGGTATCCTCAGCGTTCAGCAGCTCGACCAAACGCTCCGTCGCACCTGCAGCGCGCTGCAACTCGCTCCAGATTTCGGACAACGCCGCGACTGAACCCGCCATGATGATCGAATAGATCACAAACTGGATCAACACGCCCTCGGTCATAACCCCGTTACGCACATCATTCGCACCCATCCACAGCACGCCAACGATGCCCGAGAAGACGAGAAAGATCACAATGACGGTCAGAATCGCACGGGTCTGGATCCGACGCAGAGAAACTTCGTACGAAGTTTCTGTCATCTCTCCGAACTGCGTCCTGCTGGCGTCCTCATGAGTAAAAGCCTGCACGGTTTGCACCGCACCCAACGCCTCGCCGGCATTTCCAGAGGACGCCGCAATCCAGTCCTGATTTTCCCGGCTGATCACCCGTAACCTGCGGCCCAGTACCAATATTGGCACAACCACCAGCGGAATCAGCAGCAACACCATCCCAGTCAGCTTGGCCGATGTCAGCAGCATCAGCACCAGTCCGCCGACGAACATCAAAAGATTGCGGAGCGCGATGGACACAGACGATCCCAGCACCGATTGGATCAGCGTTGTGTCGGTGGTGATCCGGCTCAGAACTTCGCCGGTCATGATGCGCTCGTAAAACTCGGGGCTCATCCCGATCACGCGGTCAAAAACCGCCTTTCGGATATCGGCTACCACACGTTCACCCAACCGGGTCACCAAAGCATAGCGAATACCCGTACCCACGGCGAGAATCCCGGCAATACCGAGGGCGGCCAGAAAGTACCATTCAAGCAAATCACCATCTTCGATGCGGAAATTGTCGACCACACGCCGCACAGCCAAGGGCAATGTCAGCGTCATGCTGGCCGTCAGGATCAACGCCAGTGTCGCGCCGATCATCAGCAGTCGATAGGGCTTCATAAACGGCCACAATGACCGCAGCACGCCAATTTTTTTAGACCTAGCCCGTTCATCGTAGGCGCCGGGCGCTTGTGCATTTGCTGGATTGGCGGAGCGTGTTCTTGCCATATCTGGCCCTTGTATTCTGGTCGCAGCCCTTATCAGGCGTCAATCAACGTTTCATGGCGGCGTGGGACAATGGGGTCAAGCTTTGGGCGCAATTCGGGGCACGATCCGGGCCTTTTGACGCATTCGACCGGAATGTTAGAGATGGAGGGGCTGAGTTGGAGCGGGTAGACGGAATCGAACCGACATAGCCTGCTTGGAAGGCAGGGGCTTTACCATTAAGCTATACCCGCTCAGTGCTTGCGCTGATTATTTTATGTACCAACCATCGTCAAGCGCGAAGTTGTGTTTTCAGCCTCAGATACGGCGCACGACATCAATGACACGATCTTCAAGAAATTTTCAGATGGGCGGCAAAAAGGGAAGTCGTGGCAATTCAATGGTCGTTAATTAGCGATGGAAAACAGATCTGGGTCACCACCAAACGCAAGGGAAGTAACTTGATTCCGGCATCTAACTCACACTGGAGAAAAACACTATGTATGCTTATCCCAGCCTTAGTGTTCACTTGCCTGATCGTGTTGACACTCTCGCAGCAGTCGCCCGTATGGATGCCTTTGGATGATGCCTATATAACAATCGGAAACGTGGATCTGTTTCTTTCGGGGCGCTCAGATCTTTACGGCAATGATGGTCCGACTGGCGCAAGTAGCTTGGTTCATTTTCTCGTGCTGGCCTTTTTATCGCAATTCACCACTACACCAGAGGCCAGCTTGGCCTTGAGCGTTCTAAGCGCCGGCGCATATATGATTGGGTTATGGTTGTTACTGTGTTCCGTGTCAGGCTCTCGGATTGTTGCAGCATCTGGGTCGATTGCGGGTCTCTTATTAGGATTCGCGTGGCTCCACCTTATGAATGGCCTAGAGACCGGTATGGCAATGGCAGCCATCACGTGGGCCTTTTTTCTACGCCAAACCAATAGCCACGTCGCACTATCGATATTGATTGGCATAATGCCTTTTATCAGACCGGAGTTTTACGTTCTTTCTGCTCTCTTGTTCATTTCTATCATCGTCGTGAAGCCGATCAACTACGCGTACTGCGTCAAGATTTTTTTCATTTCCGCATCCGCCTATATAATCTTGGCACTTGTGAGCGTTCTGCTTCTAGGCAGTGTTTGGCCTGATACTGCCGGCGCGAAAGAGGCTTTTTTTGCAGAGAAAGGTGAAGTTTTCTCTAGTCGACTGATGGTCGCTCTGCGCGCCGTGGTCGAGACCAATCTGCTTGTGGTTTTCTCGGGCTTGGTCTTCGCACCATTCCTTAGGGGAGGCTGGGTTGCCTTAGCTTTTTTCGGAATTTTTGTGCTCTCATCAGCTCTGAAACTACCGGGTGCTCTGTATCACAATGATTTCCGCTACCTGTATCCGTTGCTACCAATTGCAATTGCATCTTGGACAGCGGTCCTGACGGCGCGTCAAGTTTCTTCGGCCCCGGTCTTTGTGATCGGTGCCCTCCTGTCGGTATACGCTTTTGCGACAAGCAGTTGGCCAGTCTACACCATACAATGGAAATCGGGTAGCGAAGAGCGTCTTATTACAGCGGAATGGATGACTGAGAATTTACCGTCGAATTCTGTAGTAGGTGTTCACGACGCAGGCTTTATACCCTGGAAAATCGCCTCGACAGCCTCGAATCAAAACATTCGGTTCGTTGATCTTGTCGGCTTGAAATCGCCTTCTGCGATCAAATTTCACGAGGAATTCACTGCCCCCTCGAATGGTAAAGAACGATGGCGAGCATTTAATGTGTTGGGGCGGCAACGTAAGATTGATTATATCGTTGTTCTGGATCGACCGTTTTGGCGTCGTATCGAAGACAGTTTCAAGACTGCGGGCTGGGATATCAATCTTATTTTCGCCAACGAGGGCGGATATCAAGTGTTCTCAGCCAACCCAAATTGAGCGGAGCAATTGAAAACTGCCTGTTTTGAACTGATGTTTTCGAAATGGAGAATAACTCAACCTGCGGTTTGAAAACAAACTGTCATGTTACGTGAATATACGCTGTTCACCAAAACCCAATTCAGACAGCCAGGAGCTATCCATGACAGACGTCGATCTCACCACCCTTTCCGCCGACGATTGGGATGAGTTGCACTTCCCCCGCCCGGATGAACACGACTTCGACCGCGTGGTTGAAAGCGCTATCTCGCGACGGGGTTTCCTGTCAGGAGTAGTGGCATTTGGGTCGGGCGCTGCGGCGATGGGCGCTGGTTTGTTGGGCTCAACTTCAGCACAGGCGGTCGATGCACAACGCTTTGCCTTCACGCCGATTCCCGCCCAGACCGATGGGACAGTCCACGTTCCGGAAGGTTATGAGTGGAAGATGCTAATGCGCTGGGGCGATCCGCTGTTTTCCGAGGCCGATGGATACGATTTGACCGATGGCGGTAAGGTTGAAAACTCGGACAAGGTTTTTGGCGAGAATACGGATGGGATGGAGACATTCTCGTTCCGGGGTCACGAGTTGATTGCGATCAACCACGAGTACCCGAACCGCAAGATCAACCTGCCTGCCGCGCAGGAAGGTGTTCCAACCCGTGCCGATGACGTTCTGAAATTGCAGAACATTCAGGGTGTGACCGTGATGGAGATCAAGGAAAGCCCGGAGGGCTGGTCTGTGGTGAAGGACAGCCCCTTCAACCGCCGAATCCACCACAACACTCCAATGAAGATCGTCGGCCCCGCCGCCGGTCATGACCTACTGAAGACCGAGGCCGATCCGACAGGCACCGCGTCGCTGGGCACCATGAACAACTGTGGTTCCGGCAAGACACCGTGGGGCACCTACCTGACCTGCGAAGAAAATTTCAACGGCTACTTTGGTTCGTCCGACAAAAACGCCAGCTACGATCAGAAGGTCGCGGACGGCATGAAACGCTATGGCATCAAGGCTGAAAGCTGGAACGGTTACGAACTGTTTGACCCCCGCTTCGACACCTCGAAAAACCCCAATGAGCCGCACCGCGCAGGCTGGATCGTTGAAATCGACCCGACCAAACCCGACAGCACTCCGGTCAAGCACACCGGCCTTGGTCGCTTCAAGCATGAAAATGCTGAGGTCGCGCTGGCTGCGGACGGTCGTGTCGTGGTCTATATGGGCGACGATGAACGTGGCGAGTATCTTTACAGGTTCGTCTCGAACGCGGCCTATGCGCCCGGTGTCGACACTCAGGGCTTGTTGAATGACGGCACGCTATATGTCGCCAAGTTCAATGACGACATGAGCGGCGAATGGCTGCCGCTGACGCCGGAAACAACCGGCATGGACGCGGCTGAAATTCTGATCTTTACCCGTATGGCCGCATCGGCTGCGGGCGGCACCACAATGGACCGCCCGGAATGGGTGGCCTCAAGCCCTGTTGCGGTCGAGGCATATTGCTGCCTGACCAACAACAAGAACCGTGGAGTTAAGCCAAATGCTGGGGGTGATGACACTGCAGTCAACGGCCCTAACCCGCGCGAGGCCAACAAATACGGCCAGATCGTGCGCTGGCGTCCAGCGGATGAAGATCACGCGGCCACTGGCTTTGATTGGGATCTCTATGTCATGGCCGGAAACCCAACTGTTCATTCGGATAACCGTGGCGGATCGGCAAATGTGAACGAAGGCAACCTGTTCAACTCACCCGACGGCATGGCCATCGATTCGACCGGTCTGGTCTGGATTCAGACAGACGGGAATGATGACAACGAGGAAGAATTCGCAGGAAACGGCAATAACCAGATGCTAGTCGGCGATCCCGTGACCGGGGAGATTGTGCGCTTCATGACCGGCCCGAATGGCTGTGAAGTCACCGGTCTGGCCTGGTCGACCGACCTGCGCACCATGTTTGTTGGCATCCAGCATCCGGGCAGCAATTGGCCCGATGGCGGTACGCCGCGTTCGTCGGTGATTGCGATCAAACGCACCGACAACGGGCTGGTCGGCTAATCAAGCCCTTGCATCAAAAGCGCCCCTGAACTTCGGTTCCGGGGCGCTTTTTCGTCTCAATTCAAATGTCCTCACCCGGTGGATCAAGCAGCCCGCCCGGCGCAAGCAAGGCACGTTCTGAAAGCCACGGGTTCAGTTCGAGTGCATGGTTCAGCGCCGTTCGCGCTTCGTCCAGCCGCTTGAGACCCAACAGCGATAATGCCCGCCCGCTAAGCGCCGCTACATGGTTCGGGGACAGCTCAATGGCCCGATCCAGATCGATCAGGGCCGCACCGTAATCCTGCTGCAAATAGTTGACGAATGCCCGTTGATTGTACCCCTCGGCATAATCCGGGCAATAAGCGACCAGAGCGTTAAACTCGGCCAGCGCACCGGTCAAATCCCAAGACTCGCGCAGAGACATCCCGCGATCCAACAGGGTTTGAGATCGGGCGTCCGGCGCATCGGTCCAGAGTTGCCACATCCGTCCCGAAATGCCCCGCGCCTCGCGCTCAGACGACGCGGTTTGGGCTTGCGCAATCAGGGCGTCGACGCCAGAAATATGATCCGGCGCAATCGGGCAATCTGCAGAAGCCTGAGCGGCAGAACCAGCGAGTATGGCAACGATAAGTACGTTTTTCATCCTCTCTAACCTGATCCATCAGGCGTTTAGGTCAACTGCTTTATAGCGGAGCCAGCAACCCGGTTTCTTTCACCGCCTCCATCGCAACGAAGGTGGAGGTGTTGGCAACATGCGGCAGGGATGAGATTTTCTCGGCTAGCACCGTGCGGTATTCCGTCATCGATCGGGTCCGGATTTTAAGCAGATAGTCAAAGTTGGACGCGATCATATGAGCCTGTTCAATCTCAGCAACTCTGCGCACCGCTGAATTGAACTCGGCCAGTGCTTTTTCACGAGTATCTGTGAGACGCACCTCGACAAAGGCCACATGATCAAGGCCCAGACGGATCGGGTCCAACATGGCGCGATAGCCTGTGATGATCCCGTCAGCCTCAAGCCGCTTGAGCCGCGCCTGTGTCGGCGATTTTGACAAGCCGATCCTGCGCGCAAGGTCCGTCACTGAGATGCGGCCATCTTCAGCTAATGCCGTAAGGATCGCACGGTCAAAGCGATCAAGGCTGGACAAGTCGTTTTGCATAATCAGGCTCCTATATTTCAGTCAATTCGACCAGAATTCGAGAAAATTCGGTCCATTCTCCTGACTATAGGCGGTTATATTAGGCAAAAGCCCCGGAGTACACATGTCACACAGCCTACGCACCAAAATCGACACTCAGACTTATGCCGACCAGTCCACTGTACTGGACGCGCTGATCTCTCAGGCCAAGCTGTCAGAGGCCGACCGAACGGCCATTTGTGAGGCTGCAGCACAGCTGGTGCGCGACATCCGCTCAAGCACGTCGCCTGGCATGATGGAAGTGTTTCTGGCTGAATACGGCCTATCCACAGATGAAGGCGTTGCGCTTATGTGTTTGGCCGAGGCGCTGTTGCGTGTGCCAGATGCGGATACCATTGACGCACTGATCGAAGACAAGATCGCCCCGTCAGATTGGGGAAAACATCTGGGACAATCATCCTCGTCACTGGTGAACGCGTCGACATGGGCGTTGATGCTGACAGGCCGGGTTCTGGACGAAGACAAATCCTCGCCCGTCGGCGCGCTGCGCGGGGCCATCAAGCGGCTGGGTGAACCAGTGATCCGCACCGCCGTTGGTCGTGCGATGAAAGAAATGGGGCGTCAGTTCGTTTTGGGCGAAACCATTCAATCCGCCATGAAGCGCGCCAAAGGAATGGAAGACAAGGGCTATACCTACTCGTACGACATGCTGGGCGAGGCGGCACGGACCGAGGCCGATGCTGCCCGCTATCACCTGTCTTACTCGCGCGCGATCGCCGCTATTGCCGAGGCTTGCACCCATAAAGACATTCGCGAAAATCCGGGCATCTCGGTCAAGCTGTCGGCCCTGCACCCCCGTTATGAGCTGGCACAAGAACAACGGGTGATGGACGAACTGGTGCCCCGGCTGCGCGCGCTGGCTTTGCTGGCCAAGGCGGCGGGCATGGGGCTGAACGTTGACGCGGAAGAGGCCGATCGCCTGTCGCTCTCGCTACAGGTGATCGAAGAAGTTATGGCAGAGCCTGCACTGGCCGGTTGGGACGGGTTCGGCATCGTCGTGCAAGCCTACGGCCCACGCGCCGGGTTGGTGCTGGATACGCTCTATGACATGGCCCAGCAACACGACCGCAAGCTGATGGTGCGGCTGGTAAAGGGCGCTTATTGGGATACCGAGATCAAGCGCGCGCAAGTCGAGGGCGTCGATGGTTTTCCGGTCTTCACCGATAAGGCAGCGACGGATGTGTCCTATATCGCCAACGCCCGCAAGCTGCTGGGAATGACCGACCGTATCTATCCGCAATTTGCCACGCACAACGCCCATACCGTCAGCGCCATCCTACATATGGCGGACGGCCAGCCATTCGAATTCCAGCGCCTGCACGGGATGGGTGAGACCCTGCATCAGATCGTGCGCGACAAGCGGACCTCGCGCTGCCGTATCTATGCTCCGGTCGGTGCGCATCGGGATCTGTTGGCCTATCTGGTGCGTCGCCTTCTGGAAAACGGGGCAAATTCCTCGTTCGTCAATCAGATCGTTGATGAGGAAGTCGCCCCAGAAACCGTTGCCGCAGATCCGTTCGTGGCCGTTCAAACGCCTAGCAAACCGCTGCCAACCGGGCCTGAGTTGTTCGCACCGGAACGCCCAAACTCGAAAGGCTTTGATCTGCACCATACGCCGACGCTAGACAAGATTGACATCGCGCGCGACGCCTTCCGCGCCCATCATTGGTACGCCCGACCTTTGCTGTCGGATGATGCACAGCCTTTGGCAGACACTCCCGTGATCAATCCCGCGCAACCACTGGATCGTCCCGGTTCGGTTGCTGCGGCCAGCCCCGAAGACGTGGAACTGGCGTTGGCCAGCGCTTGCCCATGGCAGGCCTCAGCCGAGAAGCGCGCTGAAATTCTAAATAAAGCAGCCGATCTCTACGAAGCGCATTTCGGAGAGCTGTTTGCCCTGCTCGCCCGCGAAGCCGGAAAATCCGTGCCCGATGCGGTAGCCGAGCTGCGCGAAGCGGTTGATTTCCTGCGCTACTACGCCGCCAATATTCCTGCCGCCAAACCCGCCGGAATATTCACCTGCATCAGCCCGTGGAACTTCCCTCTGGCGATCTTCACCGGGCAGATATCGGCTGCGTTGGCCACCGGCAACGCTGTGCTGGCAGCCCCTGCCCCGCAAACGCCATTGATCGCCCATCGTGCCATTCAACTGTTGCATGAAGCAGGCGTTCCACGCGATGCGCTGCAACTTCTTCCGGGCGGGCCGAAAGTGGGCGCGGCGTTGACGTCGGACGAACGCGTCTCTGGTGTGGCCTTTACCGGTTCCACCGCGACCGCGCTGAAAATCCGATCAGCAATGGCGCAGCACATGCGGACAGGTACGTCATTGATCGCCGAGACCGGCGGTCTGAACGCCATGATCGTAGACAGCACCGCTTTGCCGGAACAAGCGGTCCAATCGATTATCGAAAGCGCGTTCCAATCGGCAGGCCAGCGGTGCTCGGCCCTGCGTTGTCTTTATCTGCAAGAGGACATTGCCGAGGACGTTCTGACCATGTTGCAAGGGGCGATGGACGCTTTGCATGTGGGCGATCCTTGGCTGATTTCAACTGATTGCGGCCCGGTCATCGACGCGCAAGCCCGGCAAATCATCGCGGACCACGTGGCCCAGGCCCGCTCAGAAGGACGGGTACTGAAGGAGATGACAACGCCTCCTGAGGGTACATTTATCGCACCGACCCTGATCGAGATACCCGGTATCTCGGTGCTAGAGCGCGAGGTGTTCGGTCCGGTTCTGCATGTCGTCCGGTTCAAGGCGCAAGATATCGACAAGGTCATTGCGGATATCAATGCCACGGGATACGGCCTGACTTTCGGCCTGCACACGCGGATCGACGACCGGGTGCAGCATGTGACCGAGGCGATCCATGCCGGTAATATCTACGTCAACCGCAACCAGATCGGCGCAATCGTCGGCTCGCAACCCTTCGGTGGCGAAGGTCTGTCCGGCACCGGCCCCAAGGCGGGCGGTCCGAACTATATGGCACGGTTCTGCGCGCCTGATCGGCAGAATGCTTCGCGACGCTGGGACAGTTCGGCTGAACCAGGTGCGCCCGAAGGGCAACCTGCAACGCCCAGCACCCAATCGCTGCCCGGCCCCACCGGTGAATCGAACCGCCTGACCGAATATTCCCGCTCCCCGCTTTTGTGCATGGGTCCGGGGGACGAGGCCGCCAAGGCTCAGGCGGATGCGGTCAAAGCGTTGGGCGGCACAGCGATCCGTATGACGGGCATGCTGGATCTGCACCGGCTTGAAAACCTGACCGGTTTCTCGGGCGTTCTGTGGTGGGGCGACGACGACACTGCCCGCCAGATCGAGCAGCATTTGGCCCGGCGCGATGGCCCGATCATCCCGCTGATCCCCGGGCAGCCCGACCGTGCTCGGGTGCTGGGGGAACGCCATGTCTGTGTCGACACCACCGCCGCCGGAGGCAACGCCGCCCTTCTGGGAGGTGCGGCATAACCGGACCTTGACGCTGGGCGGCGAAAAGCCCAGCGTCGCGCCATGTTTCCGATCCGAGACCATAACCCTTCGGGGCGTACTCCGTTTGTTGTTTATGCCCTTATGGCTGCGAACATCCTGATCTTCCTCAGCTATGTGGGTGTCATGGAGGATGCGCGGCTGATCAATCAGCTTTATATTGACTACGCGGTCATTCCTGCCCGGATAACTGACGGCTATGGATTCGAGACACTCGTGACGTCAATGTTCCTGCATGGGGGCTGGATGCATCTGGCGGGAAACATGCTGTTCCTGTGGATATTCGGCGACAACCTCGAAGACGAAATGGGGCATGTGCTGTTTCTCGTGTTCTATCTGCTGGCAGGAATCGGAGCAGGGTTGATTCACGTCTTTTCGGCACCGGATTCGGTGGTGCCAACAATTGGCGCGTCCGGAGCGATAGCCGGTGTCATGGGCGGCTATCTTCTGCTTTTCCCAAAAGCGCGCGTAGATATCCTGTTGATTCTGATCGTCTATATCCGGATCTTTACCATCCCGGCCTTTATCATGCTGGGTGTCTGGCTGGGCCTGCAATTCCTTGGCAGCCTCTCCAGCAATCCCGATGAAGGTGGCGTTGCCTATTGGGCGCATACCGGAGGGTTCTTTGTTGGTTTGATCCTGTGCATCCCCCTATGGCTCAAGCGCGGAGGGACTGGGTTCTGGAACCGCACCCACGGCCATCCACCGCATCCGGAACACAGGTACAAACTCTCGCAATCACGCATCCCCAGAGTGCCGCGCAAATAATCAAGCGTCAGCTCTTGGGTAGCCTACCGCCGCTCAGTTGGGTGATCTCTTGCGCCGCGCGCATGACCAGATCGCCCAACTCGGGCGCGCGTTCGAGGCTGAACCTTACGGTCGGTCCGGATACCGAGATACCGGCGCAAGGCTCAGCCCTGTCATTGAAGATGGCCGCACCAATGCAAGACATACCTTCATACCGTTCTTCGTGATCGTAAGACCAACCTCGGGTACGAGTTTCAGCCAGATCTGCATACAGGCCCGAAGCGGGCAACTGCGTATTTTCAGTGAAAGCAACCGGATCAATCCGGCCCAGAACTTTGCCTAAACTCTCTTCGCTCAACGCAGCGAGAATAGCCTTTCCTGTACCGGACGCATACATGGGCGTCCGCGCACCGGGTGGAAAGAAGGCCCGGATGGGGTTCTGAGTTTCGACCTGCCCGACAAAGACCACCTCTGCTCCATCGGGTACGGCCAGATTTGCGGTCTCACCGCTGTCTTGCATCAGACGCCGCAGGATCGGCCTGCCGATTTCCAGAACGCTGTTGCGCCGCAGGAAAGACGCACCGGTCCGATAGGCTTCGATCCCGACCAGCCATTCTTGCCGTTCCTCATCAAAGGATACGAACCCGTGTTTTTGCAGTGTCACCAGAATGCGATGCGTGGTGGCTGTCGGAACATCAACCTCGCGGGCAAGATCGCTTAGCGCGACGCGCTCTAGCCGGGCAACAGTGGTCAGTACGCCCAGCGCCCGATCCAATGATTGCATGGTCCCGGCCGAACTTTCTTTAAACAGCGATTTGGGTCTGCCGCGCGGTCGCTTTTGCGTTTCCATTTCTCACCTGGCTTTCGGACTTTCCCCCGAAAACCCGAACCATTTTTCTGGCCCGGAATTCTCCGAGATCATTTTGATAAACTGAATTCCTATCCGTTTCAGCATCTTATTAATTTAACGGATGAAATGAAAATATTTTTCAAGAAAATTGCAACACGCAACCGT
The DNA here is from genome assembly GCF_056537805.1 of Ruegeria sp. C10. Lineage (NCBI taxonomy): Bacteria > Pseudomonadati > Pseudomonadota > Alphaproteobacteria > Rhodobacterales > Roseobacteraceae > Ruegeria > Ruegeria sp. C10. The sequence goes on along the minus strand of NZ_JBQFSC010000001.1, from coordinate 1,457,072 downwards.
TCAAGCGACACTTGCGCCCAAAGCAGAGGATTGAGTTATGTCGCATCAAAACCCGGTCTTTATCCCAGGCCCAACCAATATTCCTGATCGTTTGCGCCTTGCCATGCAGGTTCAGACGCAAGACCACCGCGCCCCGGATTTCGTTGAAACCTTCGCCCCGGTACTGGAAGACACAAAACAGGTTTTCGGCACCACCGAAGGCCAGATAATCACTTTTCCAGCCAGCGGAACGGGCGGTTGGGAGGCAGCGATTACAAATACGCTCAGCCCCGGTGACAAGGTTCTTGTCGCCCGCTACGGCGTCTTCAGCCATCGCTGGATCGATCTGTGCGAAAGACACGGGTTGGACGTTCAGATCGTTGAATGCCCATGGGGAACAGGCGCGCCAGCCGACAGGTTCGAGGCCATCCTGTCCGCAGATAAAGCGCATGAAATCAAGGCCGTACTGGTGACGCATAACGAGACCGCGACAGGTGTGCGTTCCGATATCAGCGCTGTGCGCGATGCGATGGATGCGGCACATCACCCGGCCATGATGTATGTGGATTGCGTGAGCTCTTTGGCCTCAATGCCGTTCGAGTTTGACCGGTGGGGCGTGGATATTGCAGTCTCGGGGTCGCAAAAGGGGTTCATGCTGGCCACCGGCATGGCGATCCTGTGCGTCAGCCCCAAGGCTCTGGCAGCAATGGATACCGCCCAACTGCCCCGCACCTTCTTTGATTTCCGTGATATGATGTCGGCAAATGCGTCTGGCGGCTTTCCCTATACTCCGCCTTTGCAGCTGATCTACGGTATGCGCGAAAGCCTTAAGATGTTGTTCGAGGAAGGGTTGGACAATGTCTATGCCCGCCACACCCGTCTGGCCGAAGGTGTGCGCCGCGCGACTGCGGCCTGGGGCCTGAAGTTGGTCGCACAATCTCCTGACCTCTACTCGGATACCGTCAGCGCCATTTTTGTGCCCGAAGGCTTCGACAGCAACGAACTGACTGACCATGCCTTCAACACCTATGGGGTATCCTTCGGCATTGGTCTGGGTGAGTTGAATGGCAAAGCGTTCCGTATTGGCCACTTGGGCAGCCTGACCGATGTTATGGTCCTGTCGGGGCTGGCCACGGTCGAGATGGCCATGGCCGATCTTAACTACCCGGTGAAGCTTGGCAGCGGGGTTGCTGCGGCGCAGGAATTCTATCGCGCCAGCTCAACCAGCCACGCAAAAGCCGCAGCTTAGGGAGGACAGTCATGTTGGATCAAATCCCCGTCGCCGACCTGACGTATGACGACGTACAGGCTGCGCATGAAAGGATCAGGCCGCACATCCGACGCACACCGGTAATGACCTCGGACTATCTGAATGAATTGACCGGTGCACAGCTGTTCTTCAAATGCGAGAACTTTCAGGAAGCAGGTGCATTCAAAGTGCGCGGTGCCAGTAATGCGGTCTTCGGCCTAAGCGATGAAATGGCGACCAAGGGTGTTTGCACCCACTCAAGCGGGAACCACGCCCTGTCGCTGTCATATGCGGCTGGTCGCCGGGGCATTCCATGCAATGTGGTGATGCCGCGCACCGCGCCGCAGGCCAAGAAAGACGCGGTACGACGCTTTGGTGGTACGATCACTGAATGTGAGCCATCCACCTCTTCCCGCGAAGCGACCTTTACCGAGGTGCAGGCCCGAACAGGAGGAGAGTTCGTGCACCCGTACAACGACCCTCGTGTTATCACTGGTCAGGCCACATGTTCGGCTGAATTGCTTGAGCAGACCGATGGCCTGGATGCAGTGATCGCGCCAATCGGCGGTGGCGGGATGGTCTCAGGCACCTGTCTGACGGTCTCGAACCTGGCACCAGGAACGGCGATCTATGCGGCTGAGCCTGAGCAGGCGGACGATGCGTACCGTTCCTTCAAAGCGGGTCATATCATTGCGGACGATGCCCCCAAAACGGTGGCGGACGGGCTGTTGGTCCCGCTCAAGGAAAACACATGGCACTTTGTGTCGAACAATGTGACCGACATCTTCACGGTGTCCGAGCAAGAGATCATCGACGCAATGAAACTCACCTGGAAATACTTGCGCGTGGTGATGGAGCCGTCTTCGGCCGTTCCTCTGGCCACCATTCTTAAGAACCCCGACACCTTCCGGGGCAAGCGCGTCGGCGTCATCATCACCGGCGGCAACGTGGATCTGGACAAGCTGCCCTGGCTGAAAGGGTAAGGAGAAACAGGATGAACAAACCGATGAACAGTGATCAATTCGAAGTTGGCTATGACATCCCTGCCGCAATCGGCATGGATGAATCCGAAATCCAGACGCCTTGCCTGATCCTTGATCTGGACGCGCTCGAGCGTAACATCAAGAAGATGGGCGACTATGCCGAGGCACATGGGATGCGGCACCGGGTGCATGGCAAGATGCACAAATCCGTAGACGTCGCGAAGCTGCAGGAACAATTGGGCGGCGCAGTCGGCGTCTGCTGCCAAAAGGTTTCCGAGGCCGAGGTGTTTGCGCGCGGAGGCATCAAAGACATTCTGGTCTCGAATCAAGTGCGGGACCCGGCCAAGATTGACCGTCTGGCGCGCCTGCCGAAGCTTGGTGCACGCACAATCGTTTGCGTCGACGATGTGGACAACGTCGCTGATCTTTCTGCTGCTGCCGCTAAGCATGGCACTGAATTGGAGGTTTTTGTCGAGATCGACTGCGGCGCGGGCCGCTGTGGTGTCACCACGACCCCCGCCGTGATCGAAATCGCCAAGGCGGTTGAGGCCACCCCTAACCTGAAATTTAACGGCATTCAGGCCTATCAAGGCGCGATGCAGCATCTGGATACGTATGAGGCACGCAAAGAAAAACTGGATACCGCAATCGCCATGGTCAAGGATGCCGTCGACGGATTGAAGGCTGAAGGGATCGAATGCGAGCTGGTTTCGGGCGGCGGTACGGGGTCTTATTACTTCGAAAGCAACTCGGGCGTTTATAACGAGCTGCAGTGTGGCTCTTATGCCTTCATGGATGCTGATTACGGTCGGATTCTGGACAAGGACGGTCAACGGATCGATCAGGGTGAATGGGAAAACGCCTTGTTCATTCTGACCAGCGTGATGAGCCACGCCAAAGCGGACAAGGCAATCTGCGATGCGGGTCTGAAGGCGCAATCCGTCGATAGCGGCCTGCCCTTCATCTTTGGGCGGGACGATGTGGAATACCTGAAGTGTTCGGACGAACACGGCGTGATTGGCGACCCGGATGGGGTGTTGAAGGTTAACGACAAGCTGCGGCTGGTGCCCGGCCACTGTGACCCGACCTGCAACGTTCATGACTGGTACGTCGGTGTGCGCGACGGCAAGGTTGAAGCGCTTTGGCCGGTCTCTGCCCGTGGCAAGGCCTATTGAATTACAGATGAATGCAAGGGCGGGCGTTTAGCACCGCCCTTACTAATGCCATCAAAAAGAAAGACAAACGCGATGATCATCGTTCCTGAAAAGGAAATCGGCGCTCTGTTAGGCCGACAGGAAAGCTATACTTCGGTTGAGCAGGTGTTTGCCGCGATGGCGGCTGGGGACGCCTACAACTTCCCGGTCGTGCGCGAGGCCATAGGTCATGCGGATGCGCTCTATGGGTTCAAAGGCGGGTTTGATCGCGCGAGCATGAACCTTGGCCTGAAAGCAGGCGGGTATTGGCCAAACAATCTGGAAACGCACGGGCTGATCAATCACCAATCCACCGTGTTTTTGTTTGATCCAGATACGGGTCGCGTTCGGGCCATCGTTGGGGGCAACCTGCTGACCGCACTGCGCACGGCTGCAGCCTCGTCGGTTTCGATCAACCATTTAGCACGCAAGGATGCCAAGGTGATCGGAATGGTTGGCGCCGGGCATCAGGCGACATTCCAATTGCGCGCGGCATTGGAACAGCGGGACTTTGAGAAAGTCATAGGCTGGAACTTGCATCCAGAAATGCTGCCAAATCTCGAAAAGGTCGCGGCTGAAGCGGGGCTGCCTTTTGAGGCTGTGGATCTGCCCGGCATGGTGCAGGCGGACGTGATTGTCACCATCACCTCCTCCTTCGCGCCAACACTGATGTCCGAGCACGTCTCCGACGGCACACACATCGCCTGCATGGGCACCGATACCGTCGGCAAGCAAGAGGTCGCCACAGACCTGATCGCGCGGGCAAGCGTCTTTACCGACGAGGTCGCGCAGGCCGTGACACTTGGTGAAAGCCAGCATGCCGTGGCTGCCGGAACCAAAACCGAAGGCGAAATCCGGCAGATCGGAGAGGTCATCAACGGCACCCATCCCGGACGTGTATCCGAGGCTGAGGTGACCGTGTTCGACGGTACTGGCGTGGGGCTGCAAGATCTTGCGGTTGCCAGCGCGGCAGTTGATCTGGCGGTCCAGCAAGGGATCGCGATCGAGGTCGACTTCTAAACCAAAACGCGCGCCCGGACCGGACGCGCGTACCATGATCAAATGACCGGGGTTGAATATCAGCCCCGAATTACCTTTGCGAAATTGTCAAAGATCGGTTCATTGGCGCAGATCACTTCGCCATCCTCAAGCACGCTGCCTTCGGGGTTCAGCGCCTGAACAAAGCCGCCCGCCTCTTTCACGATGATGATGCCTGCGGCCAGATCCCAGGCGTTTAGGCGACGCTCCCAAAAGCCTTCGTAACGACCGGCGGCCACATAGGCCATGTCCAGCGCGGCAGCACCCCAGCGACGAACACCGGCACAGGCAGGCATCAGACGGGCGAGGTCCTGCAAGGTCGCAGGCAGATCCGAACGGCCACCGAATGGCAGACCTGTCGCGAAGATCGACTCGATCATGCGATGGCGGCCCGACACACGGATGCGCATGTCGTTCATCCACGCACCTTCGCCTTTTTCAGCAAAGAACATCTCATCCTTGGCAGGGTCATAGATCACACCCGAAACGATCTTGCCCTTATGTTCCAACGCGATTGAAACGGCCCAGTGCGGCAGCCCGTGCAGGAAGTTGGTTGTCCCATCCAGCGGGTCGACGATCCAGCGACGAGTCGGGTCTTCGCCGTCAATCGCGCCGCCCTCTTCGGCCAGCCAACCATAGGTCGGACGGGCACCCAGCAATTCCTCTTTCAGGATGGCTTCGGCCGCGATATCGGCCTTCGACACAAAGTCGCCCGCACCTTTCATCGACACCTGCAGGTTCTCGACTTCACGAAAATCCTTGACCAGAGAACGCCCCGCCTTTCGCGCGGCCTTGATCATGATGTTGAGATTTGCACTGCCAACCATTTTCCAAAGGCTCCTGTCCGGTCAAGCCGCGCGTATACTGGGGCAACGCGCCCTTGCCAAGAGGAATGATGTTCAATGTGAAATTGGACACTGACAGCTATTCGTCGTTAGGCAATTGTTGATCCGCGCTGGAGGTCGAATCGCTCTGGTCCGTCTGCCAGCCCGCACATTGAACTCGCACAAATCACTGTGATGCAATTCTAAGGAGATCTCATATGGCTACGTATCACGAGTTTCCCCAAAGAGAAATTGACCAACTTATCGAAACTGGGCGCGCCAATTTTGATGAACAAAACATAGCAGCGCGTTCATCAAAGGACGCAGTGCTTGGTGCTTCTCCGCTCATTGTAGGTGAAGTCTGCATTTCGGTAACCGTCGAAGATGGAAAAGTTTGTCTGAAAATTCCAATTGTGGACATTGAGGAATGCTTCAAAGTGCCGGGCTGGATTCCCGATGGGACGGTAGTGAAAGCTTGTTTAAAGATTTGCTTTATTGGCCCTGTACCCAGCGGAGTATGCGTTCTGGTAACCGCGCTTGACAAGGAGGTCTTTCGACGGTGCTACGGAGCTTGCTAGTAAAATTGAAGCCGTGTTGTTGAAGAGTTTTCTGGCTTGGTTTAACAAGTTAATTCCATGCATGCTGCAGGCTACTGTGCCTGCAGCTTGTGTGCTTCGGCTCGTGCGAGTTCTACCAACTCTTGTACAAAGGGCTTTTCAAGGTCGTCGCAACGCACTGCAGCGTATAGTCCGCGGGTAACGCCCTGCTTGGTCAGAGGACGTGTGACATAATCAGAGTTGTACTTCACTTCGCGCACCACCCAATCGGGCAGAACTGAGATGCCCCGGTTCGAGGCGACCAACAACAATATTACTGCGGTCAGTTCGACCTGCCGGACCGAGGCCGGCTCGACCCGGGCCGGGATCAGCAACTGACTGAAAACATCCAACCGGGTTCGTTCGACCGGGTAGGTAATCAGTGTCTGACCTCGGAAATCTTCAGCTTCGATATAGGGCTTTTCAGCCAATGGATGCGAAGACGCCGCGACAAATACGGCCTGATAGTCAAAGAGTTCGACAAATTCGACACCCGGCAGATCTTCGGGGTCAGAGGACACCACCAGATCAACCTCTTCCTTCTGCAAGGCGGGCAACGCGTCGAATGCAAGGCCCGGGCGGATATCCACATCAACGTCTGACCAGGATTTACGGAAAGCTTCAAGCACCGGAAACAGCCACTCGAAACAAGCGTGACATTCGATCGCAATGTGCATCCGACCGGTGCGACCGTCGCGCAGCGATGAAAACTCATCCTGCATCGCCTCGACCTGAGGCAGAATTTGTTCAGCGAGCCGCAGCAGCCGCAAACCAGCTGCCGACAACTTCATCGGCTTGGATCGACGTAAAAACAGCTCGACCCCGGCCTGATCTTCCAACCCCTTGATCTGGTGACTTAGTGCGGATTGCGTGATGTTTAGCTGATCAGCTGCACGCGCAAGCCCACCGCATTCGTGGATGGCTTTGATCGTCCGTAAATGGCGAAATTCGATATGCATTACTCACGCAACTCATGTTGTTGTTGAACAATATGAGTTTGTCTCACAATGCATCTGATGGCACAAGGGCATAAATGACAGCTACGAGGCCACCATGACCAAGCCTGAGATTTCATTCGAGTTCTTTCCGCCGCAGACTCTGGAGGCCTCGTTTCGCCTTTGGGATACGGTCCAGACCTTGGCGCCGCTGAACCCGCGGTTTGTATCGGTGACTTATGGTGCTGGTGGTACAACACGTGAGTTGACGCGTGATGCAGTTGCAACCTTACACAAATCCTCGGGGCTGCCTGTTGCTGCGCATCTGACCTGTGTCGATGCCTCGCGTCAGGAGACGCTTGAGATCGCAGACACATTCGCGCGCGCAGGCGTTCAGGATATCGTTGCCCTGCGTGGCGACCCACCTAAAGGTCAAGACCGGTTCGCCCCCCACCCTGATGGTTTCACCAACTCGGTAGAATTGATTTCTGCACTGGCCGAGACCGAGATGTTCAGCATCCGTGTCGGCGCTTATCCGGACAAACATCCCGAAGCAAGCAATGCCCGCGCTGATGTGGATTGGTTAAAGGCCAAGCTAGATGCGGGCGCGGACGAGGCGTTGACCCAATTCTTCTTCGAGGCTGAAACCTTCTTCCGGTTTCGCGATGCCTGCGAAAAAGCGGGGATCGACAAGCCTATCGTACCGGGCATTCTTCCAATCGAGAACTGGAAGGGTGCGCGTAACTTTGCAAAACGCTGTGGCGCCCACATTCCCGACTGGATCGAGAACGCATTTGACAAAGCAATCCGGGACGATCGCGAAGATCTTCTGGCGACGGCGCTATGCACCGAACTCTGCTCGGACCTGATAGAAGGCGGCGTGGACAAACTGCATTTCTATACGCTCAACCGACCTGAGCTTACTCGGGATGTCTGCTTTGCCCTGGGCATTACACCCCAGGCCGAATTGCAGAACGTCGCCTGATCCCACAGTTTTTGCGTTTGCCCTGTATCGCCGGGCATGGCAGTCGTCTGCCATGCTCATTTGCGACAACCGCTGCGCAGGCGACAATCTCGATATGCACCCGTCAACTGTTGCCCTACCTCAGTCTAATTCCTGAAAAAATTTGACAAAAATGTGATCAATGGCAATCTGACCCCGTTGTAGTTTTAATGAGTGTTTTGAGTATGAAGCCAGTGAGCAAGGTACAGGCTCGGGCCGAAGCGTTGCAGGTTCTTGGTCTGCCCCCAAATGCAAATGCAAACGAGATTCGTGAAGCCTGGCGCAAAATCGCGTTCCACGATCATCCTGATCATACCGACGGTGATTATTCCGGTTTTTCGGATGCTAAATCAGCCTATGATTTTTTGCGTAAAGAAGGGATGACACGCAAAAACGGTTTAGATTCTTCTACACCGCGTCGTCCTCGTCTGAAGAAACGCGTAATCGAACTGGCCGCAGATGAAATCAAAGCTTGTCACGATCTGTTAAAACCCGAACGCGCGCTGAAGGATTTATCGGAACTAGGTGAACCGGACGCCGCCAAAAGCGCCCGCGAATCTTCGGACCATGTTCCTGATGCAATCGGATGCTTCGGGCGCGATCTTACCTACTTCGTTGCATCGTCAGTCTGCGAAGGGTCTAACCGCGTTGCATTGCCAACCTCGGTCCTTTCCGGCTACCGCAAGTCAGAAACAGAGATTCTGACCTTTCGGTCCAAGGGCTCGGGCTCCGGTGAGATTGTCATTCCTGACCCGATACGCGAGAGGAAATTTCCCGGTGCCAAGAGTGTAACAATACGGTTCGAAGCGGATCAACACATGCGGGATATGTTCGAGTTGGCGGGGTGAGAGAACCCGCCAGCGAAAAAAGCCCGGCCTTAGTGGCCGGGCTTTCTTTCATTAATCGGAATCAGTTGGAAATCGGGCCTTCTGATGTGAATTTCGGGATCACGCTGGTCGAAGCGGCATCCCCTTCGATTCCGGGCCAGTTGCCTTCCGCCAGGTCGATGTTGGCCGGAACATCCTCTTCCCAGAAACCAACAACAACATCAGTGATGTTCAGATAGAGCTTGTCATCGACAATACGCCACAGATTTGGGTTGCCCGGAACCTTGCCGCCTTTCGACACGCCGTATGCACAATGGCCATCATATTGCGGTGCGTAAAAGGCCGGGTTTTCCAGAAACTTGTCACGGTTCTCTTCGGTCGCAAACGCCCAGGTAACACCATTATAGTCTGCGGTGATGTCGGCCCGACCGCGAACAGCCTCGGGTTGCGACTGGCCTACAGGAACCTGATCCAGGCTGCGGTAAGCAACAACGTCGTATCCCGATACGGCAAATCCGGTGCCATCAACATATTGTTCTCCGGCGAACGCGGGCACGGCAAAAGCCATCGTCGCGGCAAGGGTCAGCGCAAAGCGTTTCATGTGATTGGTCCTCATGTCCTTACGGTTTCTGGTCACCCGAACTGCGGGTCTGGTCAAACAATAGGTAATTTTGGCCCGGCGCGAAGACCCCCTCGCGCCGCTGTGAAAACCAGAGGGGTTTTGTGAGGTGAACGAGGCGCAATGTTACAAATATCTCGCCACATCCGGGGTTGGACTTTGAGTTTTGCAATATTAGCTGTGAAGGCGGCGCGTTTTGGCCAAATGATGCAGAAAGGCAAAAGATGAGCGAACAATCCACTTACACACCCCCAAAGGTCTGGACTTGGGACAGCGAAAGCGGAGGACGCTTTGCCAATATAAACCGGCCCATAGCCGGTGCGACCCACGAAAAGGATCTTCCGGTCGGGAAGCACCCGCTTCAACTGTATTCGCTCGCCACCCCGAACGGCGTCAAGGTTACGGTCATGCTGGAGGAGCTTTTGGCATTGGGCCATTCCGGGGCCGAATACAATGCGTGGCTGATCAACATCGGTGAAGGTGATCAGTTCAGCTCGGGCTTTGTCGGGGCCAATCCTAACTCGAAGATACCGGCGCTGTGGGATCATTCAGGTGAAACACCTGTGCGCGTTTTCGAGAGCGCCTCCATCTTGCTGCATCTCGCTGAGAAATTCGGTGAGTTTCTGCCCGCCAGCGGTGCCGAGCGGACAGAAGTGATGAACTGGTTGTTCTGGCAAATGGGCAGCGCGCCATATCTGGGCGGTGGCTTTGGCCACTTCTACGCTTATGCGCCTGAGAAATGGCAATATCCGATCGACCGTTTCGCGATGGAGGCCAAACGCCAGTTGCATGTGCTGGAACTGGAACTTGCCGAAAAGCCTTATATTGCAGGTCAGGACTATACGATCGCCGACATGGCGATCTGGCCGTGGTACGGGCAGCTTGTTCTGGGCCGTCTATACGATGCGGCAGAATTCCTGGATGTCGAAAGCTATGAAAACGTGATGCGGTGGGCCAAAGCCATCGATGCTCGCCCCGCCGTTCAGCGCGGCCGGATGGTCAATCGTGCGTTTGGAGAGCCGCATACGCAATTGCACGAACGGCATGACGCCAGCGATTTTGAGACGCGCACGCAGGATAAACTGGAAGCGGCAGACTAACGTCCTGCGCTACTTCAATATTGGGGGCCGCTCGGGATCACTGCCCGGCGCGGCCCTTTCCATTTTGGGCGCTTGAGGCTGGGGCAAATCGAACCGCAGCCCAACCTTTGCCAAGGCAGAAGTAGCCGGATCCTGCACTTCAAAAAAGCCAACATCCAGCGCTCCGGCCTCGATCCCCGAAAAGGTCAATGCCTCGGATACGGCGCGTGCAAGCGCTGGCTGCGCGCCTTCGACCGCTGAAACAAAACCCAATAAATGGCCCTGCCCCCCATCTTCAGTCTTTGTCCCAACCAGAAACGCCGCCGCAGCCAGACCTGCAGCCGTCGCCAGCTTTGCATCAAGCGCGGTCAACAGAACATCAGGCAAACCGGAGGGCGGATAGAATTCGGCAAGTCGCTGCTGCACCTCCTTAGGACCATGCTGCAGCGTGTCAGACAACCAACCGAGCGCTTCAGCGGGGATCAACATCGACGACGGTGCAACATCAAGGTTCAGACCCAGCCCGACCCCCTGCCCCGACAACATCCCTGAAAGAACACGACCCGACAGAGCGACATAGGGGACCGGTCGACCCGCAAATGCCGCCAGTCGTTCCTCAAGATCAAACACCAGAACAAAACGACCATCCGCCACATCGAACAGCTCAGGCGAAATGCTTTCATCCTTCGCTTCCTCGGTCAGCATCAGGAACAGCTCGCTATCGGCCAGTCTTTCGAAAAAGCGTAGTCGAGCGTTGTCGTCTTCCGGGGCCGCCTGCATGGAGTTATGTGCAGCATCCAAAGCTGTGGCTTCAGTCATTCAGAACCTCATTCACCCGTTTCTGTAGCACCGGCAACAGCTCGGCCTCGAACCAGGGGTTTTTCTTCAGCCAAGCCGTATTGCGCCAGGACGGGTGAGGCAAGGCAAACACGCGCGGTGCATGGTCTCGCCAAAGACTAACAGTCTCGGTAACCGGTGTTTTTACGCCAAGATGGTATTTATGGGCATGACCCCCGACGAGGATCGTCAACGGTACTTCTCCCAACGCAGCCATCACCTTGTCATGCCAGGTGCGCCCGCATATCGGCGGCGGAGGCAGGTCGGCCTTGCGCTCATTGTATCCGGGGAAGCAAAACGCCATCGGCACGATGGATACGCGCGAACGGTCATAAAATGCGTTCTCATCCAGTCCCAGCCAATCCCGCAACCGGTCACCCGAAGGGTCGGTGAAAGGCTTCCCTGAAGCATGGACGCGCGCGCCCGGTGCCTGACCTGCGATCAAAATGCGCGCACCGGGGCGAAACCAGACCACCGGGCGCGGCTGGTGCGCAGTCGTGGTCTGCGCGAACCTATCCGCGCACAAACGGCAGGCTTGGATGTCCTCAATCAGCGAATTCATCGGATCAACAGGCTTTTGCAATGTTCATCGATGAAGATAGGCATCATCTACCCTCGAGCCAATGAAACCGTCCTTGCAACACATCAATGTCATGAACTCGGATGCGCATTGATCATTTGTTTCATATTTCGACATAATGTGGCCAACATGGATCGGTAGCACACCGATCCTCAAACCGTCAAAACCCCGAGCGATCTGCAGGCCGCACATGCTGGAATTCGAAAATGTCAGCAAGTCTTTCTGGACCGGAACCCGCCGCAAGGTGATTCTGGATCGGGTCTCGTTCCGGGTCGAGCTTGGAACATCTCTTGGCGTGCTGGCCCCGAACGGAACCGGCAAGACCACGTTGATCAACATGATGGCAGGGCTGGAAAAGCCCGACGAAGGCGTGATTCGGCGCGACTGCCGCGTATCCTTCCCCATGGGCTTTGCAGGAGGTGTGGCCAAGCGCCTGTCCGCGCTGGAGAACGCACGCTATATCGCGAAGATCTACGGCATGGATCCCGACTATGTCGAAGCCTACTGCAAATGGCTGTGCAACTTGGGTGAGTATTTCGACCAGCCGCTCGGAACCTATTCGTCCGGAATGCGGGCCCGGTTTACATTTGCACTGATGCTGGCCCTGGATTTCGATATGTATCTGATTGACGAGGGGATGCCCTCGACAACCGATGTTGAGTTCAACAAGAAGGCGGGCGACATTCTGAAAGAGAAGCTGCGCACGACAACCTTGGTGATCGTATCGCACAACCCTTCGCTTCTTGAAAAATTCGCGCGGCAGGCTGCGGTATTGGTAGACGGCCAGCTTTACATGTTTGAAACCTTGGAAGAGGCAAAGCAGCTCTATGACTACCAAACCCAAGGCTAGGAAATACAATCCCGACCGCACGGCACGCGGTTCTGGCACTGCCGAGGCACGCTCGGACGCCATTTCGCGCATCCGAAAGGCGACCCAAGGCACAGACTCGGCTGAAGACACTCAGCAACCGGGCAACGAGTTGGATGCGATCAAACGCGAAGGTCTGACAGGGCGGCAATTGCGCGTCGCGCGGCGTTTGGCGCACAAGAACGGGCTTGCGGCGACGTCTGACTACGATGCGGTCCGGCTGTTACGAAAGAAAGGAATTGATCCGTTTCAGCGCACAAACCTGCTTGATCTGGCAGCTCCTGACAAAGGCAAGCCAACTGGTGATGACGCCGCGCAAGACAATATAAAGATTCACCTGCCGCAAACGACCAGAGACTCGCAGAAGAACCTACCAGGACCCAAACTCAGCCCGGCCGAACGTCGTGAATATGAAATCGGGCAGATCCAGAAAGACATCGCCCGCCGCCGCCGCCGCAAGCTTGCCGGGCTATTCGCACGATTGACGGTGTTCGTATTCATTCCAACGTTTATCGTGGGCTACTATTTCTATCGCGTGGCGACGCCGATGTATGCCAGCGACTCGGTGTTTTCGATCTTGCAAGCGGATGGCGGCGGTGCCTCGTTCGGTGGATTTCTGGCGGGCACGCAGTTTGCGACGGCGCAGGATTCCGTGTCCACTCAGGAATTTCTGGAATCCAAGGATGCATTGGAACGGCTTGAGCGTGATGTCGGATTTACTGAGTTTTTTCGGCAGGATTGGATAGACCCGATCCAACGATTGCCGGCTGATGCGACGCTTGAAGAAACCTACAAGCTTTATAAGCGTATGATCACAATCGGATATGATCCTAGTGACGGCGTCATCCGAATGGAGGTCGCAGCGCCGAGCCCCGAGATAGCGGTCGATTTGTCCAGGCGGCTTATCTCTTACGCGGAAGAGACCATCAATGGTCTGACTGAATTGAAACGCGAAGACCAGATGCGCGATGCCTTGGCGAGTTTTGAGGCTGCGCAAGAGGCACGCAGACAGGCTCAGGAAGACCTGATCGAACTGCAGCTACAAGGTGCGATACTGGACCCGCAAAGTGTGATCGCCAGCCTGCGAGGAAGGATCGATCAGTTCGAATTCGAGCTGCAGGACAAAGAACTACAATTGGCCGCGCTTCTCGATAATACGCGCCCCAACCAGGCCAAGGTGGATGGTACACGGGCGGATATCGCGCGGCTGCAAGCGGTCCTTGATGAGTTGAATGCCGAGATGCTGGATGTGTCGGCGGGCGAAAATTCGCTGGCGCGTTTGAGCGTGCGAATCCAGATGGCTCAGGCCGATCTGGCGGCGCGTGACATGATGCTGCAAACGGCAATGCAGCAAATGGAAGCCACGCGGACCGAGGCCAATCGGAAAGTGCGGTATCTGACCGTCTCGGTGAACCCGGTCGCCAGCCAGGAACCCAGCTATCCGCGCAAGTTCGAAAATACGATTTTGGCATTCCTGTTATTTGCTGGTATCTACCTGATGATCTCGCTTACCGCGTCGGTCCTTCGTGAACAGGTATCCTCGTAAGACTCATGAAACATGTAAAAATAGCCGACCTGACGGTTGGCAACGACCTTCCGCTGACAATCATTGCCGGCCCTTGCCAGCTTGAAACCGCCGATCACGCCCAAATGATCGCCGGCACCATGAAAGAGGCATGCGACGCCGTAGGTGCGCAATATGTGTTCAAGGCCTCGTATGACAAAGCCAACCGGACCTCGCTGTCCGGCAAGCGCGGCATGGGCATTGAGTCCGGGCTGCAGGTGCTGGAAGATATCCGCAAGACCATGGGCATACCGGTACTGACCGATGTCCATACCGAGGCCCAATGCGCGATCGCGGCTGAGGCCGTCGATATTCTGCAAATCCCTGCGTTTCTGTGTCGTCAGACGGACATGCTGCTGGCGGCGGGCAATACCGGCAAAGCGGTCAACGTAAAAAAAGGGCAGTTTCTCGCCCCGTGGGAAATGCCGAATATCGTCACTAAGATCGAAAGCACTGGCAATCAGAACATCCTGCTGACCGAGCGTGGAACTTCGTTTGGCTACAATACGCTGGTCGCGGACATGCGATCGCTGCCGCAGATGGCGCAAACCGGATATCCGGTCGTCATGGACGCGACCCATTCGGTGCAACAGCCCGGCGGCCAAGGTGGTTCCTCGGGTGGACAGCGTGAGTTTGCGCCAGTGATGGCGCGCGCCGCTGTATCTCTAGGCGTCGGGGCTGTTTTCATAGAAACCCATCAGGATCCCGACACCGCCCCCTCAGATGGGCCGAACATGATCCCTCTGGATCAAATGGGCCATCTGGTTGACACATTGATGCGATTTGATGCGCTGGCCAAAGAAAACCCAATTCAGATTTAACGATTGAGATTTGTGATGACCAAGCCTTTGCCTGAGGTGACCCCAAACACCTGGAGCTTTCTACGCGATCCGATGATCAAGCCCACGGGCTTTCGCGAATATGACGCGCGGTGGAAATACCCCGATGAGATCAATCTGCCAGGCATGACGGCCCTGGGTTTGGGTCTGGGCACACAGATGCTCAAACGCGGGATCGAACCCGTGATTGCAGTGGGAAATGACTATCGCGATTATTCCCTGTCGATCA
This sequence comes from Ruegeria sp. C10, assembly GCF_056537805.1. Classification (NCBI taxonomy): domain Bacteria; kingdom Pseudomonadati; phylum Pseudomonadota; class Alphaproteobacteria; order Rhodobacterales; family Roseobacteraceae; genus Ruegeria; species Ruegeria sp. C10. Next base: position 1,441,830 of record NZ_JBQFSC010000001.1, on the reverse strand, counting down.
AAAACGCTCTGATCGTTGGACTTATGCAGGCGGGTATTCAGGTGAAAGATATCGGCCCAGCGCTCAGCCCGATGGCGTATTTCGCGCAATTCCATCTGGACGTACCGGCGGTTGCGATGGTCACGGCAAGCCATAACCCGAACGGTTGGACCGGCGTCAAAATGGGCTTTGACCGCCCATTGACCCACGGCCCTGACGAAATGTCGGAACTGCGCGACATCGTCTTGAATGGGGAAGGCGTCGCGCGCCCGGGCGGGTCATATGAATTCGTCGACGGTGTGAAAGAAGCCTATATCGACGATCTGGTCGGTGACTTCAGAATGTCACGTCCGCTGAAAGTGGTCTGCGCCACCGGAAACGGCACCGCCGCCGCCTTCGCGCCCGAGATTTTCGAAAGGATCGGGGTTGAGGTTGTGCCCAGCCACACACGGCTGGATTACACATTCCCCAATTACAACCCGAACCCGGAAGCCATGGAAATGCTGCATGACATGTCCGACACAGTCAAATCCAGCGGCGCGGACCTGGCGCTAGGGTTTGATGGTGATGGCGATCGTTGCGGTGTTGTGGATGACGAAGGCGAAGAGATATTTGCCGATAAGGTCGGCGTCATCATGGCCCGTGATCTGGCCAAGCTGCATCCAGGTTCGACCTTTGTAGCCGATGTGAAATCCACTGGGCTGTTCGCCAGCGATCCCGAGTTGCAAGCGCTTGGAGTCAAAGCCGACTACTGGAAAACCGGCCATAGCCATATGAAGCGCCGGGTCAAGGAAATCGGTGCGCTGGCTGGGTTTGAGAAATCGGGACACTATTTCTTGGCGGAACCGGTCGGGCGCGGATACGACTGCGGAATGCGCGTGGCGGTGGAAATCTGCAAACTGATGGACCGCAACCCGGACAAAAGCATGTCAGACCTTCGGAAAGCACTACCAAGGACATGGTCGACACCCACCATGTCTCCGTACGCAGCGGATACGGAGAAATACGATATACTGCAGCGCCTGGTCGGAAAATTGGTTGCCAAGGCCGACGCCGGCGAACACTTCGCAGGGCGGGCTATCAAAGAGGTCGTGACCGTCAATGGAGCCCGGGTCATTCTGGACAATGGCAGTTGGGGCCTCGTTCGCGCGTCATCCAATACACCCAATCTGGTCGTCGTCTGCGAAAGCAGCGAAAGCGAGGATGAAATGCGCGCGATCTTCGCAGATATCGACGCCGTCATTCGAACTGAACCCGGCGTGGGCGAATACGATCAGACAATCTAAATGACACTATGAAGGGCGCCCATTTCGGCGCCCTTTGTTATCGCGTTTAGATCAATCCCCGCCAAACAGCTTGAGCAGGCCTTTCTTGGCCTCATCCTCTAGCTTGTTCTTCAGCGCGTCTTCGATGTGACCGGAATCCGTCACCGTGGTATCCAGTTCTTTACCAACCTTTTCCAAAACCTTCTTCTTTGCGTCGTCTTCCAGTTCTTTAACTTTGCCTTCGGCTGCCGCCTCAATGACTTTGGTAAGGTCCGGCTTGATCGACGGGTCGCTCCACGGTCCTTTAATTCGGACGGGTACCGATATCCCCTGCCCTGAGTTGGCGCGCAGGGCGACCGGTGTAAACAGATAATCGATATCGCGAGCTCCTAAGCCAATGCGGCCCGTACCGTCCGCCCGGAAATTATCCAGCTGCATCAACAGGTCCTTGTTGGTCAAGTCGCCATTCTTCATCGTAAAGCTGGCCGTAAGGCTGTTGAATACGGTCGTACCACCCGATCCCTTTCCCCGCCCCATAAGGCGGTCAAGATCCAGCCCCGAGATAACGCCCCGCCCGACCTCGATATCTCCTTTACCGCTGAGCGATCGCATGATCTGATCTTCGCTCTGTCCGACGCCCAGAAATTCAAGATTGCCTGAACCGGTGCCCGAAAGCCGTTTGATATCCCCAAGCGTTTCGAGCGCTTCGTTGATATCGATATTGGCGGCTTTCAGATTTCCACCAACCGACAGACCGTTGCGATTATTGGCGACCACCTGGCCGTTCAATTGCCCCGAGAACAGCGAGGCCGGGTGCATCTGCAATACAGCCCGCGACCGATCAAGGCTGAGTGTCAGATCACTTTTCCCAAAGGTCATACCCGGAACCGCAATCGAGGTGGCTTGCAAGCGGATCTTGCCATTTGCCAGCGCCAGAAACGACGCATCAATTGGGGCTTTTGACCACCCTTCCGTATCTGAGGTGCCGTCAGAAGCGTTGCCTCCGCTTACTTTCGATAAGTCGAGATCGCCTGCGTTCAGACGCGCAGTCATCTGGGGCGGATTTGAAATCTGGATGTCAGCTTCGCCCTCAAGCCGGTTTTGATCCAGAACCGCGATCATGTTGCGCAATGAAATCCGCCCGTCCCGGGTATAGGTCATCTGCCCGGATACGCTCGCGACCTGTCCTAGTCCCTCGGGCACGGTGACTCCTCCGTGACCAAACGCGGCCAGCATCTTTTGAGTGTCCTTGGCCGTGACCGTCGTCTTGCCATCCATTTCGCCGGCCAGATTCACCCGGCCCGAGAACTGAATATCTCCGCCAGGCGCGGTTAGGCTCAGCTGCAACGGCGTGACAGCGCCGCTGGAAAATGCGGGCAAGTCGGGGATGGTAAGGTCCACTGCGACGCTGCCTCCGGGGACGGACATACTGGCTTGCATTTCCATTGGGGCCGTCACGTCAGGCCAGCGGGCCGAAAGATCGACATCGGCAAAATCCATACTAACCGCGCCATTCTCAAGATAGATTAGGCGCGCATTGGTCAGTTCCAACCGCTCGAGCGTGATGGGTCGGCTTTCAACGGCTTGCGCCGTAGCGCCCGTTTGCGAGGAGTTACCTGGCTGATGCAGCTCCCAGTTGCCGCGCCCATCGGCGCGTTCAAGGCGTAGAACCGGGCTATCGGCCAACACCCGTTTGATCCGGATATTCCCAGACAACAACGCCGAGGCATCGACCCCAACCGCGAGGCTTTGGGCACGAAGCATCGGTTCCGGCCCGGCCCAAGGCGCATTGCCAAATGTCACAGGGCCGGTTTCCATCCCCAATACCGGCCAAAATGACAGTTTGACGTCACCGGTCAACGCGAGATCGCGGCCTGTTTGCGCCTTGACTTGTTCAGCGAGTATTGTCGCCAGTTTTTCGCCTGGCATCAGCAGCAAGGCACCAATGACCAGCCCGAAGGCTGCAACTATGAGAAATAGAAAACGAATGAGCCACTTCATGGGTCTGCCTTTCCGGCCTTTCTGCTCTGTTTCAAGTCAGCCCCGAGCGGGCGGGATTTGCAAGGGGAAGCTTTCCCCTCTATATGCCCGGCCATGAGCACGAACCCACCGAACCTCCGCCCCGATCTAGCCCCCGAGGCCCGGATCGCCGAGACGCCCCGCCGTGGCCAACCGACCCTTGGAATGGTGTCGCTGGGTTGTCCAAAAGCGCTGGTTGACAGCGAACGTATCCTGACCCGGTTGCGGGCCGAGGGGTACGGTATTTCGCCGGACTACACGGGTGCTGATGCCGTTATTGTGAATACCTGCGGGTTTCTGGACAGCGCCAAGGCCGAGTCGCTGGACGCAATTGGCGAGGCATTGGTTGAAAACGGCAAGGTCATTGTGACCGGCTGTTTGGGGGCTGAGCCTGACTATATCCGGGAACACCATCCGCGCATTCTGGCGGTTACAGGACCGCATCAGTACGAACAGGTGCTGGACGCAGTACATGCAGCCGTACCACCCGACCCAAACCCTTATGTCGATCTGCTGCCCGCTTCGGGCGTCAAACTTACCCCGCGCCACTATAGCTATCTCAAGATTTCCGAGGGCTGTAATCATAAGTGCAAGTTTTGCATCATCCCCGACATGCGCGGTAAACTCGCAAGCCGCCCGGCCCATGCAGTGCTGCGCGAGGCTGAGAAACTGGTCGACAGCGGTGTGCGCGAACTGCTTGTGATCTCACAGGATACCTCGGCCTATGGGCTGGATCGTAAGTATGACGTGAACCCATGGAAAGATCGGGAGGTGCGCAGCCATATCACCGATCTGGCACGGGAACTCGGCCAATTCGATGCGTGGGTCAGGCTTCATTACGTCTATCCCTACCCTCATGTGCGCGATTTGATCCCGCTGATGGCAGATGCGGGTAGCAATGTGCTGCCGTATCTCGACATTCCATTCCAACATGCGCATCCCGATGTTCTGAAACGCATGGCCCGCCCTGCCGCAGGGGCAAAAACTCTGGACGAGATTGCCAACTGGCGCGCTATTTGTCCGGATATCACTTTGCGGTCCACGTTCATCGTCGGCTACCCCGGAGAAACCGAGTCAGAGTTCCAGACGCTTCTGGACTGGATGGACGAAGCGCAGTTGGATCGTGTCGGCTGTTTCCAGTACGAAAATGTCGATGGCGCCCGCTCGAACGACCTGCCGGATCATGTCCCGGCCGAGGTCAAGCAAGAGCGATGGGAGCGTTTCATGGAGAAAGCTCAGGCCATTTCTGAGGCCAAGCTTGCAGCAAAGGTTGGCCAAAAACTCGATGTCATCGTAGACGAGGTGGATGAAGAGGCCGCGACCTGCCGCACCAAGGCCGATGCTCCAGAAATCGATGGTAACTTGTTTATCGACGAAGGCTTCGAAGGCCTGAAACCCGGGGATATCGTCACGGTCGAGGTAGATGAAGCCGGAGAATACGACTTGTGGGGGCGTTTGCACCCCTCGGCGTAACGAAAGGCGTCTGTCCCTAGAACAAGCCGATCAAAATCACGATCCACGCCACTCCGGCAGCGACTGCAGACAACGCCACCGCTGCACTTGCTGCATCCTTGGCTTGCCCCGCCAACGCGTGGTGCTCGGTCGAGGTGTGATCGACGGCACGCTCGATGGCCGTATTAAATAACTCGGCCACCAAGACCAGAATGCCCAAAGCAAGGATCAGCGCCCGTTCTGCCGTACCTAGAGGGAGTGCAAGCGCCAATAAAGCCGAAATCAGGTTGGCCCAAACCCACCCACGAAACGAATACTCTTGCCGCCAGGTTGCAGCCAGGCCCTGCCAGCTCCAGCGGGTACGATCCTTTAGGTGGTCAAAGAATTTGCGCATGGGGTTTCCGATCAGTCGTCCTGCAAGAAGACGTCCGCGACCCACAGCAGAAAGGCAAGAAAAAACCGCCTCGAGGGCGGTGTTCTTTTTAGAGGTGTGCAGGCGGCCCTGCGATCAGAACCGCCTGCTTAATACTTATTGGGTGACCGGGTTACATACGGTCTGGCCTGCTTCGGTTGTGGCCAGTTCATAGCCTGCCGAGCAACTGGGTGTACCAAACTTGTCATAGTCGGGCTGGATGTAAACCGGGGTCGGTTCCTCTTGCTGCGAGCACGCAGTCAATACAACGGCCGTGGCGCAGATAGCAGCAAATTTCAGTTTCATGTCCATCAATCCTCTATTACTTTTCTGATATTGCCCAGTTTTTCGGGGCCGGTATCAGAATAGGACCAAGAATTTCATATGGCAACCGAATCGATAACGCATTCGTGAATAAAGGCGAAACCACGCTGGAAGGCGGGTTTTCATTCGCAGTCTACCTTTTTTGACAAAGAGCCCTAAACTTTGACTTCGACATCAGCCAAAGACGGAGTAGCCACATGTCAGACGCCCCGATCATCGCCCAGAAATCGCCCTATCCGGTCGAAGTGACCGAAGGAAAAACCTATTTCTGGTGCGCCTGTGGCAAATCCAAGCGGCAACCGTTTTGCGATGGTTCGCACAAAGATACGTCGTTTGAACCCGTAAAATATACTGCTGATGCCAGCAAGAAGGTCTTCTTCTGTGGCTGCAAGCACTGCGCCAATCCGCCGTTGTGCGACGGAACGCACAATAAGCTCTGAAAGTCAGGTCAAGTCGTTCAAAACCTGAGCATTGGCACAAAAATCAGGTGCTTTCTCAGCCATTCCTTGTTGTGCGGCAAGCCATATCTGACAACGTTCGTCGCATATTGCGCCCCGGCATCGGGTCACCATCTGAGCGTAGTCGGCAGGTGTCAGTTTCCCTTCGGCCATTGCTTCGGTCAGAGAAATCCCTAAGGATCGCGCGACCGAGCGTGTCAGCCAAAAGTGTTTTTCGATCTCGCCCAGTGATGTTCGATCCATTTGATCACCTTTGCTTGCTGACCCTCAAGGTGGCGAACCTGTGCCGGTTTGGGCAGGTGCAGGGCGCGCTTTCCGCCGTTTCGTTCTCGTTCAACCAGTCTGGGCATGCCCGCGCCCATTCGCACCCGCGGCAGAGCTGAACCATATCTGCCCATTCCTGTTGGCTCAGGTGCCCGTCGCGATGTGCGGTGGCAAGGTCGGCTCCCGTCGCCTGTGCCATTCGCAATACAAGGCGAAAATGGGTCATGATCCGTCCAAGTCGTGGCACGGTACCCCCCTTTTGGCGTTACGGCTTGAGCCTGTTCAGCAGCTCGTGATTGCGGCAGTATTCAGGTGTGTCGGGCGCTGTCAGGTTCTTGGCCAGAAACGCCTTGCAATGGCCCGGATTCGGGCATTCCGTGCACCGCAATACCGCGTCCGAGATTTCGTCGAACTGTAAGGCCCCTTCGATGGCAACTTCTTGCAAATCTACGCCCAGCGTCGTGGCCATCCGATCTACAAGGTCGGCGTGACGTCGCAGCGTTTCACGATCAGACATGCAGTTTCCTTTTCCATTCACTCTATGGAAAGGGTAACGCATGCCCCGCACAGTGCCCTTGACTCAGGTCAATGCCCGGTTGCCAGCTGGTCCAGATAGGCCCGCGTGGCGTCCTGCACGCGGCGAAAGCGGTCCCCGCCCAGCTTCTTGCCACCGTACCAGCGTGTCACGATGATTACGTGATCCGTCAGCTCGGCCCGCTCCATCATCCGCAAAATGACCATTGCCGCGCCAGACTCTCCGTCATCGGCCTTGAGCGCACCGTTTGGCAAGATGGCTGCCCACGTGTTGTGAGTTGCCTTCGCATATGCCTTGTCGGATTTCAGTTCCGCCAGTACCGCATCGACATCAGCACGACTGGTGACCCCCGCGCCGGTTACAGCATATTTCGACCCGCGATCACTGAGAACGACACCCAATCGGGTTAAGTTGACCATTACCGTAATCCCAGTTCCCGCGCCGTTTGCAACACAACTTCGACCCGCTGGGCATTGGGAGGGTGCGTGGCAAGGAAACGATCACCCGGATCAGGAATGCGTTGGAAGAAAGCCATCCCGGCCAGCGGGTTATACCCCGCCGCGTAAGTGATCTGTGTCCCCAGACGATCCGCTTCCAATTCGAACTCACGCGTGTAGTTCTGCACACCGACCTCCGCGCCCAGCGCCTGTGCGCGCTCAATACCTGCATCGTCCGCGCCCTGATTGCGCGCGAGTTCACCGAATATCCGCGCGCTCTCTTTGGCGTTCTGCGCCTGCCGGGCGATGTGACCCAAAATATGGTGGGCGGCCTCATGGCTCATGACAAAGGCCATCTCGTCCGCGTTCTGCGTTGCATCGATCATCGGCTGTGTAAAAACGACTAGCGGCCGCCCATCCTTGTCCAAGGTCTGAAACGCATTCGCTGGGGCCTTTGACGAGAGATCAACCAAAATCACAAAATCACAATTGGCAGTCCTCGATTGGCGGCGGCATTCCCGGCTTGCGGTCGTTCCGACAGCCCGGCTGACCTGCTCGAATACGCGCGCCCTGTCCTTTTGTTCGGATGACGATGGCTGCCATTGATCGGCCGGGATCGCGATAACAGGCGACATATCGCAAGCCGCCAAGAGCATCACCAGCAACAGGGCAAGACGGCGCATTCACATTCCTTTCGGTCACTCTGTCGGCAGACAAGCATAGCGCGGCATTTAAGGCCGGGCCACAGCCGATTACAGCTTGCAACGGGTTGCATTGCGATCTTATGCCCTGCACTCTGCACATATGTTTTCAATTGAACACGAATTCGACTCGACGGTGATTACGCTGGTGGACGAAGGCGCAAAGCCTTTGCAAGAGGATGTCGTCATCAACAACTTCGCTGAATGCGTCACACTTGAGCAGTTGGACCCGCGGACCGATCAGATTCAGAAGATTACCCTATCACCAGAGCAGGTACGCGATCTGGCCGCTGCGCTGGATTTGCCCGAGGGCGTTTATCAGATACGTGAGTCCGAGAGCACCAAAGACTAGTGGTTCCTTTTGGATCTTGCGTCTGATCACAAGCAGCAATTCAGATTGAATTTGTCGCCTTTTGATGAGCAGTTTGCCCTTGAAAGAGAACAGTATGCCTCCGACATACAGACTGCCATGTGAAGGAAGTTAACATATGACCCTGAAGAACCAAGCTGCGCTGGATTTTCTGCACGCGCGCCGGTCTCGTCCGGCCAAAACGCTAGTATCCCCGGCCCCGACCCGGGAAGAGCTGAGGCCGCTGCTAACTGCTGCAGCGCGCAGCCCGGACCATGGAAAGCTGGAACCCTGGCGTTTTGTTGTTGTCGAGCATGGGGCCATGCAACGCCTTGCAGATCTTACAGAAACTTGTGGTCTCGCCTTGGGAAAATCGCCCGAAGATATCGCCAAGGCGCGCAGCCAATTCGAAATGGGCCATTTGGCGGTTGCTGTTATTGAGGTGCAGAAACCTTCTGACAAGATACCGGCAATTGAACAGACCTATTCAGCGGGTGCGGTATGTCTGGCTCTTCTGAACGCAGCGCTGGCCGCAGGTTGGGGGGCCAATTGGTTGTCCGGCTGGCAATCGCATGATCGCGAGTTTTGCGAACAGGGGCTTGGCTTGGCCGAAAACGAGAAGATTGCAGGCTTTATCCATATCGCAACCGAAGGTACGACCCCTCCCGAACGACCGCGCCCCAATGTGGCGGCACTAACCCAATGGGTTTCCGAATGATCATCATCCAGTCGTTTCTACAGGCGCTGGGACAGATCGGCGACCCAAGATTCCGCAAGGTACTTCTGTTGGGTGTTGGCCTGACATTCGCGTTGTTGGTGGCTGCCTATGCCGGATTTTTGTGGCTGATCAACGCGCTGGTCGGCGATCAGGCCACCTTGCCAATACTGGGTGAGGTGACATGGTTGAACGACCTGCTCAGCGTGTCATCATTCCTGCTGATGATGGTGCTGTCGGTGTTTCTGATGGTCCCCGTTGCGTCAGCCATCACCTCAATGTTTCTGGATGAGGTCGCACAGGCGGTTGAGGATAAGCATTACCCCGGTCTGCCGCCGGCTCAGCGCATCCCCTTTGGCGATGCGCTAAGGGATACGCTCAGTTTTCTGGGAGTACTGATCGTTGCCAACCTGTTTGCATTGATCCTCTATGCACTCTTCACGCCATTCGCGTTGTTTATCTTTTGGGGTATGAACGGGTTTCTTTTGGGGAGAGAATATTTCACCCTGGCTGCGATGCGCCGACTGGGGCGCGAGGGGGCGCGAAAGCTGCGCGCGAAGCACGCGACAACCATTTGGGTCGCCGGTATTCTTATGGCGGTCCCGCTCTCTGTTCCATTGGTCAACCTGTTGATCCCGATCCTAGGAGCGGCGACTTTCACGCATATTTATCACGGTCTGTCGGGTAGCCGAACCTGAGCTACTCGCGCGGTTCCAGTTGGTTCAGCCAATCGAAATCGCGCACACTGATTACGCCGGAGATAATGATGCCTGCAATGATCGCCCACAGCACCACCGATATCCCGGTGGTAATCCACAGCTTCTTCTTCATGTGATGGACTTCCGGCGCACCCGCATGAGTGCCCGGAACAATATCCCCCAGATCCCCCTGCGTTTTGATGCGCACAGGCAGAACAATCAGCAAGGTCAGAAACCAAATTACAGCGAAAAGAACCAGAGCGGCGGTAATGGTCATCGACTTCAGACCTGCTCCAGCTCAACGAGGCATCCGTTGAAATCCTTCGGGTGCAGGAACAACACCGGTTTGCCATGCGCTCCGATCTTGGGTTCACCCGATCCCAGAACGCGCGCACCGGTCTCTTTCAGATGATCGCGGGCTGCGATGATATCCTCGACCTCATAGCAGACATGGTGGATACCGCCTGATGGGTTCTTTTCCAGAAATCCGTTGATCGGGCTGTTCTCACCCAGCGGATACAGCAATTCGATCTTGGTGTTGGGTAGTTCAATAAAGACCACGGTGACCCCATGATCCGGCTCATCCTGTGGAGCGCCGACTTTGGCGCCAAGCGCATTGCGATACTGGGCCGATGCGGCCTCCAGGTCGGGAACAGCAATGGCTACGTGGTTCAGGCGACCAATCATGGGACTCTCCTTCCTTCTGCGTTGCAGCGGTTATGGGGGCAGTATACCCAAAGGACAAGTGCGCCAAATCGTCGTTAACCCTGTATTAGCCAGAAGTTCCTAGCGTGAGGCATCTGCTAAACAGGAGTTCTGCCATGGACGATTCGGGACCTTTCGCCTCTCCAGCGCTGGCCACCAAGATGCGACCGCTGCTGGGCCAAACAATCCTTGTGGTCGAAGACAGCCGCTATGCGTGCGATGCAGTACGATTGATGTGCTTGCATAGCGGTGCGCGTATCCGTCGTGCGGATTGTCTGAAATCAGCGCGGCGCCATCTGCAAATCTATCGTCCCTCGGTCCTGATCGTCGATATGGGTCTTCCTGACGGGTCCGGCGCTGACCTGATAGCCGAAATGACCCACGCTGTACCCCGCATCGGTGTCATTCTCGGGCTGTCTGGCGATGACAGCATGCAGGTTATCGCCAGACGCGCAGGTGCAGATGGGTTTCTGGCCAAACCCCTGACCTCGGTCGCTTATTTCCAGACCTCCATACTTGAACTTCTGCCCGAAGATCGCCGCCCAGGAGGTCTGGATTCCGTCAGGGATAATATCGTTCAGCCCGATCCGCTGGCCTATCGGGACGACATGGCCCATATCGCCGACGTGCTTACCGGCCCCACTGATCAGCGCACGTTGGATTATGCGGTACAATTCCTGCAAAGCGTTGCGCGAGACGCCGAAGATACTGTGCTTGCCGAAGCAGCCCGGGACCTTGCCCAATCTCGTGCGCAGGGGACACCGGTCACCGCCCAGGCTGCACGGATTGCGGGTCTGGTTCAGGATCGGCTCGAGCGGCAAGAGGCGATCTGAGATGCTGACCGCGTACTTTATTACCGCATCGATCCTTTGCATCTGGGTCTACCGCCTGACACGACAGACGGCCAGGAGCATCCGCAATCGTCGGGATGCCGCAAATCCACTGGATTGAGTTGAGCTTGTTTTGAGACCACCACGCAACTCCGATTTGCGTGGCGCGGCGAATACACCGATTGTATTGCACTGCCCCAAACGTAAACCGCCCGCTCAGGGCGGGCGGCTAGACTTAGTCTTGCGGGATGATCCTGAGACCCAGTTCCATCAACTGATCCGAGGTCGGATCGGATGGCGCATCCATCATCAGGTCTTCGGCGCGCTGGTTCATCGGGAACATCATGACCTCGCGGATGTTGGCCTCATCCGCCAGCAGCATCACGATCCGGTCGATACCTGCGGCACAGCCGCCGTGCGGCGGGGCGCCGTAGTGGAAGGCATTGAACAGTGCGCCAAAGCGGGACTTCACTTCGTCCTCACCATAGCCCGCCAGTTCAAAGGCTTTCAGCATGATCTCGGGTTTGTGGTTCCGGATGGCACCCGAAACCAATTCGTAGCCGTTACAGGCCAGATCATATTGGTACCCGCGTACGTCCAGAGGGTTGCCCTGCAAAGCTTCCATCCCGCCCTGCGGCATCGAGAAGGGGTTGTGTTCGAAATCAATCGCACCGGTTTCTTCGTCCTGCTCGTAGATCGGGAAATCGACGATCCAGGCAAAGGCAAAGCGGTCTTTCTCGGTGAGGTTCAGTTCATCTCCGATCACGTCACGGGCCTTACCGGCCACCTTCTCAAAGGCTTTTGGCTTACCACCCAGGAAGAACGCGGCATCACCGACGCCCAGACCCAATTGCTGACGGATCGCCTCGGTTCGTTCGGGGCCGATGTTCTTGGCCAGTGGACCTGCGGCCTCCATACCCTCGCCCTGATCACGCCAGAAAATGTAACCCATACCGGGCAGACCTTCTTTCTGGGCAAATGCGTTCATACGGTCACAGAATTTGCGGCTGCCACCGCTCGGCGCTGGGATAGCGCGGATTTCGGTACCTTCCTGCTCCAACAGTTTCGCGAATATCGCGAAGCCAGAACCGCGGAAGTGGTCAGAGACCACTTGCATCTTAATGGGGTTCCGCAGGTCAGGCTTGTCGGTGCCGTACCACAGGGCTGAGTCCTTGTAGGAAATCTGCGGCCACTCTTGATCGACCTTGCGCCCCCCCCCGAACTCTTCAAACACACCGGTCAGCACGGGCTGGATGGTGTCGAACACATCCTGCTGCTCGACAAACGACATCTCTAGATCGAGTTGATAGAAATCGGTGGGCGATCGGTCTGCACGCGGGTCTTCATCGCGGAAGCAGGGTGCAATCTGGAAATACTTGTCGAAGCCCGACACCATGATCAGCTGTTTGAATTGCTGCGGGGCCTGCGGTAGGGCGTAGAACTTGCCCGGATGTAGTCGCGAGGGGACCAGAAAGTCGCGTGCGCCTTCGGGCGACGATGCGGTAATGATCGGTGTCTGATATTCACGGAATCCCTGATCCCACATCCGGCGGCGCATAGATGCGACAACGTCCGAGCGAAGGGTCATGTTTTGCTGCATCGCCTCGCGTCTTAGGTCGAGGTAGCGATAGCGCAGACGTGTTTCCTCGGGGTATTCCTGATCGCCGAACACCATCAACGGCAATTCGTCGGCAGCACCAAGAACCTCCAGCTCACGCACATAAACCTCGATCTCGCCTGTCGGCAATTTCGGGTTAATGAGATCAGCGTCGCGGGCTTTGACAGTGCCGTCGATGCGGATGCACCACTCGGACCGTACCTTTTCCAGTTCAGCAAATGCCGCACTATCGCCGTCGCACAAAACCTGGGTCACACCGAAATGGTCGCGCAGGTCGATGAACAGTACGCCGCCGTGATCTCGGACACGATGCACCCAACCGGACAGGCGGACGGTTTCACCGACATTGGCGGCGGTCAGAGCGGCGCAGGTGTGGCTGCGATAGGCGTGCATGGATCATATCCCTTCGGGCGCAGAATTCGTCGCGCCGATACACCCCGTCAGGCTTGGAAAGTCAAGGCGGGTCGCGCCGTCAAAACGGCCTTTGCACGTTGCCCGAGTAGAAATAGACGCCCAGCCCTGCCGCAAAGATAATATTACCGGCAATTGCGTGCAGAAGAACTGCATAAAAGAATGATCCGCGCTTGCGGTAGGCCCAGGTGAACAGGAGGCCTCCGACGAAAGTCATGATGGCTACGACCCAGCTCCAGTACATGAGGTGCGCAAGCGAAAACAGGCCAGCGTTCAAAAGGTATGCGGCCCGCCCTTCAGGTAGGATCGCGTGATAGCGTCGGAAAAAGAGAGAGCGGAAAAGCAGCTCTTGTGGCAGAGCGGACAACAACGGGTAGCCGATACAGATGAATATCAACATCTCTGGCCGATGCAGCAGCAAAACAAAGGCTGCATCCGGTCGCGCCCACAGCACCAGGGCGGAACAGAAGGCAGCCATGAACAGGGTAAATACAAAGACTTCGGTCCACGACCAGTTTCGCCAGCCATACCGAAGCTCCGCCCAGGAAAAACCGGGCGTATCTTGCAGCAGCAGTATGCCCAGTCCGGTAAACGCAAAAAGCGAGGGGAACATCCAGTTTGGCGGGAACATTGTCGCGATGGCTATGGGAACCGCCACAAAGAAGAGCACAAACTCAATCCTGAGGCGTGAGTTGGTAACAGGGGTCTCCACCCATTCGGTATTTTTGCTCAAGGTGCCACAAGCTCCGCACGGATCAGCCCCCGAAGGGAATTTCCACAGTGGATAGATTGCGCGTTTTTTAGATCGGTCAAGGTCAGAACGGATTCGGTAACTTCTTTATTATCCAACAATTCCTCGCGCAAAACCCCGGGAAGCAATCCGCATCGCAGTGAGGGCGTCAGTCGTCTGCCGTCGGGCATGGTCAGGAACAGGTTCGTGATAGTTCCCTCGCAAAGCTCATCCCGTTCGTTCAAAAACAAAAGCTCATCAACACTTAGCGGCAAGCCCGCCCGCGCCATGTCATAGACGGCCCGTCGGGTCGTTTTGTAACCCAGCCAGATATCCGATGATGATAGTCTCTGTTTGGCCAAATCCACACGCCAGACGGACGGATTGGCAGCCAATTCTCCGGACGTCAGTTCAAATTTGCCATCCGCGTCCAAGGTCAAACGGCAGCGCAATGCAATCTCACCCAAACTCGCATCCAAAATCGTCCAAGCGGCGGTTCGGTCAAAATCAATGCCGAACTTCTGTGCTGTGCGCGCCATGCGGGCCAAATGACGATCAAGCCTGACGAACCCCTGCCCCGGCCTGTAGGCCAAAGTTTCGATCAGACGGAAATCAGGCTCAGTTGGTGGGCGAAGCGGGCTTTCCATAGCGCCTCCTCATATTCCGATGGCGCGGTGCTGTCCCAGACCAGCCCGCCGCCTACGTTAAGGGTCGCCTTGCCACCTTCAACCATGAGGGTCCGGATGGCCACGTTGAATTCCGACCGACCGTCCGGGGCCGCCCAACCGATGGTTCCGCAATAAACTTCGCGAGGCCAAGGTTCCAGTTCGGACAGGATCTCCATCGCGCGAATCTTTGGCGCTCCGGTGATTGATCCGCACGGGAACAGGGCGGTCAGAATATCAGAAAGGCCTACGCCAAGGTGTAACTGCGCCTGCACAAGCGAGACCATCTGATGGACAGTCGCATAGGTCTCAACCTTGAACAGCTCGGGTACTTTCACCGATCCGGCCAGCGCGACCCGGCTAATATCGTTGCGCAGCAGATCGACGATCATCAGATTTTCGGCCCGGTTCTTTTCATCCGAAGACAGAAAAGCGCGTCGACGCTCGTCTTCGACCGGGTCCTCACTGCGCGGTTGCGTTCCCTTCATCGGGCGCGTTTCGATCTTGCCCTCGGCGTCGGTTCGGAAAAAAAGTTCCGGCGAACGGCTCAGCAGATCAGGCAGCCCCTCCTGCTCAACCAAGGCGCCGTGGCCGACGGGTTGACCAGCCGCAAGCGCCGCATAAAGCGCGACGCTGTCTCCGGTTACATCGAGATCAATTGGGAAGGTCAGATTTGCCTGATAAATGTCACCCGCACCAATCGCCTCATGCACCGTACGAAAGGCCTGCGTATATCGCGCCTCGTCCCAGCGGGGCTGAAACGCAGTGACACTGCCCGACGCCTTTGGCAGTCCAACGCGATCCGGTGCGTCAAACACACCGAAACACAGTAGTGGCAGGCGTCGTCCTTCTGGCAGCCGGTCTGCCAGACGTGGTTCTAGCACGTAGCCCAGCTCATAACTTGCGTACCCTGCCAGCCAGGCCCCATCCGCACGCGCCTGATCCAGCGCCGCCAGAGCCTGGGGCACCTCTGCCGCGTTATCCGCGCGGATAATCCGGAACGGACGCTCAAACCGGGTTCCGCGACCGGCAGGTCCTTGATCGAAACGAATACGCAATTGCATCCTCATTTGCCGTGCTGCGCGGTATAGAGAATAGCGCGCCAAGGGAAAGAGGGGAAAGCGGCAATTTCAAACCCGTTTCCGATACCTCTTGCACCTTTTCGCGCGGTCCCTATAACGCAGGACAATTTGGGCGCTGGGGCGGTGCCCTGACTCGCGGACAATTGAAGGGGCCAAGCCATGCCGAGAAGAACCGACATCCAGTCGATCATGATCATCGGGGCAGGCCCCATTGTTATCGGTCAGGCCTGCGAGTTCGACTATTCCGGCGCTCAGGCGTGTAAGGCGCTGCGCGAGGAAGGCTATCGGGTCATTCTGGTGAACTCGAACCCTGCAACGATCATGACCGACCCGGGGCTAGCCGATGCGACCTATATCGAGCCGATCACGCCCGAAGTTGTCGCCAAGATCATCGAAAAAGAACGCCCCGATGCCCTACTGCCCACTATGGGCGGACAGACCGGCCTGAACACCTCGCTGGCGCTGGAAGAGATGGGCGTGCTGGATAAGTTCAACGTCGAGATGATCGGCGCCAAGCGCGACGCGATCGAAATGGCCGAAGACCGCGCCCTGTTCCGCGAGGCGATGGATAGGTTGGGCATCGAAAACCCCAAGGCCGAGATCGTGACGGCCCCCAAGGATGAGAACGGCAAGAAAGATCTCGACGCCGGTGTGGCACTGGCGCTTGAAACCCTCGAAACAGTTGGTCTGCCCGCCATCATCCGCCCCGCCTTTACGCTGGGCGGCACCGGCGGCGGTGTCGCATATAACCGCGAGGATTATATCCATATTTGCCGCTCGGGTATGGATGCGTCCCCCGTCGGTCAGATCCTGATCGATGAAAGTCTTCTGGGGTGGAAAGAATACGAGATGGAGGTGGTGCGCGACACCGCTGACAACGCCATCATTGTCTGCTCAATCGAGAACGTTGATCCGATGGGCGTGCACACAGGTGACTCGATCACCGTGGCCCCTGCCCTGACGCTGACCGACAAAGAATACCAGATCATGCGCAATCACTCGATTGCCGTGCTGCGCGAAATCGGCGTCGAAACCGGCGGCTCGAACGTGCAATGGGCGATCAACCCGGTTGATGGCCGCATGGTCGTGATCGAGATGAACCCGCGTGTGTCCCGCTCTTCTGCGCTGGCCTCGAAGGCGACCGGTTTCCCGATTGCCAAGATCGCCGCGAAACTGGCTGTAGGATACACGCTGGACGAGCTAGACAATGACATCACCAAGGTCACCCCGGCCTCGTTCGAGCCGACCATCGACTATGTTGTCACCAAGATCCCGAAATTTGCCTTTGAGAAATTCCCCGGTTCCGAACCCTACCTGACCACCGCGATGAAGTCGGTGGGTGAGGCCATGTCCATCGGCCGCACCATTCACGAATCGATGCAAAAGGCTCTGGCCTCGATGGAGTCGGGTCTGACAGGCTTTGATGAGATCGAAATCCCCGGTCTGAACGTCGGAGTCTGGGAAGAAGCCGACGACAAGGCCGCCGTGATCAAGGCGATCAGCCAGCAGACCCCCGATCGTCTGCGCACAATCGCGCAGGCCATGCGTCACGGCCTGACCGACGATGAGATTTTCGGCGTCACCAAGTTCGACCCGTGGTTCCTGGCCCGCATTCGCGAGATCATCGAGGCCGAGCGCACCGTGCGTAAAGACGGCTTGCCGGTAACCGAAGACGGTATCCGCAGGCTGAAAATGCTGGGCTTCACCGACGCGCGTCTGGGCAATCTGACCGGCCGTGACGAAGACAACGTCCGCCGCGCCCGCCGCAATCTGGGTGTGAACGCCGTCTTCAAACGCATCGACACCTGTGCGGCTGAGTTCGAGGCGCAGACCCCCTATATGTATTCGACCTACGAAGCCCCGATGATGGGTGAGGTCGAATGCGAGGCACGTCCAAGCGACCGCAAAAAGGTCGTCATCCTTGGTGGTGGTCCGAACCGGATCGGCCAGGGCATCGAGTTCGATTACTGCTGCTGCCACGCCTGTTTCGCGCTGACCGAAGCCGGATATGAGACCATCATGGTCAACTGCAACCCCGAGACGGTCTCAACGGACTATGACACCTCGGACCGTTTGTATTTCGAGCCGCTGACCTTCGAACACGTCATGGAAATACTGACGAAGGAACAGGAAGCCGGTACGCTGCATGGAGTGATCGTTCAGTTTGGCGGGCAGACCCCGCTGAAACTGGCCAATGCGTTGGAGGCTGAAGGTATCCCGATCCTCGGTACCACGCCCGACGCGATCGACCTCGCCGAAGATCGTGAGCGTTTCCAGGCGCTGGTCAATGAACTGGGCCTGAAGCAGCCCAAGAACGGCATCGCCTCGACCGACGAAAAGGCGCTGGAGATTGCCGAAGATATCGGCTTCCCGCTGGTCATCCGCCCCTCCTATGTTCTGGGCGGCCGCGCGATGGAAATCGTGCGCGATATGGATCAGCTACGCCGCTACATCAATGAGGCCGTAGTGGTCTCGGGCGACAGCCCGGTTCTTCTGGACAGCTATCTGGCCGGTGCGGTCGAACTGGACGTGGACGCGCTGTGCGACGGTAACGACGTGCATGTTGCAGGCATCATGCAGCACATCGAAGAAGCGGGCGTTCACTCGGGCGACTCGGCCTGTTCGCTGCCGCCTTATTCGCTGTCGAAAGAGATCATCGAACAGATTAAGGATCAGGCGTTCAAGCTGGCCAAGGCGCTGAATGTCGTCGGCCTGATGAACGTGCAGTTCGCCATCAAGGATGACGAGATTTACCTGATTGAGGTCAACCCTCGTGCCAGCCGCACCGTGCCTTTTGTGGCCAAAGCCACTGACAGCGCGATTGCCTCTATCGCTGCGCGTGTGATGGCCGGTGAGAAACTGGCGAATTTCCCGAAACGCCCCCCTTACAAAACTGTCGATGACACCAAAATCGCTGACCAGATGACGCTGGCCGACCCCGACATGCCGTGGTTCTCGGTAAAAGAAGCCGTTTTGCCTTTCGCCCGCTTCCCCGGCGTTGACACCATCCTGGGCCCTGAAATGCGTTCGACCGGAGAAGTCATG
This sequence comes from Ruegeria sp. C10, assembly GCF_056537805.1. Lineage (NCBI taxonomy): Bacteria > Pseudomonadati > Pseudomonadota > Alphaproteobacteria > Rhodobacterales > Roseobacteraceae > Ruegeria > Ruegeria sp. C10. The sequence continues at coordinate 1,423,136 of NZ_JBQFSC010000001.1, read as the reverse complement.
GGCTGGGATCGCGACTTCCCGCGCGCTTTCCTGAAAGCACAAATGGGGGCCGGTATGGTGCTGCCCAGCGCAGGTCGTGCGTTTATCTCGATCAAGGATGCTGACAAAGGGCCGGATATGCTCGAAGCAGCGCGTGTTCTGGTTGAGCAAGGCTTTGAGCTTGTTGCGACCCGCGGCACACAAGCCTGGCTGACTGAAGAAAGTGTGCCGTGCGGCGTGGTCAACAAAGTGTACGAAGGCCGCCCGGATGTGACCGACCTGATGAAGGACGGCGGCGTGCAGCTGGTCATGAACTCGACCGAAGGCGCACAGGCGGTGGAAGACAGCCGATCAATCCGGTCGATCGCGCTGTATGACAAGATCCCCTATTACACCACAGCCGCAGCAAGCTATGCCGCCGCGCTGGCGATCAAGGCGCAGGCCGAAGGCGATGTTGAGGTGAAATCGCTGCAGGGCTAAGCCCCGGCAACGGTATGAATGAATGGACCCCGGCCTCGGCCGGGGTCTTTTTTCTTCCCCTCCTTGCCCATCGCCCACATGATGGGCGGGGAAGGAGTGCTCATGGACCTCTACACCACATACGGAAGCAACGACCTGCCTCGGGCCATCCGCTTTTATGATGCGATCTTCGCAGTTCTTGGTCAGCCACGCCTGCCCGGATGGATCGACGGTTGGGCCGGATGGGGTACCGACCCCGACAGCGGGACCGGCTTTTGGATCTGCAGACCTTTTGATGGAGCCCCCGCCAGTACCGGCAATGGCACGATGATCGCCTTTCCTGCCAGAAGTGCCGATCAGGTTCGGCATTTCCATGCCACGGGTCTGGAAAACGGCGGCACGGATGAAGGCAAACCGGGCGTCCGACCTCATTACGAGCCCGGATTCTATGTGGCCTATCTGCGCGACCCCGATGGCAACAAGCTATCCTGTTTTTACTACCATTATGATCCAAAGGAGGATTCGGGCGGATGATCAACCAGCAGCCAGACGTCGCTTTTCCTCACGGTTGAAAAACAACATGTAGAAGACAGGTGCGGCAACCATGGTCAGGATCGTGGCAAAGGCCAGACCGCCCATGATCGTGACTGCCATGGACACAAAGAACGCATCCGTCAGAAGCGGTGCCATCCCCAGAATCGTCGTGATCGCCGCCAACATTACCGGGCGCAGACGCGAGACAGAGGCCTCAACAATCGCAGGACGCAGGGCTTTACCAGTAGCGCGGACCAGATCGATTTCTTCGACCAGTACGATGCCGTTCTTGATCAGCATCCCTGACAGACTTAACAGCCCCAATAGCGCTGTGAAGGTGAAGGGCAGGCCTGTTCCAAGCAGACCGATAACCACGCCATTTACGGACATCGGGACCAGTAGCCAGATAATGACCGGTTGCCGGATTGCATTGAACAGCAATACGGAAATCAACACCATAATCAGCAAGCTCAGCGGCAACTGCCGCCCAAGGCTGGCCTGCGCATCGCCTGAATCCTCGAACTCGCCCCCCCATTCCATACGATAGCCGATCGGCAGTTCCATCGCTTCAATGGCACTGCGTACTTCGGAGTGGACCTGCGCGGCGGTCATGTCAGGGGGGATGTCCGCTCCAACCGTGATGGTCAACACCCGGTCACGGCGGTGAACCAACGTATTGAGCGCCTTGTAGTCGAAGCCATCCACCATCTGCTCGATTGGAACGAAACGTTCCGACTGATCGGAGTAAACCACCTGATCGACGATCGAATAGTCCCCATCCGCTGGACGGCGCAAGATGATCGGGATCTGGCGGTCGCGCTCGCGCAAAACGCCGCCCGTGATGCCATCGGTCGAAAACTGCAACGTAGCCGCAATGTCTTCGCGCGATACGCCTGCTGTTTGGGCGCGCTCCGTGGCATAGATCGGCTGCACGGCCAATTCCTGCTCACGCCAGTCGTGATGCACATGTAGCGCATTCGGAGATGCGGCTGACATGCGCTGTACCGCTTCTTCGGCCAGTTGACGCAGAACAACCGGATCACTACCCGAGAACCGAGCCTGGATTGGATCGCCGCCACCGGGACCAAAAATCAGGCGTTTGGTGCGGAACTCGCCTTCGGGGAACTGGGCTGAACCGAACTCCTCAAGATCGGCTTGCAAGGCAGGAATGTCGTCCAAAGCCTCGGTGCGGATGATCATATGTCCATAGCTTGGGTTTGGCTTCTCGGCAGCGTAGGTCAACATGAACCGCGTGGCACCCTGCCCGACGAATGTGGCAACCGAGACGACGTCATCACGTTCGGCCAGCCAGTCCTCGAATACGGCCATATCTTGCGCCGTGCGGGCGATCGGCGTGCCTTGTGGCAGCTTGTAGTGCACGAAGAACAACGGCGTGTTCGAGTTTGGGAAGAATTGCTGTTTCATCAGTCCAAAGCCCGCAAAACAGACGACTGTGACCCCGATCAACCCGGCCACTACCAGCCATCGGAACCGAAGCGCCCAGTTCAGGATTGCACCGTAGACGCGGAACAGGATGCCGCCATAGGCATCCACCTCACCCTCTTTGCCCTGCTTGAAGAAATAGTGCCCAAGCAAAGGTGTCACCGTGATGGCCAGAACCCAGCTCAGCAGTAGTGAAATGCCGATCACGGCAAATAACGAGAACAGGAATTCCCCGGTCGCGTCAGGACTGAGCCCGATCCCGGCGAAAGCCATGATCCCGATCACCGTCGCGCCCAGAAGTGGGATCTGCGTTTTTGACGCAACCTCTTCCGCAGCATCGCGCGAGGATTTTCCCCGCAACATCGAAATCTGCATTCCTTCGGCCACCACGATGGCGTTGTCGACCAGCATCCCCATGGCGATGATCAGAGCGCCCAGCGAGATCCGTTCCATCTCGATCGAGAACATCGACATGAAGAGCAAAGTACCCACAACGGTCAGCAACAGTGTGGAACCCACGACGATGGCCGCACGCCAGCCCATGAAAATGCCCAGAACCGCGACCACGATGCTGACTGACATGGCGAGGTTCAGCAGGAAGGCGTTAGAGGCCTCATCGACAACAACATGCTGCTGATAGATGGGCAGGATTTCGACACCAAAGGGGATTTCGGAATCCAGTTCGGCCAGTTTGGCATCTGCACGCTGCCCGACTTCGACGATGTTTTCAGTGGCCAGCCCAGCGATACCCAGCGTGAAAGCTTCAGCGCCGTTGAATCGGATCATGATATCGGGATCATTCTGCCGCCCGCGATAGACATCTGACATATCAAACAGGTTGATCACCTGCCCCTGCGATCCAACCGACAGGCCGGCGATCGCCGACACGCTGTCCGAGCCCTCGGCCGTCAAGATCGTGGTGCGGTCACTATTGGATCGCAGCGAACCCGAGGCGTTGACCGAGTCCGCGTTTGCGATAGCTTCGTTGATCGCCTGCAGCGGGACGTTCTGATTGACCGAGATCGACAGGTCCGGCTCAATAAAGATCGCCTCATCCGGCAAGCCCTGAACCTCGACATCTGCAACACCGCTTACCGTCAGCAATTCGCGGCGAAGGAAGGTCGCCAGTTCGTGCTTCTCGGCGTCAGAAAACCCGTCTGCCGTAACGGCATAGAACAGGCCAAACACATCCCCGAACCCGTCATTCACATAAGGCGCACCCACGCCCGAAGGCAGACCGCGTGCTGCATCGCGCACCTTGGCGCGCAGACGGGTCCAGATGTCGGGCAACTCACTGCCGTCATAGGTGGATTTAATCTCAACCTCGATCAGCGACTGTCCTGGCTGGTTGACCGAGGTGATGACATCCACCTCGCCCATCTGCTGAATGGCAGATTCCAACGGTTCTGACACCTCCAGCGCCACCTGTTCGGCAGTCGCACCGGGATATTGCGTGGCGATCACCGCCTGTTTGATGGTGAAGGCCGGGTCTTCAAGGCGACCTAGCGACGTGAAACCCCAAATGCCGCCGAACAGGGCAATCAGGATGAACAGCCACGTATAGAGAGGCCGGTCGATCGAAGCGCGTGCGATGCTCATGAAACCGCCCTCAGTTCGAGAAGCCGACAAAGCGGCGGACAGTTTGACCATCGGACAATGCACCCCCACCGGCAACGACGATTTCGTCTCCATCCGTCAAGCCGGTGAGTACGCGGACATCGCCGCTCTGCGTAGGTTCAACAGTCACGGGAACCCGGCGGACGGTGCCTTCGTCGGCGCCAGCCGGCGAGAAGACCAAAACGCCCAGCGCGCCGCTGGCATCAGCAACTACAGCCGTTGGCGGGATGATGATCCCGGTGCGTTCATCCTGCACCTGCACCGTGACGGTCACGGAGGAACCGGGAAGAATCTGCAATCCCTCGGGCGGTGTCAAACCGAACTGGATGCGAAAGGTCTGCCCCACGCTTGAGGATTCAGCATCGAATTCCCTTATTTCCAGCGGAAAGATCTCATCGCTGACAGGGAACTTGGCAGTAATCGTGATGTCGTCCTGCTGTCCGGACCGCTGAAATAGGATTTCGGGCACATCCACCTCGATACGCAGTTCAGACATATCGTGAATCCGCACGATCGGAGTACCCGCAGAAACAGTTGTAAACGCCTCAACTGCACGGCTTGAAACCAGCGCGTCGAACGGAGCGGTCAGCGTCGCATGCTCCAGTTCATATTCTGCATCTCGAACAGCAATCGCAGCCAATTGCGCAGCTGTTTCCGCATCATCGACGGCAACCTGGCTGGCTGCGGTTCCACGCAGACGCGACAGGCGGGCGAGTGTTCGATCCGCCTGATCTTTTTGCAAGCGCGTCCGGTCGCGCTGCAGTTCGAACGGTTCCTGATCGAGGCGGGCAATCAACTCACCCTTTGGGATTACAAAGCCTTCGGTCACAGGCATCTCAACGATCTGCCCTGCGACCTGAAACGCCAGATCAACGGTCTGACGAGCGGCGATCCGACCAAAGAATTGGCGCGAAAAGCCGGGAGAGGTTTCGCTTACCTGCATCAGTTTCACAGGCTTGGCAGGCTCTTGCGCCATGGCAGGCGCAGTCAACAAGGACAGTGCGAGGCAAACAGAGGTCAGGAGTTTCATTTCGTCAATCCCTCGGGAATTCCGGTTTTCAGAATGTTGTCACGGATTTTGTGAGCCAGCCGTGCGAACTCGGCGGTTTCTTCGGTGTTCAGACCCGATGCGTTGTGGAAAAGCTCACCTGCCACGGCCACCAGCATATTGCGGGCCTCTTCGCCCTGTTCGGTCAGCACCAAAAGCCAGGCGCGACGGTCTTCGGGATCACGCTGTCGGGTCAGGTGCCCCGCCAGTTCAAGTGCATCGGCGGTCGCCGTAATCGTTGACGGCACTGTCAACATATCTGCGGCCAGCACTCCCATACGTTTGGGCACATCGAGCTTGATTAGCATGTGGCATTCCTGATGGCTCAGGTCTGTTTCGATGCTGTCAAAGCTCTCTTCCAGTTTCCAATAAAGCGCGTAGACCCCCATCATCGCCTGAATCTCAGGGCTGAGGCGTCCTAACCGCATGCTGATATCGTCTGACATGAATCTTTTCCGTGCGAGTCGCGGCGAAATATACTTCGAATTTTGAACTATTCAAGTTATGAAGCGAGGGGCGATGCATTCCCTTGGGTCAACACATCTTGATCAATACTAATGGGGACTGCATTTTGTGCAGATCATGAACTCAGGGCCAGCCATGTACACTCCTGCCATCACCGGGACCGGTGTCTATACACCAGAAAACATCATCACCAACGCTGAACTGGTGGAAGCGTTCAATGCCTATGCCGACCGGATGAACGTCGAAAACGCGGATGCGATTGCAGCGGGCGACATAGAACCGATGCAGCATTCCTCGGAAGAGTTCATCCTGAAGGCCTCAGGGATCGAGAACCGGTATGTGATGGACAAGACCGGTGTTTTGAACCCCGAGATCATGCATCCCGCGCTGCGCCAGCGTAGCGACGACGAGCCTGGGATCATGACCGAGATGGCGGTGGATGCGTGCCTTAAGGCGCTAGCACAAGCGGGGCGCAGCGCCGAGGATGTCGATTTGGTGATCTGCGCCGCTTCGAACCATGAACGTGCCTATCCTGCAATTGCCATCGAGATTCAGCAGGCATTGGGGATCAGCGGATTCGGGTTTGACATGAACGTGGCCTGTTCCTCGGCCACATTCGGCATTCAGGCGGCGGCGGATATGGTGCGCTCGGGCTCGGTCCGAGCGGCGCTGGTCGTCAACCCCGAGATCTGCTCGGGTCATCTTGAGTGGCGCGACCGGGATTGCCATTTCATATTTGGCGATGTCGCGACCGCTACTCTGATCGAGCGGATCGAAGACGCCCAAGGCCCACATTTCGAGATAGTATCGACCCGGTGCGCAACTGCGTTTTCCAACAATATCCGCAACAACAACGGCTTCCTCCGCCGTTCGCGCCCCGATGGTCTGGTGGATCGCCGCGACATGCAGTTCATGCAGAATGGTCGCAAGGTGTTCAAAGAGGTCCTGCCCATGGTCAGCAAACATATCAGCGACCACATGGAGGCAGAGGGCATCAGTAGTGATGATCTAAAACGCCTCTGGCTGCATCAGGCCAACAAGACGATGAACGACTTCATCGGTAAGAAGGTTCTGGGGCGTGAGCCAGAACCGGGTGAGCAACCCAACATTCTGCAAGACTACGCCAATACCTCATCCGCCGGGTCGATTATCGCCTTCTCAAAGCATTCCGATGATCTGGATGCGGGCGATGTGGGCCTGATTTGCTCGTTCGGGGCCGGGTATTCGGTGGGTTCTGTGATCGTCAAACGGTATCAATAAGCGCGCGCCTTAACTGCGCTGCTGGAATCGCTGCAAGACCAAACCGCTTTCTCAAGAATTATTCAGACGGGCTCAACCGCTCCTTCATCTCTGACCGACACATCGAAACCCGGATGCCCTGTGCATCCGAGTGATGTAGTTATGGGAGCCCGCTGTTATGGGAAATAATACTCGCGTTGGACTGGCCGCCTTGGTCGCCGCACCTTTCATTGGGGTCATGGCGACCGGCGCGGCAATCGCAGAACCGCAAACCTGTACAGTCAACACCGCGCGTGTTGCCGCCAATGAAGGCGATTTTGACACGCTCTGCAGCTGTTCGCAGGTAACGCGAGGGTTTGTATCACATCTGCAAAATCGTTCTGATTTTGCTTCGATCCTGCAGAACACTTCGGCGCAATGCCCCGGTCTGACTCAGTTGTTGAGCGATCTGCCCACTGCGTCGATTTCCAACACCAATGCCGGTGAAGAGCGCAGCAGAGATCCATCCTCCAATTCCGTTGGCTCGAGTGAAAACCGAAGCTCGGGCAACGGCGGCGGTAGCTCAGGCAACAGCGACGGGAGTTCCGGCGGCAACGGTGATCCGGGTGATGGTGGAAGCAGTCCTGGCGATGGCGGCGGTAAGGGCGGTGGCAAAGGTGGCCACGGCGGAGGTGACAAACCCGGCAAAGGCGGCGGCAAAGGCGGTCACGGCGGTGGTGACAAGCCCGGCAAAGGCGGTGGTAAAGGCGGTCACGGCGGTGGTGACAAGCCCGGCAAAGGCGGTGGTAAAGGTGGCCACGACGGTGGTGACAAGCCAGGCAAAGGCGGTGCCAAAGGCAATAACGGTGGCGGCAACGGACCAGAGGGGGCAAGCCCCGGGCGCGGCAAGAACGCCAACAATGATGAACGCTGAATATTAATCTGCCCGGCAGACAAACAAAAAAGGCGGCACATGGGCCGCCTTTATTTTGCGCATTCACAACAATTCAGTACAGGGACATGACACCTTAACTGACGCTTTCCTCTTCCAGATGCAGCTTCATTTCGATCAGAACCTGTTGCAGCATACTGGTTTCTTTCAGCAGCCGCTTCGCCTCGTTCACCGTGATGATGCCATCTTCTATCGCCGACTGGTATTCCGTCATCAGCATGGCAAAACGTTGGCTCAGCGCAATGACATCGGAATTTACCCCGCCCGTACGTGGGCTGTCCGAGTTTCGTCCATCGTAAGAAAGCGTGATATTCTTCAAATCCGCCAATGCCGCAGTCACGTGCGGATAGGCAGCCGCGTTTTCCAACCGGGCAACAGCATCCACCGGCATGAACCGGTCAGAATGTTCTGCGTTGTCTGAATAGTACCTGCCAAGCGTGGCTTTGGATTTCCCGGTGATCTCGCACGCTGCTTCGATTCCGACATCCTTAACCAATGCTTCGGTATGCTTTTTCAGATAGGCCCCGATATCTGCCATTTTGCTACCCTTGTTACCTGCGCCCTGCCCCCTCTGCCTGTCCATGCTGGGGGAAAGGGTAGGGAAATTTCCCATATTCGATTCATAATTGAAATGGCAATAATTGACTATCCCTCAGATATGCAGGGATTTTGTGAGTGAGTGGCGGCCGTTCGAGCCGGTAAAGAGTGTATGCGGGGCAGGATTTTAGCCTTGCATTGTATAGGCCACTTGTAGGCCGACGACGCCACTGTCGCGAAGGCGAGGTAATCCATCCCCAAGAGCATTTGCTCAACCTCAGCTGTAGCGATGGTGGCGTCGATTTACCCCCATGAGACGGCTTGCCCAGGCATCACATGCGAATTAGACCCACGGCATGGCAAAGCTCTATTTCAACTATTCGACTATGAACGCGGGCAAATCGACCGTGTTGCTGCAGGCCTCGCATAACTATCGCGAACGCGGCATGGATACCTACCTGATGACAGCCGCCATTGACGGACGCGCCGGTGAGGGGCGGATCGCATCAAGAATCGGAATCTCGGAACGAGCGGACATGTTTCGTCCCGACGACAATGTGTTTGCCATGATCGAAAACCGCCTGACACAAGGGGGCATCGCCTGCGTATTCATTGATGAAGCCCAGTTTCTTTCGGAAGAGCAGGTCTGGCAACTTGCGCGCGCCGTAGATGATCTGAAGGTCCCAGTGTTGACCTACGGGTTGCGGGTGGATTTTCAGGGTAAACTGTTCCCCGGGTCGGCAGCATTGTTGGCTCTGGCCGATGAGATGCGCGAAGTACGCACCATCTGCGAATGCGGGCGCAAGGCGACGATGGTGATTCGTCAGGATGAAAACGGAAACGCCATCACTGAAGGTGCGCAGGTCCAGATTGGCGGGAACGAGACTTATGTCTCGCTCTGCCGCAAACACTGGCGCGAGGCGGTGGGTTCCTAAACCGGGTTGGGTAACGTTCGCCCGGCCACGAACGCCGCGACATTGTCCAACGCCATGTGACCCATATCGGTGCGCACCTCTTCGATCGCGGTGCCGAGGTGGGGCAGCAGAGTCACATTTTCCATGTCACACAAGGCCTGCGGCACCTTGGGCTCGAACTCGTAGACATCCAGCCCAGCGCCAGCAATCTGACCCGCATGAAGCGCTTGGATTAAGGCGGCTTCGTCCACAACTTCACCGCGCGCAATGTTTATCACAATGCCCGAGGGCTTCATCGAGGCCAAAATCTGCGCGTTGACCAAGTGTCGTGTTTCAGCTCCTCCGGGGACGGCTATGACAAGAAAATCCACTGCCGCAGCCAATGCATTGAGTTCAGGGATGTACTCTGCTTGGAATTCCAGCTGTTTTGGACTGCGCGATTGATAGGCAACGGTCATGTCGAATCCGAAATGACACCTCCGGGCAATGGCCTGACCTATGCGGCCCATTCCGATGATGCCCACCTTTTTGCCGGTCACATGTTGGCCCAGCATTTGTGTAGGATGCCACCCCTGCCACTGGCCTGACCTGACCAACCTTTCCCCCTCACCTGAACGGCGGGCCGTCGTGAGCAAAAGTGTCATGGCAATATCGGCGGTGGCATCGGTGACGGCACCCGGCGTGTTGGTAACCGCGACTCCGGCAGCATGTGCGGCGTCCACGTCGATATGATTGTAACCAACTCCGAAATTTGCCAGCAGTTTACAGCGAGGCTCTGGCACCTGAGCAAAGATCTCTGCCACGAACTGATCGCCCAACGTCGGGACCACGACGTCAAACTCAGTCAGCGCCCGCAACATTTCTTCATGCGCCAGAGGCGTGGTTTCACTGCGGATTTCCACATCGAATTCGGCACGGGCGCGCGCTTGGACAGCCGCGGTCATCGGTCGGGCAATCAGCAGTTTCATCAATGCATCCTTCCACCGATGGGCACAGCGCCATCGGGGCCTATCAACACGATCTCACCGTTTTCGTCGGGAAGACCCAACACCAAAACCTCGGACATGAATTTACCGATTTGGCGCGGGGGAAAGTTGACCACGGCCATCACCTGCTTGCCCACCAGCGTCGCCGGATCGTAGTGCGCGGTGATCTGGGCTGAAGTTTTGCGCTCACCGATCTCACCGCCAAAATCGACCCACAGCTTGATCGCGGGCTTGCGGGCCTCCGGGTACGGCTCGGCGCGTATCACCTCACCTACACGAATGTCGACTTTGAGAAATTCGTCGAATGAAATCTCACTCACGAGACAACTCCTTAGATCGGTCGGTTGCAGCTTTGACGGCACGATGTAGCAGGTCTGGGAAACCCTCTTCTTCATGCATCAACACCTCCAGTGCGGCCTGAGTGGTGCCGTTGGGAGAGGTGACGTTGACCCGCAATTGAGACGGATGCTCGTCAGCGGCCATCGCCAACGCCCCTGCCCCAGCGACGGTTGATTTGGCTAGCTTCATCGCCAGTTCCGGCGGTAAGCCGTGCGCTTCGCCAGCTTGCGCCAGTGTTTCGATTAGGTGGAATACATAGGCCGGGCCCGAACCGCTGACCCCGGTGACGGCATCCATCTGCGTCTCATCATCCAATCGAACCGTCTCACCAATGGCCGAAAGCAGGTCTTCAGCCAGTAGGATATCCGCGTCCGAGGTGTTGGCATTCCCAATCAGCGCCGTGATCCCCTGCCGAACCGCCGCAGGCGTATTTGGCATCGCACGGATGATCGGTGTGTTCGCGCCGAGGACGTTTTCGAAGGTGGCCAGTGAGGTACCCGCTGCGACCGATATGAAAAGACTGTCACCATTGCCCAGCGCTTGAATGGCTGGCAGGGCTTCGCCCATCATCTGTGGTTTGACCGCTACGAGTACAACTGCGGGTGCCTCGGGGAGAGGAGTGTTGATGTTGACGCCCTGCGCCTTCAGCCAATCCGAGGGAAATGGATCGATCACCCAGACCGATGCGGCAGGAAGGCCATGTTCCAACCAGCCTGCAAGCATCGCCGAGCCCATCTTGCCGCATCCCAGAAGCACAAGCCCCTGTTCCGCAACTCGCGAGATATCCATGATTGCCCCTCCCCTATGGTTCGGGGCAAAGCTTTACGCGCGGCCGTAGGCCTCTGCAATGGCGACTTGCATCGCCTCTTCGGGGTCTCGGTTTCCCCAGGTCACCAGTTGGATCGCGGGGTAATAGCGCTCGGCGCTCAGTACCGCTGCGGTGATCATGGTATCGATCTGTTCTGGGCTGGCCGTCTGACCACCGGCCAGCACCAAGCCATAGCGATAGACCATCAATTTCTGGTTGGCCCAGTAGGTAAACGCCCCGGCCCAACACTGATCATTCATCTTGTTCAGTAGCTCATAAAGCTCGGTTTCGCGCTCGGCCGGAGGCTCCATCTCAAAGGAACACACCATGCGGAGCGTTTCATCGTAATTCGACCAGGCCAAAGTTATCGAATATGTGCGCCACTGTCCTTCGACAGCCATGGCAATCTGATCATCCCCGATCCGGTCAAAATCCCAGTCGTGATGTTCTGCAAGATGTTCAACAATGTCGATCGGATGAAGGTCTTCTTCGAGATACTGCTCGGAAAGGGCCATAATGCCACCTCACTAATCTCTAGCATTTTGGGGCTGGCAGCGCCCCAGCGCTAGTTGCCTGCTCTACAAGCCGGGCTTCCCCAGTCTGCCTGTACTAAATATGGTGCGATGTGAGCACAGCTCTGGCAACCCTATTTATTGGGGATAACAGCAATAAGTTGTGGACAGTTGGCAACGCCGATCAAAATATTGGCGTTGGATGCAGCTTTGTCTTGATAAATTTCTGCAGAGCGGCAAAATGCACAACACCGCACAATCCAAGTTCGGATTGCGCGGCGGATGCTTTTACCCAAAATCTTAAATTCCTGCGGACGTTACTTGTCCAGCTTCGCCTCGAGCGCGGCAATTCGCTGTTCAAGTGCACCGTTCTCTTCGCGCGCTTTCTGCGCCATGGCACGCACAGCATCAAATTCTTCACGGGTTACGAAATCCCGGTCGGCCAGCCAGCGGTCCATCATGGATTTCATCGCATTCTCGGCCTCTTCTCGTGCCCCCTGCGCCACACCCATGGCATTGGTCATCAATTGAGACATATCGTCCAGAATCTTGTTACGGGTTTGCATGGGCTTTCTCCGATTTCGCGATTGCTCTCTATATGGGTAAAGATTGGCCCGGGCTCAAGGTTGACTTGCCACGCAAACCCCGGGCAATGAGACGCACATGCAGGCTGTTTTGAATTTCCCCGATCTGTCACGCGAAATTTTCTCGATCTCTCTGTTCGGGATGGAGTTTGCGCTCAGGTGGTACGCGCTGGCCTATATCGTCGGCATCCTGATTGCTTGGCGCATGGCACTGATGGCGCTTAGGCGGCCTGTGCTTTGGGCTGATGACACACCACCGATGCAACCCGATCAGCTTGAGGATTTGGTCACCTGGATCATACTGGGTGTAATTCTTGGTGGTCGATTGGGGTTCGTCCTTTTCTATCAACCCGCATATTATTTTGCGTATCCACTGGAAATTCTGATGGTTTGGCAGGGTGGCATGGCATTCCATGGCGGCCTGTTGGGCGTGGTGATCGCCACGTATCTGTTCGGCAGGCGCCACGCTATACCGATTCTTTCGCTGGGTGATCTGGTTGCCTACACAGTGCCGCCCGGGTTGTTGCTGGGACGATTGGCGAATTTCACCAATGCCGAGCTTTGGGGTCGACCCAGCGAATTGCCATGGGCGGTGATCTTTCCCGGAACTGCGGCCCAGGATTGCCCCGGCGTTGTTGCGGGGATGTGCGCCCGCCACCCTTCGCAACTGTATGAGGCAGCACTCGAGGGTCTGGCCCTCGGGGCGATTCTGATATGGCTGGCCTACCGGCGCGGCGCGTTTCAAAAACCAGGTCTGGTTATGGGCGTATTTCTGGCTGGCTACGGCGCATCGCGGTTTTTTGTCGAATTCTTCCGTCAACCCGATGCGCAATTTGTATCGCCGGGGAATCCGCTAGGGCTGGCGTGGCATGTTGGCGGATATGGATTGACGATGGGGCAACTCTTGTCGCTACCAATGATTGCACTTGGCCTTTGGTTGGCATTTCGGGCAAGACGCAGATCATGAACCTGAAGGATCGTCTGCTCCTGCGCATCCAGAATGATGGCCCTATGACCATCGCTGACTACATGACCGAGTGTCTGATGCATCCGGAACATGGATACTACACAACCCGCGATCCGCTGGGCGCTCAAGGCGATTTCATTACAGCGCCTGAAATCAGTCAGATGTTCGGAGAGCTTATAGGACTGTGTCTGGCGCAATGCTGGCTGGTACAGGGCAAACCCGAAAAGTTTGTTCTGGCCGAGCTTGGCCCTGGTCGTGGCACCCTGATGGCAGACATCCTGCGCGCCACTCAGAGTGTGCCTGGCTTTCACAAAGCAGCCAAGATCGCATTGCTCGAAGCTTCACCTGTTTTGCGCGACGTACAAGCCAAGGCACTGCAAGGGTATGAACCTCAGTGGATCGAGGCAATTTCTGATTTTGAAGATCTTCCTCTGTTTCTGGTGGCAAACGAGTTCTTTGATGCCCTGCCCATCCGCCAGTTCCTGCGCGAAGGCGAAAGTTGGCGCGAGAGGTTAGTTGGCAAAAATGGTGCATCGCTTGCGTTCGGTCTTGGTGCGCAATCGGCACAAGCTGCGCTCAGCGAACGTGTCGAGGATACGCAAGACGGAGATCTGGTAGAACTGTGCGCTGCTGCCAGTTCCATTATGTACTCTGTTGCCGGGCAGATCGCTCGTAACGGCGGAGCCGCGCTGATCATCGATTATGGTGACTGGCGCTCGCTTGGCAACACATTGCAGGCGTTGCAAGCGCATGAACGTGTCGATCCCCTGGATCAGCCCGGTCAGGCGGATCTGACCACACATGTCGACTTTGAGCTCTTGGCGAAGGCGTCTCATGCTTCGGGCTGCGCATATACAAAACTGACCCCGCAGGGGGTGTTTCTTGAACGGCTCGGGATCACCGCGCGTGCGCAATCGCTTGCCACCCCTCTCAGCGGGTCACAGCTTGAGACGCTGGTCACTGCACATCGACGGTTGACGCATCCCGACGAAATGGGAAACCTGTTCAAAGTACTGGGCCTTTATCCGCCAAACGCCACGCCGCCACCGGGACTGGAACCATGACACTGGAAATCATTACCTCAGACATGCTGTCCCCCGTACGACACGGGTTCTTCAGCCGCCGCGGTGGCGCATCTTCTGGTATCTTCGAAGGACTCAACTGCGGAACCGGGTCGACAGATTTGACTGAGGCCGTAGCTTTGAACCGTCGGCGCGTCGCCGACGCGATGGAAGTGGCACCTGAGGCGATGATCGGTGTGCATCAAGTGCATTCGCCGACCGTGATTGCAGTCGATGGTCCGATGACTGGTGACAAACCCAAAGCTGACGCGGTTGTCACATCAACGCCGGGTTTGGCGCTTACAATCTTAACCGCTGATTGTCAGCCAGTGCTGTTCGCCGATCCTGGCGCAAATGTGATCGGGGCCGCACATGCCGGTTGGCGCGGCGCGTTGGACGGTGTGCTGGAATCAACACTCGACGCGATGGAAGCGCTGGGAGCCAGCCGGGATAACACAGTTGCCGTAATCGGCCCCACGATTTCACAACGCGCTTACGAGGTCGGCTCAGAGTTTCTGGACGACTTCCTTGCTGACACGCCAGAGAACGCGCGTTTTTTTGCAAATGGCAAAGGTGACCGGATGCATTTCGACCTGCCCGCCTTTGGCCTGCATCGTCTGCGCGAAGCTGGTATCGGCAAGGCCGAGTGGGTCCGTCACTGCACCTATTCCGACCCCGACAGGTTTTATTCATACCGGAGATCGACCCATGCCAACGAGGCCGACTACGGCAGATTGATTTCCGCTATCAGGTTGTAAATCTGGCCCAGATTAAGGCAGCTTTGCCCAGTTTCTGCCACATTTCTTGTGTTTATCAGAGTCAGAATCGTCTCAAATTTTCGCCAATGCACAGACGGTTACCCCAAGTGGGGTCGTCATGGCATGGGCGGAAGCAACTAAGAGGTACCTGAAACCTTCAATTTGTCCTCAATTCAACCCGGATCAGCCTTATAGGCGCCGCAAATCAGCGTCACATTGGCTTCATAAACGGGAACAGGGCGACCGCCCTATCGAAGCAGGACAATGGATATGAAATCGAAATCACGCTTTCTCAGCGCCGTTTTTGCGGCTGTCAGGGATCAAGAACCAGAAATGCCCTGGAAGCGGGTTTCAAGTCACTCAGTCAGAGTTGTACGCCGTCTGGCGGCGCGACGCTGACACAGCAACCCCAAGAGACCAGCTGCCGGTCTCGGAGGGCAAACGCATACCGGATGAAGCTCCGGTCCGGTGTGTGGGGTCGCAATCAGGACTGCGACCAGGGTTCGGAGCGTGTGTGTGCAGGCAATTGCAGCCTGCGGTTTACGAGTTTGTCTGGGGGGTCAAGAACTTGACCAAAACACTGGTGTTTTCTGATGCGGCGCTGTGCATTCGCGGCGACCGGCCTGTGTTTACCCATCTGATTACAGACAAAGAACAAGGTCGTCCGGCGATATTGCACGGGGGTTCAAGCCGTCGGACGGAATTTAGAGGGGACGGAATACCATGACTATTCCAAATTCTCTGGCCCGCGCTGCCAGAAACGCGGTCGAGACGTCAGCGCTATTGCGCGATGCGCCTCGTCCCGCGACAAAGCAAAAAGCACAGCTTCGACGTTATGAAGTGTGCAGTCTGTTGAAAAACGGGGATATTTCACAGACGCGCCATATCGCACCAGCCTTGCCGATGTTTGAAGATGCGTTCTGCGCGTTCACACGCGGATCGTTGGTCGAGACGCCGCAAGGCCAGATGGCGATCGAAGATCTGCTGCCGGGTGATGACGTCCTCACTCAGGATGGATCATCGGAAACCGTGCTTTGGAAAGGGTCTGTCACACTGATTCCCGGACGCGAGGATACGCGCGGGCGAACCCGGCCACTGACGCGGATCATGGCCGACACGTTCGGGATGCAAAAACCGATGTCGGGCGTCATCACGGGCCCCGCCGCACGTCTGCTGGGTACGCCTACGCACATGCGTCATTTGAACGGCGGGCAGCCCATGCTGACACCCGTCAGTGAGTTTCAGGATGGAATGGGTATCATTGAAACGCTGCCGCCGACTCCGGTCGAGCTGTTTCATATCTGTGTGGCCCGACATTCCGTGATTCGGGTCGATGGCCTGCAATTCGAGACCTATCATCCGGGCATCAACGCAGTCCGAATGATCAGTCACTCTTTGCGTTCGATCTATTTGAATCTATTCTCACATATCGAATCATTGAATGATTTTGGGCCGTTGCTCTTGCCAAGAGCCGGAGATGGTGAAATTGACGCTATGACAGCGTGAACTGGTTAACTATTACTGCAAGCGTGGGGCATTATGCAGATTTTACTGAGTTGGGTTTTAACCCTTGCACTGGCAGCGATGCTGCCACCCTGTCCTGTGGATCAAACAAGAGGTAGGTTCAGGCCGTCCGGTTCATCCGGTCTTCCAGTACGTCAAATGGTACGCCTGGCTCGTCTTTTGCGCCTCGGATAACAAGCGAAGTCTTGACGCTGGCCACGTTTGGCGTGGTCAGCAACTCGCCTGTCAGAAATTGCTGAAAACTGCTGAGATCCGGTGCGACGCATTTCAGGATGAAATCAACCTCGCCATTCAGCATGTGGCATTCGCGAACCAAGGGCCATTCCCGACACCGGTCTTCAAAAGCGCTGAGTTCGGATTCAGCCTGACTTTCAAGTCCGACCATGGCAAAGACCTGCACTTCGAACCCAAGCTCGCGGGCGTTCACCTCGGCATGATAGCCGCGAATGTACCCCGAATCTTCCAGCGTCCGCACCCGTCGCAGGCAAGGAGGAGCGGATATTCCTACGCGCTTGGCAAGCTCAACATTGGTCATACGGCCATCGGCCTGCAGTTCCGCAAGAATTTTGCGGTCGATTTCATCCAACCGGGTCGTGACCATCGAATGCTCCTGAGTTTTTCAGTTGTTATATCAGCAGCCCCGGGAGGCGCAATAATATTTCACAGCCACGCAATTTTCGTTATTTCAGATACATAATTGGCCGCAAAGCCAATCATTAGGCACATCACGGACCTGCAATATGAAGGGGCTTTAAGCCCTGCCCTGCGGTCGCTATATCGATCCGCACCGGACAACACGTCCGCCGAGGCAGTTTGAGTGAGGATACCATGGCCGAAACACGACACACCAAGGTTCTGATCATCGGGTCGGGACCTGCAGGATACACCGCGGGCGTTTATGCAAGCCGGGCCATGTTGGAACCGATCCTGGTGCAGGGTATCGAACCCGGTGGACAACTGACCACCACAACTGAGGTGGAAAACTGGCCGGGTGACACCGAGGTTCAGGGGCCAGACCTGATGGTTCGGATGCAGGATCACGCCAAGGCAATGGGATGCGAAGTGATCGGCGATATCATCAGCGATCTCGATCTAAGCCAGCGTCCCTTCACAGCCAAAGGCGACGGTGGCACCGTCTACACCGCCGACGCGGTGATTCTGGCAACGGGCGCACGAGCCAAGTGGTTAGGCATTCCCTCGGAAGAGAAATTTAAAGGGTTTGGCGTATCAGCCTGTGCCACCTGTGACGGCTTCTTCTATCGCGGTCAGGAAATCGTTGTGATCGGCGGCGGAAATACTGCCGTAGAAGAAGCGCTGTTCCTGACCAACTTCGCAAGCAAAGTCACTCTGATCCACCGCCGCGATGAGTTGCGAGCTGAAAAGATCCTTCAGGATCGGCTGTTCAAGAACGAAAAGATCGAGCCGCTTTGGTTTCACGAACTGGATGAGGTGATCGGAACCGATGCCCCACTGGGTGTGGAAGGCGTCAAGGTCAAGAATGTAAAGACCGGCGAAATCACGGAGATTCCGTGCAAAGGCGTATTTGTCGCTATCGGCCACGCTCCGGCAAATGAGCTGGTCAAAGATACGCTGGAAACCCACATGGGTGGCTACGTCGTGACCAAGCCGGGCACGACGCAAACTTCGGTTCCGGGAGTTTTCGCTGCCGGAGACCTGACCGACCACGTATACCGTCAGGCTGTGACAAGCGCCGGTATGGGCTGCATGGCCGCGCTGGATGCAGAACGATTCTTGGCGGAGAACGACTAAGATGATCACAGAATTCTCCGGCCTCGTCTGGAGAATTCTGCTCCACACCCAATCGGGTGACCCGCTCTCATCGGCCCGTGCCCCCGAAGGACGGTTTCATCATTCTGGCCAATTCGCGCTTTATGCGTCGCTAAGTGCTGAAGGGGCCGGGATCGCCATTCGGCGCTATGTCTCGCAGTGCGACCCTCCACGGACGATCCATCGCTTGAAAATATCCAAGGCGCAAGTATTGGATTTGCGGGGGCAACCTTCTGCCTCGATCGTCTGGCAAGACATGCGGGCAACCGGCATACCCTCTCCAACATGGCGATTTTCGGACAAGGCCCGCACATACGGCGCGGATGGGCTGCTATACAGTTCGCGCTCGCGTCCTGAACTGAGCCATCTGGTGTTGTTCAACGCAGAACACCAGATGATACAAACCGCAAGCGCCCCCTGCGACTGGTTCCCCGAAAGGTGACCGCGCCTATCTTGACCGGCACCCGGCACCGTATCAGGATCAACCATAGTAACGCGAAGAACAGGTGAGCTTTTGGAAAACGTTCTTTGGCGCGGCGGATGGATGAGCCGGCTCAGAATCGCAAGCGGCCTCGTGCTGTTTGTCTTTGCGTTCTTTCATTTCATCAATATCGGCCTTGGCTTGTTTCACACTGATCTGCTGCACGGGATGCAGGGCGGACGTAAAGCTGTCAGCCGGAATGAGATCGGCAGCGTCGTGATATATGGCGCATTGCTGATGCACATGGGACTGGCGCTTATCTCACTCGCGCAGCGCCGGACGCTCAGAATGCCTTTCAGCGTCGCGCTTCAGGTTATTCTTGGACTGTTGATCCCGCTGCAGCTTATCTCACATTTGGTTCAGACCCGATACGCGCATGAGATTTTTGGGGTGAATGATGAAATGGGTTACATCATCATTCTGATGTGGCCCAGCACCGCGATCTGGTTCCAAAGCCTATTACTTCTGCTGGTGTGGGTCCACGGATGTATTGGGCTACACATGTGGTTACGGTTGACCACATGGTGGCGCGCGATGGTTCCATATCTGATCGGTCTCGCCGTCTTTGTACCGGGCTTCGCCTTCGCAGGCCTTCTGACCGAGGGGCGGCGAATCTGGGCCGATTTTGCCGACCCCGATCTGCGAGAACAGTATGTCGAATACTATAACTGGCCTTCGCAAGAAGAGTTTCAGTCCTTGTTTTCCGTCACAGACTATACGCAGTGGGTTTTCTGGGCCGCGCTTGCACTAACAGGCTTGGTCTATCTCGGGCGCAAGCTTTGGCGGCGGCGGCATTCGGTGCGGGTGCGCTATGTCAACGGTCCAGAAGTTGTGTCGGAGAAAGGCATGACCCTTTTGGAGATGTCACGCGCAAATGGCATCCCACATACCGCGCTGTGTGGTGGCAAGGGGCGCTGCACGACCTGTCGCGTAGTGGTTGAAGATGGTGCCGATCAGTTGCACCCGCCAACCGAAGTTGAGGCCCGCAGTCTGAAAGCGATCAGCGCGCCAGAAGGAACCCGCCTGGCCTGCCAGATGCGGCCGTCCGATCCGCTCACGGTGTTTCGTGTTTTCCGCCCCGACGGCGCGCGTGATCGTGCGCATGCGAGCCAAGGGCAAGAACGGCAACTGGCGGTTCTGTTTCTGGACATGCGCGGGTTCACCGCCCGCACAACCGGGCAATTGCCGTATGATATCGTGTTTCTGTTGAATCGTTTCTTCGACGCAATTGTCCCAGCAATCACGGCGCAAGGCGGGGTTGTCGACAAATACATGGGCGATGGGTTGCTGGCGATGTTCGAAACAGCCAACGCCGCAAGTTCGGCAAGTGCCGGTCTGAGGGCAGCGGCCGGGATCGGACACGCATTGGAGCGTTTCAACCAGCAGCTCCAAGCAGAAGGCAGCCAACCTGTGCGCATTGGTATGGGTCTACATCTTGGTGATCTTGTGCTGGGCGAAATCGGAGCGGCTAAACACGCGCCACGCACCATCATTGGAGACGCTGTAAACGTTGCCAGCCGTTTGGAGGCTGAAACCAAAGCACTGGGGGTCGAACTCCTTGTATCGGACAAGGTTTTGGACGCGGCTGGATTACAATGTGATCCCCGCGATCTGCGGGAATTCAGCCTGCGCGGTGTCTCTGAACCTGTCCCCGCCCTGCCCGTCAGGCACGCAGCCGACCTTGAGTCGCAAACCTCACCACTGGAACAGATTGCCTGAGAATGCGCCTAATGAGCCTGAGCGGCGGGATTTTTTCAATAACCTGAAACAAAAAACAGAAAACCGTTCCATTTCGAGAAAAAACCACGCATTTCATCCTTAGTTTTTGCAAGTCTATGGACTTCACCCTCAGGCCGAGGCACATGCCCTGCAAACACCCTTGAAACAAATGCCAACAGAACTGCGATAAGAGTTTTCCGATGACGATGTTAAGCAATCTGGCCCCTATCTCCGAACTGTATGTTTCCTACGAGTCTGCGCAGAAACTCAAGATAGAAGCCGCTGATCTGACCAGCTGGGATCTTAAGCCCCGGCAGATTTGCGATCTGGAACTGCTTATGAACGGCGGGTTCAATCCGCTCAAAGGTTTCCTGAGCGAAGCGGACTATGACAACGTGGTCGAAAACATGCGCCTCGCCGATGGAACACTTTGGCCAATGCCGATCACCTTGGATGTTGATGAGGATTTTGCCGCATCGATCGAGCTGGGCCAGGATATTGCCCTGCGCGATCAGGAAGGCGTGATCCTCGGCACCATGACCGTGACCGACCGCTGGACACCAGACAAGGCGCGTGAGGCGGAAAAGGTCTTTGGCGCTGATGATGATGCGCACCCGGCTGTGAATTACCTGCACAATGTAGCGGGCAAAGTTTATCTGGGCGGCCCGGTCACTGGCATCCAGCAGCCCGTGCATTACGATTTCAAAGCCCGCCGCGACACGCCGAACGAGCTACGCGCCTATTTCCGCAAAGTGGGCTGGCGCCGGATCGTTGCGTTCCAGACCCGTAACCCTTTGCACCGTGCGCATCAGGAATTGACCTTCCGTGCTGCAAAAGAAGCACAGGCCAACTTGCTAATTCATCCCGTGGTTGGCATGACCAAACCGGGCGATGTGGATCATTTCACCCGCGTGCGTTGCTACGAAGCCGTGTTGGATAAATATCCGGCCTCGACTACGTCGATGTCGCTGCTGAACCTTGCGATGCGCATGGCTGGCCCGCGCGAGGCAGTCTGGCACGGGTTGATCCGCGCAAACCACGGCTGCACCCATTTCATCGTCGGTCGTGACCACGCAGGTCCAGGCAAAAACTCTGCCGGTGAGGATTTCTACGGCCCCTATGATGCACAAGACTTGTTCCGAAAATATCAGGACGAGATCGGCGTCGAGATGGTCGATTTCAAACATATGGTCTATGTGCAGGAACGCGCGCAATACGAGCCGAATGACGAGATCCTGGACAAGGACAACGTCACGATCCTCAACATCTCGGGCACTGAACTGCGCCGCCGTCTGCGCGAAGGGCTGGAGATTCCGGATTGGTTTTCGTTCCCCGAAGTTGTTCAGGAACTGCGCAACCGCTTCCCGCCGCGCTCGCAACAGGGATTCACCGTATTTTTCACCGGTTTTTCAGGCTCGGGCAAATCCACCATTGCCAACGCCTTGATGGTCAAGCTGATGGAGACCGGGGATCGTCCGGTTACCTTGCTGGACGGGGATATCGTGCGTAAGAACCTGTCCTCGGAACTGGGCTTTTCGAAGGAACATCGCGATCTGAACATCCGCCGCATCGGTTATGTCGCGTCTGAGATAACCAAGAACGGCGGTATTGCCATCTGTGCTCCTATCGCGCCTTACGCAACTACCCGTCGTGCTGTGCGTGAAGAGATCGAACAATTCGGTGCATTTTGCGAGGTGCATGTCGCGACCAGCATTGAAGAATGCGAGCGCCGAGACCGCAAGGGTCTGTACAAACTGGCACGTGAGGGCAAGATCAAAGAGTTCACGGGGATTTCCGACCCTTACGACGCCCCTGAAGACCCAGAGCTGCGCGTCGAGACCGAGAATGTCGAGGTTGACAACTGCGCACATCAGGTTCTGCTTAAACTGGAAAGCATGGGGCTGATTGCAGCATCCTGATCACTTAAGACGAAAAAATACATCAAAGGCCCTCAGATTTCTGAGGGCCTTTTTCGCAGGTGCGGGTCTGGTTCAGTCGGGCAAATCCACCTGCCCGCGCATCAGGACATGGCCGCGCCCGGCAACTTTGATCCCCGTCATCGCATCCGAAGGTCCAACGCGCGTCACGGTCGCCTGACCTGGGCGGCCCATGTCATGGCCCTGTTCGGCGGTGAATGTCTCTTTGTCCATCAGTCCGTGTTTCCAGAGATAGGCCGCCATCGCACCGGTGGCCGATCCGGTGAACGGGTCCTCGGGCGGGCTGGGGGGCGCCATCATCAGGCGCGAGAATGTGTCGCCCGTAGTCGTTGCGCCTTTCAGTGTTACAAGAAAAGGTTCAGCCATGTCCGACCCCGAGAAACCGGCCTTTTCGGTAATATGACTGAGCAAAGCAACATCCAGCTTGGCAGTGCGCAGCGCCTCGTGATCGCGCAGGACCGTAATGCAAAAGGGCAGACCGGTTGAAACGAACTGCGGTGGAGAAATTACCACCTCTTCCGGCAGGCTGATGGCGGCGGCAACCAGATCTGCGGGCACATGATCGCCGAATTGCGGGGCAACCTGCGTCATTTCGATGTCATCACCATTCAGTTTGATCGATACAATCCCTGCTCCGGTCTCAAGCGTCAGAGCATCACCCTGAACCAACCCCCGTGATCGCATCGCTGCAACGGTTGCTATGGTCGGGTGCCCGGCAAATGGGATTTCCCGGCTGGCCAGGAAGTACCGGACCCGGATATCAGCGATATCGGATGGCCCGGTAAAAGTGCATTCAACCAGAGAAGTCTCGCGCACATATGCCATGCAAACCGCGTTCGACAGCCCTGCACCCTCATGCACAACTGCGCAGCCGTTGCCACCAAAGGCCTGATCGCTGAACGCATCCACCCAATCGAAATCATACCAGCTCATCGCGCACTCCTGCGTTTCATTCAGCGGCACGATCACCGCTGAGGCAGAAAATGTCACGTCAATTCGGCGGAATGTTTGGTGGCCTAGTGAACGGCCACCGGGGACAGGTCATGTTCGCGTGCCAGTACAAAGGCCAGCTTGCGATCGGCCACCAATGCCAGTTGCTGCCCATCGGAATCGTGGACAGCATACAGCTGATCCAGATCGCCTGCCTGCTCGCGCAGATCTTGCGGCAGGTCGGCCACATCAACGGCCTTTACATAGACAATCCGATTGCCTTCGGCGTTGATCTCAATCGGTGTATTCATTGCTCTTACCCCTTCTTGATGTTGATTGTCTGAACCACGGTTTCAGGCACGGCGCGGGTCAGGTCCACATGCAGCAGACCGTTTTCCATGATCGCCTCGCCCACCTCGACCCCGTCAGCCAGCACAAACATGCGCTGGAATTGACGCGCCGCGATGCCACGGTGCAGGAATATGCGCCCCTCGCTGTCGTCGCGCTGACGGCCCCGGATCACCAACTGGCGATCCTCGATGGTAATCGACAGGTCCTCTTCCGCGAACCCGGCCACCGCCAAGGTGATGCGATAGGAAAAATCCGAGGTCTGCTCGATATTATAGGGCGGGTATCCTTCATTTCCGGCCTTTGCAGACCGTTCCAGAAGGCGTTCCAACTGCTCGAACCCCAAAAGATGCGGGTATGAGCCTAAGGTAAGTTTCGACACGTATTTTCGTCCTTCATTGTCAAAGCGACGTATTCTGCGGTCCCGATGTCGGCAACCGCGTGATATAGAATATGGGAAGATACAGGGATGTCCACAAGGTCTGGCCGGATAAACCCTGACACACTATCTTGTGTTAGAAGCACCACTTGAAACACTGAGTCGTCCATGAACGCACCCACCGATCTTTCGATGAAAACCGATGAAGTCCTGCGGGTGGAATTAGAGGTCTTTCGACGCCAGCACCGTGATTTGGACGAAGCGATCGAGGCCTTGCAGGCCAAGGGGACCTCGGACCAATTGACGATCAAGCGGCTAAAAAAGCAGAAACTGCGCCTGAAAGACATCATCCGTCTGATCGAAGACAGATTGACCCCCGATATCATCGCCTGAGACGCGCGTACCGCATTGCCACATATGCGGATTTGGCTATAGTGCGCGCTCTTTCCGATGGCAGGGGCGTAAGCGGATGAGCGATGTGAAAGTAGGGATCATCATGGGCAGCCAATCGGACTGGCCTACGATGAAAGAGGCCGCCGATATTCTGGATGAGCTGGGCATCGCATATGAGGCGCGGATCGTCTCGGCCCACCGCACGCCGGATCGCCTCTGGGATTATGGTAAAACCGCCGTGTCGCGCGGCTTGCAGGTCATTATCGCGGGCGCGGGTGGCGCGGCGCATTTGCCGGGCATGATGGCTTCGAAAACCCGCGTGCCGGTAGTTGGCGTTCCGGTGCAGACCCGCGCGTTGTCGGGTGTGGATTCGCTCTATTCCATCGTGCAGATGCCCAAAGGTTTTCCGGTTGCAACCATGGCTATCGGTTCCGCCGGCGGGGCCAATGCGGGCCTGATGGCCGCGGGCATTCTGGCGCTGCAGGATGCCGCGCTTGCGGAACGGCTGGATGCGTGGCGCGAGGCCCTCTCTGCTTCGATCCCGGAAGAGCCTCAGCAATGAGCCGTATCGGTTTCATCGGCACAGGCCACATCGCTGCGCCAATCGCGCGGCTGATGGCTGCCAAAGGTCATGATCTTTATGTCACCGAGCGCAATGCCCAAGTCTCCTCGGCTCTGCAGGCCGAGCTTGGGGTCCGAGTTGGCACTCCGCAAGGCGTGATTGATGCGTCCGAGATCGTGTTTCTCTGCCTGCGCCCCCATGTGGCCGAGGACGTTCTGGCCCCGCTAAGCTTTCGCGCAGGTCAGCAAATCGTTTCAGTGATGGCCGCCGTCTCTGAGGAGCAGCTATCCTGCCTGTGCGCGCCGGCATCGGATTTTGTGCAAACGATTCCGCTGGGTTTCCTTCAGACAGGAGGTTGCCCGTTGGCCGCTTACGGCAACGATCGCCTCTTGGCAGATTTGTTCGAGCCCGAAAATCCTGTGGTCAAGGTTGCCAATGAGGCCGCGTTGAACGCCCACTTCGCCATCTGCGCCATGGTGCCAGGTATCCTGGACCTTATGGCAACAGGCACCGAATGGTTGGCTGATCAGACCGGCGACAAAGACCGGGCCGAATTCTACACTACGCAGCTTGTGTCAGGGTTTCTGACATCAATGCAAAAAGAGCATGCGGGCCAACTGGCAGCCGAGCGTGACGCGCTTGCGACCGAGGGCACACTGAGCCTTCAGATGACGGATATTTTGCAATCCGAGGGCGCGCATGATGCCTTGCGTGCTGCACTGAGTGCGATTGGCAAGAGATTGGAGACATGACGATGTCAGATATGCTTACGCCCGGTGCGACAATCGGGATATT
Source organism: Ruegeria sp. C10 (assembly GCF_056537805.1). Lineage (NCBI taxonomy): Bacteria > Pseudomonadati > Pseudomonadota > Alphaproteobacteria > Rhodobacterales > Roseobacteraceae > Ruegeria > Ruegeria sp. C10. Next base: position 1,397,099 of record NZ_JBQFSC010000001.1, on the reverse strand, counting down.
GGGGGGCGGTCAGCTGGGCAGGATGCTCTCGATCGCGGCTGCACGGTTGGGGTTCAAGTCCCACATATTCGAGCCGGGCGCAAATCCTCCGGCCGGTCAAGTTGCAAATCAGGTCACGACCGCCGCCTATGATGACGCCGACGCATTGAAGGCCTTTGCGGAGTCGGCGGACGTGATCACCTACGAGTTTGAAAACATCCCCACCCAGGCGCTGGATCTGCTTGAGGCACACCGCCCCATTCACCCGGGTCGAGAGGCGTTGCGGGTCAGTCAGGACCGCTTGACCGAAAAGACATTTCTACAAGGCTTAGGCCTGCAAACCGCGCCCTTTGCAGACATCTCCGATTTGGACAGCTTGCGCGCCGCAATTGATGACATTGGCACCCCCGCCATCCTGAAAACCCGCCGCTTCGGCTATGACGGTAAAGGTCAGGCCCGGCTGCGCGCACCCGAAGATGCCGGGGCGGCACTGGCCGATATGGCGGGCGCGCCGTCCATACTGGAAGGGTTTGTGGACTTCAGCCACGAGGTTTCGGTCATCGCAGCACGCGGTCTGGACGGGCAAGTTGCCTGTTTCGATCCTGGAGAGAATGTCCATCGCGATGGCATCCTGCACACGACCACAATACCGGCACGCCTGTCTCCGGCGCAGCGGACAGATGCGGTATTGCTGGCCGCCAACATTCTCAACGCGCTGGATTATGTCGGCGTCATGGGTGTCGAATTGTTTGTGACGCCACAAGGATTGATCGTGAATGAAATCGCGCCGCGCGTTCATAACTCGGGTCACTGGACCCAGAACGGCTGCGCCGTGGATCAGTTTGAACAACATATTCGCGCAGTGGCCGGTTGGCCTTTGGGCGACGGTCAGCGCCACTCGGACGTCGTGATGGAGAATTTGATCGGGCATGACATGGACCGCGTACCCGAGCTTTCACGCGAACGGGACGTAGCACTGCATCTCTATGGCAAGGCCGAGGTCAAGGCCGGCCGCAAGATGGGGCATTTCAACCGGATTTCGCGATGAGGTAATCGCGCTTACGCGCGATGCCTCCGGCGGAGGTATTTTTAGCCAGATGAAGCCGGGATCAGCTCAAGAAACGTGTTGCGATACTACCGGACATATAGCTGACACACCCGCCTGACAGTGTGGCAGCCACTTTGTGGGTTGTCGCATCGAGTATCACCAGATCAGCACGATATCCGGGCTGTAGCGTTCCGCGATCCTTCAGGCCTAAAACCCGCGCGGGACCGGACGAGACAAGCGCCCAGGCGCCCGCAATATCCAGCAGGCCAGATTTTACCAACATCAGCGCAGCGCGGCGCGGGCTGGGGTAGTGGTAATCCGATGCCAATGCATCACACAAACCCATCGAGATCAGATCCACCGCGCTGGCATTTCCCTTATGTGAGCCGCCCCGCACAACATTGGGTGAGCCGAGGATGATGTGATCTCCGCCCGCCCGGGCACATTCGGCGGCTTCCAGCGTTTCCGGAAATTCCGAGATCATCACCCCGCGCTCGCGCCACTCAGCACGATCCTGCGGCGTTGTATCATCATGGCTGCCGAGCCGAATTCCTCGGTTCGCAAGGACAGTGCAAAGGCTGTCCAGTGCTGCTGGCACCTCGGCGCTGCGGTTGTGCATTGCCTTCAGCATCTCAAAATGCACTTCGGGATTCCGTCCCGCCTTCAGTGCCTGCCCTGTCAAGCGGGGTGGTTTTCGCCCCTCAGCCAGCCGGTCATGAGGTAGATGATCATTCAGAACCACATAAGGCACCTGCCAATCCGCGATACGTTCGGGCAGCCCGTCATAGTCGTCCAGCATATGGGTTTCGAAGCGCAGTTGAGGGATCAGTTGGGTTACAACATCATCCCGAACCGCAGCGATGGCGTCAAAAACCTGACCAGCAAACTCGGGCCCGCGCACGCCGCCTTCCCAACTGTGGAACTGCGCCAGAACAGCTGTGGTTATTCCATTCGCGGCTAGTTCCGCTTCAACCGATAAAATGCCCTCTGCCATCTGCTTCATGGCACCGCGCCGGGGCGCGATGTGACGTTCAAAACCGTCGCCATGCAAATCAATGATGCCAGGCAGGATGAGGTATCCTGACAAATCAATCTGCCGCCCTGCCCTATCGGATTGAATGGTACCTTCGGCGATCGTCAGTTCAGCACGCGACACCCCTTCGCCGGGCAACAGAACATTCGCGCCGGTCAATGTCAGTTCCAATGAGTTCATTGAGTGGGCTCCGAGTCCGGTTCCGAGCAATCTTCCCCAAGACAGATCTGGTCGATGATATCCATCACCCCGTCAAGCCAGGTGATTTGTGGATCGAACTGTCCGAATTCGATGAAATGCAGGGTCTGCGCCATGACCCGCGGGTTGTTCATCATGAACGTATGCGTCACCGGCAAGACGATGTGATCAGCCATGCCCTCAACCTTTGTGGTTTCGATCGATACCTTGCCGTCATCTGGACCATCGATCAGAGACGAGAACACTGGGTTCAATGAGTTCTCGCCTGCAATCACCCCCAAATCGAAGTCCACGGGCGGCAGGCGGCGTGGAATACCCTCTGGTCCGGTTCCCAACGCAAGCCCTGCAGGGCCATTCAGAAAGCCGAAAACCTCCCAGGCGCCAAGCTCGTCCACCAGTTGGCTGCCCTGATTAGGAGGTCCGAGCATGACAACGCGTCCCAGATTCTCAGGGTCGTTGTCCTGCAACCAATAGCGCAGCAGAATGCCCCCCATCGAATGCGCTACAACGTTAACCGTATCCTCCCCGCAGGCGGCGAACGCAGCTGGTAAAGTCTGGTTGGCGAGGTCTGGTATTGGTAGGTCTGTCGAAGGGTAACCGGGACGAACCACAGTGTAACCATGCGCATGAAATAGCTGTTCCATGACGGTAAACGAGGCCTCTGTGCGCGCGAGGCCGTGCAGAAGGACCACGCATTTCGCATTGGCCACCGCAGGCATAAGGCACAAGAGGAGAACAGCAAGAAATTTCATACACGCCAGATAAGGCCTAACCCAGGCCGAGGGAACCCCTAGCCACGGTTCCGGCGCAGCACCGCCAGTGCGATGCCGCCGAGTACAAATCCGGCGCCGAGCAGAAGCCTTAGACTTGCCATCTCGGCTAACAGGATGACCCCGGCAGCAATTGCGATAACTGGAACGCTGAGTTGCACGATCGCGGCCACCGCCGGTGAAAGCTGTGGCACGACACGGTACCATAGCGCATAGCCGAGACCGGACGTGACGCCTCCGGAAAGCGCAGCCAGCCCATAGCCAAGCGGAGACATTTGCCAATTGCTTCCCAGCAGGAACAGGGCAAATCCCGTGACGGGCAACGCCATGATGAAATTTGCTGCAGTTCCCGACAATGCATCTGGTTCGGACCGGCCCGCGATGGAATATATGGCCCATCCGACCCCGGCAGCCGTCATTAAGCCGGCTCCTGTCGGGTCGACCTGAACCGTCCCAGCAGGCCAAAGAACAAAGGCCAGTCCACCAAGCGCAATACTGGCACCCAATATCTGTCTCAAAGTGGGTGCAGAACCGGTCATAGCACCAATCGCAAACATGGTAATTTGCACAACCCCAAACAGGATCAGCGCACCGAGCCCTGCATCAAGCGTCAGATACGCTACTGAAAACCCGATCATATAAAGCGACAGTGACCCGGCCCCAACAACACGTCGACGATTAAAAACAGGGATCGAGCCGCCCAGAAGCGCCACCAATACAGTTAAAACCAAGGCACCAGCCAAAACCCGGATGATGGCAAATCCCGCCGGATCACTTGCGCCACTGTCGATAGCAAGGCGGTTCAGGATCGAATTCGCAGCGAAGGCGCACATGGTCAAAGCGGTCAGAAGAAACAGTCGCATATCAACCGCATAGCCGTTTCAAAGGGATTTGCACACTCACATTCCCGATTGCCGAGCCAATCCCGACCCTCCTCTGACCAGAGCCTACCAGCGCCAATGATACGAATGCACAACAGACATTCCAAACAAAACCGGGGCCGCCCAAAGGCGACCCCGTAAATAAGCACTAAGGCTTAAGCAGCTTACATCATGCCGCCCATGCCGCCCATGTCGGGCATGCCGCCGGCAGGTGCCGCGCCTTCTTTGGCGGGCTTATCGGCAACCATTGCTTCGGTGGTGACCAGCAGGCCAGCAACCGATGCCGCATCTTCCAGAGCGGTACGAACAACTTTGGCCGGGTCGATGACGCCGAACGAGAACATGTCACCATATTCTTCGGTCTGAGCGTTGAAGCCGAATGCTGCGTCGTCGCTTTCGCGAACTTTGCCAGCAACAACCGCACCGTCGACACCTGCGTTCTCGGCGATCTGACGCAGAGGCGCTTCGATTGCCTTACGAACGATGTTGATACCTGCGTTCTGGTCAGCGTTTGCACCTTCCAGAGTTTCCAGTGCTTTACCGGCCTGAACCAGAGCAACACCACCGCCCACAACAACGCCTTCTTGTACAGCAGCGCGGGTTGCGTTCAGAGCATCGTCCACACGGTCCTTACGCTCTTTCACTTCAACTTCGGTCATGCCGCCAACGCGGATAACGGCAACACCGCCTGCCAGTTTGGCAACGCGCTCTTGCAGCTTCTCACGGTCGTAATCCGACGAGGTTTCTTCGATCTGAGTGCGGATCTGAGCAACACGTGCTTCGATCTCGGCTTTCTCGCCAGCACCGTCGACGATGGTGGTTTCGTCTTTGGTGATCTCGATCTTCTTGGCGGTGCCCAGCATGTCCATGGTGACGGACTCGAGCTTCATGCCCAGATCTTCGCTGATGACCTGACCACCGGTCAGGATCGCGATGTCCTGCAGCATGGCCTTGCGGCGATCGCCGAAGCCCGGTGCTTTGACAGCAGCAATTTTCAGGCCGCCGCGCAGTTTGTTAACAACCAGAGTTGCCAGCGCTTCGCCTTCAACGTCTTCCGCGATGATCAGCAGAGGCTTCTGCGACTGGATCACCTGCTCGAGCAGTGGAACCATCGGCTGCAGCGAGGACAGTTTCTTTTCGTGCAGCAGGATCATGCAGTCGTCGAGTTCTGCGATCATCTTGTCTGCGTTGGTGACGAAGTAAGGCGACAGGTAGCCACGGTCGAACTGCATACCTTCGACAACATCGGTCTCGGTTTCCAGACCTTTGTTTTCTTCGACGGTGATAACGCCTTCGTTGCCAACCTTCTGCATCGCGTCTGCGATCTGCTGGCCGATTTCGGCTTCGCCGTTGGCCGAGATGGTGCCAACCTGAGCAACTTCTGCCGAGTCTTTAACTTCACGCGAGGCGTCTTTGATGCCTTCGACAACCTTGGCAGTTGCCAGGTCGATGCCGCGCTTCAGGTCCATCGGGTTCAGGCCAGCAGCAACTTGCTTCAGACCTTCGCGAACGATGGCTTGGGCTAGAACGGTTGCAGTGGTGGTGCCGTCGCCGGCTTCGTCATTGGTGCGGCTGGCGACTTCTTTCACCATCTGCGCGCCCATGTTTTCGAACTTGTCTTCCAGTTCGATTTCTTTGGCAACCGAAACACCGTCTTTGGTGATGCGCGGCGCGCCGAAGGATTTGTCCAGAACCACGTTGCGGCCTTTGGGGCCCAGGGTCACTTTAACAGCATCGGCCAGAACATTTACACCGGCCAGCATGCGGTTACGGGCATCGGTGTCAAACTTGACGTCCTTTGCAGACATGTCGTCTCTCCTTGAGAAAATCTGTTGTGATGAAGATCAGAGAAAGCAGGTGCGCTTACTCGATGATCCCCATGATGTCGCTTTCTTTCATCATCAGCAGCTCTTCGCCGTTGACCTGAACCTCGGTGCCCGACCATTTGCCGAACAGGATCTTGTCGCCAGCTTTCACAGCCATCGCGATCAGTTCGCCGCTGTCCTTGCGCGCGCCTTCGCCGGTTGCAACGACTTCGCCTTCGCTGGGCTTTTCTTTTGCGCTGTCGGGAATGATCAGTCCGCCTGCGGTTTTCTCTTCGCTTTCTACGCGACGAACCAGCACACGGTCATGAAGCGGTTTCAATGCCATCTTTGCAGCTCCTTGGGCTCAAAGTTTATTATCCTCCCCTCGCCGACTGACGAGGCGTTAGCACTCGGGTCTCATGAGTGATAACGACGCATAGCTAGGGAGTTGCAGGAAGCGAGTCAACAATATGTGAAAGATTTTTTTGCCCGGCGCGATAGGCAGGCTGGATCAAGGCACCTAATCCGGCTGATCCCAGCTGTACGCCCAGTGTTTCAGACCTTCTTGCCCTGCCTCAGACAGCGCGTAGACGCCCTTTTCCACTTTTTTGAACCAGCCGTAATGATTGTCGTACATCAAACGTGTCGCCGCACTTACGCCAGTGGCCTTTGCGACATCGGCCCCCTTGCCCGCTCCGTTTTCCGCCAGATGGGCCGCGCATTTTAGCGCATCTTGCCGATAGGCCGTTACGATCCCATGGCGGGTTGCACCACCCGAATTGGGATCACCTTGCAACCGTTCAAACTCGCGCAGCAACCGCTTGGCCCTGACCTTATCCTTGCGCGGCGCATATGGGCCGGGATCGCATTGAACCTCGACCGTCCCATCAGAGCGCACGGTGATCAGACCCAACCCCAGGCGACGGCACAACGCCAGATTATCCTTCAACGCCCGTCTCGCTGCCCGGCCTTTTGGTTTACAGACCCCAATGTAGACCTGATCGGTTATTTTCAGACGAGTGATGGCCTGGTGAAACAGCGCGAGGCTGAAGCGAAGCTTGAGTTCAACGATCACCGGCTCCTGCCCGTCTCGCAGAGCAACAATGTCGGCGGCGCCAACTTCACCTTTCACGGTATATCCCTGACGTTCCAACAAGGCTTTGATGGGTGGATAGAGATCCTGCTCGAGCTTCATGACGCCATGCTATGCAGTTTCGCGCGGATTGCCAGCCACGGTTTGGAGACAAACCACATTGCACCTTGCAAGAAGGCAAGCGTATGTCTTGGTCATATTCGCCATTTCCGGAAGGTTCCATATGCGCTTGATCAGCTTTTGTCTCGGCCTTTTGCTTCCGATTACCGCCCATGCGGCCTGCGAAGGGAGAGATCTTAGGCTTGACCTGTCGGCCGAAAGTCAAGCTGATCTCGAGAAGACAATCAGTGACATTCCGTTTCCGGAGGGCAACCACTGGATCGCGACAAAAGACGGGACCGTCTTGCACCTGATCGGCACCCTCCACACCAGCGACCCCCGCATGGCACCCGTGGTCGAGCGCTTGGAGCCAGTTCTGAGTCAGGCCGACGCGTTTTTCTTCGAGGTCACACAGGACGAAATGGACGCATTCGAAAAAGATCTGGCCGATGATTTCAGCCCGGTCCTGATTACGTCTGGCCCCACTTTGATTGACCTGATGTCGGAAGAAGATTGGACAGCGCTGTCCGCGACTCTGGCCGAGCGTGGCATTCCTGGCTGGATGGCGGCCAAGATGCGCCCCTGGTTTCTCAGTATGATGTTGGGTATTCCGCCTTGCCTGATGAATACCCCTGATTTTGATCGCGGCATGGACACGCGCCTGACGGAACTGGCCGAACAACACGGGATACCCCAGTACTCGCTAGAGCGGATCGAGGATTTGATCGCGATGTTCGACAGCCATCCGCTGGAGGAACAAGTGGCCTCTCTGACCCGGCTGTCCGGGGCGCTGCAGGCTGGGGACGACCAGATGATCACAATGGCCAACGCCTATATCGAAGAGCAGCACGCCGCGATCATTGAGCTTGCGAAAATTCAGGGACTTGAAGCTTCAGGGATGACACCAGAAGAGTTTAACGCCGAATGGAAAGGGTTCGAGGATCAGCTTCTGGTGCAACGCAACGCCAACTGGATGGAAAAGATTCTGGACCTGAAGGATCAGACCGCGGTGATCGCTGTCGGGGCCGGACATCTGAGCAACGACTACGGCTTACTGAACCAGCTACATCAAGCCGGATATACACTGGAACGCGCTGAATTCTAGGTTTTCAAACCAAGGGTCGCAGCAAGTTTGCTTCCGGGTGACAACCGTGTTTGACCACCCTATAAGGCGCGCAAATCCATATTCTTCAGGACACGAGACATGACAACGCTAGTTTTTGGCCACAAATCTCCCGACACCGATTCCACCGGCTCTCCAATCCTGTGGTCGTGGTATCTGAACGAAGTGAAAGGTGAACAGGCACAGCCCGTTTTGCTAGGCGAACCCAACACCGAAGCCGCCTTTATGCTTGAGCGTTGGGACCTGCCCAAGCCGCAAATCATCGATGAAGTGGCCGAGGATGCACCGGTTGTCATCGTCGACACCAACAATCCGGCCGAGCTGCCCGCCAGCATCAACAGCGCCGATATCCGCGCCATAATCGACCACCACAAACTGGTTGGCGGGCTTGAAACCAAAGGCCCCATCGACATCACTGTGCGCCCGCTGGCCTGCACGGCAACCATCATGGTCGACCTGATGGGTGACGACGCCGCCAAGATGCCCGACGCGATCAAAGGTGCCGCGCTGACCTGCATCCTGTCGGACACACTGGAATTCCGCTCACCCACAACCACCGCGCACGACCGCGCCGTGGCTGAGAAACTGGCGGCTGAACTTGGTCTGGATGTCTCGGCCTACGCCGCCGACATGTTTGCAGCAAAATCGGATGTATCGTCATTCTCGGACGCCGAACTGATCCGCATGGACAGCAAAGAATACGAAGTCGACGGCACCAAGTTCCGGGTCTCGGTTCTGGAAACCACTGCCCCCGGTGTCGTGCTGGATCGCAAGGACAGCATCGTAAGCTCGATGGCTGATGTGGCCAAGGAAGACGGCGTTGATCAGGTGTTGTTGTTCGTGGTCGACATTCTGAACGAAGAGGCAACGCTGCTGGTTCCAAATGATCTGGTGAAAAGCGTCGCTGAGAAGAGCTTTGGCGCAACCGTGGACGGTGACGCGGTTGTGTTGCCCGGCGTGATGAGCCGGAAAAAGCAGATCATTCCGAACCTCAAGGTTTGAATTTAGATCATCAAAGGTGCCCGAAACCGGGCGCTTTTTTTTGCGAGGCTCTGCCTCGTGCTCCGAGATATTTTTGGCCAGATGAACAAGGAGGGGTTGATTTCGGCCGCTCCGCCTTGGGCTGCACCTCTGGCCAATTGCGCCACGCTCTGCCATAGGCTTTGACATCTCGCATTCCCTGCTGCACGAGGCGCGCCATGACCCAGATCGTTTCTTCACTCGCTGAAATCTCTGACCGCTACAAAGCGCTGTTTGTTGATTTGTGGGGTTGCGTTCATAATGGGATAACTGCCTACCCAGAGGCTGTCGCGGCACTGCAAGCTTATCGTCAACGTGGTGGCACGGTGGTTCTTGTAACCAATTCCCCCAAGCCTCGGGCCGGGGTTGCCGAGCAGCTTTTACATTTCAATGTGCCGGCAGATTCCTATGACACGATTGCAACCAGCGGTGATTCGGCGCGTTCAGCGATGTTTCGCGGGGCGATTGGCGAAAAAGTCTACTTCATGGGGGAATGGCAGCGGGATGCCGGTTTTTTTGAACCCCTGAAACTGCTGGATCATCCGATCCACATTGAACGCGTTCCGCTGGACGCGGCCGAAGGCATCGTGTGTTGCGGCCCGTTCGACCCGATGGCGGACCCAGATGTGAACCGGCCCGACTTTCTTTATGCCAAGCAGAAAGGGATGAAACTGCTCTGCGCAAATCCGGACATCGTGGTGGACCGAGGCGAAACGCGCGAATGGTGCGCAGGTGCTTTGGCCCGACTTTATACCGAGATGGGTGGTGAAAGCCTATATTTCGGTAAGCCACACCCGCCGATCTACGATCTGGCCCGGCGCAGGTTGCAGGCGATTGGGGTTGATGTGTCGGATTCTGAAATACTTGCCATAGGGGACGGGCCGCAAACAGATATCGCTGGAGGCATGGGGGAAGGCATTGATACCCTCTTCATCACCGGCGGTTTGGCAGCCGCAGAAACCAAAACATCACATCATCCAGACGAAGACGCGTTGAAAGCTCATAACGAGAAGGAACAGATCAATCCAACCTATTCGATTGGTCGCCTGAGATAGCAAAAAAGACTTGATTTTCTGCAACTGCGAAGTAATAAAGTTGCCGACGAGCGGCAGATGATGGTCTTTTGTTGCTTTTTCGATCTCGAATGAGGGCAGCATGTTGGACAACCTTCCACGCGGAACGATTTGCATCGAAGACATCGAAATGGGCATGTCACGGCACTTGCGCAAAGTCGTGACCGATGAAGATATCGAGATGTTCGCTCAAGTATCGACCGACCGGAATCCGGTTCATCTGGATGATGACTATGCCCGCGATACGATTTTCGAAGGACGTATTGCGCATGGCATGCTGACCGCTGGCCTGATCTCTGCGGTTATCGGAGAGCAGCTGCCCGGACATGGAACCGTGTACATGGGACAATCGCTTAAATTTCTGGCGCCGGTGCGTCCGGGCGACATGGTTTATGCCGAGGTCAAGGTGATCGATATCGATTTCGCCAAACGCCGGGTTAAGCTGGATTGCCACTGCGCAGTTGACGGAAAGAAAGTGCTGGTGGGTGAGGCCATGGTGCTGGCTCCGAGCCGCAAGTTCGACTGATAATCCACCTTAACCGAACTGCGGCTTGAACCTGACGGGCAGTCCCGCTAGGCAAGCCGCATGCATATCATCCGGGACTTCCAGTTTGTTGAACCAGAAGACCGAGGCGCAAGTGTCGCCATCGGGAACTTTGACGGTGTTCATCTTGGCCATCAATCCGTCATCGAGTTGGCGCGCAATGCTGAATTGAACGCGCCGCTGGGGGTCATGACATTTGAGCCGCATCCACGAGAGTATTTTTCCCCAGAGGCACCGCCCTTTCGTCTGATGCGCGGCAATGCACGCGCGCACCGGCTGGAAAAACTCGGCGTGCAGAAGCTTTATGAACTGCCTTTTAATTCAACGCTCGCGGGTATGACGCCCGAAGCTTTTGCGAGGAATGTCATATGCGATGGTCTGGGGCTTTCTCATGTTGTCGTGGGTGCCGATTTTTGTTTTGGCAAAGGGCGCAGCGGTAACCCTCAGGACCTGGTTCGCTTTGGCGAAGAGATGGGGTTCGGTGTGACCATCGCGCCCCTGTTGGAGCGCACCGAGAATGTGGTTTCGTCGACTGCGATCCGGACAGCTCTGTCAGAGGGGCGCCCGCGCGATGCGGCAACAATGCTGGGGCACTGGCACCGGATTGAGGGTGAGGTCGTCGGAGGCGAGCAACGCGGACGAGAGTTGGGGTACCCGACAGCCAATATGTCGATCGAAGGACTGCACCCTCCAAGATTTGGCGTTTATGCAGTTTTGGTCGACGTCCTGGATGGCCCGCATCAGGGCAGCTATCACGGGGCGGCATCGGTCGGGACCCGGCCCATGTTCCAAGGCGAGGTTCCTAACATTGAGACATTTCTGTTCAATTTCTCAGGTGATCTTTACGGTGCCACGCTGTCCGTTGGTCTGGTCGACTATCTGCGGTCCGAAATGACATTCGACGGCCTTGACGGGTTGATCTCGCAGATGGACGCCGATTGCGCGCGCGCCCGAGAGATACTGGCCAGTACATGACTACGGATCCAATCGATCGAGCTGGCCTCGCGCCCCGTTTCTGGGAACGCAAGCCGCTGCGCAAGATGAACCAGCGTGAGTGGGAGGCCCTGTGCGATGGTTGCGGCAAATGCTGTCTGAACAAGCTGGAAGACGAAGATACGGGCGAGGTCGCATTGACCTGTGTTGCCTGTCGCCTGCTGGATGACGAAACTTGCCGGTGCACCCAATATGATATCCGCCACCAATTCGTGCCCGAATGCATCGTCATGACACCCGATAACATCGACAACCATGCCTATTGGCTGCCCCAGACTTGCGCCTATCGACTGCTCTGGGAAGGCAAACCGCTTTACGACTGGCACCCATTGCTATCAGGTACGCCTGAAAGCGTTCACACCGCCGGCGTTTCCGTTCAGCGGCGAACCGTATCTGAATTCGAAACGCCCATGGAAGAGTGGGAAGACTACATCATCGAGGAGCCGAGTTAATGCATTTTGCCTCTGATAATTCCGGGCCCGTTCATCCCGAAGTTCTGGCCGCATTGGCCGAAGCCAATCAGGGCTATCAGATGGCTTATGGCGCCGACACCTTGATGAACGAAGTGCGCGACCAAATCCGCGGCATTTTCGAAGCACCGGGTGCGGCAGTTTATCTGGTCGCTACGGGAACGGCAGCGAATTCACTGGCGTTGGCAACGCTGAGCAAGCCATGGGAAACCGTGTTCTGTTCACCCGTCGCTCATATCCACGAAGATGAGTGCAATGCCCCCGAATTCTACACCGGCGCGAAACTGACTCTGGTGCCGGGTGGCGACAAGATAACCCCCGAAGCGTTGACCAAGTCCATTGAGGGGGAAGAAACCCGCGGCGTGCATGGTCCGCAGCGCGGGCCTGTCTCGATCACTCAGGTGACCGAGCGTGGCTCGGTTTACTCGCTTGCCGAACTTCAAGCCTTGTGTGGCGTTGCCAAGAAGTATGGGTTGCCGGTGCATATGGATGGTGCACGTTTCACTAACGCTCTGGTCGCTTTGAATTGCTCACCGGCAGAGATGACGTGGAAATCTGGTGTTGACGCAGTCAGCTTTGGCGGCACCAAAAACGGGCTGATGGGTGTCGAGGCCGTAATCTTCTTCGACGAAAGCAAAGCTTGGGAGTTCGAGCTGCGGCGCAAGCGCGGGGCGCACCTGTTTTCCAAGCACCGTTACCTGTCTGCCCAGATGGCTGCTTATCTGCAGGATGACCTGTGGCTGAAATCAGCTCGCAAAGCGAATGCCAATTGCGCGCGATTGGCGGATGGTCTGCGGGCAGTCGGGGCAGAATTCCTGCATGAACCCCAGGCAAACATGATTTTCGCAAGCTTTCCCCGCAGCCAACACAAGCGCCTGCACGAGGCCGGCGCCGTCTATCACTTGTGGGGCGATACGTTGGACGGTGAGGACGAAGACGAGATGCTGGCCTGCCGCCTTGTCTGTGACTGGTCCATCAGAACCGAGCAGATCGATCGGTTTCTGAACCTCTTGTAGCCGTGCCTCCCTGCCCCGGCTATTTCATCTCAGCCAGATGCTTGTCCAGATCATCAAGACGGTCCTGTCCCCAGAACCTCTGATCGTCCAGTGTGATGTAAAACGGTGCCCCGAAAACACCCCGGTCCACGGCTTCTTCCAGATTTGCGGCGTAGGTTTCCGCACCTACCAACAGGCCACTATCAGCTAGATTTGGATTAAATCCTGCCTGTTCCAGGCAATCCCGGATCACGCCGTCATCAGAGATGTCCTTTTCTTCTGCCCAGCAGGCACGCAAGAAGGAATGGCAAAGTTTACCCACATCACCTGATCCATCCTGTACTGCTGCGATCACAGCGTAAGAGGACGGTGCCATGTTCGTCGGCCAGTGCGCAGGCTGCAGGTTCAACGGCATATCCAGACTGCGCGCTTGGCGCACCAATTCCTGCGCGCGGTATTCGATGCGAGATATATGTCGGTCTTTTGGTGGCGTTCCACCTGTCCGGCCGAACAGGGCAACAATATCCAGTGGTTTATAGTTGATCGTCGCACCGTGTTTTGCCGCGATCTCTTCAAGGCGCATTCCCGCCAGATAGGAATAGGGCGAGAGTGTCGCAAAAAAGTAGTCAATCTGGGCCATGTTCACTTTCTCCGCTGCGTTATCTTTGCGGGACGGTAGACCCATGCTAAGCGGTGTCAACATCACGAATCTGTCACATTGCCACTGCTGCCCGGGGAAAATCAGCCGATGCCGACACTTCACGAACCCAAGCTTATCGCTGGGAACGCCAATCTTCCGCTTGCCGAAACCATTGCACGTCGCATGAGCCTGCATCGCGGCGTTGACCAGGGGCTGGTCGATGCTCGGGTCGAACGGTTCAACGACGGAGAGATTTTCGTCGAGGTTTTCGAGAATGTGCGTGGTGAGGATATGTTTATCGTTCAACCAACCTCGAACCCCGCCAATGACAATCTGATGGAGCTGCTGATCATCGCAGATGCGCTGCGCCGTTCATCCGCAGCCCGGATCACCGCTGTCATTCCGTATTTCGGATACGCCCGTCAGGACCGCCGCACCAAGGCGCGCACACCAATCAGCGCCAAGCTGGTGGCAAACATGCTGACTGGTGCGGGTATCGAACGGATTCTAACCATGGATCTGCACGCAGCCCAGATTCAGGGCTTTTTCGACATGCCGGTGGACAACCTATATGCCTCTCCGATCTTTGCCCTGGATGTGAAGAAACAATTCAAGGATCAGATGGACGACCTGATGGTGGTCTCGCCGGATGTCGGCGGTGTTGCACGTGCCCGTGAATTGGCCAAACGCATCAATGCGCCCCTTTCGATCGTTGACAAACGCCGCGAAAAGGCAGGCGAAGTGGCCGAGATGACGGTCATTGGTGACGTGAAAGACAAAATCTGCCTGATTGTCGATGACATTTGCGATACCGCTGGCACTCTGTGCAAAGCTGCCCAGGTGCTGATGGATAACGGCGCCAAGGAAGTACACTCTTACATCACCCACGGTGTCATGAGTGGACCGGCGGTTGAACGTGTGACCAATTCGGTGATGAAATCTCTGGTCCTATCGGACACGATCCAGCCTACGGCTGAGATCAACAAGGCCGCCAACATCCGCATCGTGCCCACCGCGCCGATCTTTACGCAGGCGATCCTGAACATTTGGAACGGCACAAGTGTATCATCGCTGTTCGAAGACAAGACACTTACGCCGATCTACGAGTCACTTTATCATATGGATTGATCGAAAAACTGCTGACTACCATAGATTCTGAATTCATGACGGCCTGCCTATTCGGCGACCGTCATGATTTCTTCCAACGGTTTTTTCATCTTTGCAACTTTTGGCACCTTCGCGTCGTCTTGCGGGTGGCCTACAGCTACGATCATAATAGGTTTTTCATGATCAGGGCGGTTTAGCAGTTTATTCAGGAATTTCATCGGGTTGGGTGTGTGGGTCAGCGATACCAGCCCTGCATGGTGCAGCGCCGTCAACAAAAAGCCCGTGGCAATGCCCGTGCTTTCAGGCACGTAGTAGTTTTTGAACCGATCTCCATCATCGAATTGACCCCAACGTTGGGCGAAAATCACTATCAGCCACGGTGCGTCTTCCAGATGCGGCTTCTGATCGTTAGTCCCGATTGGTTCAAGCGCCTTCAGCCATTCATCCCCGGCACCGCCTTCATAAAACCTGCGCTCTTCAGCTTCCGCTTCTTCCCGAATACGGCGCTTCATCTCAGGGTTCGAGATTGCCACAAAGTGCCAGGGCTGATGATTGGCTCCTGAGGGCGCTGTTCCGGCTGCGCGAATGCACTCTTCGATGACCGTGCGCTCGACGGGCCGGTCCGAATAGTCACGCACGGTATGGCGGCGTTTCATCTTGTTGTAGAACGCTCGCGCTTCGGCCAGCATTTCTTCATCAGACAAGTCCATACGATCCGGAAGATCCAGGGCCTCGTATTCGATATGATCTCGTGCAAACACCTGTAAGATCCTCCGGTTGCGTTAGCCGCTATTTGGGGTGGACAGTCTTCTTTATGGGACGACGCGCGAAGGTGCGCAATCTTATCTCACGAACAGGCCTGCTTCACGAGATATCCCAATCGTCTTCATGCGAAACATCTCCAATTGCGGTCCAATTCACCCGAATTCTGGCGATACGCGTATCAGACCAGGTGCGAAACACCGCATTGAATCCTTCCGGCGTTATATCTTCGGCCTGAACTTCAGCCCGTAAAGCGGAAGACGTATCCACATCCCAAAGCACCACGCCTATCTGGACGATTGGCACAGAGCGGAACACTTCTGAAAAACGGACGCTTACGCGACGCTCACGCGGGCCCTCACCAGTCCACATCACGCCACCATCGGCGAAATCGGAAAACAAGACCTCCTCGCCCTGATCAATGCCGATGGGATGGGTTTGAAACTTTTTCATCTATCGTCTTTTATTGTTCAATTCCTGCAGCTTAACTTCAGCGAATGGCAAAATCACGACAAAAAAACGGCCCCGCGTATACGGGGCCGTTCCAAGTGATCAGAATGTCATGAACCCTTACAGGCTCATATGCGTTCCTAGAGCTTCCATGTCAGCCAGCAACTTTGCAGCATCGTCGACGATGGTCTGATCGTCACCGGCCTTGGCTGCCTCGTGCGAGGCGCGGGCGTCAGCGATCAGATCGTCCAGATGCGAGCGTGTTACTTCAGCAACCGGAATGGCCTTTTCGGCCAGAACCGACAGGCCATCGCCATTGATCTGAGCAAACCCGCCGGTGACCAGGTATTCACTGGCCCCTTCGGGTGCTTCGACCTTCAGGATGCCCGGGCGCAGCGTGGTGATAGTGGGGGCATGATCGGGCATTGCCGTCATATCCCCGTCCGCGCCGGGAATCTGGACCGCCGTCGCGCTAAGCGAAGCAAGGCTCCGCTCAGGGCTGACGAGGTCGAATTGCATCGTGTTTGCCATCAGGGATACTCCTTAGGCGGCTTCTGCGGCCATCTTCTCCGCTTTGGCGATCACTTCTTCGATGCCGCCAACCATTAGGAAGGCCGCTTCGGGCAGGTGATCGTATTCGCCAGCGACAACCGCTTTGAACGACGCGATGGTCACATCCAGAGGAACCTGAACGCCCGGCGAACCGGTGAAGACTTCGGCCACGTCGAACGGCTGCGACAGGAAGCGCTCGATCTTACGGGCACGTGCCACGGTCAGTTTGTCTTCTTCCGACAGTTCGTCCATGCCGAGGATGGCGATGATGTCCTGCAGTGACTTGTAGCGCTGGAGGATCTGCTGAACGTCGGTCGCAACCTTGTAGTGCTCTTCACCAACGATGGCCGGGTCGAGCAGACGCGATGTCGAGTCGAGCGGGTCAACCGCAGGGTAGATACCCTTTTCCGAGATCGCACGGTTAAGAACGGTGGTCGCGTCCAAGTGCGCAAACGAGGTTGCCGGCGCAGGGTCGGTAAGGTCGTCCGCAGGCACGTAGATCGCCTGCACGGACGTGATCGAGCCCGACTTGGTCGAGGTGATGCGTTCCTGCAGGGCACCCATGTCGGTTGCCAGGGTCGGCTGGTAGCCCACCGCCGAAGGAATACGACCCAGCAGAGCCGAAACCTCGGAACCCGCCTGCGTGAAGCGGAAGATGTTGTCGACGAAGAACAGAACGTCAGTACCGGACTGGTCGCGGAACTGCTCGGCCAGGGTCAGACCGGTCAGAGCAACACGCGCACGCGCACCCGGAGGTTCGTTCATCTGACCGTAAACCAGGGCCACCTGCGATTCCGACAGGTTGTCCGGTTTAATAACGTTCGATTCGATCATCTCGTGGTACAGGTCGTTGCCTTCACGGGTCCGTTCACCAACACCCGCGAACACCGAGAAGCCCGAGTGCACTTTTGCGATGTTGTTGATCAGTTCCATGATCAGAACGGTTTTACCAACGCCGGCGCCGCCGAAGAGGCCAATTTTACCGCCTTTGGCGTATGGGGCCAGCAGGTCAACAACCTTGATGCCGGTTACCAGAACTTCCGACTCGGTCGACTGTTCGTCAAAAGTCGGTGCGGGCTGGTGGATCGCACGGGCTTCGGTTGCTTCAACCGGGCCTTTTTCGTCGATCGGCTCACCAACCACGTTCAGGATGCGGCCCAGGGTGGCGTTGCCAACCGGAACCGAGATCGGTGCGCCGGTGTCGGTGACTGCCTCGCCACGAACCAGACCTTCGGTCGCGTCCATCGCGATGGTACGGACGGTGTTTTCACCCAGGTGCTGAGCAACTTCCAACACCAGGCGCTTGCTGTTGTTGGTGGTTTCCAGCGCGTTCAGAATTTCAGGCAGCTGATCTTCGAAGTGCACGTCGACGACGGCCCCGATGATCTGTGTGACTTTGCCTTTTGCATTCGCCATGTTTCGTCTCCGGTATGTCTCTACAGCGCTTCGGCGCCGGAAATAATTTCAATCAGCTCGTTGGTGATCACGGCCTGACGCGAGCGGTTGAACTGGATCGTCAGCTTGTCGATCATCTCACCCGCGTTGCGTGTCGCGTTGTCCATTGCGGACATCCGTGCACCCTGTTCAGACGCTCCGTTTTCGAGCAGAGCCGAGAAGATCGCGGTGGCAACCCCCTTGGGCAGCAGGTCGGCCAGGATGGCCTCTTCGCTGGGCTCGTAGTCGAATACCGCACCGCTGTCGTCACCCGTCGCATCGTCTTCGAACGAGGCGGGGATGACCTGCTGTGCCGTCGGGATCTGGGTCACAACGTTGACGAACTTCGAGTAGAAGATCGTGGCAACGTCGAACTCACCCCCGTCGAAACGAGACAGGACGTCCTTGGCGATGTCTTGCGCGTTGGAATACCCCAGACGCTTGACCTCGCTCAGGTCGATATGTCCAACGAACAGATCGCTAAATTCACGCTTGAGCGCGTCGCGGCCTTTTTTGCCGACGGTCAAAACCTTGACCGTCTTGCCTTTGGCGCGCAACTCGTCCGCCTTTTGGCGAGCGAGCTTGGCGATGTTCGAGTTGAAGCCGCCACACAGGCCGCGTTCAGCTGTCATGACAACCAGCAGATGGACATCATCACTGCCCGTGCCACGGAGCAGCTTGGGGGCGCTGTCGCTGCCCCCGACCGAAGCCGCCAGCCCCGCCATCACGGCATTGAACCGCTCGGCATAGGGACGCGAGGCTTCGGCAGATTCCTGGGCGCGACGCAGTTTTGCAGCCGCGACCATCTGCATGGCCTTGGTGATCTTGCGGGTCGATTTGACCGACTCGATCCTGTTTTTAAGGTCCTTAAGATTTGGCATATGCCCGCCTCTCCCTTAAGCGAAGGTTGCGGCGTATTCGTCCAGCGCAGCCTTGATCTTGTCGGAAGCGTCACCCTTGATCTTGGGATCTTCGTCCGTGATCCACTGAAGCAGATCCGCGTGCTTGCCGCGCAGGTGCGCCAGCAGGCCAGCTTCGTAACGGCCAACATCGGACACGTCGATCTTATCGAGGTAACCATTGGTACCGGCGAAGATTACGCAGACGATTTCAGCGTTGGTCAGCGGCGAGTACTGCGGCTGTTTCATCAGCTCGGTCAGACGCGCACCACGGTTCAGCAGCTGCTGGGTCGCGGCGTCGAGGTCAGAACCAAACTGCGCAAAGGCAGCCATTTCGCGGTACTGAGCCAGCTCCAGCTTAACTGGACCGGCAACCGACTTCATCGAGTTGGTCTGAGCCGAGGAGCCCACACGCGAAACCGACAGACCGGTGTTCACGGCGGGGCGGATGCCTTGGTAGAACAGTTCGGTTTCCAGGAAGATCTGGCCGTCGGTGATCGAGATCACGTTGGTCGGAATAAACGCCGAAACGTCACCACCTTGAGTTTCGATAACCGGCAGAGCGGTCAGCGAGCCCGCACCGAAGTCTTCGTTCAGCTTTGCCGAACGTTCCAACAGACGCGAGTGGAGGTAGAAAACGTCGCCAGGATAGGCTTCACGTCCGGGCGGACGGCGCAGCAGCAGCGACATCTGACGATAGGACACAGCCTGCTTCGACAGGTCATCATAGATGATCAGCGCGTGGCGGCCGTTGTCACGGAAGTATTCGGCCATCGCGGTCGCGGCGTAAGGTGCCAGGAACTGCATCGGAGCCGGGTCGGACGCGGTTGCCGCCACAACGATCGAGTAGTCGATCGCACCGGACTCTTCCAGTTTCTTCACAAGCTGAGCAACGGTCGAACGCTTTTGACCGATCGCAACGTACACGCAGTACAGCTTCTTCGACTCGTCGTCGCCTGCTGCGTCGTTGTAAACTTTCTGGTTCAGGATCGCGTCCAGAGCAACGGCGGTTTTACCGGTCTGACGGTCACCAATGATCAGCTCACGCTGGCCACGGCCGATTGGGATCATTGCGTCAACCGATTTCAGGCCGGTTGCCATCGGCTCGTGAACCGATTTACGCGGAATGATGCCCGGCGCTTTAACGTCTGCAACGCCACGCTTGGTCGCGTTGATCGGGCCTTTGCCGTCCAGCGGGTTGCCCAGACCGTCAACAACGCGGCCCAGCAGCTCGTCACCGATCGGAACGTCCACGATCGAGTTGGTGCGCTTAACAGTGTCACCTTCTTTGATGTCACGGTCGGAACCGAAGATAACAACACCGACGTTGTCGCTTTCCAGGTTCAGCGCCATACCCATGATGCCGCCGGGGAATTCGACCATCTCACCGGCTTGCACATTGTCCAGGCCGTATACACGGGCAATCCCGTCACCGACGCTCAGCACGCGGCCGATCTCGGCCACTTCGGCTTCCTGACCAAAATTCTTGATCTGGTCCTTCAGGATTGCAGAAATCTCTGCAGCTTGGATTCCCATTTATCCGACCTCTTTCATTGCATTCTGTAGGGAGTTCAGCTTCGAACGGATCGAGCTATCGATCATTTTCGAGCCCACTTTAACGACAAGACCGCCGATGAGGCTTTCATCAACGGTCGCATTGATTGTCACGGTCTTGCCCACACGCTCGGACAGCGTCTTGGACAGTTTATCCATTTGGGTCTTGGTGAGCGCCTTGGCCGAGGCGACATCGGCGGTCACCTCGCCACGCTCGTCAGCCAGCATGTCGCGCAGAACCTGCACCAGTTGCGGTACAACGAACAGACGACGTTTCTGCGCCATCAGACCCAACGTATTGCGCAGGATGGCATGTAGGCCCATCTTGTCAGCAACAGCAGTGATTGCGCTTTCCTGTTCGGCGCGCGAAACCAAAGGCGATGCGATCAGGTCGCGCAATTCTGCGCTATCACCCAATGCGGCTGCCAGATCGTTGATTCCGCTTTCCAGACCTGCAAGGTCATTATTCTCTTTGGCGATCTCGAAGATCGCGGTGGCATAGCGCTCGGCGATGCCAGTGGAAATCGAAGCTGGTTCGGACACGTCCACCCTTCCGATATTTGAGGCCCCGATTTTGAGTAGCGGCCGCTACCTTGGGGCGTGAGGAAACCCCGTCCATTTAGGGCGGGGATCAAAATCACCGGGGATGTAGCAGAGGTGTTCCAACCAAGCAATACGCTATAGCGGTAACAGTTTTATCCACAAATTATTATTTTTCATACACTTAACCCAAGTGCGACCCTTTGGACCGATTGGGGCAGTTGAAAAATGTTACGAATATGCAGGTTTTTGCGATTCCTGTGACCTTTTTCCCGCATTTTTTCCGTTCAAAATGCGCCGGACTGTCACGCAGGCTTTAACAAACCATCCAACGCTTTGATCGGGCGCTTCGCTGTGTCTTTGGTAACGCTTCCGCTAGGTGGGCGAATGAGTTTACTGGCCTCAACCATAAGCACGCCTCCGGCCATGACGGTTGGGATGCGTTGTCCAGTCTTCTCGATCAGGCTACCTGATTTTAGCCAGAACCGACGGAACGAAGGCGGCAGGTAAAGCGCCGAGCAATGGTTTTCAGGGACGAAGTGGTGCGCGCGCAATTGGTTTTCCAACTGGGTTGTTGAATAGGGCTGCCCAAAGCCAAACGGCGTCCGGTCTGAGCGCGACCAAAGCCCGGCCCGGTTCGGTACGACAAATAGCACACGCCCTCCGGGCCCCAGAACGCGCCAGCATTCTTCCAGCAATTGACTGGGTCGGTTTGAAGTTTCCAAACCATGCATCACCACGAGTTTATCCACATGGCCTGTTTCGATTGGCCACATCGTCTCTTCGGTCAGAACGGAAACATTGGGCATCCCCGCAGGCCATGGCATTACACCCTGCGGACCAGGCATAAGACCAATCACACGGCGCGCATCTTTGAGGTAAGGCCGCAATAAAGGTACGGCAAAACCAAATCCGACCACAGTTTGCCCCTTGGCTTCGGGCCAAAGATCCACCAACCGACCACGGATCGCTGCCTGGGCCGCGCGACCCAGGGTGCTGCGATAGTAGAAATTCCTCAGATCCTGCACATCAAGATGCATTGCGGACACCCGGTCAATCGGCTTAGCTGGGCGCAGTCTAGCAATGAAAGGGCAAAAGGCCATGCCTCTTGAGATCGTTACCATTCCTTGCCTCAGCGATAATTACGCCTTTCTCGCCCATGATCCGGCCAGCGGTGAGACTGCCTTGATCGATGCGCCAGAGGCAGCTCCGATTCTGGCCGAACTGGATTCGCGCGGCTGGCAGCTAAGCCATGTGTTGTTGACACATCATCATTGGGATCATGTGGACGGGCTGAGCGGCATTCTAGCGAAACAGCCCGCGCGTGTGATCGGCGCAAAAGCAGATGAGCATCGCTTGCCAAAACTTGATCAGGCGGTGGTTGAAGGTGACACTTTTTATATCGGCGGTGAGCCGGTCGAGGTTCTTGATGTGTCCGGTCATACAATTGGGCACATTGCATTCTACATGCCCCAAACTGGCGTTGTATTCACCGCTGACAGCCTGATGGCGCTGGGATGTGGGCGATTGTTCGAGGGCACGCCTGCGCAAATGTGGGCCTCTCTCAGCAAGTTGGCGGCCCTGCCCGATGAAACAATCGTGTGCTCAGGCCACGAATACACACAGGCAAACGCCAAGTTCGCCCTGACCATCGATCCCGACAACCCAGCCTTGCTTGACCGCGTGGCCGATATTAATCGCACCCGCGCTGCCGGAGAAACCACTGTGCCTTCGCTTTTAGGCCTGGAAAAGGCGACAAATCCGTTTCTAAGGGCCACTGATCCGGCGATTCAGGTCCATCTGGGCATGGAAAACTCTGATCCCGTGTCCGTATTCGCCGAAATTCGAGCCCAAAAAGACAGCTTTTAACCCGTTTCAAGCCCCAATCACGGCCACGGTCACAACAAATGTGACTGTCAAGTGAAAGAAAACCCTTGAAGCCGGGGCGGGATCAACCAAACTCTAATAGTATGAGGACATGGTTGGGATGGGGATCCGGCCTGCAGCCCGCCCCCTTCCGGCCCAATACAGAGGAGCACCCGCGTGCCTTCATTCTCGAGCACACTTGAACAAGCCATCCACGCGGCCCTTGCGGCGGCGAATGAACGGCGACATGAATTCGCAACGCTAGAGCATCTGCTGCTGGCGCTTTTGGAAGAACCCGATGCGGTGCGCGTCATGAAAGCGTGCAGCGTCGATCTGGACGAGTTACGCAGCACCTTGGTCGAATTCATCGACGAAGATCTGTCAAACCTCGTCACTGATATCGACGGGTCAGAAGCAGTACCGACTGCAGCCTTCCAGCGTGTCATTCAGCGCGCCGCGATCCACGTTCAAAGCTCTGGCCGCACAGAGGTGACCGGGGCCAATGTACTGGTGGCCATCTTCGCCGAACGTGAAAGCAACGCAGCCTATTTCCTGCAAGAGCAGGACATGACCCGTTATGACGCGGTAAACTTCATCGCACATGGTGTGGCCAAAGACCCGGCCTATGGAGAGAATCGTCCTGTTACGGGTGCTGATGAAGCCGAAGAAGAGGCTCAGACGACCTCTGGTGACGCCGAGCAGAAAGAAAGCGCGCTTGGCAAATATTGCGTTGATCTGAACGCCAAATCACGCGCCGGTGATGTAGATCCGCTGATCGGACGCTCGGACGAGGTTGAACGCTGTATTCAGGTGCTGTGTCGCCGACGCAAGAACAACCCGCTGCTGGTAGGTGACCCCGGTGTCGGCAAAACCGCCATCGCCGAAGGTCTGGCGCATAAGATCGTTGCAGGCGAGGCCCCGGACGTGTTGTCGGAAACCACCATCTACTCGCTTGATATGGGCGCCCTGCTTGCAGGAACTCGCTATCGCGGCGATTTCGAAGAGCGTCTGAAAGCGGTTGTGACCGAATTGGAAGAGCACCCTGATGCGGTTCTCTTCATCGACGAGATTCACACTGTGATCGGAGCGGGTGCAACCTCGGGCGGTGCGATGGATGCGTCGAACCTGCTGAAGCCAGCGCTTCAGGGTGGCAAACTGCGCACCATGGGCTCGACCACGTATAAAGAGTTCCGTCAGCATTTCGAAAAAGACCGCGCGCTGAGCCGCCGATTCCAGAAAATCGACGTGAACGAGCCGTCGGTCGAGGACAGTGTCAAAATTCTGCGCGGTCTGAAACCGTATTTCGAAGAGCATCACTCGATCAAATATACTGCCGACGCGATCAAGACAGCTGTCGAATTGTCGGCGCGCTATATCAACGACCGCAAACTGCCCGACAAGGCCATCGACGTGATCGATGAGGCCGGGGCAGCGCAGCACCTGCTGGCCGAAAGCAAACGTCGCAAGACCATCGGCGTCAAAGAGATCGAGGCGGTGGTTGCCAAGATTGCGCGTATCCCACCCAAGAACGTCACCAAGGATGATGCCGAGGTTCTCAAAGATCTCGAAACCTCGCTGAAACGCGTGGTGTTTGGTCAAGATGAAGCGATCGAAGCGCTATCCAGTGCGATCAAACTGGCGCGCGCCGGTCTGCGTGAGCCCGAAAAACCCATCGGCAACTATCTGTTCGCTGGCCCCACCGGTGTTGGCAAAACAGAGGTGGCGAAACAGTTGGCTGACACGCTTGGTGTTGAACTGCTGCGTTTCGACATGTCGGAATACATGGAGAAGCACGCGGTCAGCCGTCTGATCGGTGCGCCTCCGGGTTATGTCGGGTTTGATCAGGGTGGTTTGCTGACCGACGGTGTCGACCAGCACCCACATTGCGTCTTGTTGCTTGATGAGATCGAAAAAGCGCACCCGGACGTATTCAATATCCTGTTGCAGGTGATGGATCACGGCGAATTGACCGACCACAATGGCCGGACGGTGAATTTCCGCAACGTGGTCCTGATCATGACTTCGAACGCAGGTGCGCAGGAGCAGGCGAAAGCCGCCATCGGCTTTGGCCGCGACCGGCGCGAAGGTGAGGATACCGCAGCGATCGAACGTATGTTCACGCCGGAGTTCCGCAACCGCCTGGACGCTGTAATCTCATTTGCACCACTACCGAAAGAGGTCATTTTGCAGGTCGTTGAGAAGTTTGTCCTGCAGCTGGAAGCACAGTTGCTGGATCGTGGCGTGACCATCGATCTGACACCGCGTGCCGCCGAATGGCTGGCCGACAAGGGCTATGATGACAAGATGGGTGCGCGTCCTCTGGGGCGTGTCATTCAGGAGCACATCAAGAAACCTCTGGCCGAAGAACTGCTATTCGGCAAACTGGCCAAAGGCGGCGTGGTCCGTGTCTCGATGAAGAAGGGCGAGCTGAACCTGGAAATCCTGGGCCCCGATCAGCCCCGCATTCCGGGCGACAAGCCCCCGCTTTTGACAGCGGACTAACCCACGGCTTCTATAACGAAAAACGCCCACCTTTTCGGTGGGCGTTTTTCATTTTTGGCAGGTAATCCAAGTTGGTTCGTACCAGCCTTATCGCTCTGTCAGCTTCAACTCGATCCGACGATTCTGGGCGCGCGCTTCGGTTGTGTCGGCGGGATTAACAGGCTGGAATTCTCCGAACCCGTTTGCCGCCAAACGATCAGGTGGAATGCCCAGTGCGTCAACCATGTAGCGCACCACAGAAAGGGCACGACCCTGGCTGAGCTCCCAGTTGTCGCGATATCGTCCGCTGCCTGCAAGTGGCACATTATCGGTGTGACCATCGACACGGATGACCCAGTTCAACCCTTCGGGTATTTCTGCGGCAACGCTTCGCAGAATATTGGCAACTTTGGCAACCTCCTGACGACCTTCCGCAGACAGGTTTGCGGACCCGGTGGCAAACAACACCTCAGACGAGAACACGAAACGGTCACCTTCAATGCGCACGCCATCCTGATCGCCCAGCACATCGCGCAGTCGCCCGAAGAATTCCGAGCGATAGCGCTGCAAATCCTCGGCCTGTGCGGCTAGTTCCTGATTTTGGCCCGCCAGTTTCTCGGCCTCGGCTTCCAGCCGAATACGTTCAGCCTCTTCCAGCAGTCGGCGACGGCGTTCTTCCGAGGCTGCGCGCGCTAGAGCGGCATTCAGATCCTGGCCCAGCGTCTGTATCTGGATCTCGGCGGCGGTATTACGTTCTTCGTAATCGTCTAACAAAGCCTGCAGCGACCCCAACTGGCTGCGCAGGGCTGCCATCTGCTGATTAAGCAGCGCGGTCTGACGTTGCGCTTCGGTCGAGATTTCCTGTTCCGATGCAAGCGCCTCTCGGGCGAGCGCCAGCAGCGCCGCGCGCTCCTCGGCCAGCGACCTTTGTTCAGCTTCATTTGCTAGTGCTTGGGTTTGGGCATCCAGTGCCGCCTGCAGTTGTTCCCTCAGTTCTTCGGCATTGATCTCACCGAACTGACGCTCAAGCTCTGCCTTGGCAGCCTGTGCCGCAGCTAGCAAAGTCAGGGTATCCTCGGCTTCCTTTCGCTGCGCTTCCAGCGCCAAGGTCATCGCTGTCAGTTCAGCATCTGCATTCTGCAATCGATCACGCAACGCCTCAGCAGCGGCGGCTTCGGCCAGACGCGCGGCCTCTTCCTCGGTCAGTTGCTGTTCTAGCTCGGATATCTGAGCTGCCTGTGCATCTTCGCTGGTTTCAAGTTCGGCGACGAGAGCTTCAAGTGCTTCGCGTCGAGCCGCGGCAAGGCGGGCGGCTTCGGCCTGTGCGTCGATTTCTTGTCTGCTTTGAGCAAGTGCCAAATTCAAGGCATCTTGTTCATTTAGCAACTCATCGCGTTGCGTTTCTAGCGCGGCGATATCCCCCTGCGCACGCGCCTGATCAGCCAGCAAAGCCGCGACCTGTGCTTCAAAGTCGGTTATGCGGGTTTGTGCCTGCGCCAGATCGTCTTCGACCTGATTAAGCGTTGCATTCAAGTTCCCAAGACGCGCTTGAAGACGGCTGTTTTCCCGCTCTTCCAGCCCCAGCGCCCCGGCCAGAGCGGCGATTTCGTCGGACAGCGCAGTCAGTTCATCCTCTTGCCCTGAAATGGTTTCGCGCAGCACAAATTGCACGACCATGAAGATGGTCAGCACAAAGGTCAGCACCATCAACAATCCCGTCATCGCATCCACGAAGCCGGGCCAGACCGAGCCCGAAAACCGTTGACCTGTGCGGCGGGACAGCGCCATGGGTTACTCTCCTTCCGGGGGGGTACGTACGGCGCCCCGTGGCAAAGTCAACGCTTTGACCAGCAGCTCAAAATCCTTGCGGAGTTCGTTCATGCTGTCCTGACGACCAGCGGAGATTTCTTCGAGTATACGCAGCAACTGAACATCCATTGACCGCAGGCGCATGCGGCTTTCCGCATCAATCCCCTCGCCCGCGCCATGTTCGCGCATGTGATCCAACAAAGCGTCCTGCCCCAGCGCCACACGTTCAAGCGCAGCCGTAACACCTTCGGTCTGGGCCTGACGCTGGTTCATTTCCCCGATGACATCGACCAAATGTCCCAGTTTGGTCGAGACGTTCGTACGATCAACTTCTTGCGCCGAGAACATGTCCTGCAGTGCATCCATTTGTTCAGACATGGCGTCCAGTACTGGGGTCAGCACGGCCAGTTCCGCGCCGCCCTCATCGCCCGCAGCAAAGCCAACGCGGGTGATTGAGGACAACCATTCTTCCAATTCGCGATAGAACCGGTTCTGGCCATGGCCCGCGAATAGTTCCAGCAAACCGACGATCAAGGATCCGGCCAGACCCAGCAATGACGACCCAAAAGCAACGCCCATGCCCTGCAGCTGCGCTTCCAATCCTGTCATCAGACGGTTGAAGACGGCCAGACCTTCTTCACCTTCCTGCGGGTTCAGGCTGCGGATCGTATCAACGATGGCGGGGACAGTGGTGGCCAAACCAAAAAATGTCCCCAGTAGGCCAAGGTAGATCAGCACGTTGGTGATGTAGCGGGTGATCTCGCGCTCTTCTTCGACCCGTTCGGCGACGGAATCGAGGATCGATCGGGTAGAGCTAGAGCTGATCTGAGACCGCGCCCCGCGTTCCCTCAACAACGACGCCAGTGGGGCAAGCAGTTGCGGCGGGCGCACATCGTCACGTTCGACCCCTCCGGCAAAGGCTTCGATCCAACGAACCGATCCGATCAACTGTGTGACCTGCAGAAAACAGGCAGCGACACCGATGACAAAGACCAGCAAAATGAACCCGTTAAGATACAGATTGGCCTGAATAACCGGCAGCACATATGGCAACGCCATGAACACGCCAAGTCCTGACAGCCCTATTGCGATCAGCATCATCAAAATCTGACGGATCGGTTGTGAGAAATGTGGTCTCACGCCCTGTTGTGCCTGCGCCATGCGCGTGGCTCCTGGTATTGTCTGCTCTGGGCTGAACCTATCGAAGTTCGCCCCGTGACGCCAAGAGTTTATGCGCTGATTGTCCGCACCCGTTGCGACAACCACTCAAGATCAGGGTCGTGCAGTCCGATCTCGGTCAAGTGCGAGGCAGTATTGTAGAGATATTCGGTATTTGGCCCACGTCCGCCAACCGCGTGGGCGATGATCTGAGCCTGCTCTTCCAATGGAAGACCGCCGCAATACTGAACGTGGTGAGCATCGATGACGTAAGTCACTGCATTTACGATCTGCCCGCAGTCCAGATGCACGTCCAGCATCCGCTCCAGATAGGCTGACGAGATCAGCTCACGCTCACGCAATTCAGCCAAAGTGCGCTCTTCGTGACCTGCCTCGACAGCAAGCGCCAATCCAGTGCAATGCGCGTCTGGCTGTTCGTCCAGCGCCAATACCAAACCGGGGTCTTCTTCCGTGCCGCGATGGTGGATAGAGCGCATGCAAAACGACCGCGCATATCCGTGCAATTTAGCGCGTTCGCTGCGTGCCACCGGAAAGCCCGGGTTCCACAGCAGCGATCCATATCCGAATACCCACATCGTCATTGCACTGGTCCTTGCCCGTTTGGCCCTATAAACATCAAATCCGAGGCAGGAAAAAGGGCCATTCATCATGCGCCGTCTGATACGCGTTTTCGTATTTATCGCCCTCGCGTGGAGCGCCTACTGGTTTGTCGCCGGTTATGGTCTGCGAAACGCCCTGACCGGTTGGTTTGACCGGCAGCAAGAACTGGGCTGGCAGGCCGAATTCTCCGACGTGTCGACGGCAGGATATCCATTTCAGCACATCACACGCCTGAATAATCCCGCTTTGGCCGATCCGGTCAACGGAACGGCGTGGAGTGCGGACTGGGTCGAGTTCCAAAGCCCAGCAATCTGGCCCGGCCGCCAGATGCTGCGCTTTGCCAGTACGCCGCAGCGCCTTTCCTATTTCGACCAGACCACGACCGTTCAGGCCGAAGCGCTACAAGCCGAATTGCAGCTCCAACCCGGTGTCGCGCTGGTGCTCGAGAAAATGGCGCTGACCTCAAAGCGCTGGCTGCTGACAACCGAAGGTAATCCGCAAGCCGGAGGCCAGTCGCTGAGCCTTGTGATGGAGCAATCTGGAGCGCCCGAAAGCTATGGGATTACCGCGAAGATCGACGGATTTACCCCCGGCGATGATCTGAGACGCCTGATGCGTTCAGCATCGACCCTGCCGCAATCGTTCGAAACGCTGGAAATGGAAATGTTTGTCACTTTCGACAAACCCTGGGACCGCACCGCACTTGAGCAGCGTCGCCCCCAACCCGTTGCGATTGATCTGCGTTTGACAGAAATGAAATGGGGTGAGCTGCGTCTGTTCGCCACCGGCGAACTGGAAATTGACGAACAGGGCATTCCAACAGGTGAAATTGCGATGAAAGCCGAAAACTGGCGCGACATGATCGCGATGGCAAACGCCGCAGGTGCGCTGCCGGATCAGGCAGTCGATCCTGTGACCCGCGCATTGGGCTTCATGGCTGGACTGGGTGGCAACCCAAATGCGCTGGATTTACAGCTGAATTTCAGAGATGGGTTCGTCGCCTTGGGTCCGTTGCCCCTTGCTCCTGCCCCGAGACTGGTACTGCGTTAACGGCAATAGGTGCCGCTGCGGTAGCGCGCGGTGTCTAGGTGGAAATGATCCCGATGGAAGCGATCAGAGTTTGGTCCGAGAACCGTGCCAAATGGCCCACACGCGCCGCGCCATACCTTGGTCAGTTGCTTCTTGGACGGATTTTTGCGCCAGCCATTTAGAACCGTCACCACCTCACCATCGGCCATCTTGAAGCCCGAAATGTCGATGGCGCGCCCTTTACCATGCTCAGAGATCCGCGCCCCTTTACGGTTGTTACGTGTTCTGCAGGCGTAATGCGCGGCGACCTGTAGCTCGACCACCGGACCTCGGCGTTTGAACGTGGGCTTTACAGTTTTGTCGACCCAATTATTCAGCGCCTGTGCAGTGCCGCAATCCATCGTCGCTGGGCGGCTCAGCCCGACCCCCGATACTGAGGTGATTTGCACTGCATCCTTAATCCCGCAGGCTTTGATCTTGCCCTTCACACGTCCAACCGGCTTACCCTGAATATCGATATCGCCACAGACTGAACCCTTACGCAGCTTGCGTTTCTTAAGAAAGACGCGTTGTTCCAATTCTTCCGGGCGCACAAACGGGCGGATCGAATTCTCGGGCCCGAGCAATGGTAATTCAGCGGGACGGGCTGCAGCGGCCGTTACCTGCGGCGAAGCGGGCCGTAGCACCGGCCGGATGTTGGGGGTGACGATTGCCACCATCGCTTGGGTGGTTTCCGGGCGCGTCAACGGCACAATAGAAGTTTCAGGCGCCGCCGCATTTGCAGTCGTTGCCGCCAAAGCAACGCAGAAAATCAAATGGCTGCAACCGATCTTTCTCATGTCGATGTTTTTCCCCGCCCGAAATCTGGCGCATCCGTATCCTGGCCCGCATCAATGATGCCGCGGCGGATCGCCCGTGTGCGCGTAAAGTAGTCGAACAATTGCTCTCCGTCACCTGTTCGGATGGCCCGCTGTAGCGCAAAGAGCTCTTCCGTAAACCGGCCCAGAATCTCCAGCGTTGCGTCTTTGTTGGTCAGAAACACATCACGCCACATCGTCGGGTCCGAAGCCGCGATGCGGGTGAAATCGCGGAAACCAGCTGCCGAATACTTGATGACTTCGGTGTCTGTAACCCGCCGGAGATCATCCGCAACACCCACCATCGTATAGGCAATCAGGTGAGGTGCGTGCGAGGTGACCGCCAGCACCAAATCATGATGCGCGGCGTCCATCTCATCGACATTCGATCCCATACCCTCCCACAAAGCCCGCAGGCGAGCGATCGCATCCGGGTCGGAATCTTCGACCGGCACCAACAGGCACCAACGATTGTCGAACAGTTCGGCGAATCCCGATTCAGGCCCGGAATGCTCGGTCCCGGCCAGAGGGTGTGCCGGAATGAAATGAACGCTATCGGGTATGTGGGGTGAGACGGCGTCAATCACGTGACGCTTTACCGACCCCACGTCTGAAACGGTGGCACCGGATTTCAGAACCGGCGCAATCTGCTGCGCCACAGGTCCCATTGCACCAACGGGGACACACAAAACCACTAGATCAGCACCTTCGACCGCCTCTTCCGCGGTCTCGCAAACCCGGTCACAAAGGCCGATCTGGCGCGCCGTCTCGCGGGTTGCCTCGGATCGCGCATAGCCCGTCACTTCCCCCGCAAGCCCAGCCCGTTTGATCGCCCAGAACATGGACGATGCAATCAGGCCCAACCCGATCAGCGCAACACGGTCGTAAATCTGGCTCATACAGCGCCCCCTTTGAACGCAGTAATCGCTGCAACCACGCGACCGCAGGCGATTTCGTCGCCTACGGTGATCCGCAGCGCGTTTGGCAGGTTGTAGCCCGCGACCCGCCGCACGATCAAACCCTGCGTTTTCAAATAGTCATCGCAGGCTTCCGCCTCGGCCCTGTCAGCAAAACGGGCGAGGATGAAATTCGTGCATGACACATCGGATGAAACGCCGACCTTCGCCAGTTCATCAGACAACCAAATCCGGAGGCGTGCGTTTTCAGACAGGCAGAACCGCAGATATTCCTCATCCCGCACGGCGGCCTCGGCCGCCGCGAGAGCCGTCAGCGATAGGTTGAACGGCTGACGAACGCGGTTCAGCACATCAATAATCTCTTTCGCCGCATAGCCCCAGCCAACGCGCATCCCACCTAGACCGTACACTTTCGAAAACGTCCGGGTCATGATGACATTGCTAAACCGGTCCACCAGCCCTGCGCCTCCATCGAAACCATCGACAAATTCGGCATACGCACCATCCAGCACCATCAGGCAATTGGCTGGCAATGCATCCGCCAACCTCTGCAATTCGGCGTCAGAGACCATGGTTGAAGTAGGATTTCCCGGATTGGTCACAAAGACAATCCGTGTCTGCCCAGTGACCGCGGCAAGGATGCTATCTACGTCTACACGGCGATCCCTCTCGGGCACCATGACCGGGGTCGCGCCCGCCATTCGCGCGATGATCGGATACATGGAGAATCCATGCTCGGTATAAATCACCTCATCACCCGGACCAGCATAGGCCTGCGCTACGAACTGCAACACTTCATCACTGCCGACACCGCAGATGACCCGATTGGCATCCAGTCCGTGCCGTTCAGAAATTGCGGCGCGCAGGCTGGCATGATCGGTGCTGGGATAACGATGCAGCGAAACGGCACTTTCGCGCACCGCTTCGATCGCCTTGGGACTTGGCCCAAACGGGTTTTCGTTGGAACTCAGCTTGATGACATCCGCAACACCGTCAACATGCGACTGTCCGCCCTGATACAGCGCGATGTCCATTATGCCGGGTTGAGGTGTGATCTGGTTCATGAGGGGCTCCACTAGCTTGGCCCCTCATACCTTTCTCAACGGGTTGAGAAAAGCGGCAATTATCTTACGCCGCTTTGAAGCGCGCCGTCGCCGGATCGGCATTGTAGAATGGGACGAATTCCTCGGTCCGGCGCGACAGCTCGTTAACGCTGTCGATAATGAACTGAACGGTCTCTTCGCTCATGAGGTAAGAGAAATTCAACCGCACCCAACCCGGTTTCTTCATTTCCTCACCCTCCGACAGGGCCGCATGCAATTCTTCCGATGTTGCCCGATCAATGCCCAGCAGACGATGCGCATAGGGTCCGGCACAGGCACAGCCGCCACGTGCCTGGATGCCGTAGATATCGCTGAGCATCCGGGTAAACAGCTGCTGATGCACCGGCTGCCCATTCCGATCGCACACGAGGAACGAGAATATCGGCAGGCGGTGTGCATTCTCGGCACCTAGCAATGTCAGATGTGGGTTGTCGGACCACCCATCCAACGCCATGCGGTTACACTGCGCCTCACGCTGCGCGATCTCATCCGTTCCGACCGCATCCTTGACGATGAAGACCAGGGCCGCACGAATGTCTCCGATCACATTTGGTGTACCCGCCTCTTCTCGTGTCGCGAGATCGGCGCTGTAGTCGTGTCGCCAAGGCGAGACAAAGCTGACAGTCCCACCGCCGGGCCAACTCGGACACGTCCGCTTCACAGCGCATTGGTTAACGACCAGAACACCCGACGCCCCCGGCCCACCCGGAAACTTATGCGGAGAGACAACGATCGCGTCCTTCCGCGCATCTTCCGGCCCCATATCCATTGGCAAATAAGGTCCACCACCCGCATAGTCCCATACCGCAAGCGCACCATGCTCTTTCAGCATCCGCGTCACTGGATCAGGGTCGGTGATGATGCCGGTGACGTTTGACGCCGCTGAGAATGACCCAATCACAAGATCGGAATCTGCGTGCTCTACCAGTGCCGCCTTTAGCGCCTGCATATCGGGACCGCCGTCAACGGCTTCTGGAATCTCGATCACCCGCGCCTTGCTTTCACGCCACGGCAGAATGTTCGAATGATGCTCATACGGACCAATCAAAACGACCGGCTGATTAGCCTCTTGCACTCCCAGCAGACTAACCAGCCGGTTGAGACCCGCTGTAGCGCCAGACCCGGTAAAGATCACCGCGTCCTCTTCCTTGGCGCCAACTATGCGGGCGATCTCGGCCCGCGCCTCGCGGCGCAAACGGGTTATATAGGAACCGCAATAGGAGGCTTCGGTGTGGCTGTTGGCATAGAACGGCAACACATGCTCGGCCACGAAATTTTCGACCTGTCGCAACGCGCGACCCGAGGCAACGTAGTCCGCATACACAAGCGGCACGTCCCCATGCAGACCCGGGATGAGTACCCCCTCACCGATCAGCCCATCACGCAGAGTATTTCCGTGAGCAGCAGATTGAATTTCTGCGCGAAAGTTGGACAAGGTCATAACACAGGCTCCATATTGCTAACTCCAATATGATTGATCCATCCTGTGGAAACCTCACAATTTTATGCTTTATATGTCCGATTTTTGTGTCATATGAGTTTCTATGGAGAAAAAATTAGATCAAATTGACACGCGTCTTCTGAAGGAACTGCAAAAAGACGCAACACTTTCCCAGCGAGAATTGGCAGATAGGGTCGGCCTGTCCCAAAATGCCTGCTGGCGAAGAATAAAGGCCTTGAACGACACAGGTGTCCTGCAAGGTTCTACGGCGCGCATCGCGCGCGAAAAGCTTGGGCTGAATCTGGTGGTTTTCGTCATGCTACGCACGCGCCACCACTCTGCCCAATGGTTGCAGGCCTTTCGCAGTCATGTCCTGACCATTCCTGAAGTGGTCGATTTCCATCGCATTGGCGGCGACTATGACTATCAACTCAAGGTCGTTACAGAAGATATGGCCTCTTACGACAAAGTCTATCAACGCCTCATCGATAAGATCGAACTGGACAGCGTCACCTCCTATTTCGCAATGGAGGCCATTGCCGAAAGTCGCCCGCTTCCTATCTGATCCGCCTCTTCATCTGGCCAAATATATCTCGGGGGAGTCGCGCAGCGACTGGGGCAGAGCCCCATCAAAACAAAAAAGACCGCGCTGAAAGCGCGGCCCTTAAACTCAACAGGTCGGCGAAGATTAGTTCTTCGCGTAGAATTCGACGACCAGGTTCGGTTCCATCATAACCGGGTAAGGCACATCGCTCAGGCCCGGTGCACGCACGAAAGTCGCGGTCATTTTCGAGTGGTCGGCGTCGATGTAGTCAGGCACATCACGCTCGGCCAAGCCGACAGCTTCCAGGACAACGGCCAACTGCTTGGACTTGTCACGCACTTCGATAACGTCGCCTTCTTTGACGCGGTAGGACGGGATGTTGACCCGCTTGCCGTTCACTTTAACGTGGCCGTGGTTCACGAACTGACGTGCGGCGAACACGGTCGGAACAAACTTGGCGCGGTAAACAACGGCGTCCAGACGGCGCTCCAGCAGACCGATCAGGTTTTCACCGGTGTCACCTTTGACACGTTCGGCTTCTGCATAGAT
This sequence comes from Ruegeria sp. C10, assembly GCF_056537805.1. Classification (NCBI taxonomy): domain Bacteria; kingdom Pseudomonadati; phylum Pseudomonadota; class Alphaproteobacteria; order Rhodobacterales; family Roseobacteraceae; genus Ruegeria; species Ruegeria sp. C10. Next base: position 1,361,662 of record NZ_JBQFSC010000001.1, on the reverse strand, counting down.
GCGGCGGAACTGCTTCTCGGTCAGGTCGCCGTAGTAGCCTTTCAGCTTCTGCTTGGCACGTAGCTGCAGACCGAAGTCAGACAGTTTGCCCTTGCGGCGCTGGCCGTGCTGGCCGGGGCCGTATTCACGACGGTTAACCGGGGATTTCGGACGACCCCAGATGTTTTCGCCCATCCGGCGGTCGATTTTATACTTGGCAGACGTGCGTTTGGTCACGGCTGATCTCCTTCTTTAGATCGAGGCCCCGATGGGCCACTATGAAGGGCGTTGTCCTCTTGAGGTTTCCCCCATGACAGGCATCCCCTCGCGGGGGCCACCAACACCAATGAAGCCGCGCTTATATCCCTGCTTCGGCCAGAGTCAACACGCCAGAGCAAGCAAAGGGTAGGATTTCTGCTTAGAGTTGGAATCTTTCTGAGAAGTATCCGTTATTCAGCGGCCCAACCGGCAGTATTTGATAGACTTACCGGCACTGAACTTGCATTTGCACGAGCCGCCGGGAACACGACAACCTTGTCGTCATAACCGCTGTCAATCTCAACAGGTTCAATATGTGAAGCTGCCGAACTGACCCAGAAATCTTGATCAGGCTCAGGGTATCCATCCTCAAACACAAGCACCAGAGACGCTTCGTTCACCTCACGCACCAGCTCGGCAACGAAAGTCTGAGCCCCGTTTGACAACTCGATCTTGGCACTTTCGTTGATCTCGCCGGGGTTGGCGAAACTGGCTCCGGCCGCCAATAAAAATCCAAGACCGGTGGAGCCTGCGTGCAGCGCAACTTGGTCTGCACTTGCGGCGAGTTGGACCCCTCGCCCCCTCCAGGACCAAGAACTGCCAACGCACAAGTGGGCCAAAGGCGCCGCCTCAAGCCCGTCAACTTCCGTCTGTGTCCAAAATATTGCTATTCGACCGTTATAACCGGTTCTCATCTGTCCGCCCGCACTTTTACTCATCCCACAAGTAACTGTGCTTGTGTATCAACGAAAAAATGGGCGGAAAAGAGACCGAAATGCAGCAATCACGAAAATGTTGCTAAAGAACAGCCTCATATTGATACTTTTCGTCGAATGTTGGTGAACGTCTGGCGCACTGCGCTAGACCCTAGGCTCATTGAATTTCGGAGCCTGAAAATCTCTGCGAGTGCGATGGCTGATGGGAACACTTTCAGCCATCTTTCGTAGCGGGTTTCTACTCGGCCCCATTCATTCAAGCGACCGAATATGATCTTGATGCGGTTTCGGCGTTTGAGCCTGCGTGTATCTTTTCGGACAGGCTTCTCGCGTGACTTTCTGCCGGGGATGCATGGGCGTATCCCTTTGTCTTTCATAGCCTTTCGGAACCAGTCAGAATCGTAACCCCGATCAGCAATCATCCAATCGGCGGCTGGTAGGCTGCTCAGAAGTGCCCTGGCACCCGTGTAGTCACTGATCTGATCGACAGTTATGAAAGACCGGACTGGGTGACCAGAAGCATCGGTGACGGCATGCAACTTGGTGTTCATTCCGCCTTTGGCACGCCCAATCAGGCACCAGCGCCCCTTTTTTCAACCGTAGGCTTAAAGCCATGCGATGTGCCTTCAGATACTTGCGCAGGCCCACTCGAACGCATGGCGTTCACCTGCTCACTTTTATCATGATCGCCCTGTGATCGGAATGGTCCGAAGCCAGCCCTTCCATGATCCGTGCAAACACGCCGTTGTCGCTCTAACGTTTTCAGCAGTTGTAGAGCGTCTTGGGTGGGCCTTACTCTCTCGGAGCATCGGACCAGCCCCGTATCGGACTAGCCGACCTTGAACTCGCTTTTCAATCGCTGCTACCGAAATTCACACTAAACGCTTGGCAATTCCGTTTGCGGTTGTTGCAAAAAATTGGCAATCACGCTGCCTTGTAATGGTTGAAAACTTCTGTGGTGCCATCCTTACCGATCAGGAAAACCGAATAGGCTTCCCGCTCACTCTCCGGCCCCATACCAGGTGAGCCATAGGGCATACCTGGCACTGTCAGCCCGACCGCATCAGGGCGTTCGGCCAACAAGCGCCGGATGTCCGCCGGGGGCACATGACCTTCTATGACATAGCCCTCGAGCAAGCCCGTGTGACAGGACGCCATCTCTTCTGGAATACCCTTGTTAGCTTTGTATTCGGACAAAGTCTCCCAGGAGGCATTCTGCACTTCCATCTCGAATCCTTCGCGTTGCATAATATCAATCCACGCGCCACAACACCCGCATGCGGGGTCCTTGAGAACCTGCACCAGCGGTTTGGTCGTTGCAAATGTAGGTGAAGCCAGGGCGATGCCGGAGGCGCTGAGGCCAGCCAGGAAAAGGCGTCGGTCAAGTTTCGTGGTGGTCATGTCATTTCCTTTCCGGGTTTACGCCTGCGCTGTGATATTCGGTCTTGTGACCGAAATCGCAGGCAAGTGCTATGATTTGTGTCAAGCACGCGATCATGACCAGCCCTGTTTCTGTTCGCTTTCGGTGCATAGCGCACGCATGTCGCAACCGCTTGGATACGATGAGCGCCAAGGCAAATACTGATAGTTTAGCCTCTCTTCCACACATAATAATCTCCTTACGACCGCAGTGCATGCTCGAACAGAAACAATTTGAAAACCCGCACTTTCGGGACTTTGGGTGTTAGGATACTTGTGGAGGAAGATTGGGCGTCAGAGGCGCTTGAGAATTATGGTTATCCGTGTCCATGTTACGGTTTCTCTGGCCATAAGCTTCCACCAAAACCGCAAGTCCTAATTGGGTCGGGTTTTCACCAACGCAACAGGTTCCGGTGTGGCATGCCCCGCCACAACTCACGCAGTCGTCCGCGCAATCTTGATCGGTGGTAGAATGCGAACGGCGATTGTTGTGTTTGAATTCAGATGCTTTTGACGCGATCGAAACGCCATACTGTCTGTGGCTGTCTGCGATCTCAAAGTCGTTGTTTGCAAAAGCAACAGAGCCGATGATTGTCACCGTAAGACAGACGCACACTAAAAGCGTTTCTCTTAAAACAGGGATCAACTCATTCACCGTACTGCGGACGTAGTGTGATCGTGGCAACGTGCTGACCCGAAGCCAACAAAACTACAATTGATAGTGCGGCGCGCACTAGAGAAGAGCGGATTGCCACGTCTGAAGAAAAAGATTGCCAAACTTGGAGGCAGATCAAACAACAAGGTTAACTACGCTTGGCCCAAGTTTTTTAGAATTGGACAGTCTGGGCGGTGGTCGCCAGCGCATTCTTCGATCAGATGAGACAGTGTTTCATGCATCGCCTTCAGATCGGCAATCTTATCGTCGATCTCTTTCAGATTCTGTTTTGCAATTTCTTTCACGTCCGCGCTGGCACGTTCTTTGTCCTCGTACAACGCCAGTAGTGAACGACAATCCTCAATGGTAAAGCCCAATGAGCGGGCTCGCCCGATGAAAGCCAGCTTGTGCAGTTCCTTTTCGTCGAAATGGCGATACCCATTGAGGCTCCGCTTGGGTTTGATGAACCCGATATCCTCGTAATAGCGGATGGTTTTGGCAGGCAGACCCGAACGTTCTGCTACATCTCCGATATTCACAGCGGTTCTCCTATACTATCCAGCATGCACTGAACGCAGCGTTTGCTCGGTGTTCTGCGAGATCTGTTCTCGCCCAACTTTGATCGGCTTTACCCAGCGCAACCGCAGCGCATTGGTCAGGACAAATACACTGGAGAGAGCCATGGCACCTGCGGCCAAAACCGGCGACAGCAGCGGGCCGCCAAACGGATAAAGCACCCCTGCCGCAACCGGTATGAGCAGTGTGTTGTAGCCGAACGCCCAGAACAGGTTTTGGCGGATGTTACGCATGGTGCGCTGACTAATATCGAAGGCATTGACCACGCCCGTCAGGTCGCCTGACATCAGAACGACGTCAGCCGCTTCGATGGCAATGTCAGTGCCTGTCCCGATCGCAATTCCTACGTCAGCTGCCGCCAAAGCAGGCGCATCATTGATGCCATCACCCACAAAGGCCAGTTTTCCGCCATTTGAACGCAAATCCTGTAACGCGGATACTTTACCCTCGGGCAGAACTTCAGCCACGACATGATCGATGCCAAGCTGCGCCGCAATGGATTTGGCAGTAGAGGCATTGTCGCCGGTGATCATCGCTATTTTCAGGCCCAGCCCGTGCAGAGCTTCGATTGCGTCCGGCGTGGTGGTTTTGATTGGGTCCGCCACAGCGATTACGGCCGCGATAGCCCCGTCTACGGCAGCATAAAGTGGAGTCTTTCCGTTGATTGCGAGTTCAGCGCCCCGATCAGACAACGCGCCCATTTCTACCCCTTCGCGACTCATCAGGCGGTCGGCCCCGATCAGGATTTTATGGCCTTCGACTGAGGCGCTTACCCCGTAACCGGTGATCGACGTGAAGTCTTCTGGCTTGGAAAGCTCCAGACCACGGGTTTCTGCCGCGCGCACGATGGCTGTGGCGATTGGATGTTCGGAAGTGACCTCAACGGCAGCAACAAGGTGCAGAACCTCGTCTTCGGTCATTCCTTCGGCCACAATCAGGTCGGTCAGCTCCGGACGCCCTTCGGTCAGGGTGCCCGTCTTGTCCACCGCAACAACGGTGGTTTCCTGCAGCATTTGCAAGGCATCGCCCTTTCGGAACAGGACGCCCATCTCGGCAGCGCGGCCAGTGCCGACCATGATGGAAGTAGGTGTGGCCAACCCCATGGCGCAGGGGCAAGCAATGATCAGTACCGCAACCCCGGCCACCAACGCCAGGCTAAGCGCGGGATCGGGTCCGAACAACATCCATACCAGCACTGTTACAACGGCCACTGCGATCACTACCGGCACAAACCACAGCGTGATGCGGTCGACCAGGCCTTGAATCGGAAGCTTGGCACCCTGTGCTTGTTCGACCATCTGAATGATCTGGGCCAACATAGTGTCTGCGCCGATCTTTTCAGCACGGTACGTCAATGCACCCGCGCCATTTACGGTCCCCCCGACCACAGTTGCGCCCTCGGTTTTTTCGACGGGAACCGGCTCTCCGGTGATCATGCTTTCATCGACATATGACGCGCCGGTCATTACGGCACCATCCACCGCTATTTTTTCGCCCGGTCGAACGTGCACAATATCCCCTACAACGATCTGCTCAATCGGTAGCTCGACAACCGATCCGTCGCGCTCAACTCGTGCTGTTTTTGCCTGCAGACCGACCAGTTTTCGGATCGCTTCACCAGTTCGGCCCTTGGCGCGCGCCTCGAGGAACCGCCCAAGCAATATAAGAACCACGATTACCGCTGCGGCCTCGTAGTAGACATTTGCGGTTCCGGCAGGAAGAATATGCGGCGCGAAGGTCGAGATCAGTGAGAACCCATATGCCGCCGAAGTGCCCAGGGCCACCAGAGAGTTCATGTCCGGCGCGCCTTTGACCAAGGAAGGGAATCCCTTGGTGTAGAACTGCAAGCCTGGCCCAAAAAGAACGATCGTGGTCAGAAGGAATTGCAGGTAATAGCTGTTCTGGATGCCGATGGTGCTCGCTATCAGGTGGTGCATGCCCGGAATAACATGCGAGCCCATTTCGAGAATGAATACCGGCAATGCGAGCAAGGCGGCCAAGCTTGTTCGCCGCGCCAAATGGCTGATCTCTGTCGCTTTGCGGTCGTGTGGTTCGGTCTGCGTTGCAGATCGCAGGCTCGCCGGATAGCCAGCAGATGCCGCATGCGCCGCTATGGCTTCGGGTGTTGTGACTCCCTCAGCATAACGCACAGTTGCACTTTCAGTGGCCAGATTGACCGACGCGGACAAGACGCCGCCATCGGCTTCCAGGGCTCGTTCAACGCGCCCTACACAGGATGCGCAGGACATGTTCTGAATATCCAGAGTGACCTCTGCCGTCCGCGCCGGATATCCGGCGCGGTTTAACGCATCAGCAATGGCCGCTTTATCGGCTGGATCGCGGAAATCGACCTGAACGCTTTCGCTGGCGAGATTAACCGAAGCGGAATCTACCCCTGGCACAGCTTTCAGCGCGCGCTCGACGCGCCCAACGCAGGAAGCACAGCTCATACCCTGAACCTGGAACCGCGCATGTGAATTTTCAGTCATATTGTCACCACGTATGTTCTGCTGACGGGCAACATAAGGGTTCCAGCAAGTGGAAGGTCAAGGGATGAGGCTGACTTTCTTTCTCATCATCCATGACGACGCTAAGTATCCCGGATATGAGCTGCGGGCACCGCAAGTCAGTTATAGACAAAGCCATTGACACAGTAAGTTCCTCCGCAAAGTTGGACTTTGACATGAAAAACCGCAGGGTACGTGTCTTAAGCGCTAATCAACTTGATCATATCCTTTCAGCTCAGAGTCCGAGGGATGCGAAGCCACGGTCGCAACAGAAGCTTAGGGGCGCACATGCTTTCGCCCCTTGGTTCTATCTTGCGTCTCTGACTGCCTCGATTAGCCGGGTCATTTCATCTTCGGCGATCAGCCCCGGGGCAAGCGCATCTCCAATCACAAACGAAGGGGTGCCACTGAAGCCAAGCTGTCGGGCCAATTCCATGGACACCTGGATATGCGCGTCGACTTCCGGCGCCTCCATGTCTGCGCGCAGTTGATCCTCGTCCAGGCCGAGTTCCCGAACAACTTTCAGGACGCTGGCCTCAGTCGCACGACCGTTCAGCGCCATAAGCGCCCAATGGAATTCTTCATATTTTCCCTGGTTTCGTGAGGCAAGCGCGGCGCGTGCCGCAAAGTCGGAACCTTCTCCGAGTATGGGCCATTCTCGGTAAACAACTCGGACATCGGAATCGCCTGCGATTACGTTTTTCACGACCGGGGCCGCGCGTTTGCAATATGGGCAGTTATAGTCAAAAAACTCGACTACGGTTACATCACCTTCCGGGTTTCCGATGACAGGCGCATTCGGATCCTGTTCCAGCAATTCACGCTGATTTTCCAAGACGTTTCCAATGGTTTCGGCTTTTGCCTGATCTTCGCGCTGTTGAAGCAATTGAATCGCCTGCATGATGATTTCGGGGTTTTCCATAATGGCTTCCAGTGCCAGCCGTTTTACATCGGAGTCAGACAATTCGTCAGCACTCGCCATAGCAGCACCAATCGACATAGTGATGGCAATTAAGCCTGCAAAAAATCGTTTCACATCAGTTTCCTTCCGTTTGTTCTGCCTCGGTGCGCTGCTCTTGCAGCTTGCGTTCCCGATCCGGCCAACTCTCCTTGATGAAGGCGAGGATGTCCCAGATTTCCTGATCCGACAGAGTGTACTCGAAACCTGGCATACCGCTTTTGACATCAGCGACGCCCATCTGTTTTAGTGTTTGGTCCCCGCCAAGCTTTGTATAATCGAACAACAGCTTGTCGCCGTGATGCCAGGTGTGCCCTGTTCGGTCATGCGGGGGAGCTCGCAAGACGCCATCTGGATCAGGTGTCTGCCAATCTGGTTGACCCTCCAGACTTGCCCCGTGGCATGACGCGCAGTTTTCGGCATACAAAACTGCACCACGTGCCGAATCCGCTGATGCACCGTTTTGTGCACGCCCGCTCAGGCCCCAGCCAGCGACCGCGACAATGATCACCACAGCAGCTAGTGACACCCATTTCGCCGCGCTCTTGTTCATGACGCCACGCTCAGCCAGGTCTTCATTCCAGCGGCCTGATGCGAAAGCATGTGGCAATGAAACAGCCAGTCCCCCGGGTTATCCGCAACGAACGCAATCTCCCGCGTTTCCATCCGGTCAACCAGTATTGTGTCTCGCAACGGTCCCAGGCTCCCGTTCGACAGAACTTCCTGAAAGTGCGTCCCGTGCAAGTGCATGGCGTGCGCAAAGACAGTGTCGTTCTGCATCTGAATACGGACTATGTCGCCACGCGAAACAGAAGCGAGCGGGTCTTCGGGTAACCCAGCGACTCCGTTGAATGTCCAGATCTGTCCTTCCTGAACCAACTCATTAGCGCTCATGACTTGGCCGTTGTAAGTACCTTGACGCAGTCCGCCCATCGCCCCGCCTTCCATCACCAATGGAACCTTTAAGGCGTCAGAAACATCTTCAAGAAAAGAAACAGGGTTGGGTGGCAGAGCTTCGATCTCATCGCGGCTGGCAGATGTACCGCTTCCCGAAACCGGGATCTCAGCGATAACAAATGATTCATCGCGTTCGTGAAGAGTTATTTGAACGACTTCGTTCGATTCCGCTGTGACGTCGACGATCAAGTCTGCTCGCTGTGCAGGTCCGAAAACAAGTGTTTCGAAATCTTCTGGCTGCCTTACAGGCATGCCATCATAAGCGACCAGTTTCCCGTTTGCGCCACCTACTGACACATACATGATCCGATCAGTTGCCACGTTGACCATTCGAATTCGCAATCGCTGGTTCGTCAAAACTTCGGTCATTGGCGATATGCGCGCGTGAACGTAGTTTCCCATCCGACCTGCATGGGTCCAATCATGCATTGCACCAAAATCATCTACTATTTGAGCGTCTTTACCCAACCGCCAATCATCCAGAAGGATCGTGATGTCATGGTCCGTGTCCGGCGGGTCCGTTTCGTCGACGATGAACGCGCCGTAAAGGCCCCTGGCCACTTGTTCCGTTGACTGGTTGTGAGAGTGATACCAGAAGGTCCCCGCGTCCTTCAGAGGCAAGTCATACTGAAATTCGCCGCCGATTGGTACAGCCTCCTGCGTAAGGCCCGGCACCCCGTCCATATTGTTCGGAACCCGCAATCCGTGCCAATGGATTGCTGTAGGCTGAGGTAGCGAGTTCAGGAGTGTCCGGCGAACCGTTTCGCCTTGCCGGGCTCGAATTTCAGGGCCCGGAACACCGCCATCATATCCCCATATCTCGGTTTCCGGATAGTTGTTGGGGGCAACACGCGCCAATCCTGAACGCGCCTCGATTATTCGGGGGGCGGTAGCCGCCCTCCCGATAGTCGGCACCGCGAACAATGCCGACGTGCCTGCAACGAATTGCCTGCGATTGAGCTTCATTAGGACTTCCTTCCAAAGAATACTTGATCTCGCACTGGATTATCCCCCGTCGTGTACATCCAGCAGATAGGTCGCCATTGCCTTCAGGTCTTCGTCTGTTAGAAAGCTGGTGCCATAGTTTACGACCTCTCCCATGGCGCCGCCGAAGACATCGCCATCAGGCATGACGCCGGTGCGCAACGCGTAGGCCAGATCATCAACTGTCCACCCACGCATTTGCAGGGTCTCAAAGTCGATGGCCGGTGCCTTGTCACCGCCCGGCAGAGAGTCACTTCCCTTGAAGTGTTCCGTGTCCGAATTTCTTGCGCCAGCCAGGTTTCTCCCAGTGTGACAGGCGGCACAATGCGTGGCACCTTCAACGAGTAACCGGCCCCGGTTCCATACATCATCATTGCCCGGTACGGGATCGGTCCGCGGCGGTTCCAAAAATGCCGCCCGCCACAGCTTCAGGCCCCATCTCTGATTGAAGGGGAACACCATTTCCTGCTCTTTTGACGGTTCCGCTACTGGCGGAACCGTTTGCCAGGCGGCCCAAAGATCGGCGATGTCCTGATCCGTGAAGTTGGCATAGAACGGATAAGGAAAGGCCGGGTAGTAGGGTTGTCCGTCGGGCGACACACCCTGACGTACTGCGCGGGCAAATTCCTCGATGGTCCAATCACCGATCCCGTGATCGGGATCTGTGGTCAGGTTCGGCGAAAAGAGCGAGCCGAACGGGGTATCCAACTCCACCCCACCGGCCAAGGGCGCACCTCCTTTGGCAAAGTCTGTGTGGCAGGCGATACAGCCGCTTGCCCTTGCCAGATACGCCCCGCGGTTAACGTCACCTTGAATGTCGAGAGCTTGTAAGGGCTGGCCAATCGGCCAAGCCATCACAGCAACAAACCCTGCTGACGCCGTAACGGCGGCAGCAAGACCCAACCGTATTGTCGGCTTCATGATGCATTCCTATTCCGACCGAAATCGCGTGTGACACGCCGAGCATGTCTGGCTCAGCATCATGAACACACCATCTGCCGGCATTTCAGACAGCTGTGCTAAGTTTGGACTGCCAGCCATCATCCCGCTGCCCATCATGGAACCACCTCCCATCATGGAACCACTTCCCATCATGGAACCACCTCCCATCATGGAACGACCTCCCATCATGGATTTGCCGCCCATCATGCCGGAACCATGACCCGATCCGGACGCCATCAGCCCGTTGTCTGCCGAAAGCGCAAGGCCTTCTGAGTAGATTTCCAACTGTCTGGCTATTTCTGTAAAGGAACCCCAATCCTGCCAGATTTGCGATTTGGCCTCCGAGGGTTTGCCATCAGATCCCTCTGGAAACAGCTTAGTCATGCTCTCACCGGCGTGGCTTCCGATTTTCTTGGCTTCGCTTCGTACCGTTTGCGCATTGTAGGGCGTTTTCCCCTGCATCATCGGTGTAAGGACCTTCATGCTGTCCTTCATCGCGGACATGCCGTCCATGCGTTCTTTGACGATACCGGTTGCGCCACCATGCGCCAGGGCGGCCGCCGCAAATAGTGAAACCAGGGCCACGCTTGTAGTCATTTTTAGAATGTTCATTTCTTTGTCCTTTTCGTCTGCTTCGACGCGCCCATCTTGGGCCCAATTCGACTCGTCAGATCAGGACACGCGGCGGTGGTGGGTCAAACGCGATAATACTAAGAAACCGGTATTGAGCTCGAGGGATCGAGTATCTTCGTTCCGTGCATTGGGGACCAGGCGGTGTTGGACCCATCAAAAATAGTCCAACAGCGTTGCAGATCGCTCCGCCATGACAATGCCCGGGATGACCCTGCTTGACATGTTCGACGTCCGCAGAGTCGGTTTGGTCAATCACATGCTGTGAATCACCGCCATGTGCATGTGCAGAATCGGCCGTTACAAGTAACCCGCCAATGGCCAGCGCAATTGACAGGATGAAGTAACGAATTGCGGTGCCCACTCGACTCGTCACCTTCAGAAAATCCCGTTTTCCTGCTGCAACTCTCTTATATACGCTACGATGCCTTTCACATCCGCGCGGGTCAAGCCATCGACCGGCGGCATGTTACCGAACTTCCAATGATGGGCTCGAACACCATTCTGGACGGCCACGTAAAATGCCTCGTCCGAATGGTGGCCTGGTTCATAGATTTTATGCACCAAAGGTGGTGCAAGGCCTTCCAGACCAGTTGCATTCCCGCCATGGCACGCCGAGCATTTTGCGTCGAATGCCACTTTGCCGACGGCCGCAAATTCGCTTAGCTGGTCCGGTAGATTGACGTTTTGGATTGGGTCTCCTGACGCCAGCGTCGACGTATCAGGTGTCGTCATCGAATGGCCAGCTGGTTGCTGATTTAGATTGTAGGCGATTGCGACGGCACCTGCGATCGCCACACCGCCTATCATGAGTGTAAGTTTATCCATCTCACTATTTCACGTCGTTGTCAGTTACCGAGCTTAAGCGCCTGTCCAGAAAAGCCGACTTGACCATGGTCAGATCAATTTTACCTGCGTGCCCACGGTGGCCAGTTCGAACAAGTCCGCGATCTGCTCATTGTACAAGCCGATGCAGCCATTGGAGGATCTTCTTCCGATCTTGCGTGTGTCGTTGGTGCCGTGGATCCGGTAGTATTGCCAGCTCAAATAAAGTGCATGTGTCCCCAGAGGATTCTCCGGACCCGGGCCCACATAGTCGGGCCAAGCGGGGTTGCGCTTTTTCATTGCTGGTGTCGGTCGCCAAGATGGCCCCTCAACCTTGCGAGTTACTGTGGTGTAGCCCAGCCTTGTAAGGTCTTCCGTCAGCGGCACGCTGGTTGGATACATCCGATAGACGCTCTCGTCTTCTGACCAATATTGCAGGACCTTGGACTGTGTATCGGACAGGATCACACCATTCTTAAGCGTATCAAAGTGATCCTGCCATTTAGCAACGCGGAATGAAGAAACATTGCGGCGCGTCCCTTCGGTTGTCATCGATTGGGCCCAAACGGCCGGTGCTGGAAAAAGAGTTGTCGCAGCAAACGCGGCAATCACTCCGCGTCGCGTAACAGCCTTTCTATCCCTGTTCGGTTTCATGCCTGCCATCCCAAGCGTGTATTCTTGCTCTACGACTCATTTGGGCTGTATGCCCGGTTCCCGCGCTGGAAGGTCAACAAACAACAGGTTTTGCGTAAGGGAAATTTCGTCTGGAATACTGCTGCCGTAGGCACATGAGGCGGTTTCAAAGGTGGCTTCAGATCGTCAAGCCATTGTGAAAATCCAACTTTTCTTAGACATAATGCCAGTTCGCTTTCAGAAAGAGCTTTGTTTTCCGTACCGATCAAATACAATAAAATCAACGTTAACAATCGCTTAGATTCTGGTGAATTGATTTGATCAGCTGCCGGTGCGAAGGTATCAGATACTAAGAATGACAATCATGCTGGTCGAAGCACGATTCTCGTAGGAACTTGGGGACAGCAACCGCTGGGTAAATTCGTATCGAAATTCGCGCCGCATGAACTACGCACAATCAGAGTCTCCACTTCATTGGCAAGTGGTTGATCGAAGTGCGCTAATAACGCTTCCATTGCTTCGTCAGTGGTCCTACCGGGCGCTACGCAAAGGATTTAGTAGATAGGCTCCAAGTGCTCATATTCGTCTGAAGTTAGTGTGAGTGGCTCTCGGGCAAACGCAAAACAGGGGAAAAAAGCTACGTTGATTATATGTTTAGCAATTTTCATCATCCGCTCTTAGATATTCAATCTGACTTTCTAAACACTCTGAAAATGAGATTAGGAAATGTCCGAAGCATTAAACGGACACCAAAGCGGCCAAATCTCTCCGCTCGTCAGGGCATCTCGCGCTGATCTCCGCGCCTATCGCCGCCGACAAAGCCCAACGATACTCGCGGGCGAAGCTCGCCAAGAAGTTAAAGTGTCATCCGTTATTTATTGCCAGGATTGAGATCGGCCAAGGGCGCATAGATGTGCCAGAACTTGTTATACTATCGCGCGCACTTAGCATTCCCCCGGAGCAGTTCTTAAAATTTGTCGCAGACGCAATGCCACTCGACGAGCGAGTTTAGGGTGCTGCTCTATTAAACGTTCAAGGTTTGAACCTGCACCTGACGCTTGAAGAACTAAAAAGTACTCCAAAGCAAATGTTTGGAACAAATGCCATGCATCAAGTCGCACAGAGAAGCCGAAGCAACTCGCCAAAGGTGCTTCGGTCGACAAGGCCAGTAAATTTCCTTCAGACAAGAAACGTAAAAAAACTAGCGCTTCTTAGGTTCCGTCAGCAGGTCGGCAGATCGCAGTTAGAGGTCATTTGGTGACAATAATGGCGGTGTCGCCTGAAGCACCACAACATCAAGTCCTCTTCCGCCAAATCAGCCACACTTAGAATGACCGCAGCTGCGGCAGGTCATGCAGCCTTCGATCATCACCATGTCGAACTGACCACAGGATGGGCAAGCCTTGCCACGCGGGGCGTCCATGTTGACCACCTGCGCCTGAGGATCGGACTTCAGGCCCATTCCTTCGCCCTCAAGGAAGCCGATATTGACCATGTGTTGCTCGATCACGCCGCCAATCGCGGCCAGGATGGACGGAATGTACTTGCCTTTAACCCAGGCCCCGCCTCGCGGGTCGAACACAGCTTTCAGTTCCTCGACCACAAAGGACACATCGCCACCGCGTCGGAACACGGCCGATATCATCCGGGTCAAAGCCAGCGTCCAAGCATAATGCTCCATATTCTTCGAGTTAATGAACACCTCGAAGGGACGGCGGCGTCCGCCAATGACGATATCGTTAATTGTCAGATAGATTGCGTGCTCGCTGTCCGGCCATTTCAGCTTGTAAGTCGACCCTTCCAGCGATTGTGGGCGATCAAGCGGTTCGGACATATAAACGACCTCGCCCCCGTCAACCTCATGCGGGGCATCCGCGCTTTCACCTGGCGCTTTGTCGTCGCTTTCCGATACGCTCAGAACCGAACCGGTGACATCATTGGGGCGATAGGTTGTGCAGCCTTTGCAGCCCTGATCCCAAGCCTGCATGTAGACGTCTTTGAAGGCGTCAAAGCTGATATCTTCGGGACAATTGATTGTCTTCGATATCGAACTATCGATCCACTTTTGCGCCGCCGCCTGCATTTTTACGTGATGGGACGGGCTTAGTGTTTGCGCATTCACGAAATACTCGGGCAATTCGGCGTCGCCAAACTTGTCGCGCCACATCTGCACCGCATAGTCCACAACCTCTTCTTCGGTGCGCGAACCGTCCTTTTGCAGCACCTTGCGCGAATAGGCATAGGCAAAAACCGGCTCGATCCCCGAAGACACGTTGCCCGCATAAAGCGAAATCGTACCCGTCGGCGCGATCGAGGTCAGCAGCGCGTTGCGGATGCCGTGTTCGCGGATTGCGTCGCGCACATCGTCATCCATCTGTTTCATGGTGCCGCTGGCCAGATATTTCTCGGCGTCAAACAGTGGGAAAGCGCCCTTTTCCCTCGCCAAATCGACCGACGCCAGATACGCGGCGCGCGCGATTGCGTGCAACCAGCGCTCGGTCTGACGCGCCGCCTCGTCCGAGCCGTAGCGCAGACCCAACATCAACAGCGCATCGGCCAGACCAGTCACGCCCAGCCCGATGCGGCGCTTGTCTTGCGCCTCGGCTTCTTGTTCGGCCAGCGGGAATTTCGACGCGTCCACCACGTTGTCCATCATGCGAACGGCGGTGGCCACCAGCTCTTGCAAGGCCTCCTCGTCCAGATGCGCGGCATCCTCGAACGGCTCGGCAACCAACCGTGCCAGATTGATCGAGCCCAGCAAGCAGGCACCATAAGGCGGTAGAGGTTGTTCTCCGCACGGGTTGGTCGCCGAGATCGTCTCGACGTAATTCAGATTGTTCGCCTGATTGATCCGGTCGATAAAGATCACGCCCGGCTCGGCATAATCATAGGTGGCCTGCATGATCTTATTCCAAAGATCGCGCGCCTGAACGGTGTGATAGACCTTTCCGTCAAATACCAGATCCCACGGTCCATCGGCCTTGACGGCCTCCATGAATGGATCGGTGACCAGAACCGACATGTTGAACATGCGCAAACGCGCCGGGTCGGATTTCGCGGTGATGAACTGTTCGATATCCGGATGGTCGCAGCGCATGGTCGCCATCATCGCACCACGACGCGAGCCTGCAGACATGATCGTCCGGCACATGGCGTCCCAGACATCCATAAAGCTCAGCGGGCCAGAGGCATCAGCGGCAACCCCTTTCACATCCGCGCCACGTGGACGGATGGTTGAGAAATCATAACCGATCCCGCCACCCTGCTGCATGGTCAGCGCGGCCTCTTTCAGCATGTCGAAGATACCGCCCATGCTGTCGGGGATCGTCCCCATCACAAAGCAGTTGAACAGGGTTACCTGTCGCGCGGTGCCCGCCCCGGCGGTGATGCGGCCAGCAGGAAGGTATTTGAAATCCTCTAGCGCCTCATAGAATTTTTCTTCCCAATGCGCCGGGTCTTCTTCCACACGCGCCAGATCACGAGCTATGCGCCGCCAGCTGTCCTCGACTGTCTGATCGATGGGCGTACCATCCGCCTGTTTAAAGCGGTATTTCATATCCCAGATCTGCTCGGCGATGGGGGCGGCAAAGCGGCTCATTGGTGATTCCCTGTGCTGAAAGAGACATTCAGATTAGCCCAGATCACATCTAAACCACAACACCTTGATGACAAGCGCATGAGGGCTACAATATAGGGATCACCCTTGGGACGACTCTGTGGGAAAGCTGTGGATAAGTACGTAAACCTCATCAAACTTTCGGTTGGGTCAGAAAGTGTCGACACGCTGATGGCGTGGCAAGACAGCCGCAAACCACTCTATGAGGACGGATACCCGCGCCACGTCACCCGCATGTGGCCCAAGCGCGACGCTGAAATTCTGAATGGCGGGTCGATCTATTGGGTGATCAAAGGTGTGGTCCAGTGCCGCCAGCGCATCCTGCGGCTGGATGAAGTCCGAGGCGAGGATGGCATCCGCCGCTGCGCCATCGTCCTGGACCCCGAGGTACACAGAACGCAGAACGCTCTGAAGCGTCCATTCCAGGGCTGGCGGTATCTCAAGCCTGAGGACACCCCTGCCGACTTGCCTAAAAATCGCGAGCAGGACGATGCCCTGCCCGACGACCTGAACCGCGCATTAGCGGAAATTGGGGTGCTTTAGGCCAACCTGTCCAACAGCTCATTCAAAGCCGTCTTTTCAGCCGCATCGTATTTTGCCACGCGGCTGCGCCACAGCGTGGCCTGCGATTGCAGGATCAACCCATCCGACAGGATTTTCAGGTGGTTCGCCCGCAGTGTTTCCCCGGTCGAGGTGATATCGGCAATCGCCTCGGCTGTCTCATTCACCACCGTCCCCTCGGTTGCGCCCTGGCTGTCGACCAGCGTGTAATCGGCCACTCCCGCTTCGGTCAGGAATTCGCGGACCAGACGGTGGTACTTGGTAGCGATCCGCAGCCGATGGCCATGCGCCCTGCGAAAACCTGCCGCCGCTGCATCCAAATCATCCAGAGTGTCCACGTCGACCCAGCAGGCTGGGGTTGCGATGATAAGGTCCGCCTTGCCGAACCCCAAAGGTGCAACCTCTTCCACCTGCTGTTCCCAGCGCGGCAGCTTTTCATGCACAAGATCGATGCCGGTCACGCCCAAATGAATGCGTCCCGCCGCCAGCTCGCGCGGAATCTCTCCTGCAGACAATAGGATCAGCGAGACGCCACCAATCCCATCAACCTTGCCCGCGTATTCCCGGTCTGATCCGCTGCGCGACAGTGTAATGCCGCGCTTTTCAAACCATGCGAAGGTCTTGTCCATCAACCGGCCCTTCGAAGGCACACCGAGTTTCAGGCTCATTGCGCAGCCTCCTCGATTTCGAGCATCAGGTCCGGGCGGATCACGCCGCCAATTGCCGGAATCTCGGCCCCACCACCCAATTGCCTGGTCAGCGCATCATAGCGCCCACCGGTTGCGACCGGTGGCAGATCAGGGCGGCCTTCGGCATAAAAGCCGAATACAAACCCGTCGTAGTACTCCATCGAGGTCCTGCCATAAGACGCCTCAAAATCCAGTGTATCCACATCCACGCCTCGCGCCTGCAGGGCTGCGATACGAGCTTCCAAACGATCCAAAGCAGATGTGATCTGTGGCAGATCAACCGCAATGTCACGCAGTTGTTCCAGCGCGAAAGGCATGGTTTCGCGCACGTTAAGCAGCGTCTCCAAACCGGCCAGTTCATTGTCCGAGATCGGCGGCGCAGCGCGGTCTTCGCGCAGGGCTTCAATCCGGTCGAGGATTTCCGGCGCGCGGCGTTTACCGATCATGGGCACGTCAATCGCCAATGGGTCAGCTGCGTCTAGCAGAGCATCGCGACCCTCAAGGCCCGCTTTGCGCCCGGCGTATCGGTCCAGCAGAACGCGGAACCGGCGAGGCCGCCAGAGATGTCGCATCAGCGCGGCCTTACGACGGCTAGTGGTCTTGAGCCCCCCGACAGCGGCGATCAGAATACCGATATCACCTGTCGCTGCCCGCAAAGGCAGCCCGCGCAATTGCAGGGCAAATAACGAAAATACCTCAGCATCGGCTCCGGCGGGGTCTTCGCGATCAAATACTTCGTAGCCGACTTGGATATACTCATTAGCACGATCCGGATCGTGTTCCTGACGGCGGAACACTTCGCCGGAATAGGTGTATCTTGCTGGTTCAGCCCCGTCGGACATGTGCATCTGCACCACCGGCAGGGTGAAATCCGGGCGCAGCATCTGCTCACCCCGCAGCGCGTCCGAGGTTACGTAAGCACGGGCGCGGATATCTTCTCCATAGAGGTCCAACAGCGTCCCGGCTGGCTGCAGCAGAGGCGTATCAACCACCTGCGCGCCCGCCGCCTCGAACCGGACACGCATCATGGCGGCGCGGGCCTGTATTTGGGAACGGTTCGGCATGGGTCAGTCCTGATTGTCCAGAATCTCGCGCACCTTAGCGACCAGATCGCCGCGGGGCACTTCGAACTGGCTGGGCCGTTCTTTCCATTCCTCAAGCGTGGCGCTCTCGGCAATCTTGGCGCCAAGAATCAGGTCCTTGATCTGCACGATCCCATTTGCCTTTTCGTCACCGCCTTCGATCACCGCAATTGGAGAGTTCCGCTTGTCCGCATATTTCAGTTGGTTGCCAAAGTTCTTGGGGTTGCCCAAGTAGACCTCGGCTCGGATACCGGCATTGCGCAGTTCTGCCACCATCGCCTGATAGTCCGCCATGCGATCGCGGTCCATCACGGTCACAACCACTGGGCCGGTGGCCTGCGCCGCGATCCGCCCCTTTTCACGCAAAGCGGCCAATAATCGGTCAACACCGATGGAGATGCCGGTCGCGGGTACTTCCTGTCCGGTAAACCGCTTGACCAGATCATCATAGCGACCACCACCCGAGACCGACCCGAATTGCCGCTTGCGGCCCTTCTCGTCGTATATTTCGAAGGTCAGTTCGGCCTCATAGACCGGCCCGGTGTAATAGCCGAGGCCACGCACGACCGAAGGATCAATCTCGATCCGGTCCGAACCATACCCGCCTGCATCCAGCAGCGCACCAATCTGCTCCAACTCAGCGATCCCGTCCGCACCGATCTTGCTGTCACCCACAGCGGCGCGCAGGTTGGCCAGCGTTCCGGCGGTATCTGCAGCTTTAGAAGTCAGGAAGGCAATCACCGGCTCGGCCTGATCACCGCTAAGACCAACACCATCGATAAAAGCGCCAGAGGCATCCAATCGGCCGTTGGTCAAAAGCTCACGCACACCAGCCTCGCCCACCTTGTCGAACTTGTCGATCGTGCGCAGAACGTTATCTCGGGCGGCGGCGTCTTCACCCAAACCCATCGCTTCGAGCACGCCATTCAGAACCTTACGGTTGTTGACCCGCACCAGATAGTCACCGCGCGGGATTCCAACGGTTTCCAGCGTGTCCGACAGCATGGCGCAAATCTCGGCATCCGCAGCCATTGAGGCCGTGCCCACCGTATCCGCATCGCACTGATAAAACTGGCGATACCGCCCCGGCCCCGGCTTCTCGTTCCGCCAGACCGGACCCATCGCATAGCGGCGATAAGGCGTCGGCAGATCGTTGCGGTGCTGCGCATAGACACGGGCCAGAGGCGCAGTCAGGTCATAGCGCAGCGCCATCCAGTCGCCATTGCCGCCTTCGTCAAATTCCTGCCATGCAAATACGCCCTCGTTCGGGCGGTCCACGTCGGGCAGGAACTTGCCCAACGCCTCAACCGTTTCAACCGCGCTGCTCTCCAAGGCATCGAACCCGTAACGATGATAGACGCCTGCAATCGTCCGCAGCATCTCGGTGCGCTGCGTGACTTCCTCGCCGAAATAGTCACGGAACCCTTTCGGCGTTACGGCCTTGGGGCGGGGCTGTTTCTTGGGCTTGGCCATGTGGGGCGTCCTTGGGATTTAGTGTTCCGCGCGCGGTCTATCCCATGGTCTGTTTCGGGGCAAGGCGGGGTTTCTCTGGCCAGGGCGTCACAGGGTCGCTATGAGACGCCTATAAGGAGAGCCCCATGCAGCATCTGGAAGAGCAGATCGCCCATCTGACCCGCACGGTCGAAGAGCTGAACTCGGTCGTCACAAACCAACAGAACGAGATCGACCGCCTGACCCGCCGCGTCGAGATGCTGTTGCAACGCGAGGCGGAACGCGCGCAGGAAGGCTCAGGCGGCGTTGTGTTCGGCGACGAACGCCCGCCGCATTACTGAGGGGGTTACAACCCCAGCGTCGACTTCACCGCGTTATCGACCACACCGCCCAGAAGGGCATTCTTGTCGGCGGCACAACCCTCTGACAGAGCAGCAATGAAGGTTTCGCGCAGTTGGGTCTTTTCCTCGTCAGTGGCCGCATGATCTTCGATATTGATCTGGCGGTTATAGAGTGACAGGGCCGTCATTTTTCCAACAACGGCCACGACAAATTCTTCGTCGCCATCAGCCTCCTCTGCGATCGACGCACATGTGTAGTGCATCACAGGCAAGGCATCCTGTACCATCTGCTCTGCTGAATCGTCAGCCAGCGCGAATGTGGGTACGACAAAGAGCGTGGCACAGAAAGTAGATTTTACGAGAATTGACTGCATCAGCTTCACTTCCAATTATGTCCGATTATCGCACCGGCCACCCCACCGACCGCAGCCCCTTTACCATCGCCTA
This sequence comes from Ruegeria sp. C10, assembly GCF_056537805.1. Classification (NCBI taxonomy): domain Bacteria; kingdom Pseudomonadati; phylum Pseudomonadota; class Alphaproteobacteria; order Rhodobacterales; family Roseobacteraceae; genus Ruegeria; species Ruegeria sp. C10. The sequence continues at coordinate 1,341,435 of NZ_JBQFSC010000001.1, read as the reverse complement.
CCAGCGCGCCAACGCCCGCGCCGACCAAGGCCCCGGTAAGAGTGTTTTTCTTCTTTTTGTCGTCTGCATGTACCGCAGTGGCCAATGCCAGTGAACATGCCGCGGCGAGTGTAAATATCCTGAAAACATTGCCTGAACTTGCCATTTCGGAACCCTCCTGTGAAATGACCTTTGAGGATGTTCACCCAGCCTAGCGGGGTCCATCGCGTGTGGCAACATTACGGTTCGGGATCAGATTTCTTCGATCTCCGATATCCCCTCGAGCGACTTCAGCGCGCCTTTGATTTCTGGGTTGATCGGAAATTCCCGGCCCAGATCCATCTCGACCTCGCCTGGCAGTCCGGGATCGAATAGGCAAACATAAACAGGTCCCTTGGCCACCCTTTTGGCTGAAGCCTCTGCGCCTTCCAGTACCGTGGCCATGTTCGGCAAAACCTTCGAATCCTCGACAAACACACGCAAACCCGTCGCACCCGCATCGGCCACAACTGTATCAACCGGACCAACGGAACGGCCCAGCAGTTTCAGCTGATCGGCCTCCATGGTCGCTTCGGCCGTCAGTACCACCTGTGCGCCGGTTTCCAGAAACTCTCGGGATTTCTCCAGTGTTTCCGAGAATAACGTGACCTCGAATGCTCCGGTGGGGTCAGAGAGCTGGGCAAATGCGAACCGATTGCCGCGCGCTGATTTCCTTTCTTGCCGTCCGGCAACGACGCCTGCCATCTTGGCAATAAATGGGCCAGAGCGCGCCTTTTCAGTCACCTGATCCAGTGTCAGTACCTGTTTGCGCTTCAGGGCCGGCATATAGTCATCCAGCGGATGGCCAGACAGGTAGAATCCGATGGCCTTGAATTCCTCGCTCAGGCGTTCGGCAGGTAGCCAATCAGGCGAAGGGGACAGACGCGGTTCGGGCAGGTCATCGCCTGCCTCGCCAAACAGGGACACTTGGTTCGAATTCTTCTGCTCGTGAATCGCCGCCGAATACTGAACCAACGGATCAAGGCTTTCGAACACACGGCGACGATTTTTATCGAGCTCGTCAAAGGCACCGGCGCGAGCCAGCATCTCAAGCGGGCGTTTGCCGACCTTCTTCAGGTCAACACGGCGGGCGAAGTCGAACAGGTTTACGAAAGGCTTTTCGCCACGCCCCTCAACCACAAGATTCATTGCCTCGACGCCTACGTTCTTGAGCGCGCCCAGCGCATAGACCAAATGCCCATCGGCCACATCAAAGGTCGCTTGGGATCGATTTACGCACGGCGGAACATAGGGCAGCTGCAGCCCCTTGCGGACTTCCTCAAAATAGATCGCGAGCTTGTCGGTCAGATGGATATCGCAGTTCATGACACCTGCCATGAACTCGACCGGGTGGTTCGCCTTTAGCCAGCCGGTTTGATAGCTGACCACCGCATAGGCGGCGGCGTGGGATTTGTTGAAGCCATAGTTGGCGAATTTGTCCAGCAGGTTCCAGACTTCGGTCGCCTTGGCCTCATCCACATTGTTTTCGGCAGCACCTTTGAGGAACTTGGGCCGCTCTGCATCCATCGCCTCCTGAATTTTCTTACCCATCGCGCGGCGCAGCAAGTCCGCGCCCCCAAGGCTGTAACCCGCCATTTCCTGCGCGATCTGCATCACCTGTTCCTGATAGACGATGATGCCCTGCGTCTCATCCAAGATATGGTCGATGGACGGGTGCAGCGTGTCGCGTTCGCTAAGCTTGTTCTTGACTTCGCAGAACTTGGGGATGTTCTCCATCGGGCCGGGTCGATAAAGCGCGACGAGGGCGATGATATCCTCGATACAATCCGGCTTCATCCGCTTGAGCGCATCCATCATGCCCGAGGATTCAACCTGGAACACCGCCACCGTCTTGGCCGCCGAATAGAGTTTGTACGTCGCCTCGTCATCCAGCGGGATGGCGTTGATCTGATTTGTTGCCCCTTCGGCGGGTTCATAGAGTTCCGTGCCATCGGGAGCTATGTGAAGGTCACGGCCTGACTTAAAGATCAAATCCATCGCGTTCTGGATCACGGTCAGTGTTTTCAGACCCAGGAAATCGAACTTTACAAGCCCGGCCTGTTCAACCCATTTCATGTTGAATTGGGTCGCAGGCATGTCCGAACGCGGGTCCTGGTATATTGGAACCAGTGCATCCAGCGGCCGGTCTCCGATCACCACGCCGGCAGCGTGTGTCGAGGCGTTGCGCAGCAGCCCCTCGACTTGCTGGCCATATGTGAGCAGACGGTCCACGACCTCTTCATTGCGTGCCTCTTCCCGCAGGCGCGGCTCATCCTTCAGCGCCTTTTCGATGGAAACGGGTTTGACGCCTTCGACTGGGATCATCTTGGACAGGCGATCAACCTGCCCGTATGGCATCTGCAATACACGCCCAATATCGCGCACAGCCGCCTTCGACAGCAAGGCACCGAAGGTGATGATCTGCCCCACTTTGTCGCGCCCGTATTTCTGCTGCACGTAGCGGATAACCTCTTCACGGCGATCCATGCAGAAGTCGATATCGAAGTCGGGCATAGAAACCCGCTCGGGGTTCAGAAACCGTTCAAACAGAAGCGAATACCGCAGCGGATCAAGGTCGGTAATCGTCAGCGCATAAGCCACCAGTGATCCCGCACCCGAGCCCCGCCCCGGACCCACCGGAATGTCATGATCCTTTGCCCATTGGATAAAGTCGGCAACGATCAGGAAATAGCCGGGGAAGCCCATCCCTTCGATGATGCCAAGTTCGAAATCCAGTCGTTCCTGATATTCTTCAGGTGTCACGGCGTGCGGGATCACGGCCAGACGTTTTTGCAGACCCTCGTTGGCGATGCGACGCAGTTCGGCGACCTCATCATCTGCAAACTTCGGCAGGATCGGGTCGCGGCGATAGGCCATGAAGGCGCAGCGTTGCGCGATTTCAACCGTATTCTCGACGGCTTCGGGCAGATCGGCGAACAGCGTCACCATCTCCTGCTGCGACTTGAAATAGTGCTGCGCGGTCAGACGTCGGCGACCGTCCTGCTGGTCGACATAAGCCCCCTCGGCGATACAGATCAGCGCGTCGTGGGCCTCGTACATGTCCGAAGTCGGAAAATAGACGTCATTGGTGGCCACCAGCGGCAGGTTCTTGTCATACGCCATCTCGACATGACCGCGCTCGGTCAAGCGCTCGGCCTCAGGTTGACCTCCTTCGCCAGGGTGACGCTGCAACTCAACATAAAGGCGATCCGGGAAAATCGCGGACAAACGATCCACCAAAGCCTCGGCAGCAGGGCGCTGACCTTGCTGTAACAGCAACCCTACGGGCCCGTCTGGACCGCCGGTTAAGCAGATCAAATCATCTGATCGTTCCGCCAATTCGTCCAAAGTGACCTGCGGCAACTGCCCGCTTTTGTCTACATACAGGCAGGAACTGAGCTTCATCAGATTCTCATATCCCACCTCGGATTGTGCCAGCAGCACCAACGGCGCGGGTGCTTTGGGCTTTTCTCCCGGCTGCGCCTGAACGTAACTGAGATCGACCTGACAGCCCATGATCGGTTGCACACCTGCCCCACTGGCGGTGACCGAAAACTCTAAGGCCGAGAACATTGAATTGGTATCCGTCACCGCGACGGCGGGCATCTCCATCTTCTGGCACAGGTCCGGCAGCTTCTTCAGCCGCACGGCGCCTTCCAGCAACGAATATTCAGTGTGAACGCGGAGGTGAATGAATCGGGGGGAACTGCTCATACAGGCTAAGCTATCTTAGCCAGCGATGTTGCAAAAGCGGGAACCGGCACCATCGAATGCCGAAAAAATCATCGGTGATTATTCGGCTTTTTCAGAAGGTGCTTCGGGCGCAGGAACGCACACCTTCCAAAAAAGTGTTTATTTTCAATTTATTAAGTTTCAAACATACACTAAAATCATGGGCCGCTCGGGTGCAATGGTGTATCATATAGGCAGTTTTTCTTGCCAGATAAGGTGCGCTGTTTCTAACATCTGACGGCAAGCTACCGCCCGCCACTCTTTCTACGTCGCATCGAAGGAGGGCCGAACGGGCGCAACCGGGTAACGCGACGGGTTTCTCGAATGAACATCACGTTTCTTCTGAACGGAGAGACAGTGGAGCTGCCGGATGTCGATCCGACGGCCACCCTACTGGACTGGCTGCGTGAAGATCGCAGTCTGACAGGCACCAAAGAAGGCTGCAACGAAGGCGATTGCGGCGCGTGCACGGTCATGGTGACGGACGAAGACGGCGCAAAAGCTCTGAACTCCTGCATCCTGTTCTTGCCCCAGCTGCATGGCAAAGCGGTTCGTACAGTCGAAGGGGCAAGCGGCCCGGATGGCGAAGCACATCCCGTTCAACAGGCAATGGTTGACCTGCACGGCTCGCAATGCGGTTTTTGCACTCCGGGTTTTGTCATGTCGATGGTCGCCAGTCATGCGACGGGCGCCACGGATCATGACACCCAGCTTGCCGGAAACCTGTGCCGCTGTACTGGCTATGCACCGATTATTCGCGCTGCGAAAGCGGTCGAGGACCGTCCCGTGCCAGTCTGGGTCAAAGACAAGCCACTCGCATCTTCTGCTGCGTCGCGCATGCTGCCTGAATCTTCCGATGAACTGGCAGCTGTTTATGCTGAAAACCCAGATGCCACGCTGGTTGCCGGAGCAACAGATGTCGGCCTGTGGGTGACAAAGCAACTGCGCGACCTGGATCCAGTAATCTTCCTCAACCGTTGCGATGATCTCAAACAAATCACCATCACCGACGATGAAATTCGCTTTGGCGCAATGGTCGACATGAATCGGATGGGTGAGGCTCTGGCCGATCTTCACCCCTCTTACGCCGAAATGATCCGCCGCTACGCCAGTGTACAGGTGCGCCATGCTGCAACGGTGGGCGGCAACATAGCCAATGGCTCGCCCATTGGGGACAACCCGCCTGCGCTGATTGCTCTGGACGCAACCCTTCATCTGCGCAAAGGCGACACCCGTCGGTCCCTTCCGCTGGAAGAGTTCTTTATCGACTATGGCAAACAGGACCGCGTTCCCGGTGAATTCGTCGAAGCTGTCAGCTTCCCCCGTCAGCTGGATCGCCTGAAGGCCTATAAACTCAGCAAGCGGTTCGATCAGGACATCTCGGCCGTCTGCGGGTGTTTCAACATCACCGTCTCGGGCGGCATCGTCACGCAGGCGCGCATCGCGTTCGGCGGCATGGCCGGCATCCCGAAACGGGCAACCCATGTCGAGGCCGCATTGGTCGGTAAACCTTGGGCGCGCGAGACGATTGACGCCGCGCTGCCTGCCTTTGCTGACGATTATTCACCACTCACGGACATGCGCGCCTCGGCCACCTATCGACTGGAAACCGCCAAAGCGATGCTCGAAAGATACTTCTTGGAAGATCAGGGCGAAGTGACCAATGTGCTGGAGGTATCGGCATGAGCGTGACCAAACCCCTCCCCCACGACGCAGCACCGCTGCACGTTTCAGGAACCGCGCGGTATGTGGACGATATCCCGACACCCAGGGACAGTTTGCATCTGGCTTTTGGCCTCAGCCCGATTGCCAAAGGCAAGATCACCGCAATCGACCTGTCTGCGGTGAGGGCCGCCGAGGGCGTCGTGATGGTTATGGCCGCGGATGATCTGCCCTTCGCCAACGACGTATCGCCTTCGATCCATGATGAACCGCTGCTGTCGGACGGAATGGTCCACTATATCGGCCAGCCGGTGTTTCTGGTCATCGCCAGCAGCCATCTGGCCGCCCGCAAGGCGGCCCGTTTGGGCAAGATCGACTATGCCGAGGAAACCCCGATCCTGACGGTCGAAGAGGCTCTGACCGCCGACAGTCGGTTCGAAGACGGCCCGCGCATCTATGCCAAAGGTAATGCTGATGCGGCTATTGCAGGATCCGCCCATGTGATCGAAGGGTCATTCGAGCTTGGCGGGCAGGAGCATTTCTATCTGGAAGGTCAGGCCGCTTTGGCCGTGCCGAATGAAGGCGCGGATATGCTGGTTCACAGCTCGACCCAGCACCCGACCGAGATCCAACACAAGGTGGCCGATGCGTTGGGCGTTCCGATGCACGCCGTCAGGGTCGAGACGCGCCGTATGGGCGGCGGTTTTGGTGGCAAGGAAAGCCAGGGCAATGCGCTGGCCGTTGCTTGCGCGGTGGCCGCTCGCGCAACTGGCAAGGCGTGCAAGATGCGCTATGACCGCGACGATGATATGACCATCACCGGCAAACGCCACGCGTTCCGCATCGCCTATAAGGCCGGATTTGACGAGAACGGCCATATTCAGGGCGTCTCGTTCCACCACTACGCCATTTGCGGCTGGGCGCAGGACTTGTCCCTGCCCGTCGCCGACCGCGCGATGCTGCATTCGGACAATGCCTATCTGTTGCCAAATGCACGGATCGAAAGCCACCGGCTGAAGACCAACACCCAATCCGCCACCGCTTATCGCGGCTTCGGCGGCCCGCAGGGCATGGTTGGCATCGAACGCGTGATGGACCACGCCGCGTATGAGCTGGGTCTGGACCCGGTGGAACTGCGCCGCCGAAACTATTACGAACCGGCCCATGCGATTGCCGAGATCACGCCGTCCGAGAAACCTTTGGGTCATCCCGACCCGCATGAGGACCTAACAAGCCGCGGCGCGGTCGAAACCGGGGACGCCCCCGTGCGCCCTCTGCCCGCTGGCGGCAATACCACGCCCTACGGAATGGAGGTCAGCGATTTCGAATTACACGGGATGACTCAGGCGCTACTGAAATCCAGCGATTACGAAACGCGCAAGGCCGCCATTGCGAAATGGAACGCCGAGAACAGCGTGATCAAGAAGGGCATTGCCTTTTCTCCGGTCAAGTTCGGGATTTCCTTCACGCTGACCCACCTGAATCAGGCAGGCGCTTTGGTGCATGTGTATCAGGATGGCTCGGTCCATCTGAACCACGGCGGTACCGAGATGGGTCAGGGCCTGTTCCAAAAGGTGGCGCAGGTGGCGGCTTCGCGCTTTGGCATCCCGCTGGAGATGGTCAAAATCACCGCCACGGATACGGCCAAGGTGCCGAACACTTCGGCCACGGCAGCATCCTCGGGCAGTGACCTGAATGGCATGGCAGTGAAGGCGGCCTGCGATACGATCCGCGATCGAATGGCGGACTATCTGGCCGAGCGGCATCAGGCCGATCCGTCGACTGTCACCTTCTCTGATGGCCATGTTTCGGTTGGCGCAGAACGCTACACCTTCGCTGAAGCTGCGGCGCTGGTCTATCAGGGTCGGATCAGCCTGTCGGCGACCGGTTTCTACAAGACACCCAAAATCGAATGGGACCGGATCGCCGGACGTGGCCGTCCGTTCTTCTACTTCGCCTACGGAGCGTCGGTCACCGAAGTGGCCGTCGACACTCTGACTGGTGAGAACCGCATTTTGCGCACCGATATCCTGCATGATGCCGGTGCTTCGTTGAACCCGGCGTTGGATATCGGGCAGGTCGAAGGAGGTTATGTGCAAGGCGCGGGCTGGCTAACGACCGAGGAACTGGTCTGGGACGGCACGGGCAACCTGCGCACACACGCACCTTCGACCTACAAGATCCCCGCCTGCTCAGATCGACCCGACGTATTCAACGTCGCACTCTGGGATGCCGAAAACCGTGAGGACACGATCTATCGTTCGAAAGCGGTGGGCGAACCGCCGTTCATGCTGGGTATTTCAGCATGGCTGGCCCTGTCGAATGCGGTCGCGGCCTGTGGAGAGGCCTACCCCGCTCTTGATGCACCAGCCACGGCTGAAGAAGTTTGGCGCGGCGTCCAAAAGATGAAGGGAGGCATCTGATGGGATTTGACTTGGAGGCTTTGAGGGAGGCGGTCAAAACCCACGGAACAGTGGTCCGGGTGGTCATCGCCGGCATCAAAGGGTCGTCTCCACGTGAAGTGGGGGCCGCGATGCTAGTCTGGAAGGACGGGCAAAGTGGCACCATCGGTGGAGGCACGTTGGAGTATCAGGCAGCCGAAGCTGCGCGATCCCAAACCACCGCCACCCGACTAACGCATCACGCTCTTGGCCCCGACATGGGGCAATGCTGCGGCGGTGCAGTTTCATTGCTGAGTGAAGTATTTGATCATGAAGCGCTGAATGCACTGGACGATACCGTCATCGCGCGTTCGGCCTCGGGCGGAGAGATGCCGCTATCGGTCAAACGTCGGCTGGCGGCAGCGCGAGGACAGGGTGTCGCGCCCGAGCCCCAACTGATCGAAGGTTGGATGGTCGAACCCGTTCACAAACCGACGCGTAATCTGTGGATCTGGGGCGCAGGCCATGTAGGCCGGGCGCTGGTGGACGTTTTGTCCCCCCTACCCGATCTGGCAATCACCTGGGTCGATACCGGACCCGAGCGGTTTCCCGATGTGGTTCCAACCGGTGTAACCCCGGTTCCGACCGCAAAACCCGCCGAGCTGGTTCGCCACGCGCCAACCGATGCCGAGCATCTGGTGCTGACCTATTCGCACAATCTGGATCTGGAACTGTGCAACCGGCTGCTTTCGCACAATTTCCTCTTTGCGGGGCTTATCGGCTCGGCTACGAAATGGGCGCGATTCCGGTCGCGGCTTGCGGCCCTTGGACATCCGCCCGAGCGGATCAGCCGGATCACCTGTCCGATCGGCGATCCGGGCTTGGGCAAACACCCGCAGATGATCGCCGTTGGGGTGGCAGCGCAATTGTTACGCCCCGCCCGACAGAACGAATTGAAGAAGGACCTGAGCGCGTGACCACTCCACTTCTGAGCTTGCAAGGGCTGACCAAAGCCTATCCCGGCGTCGTGGCCAATGATCAGGTGTCCTTTGACATCGGTGAAGGCGAAGTTCACGCGCTGCTGGGCGAAAACGGCGCGGGCAAATCCACGCTTGTCAAAATGATCTATGGGCTGGTGAAACCCGACAGCGGCACGATGCTGCTGCGAGGGCAGCCCTATGCACCGCCTGAACCGCGCGCCGCCCGTGCGGACGGGATCGCGATGGTGTTCCAGCATTTTTCGCTGTTCGATGCGTTGAACGTCGCCGAGAATATCGCTCTGGGGATGGAGAACCCACCCCCGATGGGAGATCTGGCGTCGCGTATCCGCGAAGTATCCGAAACCTACGGCCTGCCCTTGGATCCTTTCCGTACGGTAGGTGATCTGTCTGCGGGTGAGCGTCAGCGGGTCGAAATCATCCGCTGCCTGCTGCAGGACCCGAAGTTGCTGATCATGGACGAGCCGACCTCGGTTCTGACGCCGCAAGAGGTTGAAATCCTTTTCGAAACGCTGAACAAATTGCGCTCGGAAGGGACATCGATCCTGTATATCTCGCACAAGCTGGAAGAGATTCGAACGCTATGCGACCACGCCACGATTCTGCGGCTGGGTAAGAATGTGGGCGAATGTGTACCAGCCGAAACCTCAGCGCGCGATATGGCTGAGATGATGGTGGGGTCAACCCTGCAGACACCTGAACGTTCCGGCCGGGAATTCGGTGACGTTGCGCTGGATGTCAGCGGATTGTCAGTGCCGTCGCCGTCGGAATTCGGAACCGCGCTTCGCAACGTCCACATGACCGTCCGCAAGGGCGAGGTTCTGGGGATCGGGGGTGTCGCGGGGAACGGTCAGGATGAATTGCTGGGTGTGCTTTCTGGCGAAATTCCGACCACCGCAGATGCGATCAAATTCAACGGTCAACCCATCGGCAAACTCGGCCCGACCGCGCGGCGTAAGCTCGGCGTGTTGACCGCGCCCGAAGAACGGCTGGGCCACGCGGCTGCCCCTGATATGAGCCTGACCGAAAACGCTCTGCTGACTGGGTCGGTCCGCGAGGGGCTGGAGAATAACGGCTTTCTGAAGTGGTCCGAGACCAAGAGCTTTGCCGAAAAGATCATTAGCGCCTTTGACGTGCGTACGCCGGGTCCTGAAAATGCCGCCCGGTCGCTGTCGGGCGGGAACCTGCAGAAGTTCGTGATTGGTCGCGAAGTGCTGCAAAACCCGGATGTTCTGGTCGTGAACCAGCCGACTTGGGGCGTGGATGCGGCGGCGGCGGCTTCGATCCGGCAGGCCATTCTGGATCTGGCGGCCAAGGGAACTGCGGTCATCTGTATCTCGCAAGACCTCGATGAACTGATGGAAATCTCAGACAGCTTTGCCGCCTTGAACGAAGGGCGACTAAGCGCCCCGCGTGAAACCACGGGTCTGACGGTCGATGAGATCGGCCTGATGATGGGCGGCGCGCATGGCATGGAGGTGGCCCATGTCTAAACATTTAAAAGAAAAGAGAAACGCGGGGGTATGAGCAAATGATTGTGTTGGAGAAACGGCCTCAGCCGTCCAAGGCGTGGTCTTATGCCACCCCTCTGGTCGCAGTCCTGGCGACGATGGTTTTTGGTGGCATCCTGTTCGCCATTCTGGGCAAAAACCCGGTCGAGGCTATTGGAACCATTTTCTGGGAACCCCTGTTTGGCGAGTTCGCCTTCTATTATCGGCCGCAATTGCTGGTTAAGGGCGCGCCCCTGGTTTTGATCGCCATCGGCCTGTCTTTAGGCTTCCGCGCCGGTATCTGGAATATCGGGGCCGAGGGTCAGTACATTATGGGGGCCATTTTCGGTGCGGGCGCTGGTCTGGCATTCTATCCGCTGGATGCATTCTACATCTTTCCGATCATGGTGATTGCAGGCGCGTTTGGCGGCTGGCTATGGGCAATGATCCCAGCCTTCCTGAAAGTGCGCTTCGGTACCAATGAAATCCTTGTGTCGCTGATGTTGGTCTATGTGGCCGAACAGATGCTGGCCTCGGTCTCGCTAGGCCTGCTGAAGAATCCCGAAGGGTTCGGCTTTCCTGGTTCGCGCAATCTGCAATCCTACGACAGCGCGTATAATGCCGAGCTGATTGCGGGTTCAGGCATGCACTGGGGCGTAGTCACTGCCCTGATCGCTGTTATCTTTGCATATGTCTTGCTGAACCGGCACATGCTGGGCTTCCACATCCGCCTGACAGGTGAGGCCCCGCGTGCGGCGAAGTTCGCTGGTGTAAACCCTGCCCGCCTGATCTTGTTCTGTCTGGGTCTGGCCGGCGCGCTGGCCGGTCTTGCGGGGATGTTCGAAGTCTCGGGTCCTGCGGGTGTGGTCAGCATCGACTTCAACGTCGGCTATGGTTTTACCGCTATCATCGTGGCTTTCCTTGGCCGACTGCACCCGGTGGGCATCCTGCTGGCCGGAGGCCTGATGGCGCTGACGTATATAGGCGGTGAAATTGCCCAATCTCAGTTGGGTCTGCCTGCCGCTGCCATTCAGGTATTCCAGGGGATGCTTCTGTTCTTCCTGCTGGCATTCGATCTTCTGACAAACTACCGCATCCGTGCGGCCCGTAGCGAGGTAGCGTGATATGGACCTTGGTGAAATTAACCCCGTCCTTCTGGTCGCCTCGCTGATGGTGGCCGCAACCCCACTTTTGTTGGCCGCAATCGGAGAATTGGTGGTCGAAAAAGCAGGCGTCCTGAACCTCGGTGTCGAGGGCATGATGATCGTGGGTGCAATCAGCGGCTTCGCAATCTCGGTCGAGACCGGTTCGCCCTGGCTGGGCTTTATTGCGGCAGCAATCGGTGGCGCGGTGCTATCGCTGTTGTTTGTGCTGCTGACACAGGTGGCGCTGGCCAATCAAGTTGCCAGCGGCCTGGCCCTAACACTGTTCGGCCTCGGGTTCAGCGCGCTGATGGGGCAGAGCTACGTAGGAATCAAGCCGCCCAGCATGGGTGAAATCCATATCCCTGTGATCAGCGATATCCCTGTTATTGGACCAATCCTGTTTCAGCACGACCCGATCCTCTACGTCGGAATTGCCCTGACGGCCGCCGTCTGGGCCACGCTGAAATACACACGCATCGGCCTGATATTGCGCGCCGTTGGCGAAAACCACGATGCGGCGCATGCGCTGGGCTACAAGGTCATCAAGATTCGCATCATGGCGATCCTGTTTGGTGGTGCTTGCGCTGGCTTGGGCGGCGCCTACATCAGCCTGATCCGCGTGCCGCAGTGGACCGAGGGCATGACTGCCGGTGTCGGCTGGATTGCCTTGGCGCTGGTGGTTTTTGCCAGCTGGAAACCATGGCGTGTCTTGCTGGGCGCCTATTTGTTCGGCGGCATCACTGTGTTGCAGCTTAATTTGCAGGCAGCGGGCGTTGCCATTCCTGTCGAGTATCTGGCAATGTCGCCCTACATCATCACGATCCTTGTGCTTGTGATCCTTTCGGCCGACAAGAGCAGCGCACCTGCCGCATTGGGCCGGACCTTCCATGCCTCGCACTAGGCGAGGCCAACTGAACCAACTTGGGGAGTAACACATGAAATTCACTACACTTTTGGCAAGCGCCGCAATGGCGCTGGGTCTGGCCTCGGGGGCCATGGCCCAAGACAAGACCAAAGTCGGCTTCGTCTATGTCGGCCCAGTGGGCGATGGCGGCTGGACCTATGAGCACAACAAGGGCCGTCTGGCCGTGGAAGAGCACTTTGGCGACAAGGTCGAAACCGTGTTCGTCGAGTCGGTGCCTGAGGGCCCAGATGCAGAACGCGTGATGACCCAGATGGCGCTGGAAGGAGCGGACCTGATCTTCACCACCTCGTTCGGCTACATGGATCCGACCATCAATGTCGCGAAGAAATTCCCGGATGTGAAATTCGAGCACGCAACTGGCTACAAGACCGCCGACAACGTCTCGGTCTACTCGGCCCGTTTTTATGAAGGTCGCGCAGTCCAAGGCCACATCGCCGGTAAAATGACGGAATCGAATATCATCGGCTACATCGGGTCCTACCCGATCCCTGAAGTGATCCGTGGTATCAACTCAGCCTATATCCACGCCAAGAAGGTGAATCCGGATGTCGAGTTCAAGATCGTCTGGGCCTACACTTGGTTCGATCCTGCGAAAGAAGCTGACGCCGCCACAGTTCTGATCGAACAGGGCGCGGACGTGATCCTGCAGCACACTGACTCGACTGCACCGCAGGCAGCCGCGCAAGAGGCAGGAAACGTTGTCACCTTTGGCCAGGCCTCCGACATGAGCGAATACGCACCCTTCCCGCGTGTGTCTTCAATCATCGACGATTGGGCTCCCTACTACATCGCGCGGACCCAAGCCGTGATGGACGGAACATGGGAAAGTGCCAACACGTGGGATGGCATCCGGGAAGGCATGGTAGCAATTGGTGAGATTTCGGACGCCGTTCCGGCTGATGTTAAAGAAGAAGCACTGGCGCTGAAAGCCGCGATGGCAGCCGGTGAATACCACCCCTTTACTGGCCCGCTGAAAAAGCAGGACGGCAGTGACTGGCTGGCCGAAGGCGAGACCGCCGATGACGGTACGCTGGCGGGCATGAATTTCTACGTTGAGGGGCTGGAAGGCGAAATTCCGCAGTAGAATCTGATCCGGAAACTAACAACAAGGCCCGCATGTTTTTGCGGGCCTTTTTAGTCGCCCTGAGCCCAATCTGGACATTGACGAGTGGCTATGCGCATCGTGAAACATGTCGCTCACGGAAGACCTGAACCAAATTTTAGAAACTGCCCTGCCGACCGATCCCAGTTTTCGACAGATCGAAAAGGCCATGATTGACGACTGTATTGGTGAAACCCGGCAATATGCTTCAGAGGGCTCTGTCGAAGCCTTTCTGTTGTCAGCGATGCGTTTATTGGCACTTCCCGGCAATGGGCACACACGGCTGATCCCGAATGATGCGATCGCGGTGCTACCGCTGAGATTCGTGAGCGTTGGACGTTCCGTTCAATTCATCGACGCGGCGCCAGAGATAGCCGCACCGCGAGGAGAGTTGATAGCGGTCAACGGCTCAGCTTTGAGCCAGATTGAAGCCACTGCAGAGAAATTTCTGGCGGGAACGTGCCAAAGGAAACGGGTCATCGGCCCGATTCTACTGGCTTGGCCGTACGCTTTGGCGCGTTTGGGTTTTTCGTCAAACTGCGGCATGACCGAGTACCGTGTGCAGGACGAAAATGGGCGGATAGCCAATCTGAAAGTGGCCAATGAACATACAGTTCCTGGATCGATGCTCTACCCGAGAAACGAGCACGGCAAGGCTGATCCAGCCTGGGAACCCGAGATATTTGTAGAGATAGAGGACTGGCAAGAGCTAGGGCTATCAATAGCGTTACCAAGCTTCTTTGATCCGAAGGAAAATGCGCTGCCTAAAGCCATCTCAGCCGCGGTGGAATGCGTACGCGCATCCTCGAACAAAACACTACTAATTGATGTTCGCGGAAACACTGGTGGCGACTTTCTTCTAACGATGCCCTTGATCGACGCGATCTCAGAAAGCGCAAACAAGCAGGTTGTTATGCTTGTCGATAAATTCACGTTTTCCGCAGCGATAGTGTTTGTAGCCATCCTCAAACATCGATTGGGAAACAGGCTCAAACTCATTGGTGAGGAAATGGGTGATGGGCTGATGTTCTTTGCCGAGGGCGGATTGCTCGAATTGTCGACCAGTGGAGCGATCGTTCGATACTCATCAGCCTTTCACGACTGGAAGAATGGAACGACTGACGATACCACGCCGCCCGAAATCGCAAGAAAAATCGTACCTGCGGGATCACTGAACTTGGATTTGGAATGGGTCGAAAGACCTGCAGTTGAAGATGCACCAACCGAACTCCATCAACGAGTTCTCAAAAGCATGAGCAAATCCCTAGACAGCCGCTAAGTCTGCATAGCTGCATTCCAAGAAAGCAAATGCTGCACGCGCGGCGAAGGTCTACTTGGTGGCCAGTCTTATTGGCGACCCAACACCATCGGCCCGTGGGCAATATTAACCACGAGCGTTTCGATACCCAGCTGTCGTCGGGTCAGGACTTCAAGCGATTGAATCGCCGCAATGGTCAGCTTCTAGGGCGTGAAATTAGTGTCCGCCCAGCACCAGAGTGTTCACCGGCATCAGTATCAGTCGCAGGCGCAGGCCTGCCGCATGAACGACGCCAATCGTGTCTACCACATGCAGGAACGATTTTTCCCAGAGGCCGAGGCTCTCATCCTCCAGCTTTGCATGATTGTCCGTATAGATATTCGCCAGACAGTTGCTGCCCGGAGGCACATCATCGGCCATGCTTTTGTAGAGCGGTTCAAGGTAGACAAGGATCGAACCCGGATTGGTGTTGCTCTGCACGTCCCGCAACTCATCAGATGGCCTGATCTGCCCCGATGGGATCACATCCTGCACCTCGACGACAACCACCGGGATAACGGTAAAGGGCTTGGTCATGCAGCCTAATTCGCCAATCATACCCGGTTTGACCACCTGGGCCGAAAGCTGACTGAACGCCGCCTGGAATCTGTCATGTCCGGAGGAGGATGGCACCAGAATACCCGCCGGGCGCAGCAAAGGGCTGACATAGTCGCCGACCTGAAGCCCGAATTGTTCAACCCTGCCCGTCACTCCAGCATTTACCACAGTCTTGTCCAACTCGGTCAATGCCGCATCCAGCTGCGCATTGGCACTGGCAAGTTGGGCCGGGATCAGCTCTTCGATCTGTTGTACAACCGCTGCGCGTTTTGAGACGGCTGCTTTCACCTGCGCTTCACGCTCGGCAACCAGATTTTCCAACCGATCAATCTCGGCCAAGCGCACCGCGCTGGATCCCTCGTCACGCAGGGTGGTATTGCGTTCCAGATCCTCGAGCGACTGATCCAGAGCTGCGCGCGCGCCTGCAATCCCGGCCTCAGCCTCGGCCAGATCGGTTTCCGCCACCTTCAACGAGGCTTGAACCTGAGCAATCTGGGCATGCGCCGCTTCGACCTGCGCGGTTTGCGTGAAGTCTTCGATCCGGAAAATCGGCTGTCCAGCTGTCACCTGCTCATTGTTGCGCACGTAGACTTCGGAAACGCGCCCCCCTAGCTGCGGAAGGATCGTTACCGTCCGGAAGTAGGAAGCCGCTGTTTTGCTGGACGGGTGAAAATAGAACAGCGTTGTGATAACGGTTAGCGCCAAAATAGCGCAAGTCGTCAGCCCCCAGCGCAACTCGTACCACATGGTGAACAGCGTGATCTCGTGTCCGATCCGTTTGCCCTGCACAAAGCGGCGAAACAGATAGTCAGGAAGCACGGTAATCAGAGCGCACAGCATCGTCTCGATCATTGTTCAGTGCCCCTGTGCTGCCGGTTCGGAGGATTTGGTTTGTTCGGGCTCAGTTTCCAGCTCAGGAGGGGGTGAAGCGTGTTCTTTGTCCTGCCCAGGCGCCAAAGATCGGATGGCATCGGCAATCGAGCGCAGCGGTGCCGCGAAATCAGGGAACTGGAACCCAGCCACAAGGATGGCGGCAACCCAGAAAAGGCCGTTATGCGTAAACAAAGCCAAAAGCGCCAGAATCCCAACCAATTGGAATTGCGGGTGATTGGTTTCATGCGCCATTTTTTCCGGGATCGAATGCAACGTGAAGTAGGCAACCCCGATCAGCACGACCATCCCGACGGTAAAAAACAACATGAAGGTGAAGAGGAAGTCGCTACCATCTGCCTGTGTCACATATGACGGAATGTGCCCCGTTGCCATCGGGTGAATATCTGCCGCGTTCACGTCCGCCTCCGAATCTTATGTTGTTTGCACTAAAAGCAGGCTGGCCGCCTACGATCAAGTTTCCATTGCGGTGGGCTTGTGTCTTTTCGTTTGGCAGTACGCGTGCCATGGTCCGCCAATGTCGCCAGTCAACTTACCACCGGCTCGATCACTTGGCGGCCGGAAACGGAACAAAACGCATGATTGATTTTCTGATAATCGGTGGCGGTGTCGCCGGGCTAAGCGCAGGTGCGCGCCTGTCAGAGCACGGCACAGTTACGGTGTTAGAGGCCGAGGACGGATTAGGATATCATACTTCGGGTCGTTCAGCCGCCCTGTTCGAAAAGGGTTACGGTCCAAACTCGGTCAAGGCATTGAACGAGGCAAGTGCTGCGTTTTTTGAAACAAATGCGTACCTAACACCACGCGGCCTGATGCTGATTGGCGGAAGAGATCAACAGGCGCTGTTTCAAAAAGACGCCCAAGATCTTGGTGTGCAAGAGATTTCGCCGGATGATGCCATCGGACACATTCCTGTCCTGAATCCTGAAACAGTCGGTTATACAGCCATAAGTAATAGCGCATTTGATATCGATACAGATCGCGTCCTGCAGGACTTTGCGCGAACCGTCCGCAAGAATGGCGGTTCGGTCCTGACCCGTCAGAGGGTCAGCAGCATCCGCAAATCGGTTCATTGGACCGTCGAAACCTCAGAATCCTTTGAGGCACGCAATCTGGTAAATGCCGCCGGAGCCTGGGTCGATGAGGTGGCGCAGATGGCGGGGATTTCCCGCATCGGGATCACACCTTACCGTCGATCGATTGCGCGCATCCCCGCACCGGGCGGACATGACCTGCGAAACTGGCCAATGATGCTGGGCGCAGGCGAGAGCTGGTACGCCAAACCTGATGCGGGCAAGCTACTGGTCTCGCCTTGCGAGGCGGACCCAACCACACCCCATGACGCTTACGCCGATGACATGGTTCTCGCAGAAGGACTGGCACGATACGAAGCGATGGTTACTGAAACTGTAACTCGGGTAGAAACCAATTGGGCGGGGTTACGTAGTTTTGTTGCCGATGGCACGCTGGTGCTCGGACCTGATCCAACCGATCCATCGTTTATCTGGTCGGCAGCACAGGGAGGGTATGGGTTTCAGACCGCTCCTGCTGCCTCGCAACTTGTGGCGGATCTTGTGACTGGCGCGTCGCCGCGCCTTGATGCGGCGATTGTGAAAGCGCTGACACCCGGTAGGCTGTAACGATGTCAAAACGCAAACTGCCCCCAAATGCCAGCGTCGCCACCGAGGGCGACGGCAGCAAACTCGTCGCCCCAGCCGCCAGCCGAAACACGGTTGTGCTGTGCGATCTTCTGGCACGGGTCGCCCCGTCATCAGGACAGGCCCTGGAACTGGCCAGTGGAACCGGACAACACATTTCGGCCTTTGCCCAGCGGATGCCCGGGTTGCATTGGCAACCCAGCGAAGTCACCTCCGAACGGCGCGCCAGCATCGATGCGTACACCAAGGGTTTACCAAACACCGCCGCAGCCGCTCATCTGGATGCAACTGCGGAGGGTTGGCACAAAACAATGGCGCAGCAAGATTTGGTTTTATTGATCAACCTCTTGCACCTGATCAGTTTGCCCGAGGCTGAAACCCTCGTTGCCGAAGCAGCGTGCGCTCTGAAAACGGATGGGCGTTTGGTGCTTTATGGCCCTTTCAAACGTGACGGACACCTGACAAGCGATGGCGACCAGCGATTTCACGACGCACTGGTCCAACAAGACCCTGAGATCGGGTACAAAGACGACACACATATATTGTCTATGTTAAAGGACAACGCCCTCGAACTGGTCGAAATCGTAAAGATGCCTGCGAACAACTTGGCATTTGTCGCCCAAAAAACTGGAATCTGATCAGGATCAAAGTCTGCTTTGCTCTTCATCATTCATATGCAGATTATCATATGTATCAAGAAGGACGTGATAATGAGCTGGCAGGATTCACTGAACGAAACGCGCAAAAGCTTGCGTAACCTTAACGGAGCCATTCCTGATACGGCGCGTGCCTTCGGGGCGCTGGGAAAATCTGTCAAGGAAGGCGGGACGCTGGACTACAAAACCAAAGAGTTCATCGCGTTAGGCATGTCAATCGCAGTACGGTGTGAGCCTTGCATAACCCTGCATTCCGAGGCGTTGGCCAAGGCAGGAGCCACCCGCGATGAGGTTTCGGACGTTCTGGCAATGGCCATCCAGATGGGCGGTGGGCCGTCCATGATGTATGCCGCCAAGGCACTAGACTGCTTTGATGAATTAAGCGCATGAAAAAAGCCCACCGAGAGCGGGCTTTTAGTAGGCGGTGCTACGTGAGTACCGCCTTATTTCTTGGAAGCGTCAGCCGTCTTTGCGGATTGTTTCGTTCTTCGGATCGTAGGGGCTGTCGCAAGTCACGACCGCATCCCACAGCTTGTCCTGAATTTTGACCTGCAGCTTGGTGCCTTCGACCGCCAGCTCGGGCTTGACGTAGCCCATACCGATGGATTTCTCGAACGCCACCGAGTACCCGCCCGAGGTCAAACGACCCACGCGCTCACCTTCCGGCGTGTACAGCGCCTCGCGGCCCCAGGGGTCGGCATCGTCCGGTCCGTCGATCAGCAGAGTGCAGCACTTCACGCGCACGCCGGTCTCTTCCAGCTTGGCTTTGCCGTAGAAGTCTTTCGACAGATCAACAAAGCGCGGCAGGTCAGCTTCCAGCGGGGTCGCGTCGCGGCCCAGTTCGGTGCCGAAGGCGCGATAGGATTTCTCCTGGCGCAGCCAGTTTTGGGCGCGGGCACCAACCAGTTTCATGCCGTGCTTTTCACCGGCCTTCTCCAGCAGGTCGAACAGATAGTTCTGCATCTCGATCGGGTGGTGCAGTTCCCAGCCCAGCTCACCCGTATAGGCCACGCGGATCGCGTTGACCGGGCACATGCCCAGTTCGATCTGACGGGCCGACAACCAAGGGAAGCGCTTGTTGGACAGCGCGGTTTCCGGATCGGCGTCCTTGATGACCTCTTTCAGAACGTCACGCGACTTGGGTCCGGCGATCGCGAAGACGCCCCACTGGGTGGTCACGTCCTGGATTTCGATGTACCCGAACTCCTCCATCTTGTCCTCGGCCGCCTTGCGAAGGTAGTCGGCGTCGTACTCGGTCCAGGCACCGGCAGAGACGATGTAGTAATTGTTCTCGCCATTGCGGACGATGGTGTATTCGGTGCGGGTGGTGCCGTGCGCGGTCAGCGCGTAGGTCAGGTTGATGCGACCGACCTTGGGCAGCTTGTTGCAGGTGAACCAATCCAGGAACTGGGTCGCACCGGGGCCTTTGACGACATGCTTGGTGAAGGCCGACGCATCGATCAGGCCAACGCCTTCTCGGATCGCTTTGGCTTCTTCGACGGCATACTGCCACCAACCACCGCGGCGGAAGCTGCGGCTTTCTTTGTCGAAGTTATCAGGCGCATCCAGCGGGCCGAAATAGTTCGGACGCTCCCAGCCGTTGACCCAGCCAAACTGTGCGCCACGCGCTTTCTGACGGTCGTAGGCCGGAACGGTGCGCAGCGGACGGCAGGCTTCGCGCTCTTCGTCAGGGTGGTGCAGGATGTAGACGTGCTCATAGCACTCTTCGTTCTTGCGTGCCGCGAATTCGGTGGTCATCCAGTTGGACGAGTAGCGCTTGGGGTCCAGCGAGGCCATGTCAATCTCGGCTTCGCCATCGACCATCATCTGTGCCAGATAGTAGCCAGTGCCGCCTGCAGCGGTGATACCGAACGAGAAGCCCTCGGCCAGCCACATGTTGCGCAGGCCCGGAGCCGGACCAACCAGCGGGTTGCCGTCAGGGGTATAGCAGATCGGGCCGTTGAAATCGTCTTTCAGGCCGGATTCAGCACAGGAAGGCACGCGTTCGGCCATCGCCATGTACTGATCAGCAATCCGATCCAGATCCAGCGGGAACAAGTCAGCGCGGAAGCTGTCCGGCACACCATGTTCGAATTGTGCGGGCGCACCATGTTCGTAGATACCCAGAATCCAGCCGCCGCGTTCCTCGCGCGCATAAGATTCGTTGTCAGCATCACGGACAACAGGGTGTTCAGGATTGCCCGCTTCACGCCATTTGACCAGCTCGGGGTCTTTGTCCATGACGATGAAGGTATGCTCGACCGGGATCGCGGGCATCTTGATACCCAGCATTTTCGCGGTCCGCTGTGCGTGGTTGCCTGACGCGGTCACGACATGTTCGGCGGTGATCACAACCTGCTCATCTGACGGAATGAGGTTGCCGCCCTTTTCGACCATCTTAGTGCAGGTGACTTCCCAGTGAGTACCGT
Source organism: Ruegeria sp. C10 (assembly GCF_056537805.1). NCBI lineage: Bacteria > Pseudomonadati > Pseudomonadota > Alphaproteobacteria > Rhodobacterales > Roseobacteraceae > Ruegeria > Ruegeria sp. C10. Next base: position 1,320,493 of record NZ_JBQFSC010000001.1, on the reverse strand, counting down.
TCCAGTGGAACGCATCAGCCTGCATCTTGCGAACGATGTCGACACCGCGCTGACGCGCACCTTTGGCCATCGCCTGGGTCACGTCGGCAGGGTTAATGTAGCCGTCTTCAGTGTGATAGATTGCGCCCTTCAAGTCCGAAGTTTCGATCAGAGGCCAACGTTCCTTGATTTGCTCGGGCGTCAGCCACTCATATGCAACATCACAAGTTTCCGCTGTGGATGCATAGAGCATGTATTCATCCATACGCTCTTGTGTCTGTGCCATACGCAGGTTTCCGACTACGGCGAAGCCTGCATTCAAGCCGGTTTCTTCCTCTAGTGTCTTGTAGAAATCGACTGAGTACTTGTGGATGTGGGTCGTGGCATACGACATGTTGAACAACGGCAACAGGCCTGCTGCGTGCCAGGTGGAACCGGATGTCAGTTCGTCCCGCTCGATCAGCATCACATCATCCCAGCCCGCTTTGGCAAGGTGATAGGCAATCGAGGTCCCGACGGCGCCGCCGCCAACGACCAATGCTTTGACTTGGGTTTTCATAGCCGGGTGTCTCCCCTTGAATTCAGTTGACACCATATGGCGCATTTGAGGGGCTCGACGCGACATTCATCCGACCAGTGATATAAGAAAAGCGACCTGAGCGTTGCACCAGGTCGCTTTCCAACAGTCGATCTGACGTGTTATCCGCCCCCCAATTTGCACCTTTTGAACGTTCCGGTGGTTGCGCAATCAATGCCCGTACCGGAACCGCCTCGGTTTACCCGCACGGCAGTTTCTGCTTCAGAGTCAGAGCTACCAAAGGCTGACAACAGTCCGGACAGGAAGCCTTCATTTTCGTTTACAGATGCGACTTCTTCAGAGGTTTCCTGATCTTTGAATTTGGCGAACAAATTTCCAAAGAAACCCTCGTCATCTCTGTCTGCCTGCTGCATCTCGTCTTCAAGCAAATCTGTCAGTCCTTTGCGGTATCCGACCTGGACCAAATCATCCGCAGATTCGATTCTGTTCGCGGTCAAGTCGAAGGTGTCTGCCGGCAAACCGTATTGCGCGGCCAAAGTATTTGCGACAAGAGACAATCCATCAATGTTTTCTAGCTTCAAACGCGCCAGCTCGCTGCGCAGCTTGACAAACTCGCCGCGCAAGGCGGCCATGTTTGTCGCCAGTTCACTTTCTCGTTCAGCATCAAAAACGGTATCGTTGCCGACGCCAGGCACTTGCTTTTGAAGCAGTGCGTTCAATCCGTCATAATCCAATCGATCTAGAAACGCTCGCAGCATAGGCGCTGGTGCATCGGAATAGACTTGCAAGCGAATTTCTTCGCCCAGTCCGATTGTAGCCTTGTAGATTTCAAACCGAGGTTCGACCTCAAGGTCCGTCAGGCTCGCCGTGATCATTGACCAAAACTTTCGATCTTTCACTGTGACGGGTTTGTATCGGCTGTTTTCAAACCTGAAATACGCAGCACCACCAATTATGCCGAATGGAGTGTAGCCACTCGATCCTGCGCCCAACCCTTCGACAGACCTGACGATGTTGCCAGTCAGTGTATTGGATTTAGCGTCTTTCCTGAGTTTCGCCTGTAGCCAGACCGTATGCTCGCCGCTTTCGTAGACCCAACTAGAATTATCGAGTTTTCTGGCCAGTTGTTCAGTCTCTTGCACAGCAACTCTTTTTGCAATTGGACGAGCAGCTTCACTTATTCCGTCCTGCAAAACACCTTCTCGGGCATCGCGTGTAAAATCTGCATCCACGATCGAACGACGCACCCATCCTTCGCCCGAATCCGGCAGGTACGGCTTGGCCCCCTCACGCCAACGCTTCTGCCTTTCTCGTTCAACTTCTTCCGCGGCTAGCTCCGCCTGATACAAGTTGAACCGCTGATTAATCGTGTCGACATATCCGTTGAAGGACAACCTGCCTTCGACTTTCTTATCCTGCTGATAATAATCCAGACCTACGACAACCACGACGGCAATCAGCAAAAAACCAATGAAACGCAACGCGCCCATGAATAACCTCGGAATCAAATACTGCTCTTTCCTAGATCATTCACCTAAAATTGAGGCGCTGTTATGGCCGAGCCCAACAACTGCGGTCAGAGTACCTTGCCCGGATTCATAATGTTATCGGGATCCAGCGCTGCTTTGATCGCCGCCATATAATTTGTCGCCGCACCAAGTTCTTTCACCAGATAGGGGCGTTTACCCTGCCCGATTCCGTGTTCTCCGGTACAGGTGCCCTCCATCGCAATTGCAAGATCATTTAGCCAACCGACGAATTCCTCTGCACTTGCGACCTCTTTTGCGTCATCCATGTCGATTAACAGAAGTGTATGGAAATTACCGTCACCAACATGACCCACGATTGGGGCCAGCAAACCCAATTCAGCGGCCTTATCCTGTGCGGAGGTCACACATTCGGCCAAACGCGAGATCGGAACACATACATCCGTAGAAATGCCCCGCGCGCCTGGGCGCAGTTGTAGGCTGGCCCAATACATATCGTGCCGGGCCTGCCACAGCTTGTTGCGCTCTTCGGTTGTCGTGGTGGTGGTGATATCGCTGCCACCAAATTCTTCCGCGATTTGGCCAAAGGTCTCTGCCTGTTCCGCTGCACCGCTGTCCGAACCGTGAAATTCCAGCAGCAGCAGTGGCGTTTCTGGCAAATCCAGTCCCGAATAAGCGTTTGCCGCTTTGACCGACATCTGATCCAGCAATTCGATCCGCGCAACCGGGATACCATACTGAATAGTCATCATCACAGCCTGACAGGCTGCATCCACCGATGGAAACGAACAGCGAGCTGAACTGATGGCCTCGGGGATACCCTGCAATCGCAATGTGATTTCGGTGATTATTCCCAGCGTGCCCTCGGCACCGATTAGCAAGCGGGTCAGATCAAAACCCGCCGAAGATTTGCGCGCACGATGCCCGGTGCGGATCACTTGCCCGTCCGGCATCACGGCCTCAAGACTAAGCACATTGTCTTTCATTGTCCCATAACGCACAGCATTGGTGCCAGACGCGCGTGTCGCGGCCATGCCACCTAGCGACGCATTCGCGCCCGGATCAATCGGGAAGAACAACCCCTGATCCCGCAGATGGGTGTTCAATTCAGCTCGGGTGACACCCGGTTGGACAACGCAATCTAGATCACCGACATTGACCGCCAATATCTTGTTCATCTGACTCAGATCGACGGATATGCCACCAGCAGGAGCGTTTACATGACCTTCGAGTGAGGTGCCTGTTCCGAACGGGATGACTGGCACCTTGTGCTCGGCACAGGTCCTGACGATATCGGCCACTTCTTCGGTTGAATGCGGGAAGACGACTGCGTCCGGACTCTGGTTTTCAATCCACGTTGTCGTGTGCCCGTGCTGCTCGCAGATCGCAGCACCAGATTGCAGCCGGCCTGCGAACCTCTGCTTCAGAATTCCCAGCGCCGTGTCGATCCCGGCCTCGTTTCGCGGCAAAGCGGTTGCCTGAACCATTGCGTTCCCCTTTTCTCAGGCCACAGCCTAAAGCATTGCAGGCACAACCTGATCTGGCGGGCGATGACCGTCTTCGAAGGTCTTGATGTTGATAATGACTTTCTCACCCATCTCGATCCGACCCTCAAGCGTAGCCGAGCCCATATGAGGCAGCAGCACCACATTCGGCAATTGCCGGAGGCGTGGGTTCACATCCGTGCCCTGTTCATAAACATCCAGACCAGCGCCCGCGATCTCACCGGCGCGGATCATGCGTGTCAGGGCGTTCTCATCGACGACTTCACCGCGTGATGTATTCACGATCACGGCCGTGGGTTTCATCAATTTCAAACGCCGCGCATTCATCAAATGAAAGGTCGAAGGGGTCGACGGGCAGTTGATCGAGATGACGTCCATCCGCGCCACCATCTGATCAAGACTATCCCAGTAGGTCGCCTCCAGTTCCTGTTCAATCTCGGGGCGCAACCGGCGGCGGTTGTGATAGTGAACCTGCATTCCAAACGCGCTTGCACGTCGCGCAACGGCCTGCCCTATCCGGCCCATCCCAAGAACACCCAAGCGGCGACCACCGACCCGGCCACCCAGCAAGGCCGTCGGGGCCCAACCGGCCCAATCGCCCTTTTGCATCACACCTAACCCCTCGGGGATACGTCGTGTAACCGCCAGGATCAGAGCCATAGTCATATCTGCAGTATCGTCAGTCAGTACTCCTGGTGTGTTCGAGACAAGGATCCCGCGCTGCCTCGCCGTCGCCACATCAATATTGTCGACACCGGCACCATAATTGGCGATCAGTCGCAATTTCTCACCAGCCTGCCCCAGGATACCGCCATCAATTGTATCGGTTATCGTCGGAACCAGCACATCTGCTGTGTTCACTGCCGCCACCAGCTCTTCGCGAGTCATGGGATCGTCGGTGTCACGCAGTTTTACATCGAAAAGTTCGCTTAGCCGTGTTTCCACCGCTTCGGGCAACCGTCGCGTAACGACAACACTCAGACGTTCTCTTGGCACCTTGACCCTCCTACCGCTTTGCAAACTGCCGCGCGCCATGGCATCGTGGCGCAGGATTACACGGGGCACAAGAACCCCTTGGGCATCGTCTCAACCTTTTTTGCATACGATCCACAGGCATAAGAGCAGACAGGCAGTGAGTGCTAGTTTTTCAGTGAACCGCCATTTTGTGGTGTTGATATCGGTTTTCCTGCTCGTGCTCGGCGCAGTGGCCGTGTCCGCGCAGGAAAAACGCGGTCCAGTGACGAATCTACCGCTTCCACGATATGTCTCGATGAAAGCCGCCGAGGGTAATGTCCGTCGCGGCCCTTCGCTGACTCACCGAATCGATTGGGTGTTCAAACGCCGTGGCATGCCGCTGCAGATCACGGCCGAATATGGAAACTGGCGCAAGGTTCAGGATCGAGACGGTGCCGGGGGTTGGGTGCATTACGCGCTGCTTTCAGGTGTGCGGACAGTCCTTATCGAAGCCGACTTGCTGCCGGTTTACGCGATGCCTGATCCCAAATCGCAGGTGAATGCGCATTTTGAAACCGGCGTCGTCGCCCGGCTTGAAAAATGTTCACCCGATTGGTGCCGCATTTCGGCAGGCGGCTATCGCGGCTGGACCCTGAAAAGCAATCTTTGGGGGGTCGACCCCACCGAGATTCGGGAATGACACGCGTGCGCGACAGCGCCGACTGAGCTACTCCGCGCCTGCAGCGCTGCCGCGTTTGGCCAGTTCCTGATCCAACAACAGCAGGTTCCATCGGTCCCCGCTGGCCGCCTTGGCCTTATCCAGGATCGATGTGAACAGGTCTTCTTCCTCTATCTGTTCGGCCAGGAACCAGTTCAGCATATTCTGTGTGCTGTATTCTTTGACCTCATGCGCCAGCTCAAACAACGCGTTGATCTGGCCCGTCACGGTTTGCTCCTGCGCCAGCGCCTGCTCCAGTACATCAACGGGTGATTCATAGTCCGTTTGCGGTTTTGCGATGCCGTCGAGATTTACCCTCCCACCCCGCTTGGCGATAAAGTCGAATATACGCATTGCATGGGTTTCCTCTTCGGCAGAATGCCCCCGAAACCAACTGGCGAATCCAGGCAGATCCTGCGCCTCAAAATAAGCCGACATCGCCAAGTAGGTGTACGAAGCGTGGAGCTCATTGTTGATCTGCTTATTCAATGCTTCTGCAACTTGCGGGTTCAGTTTCATTGCTCGCTCCTTTTTCGTGCTGGTTAGCGGACTTTATCTAGCTAGGTCCGAAGCCAAAGACATTCAACTGATAAAGGTAATTTTTATCGCTATTAATCAATAATTTAATCCAATTCTTGTGCTATTGAAACGCAGTCGCAGGAACAAGCGTTGTGGCGCATTGCGGATTGTATCTCGCGACCGCAAAACCAAGGATTGCCAGTTGGATTTTCGTTTTAGAGATCTAGATTCGCCTCAAACAATCGCCTGACCCCTACTCGACCATCCCGACGATCCAACCGCCATCAAACTAAATTGCATATCCACATCAAAATTGTCCAAAAAAGCCCTTGAACCCTGAAAGCAACAGTCGTAGATAGCCGCTCACCGTTGGGGTGTAGCCAAGTGGTAAGGCAGCGGTTTTTGGTACCGTGTATCGTAGGTTCGAATCCTACCACCCCAGCCATGATTTCCCGGAAATCACATACCGAGAAGTTGCACGCCGATTATAGCGTGTTTTCAGCGCCTTAAGATCCAGCAATTTCAACTGAGACCCGAGCGTGTGCGCAACAGTGGTCGATTTCCGACCACAGTCCCAGGTCGCGATTCCGACGGTACGAGTTTGGTGTGTTTCGGAGAGGCGGCAGATCAGAGGGCAGAGAAGCGCTTGTGGTGATATGAGCAGATCACCAGGAATCCCGACTTGATCAGGTAGTCCATTGTCAGGCCATCAGTTTGTTCGCCTGAATCGATGGCATCCAGAGCATCAGGCACCAGCATGGCCAGATCGACCACATCCTGCACCCGGCGTTTGGAGCTACCTTCTTCTTGAACGATTTCTGAGAAAGCTCTGCCATCATTGATCATCGCCAACCACCGGCGCGCCTTCACAATCCGGTAGACTGTGCTTTTGTCAGATCCTGATCGCTCAACAATATGTCCTGACTTGCGCATCATCGAAATCGCTGCGCGTGCTGAATGCGGTTGTTAGCCAAAGGCGTTCCGCATCTGCGCAATCGTGGCACCTGCCTTGCGGCACAGCTGTTTCTGTAATTGTTGCTGACGCGTCAGTTTGTTTCGCGCGGATTTGGCAGGCGATTTATTGATTTCTGTATCGGATGAAGTTGTCATTTATGTCTCCACTCTAAGGACACAGGCTGATCCTGCGTCCTGCACTGAGCGGAGCCCGGCTGTTCCGGGCAAATATTGGCGATTTCAGTACCGCTTCCTTACGGACCAAAGTCCAGACAATTTCGGCAGAAAGAGCCACTACCGCCATTAGTCACATTATGAGTTCTAGCTGATGCAGCAAATTGGCCGCCAAACTGCCGTTCGCTGCATTAGCAGCACTGCGCCTCATGAGCGGCGGCTATGCGCGGCAGGCAGACTCTGCAAGTCTGCAATGTCCACCCTCAATCCACAAACGGCGTAGTCCGGTTCAATCGCCGATTTTATCGGCATCTTACCCTTTCGAAGCGGAACTATTTGAATAGATTTTGACGCTCTTTTCGAGGCAATAGTCGCGATACGTTTCGTCAGTATCTGCTCAGTGCCTCTAGTATTATGTTCCGCGTATTGATGTCGTTGTGGAAAATCCTGTCGGCGAGAAACTCGGACGGAAACTCAGGCCATGTCCTGCGCATTTCAGCAACGAGCCGTCGTGCTTCTTCTGAATTTCCTAACTGATCGTGCGCAACGGCTTGAAACAAGAGCGAAGGAGCACTGACTGGCGCTCCAGCAGCTGGCGCTCCCTGAAAGGCTTCAACAACATTTTCGTAGTTCCCGAGCATAAGTTGCGAGACGCCCCAGATGTTTCTCGCACCAAACCTACCGGATCCTGATTTGGGTCTATCCGGGTTGCTAACCTCGGCAGAAAATTCCGGGGCGTTAGCCAAGATGGCGGTGATACCTGCAAGGTCGAGAATATGGCCATCATTCGGCGCCAGTTCGACCGACATCCTTGCGTATTTCAATGCCTCGTTTGGCTGGTCTTTGACAGCCAGCACCCAACCGTTTGCGCTGTTTGCCCACGCGTCGGCCGGGGACAATTGAAGCGCTTTTTCAGACATTTCTGAAGCTTGATTGGAGAAATGATCCCTTTGTGATCCATCCGGCGACAACACCGCCAGGATCGCCAGGACCTGCGCTGATCCGGCATAGCCGTCGGACAGAGCCGGGTCGAGTTCCATCGCGTGCTGGAACATTCCCAGTGCTATCTGCTGACGTTTGACATCAAAAACGGGAAAAAACATGCCTCGGGCTTGGTCTGCAATGTTGGCCGCCTGGAGTCTCGTCAATGATTGTACTCCAAGCGCCACACGTTCTGCTTTCTCGATGGATCGAGTTGTCGGCACAACCTCCCTGTTATCCTGGCTCATCCAGATGCCAAGCACAGCGACTAATGCAACAACACCTAGTCCAGCAGGCAGCAGTTGCCGCGAACGCCAACGGCCAACTGGATTGTCGCTCTTCAGTTCACTTGATGTACGGTCTTCAATTGTAGATTCGTATGAAAACCGCGGCTTGTATCCGCCGGGATCAACAAAAATGCGAACTCCGTTGCCGTCCCAGTGATCTTCGTAGAACTGATGTAAAAGACGACGCAGTCGCCTAGCCTCAACGCGAACCAGGTTTTGACCACCAGTACCATCTATGCGCCGCCCATAGACCTCAACAGCGATAGCTTTGCCTCTAATCTGAGCGCTTCGACCAGATAGAGTTTCCTCGACTATATAGGTGAGAAACTGCGTGAGTCGGGGTGAAGCTTGAAACCCGTCGCTTGATACAATTCGACTCAGAGCTTCCCGGATGAGTTCCGAAGAAGGTTGGCCAACTTGTTGATTTATTGGCAAATCATTTGATTTGTTCAATGTCAACTCACCCCCAACTCACGGTGACTCACTTGGCCTTTATGGTCAACCGCACTCATCTTGATTTGAGAATAGATAGTGGGCGTCGGGATTTTTCCAGTGACGGTGAACCTGATTGAAGAAATCCCGGAACTTTCCGATGTGCTCTCGAGGCGCATCGAAACGGATGCACTACTCGGCGAGGTCATCGAGGACCTGAAGAAAGCATCTGCGTTTTCGAAAGACGCATCGATCACGGCCTCAGAGCGCGCCGAATGGGCCCACATCAAATCTGAACTCATCAACGAGCTTCGCCGGATGTTGAAGCGCAACCTGTGAGATACTCTAACTGAGGACCAATCCATGACCAAGGAAGACAATAGAAAAGACCAGGACGACAAACAGGTTCAGGCGTCAGATCAAATTGAAGACCCGTCGCGGCGGAGTGTTCTAAAGGGCTTGGCCACTGGAGCGGCTGCCACAGGGGCAGCTGGGTTTGCGGCAGGAACTGCCGAGGCCCACGAAGGAGGCGGCCCTCTAGGAGAAACACTCAAGAACCCATATGGTGGTCGACCCGCAGGTGGCATATCATTGCCGGAGTACTTCCGTCCGACGAAGTACATGACGGGTTCAAATGCGAACTATTTCCCACTGAGTGAGGAATTAGGGCCAGATGAGATGCGCATCTCATTCTGCGGCTCAACACCATATCCGCCGCGCGAAGATCAGGCGGGTACTTGTATCATGGTGGAGTTGGGGAATGGAAAACGGTTCTTCTTCGACTTTGGGTCCGGTTGTGTCCGCAACATCATTGCGATGCAAGTGCCTGGGCAGTTGATCAACGACATCTTCATCTCTCACCTGCATGTCGACCATTATGCCGACATTCCGTATATTTACCCCTTCCGTGCCTGGTCGGGTGGCTACACGCCACTACGCATCCATGGGCCGTCAGGTCGAACGCCCGAGCTTGGCACAGCCGGAATGGTCAAAGGCATGCAACAGATGCTCAAATGGCATCTGGAGGCCTTTGATGTTTTCCCGATTGGGGACGGCTACGAGATCGAAGTCAATGAATTCGATTTCCGCCAAGAAGGTGGTATTGTTTATGACGAAGACGGGGTGACTGTTCGGTCTTGGCCGCGAAGTCATGCCAAGGACGGTGCGGTTGGTTATCGGCTCGATTGGAATGGTCTGAGCTTTGTATGGACCGGCGATGGTCGCCCGGATGAGCTTTCACGAAAATACGGCGAAGGCGTTGATGTCTTTGTAACCGAAATGTCGGGGCAGGATATTGGTCAGTTGATGACCTACAAATACGGTATCCCACAAGATCTCTTTAACTACACTATCGATACGCATCACACCTCCCACTATGCCGTGGGTAAGCTCTTTGCTGACACAAAGCCGCGTTTGGGAATGGTGACACACTATACCCAGGATGAAGACATCGACGCTGAAATGCTGGCTGGTATTCGCGCCCACTATGACGGTCTGTTCCAATGGGGTCTCGATGTAGCCGTTGTGAACGTGACCAAGGATGCAATCTGGTACAGGAAAGCTGCACTGCCCGGAAAATCCGGTACAGTGCCACCATTTCGTGAACTGGCTGCGGCGGCCGAGGCCGGGCGTATTGAGCTTCCGGATGAAATCACATTACCGAACCCAAGACTCACTCGCGCAGACCAGCAAGACCAGAAGTATCGAGATATGGAGATCGATCCACGCGAATACTACCCAACTGACGTTTTCCGAGCACCCGGCGGGGACTGGCCGCAAGACTTTACCATCAGAGTTTCGGATGTAATCGGCTCGCGTGATGAAGACTGAGAGGAGATCGAACAATGATTGAATTTGGTTCGACTTCTGCGATCCCCGTAACGATCCTTACCGGCTTTCTAGGAGCCGGTAAGACAACGCTTCTGAACCGCATCCTCACCGGCAATCACGGATTACGAGTGGCAGTCTTGGTGAATGACTTTGGATCCATCAACGTCGATGCTGATCTCGTTGTTGGCCTTGAAGATGATGTGATGAGTTTAGCGAATGGTTGCGTTTGCTGCTCAATACGAGATGACCTGATCGAAACAGTGGAAGCCGTTCTCGCCCGGCCTGAGAAACCGGAATACATCGTCCTTGAAGCAAGCGGCGTGTCGGACCCATCGTCAATCGCGATGACGTTTACGGATCAACGGTTCCGGGACATGATCCGCTTAGACAGCCTCATGTGTCTTGTCGATGCGGAACAGTTATTTGCCGCGCCGGAACAAATGGAACTGAAGCTTCGTCAAATTGCGTTCTCGGACATGGTTATTTTGAACAAGGTTGATCTTGTCGACAGGGCCACAGTTCAGAAGGTGCACGACTGGCTTGGCTCTCGCTTCCGTCGGTATCGTCTGGTCGAAGCTGTCAACGCGGATGTCCCGCTGGATATACTTCTTTCAGTTGGTCGCTTTGCCGCCGAACAGCTCGAAACCGAAATACCCGATCATCACGAACATGGGCCAGATTGTGGTTGCCACCACTCTGATCACTCAGACAGCTTTTCTACGACCATGATGAAAGCTGAACGCCCAATAAGCCTGTCTTCCCTCCGGAGTGCAATTCGGAAGCTTCCGGGCGACGTTTATCGCCTCAAGGGTTTTGTTTTCAGCGAGGAGGATCCAGATCATCGCATTCTTGTTCAGGTGGTTGGAAAACGAATGGACATCTCACGGGATGGTGCTTGGGGTGACCGCAAACCCGAAACAAGGCTTGTCGCAATAGGCGCACCGGGGGCGCTCTCCGAGGATGTGCTTTCGGACACGCTTATGGAGACAGTCTGAAAGCCAGGTTCGATCAAGTATTTGGGCTATAAGTCAACCGTGCTGGATAATTTCATCTAGTTCGGCGGGGGCGTACTGTGATGGGCCGTTGACGTCTATTGGCAACCTGGTGATCTCAAGTGCAAGCCATCCGTTAGAAACGGGCCAGCCAAAAGGAGACCGCCAATGAAACTAAGGTTGCTACGCTACTCCATACTTGCCGGGGTTGGTGCCCTTTCTAGTACTGCGTGGGCAGAGTCCCAGGAAGAAGAACTAGCAAAGCAACTTGCTAACCCAGTGGCTGCTCTCATTAGTGTGCCATTCCAGCTGAATTATGATCAGAATTTGGGTGCCGACGGAATTGGTTCGCGTTGGATATTGAACGTACAACCGGTTATTCCCTTTGAGCTTACGGACGATTGGAACCTCATATCCCGAACAATTCTCCCAATTGCCTCTATAGATGGTAGCTTTCCGGGTTCTGGATCCGAGAATGGGCTAGGAGATACTGTTCAAAGCTTATTTCTTTCGCCCAAAAAACCAAGTGCGGGCGGTTGGATCTGGGGGGCTGGACCTGTTTTTCTGCTGCCAACGTCGACAGATAACAGCTTAGGTCTCGGAGCGTGGGGTGCAGGAGTTACCGGCGTGGCACTCAAACAGCAGGGTCCGTGGACATATGGTGGCCTGACAAATCACATCTGGGACATTGATGGTGATACCGACATCAGTCAGACGTTCTTACAGCCATTTATTTCCTACACAAATTCGAACGCGTGGACGTTCACTATTAACACTGAGTCCACCTACGATTGGGAAAACAAACAATGGTCTGTGCCAATCAACAGTGTTGTCACCAAAGTTACCCAACTCGGGGATCAACTTATCAGCGTAGGCGGGGGGATACGCTATTCGGCCGACGGCCCCGATAGTGGGCCCGAAGGTTGGGGCGTGAGACTTGTAGCTACCTTACTGTTTCCCAAATAGTTGAACCTTTCCTCAAAGAATATCGCTTACCGGATGCAGGCATTGGACGGATGAAAGCGAACGGCAGATTGTCCGCATCTTGGAAGTCACCATGCCTGGATTTGAATGTCCGCTTTGGGCTGCAGGCCTGTCTAATGCGTCCGCAGCGCTGAACCGTTGTAGCAATGGCCGGTAAGGGCTCTCTCTCGCCGTTCTCTGCGGTGGGCATTAATTTGAAGTAACAGCCCTCACCTGCCTTTGATTCCACCTCTGCCATTCGTTCATGCAGCATGCCACAACCGCGCATTCCTGACGTTCACAATCCAGTGTTAGGTGGCAGGTGAGCGGACCAAAGCTGCCGTTCAGCTCGAATCAGCGGGCCCACGAATTTGGCTCCAAGCCGACATCCATAAATGACCTCAAATGCTGCGACCGTAGCCCACTTTGCTGTTATGCATTGCGATGGTGGGAATGCTTCTTCTACGAGCGACTGCAACGCGAACGAACTGCCGTGAATGTCGCGCAGGAACTCATTTCACCCGTAGGATTTGGTGAAACGGCTCTATCTTCTTTTGATTGGTTTAAGCCGTTGAATTCGAAGACCCATACGATTGCGCATGGTCTTGATGGTGTGACGTTTATCTACATCGCATCAAATGAAGTCTGGACGCTGACTCTTTTCCCGACGATGAAGTACGAGTTGTCTACGCACGGTTCCGAAAACCTAGAAGATCACGGAAGTTGTATTCGGGATGGAGAGTAACTTACGTCACGTTTCAAAACAGATCGATGGTGCGCCCAATCCGATAGCATAGATTTAGCCGTAGCCTCCATTTCGGCTACGGCTAATATAGTTCTTAAGCCATGCACCAAGTGATAATGCGCCTGCCGTACAGCTTTAGGCGGCCGACTTAACTCTTGTGGTTGGTTAGTAAGCCGGCCGCCACAAACCAACCGCGGAAAACCGACGCCACTCCAACGTCCGTTTCTGTACCACGCTTGAGGATCGTGAAATCCATGGCTGTTTGTTTCGAGAGGGTAAGAAACAAAGCGAGAAAAACGCTACCGCTACTTTTTTTCATACCATTTTCAGAAAGAACAAAATTTTTTTACATTTTCCCAACGCAATCGTGAGGTCAATTACCAGGATGGTGTGGATGCCAGAATGTGGTTCTGCAATTACCTTTTCATCACCAATGCAAGCTTCAACAAAAACTGCCGATTCTGGTAGATTTCCACAGACACCCGTCATCAAGTTGTCAAGGATCACGACAGAGTCGCCTTGGTCCAGAAACTCCCAGGCGATATGGCTCTCGACGTAGCCAGCGTCTCCGGTGATGAGAACAGTCACGAAGCAACCACGGATTGTCCAATGCGGTCAGGCCGACATACTGCTCGGACAAACCGTGGCAACTCAATTTCCGGCCTATCCATAGTCACATAATCGACGGCGTAATCTGCAGCGGCTTTAGAGCGCATTTCGTATTGATCGGATGCTTGAAGAATATATGCAGCTGCTTCGGCCGCAGTATTTACTCGTTCAAGATCCGGGAAGACTGACTCGGGAGCCCCAAAAGGTGCCATCATGGGCCAATTCCGTAGAACCGGTATAGCACCAGTAAGCATGCCTTCGACGAGACTCTCATGACTACCTTCTCTTTGGCTCGTAGATAAAACAAAGCCGATCGACCGGTACCAACTAGCAATGTCGTTTGTATACCCTTCAACTGAAACGCTATCTCCAAACTCAGAAAGTCTTTTCTTGAAATTGAGTTGATATTGCGCTTCAGAGTCCGATACATCGCTACCCCAAGGCTTTCCAACGAAACGAAGCCTCCAGGATGGATCATGCACCTGAAGTTCTTTGAGTATGTCGAGAGCGAATATTGGGTCCTTGTTTGCGGAAGCGTATTGCGTCATACCCAGGGTCTTTTTTGATAACGTCTCGCGCGTTATAAAGTTGAAATTCGACACATCTCTAATATTGGGAATGACATTTGTAACGGTGTCCAAAAGAGCCTTCTCACCCACCAGCGCAGTCAACACCTTACGAATTTGTGGCGCAATGAATACTAACCCATTGATCCTGCGAAAGTTCGCGATCAGAGGGTATGCCGTAAATGCTTCGTAGCTGTGTAAACGAACTATCAGCGGCTTTTCTTCCTGCAAATAGTGACTCATCCAGACAGCGCCCTCCGTCAGCCACTCACAAAAAACGATATCAGCCCAACCAACAAGGTCACTCGCTAACGGATTGCGGTCTGCCAGCGCTTCGCGGATAGCGGTCGCAGAGGGTCGCCCGGCGATGCTCTTTGTTTGGTACGAAATACCCAGTTTGCGATCCGTATTGGGAAACGCCTGCCTGATAATTCCAAAATCGAGGTAACGCACTTCAAATCCATCGTCCTCGAGTGCCTTCGCAGCCAGCGGAAAAAAGTTCCAGTTGTCAGAGACGACCAACACCTTTTTGCACTCGACGGGGGAACTAACATGCGCGCCGCCAACCTGCCCTGCCCTTATAAGGTCCTGCAATTCAATAGGGAAAGAAGCAACGGCGGGATCACCTTCCTGCACGGTTTGTATAAACCTCTGAAAAACTTCGGGAACCAGAAGAGGATGTCCACCCTTGTAAGGTACCCCGAACTTCAGTTCGTGCACCAACCACATATTGAATACACTTCGGCGAGAATTTGCCTCTTCGGCCACACCAAATTGGTCCAACAACTGAATGAACTTTTGGAAATGGCTACGATCCTCGAACGCATTACTCAACACGCCGATCACTGCAAAAGACAGTACCTTGCGGCGGCGGCGCGATTTCAAACGCGAAAGAGCGTCCAGCGACTGTTCGGCATCAAGTTGCAATGCCTTGACCACGGCCAGTGCTTCGAACGTTGCATCAGAACACAACCTGCGGGTCTCAAGTTTCCGTTCGACTTCGTGAACAAGGTCTATTTCCGCTTCTGCAACTAAGTCTGCCTTTCCTGCTCGAACGTCCGCGGCCTTTGCTTTAGCAAGAAGCTGCGCGCCATTCCTCAGCGCTGGATTACAATTCAACGCCTTCAAAATCGTCCCCGACGCTGAACGAAAGTTCTTCTTCTCGAGAGCGTGTTTTGCCGCAGAACGAAGTTTACGTGCTTCGACGTACTTTCTTGGGTGTGTCAGTCGAAAGATTATAGCATGCAATGATGAACTAAGGTGAAGACTGAAGGGCAATTCGAACCACCGATCTGGATTGTATCAATAGATACGCAGAACTATTCTAGGAAAGCGCATCAGTGCAACCGGCGATCCCCTTTATTCAACTGCTATGCCGCATAGTTGCCATACCATTCTAACGCAGCGTTGTTGAACTCAGAACTTCAATCGTATCAGAGGCACACGTTCAAGACGCAATCGTTTCCAACCAGTACAATCCCCGGCACATGACGTTGCTATACAACGACTTGGACACACAATTTAAACCACCGGCTTTTAACTTGAGACAAATCTGGCAGCCCTAAAGTGGTTCCAGCATTCTTCTGGTGAGAAGAGAGCGTAGATCTCTGAGAAGGCGTCGAACATTTCAGTGAATGTCCTTGCTTCAACGCGATCTGGCTTGGCCGAGACAGCTGGCGGGTGGCGGGTAGACCAGTCGTAGCGTTGTCCCCTTGTCCGTGTGTAGCGTCGCTCGGTGGCCACCAGCGTCTTCTATTGTACTTGAAGCCAAACTTGCTCGGAAACCTGTCATCGCATTAGGGTGTGATTGCACACCGGTCGTATATGCCAGTACATTGGCTAGTTCAGGCATGGTTGTGTCTTCGTCTTGCTCAATCCGTTCGATAAGAAATGAGCGCTGGGGATCAAGCATGCTTTCACTGCAAGGTCGACCCTGCGGCGCGGCCTTCAATCGTCCATTTCGTCGGACCGTAAACCTTGTGCGTGCGCCGGTTGCAGGCGAAAGTTACAACCACAACGCCGTCGCGCTCCCGCATAACCATTCTTCAATCAACTTTCGAAGCCGCGACCGAAACGCATCTGGCAATGGTGCTGTTATGATCCATCCTCTCATAAACGATGAATTACAATTCAGTTCTCATGGGAATCCCGGCGCTTCAGTTTTTCGATAGGACGCTCTAGCGATGTTATTCCACACGACAAAGCCATAAGTGCGCCGATCTTATTCACGGTGTCGCAACAACGGGAACAAATTGAACGGCGTCTATCCAACAAAAAGAAAGCTAAGTGCATGACCCCGCTGATCGCGACTACATAAAAGTCTTCATCGTCAAATCTAATCCCTACGCAAAAATCCATCAGGTGCAACGGTCACCTGCAGTTTAGTCGCCATATCGCGATCTATGGTGAAATCGGGATTGTCCTTTAACCAGCTGTGCAGAGCCGTTTTGGGGTTGTTCCCAACATCCCAAAGGCGGTCTTCAAAGAACCCCGGCGGCATGTCTTCCACAAAGCTATCAAGAACCAGACAATAGCAACCTGAGGTAACCAAAGGCCCATATGCCTCTAGTTCGGCGACAACATGGTCGTGGGTATGCATCGAATCGAGACAAACCATGACTCTTTTTGCGTCGCCCACAGCATCCTTGGCACGCGCGATAGTGTCTGGCGCAGTCGAGGATCCCTCGATCATAGTGATCCGGGAGGCCATCGGATGGCGTTCCATCGCGACTTTGTTGTGTGCACGAATATCGATGTCAATGCCGACGACGCGTCGCCTCGGATTAGCCGGATCAAGCAAATCTCCGCTTTCCACAGCGTCAGCATAGTCGAGCATGGCCAGCAATGATGCGGACAAAATCAAAGAGCCACCATGGGCGATGCCCGTCTCAAGAATGACATCGGATTTTATCTCCCATACTATCTCTTGCAAGGCGACTATATCCTGCGGATATTGGATAATTGGCCGCCCCATCCAATCGAAATTGTAAACCTAACGCCGCTGCATGCTTTCGCGCCGCCAATCCTGGGACAAATGCTGAAAACTTGCATCATTTCGAAAGTCCAGAAGAGATGTGAGCCTCCCCAACTGAACTGGTCCACCGATATGTTTAGGAAACGGATGAATGAGAATGGCAAACTAGCGACCGAAGCTAGAAGAGATTGTCTCGTGGTTGCGGCAGGTTGAAGTTCTTATGGGGCAAGGCATGTCCCGTCTTGATGCGATCAGACTGATCGGGGTTGTTGAACAAACCTATTACTGCTGGAGAAAGAAGTACGGTGGAATGGGCGTAGATCAGTTGAAGGAACTGAAACGGCGTTAGAAAGAGACCGAGCGGCTGAAACACGCGGTTTCAGATTTGACTTTGGACAAATTGTTCCTGACGGAAGCCTCAAAGGGAAACTCTTGAGCCCCGCTCGTCGTCGCCCCCATCCGCGATCACGCATTCTTTGAGCAGGCGCAATTCCAAGGCCTATTCAGCAAAAAACTTTCTTTAGATCACGGGCTTCCCGTCTCAGATCCTTTACTTGGGTGGTAGTCGCCGCGCGGGCCGTATCACCTGCCACGCGTTTCTTGCCGGATTCCAGGAATTCCTTGGACCAGCTGTAGTAGAGGCTCTGTGCAATGCTTTCACAGCGGCAAAACTCGGCATGCTATCCTCACCCTTCCGGTCATCCGGAACGGCCTGATATTTTCCTCTGCGGAATACTGTTTGCGGGTCGCACGGGGAATGTCCTTTACGACCTTCTCACCGTGGCTCTGCTTGGTTCCGGGTTGCTTTCTCATCTCCACTCCTTGGCGGTTACGATGAGCCAGAAACCCTCTCTTATCAAATCGACTTAAACTGTCCCATTGGCGATGACGTAAGGCAGTTGCGCAGGCGGTACAAGTTGCCTTTCTGGTCGTTAGCGGGTGGAGCAAGCTCAAAGAACCGCTTCATCTCCACCCATTGAGTTCAGATCATCGCGTCTTCATTCACTACATCAGCGAAGGACTTGAAGAATTTTCCAGCGAGCTTCTTGGCTGTGCTCTGGATCAAACGACTGCCGAGCTGAGCCAGTTTTCCGCCAATCTCGGCCTTGGCTTCATAGCGCAGGATCGTTTTGTCGCCGTCTGCACTCAGCGTCACATCTGCGCCACCCTTTGCATGACCAGCGGTACCACCATTGCCCTGACCAGACAGCGAGAATGCATCAGGGGCGCCGGTCTGGTCCAGGGTGACATTGCCTCCGAACCGCGCCTTGACGGGCCCTACTTTAAGCAAGACCTTGGCCTCCAGTTCAGTATCAGAATGCTTGATTAGTTCTTCACAACCCGGAATGCATTGTTTCAACACCTCGGGATCATTCAGTGCCGCATAGACGCGATCTTTCGGGGCGTTGATGATGATTTCGTCCTTCAGTTCCATAGTCTAGTCCTTCTTAGCAACAGGGAAATCTGATGTTGTCTGCTTGTTCAGTGGTCATTTCGAGCGATTTAAGACGCCTGCGCATCCAGATCAGAAGTCGGCTCATGAGATCGGCTCCTTCGCGGATTCCAAATGGGTCGCATAGTCATTCGGGGTATCGACATCGGTGTAGAACCCTGGCGATGGCAGCGTAGCGGCTTGTACATGTTCGGGATGATCGCGCGTGAAGCCCAAGCAGCCGGGGTGTGCGGGGTTTTCCAGCAATCGCCGGCGCAATAGCTGCGGGATAGTAATTGGATTGCCTCGTGCGCCGTAATGGACAGGTATCGTCACTTTAGTCGCATCACCTGCAACGTGAGCGGCAATCAGATCTTGCAGATCCTGAGTGGTCAATAGCGGCTGATCACCCAAGCCGATCAGAAGCAGATGGGCGTCAGGTGCACAATGCAATCCCGTGGCGACCGAGCTCTGCTGGCCGCTGGTGAAGTTTGCATTGTGAACCAACGAAACAGCTAGCCCTGATAATGCCCGGCGCACGGCGCTCGCCTCATGTCCTGTTACCACCGTCAGGTCAGTATCAATGGCGCCTAAGTAAGGCATGGCTACACGGCGGATCGTGGGTGCGCCGTCTATTGGTAACAGCAGCTTGTTTTGCGCCCCCATGCGACGGGAAAGACCGGCGGCCAGAAGGATCGCGGCAACATCAGCCATCGGCAAGCCCCACAGTCTGCCGTCTGACACGGACTAACTGCGCAAGGATCGACAGCGCTATTTCCTCGGGCGTGACCGCCCCCAGGTCCAGACCCGCCGGGGCGTGGACGGTGTTGATGGCCTCGGGCGTTATGCCGGCGGTCTTTAGTTTTTCAGCCAGTGTCGCGAATTTCCGAGCGCTTCCGACGAAGGCAACATAGTCGGGTAAATCTGTCAGTACGGATTTGAGCGCGTCCAGATCTCCTTGGCCTTGCGTCGCAATGACAACGAAGCGTCGTCGATTGCACGTCGTATCAGCCGACGAGGTGCCAGAAACCGACCAGTGGAATTGCGGTGCCAGGGAACTAAGCGCTTGGGCCACAGGGGATGCGCCAAGCACGACAAGTTCAGGCATTGGCAAACAGGGCTCGATAAAAATGTCGACGGTGCCTTTTGACGGGCAACCATTGCGCGCAAAGCGCGTCCCGTCGACCTCATCCCCCGCTATCACGCCCATTTCTTCCAGGAGTTCCTCGGGCGCGACAGAAACCAGTTGCGGCTGACCGGCGCGCAAAGCCTCTACCGCAGCGCGTTTGACCGCGCCACGCGTGCATCCGCCACCAAGCCATCCATGCAGGATTGTCCCGTCCGCGCTGAGCAGCGCTTTGGCACCCGGCTTGGCCGCCGTCGCCCCCGCAGTGCGCACGATTGTCGCGAAGGCGAAAGGTTCTTGCCGGTCACGCAGGTCTTGTGCCGCATCCGCAAGGTCCGTGTCTAAGATCTCTGCCGGACTCATAGCGTCACCAATTTTGGTTCCAGGGCGGCAAGATCGGCAAGGGTGTTGGCCGGTTGAAAAAGGTCGAGATAAGGCAAGGCCGCAGTCATTCCGCCAGCTACAGGCGCGTAGTCGCTCCAACCCTTCAGTGGATTGAGCCAGATGATCTTACAGCCGCGTTTTCTCAGCTTCTCAAGCGCTGCTGCCAGGATTGCGGGTGGCTCAGTATCATAGCCGTCCGACAGGATCACTACGACAGACCGGCCATCTACAAAGCGCCGCGCATAGGTATCGGCAAAGCGTTGCAACGATGGCCCGATCTTTGATCCACCGCCGAAGCCATCTGCCATCAGCGACATCCGACCAATTGCACGCAGTGCATCTTTGTCGCGCAATGCTTCAGTGATGCGTACCAGCCGTGTGTGAAAAAGATAAGCGTCGGCATCTTTGTCAGCGCGCATCAGCCCAGCGAGAAAAGCAAGGAAAACTTGTGCATAGACGCTCATCGATCCCGATACATCGCAAAGCGCAACGATTTTGCGGCTGCGATCTGGGCGAGACTTGCGCAAGAGCTGCAGAGGTTCCCCTCCTGTCGCAAGGCTCAGGCGAATGGTCTTGCGAAAATGCAGGCGGTCGCCTTTGCGGGCGGCGATCCGACGGCGCGAACGTCGATCGCGCAAAGCGGCACCGATGCGACGCGCAACTACTTCGGCCTCTGCGATATCATCCGCGCGGACCAGATCACGCAGATCGCGGCGGCTGAGATTGCGTTGCTGAGTTGCGATAAGTTTACCGGTGCCGTCGCTGTCGGCCTCGCCGTCACCGGAATCAGGAGCGATGGCGCTGCCCGATGCGCCCATATCCTGACCCTTGGCTTGACGAGAGGAATGCACGTTATCGCTGAGCGCAGACTGCGCCTTGGGCACGGCCCTTTGCTTCACCCGACCGGAATCCATCCAAAAACTATCGAAGAGGCCGTCGAACCGTTCGGCCTCATCCTTGCATCCTGTGCAGATGGCCCGCAACGCGCGACGGCTTTCATTCGGGACAGCGGCATTGACCTCGCCGAGGGCACGCAAGGCAAGCTCTGCCTCTGCCACACCTAGGCGAAGGCCGTTCTGGCGCAAATGCGCAATGAACCCGGCAACACGGGCCGCTGGCCCCGGATCACGCGCCGCAAATTTGGAAACCCGGCTCATGCGGCCTTCCCCGCGATGCGGGCCGCGACTTCAGCGGTGATCTGTGCCTGATCGCTTTGAGTTTTCAGCAGCGTGGTTAAGGTGGAGTGCAACACGGTTGGATCGTCGGTCAGATCCGCAATCCCGAGTCCCATCAAGGCGGCAGCAAAATCGAGCATCTCAGCGATGCCGGGCGTCTTTTCCAGTTCCTCCTCGCGAAGCTTTTGTACAAAGCCTACGACTTGCGCGCCAAGACGCGCCTCAATCGCGGGGCAGCGGGCTTTGAGGATTGCAAGTTCTGTCTGTCGGTCCGGATAATCGACATAGGTGTAAAGGCAGCGACGACGCAGTGCATCGGATAGATCGCGTGTGCCGTTTGAGGTCAGGATCACGATCGGCTTGCTAGAGGCCGTGATGGTGCCGAGTTCTGGGACAGTCACTTGATAGTCGGCCAGAACTTCCAGCAAGTAGGCTTCGAATTCCACATCAGCGCGGTCAATTTCGTCAATCAACAAAACAGGCGGCGTGTCCTGGGTAATGGCGGCCAATAGAGGGCGTTCCAACAGGAAATCACGGGAAAAAATACGCTCCTCAACGCTTTTGCCCGTCTCACCATCTTCGGCCGCGGCGCGGATCGTCAGCAATTGCCGCTGGTAGTTCCATTCGTAGATGGCCTGCGCGGCGTCGAGCCCCTCATAGCATTGCAGTCGGAGCAATTTAGTGTCGCGCGCATCGCTCAGGGTGCGCGCGACCTCTGTCTTACCTACGCCTGCGGCGCCCTCCAGAAGAAGGGGCCGCTCCAACGTCAGCGCCAAATGGAGAGCAACTGCTAGGTCGTCGGATGCGACATAGCCCTGCCCTTCAAGAGCGGATTGTAAATCGGTCCAGGTCATGTGTGTCTCCGGGCAGAGCGGAACGTCTCCGCCCTGCCTTTCGCCTTTAGCCGTGCAGGCCAAGCTCATTGGCGGTCTTCCAGATCCGCCAGTGATCATGTGGCATGTTGGTATGCCGCAGACCAAAGGCTCGGAACGCATCCTGCACCGCGTTGGAGAAGCATGGCACCCCGCCCACATGCGGACTTTCGCCCACGCCCTTCGCACCGATGGGATGATGTGGCGACGGCGTGACGGTGTAGTCGGTCTCGTAGTTCGGAACCTCCCATGCGGTCGGCAGGAAGAAATCCATCAGCGTGCCCGTCTTCACGTTGCCCTGATCGTCATAGGCGATTTCCTGGCCCAAAGCGACGGCGAGTGCTTCGGTCAGGCCGCCATGAACCTGTCCTTCGATGATCATCGGGTTGATCCGGGTACCGCAATCGTCCAGAGCGTAGAAGCGGCGGATGTCTGGCACGCCTGTATCCACATCAATATCCATCACGCAAACATAGGCACCGAACGGATAAGTCATGTTTGGCGGGTCATAGTAGCTGACCGCTTCAAGCCCTGGCTCAATCCCTGGAATGGCCTGATTGTAGGCGGCGAATGCGATTTCTTTCATGGTCTTGAACCGCTCGGGCGCTCCTTTGACCACGAAACGGTCGACGTCGAACTCGACGTCATCGTCATGCACTTCCAACAGATAGGCCGCGATCATTTGCGCCTTGGCGCGGATCTTGCGGCCAGCCATGGCCGTAGCCGCCCCGGCAACCGGGGTCGAGCGCGAGCCGTAGGTGCCCAGACCATAGGGCGCGGTATCGGTGTCGCCCTCTTCGATGGTGATGCTATCGGCAGGTAATCCGATCTCGGAGGCCAGTATCTGTGCGAATGTCGTCGCGTGGCCTTGCCCCTGCGAAATCGTTCCAAGCCGTGCAATTGCAGAGCCCGTGGGATGGATGCGAATTTCGCAGCTATCGAACATGCCGAGACCCAGGATATCGCAATTCTTCACTGGGCCGGCACCCACGATCTCAGTGAAGAAACTGAGACCGATTCCCATGAGCTTGCGCGTTTCGCCCCGTTTGAACGCCTCTACACGCTCGGCCTGTTCCTTGCGCAATCCCTCGTAGTCGACGGTGCTGAGCGCTTTGTCCCAGGCAGTGTGATAATCGCCAGAGTCATATTCCCAGCCAAGCGCAGCCTGATAGGGGAATTGCTCTTTCTTGATGAAGTTGATCCGGCGCAAATCTGCCGCGTCCATGTTCAACTCGATCGCCAGCACCTCGATCATCCGTTCGATGAAATAAACCGCCTCTGTCACGCGGAAGGAACAACGGTAGCTGACCCCGCCCGGCGCTTTGTTGGTGTAGACGCCATCAACCTCAAGGAATGCAGTCGGGATGTCGTAAGATCCGGTGCAGATATTCATGAAACCCGCCGGGAATTTGGTTGGGTCGGCGCAGGCGTCAAATCCACCATGGTCCGCTGTCACATGGCAATGCAACCCGGTGATCTTGCCGTCCTTGGTGGCAGAAATGCGGCCCTTCATCCAATAGTCGCGGGCAAAGGCGGTGGTCATCAGATTGTCCATCCGGTCTTCGATCCACTTTACCGGCTTGCCGGTGACGATGGAGGCGACGACCGAACACACATAGCCCGGATAGGCCCCAACCTTATTTCCAAACCCGCCGCCAATATCGGGAGAGATCACACGGATATTGTGTTCCTCGATCCCGGAAATCAGGCTGACCACAGTGCGGATAGCATGAGGCGCCTGGAACGTGCCCCAAAGAGTCAGCTTGCCATTGACCTTGTCCATTGAGGCGACACAGCCGCAGGTTTCCAGTGGGCATGGGTGCGTACGGTGGTAATACATGGTCTCTTCGGCAACGACCTCGGCATTGTCGATTGTCTCGAATGTTGGACCCTTGTCGCCCGCTTCCCACGTGAAGATGTGGTTGTGATGCTTTCGAGGACCATGTGCTCCATCGATTGGTTTGCCATCCTCGCCCACGGTGTCTTCACGCAGAACTATCTCTGATTCCATCGCCTTGAACGGATCGACCAGAACCTCAAGCTCTTCGTATTCGACTTCGACGGCCTCGATTCCATCTGCCGCCGCATAGCGGTCTTCGGCCACCACAAACGCCACTTCCTGGCCTTGAAACAGAACCTTGCCATCGGCCAGAACCATTTGCTTGTCGCCGGCCAGCGTCGGCATCCAATGGAGGCCGAGCGGTTCAAGGTCCTTGGCGGTCAGCACAGCGAGAACGCCGGGCACTTCAAGTGCTGCCGCCGTATCGATGTTGGTGATCCGTGCGTGAGCGTAGGGAGAGCGGACGAAATCTCCAAAGAGCATCCCGTCAAGCTTCACGTCATCGACGTAGTTGCCCTTGCCTTGAGTAAAGCGGGCATCTTCCACCCTTTTGCGCGAACAGCCCATGCCCTTGAGGTTCGCGGTGCGTTCCTCACGATCTGGTGTCATGTCATTCATTGGGCCGCCTCCTTGGCTGCATTCATCTCGGCCGCTGCGGCTTTGATGGACTTCACGATGTTCTGATACCCGGTACAGCGGCAGATATTACCCGCCATGCCAAAACGGATCTCTTCCTCGGACGGGTTCGGGTTCTCTTCGAGCAACTTTGCCGCACGTGTGATCATGCCCGGTGTGCAGTAACCGCATTGCAGCCCGTGATGTTCCTTAAACGCCTCTTGCAGCGGGTGCAGCGCGTCAGGCCCACCGATGCCTTCGATGGTTGTGATATCCTTGCCATCGGCCTGAGCCACGAACATGGTGCAGGACTTGACTGATTTGCCATCAATGGTGACGGTGCAAGCGCCACAATGGGAAGTCTCGCAGCCAATATGCGGGCCGGTGATGTTGAGCCGCTCGCGCAGCGTGTAGATGAGAAGTTCGCGTGGCTCGGCAAGGAATTCCTCTTCCTTGCCGTTCACCGTGATCTTGTAGTGTTGTTTCTTTGACATCGGACGATCTCCTCACGCACGCGACCAGGCGCGCTCAATGGCGCGGGTTAGAATGATACCTGCCACGTGTTTCTTGAAAGCGACGGGGCCGCGGTTGTCCTCGGTGGGGTCAATATCACCGAGCATGGCGGCCACAGCGGTCTTAATGGCATTTGCATCGACGCCGGTGCCAACCAGAGCGGCCCCAGCCGCCTCGGAAAAGACCGGTGTGTCGCTCAGATTGGTCATTGCAATCGAGGCGGAGGCACAGGTGCCACCTTCTTTCACGATCTGGACTGCAGCAGCAGCGGTAGCATAATCACCAATCTTGCGCTTTTGTTTTTCATAGGCGTAACCGCCATGCGGCGTTGGGATGGTGACTGAAGTCAACACTTCTTCGTCTTCCCGAGCGGTCATGTAGGCGGCTTCGTAAAACTCGCGGGCAGCGATGTCGCGTTCCCCGTCAGGACCCTCGACAGTGAAACGCGCATCCAGGCACTGCATCAGGCCGGGCATGTCATTGCCGGGGTCGCCATTGGCCACGTTGCCACCAACTGTCCCCATGTATCGGACTTGCGGGTCTGCGATCTGAAGGGCAGCTTCGCGCAGAATCGGAGCGGCCTCAGCCAGTGCGTCGTGATCAATAATCGCGTGCTGGGTGACCATCGCACCGATGCGGATACTGTCACTTCCGATCTCGATATCAGACATGCCGCCGACATCCTGAAGATCGATCAGATGCGGCACATCCGCCATCCGCAGCTTCATCATCGGAATCAGGCTGTGCCCACCGGCCATGACGCGGGCATCATCGCCATGCTCTTCCAGGATCGACAGCACACCGGCCATGTCCTTGGGTCTGTAGTATTCGAATGCCGCTGGAATCATCGGCTCTCCTCCCTTCAAGCAAATGTTCTGGCTGAAAGGATCACTGCATGCGCTTGGATGGCGACGCTTCAGTAAATCAACAAAAAACAGGTATTTTGCACGAAATGCGCCCTAGGTCGCACGAATTGCGCCCACCTGCGATGCAAGCGCATCCTGAACCGTCTTGAGTTTGGATCGACTGACCGGCGCGGGTGGCAAACCATCCCCGTCGAACAGGCATCGGCCCTTATCCTTGGTACGCTCAAACCGCGCCACGCGCTGAGGATTGACAAGGTAGCTGCGGTGGGTCTGGAGAAATCCGGTGGGCACCAATCGCTTGGCGGCCTCGGTCACTGGCCAGACACAAAACAACCGATCCGTTTCGGTGTAAACTTGGGTGTAGTGCCCATCCGCGCGCAAAAACAGAACATCTTCGGCAGAGATGAAGACCTTTCCTCCATCCCGTTCGCAAGGAATTTGCAGCAATGGTTTTACATCCGCGGTCGCTTCTGTTGGCTCCGGGTCTTTCCTCGAAGGTCCTGGCAGGTAGGTCACGCTGACCCACAAGCAAGCACCAAATATGATGAAACTGAACAGGATTACGCCAATGGCCAGCGTCTCATTGCTCATCAACGGGCCAAACTCAACCCCACTTGGCACCGCGACGAAACGGGTGCTCGCCAGAGCAAGAAAATGAACGGTGCAAACCGCCGCTGCAAAACACAAAGTGCCCAGCAAAATGTTTCTGTTTGTTCGCTGCCCGTAGGCAATCGCGAAAGCCAGCATACAAAGCGCTATTGCAGCAATCGAGGACAAGATGACGCCACTGGGCGTATACACTGCCCGGCAAAGCTCCAAGCCAGCCATGCCAATATAGTGCATCGCCAAGATGCCCAACCCAACAACGCCTCCTGCCATCGCAATCGTGGCGCGGTTGCGTTCGGTGAAATGCAACAGAATAAGCGCAGCTCCGACGAGCAGGATCGCGACAAGGGCAGACACAAGTGTGATTGCAGCGTCGTAATAGAACAGGATCGGCATCTGAAGCCCGAGCATGGCCACGAAGTGCATGGCCCAGATTCCACCGCCAAGCGAAACAGCCGCAAGAGCCACCGAGGCCTTCTTTTCAAAGACCGGCTTCGTCGAAAGATCTCGCGTCATCGACAATCCTGTAAACCCTGCCACGAAGGCAACGATGCAGGACATGGCGACGAGGAAACTGTTGTGGCTGACGTCGAGAAACTCCATTGTCGCAAATTGGCTAAAAAGTATGCGTTTGGCAAATGGATCAACGATGTCGGACGTTCAAAGAGCGGTTACACATTAGGCGATGCCCAGCTCCCAAGCATTCGTGCCGAGGTGGCTAGCATGCTGCTATTCAGCGGCTTTGAGGCCAAATCCGCCGTTCATATTGATTGGTTGAAAACCACAATTTATGGCTAATGAAGGTCTGCTCGACCCCTCCCGCCGTCATCATTTGATGTTTAAATTGTGACTTCCGAAAGCTGTTGGGTGGAATGGCTAGAGATGCCTTTGGACCGCTTTATAAACTTGCCAGTCTTCGGATAAGCCCTTCAGTTCTTTTGTTCCAAGACTTTCGAAGTCCAAACCGGACCCAGCCACCAGATCTTTTACTGTTCTGGAAACGACGATGTCGCCGCCTCCGCCCAATTCAGAGATACGCGCTGCAATGTTAACGGCAATTCCGCGCACATAATGCAAAGAAACTTCGACTTCGCCTGTGTGAACCCCTATGCGAACTTTCAGATTCAGCTTGGAAATGGCATCGCCAATCGCCTTGCCACAATGGATCGCCTGGCCGGGTCCGTCAAACGTAGCGAGAAAGCCATCGCCATATACTTGGTAGGCAATGTGCACCTCATCACTGTGCCTCCTTAGGACAACCCTATTGGCAAAGAAAGGCTATGAGGCACGCTTAGTTCAACCAATATCTTTTCAATCAGCAGTGAAGGCCAGAAGGCCAGTCCGTTAACCAATGGTTCGATCCCTATAGCAATCGATTATCCACAATAGTGCTTATGGTTTCGCTTTTTATGCTAGCGTTGGGCAGTTGCGAGCACGCACGTTTGAGCATGCTGACGAAAGTGGGAGTATGGAGATGCTGGTTGACCGATATGGACTGACGCTGACGACCAGCCTGCCAGAGGCGCGGGACGCCTATGTCGCGGGGCTTGATCACATCCTTGCAGCAACGTTTGGTGCAAGCGAAGCTTTTTCCGCCGCCATCACGGCCGATCCCGGATTCGCCCTCGGTCACGTTGGGCTTGCTCGAGCTCGAATGTATGAAAACGATATGTCTGGCGCTCAAGAGGCAATGGCGTCGGCCCGCGCCTGCGCATCTGGGTTGACTGAGCGCGAGGAGGGTCATCTTGCGGTATTCGATCTCTTGCTTCAGGGACGTGTCTTACAGGCACGAAGCGCAGTTCTGAAGCACGCTGCTCATCACCCCCGCGATGTCCTTGTCGCGCAGATCTGTACCAACATTTTCGGTTTGATTGGAACATCGGGTGAGCCTGGTCGGGAAAGCACGCAACTTGCCTACACGACCAAATTATTTGATGCCTTGGGCGAAGACTGGTGGGTTATGAGCGTACACGGTCAGGCGCTGTGCGAAGTTGGGCGGCTTGATGAGGCCATGTCCATGATGGACGGCTCGCTCGCTTTGAACAACACCAATGCAAACGCGTCACACTTCAAAGCGCACACGCTCTACGAGCAAGGTTATGGAGAGGCCGGTCGCGCATACCTTGCCGACTGGATCGCGGATTATGATGTGCGCTCGGTATTGCACGGCCACTTAAGTTGGCATCGCGCTCTGTGGGCCTTGGAGCAAGGGGATGAGGCTGAGCTATGGACGATTTACGAGGGAGCTATCGCACCCGCAGCGTCCTATTCGTTGCCGATAAATGTTCTAACCGATGCTGCTGCACTTTTGCACCGCACTGAAATTGCGGGTCTAACAGTTGCGCCCAAACTTTGGCGCGACCTGAGCGAATACGCATCACGGTTTTTTCCAAAACCAGGCATGAGTTTTGCGGACATACATGGCGCGCTGGCTCATGCAATGGCAGGGGAAGGAGAACGCCTTGCGGTTCTGACCGAAACAAGCTTGGGTTTTGCGGCAGATCTTGTTCGCCCGGTGGCACGTGCTTGGGGTGCGATTGCGCGACAAGATTGGACGGATGCGCTGCAACAGCTGACTCCGGTCATGGCAGATCACGCTCGTCTGGGTGGCAGCCGCGCACAGCGTGACCTTTTGGAGCTGACTTACCTGAATCTGCTATTGAAATCCGGCCATATTCAAGAAGCTCATCGAACGATTACAGCGCGACGCCCGATCTTCAGTCATACTGCGCCCGTTGCAGGCTTTGTCTGAATTCACAAAGCTCTAGTTTATCAGCTCTTCTTACCCCTCCTTTAGCTAGGCTGCGCACGACCGGAATGGACTGGTTACTTCCTGATTACAAATCCCGTATCACGCCATTTATGGTATGCAAGCCTGATCAATCGCTCTGCAACCTGGTCGTAATTTCTGACAGGCGAGACCAGGATTGTAAGGTGACGGGCAAAGCAAGTGCGGCTTCCGCAAACTCCCACGAATAGCTGATAATCGAAAATAACATGCCCGGTGTCGCATCCAGGTTTTGGGTCGCGAACCACAGGTTGAATAGGAGCAGACCTATTAACAGAATGAAGATTACGCCATACAGAACGGCTTCGGTATCCGAGAGCTTTACTTCGAACCGGCGCAGTTTACTCAGGTGGACGAAAACCGGACGGTCACGTCGTTGTCCCAGAACACTGACCTGATGCTCCATTTGCTCATTCAGCGCACGGTTCCATTGCCAAAACGTCGAATGAAACAGAGCGTATACAGATATCATTCCGACAAGAACCCCACAGGCAGACAGGGCCAGAACTGGCGAGAAGTAAAACAGCAAAATTGCTGATACGACGAACTGCACCACCCCCGCGATTGCCGAAGGCAGGATCTCTTCAAGAAAGTCGGCCAGTTCGCGCCCCATCCCGATCCGGGCGTTCAGCGACGAAATTGGAAGATTTGAAAACCGCGCGGCAAGCGCCTTGCCCAATTCGACACGGATCATACCGTAGACACGTGTATCGTAAATCCGCCGGATCACGCTGATCATAGTGAGGGCAACCATGAGCGCACCTAACTGCACAAAGGGCTCAAAATCTTCGCTCAGCAATCCATCTATGGCGAAGCCGACGAACAGCGGAATCAGAACCGTCAGGGCAGTTTCAGCCAGGATCAGGAACCACGTAATCCCTACGCGCCAGCGGAACACACTCAGAAGCGTGCCGATTGTCAGTTTTCGATCTGTCAGCATGGCGAATTACTGATCATAGTGAATGCGAACACGCACATCGCCCGGCCAGACCGAGGCAGCCTTAAAATCCGGCTCGTCCTGAGGGTCTGAGGCACCTGTTGAACCCAGCCCCTCCAACAGTTTTGTCTCAGTCATGTTCAGGTCATCGTCCTTGTTTTCGTCATGAAACAACAGCACAGCGTATGGGCCCGCGTTCAGGTCAGAAAACTCATGGCTGACGCTGCCTTTACGTGACGGAATCTGGGCGTAGTCAATGGCGCTCCAGACATCCAAACTGTCAAAGGCGCGCGCGTTATCGAATACAAGGATCACGATGTTGCCCTTGGCGTTGCGGATGCCGTCCACAGTCACATTCAGACCCTCGGCGGCGGCCGGTGCCGCAAGCGTTACCACGGCGAACGCAGGGGCTAGAAGGTTCCGTATCATGGCTTTGTCCTTTCTTCAGAAGGCTGCGGAAGGGGTGACTTGAAAATGGCAATGACATCCTCGGTGATGGCGATCAGTACCGGCACCAGCAGCAGCATGAGGGCTGTGCCGAAGAGTTCTCCAAAAGCTAAAGAGATTGCCGCAGGGATCAGATACTGTGCTTGCTCAGAGGTTTCGGTCAGCAAAGGCAGCAGACCAATCACTGTAGTTGCGGTGGTCAGAAAGATCGCCTTGAAACGTCCAATGCCTGCGCTTCTCAGCGCCAGATTCACGGGCTGACCTTCCTCTCGCGCCTGATTGTAGCGGGTGATCATGACCAGACTGTCGTTCACAATCACACCGGTCAGAGCAAGCATGCCGAAGAACGAAAACAGCGACAGCGAGACATCCATGATCAGGTGCCCAACGGCGGCTGCGATAAAGCCGAATGGCACGATGGCCAGAATGACGAAAGGCTGCCAATAGCTTTTCAACGGCACGGCCATCAGCACATAGATCAGAACGGCTGCCAGCAACAGCGCGCGCTTCAGGCCATCGCTTATATCGGCCATTTCTTCCAGTTCACCGGCCGGCAGGACGGTTACGCTGGGATATTTGGCACGGAGTTTCGGGACCAGCTGCTCGAACACCGCCTGCCCCACCTCTTCGGGAGCAACAAGGTCGCGGTCGATGGACGCGGCTACGATGTTCATGCGCTTGCCGTCACGGCGATCGATAGTGCCAGAGGCATAGGTGCCCTCGATTTCGGCGACGGTCTCAAGCGGCACCCAGGCGCCGGATGCGCTGCGCAACCGGGTCTGCACCAGATCCGCCAACGTATCGCGGTTTTCACGCGCGTTCTGTACGACTACGCGGACTTCGGACCCATCGCGTCTGACCTTGGTCACCTCGGCCCCGCCGAACCCATAGCCAATCTGTCTGGCCAGAGCCTCGGCGTTAAAACCAAGGTGCCGCGCGTCCGGGCGCAGGCGGAGTTTCAGTTCAGGTTGGCCGCCCACCAACCCATCCCTTACATTTGCCACGCCCTCGATGTTCGACAGGAAACCTTTCATTTCGGCGCTGGCTTGCTGCAGAAGGTCTTCGTCTTTTGACGCCAACCGGATTCGGAACCCTCCGGCAAGCGTTTCCGATCCGGTGAACTCCAACTCGGTGACGCCCTCGACCGCACCGACCCGGTCGCGCCATTCGCGGACCACGGAAAGGATCGGGACATTCGGACGCTCAGCTACCGGGATCATTTCAGCGAAAATTTGGGCATTTCCAGCGCTGTTGATGATGGTGAATACTGTCTGAACGGGTGGAGCAGACATACTCGCCTCTTCTGCAAGCTCGACGTTCAGCTCGTTCAACACGGCTTCGATCCGATTCACGTTCGTGCGGGTCAGCGCAAAGGGGGAGCGGGCATCCATTTCCAGGTTCATCGTGATGACCTGACCGGGCACCTCGGGAAAGAACACCGTCCTGACCTTGCCCTTGTACATCAGGCCAAGCCCCAGCGTTGCGGCGGCAATGAACAAGATCAGCACAGCGTAGCGCTGACGCACCGCCGCGACGAGCAAAGGCTGGTAGATGCAATCCCGCACCCAGTACAACCCGCCCTGCGCAGAATCCTGTACCCGCCCCCACAAGCGGGTCGGCAGGTATCGACGCTCTTGCCGCATCGAAACCTGCGCCAGATGGGCGGGCAGGATGAATTTGCTTTCGATAAGCGAAAAGATCAGCGTCAGGATCACGATGCCCGCGAACCCGGCAAGTACCTTGCCCAGCGGATTGTCGATCAACAGCATCGGGAAAAAGGCTGCGATTGTGGTCAGCACGCCAAAGACGGTCGCAACAGCCACGCGATGCACGCCGCGTTCCGTGTCCCTAATCGGGTCCTTCCCCTTGCGGCGTTCTTCAAAAACGCTTTCGCCGACTACAACGGCATCATCGACCAGAATTCCCAAGGCAATGATCAGACCAAAAGTCGTGACATCGTTCAGCGAATAGTCCACCCATTTCGAGCCCGAGACAGCAAGCGCCCCCATGACCGAAACAGGAATGCCCATGGCAACCCAGAAGGCCAAACGCACGTTCAGGAAAATCGACAGCATCAGGGTCACAAGGATCAAACCCTGCACCCCGTTTGAGCGCAACAGCGCCAGGCGGTCCGAGATGTAGCCAGCGCTATCACCCCAGATCTCGACCTGAACCTGCGACGGCAGCTGTCGGCTGAACTCGTCAACCGTGCTGCGCACGATATCACTGATCTCCAGCAGGTTTTCCCTCTGCCCGACCAGAACCTCCATCCCTACGGTTGGTTTGCTGTTCAGGCGAAACAGGTACTCGCCGTCCTGAAACCCGTCTTCGATTTTGGCAATATCGCCCAAAGGCACATAGGACCCGTCGTCACGTTCGATGATCGGCAGAGCTGCGTATTCCGGCACGTATTTCGCCCTGTCATCGGCCCGCAGATAGATCGTACCGCCATCGGTCCTCAGACGACCTGCCTGAAAGGCCAGCGAATTCCCTTCGATGGCACGGGTCACATCCGAAACCGTCAACCCATAGTGGCGCAGCAAAGCCGGGTCGATTTCAATGCGCAATTCCCGCGGTATCAGGCCCCAGATTTGCAACCGCGACAATTCCGGTTGCGCCAGCAACTCTTCTTTCAGGCGTTGCGCCAAGCTCTGCAATGTGGCGGGGTCTGTTTCTCCGAACAAGTTCAGATACAGCGCCGGAAAATCGAAACCCGAGGCTTCGATCACGGGTCGGCGCGCAGTATCAGGCAGATCAGTCAAGCCGTCGATCCGAATACGGACACGATCCAGGACGGCTTGTAGTTTCTGGCCACCTGCGCGACGGACAGTCACGACACTTAGGTCATTTTGGGATTGTGAGGTCATACTACGCACGCCCTCCAAACCTTCGAGGGCCTGCTCAACTTTCTGGGTCACCAATTCATCAACCTGTTCGGCTGTGGCGTCCGGAAACTCGATCGCGATTGTAACACTTTCCGGCGGAATCCGGGGAAAGCCTTCGATCCGAATGTTCAGCAGCGTTTGCACCCCAAGAAATAGGATCAGTGCCATCATCAAATTGGCAGCGACCGGATTTCGGATAAACCAGGATGTCAGAGCATGCATGGCTCAGCCCCCATCTGATTGCGGCGTCACCCGCTGACCCGGTAGAAACGAGGCCAAAGGTGTTTTGGCCACGCGCCACGGGCCGGTCCCTTCGGGAGCCGATACCGTCACTGTACTTTCGCTGCGGAACAGGATGTTCGGGCTAAGCCTCTGCAATTGGTCCTTATCGTCTACAAGCCAAATGTATCCCGCACGGGTCAGGACGCTTTCGGGTAGGGTTAATGTGTCCGAGATCCGGCGTCCGGGTATGTGAACCTGCAGGAAGTCTCCGGCGAGTATGCGTTCATCGGGCTTTGTGACATCCAAAAAGACCCGCACCTGCCGTGTGTCTTGATCCAGAAACCCTCCTCCACGCCGGACTTGAGCCCGCCCCAACGCTCCGCCCGAGCGCTGTGTCAGATCAGCAGTGGCGCCAGAGATCGGATGATCCAACAACGCCCAGTCCGCCTGACTAAACTCGGCGACCAGTTCGAATTGCTGGTCGTCCGAAAGGTGTATCAGGGCATCGCCTGGGTTGACCGTCTGGCCCAGGCTGGCAAAGCGATGGGTTACAAATCCCGAAAAAGGGGCGACAACCTCCGCGTCCTTCAGTTCATTTCGCGCCGCATTCAGCCGTGCCTGCGCAGCTGCAACGGATTTCTCGGCAATGCGCAATTGCGGTAGATTCACAGCCAGTTCGTTTGGCGGTTCTGTTTCATCCCGGTCAAACTGTCGTTGCGCGACTGTCACTTTGTTCTGCGCGCGCAATAACGCCAGTTCCGCTTGCTCAAGCTCCATCTCAGCGGCTGCAACGGCGCTTTGATACGTTGCATTTTCGATTGAAAACAAAGGGGCACCCCGTTCCACCTTAGTCCCTGCCAAAGCGGCGTTGTGCACTGCAATGATGCGCCCGGACACAGCAGATCGCAGCTTGGCATCCCACCGAGGCCGAACTTCGGCGAACGCCGAAACCTGCGCTTGTACGGTTGCTGAAGCAACCGTGACGACCGAGATGATCGGTGGCGGAGGTGAGGTCGTTGTTGCCTGAACATCAATTGTATCTTCTGTATCAAACAGGAGGATGACGATCGCTACAAACAGTGCCAACGATAGTCCAATCCAAAGCCATCGCCGGGTCGGTCTTTGCCGAGTTTCCAAAGTTTTTTCTGTCATAGACCAGTCTTTCCTGTGCCGCCGAATCCATTGCACCTTGTGGCATTCGATAGAGTGTCATATACTATGAACGATCGTTCGTTCAATATTAAGTTGAAAAAATGTCCGATGACACCAAGAAGCCGGAATCAATCCGGGAAAAGGCAACAGCCAAGCGTCGCAACCAGATTTTGGAGGCCGCAGTTATGTGTTTCCTTGAGCGGGGCTATCATCAGACAGGCGTCCGCGATATCGCTGCGCGGGCGGGCGTCAGCCTTGGAAATCTCTATAATCATTTTCGCGGCAAACATGATGTGCTTGTAGAAATCGCAATACTTGAACGCCACGAGATGGAGCCGTTTCTGAAAATCCTGAACTCAGATGCGCCCGCGCCCAAAGTCATAAGAAAGTTCATCAAGGCCTACGCAAAATACCTTGCTGCGCCGGAAAACGTTATTTTAACATTGGAAATTTCGAGCGAAGCAGTTCGTCAACCGGACATCGCGCAGCTGTTCGTCGAGAACCGGTCGAGTTTGACTGAGGCCCTGGAAGCCGTAGTGAAGCGAGGAATTACTGGCGGTGAATTGCGCGCCGTTCCGGATCCCCTTCAGGCGTCACAACTGGTGATCGAAGTTCTGGAAGGCAGTGCATATCGTAGTGTGCTGTCAGAAATGCCCATGACCGGGATCATTGTGTGCGCCGAAGACTTTATTATGAGTTCCCTGCTGGCACGTCATTAGCACGTGGGTAGCGTGTCGTTTTGGAATTCGTGAATGTCAGCCAAAGGGAGCTGCCTGACACATTCATGTAGGCAGCAATCATCGACTTTGAGCCGGCCAAAACGCGGTGGAGGTCAAAGGAAAGTTGGATTTGCGGTTAGGACTATTGGCTAACGCAAAATCATCCGAGGTTCGGTTACCAGACTTCGTTTATTCACAAGACAAAGCGGTCGCAAAGCGCATGCAGATTCCAACCACCGGCACAGCGCCAGATCGTTTTTTGATGCGATTGGCGCACTGATCTATTGATACTGTAGGGATCAGGCGATCAGATACGATGGCAGATTTCTCAAGCATCCGCCTTTATCAGGTCGCTTGCCTTTTCGCCGATCATGATCGCTGGTGCGTTGGTGTTGCCGCTGACGATTTCCGGCATGATCGAACAATCGGCCACCCGCAGGTTCGAAATACCGTGTACCTTTAGTCTTGCGTCGACAACAGACGTCTCGGCGTTCCCCATCGCGCAGGTGCCGGTTGGGTGGTAGATCGACACGCTGTTCGATCTGGCCCAATCCAGAGTGCCGTCATAGTCTTCGCAGCTCAGCTCTGCCGTTGGTCGAAACTCTTCTGAAATCTTCGAGGCCAGAGGGTTTTGTTTGGCAATCCCGCGCGCGATGTTCACGCCGTCGACAATGGTTCGGCAGTCCGTTTCAGTGGACAGATAGTTCGGGATGATCTTGACATGTTCGGATGGGTCCGGTCCGTTCAGGCGCAGCTCTCCCCGACTTTCCGGACGCAGTTGGCAGACCGACATCGTGAAGGCCGAAAACGGATGCACACCTTCGCCTGGGCTGTCGGCGGACCAGGGTTGCACGTGGAACTGAATGTCGGGCGTCTCAACATCGGGCCGGGTTTTCATGAAACCAGTCGCAAGGCTGGCGGCCATTGTCATCGGACCCGCACGAAATAGTGCATATTTCAGCGCGATTCGCGCCTGATTGAACAGGCTGCGAACTTCGTCATTCAGTGTGGGCTCATTGCATTTGAACACCAGCCG
This sequence comes from Ruegeria sp. C10, assembly GCF_056537805.1. Classification (NCBI taxonomy): domain Bacteria; kingdom Pseudomonadati; phylum Pseudomonadota; class Alphaproteobacteria; order Rhodobacterales; family Roseobacteraceae; genus Ruegeria; species Ruegeria sp. C10. The sequence goes on along the minus strand of NZ_JBQFSC010000001.1, from coordinate 1,283,671 downwards.
CGCCTGCAAGTGATCCTGAAGACCTTTGCCAACACCCGGCAGGGCGTGCAGCGGTTTGATACCATTTTCCTTTAGATGATCCGGCTCTCCGATCCCTGACAACATCAGGATTTGGGGAGAGTTGATCGCCCCACCGGACAGGATGACCTCGCGCCGAACTGTCAGGGTCTGCTCGGCACCAGAACGATCCCGGTAGACCAGCCCGGTTACTTTTTTCCCATCCAGAACCACACGCGACACAAGCGCTTTGGTGATGATGTTGAGGTTCTGACGACTGCGAACGGGCTTGAGATAGGCGACGGCGGCGCTACAGCGGCGGCCATTGCGCGTGGTCAGTTGGAAGTAACCCACGCCTTCTTGCTCGGCCCCGTTATAATCTGGGTTGAATGGGTAACCGGCGGCCTGTGCCGCCGCGACCCAGGCATCGCAGATCGGGCGCTGAATGCGCATGTTGGACACTGACAAGGGGCCATCGACGCCATGATATTCATCCTCGCCGCGCTCTTGATCCTCACAGCGTTTGAACAGGGGTAGCACATCGTCCCAGCCCCAACCATCGTTGCCCATTTGCCGCCAGCGGTCGTAATCTTCCTTCTGGCCACGCACATAGAGTAACCCGTTCAGCGAGGATGAGCCACCCAGAACCTTGCCCCGTGGCCAGTCGATGGATCGACCGTTAAGGCCGGGGTCGGGCTCAGTGCGATAGCACCAGTCAACCGAGGGGTTATGCATCGTTTTGAAATAGCCGACGGGGATGTGAATCCACGGGTTGGTATCGCGGCCACCTGCTTCGAGCAGCGCAACAGTTGTGTTGGGGTCTGCGCTCAACCGATTGGCAATGACACAGCCCGACGATCCTGCGCCAACAACTGCATAATCCACCTCCATAACCGCCTCCTTCCAACGTCGCTGAAAAAAACTCTATGCAAGATGCAAGAATTATACTAGCCTTTTTTGATACAAAACGTCTCAATAATTGCGATCAGGGAGGTAAGCAATGGAGATCGGACGGAAACTAAGTGGTATTTCACGGCGAGATTTCTTCCGCGTGGCCGGGCGTTACGGCATGAGCTCGACACTCCTGGCGGCGGGCGGGTTCGGCGGCGCGATGAGTCTGGCGAATCTGGCGCACGCCGCCGAATCCACCTATGAAAAGCGCTTTTCGAAAGAGCCGAAGCACACGCTGAAATTCGGCGCGTCGGGCTTCAACACCCGCAACCTGTTGATTGAGCGCGCCGGCGCAATTGAGTTCGCGCGCGACCTGGAAGAACGCACGGACGGCGAGATTCGCATCGAATTCATCGGCGACAACCAGATCTGCGGCCAACTGAGCTGTGTCGAAAAGACCCAGCAGGGAATCGTCGATATTTATGCCGCCTCAACTCAGAACTCGGCCGGAGGCGCACCTTATCTGAACGTGCTGGACTATGCCTATATGTTCCCCAGCCGCGCGGCGCAGTATCACTTCTTCTATAGCCCGGCGAGCCAGCGCATCCTGCGTGATCCGCTGGAAAAACGGCACGGGTTGAAGTTCCTGTTTACCCATTGTGAGCTACGCGGCCTGCAAATGGGTTCGACCTTTGCCGACAAGCCGACCGTCACCAAACTGGAAGAGTTGTTTGGTACCAAGAACCGCGTGACGGGTACGCAGTTGGGCCGGATTGCAATGCAATTGCTGAATCTGAACCCGGTCCCGGTGGCTTGGGAAGAGACGCTGGATGCGCTTAAGACAGGTCTGATCGATGGGGCGGAAACCTGGGCCTCGGCCGTGGCTTACGCCAATATGGCGCCGGTGGTTTCGCAGTCGGTCAATCTGAAATTTTTCTGCGGCACTGAACATACGTCCATGTCGGCCGAGGTCTTTGATGGTCTGAGTGGAGAATTGCAGGACGCAGTTATGGAGTCTTCCTACTTCACTCAAGCGTTGATCCAGGGTGCGAATGAAGCCGCATTGCTGAATACGGTAGGCTTCTCGGAGCCGCAATTGCCGGACACTATCTTCGCCGAAAATGGCGTGCGCCCGGCATTCCTGGCTGACGATCAGATCAAGCTGGCCGAAGAGATGTGCGCTCCGAACTACAACCCAGAGCCTTGGGCCCAGTGGCGCGAACGTCTGAATAAATGGGCAGGCGGCATTGATACCTATCAGGAAATCTACGACATCGCGCGCGAGATTCCGGCCGACACCCTGCCGGAAAATGTCGAACCGCGCCGTTGGTGGAAAGGCGAAGCCTGATAGACTGTTACGAACCGGCCCTGAGCGGGCCGGTTCAACTTTATACCGACTGGGAGGACGGGGTTCATGTCGTTTTGGGCAGACATCGGCGCGATTTTCAGCGCCTTTCTCAGCCAGGATTCGTTCGAGATTCAATCCGCACTGGAATCCGACGCCGCCTGGGTGTTGGGCGCGATTGTCTCGGCGATTGGCGGAATCGTGATCATGTTGATCTATCGGGCGGTGCCCTTTGTTGAACGTCATCTGGAACGGTCGGTGATGGTGTATTCCTACCTTGCGATCGCATTAATCATCTTCTGGGGCGTGATCGACCGGTTTGTGTTCAACGATCAGGAACCCTGGTCGACCACCATTCCCCCGCTGCTGTTCATGGTCATGGCGTGGTTTGGGGCGTCGTACAATGTCCGCCTGCGCACACATTTGAGCTTCAGCGAATTCCGCACTGCAATGCCGAGGGCTGGGCAATTGGCTTGCCTGATACTCGACGCGATATTGTGGTTCATCTTTGCGGTGATCGTCATCGTGACCACAACACGGCTGGTGGCATTGTCGGCATCAAACTTTCAGATCGTTCTGGGTACAGACAATATCATGCAGTGGTGGTTCCTTCTGGCCGCACCGCTGTCGTTCTTTCTGATGGTCGGGCGCGTGTTTCAGAACCTTGCCGATGATCTGAACAACTGGAAAACAGGCGAGCCGCTGATCAAGCAGGCCGTGATCGGAGCAGACTGATGACAGACGGAACTATGGTCACACTGATCTCTCTTGCGGTCACCTTTCTGTTCATGCTGGGCGTGCCGGTTTTGTTGGTAATCGGCTATTGGGTCATCGGCTGTTCGTTTGTTCTTGGCCTGACGCTGGACAACATGGGTGCTGAACTTCTGAACGTGTTCAACAAGGGTTTCGCCTTGCTGGCGATGCCGCTGTTCATCCTGACCGGAGACCTGATTAATAAATCGGGCATCGCGCGGCGGCTCAGCGATTTTGCTTATGCCTGTCTGGGCTGGATACGCGGCGGGTTGGCGATGGCATCCCTCGGGGCTTGCGGATTGTTCGCAGCAATCTCAGGCTCAAACTCGGCCACAACCGCCACGATCGGTTCGATGCTGCACCCCGAGATGGTCAAAGGGGGTTATGACGAACGTTTCAGCGCAGCCACCGCTGCGGCTGGTGGAACTGTGGGGATCATCATTCCTCCCTCGATTATCTTTATCGTCTACGGTTTCCTGATGAACCTGCCGATTTCCGAGCTATTTGTGGCGGGTATCCTTCCGGGCGCGCTGATGGTCTTTGGCATGCAGTTCGCCTGCTGGATCATTTGCCGCATGAACGGCTGGGGTCATCTGATCCCACTGCAACTGAACCGGGTGTTGAAAACTGCATTCGGTGCCTGGCTTGGATTCTTCGCCATCGGGCTGGTGCTGTGGGGTATATACACAGGCAAATTCTCACCAACTGAGGCAGCCGGAGTGACGGTCGGCTTCTGCGTTATTGCAGGGTTGGTCAGCTATCCGATCAATCGGATCATGGGCGCGCGGAACGACATCTCACCCACCGAAAAAAGCTATGCCGAGATGTTTGTCGTCGAAGGCTTCACGATCCCCGAGATCCCCTCAATCGTGATCCGCTCGGCCCAGATCACAGGTATCCTCGCACCGCTGATCGCGATTTCTGTGGTGATGCAGCAGATCCTTTCATTGCTTGGCGCTCAGCAAACCATTGGGGATTTCGTAACCTCGATGGGTGGCTACCATGCGGTTCTGTTTACTTCGATGGTGATCGTTTTCTTCTCGGGCATGGTACTCGAAAGCCTGCCTGTCACGATCATCCTGGCCCCGATTCTGGCACCAATTGCGGCCTCGGTCGGGATTGATCCGATCCATTTCTCGGTAATCTTCCTTGTGGGGGCTTCGATTGGCTTCATCACACCCCCCTACGGTCTCAATCTCTACGTGGCATCAGGGGTGACTGGCGTTCCCTACTTCCGTCTGCTTCGGTACACTGTGCCCTATCTAGCAGCGCTGATATCAGTGTGGATTTTGATCTCGCTTGTACCTGATCTGGCCTTGATCCTGCTGCCAAATAACTAGACTGTTGCGGGATGGCCGAAACGGAAACACAAGACAAAGAAACTCAGATCCCAACTAACTTGCGCCTTCTCCTCATCCTTGAGGAGGTGGCGCGACGCGGCGTTGCCGTCAAACCATCGGACCTGATCGAGACACTCGGTCTGGCGAAACCAACAATCCACCGTTTATTGCAAACAGCAGAGGCCGAAGGTTTCCTGCAGCGCGATCTGGATGGCCGCTCATACGGTCCTGGGCACCGTCTAAGGTTGCTTTCAGTCAACACCATGTCGTCCGAGCATCTGCGCACAGCGCGTTTGGCGATCTTACGCAGTGTCGCCGAGCAGGTTGGTGAGACATGCAATCTCGCCATTCCTGACCGAGAGGGCATGATCTATCTTGACCGGGTTGAGACGAAGTGGCCTTTGCGCATTCAATTACCGGTCGGGACACAGGTTCCCTTTCATTGCACCGCCAGCGGCAAGATGTACTTGTCCACGCTCCGGCAGAAAACACTGGATGGATTTCTTTCAGCAGGAAATCTGCAGCCACAGACTGAAAGTTCCCTGACCGATCCGCAGTCATTGCGCACGGAAATCCAACATATCGCTCAGAACGGTTATTCCACTGATGATGAAGAGTTCATGAGTGGAATGGCAGCCCTAGCAGTACCCGTTCAAGATGGGCAAGGCCGATTGGTGGGCACACTTTCGGTTCATGCACCGACACAACGTCACAACGTCAACAGCCTGATGTCGTTTCTGGGTATCCTGAAAAAGGGGGCAAATGAACTTTCGGCTCTGTTAACCACGTGACCAGAACCTGAAAGACAGCCGCGACAAAATAATTTTTGCCCGATTGCCGCGGCAGGCATCGTCCGGTTCGGGGCATTCTGCATCGCAACGGATGAGCCGCGTACAAAGGCCTTCCTCACAGCTTTCTTAGTCTGCTAGCCATAAACTCTGAGTCTAAGAAATACTCACACCAGTAGTTCAAGTTGGATTGGCCGTGCATGCCGAATCCGGGTCGTACATCGTTGGTAGATTCGAGCGGGTAGATTTCCAGAGATAGCCCTCAAGGTTGGGATCACACAATAGTGCGGGCAGGACCGAGTGATTGACGTAGTCTTATTTCTGTCGGCAACTCAACACTTTGACCGCTGTGCGCATCACGGAGTATCTGGATCAGCATCCCAGCGGCGCGACGCCCCATCTCGCGATGCGGGACATGTACCGTCGTAAGAGCGGGTTCGGCGAGCATTGCAATTTCGATATCGTCAAAACCGGTAATTGAGAGGTCTCTAGGCACCTCAAGCCCCATTTCCCGAGCCGCGCGTAAGGCTCCGACCGCCAAAACGTCATTGACGCACATCACGGCAGTCGTTTCTGGTGCGGCTGTCATGACCTCGCGCAAAGCAACTTCACCAGTTTCAACGCCGTAAGCGGTCTCGACAAGAAACATTGTATTCGGGTCTTGACCGGCCTCTTGTTTGGCATCCCGAATGCCTTGAACGCGTTCCCTTGCCCGATCATTCGAAGCGGTTGGTGCAGAGATACACGCGATATGCCGATGCCCATATCCAATGACCTGCCGGGCAAGGGCAAACATCGCAGCCCGATTGTCAAAGCCGATGGCCGGCGGGGATTGGTCAGGATCAAATGACCAGGCGATCAAAGTTGGTACACGCTGCTTTTCCAGAAACGCATAGATTTCCGGTTCGCGATCGTATCCAATCAGCAGCAACCCATCTGCACCCCGCGCTACCAACGCACGCACCTGTTGTTCTTCCAGCTCTGAATCATAGGCGGACGAAGCAACCAGAAGCGTTTTACCATGCCGCACCAGTTCTTCCTGAAACGCCTGTAGTCCGCGTGCAAAAACAGCGTTCTCCATAGTCGGTATCACGGCGGCAATCGTATTTGTCTGCCTTGCTGCAAGGGCTTGGGCTCCGAAATTTGGCGCGTACCCAAGTTCTCGTACAGCTGCCAGAACTCGTTCCCTTGTGCTTTGCCCTACCCGCTCTGGCGAGTTCAGGCACCGCGAGACAGTTGCGGTGGACACGTTCGCATGTCGGGCAACATCTGCAAGGGTTGGGACTGTGTTTTCGTGACCGCTTTGAGGCATGGTTTTTCTTGTCATTCTGGATGGGCAACTAGCTCAAGACAAATTCTATCAAAAGCACGATTTGTCGGGAACCTACAGCACATATGCAATGTAAGCGCTTGCATAACAAAATGTAAGCGCTTACATTGCGGACGACTCAGTGCGAGACATTGGATGGGTTGGGGAGGACGCATGCCATACTTGATAGCTGGAATATTGCTGCTCGCGTTTGTAGCGAACGTAGTGATCGGAGCAGTCTCGAATGCGCCCTTAGTCAACAATATCTGGGAAATGTTGATCTTGTTTGCTGCGGCCATCGCCTTTTCGATCGGCATTCTGCGGAGCGAAGCAAAAGAAATTTCGGAGAAAAAATCAAAGGAATAAATCCGAAAAAAGTCCAACGGGAGGAGAACACATGGACAAGACTAAACAGGAGCTGGCTTCGGCCGAGCGTCGGAATTTTTTGAAACTCGCGGGCACCGGCTCGTTCACGGCAGCTATGGTCGCCGGCGCGGCTGGGACATTGTGGTCCAGCGAAGCGGCAGCACAGACCGCCGCCGAGGAACGCGATCGCGAAAACGCGGCTGAATTCAAGATGACGTTGGCAACGGCCTATGTTCTGGGCGCGTCTCGCAGCTATCCGATCATGCAGCTGGACCTGAAAGAAAACATCCAGAACATGACGAATGGCAAGGTCTATGTGAAACTGGCGCCCGGTGGTCAGCTTGGTGCAGGTGGTGCTTTGGCGCAGGCGGTTCAGGGGGGGACCATTCAAGCCGCGCAACACTCGTTGTCAAATTTCGCGCCCTTCGCAAGCGTCGTCGACCTGATCAACCTTCCATATTTCTGCGGGTCCAACCAGCGGTTCACGAACCTAACTTCCTCTGAAGCTTGGAAGGCGGAAGTAGACCCCAAGATCGCGGCATCCGGCTTTAAAGCGCTGATGTATATCGTGATCGATCCGCGCGTCGTCGCTGTTCGCCAGGGAGGCAACGCAATTATCACCCCCGGCGATATGTCCGGTGTCAAATTCCGCGTACCCGGATCAAAAATGCTGCAGCAGTATTATGGCATGGTGGGTGCGAACCCGACGCCTGTTGCGTGGGGTGAGACTCCGTCAGCGATCCGGCAAGGCGTCGCAGATGCGCTTGATCCCTCGGTGGGCGCGCTGCATGTCTTTGGCTTTGGTGAGATCCTCAGCCATGTGACCTTCACTCAGGCGGTGCCGGACAGTCAGGTCTATTCGATCAACCTTGAATGGTTCGACAGCCTGCCGATGGACGTCAAGGAAGGTATCGAATTTGCGGGCGAAGTCACCCAGCAGCAGAACCTGTCCAAAGTGCCTTCGGCACGGGCCTACGCCATGTCTCAATTGATCGCGAACGGCGTCGAGTTCCACTCGCTCAGCGAAGATCAGTTGGGCGAATGGAAAGAGGTCGGTGGCTATCAGCGTAGCGAATGGGACAGCTTCAAGACCGAGCTGGCCGGATCGATGGATGCGTTCGCCAAGCTGGAAGAAGCCGCAGACACGCGTGCGAAATACTACGTGCACGACGCCTGATCGCGTCTTCGGGCCGGCGCGTCCAGCGTCGGCTCATCCGATGTTTGCCCATTAAAAACCCACTAGAACACGTCACCGCCGCGTGACGGTAGTGAGGATGCTATGTCTCAGCTCTTTCGAGCGATTGATAAAAATGCCGAACGTTGGCTGCTTTTAGTCTTCTACGTCATGCTCGTCGGCACGATGTTTATCGAAGTGGTCCGGCGCGAGGTCTTTGCCTACTCGTCCATCTGGGGCGAAGAAATCGTCCGGTATGCGTTCATCTATCTCGCATGGATCGGTGCCGCCGCTGCGGTCAAGGAACGCGGGCATATCCGCATTGATGTTCTGATGCACTACGTCCCGCGCACGGTCAAAACGCTGCTGTACATCTTCGGCGACATCGTGATGTTCATCGTGGCACTCGTCGCGATCTATTGGTCGTGGGAGACAGTCCACGTGTCCTGGAAATTCGGGTCTGTCACACACGGCCTGCGGATCAGCCAGGTCTTTTTCCTGATGGCGGTGCCGTTTGGCTTCGCGCTGGTCATCTTTCGGCTGGTGCAGTCCTTCCTCCGCGATATTGCCGACCTTCGAACGGGCCGTCCCGTCTACGAAGGCGACAAGCTGTTTGATTAAGGGAGGGCCTGAGCCATGATGTGGCAACAACTCGGCGGTCAAACTCTTGAACTTGGGTGGGATTTCTACGCCTCCGTCATTCTCTTCGTCGCTCTTGTCGCGCTCGCCGTTCCGGTCTGGGCCGCAATAGGCGCTGCCTCGATCACAATGCTGATCATGTCCGGCGCATTGCCGCTGAGCCTTGTCGGCGAAAAGCTGTTCTCGGGCATCGATGCCTTCGCGCTGACAGCTGTGCCGCTGTTTATCCTGACCGGCGACGTGCTTGTCCGAACCGGGCTTAGTCGAAAGTTTCTGGACGTCGCCGAAGCCCTGACCTGCTGGGCCAAGGGTGGCTTCGGTTCGGCCACCGTCCTGGTCTGCGGCATGTTCGCGGCGATCTCCGGGTCGGACGCAGCAGGTGCGGCAGCGGTAGGGCGCATGACTATCGACCGGCTGGTCGAGAGCGGTTATCCCCGCCCCTACGCCTGCGCTTTGGTCGCGGCGGGGGCCTGTACCGGAATCCTCATCCCGCCCTCTATCGCCTATATCATCATCGGCCTCGTGCTGGGTATAGCGGTCTCGACCTTGTTCCTTGCTGCGCTGATCCCCGGCCTCTTGATCCTGACGGCCATCCTGATCACCAACGTCGCGATGAACCGGCTGAACCTTTGGGAAGGCGGCGGCATGATGACCGCAGCTGAATGGCGCGCGAACCTGTGGAAGACGGTCAAGTCCGGCTGGTACGCTTTCCTTGTCCCCGGCATCATTTTCTACGGCATCTTCTCGGGGAAACTGACCCCGACCGAGGCAGGTGCCGTGGCGGTCGTCGTGACCATATTCATCGGGTTTATCCTGGGCACACTGAAATTGTCCGACTTCCCGGCCATGCTGGTCAGTTCGGCCAAGGTCAACGGTGTGATCCTTCCGATCATTGCCTTCTCGATCCCTCTGGCCGAAGCTCTGGCGATCATTGGAGTGCCGCAAGGATTTGTCGGAGCTTTGACCTCAGTCAGCAGTAACGAATTCGTACTGATCGCCATGATGGTCCTTATCCTGATCATTGCGGGCTGCGTTATGGAAACGACGCCCAACATCGTGATCCTGGCACCGATCCTCTACCCGCTGGCGCAAGAGATCGAGATGAACCAGATTCAGTTCTGCATCATGATGATCACCGCGCTGGGGGTCGGGTTTATTACTCCACCCTTAGGGCTGAACTTGTTCGTGGTGTCGGGGATTACGGGCGAGTCGATCCTCAAGATCGCCTACCGCGCCATCCCGTTTGTTTTCTTCATGCTGATCGTGACGTTGATGATCGCCTATATCCCGGCGTTCTCTACCTCACTGTTGCCTGATGTCTATCGATAAGCCGCCGAAAGACGCGGTAAGAAAAGGACTCGATACATGACCCGTGAATACCTGAAGAAAGCCACGCTGACCGCGCGCAGCGGAGCGTCAGACGTCAGTGAAATTGTGCAGGGAATCCTGACTGATATTGAAGCAGGCGGCGATGCCAAGGCGTTGGAATACGCCGCCAAATTCGACAACTACGAAGGCAACGTCATTCTCAGCGATGCCGAAATACAGGCCGCGATGGATGCCGTGCCAGAAAAGCTGAAGCGCGACATCGAGTTCAGCCACAGCAACGTCAAACGCTTTGCCGAGGCACAGAAAGCGTCCATGACCGACATCGCAGTCGAGGTTGTGCCGGGCCTGACCGCTGGCCAGAAGATGATCCCGGTGGATGCAGCCGGTTGCTACGTCCCAGGCGGGCGATACAGCCATATAGCCAGCGCCATCATGACGGTCACCACGGCAAAGGTGGCGGGATGTAAGCACATTGTCGCCTGCTCACCGCCGCGCCCCGATGTCGGTATCGCGCCTGCGATCGTCTACGCCGCGCATATCTGTGGCGCCGACAAGATCATGGCCATGGGCGGCGTGCAGGGGGTTGCGGCGATGACCTTCGGGTTGTTCGGGCTTCCCAAGGCTAACATCCTTGTGGGCCCCGGCAATCAGTTTGTGGCCGAAGCAAAGCGTATCCTGTTCGGGCGCGTCGGCATCGACATGATTGCGGGCCCGACGGACAGTCTGGTCCTTGCGGATGTCACTGCTGATCCGATGGTTGTTGCAACTGACCTCGTTGGGCAGGCCGAGCACGGATACAACTCACCGGTTTGGCTGGTGACAGACAATCGCGACCTCGCCGAAGAGGTTATGCGCTTGGTGCCAGTGCTGATCGAGGACCTGCCCGAAGTGAACCGCGAAAACGCTACGGCTGCGTGGCGCGATTATGCCGAGGTCATCCTGTGCGCGGATCGCGAAGAAATGGCGGCGACATCGGATCAATACGCTCCAGAACACCTGACAGTCATGGCCGATGATCTTGATTGGTGGCTGGATCGGCTGACGTGCTATGGGTCGCTTTTCTTGGGCGAAGAGACCACGGTTGCCTTTGGCGACAAAGCCTCGGGCACCAATCACGTGCTGCCCACGAGCCGGGCGGCCACTTACACCGGTGGCCTCAGCGTCCATAAATACATGAAGATCGTGACCTGGCAGCGCTCGACCGCTGATGCGATGAAGCCGATTGCGCAGGCGACGGCCCGTATCTCACGCCTTGAAGGTATGGAGGGGCACGCGCGTACCGCGGATATTCGACTGGCCAAGTTCTTCCCCGATGAAAACTTTGACCTGACAGCCGAAGACTGACCCAACCCGTGACCTATCATCCTGATCTCACTGGACATACCGCTCTTGTGACCGGGGCCAGCTCCGGCCTTGGTCGCAGAGCGGCAGAGGTACTGTCGCATGCTGGCGCTAAGGTCGTGGGCGTGGCGCGACGTGCAGAAGCGTTGGTCGAGCTGGATCAGGTTCATGCGCTGCCATGGGATCTTTCAGATCGTGATCGGTTGGCCGAGTTGGCCGATGCAGCGTCACAACCGTTTGGGGCACCGGATATTCTGGTACATGCAGCCGGAATCAACACCCGTGAGCCTGCGGATATGGTGTCACCAGAAGGATGGGACATCACAATTAGGTTGAACCTGGCAGTACCTTTCTTTCTGTCGCAGCATCTAGTGCCCGATATGAAGGCCAAAGGCTGGGGACGGATCGTAAATTTCGCATCGCTCCAATCCAGCCGGGCTTTTCCAGGTGGGCTTAGCTATGGGGCGTCAAAGGGCGGCGTGGCACAGCTGACCCGAGCAATGGCCGAGGCCTGGTCATCAAGCGGAATATGCATAAACGCGATTGGCCCTGGGTTCTTTCGAACAGAGCTGACGGCTGCAGTGTTCAATGATCCTGAACGCGCGAACCGTAATGCTGCGCAGACCTGTATCGGTCGCAACGGTGAGCCCAAAGACCTCGACGGCCCGTTGCTGTTCTTTTGCTCTGATGCCTGTGCCTTCGTGACCGGGCAAGTTTTGATGGTCGATGGAGGGTTTACAGCGAAATGAAAGCTTTGGTTTACACCGATGTCGAAACACTGGAATACCGCTATTTCGCGGACCCGGAGCCCGGCCCCGATGAGGTTCTCGTCCGCATCGATAGCGTCGGTATTTGCGGGTCCGACATGCACGCCTATCTGGGCCATGATGATCGCCGCCCGGCACCGCTGATCCTGGGCCATGAGGGGGCCGGTGTGACTGCTGATGGTCGCCGCGTAACCATCAATCCGCTGGTAAACGACCCCAACAGCGCGGCCAGCCGGTCCGGACGTGAGAACCTTTGCCCCTCGCGACAGATCATCTCAATGCCGCCGCGCGAAGGCGCTTTTGCGGAATACGTCGCTATCCCAGAGCGCAATTTGATTGAAGTGCCCTCGCGTATCACGCTGGAGCAGGCCGCACTCGCCGAACCGATTGCAGTCAGCTGGCATGCGGTGCGGCTGGGGCTTGCGGCCCTGCACCCGGCAGACGAACGGCGTGCCCATGTGATTGGCGGCGGGGCAATCGGGCTAGCGGCAGCTCTCGCGCTCACTGCGATGGGGGTCGAGCAGGTGACCTTATCCGAACCCAACGCAGCCCGTGCGACCTATCTTCGCGACACCTGTGGAATCGCCGTTGTGGACACACCGGAACAGGACATTCCATTGGTGATCGACGCAGTGGGGTTTGCGTCTACCCGTGCGGTTGCCTCGGCGCTCGTCAGCCCGGGCGGGGTGATTTTGCACATCGGCCTAGGCAGTTCCGAAGGTGGATTGGATATCCGACGCATCACGCTGCAGGAAATCACGCTAATCGGCACCTACACCTATACCGCACAGGACTTCCGCGACACATGCAATGCCATGTTCAAGGGCCGCCTCGGGACGCTTGACTGGGTTGAAACCCGCGACCTGTCCGACGGGGCCTCGGCCTTTACAGACATTCGCGCTGGCAAGACGCTTGCGCCGAAAACCATCCTTAAACCATAGCAAAAACCGGAGACCTTCATGTCAAATCCAGCCCCAAATGAAATACCGCACCTTTTGGTGCATGAAGAGGAAGACAATGTCGGTGTCGTGGTCGTCGAAGGCCTGACTGCAGGCACCGACATGCTGTGCTGTATTACACATGACAACTCGACCTTTCGCCTGACCGCAGGTGCGGATGTTCCGATTGGCCACAAGATTGCGCTCACGGACCTCAAGAACGGCGATACGGCGATCAAGTATGGTGAGGATATCGGCAAGATCATCGCTGACATCCCACGCGGCGGGCATGTCCACACGCAAAACTGCAAGACCAAGCGCTGGTAAGGGGTTAATACCATGAGCAAATATTCAAACATGACTGTCATGGGCTACCGGCGCGAAAACGGCCGGGTTGGTGTGCGCAACCACGTGCTGATCCTGCCCGTCGATGACATTTCCAACGCCGCCTGCGAGGCAGTCGCCAACAACGTCAAGGGCACGCTGGCAATCCCACACGCTTATGGCCGCCTTCAGTTCGGCGAGGACCTCGAGCTGCATTTCCGCACTATGATCGGCACAGGGGCCAACCCGAATGTCCACTCGGTGGTGGTGATCGGCATCGAGCCGGGTTGGACCAAACGCATTGCCGACGGCATCCGCGAGACCGGCAAGGACGTGGCAGAGTTCTCAATCGAACAGAACGGTGACTTCGAGACCATCCGGCGCGCTTCATGGGCCGCCAAGGATTTTGTTCACAAGGCCACCGAGGTCCAGCGCGAGGAATGCTCGATCAACGAGCTTTGGATTTCGACCAAATGCGGTGAAAGCGACACGACAACGGGTCTGGGGTCCTGCCCAACCGTTGGCAACATGTATGACAAGTTGCTGCCCGAAGGGATCACCGGGTTCTTTGGTGAAACCTCGGAAATCACCGGGGCGGAACATATCTGCCAGAAACGCGCCATCAACGAAGAGGTCGGCGAGCGCTGGTACAAGATGTGGAAGGCCTATCAGGACGATGTGATCTTTGCGCATCAAACCGATGATCTCAGCGACAGTCAGCCAACCAAGGGCAACATCGAAGGTGGCCTGACCACCATTGAGGAAAAGGCGCTTGGCAACCTCGAAAAGATCGGCCGGACTTCGCAGTATATCGACATTCTGGAACCTGCCGAGCAACCTAACTCGGGCAAAGGCCTGTACTTCATGGACAGTTCATCAGCTGCGGCGGAATGTGTGACGCTGATGGCGGCGGGCGGTGCTGTGATCCATACCTTCCCGACAGGTCAGGGCAACGTGGTGGGCAACCCGATCGTTCCGGTCATCAAGATCACCGCGAACCCGCGTACAGTGCGCACCATGGGCGAACATGTGGATGTTGATGTTTCAGGCATCTTGCGGCGCGAACAAACCATCGATCAGGCTGGTGATGCTCTGATCGATATGATCCGCAGGACAGCAAACGGCCGTAACACCGCGGCAGAGGCGCTGGGACATCGGGAATTCTCGATGACAAAACTGTATCGCAGCGCATAGTAACCTCAAGGCGGCCATTGCATATGCGGTGGCCGTCTTTCTCTTGAACCGAGGTCCAGAATGGGCGCGGCTCGAGGTGTTTGGCCACTAAGGCAGGGCGGGGTCCTGGGCAACAGATCAGAACCTTTAATTCTGAAAGTACTTATCAAGTTATGATGCACCAAGCCCTGCTCGTTGACATCGCCGAAACTCACTGGGAGTGCTTTACATGTATAAATCCATATTGATCCCCGTTGCCATTGATCATGAAGAGTTGGTTGCCGAGAAAATCACCACTGCCCGCAAGCTTTTGGCAGCTGACGGAAAGATCACACTACTTACAGTTCTGGAACAAATCCCGGGTTTTACAGCGGAATTCGTGACAGTGAAATCCGAGAACCATCTGACCAACAAAATCATGGGAACCCTAAAGTCGATCGCCGGAGAAGCGACCGATATAAACTGCCAGGTAGAAACGGGAAAGCCAGGGCTGCGCATTACCGAGTTCGCACGGGAAATCGGCGCTGATTTGATTGTTGTCGGAGCGCATCACCCATCGGCAATGGACTATTTTCTCGGATCAACGGCAGCGCGTGTTTCTCGTCGGGCATCGTGTTCCGTCTTGATTCAGCGACCGCAATCTTGAAAATTCTCTAAGCGTCGACCCGAACGCCACAGCTGCGTTGCGAGAAGCAGGTGGCACGGCACCACTCCATGGGTTCGCGCCCCTGTTGGATGTTTTCAACCGTGTGCGATCGACGCCAGCGAGAATTGCCCAGGTGCACTATGGGAGCCGACGATTGCCTTCGAGATATGCGGACATTTACCCCTCGGAACCTTTACTAAACAGCGATGCGATCGAGCGGCCTTCGGCCGCAGGGTTGATGTCCGTTCGGTATTTCCGGGCTGACCCGGATCAGATGCCCGAGGATGTTTTCAAAGAGCATCACGTGCTTCTCAATCTCCAGACCATTCCGCACAGAGTTCGGAACTGGAGGGATGGTGAGTTGCGGGATTTCATGTTTCACAAGGATGAAATCATCGTCACTCCGGCTGGTATGCGATCGGGTTGGCGGTGGTACGCGACGTCTGATGTCATCGTTATCACGCTGGACCCGGCTAAGGTTGAACGCTTTGCTCAGTCCGAGCTGGGCATGCTGCTTGACCCGCAGCAATTTCGGGATTTGCCGCAGTTCTCGGACCCTGATCTGTGCACGGCTGGCGTTATACTGCGTGACGCATTGGAATCGACCGACATGTCTTCGGTCGTGATGTTCGAAGCCATGAGCCGCGTATTCCTAGTGAAACTGCTCCAGAAATATGGAAAACGCCGGATCGAAGATGTTCAGTTGTCATCCCGCTTCACATCCCGGCATTACCAGCGCGTTTTGGCCTTTGTACAGAACCGGCTGGATCAGACCATAACCGTTGAGCAGCTCGCGACCGAGGCGGGAATGAGCCCTTCGCACTTCGCACGCATGTTCAAAGAGACGTTGGGTACGACCCCGATGCAATATGTCATGGCCTACCGAATTGAACAGGCGATGAAGATGATGCAGGACCAGCAGCGTCCTCTGGGTGATATCGCTTTGGAATGTGGCTTTTCCGATCAGGCTCATTTCACGCGCAGCTTTAAACAGGTGGTGGGACAAACCCCCAAGGCTTATCGCGCGGCCAACATGGCTTGATGCAGGATCATTCAAAAACACAGCAGTCCGGTGCAATCAAGTGAACCTCCGGCAACGTATCTCTTTCGTCATCGGGCTTGCGCCCATCCAGACAGACTTTGGGAGATATCGCGATGAAAACCCTCGCTCTGAATACCGCTGCGGCTTTAATGGCCTCGACAGCTGCCGTCGCACAGGTCGAAACCCGCATTGTCACCTTTGAGAATGAAGGTGCCACCCTATCCGGCACACTGTACCTACCCGAAGAACGCGGCGATGCACCTTTGCCAACGGTCGTGGTCACAGGGGCCTGGACCTCGGTACAAGAACAGATGCCGGCGAACTATGCCCGGGAAATGGCCGAACGCGGATTTGCCGCCTTCACCTTCGATTTCCGAGGCTGGGGTAAATCCGGCGATCTGCCGAACCAAGCGCGCTTTGTCGAAAGCCCCGAAGCCAAGACCTCGGACATCAAGGCAGCGATCGAATTCATAGCGACCCTGCCAGAAGTGGACGCCGAGCACATCAATGGGCTGGGTATCTGCGCCTCAGCGGGTTATATGGTCGATGCCGTCTCGGGCAACCCGCTGGTTCAGCGACTTGGTTTGGTTGCTCCCTGGCTGCAGAACGCCGAAATTGTTGAGGCCGTCTACGGCGGCGCAGAAGGTGTTGCCGGCTTGCTTCAAGTCTCTCGGGCTGCCGAAGCCGCCGGGGGCCAGATCATTCCTGCCGCGGGTCCAGAAGGTGCCGAAGGCGTACTGATGCCGATCGGTGGTTACTACTATGAGGCTGACCGTGGGGCGATCCCGGAATATGATGACAAATGGAACAATGCAGGCTGGGAAGGCTGGCTGACCTACCATCCCGCCGACAACCCACAGCGTCTGGACAAACCGCTGACCATTGTTCACTCTGAAAGCGCAGCGATCCCGCAGGGCGTGCAGACCTTCCTTGCCGGATTTGCCGGTGACGCGACTGCGCAGTGGCTCGAGGATGTCACGCAGTTCGATTTCTACGACAACCCCGAGGACGTGACACGGGCGGCCGGCGCCGTTGCCGACCACTTCCGCGCCGGATTGGATAATTGATCCTGCTGATCAGGCGTCGGACCTCGCTATCCGACGCCTCATTCCCTTGGAGACCCCAATGGCCCGAAAACTTCGACTAGCGCTCGCGGTCGCGACCGTTATGGGAGGCAACGCAATGGCCGATACCCCCGAAGACAATATGAAAGTGGTTCAGAACTTTTTTG
The DNA here is from genome assembly GCF_056537805.1 of Ruegeria sp. C10. NCBI lineage: Bacteria > Pseudomonadati > Pseudomonadota > Alphaproteobacteria > Rhodobacterales > Roseobacteraceae > Ruegeria > Ruegeria sp. C10. Next base: position 1,266,278 of record NZ_JBQFSC010000001.1, on the reverse strand, counting down.
CGGCTTACGGCTCGAACGACCTTGATGGAATCGCCGCTGTCATGGACGAGGACGTACAATGGCACATTCCCGGCCGCCATCCGCTGAGCGGCACCAAAAACGGTCGGGATGAAGTTTTGGCCTTCTTCGCCCAATTGGGCGCAGCTGGGTTTCAGGCTGACCCGATCTACTTTGGCGCGGATGAAACCCATGTTGTAGATATTCACCGAGGCTGGTCCAACGCCGAAGGTAAGCCGAATGTCGATACCATCTGGGCGCTGGTCTACCGAATCGAGAACGGAAAGATCGTCGAGGCCACCAATCTCAGTGCCGATCAGGATGCGGCAAATGCGTTTTTTTGGTCGCAATACACCTTAGCGCCCGTGCCTGAACGCTTGGCTAATGAATGAAGCAGGCGCAGCAATGTACGTTGCATTTTCCAACTCTGACAAAGGACCCGGATATGAAACGATCCCTCATCGCCATGCTCGCCGCCATAACAATGATTGGAGGCCCCGCATTGGCCGATCAAACTGACATCACCCGCACCCTAACGGATATCGCTGCAGGCGCAGACCGGCATGATTGGACCCGTGTAAGGGATGCCTTCGCCGATCACGTCACCATTGACTACACCAGCCTTTGGGGTGGAGACCCGGCAACCCAACCCGCTGACGAACTTGTTGCGGGCTGGGCCGCCTTCCTGCCCGGGTTCGACAGCACGCATCACATGGTGACCAACCACGCAATCACCTCAGTTTCAGAAACCGCCGCGACAGCGCAGGCTGATTTCACCGCCACCCACCGTCTTGACGATGGCCTATGGGTATTGTGCGGCCGCTATGACTATGCGTTGGAAAAAACAGGTGAACGCTGGGTTGTGACAACGATGACGATGACCGCTCTTTGGGAAACCGGCGACCGTGGTCTCGTCGCCCTCGCCGGTGAACGCGGGGCCGGGGCCAACTGACATCAGTTAACGCCGCATCGTTGCGCGCCGGTTGCCTTGCCAGAGCGATGTTGGCAATCTCACTATTAGGCTTTGCTTTCGGTTAACTGACGAAAATTCAAAGGAAACCTCATGACCGAACAACGTATCGCACTTGTGACCGGAGCCAATCGAGGCATCGGCAAAGAAGTCGCCCTACAACTGGCCCGCGATCATGGATTATTTGTTTTGGTAGCATCGCGCGACCCGCAAAAGGGACAAGCCACGGCCGAAGAGATTGGGCATGGAGCTAAGGCCTTGCAACTGGACGTGTCCGATCAGAGCTCGGTCAACGCTGCCTTTGATAAGATCAACTCCGAATACGGATATCTCGACATACTGGTAAACAATGCAGGCGTTGACTACGACACGGATCAGCACGCGCTCAGCGCCGACCTGGTGCGCGTGCGCCGTGCTTTCGAGACCAACTTCTTCGGAGCCTGGGCAACAACCATTTCGGCCGTTCCTTTGCTTCAAAATGGTCATGATGCCCGGATTGTAAACGTGTCTTCCGGCTCAGGAGCGCTGACAGGCATGTCTTCCAGCACTCCCGGATATGGCATCTCGAAAACAGCGCTCAATGCACTGACCATCAAGACTGCGGCTGATTTGAAGCCCGAAGGCATCCTTGTTAACGCAGTGTGCCCCGGCTGGGTCGCCACTGACATGGGCGGGGGTGGTCGCCCGGTTCCCGAAGGGGCCAAGGGCGTCGTGTGGGCTGCAACACTGCCCGTGAACGGTCCAACAGGTGGTTTCTTTCGGGATGGGGTGCAAATTGATTGGTAGGATTTATCCCGGCGCCATGAAATCGATCAGTTTCCTGACACGCTCGGGCAACAGACGACGGCTGGGATAAACCGCGTACATGTCTCGTGTCAGCGGGACAGTATTCTCAACTTCCAGTCGTCGCAGATCGCCCTCCACCATATCCTTCGGCAACATCGCTATCCCAAGATTACGACGAGCGGCCTGTGCTATGACATCAAGGTCGCCAATATTATGGGCTATGTGGGCTGGATTCACCGTCTCTCCCGTTTCCAGTACCCAGGGTTGACCCGCTATCAGCGCAGGAAGAGTCTGGAACTTCGGTCGCGTCAAAGGTCCCGAAAGCCCGTGCTCTCGAATGAAGCCCTGCCCTGCGCAAAAACAATATGGAACTGACCATAACCGCTTGGCAACAAGACCGGAGTCCGCAAGCGGACCGACCCGAAAGGCGAGGTCGATATTGTCCGCGAAAAAATCCAGCATGATGTTAGTCGTCGTCAGTTCAAGCTGGACCTGAGGATTTTGTTCGGCGTAATCCACCAGCTTTGGCCCTATCGTTGTACGAGCTGCCAAGGGTGGTGCCGTAATGCGAATCGTGTGGTGCCGCGTGTCATCGGTAAAACCCGCAACACGCTGAAGCGCTTCAATCGGATCCTGACAACGATCCAGAAGACGGCGCCCCTCTTCGGTCAGGCGCACCTGCCTTGTCGTGCGCTCGAATAGCTTAGCGCCCAGATGATCCTCTAACTTGGCAATCCTGCGGCTAATCCTGCTAAGCGGAATACCCAGCCGATCTGCAGCTTTGGAAAAGCTGAGGTGGTGGGCGACAACAGTAAACAGGCCAAGGTCATTGTAGATCATAATTCTATTTATGTGATAATACTTTCTGAATTCAACTATTATCACGAAATGGCGTCACCGATATCTTCTGCGAAACAATAGGAGATGCATGATGCCGTATGCGATAGAAATCACCCAAACTGGCGGGCCCGAAGTTCTGCGAAGCGTTGACCAAGCTGTCGCACACCCCGGTGCCAGAGAAATCCTGATCCGTAATCATGCCGGGGCGGTAAATTTTATCGATACGATTATTCGCCGTGGCGAAATGCCAGAGGGCATGATGCCAGACCTGCCCCATGTACCCGGCGTTGAAGGTGCCGGAATCGTCGAAGCGACGGGCGAAGATGTCTTTGGTTTCGCAGTGGGTGATCGCGTCGCATGGATGGGGCCGATTGGTGCGGGCGGCTATGGTACGCATTCCGTAATAGGTGCACCTTATGTAACCAAAATTGCCGATACCATCGCCTTTGAAACCGCAGCAGCAATCCCGGTCAACGCAATGACGGCCTATCACATGCTGGTCAATCTGGGCGGTGCGGCAGCCGGAAGATCCGTACTGGTGCATGCGGCTGCAGGCGGTGTGGGCACGATGGCCCTCCACATCGCCAAGCATCTGGGCATGACTGTGATCGCTTCGGTCAGCACTGAAAAGGTCGGATACGCCCAGGCGCAAGGAGCAGATTTTGTCATCGACTATCGTACTCAGGACGTGGCCACGCTGGTGTCAGAGATCACAAGTGGGCGCGGTGTTGATCTGACGTTGAATCCGGTTTCCGGTGACTCCTTGAAATCAGACCTTGATGCGCTGGCTCCCCTTGGAACGGCTGTGCTCTTCGGATTCCTTGCCGGGCCGCCAGCTGGCGATTTTGCCGAGGATCTGGCGAAACACTTCCAGAAATCTGTCTCAGTACGGATCAGCGATATTTACACGTATTTTTCCAACCGACCAACTGCATTCGGCGCGGACATGACCAAGGTATTCAAGCTGTTGGAAACTGGCATTCTGCGTACTCAGATCACCACATACCCAATCGCCAAGGCTACGGAAGCGCATCGCCGCCTAGAGGCGGGCGAAACCACCGGCAAGTTGGTGCTCAGCATCGATTGACTCATTTAACAGACACGACATGCAAGGAACCAAAGCAATGAACTCGGTTTTCGAAACGGCCCTCATCGGCAAACACGTTGTTATCATTGGCGGCAGCAGCGGCATGGGTAAGGCCACCGCAAAGCTGGCGGTGGCGCTCGGTGCGAAAGTTACCATCGCCAGCCGGAGTCCCGCCAAGCTGGAAGCAGCAGCGGCAGACATCGGAGGCGAAGTTCAGATCGCACCGGTCGATACCACCAACGAAACTGGCATGAAGTCCTGGGCCAACGGCCTTGAAAAAGTAGATCATCTGGTCATCTCTGCCTCAAGCGCAGCGCGTGGGGCCTTCGCCGAATTGCCAACCACTGACCTGCGCGCGATGTTCGAGGCTAAATTTATCGGGCCCTATGTGGCGGCGCGTGAAGTCTTGCCTGTCTTGACTGAAGGCGGCTCCATCACCTTCTTTTCTGGCGTCCTCAGCCGCCGACCCTCTGCCGGTGCAACGGGTCTTGGGGCAGTGAACGCGGCGGTCGAAGCCCTGTCCAAGGGGTTGGCATTGGAGCTATCAAACCGTGCGCGTGTGAACTGCATCAGCCCTGGAATGGTTGCGACCGAGGCTTACGCGGCAATGTCGAATGAGGCTCGCGAGGCCATGTTCGCTCAGGTTGGTAACAGCCTGCCCGTCGGACGCATTGGTGAGGCAGAGGACATCGCCCAAGCTGTGATAATGGCAATGACAAATGGCTATCTCACAGGCGCTGTGCTGGATGTGGATGGTGGTCACCTGGTGCGTGGCTGAATGGCCAATGCGGATTGGCCTGATCCAATCAGGGCTCTTCCGCGTGATACAGACCTAGCTGATGGCGACGCTTGTGAAAGGTCGCCACTCTTTCGACGATCTCGTCGCTGGCCACAGCAATGACGAAGGACAAAAGCGTTTCGAGCAATGCGATAGTACTTACTGATGACGGGAAGAATTGCGGCGTATCCGCCGAGATGACGAACCCGTGTTGTGCATTGCGCAGAACAGGGCTGGCTGGGCTGTCAGAAAGACCGACCACCGTCATGCCCTGCTCTCGGGCAACTTGCACCGCCTCGACCACTTCATTCCGATAAGGTTTGCAGGTCATCGCAATTAGCACATCGCGTTTGTCCGCCCATGCCAGATCGTCAATCGGATTTGATCCGGCGCGCGGGATAGCATGAAACTGCACCATGCCCGTCGAGGCCAGATAAACAAAGTTTCGCGCATTCGAATTGTTCACGCCAACGCCCAGCACGAACACGTTACGCGAATTCCAGATATCTTCAGCGGCGGCTTTCAGCTGTTCGGACGAGATATTGGCAAACGTCTCCTCGACGTTGCGCAGAGCGTCCTGAACCATATCCGCATAAAGCCCGCCCATATTGCCGGACTTACGAATATCCTGCAGCCAACGCGCGCGCTCCGGGAAATCGGCCTGCCCGCGCCGGATCGCCTCGCGGAAGGGAACCCGGAAATCTTCGTAGCCTTCGAACCCCACCTGCCGCGCCATTCGGACAATGGTATTGGGTTTCACATTGGCGGCTTCAGCAATTTCGCGTACAGTCGATACGCCCACGTCGCGCGGGTTCTCAAGCACATAGGTCGCAGCCTTGCGTGCCTCGGGTGTCAACTGCGTCAGTTCCTCCGCCAGCCGTTCCAAAACTAAATTTGATACATCTGTCCCATTCATGATTGACGATGGTATTTTTGTTTGCATACGGTGTCGAGACCAAATCGACTCAGGGGGCCGGACCGATGTCTTTCAGCTCACTCCCGCGCTTGATTGAGGTCACCGTAAATGCATCGACGGAGTTTGCCGCATGGCCCAATCCGAGACAATGAAGGCGATGGTCACCATGGGGCACGGTGATCTGGATCAGATGATCTGGCACGAAAACTGGCCCTGTCCCACTCCCAAACCGGGCGAAGTTCTGATCAAGGTCGGTGCCTGTGGCCTGAACAATACCGACGTAAACACTAGGTCCGGCTGGTATTCTAAAACAGTCAGCGATGCGACCACCGGTGGCGCGTTTGAAGAGGTCGGCACTGATGACCCAACCTGGGGCGGAGCGCCACTGGCCTTTCCGCGCATTCAAGGGGCGGATGTCTGTGGGCAGATCGTTGGAGTTGGAGACGGCGTGGATCCAAATCGCTTGGGCGAGCGTGTGATAACCGATTGCTGGTTGCGCGATCCGACCGATCCGGTGAACAAGGACAAAACCGGCTACTTCGGATCAGAGCGAGATGGCGGCTTTGCTGAATACACAACGATCCCGGCCGTCAATGCGATAGCCATCCAATCAACACTTTCAGATGCTGAGCTGGCAACCTTCTCCTGTTCCTACTCAACCGCCGAAGGTATGCTGACCCGCGCCAAGGTCACTGCGGCTGACACTGTTCTTGTTCCGGGCGCATCTGGCGGCGTCGGTGGCGCTCTGGTTCAACTGGCCAAGCGCCGAAATGCGCGGGTCATCGCGATGGCGTCGGAGGTTAAGCACGACGACGTGGCCCTCTTGGGTCCAGATGTCATCCTGTCCCGCGCCCCCGATGATTTGCGCAAATCGTTGGGAGACGAAAAGATCACGGTCGTTGCCGACGTGGTGGGCGGGTCATACTGGCCGCAGCTTATCAGCATTCTTGAACGCGGCGGACGCTATACCTGCTCGGGCGCCATCGCGGGCCCTATGGTCGAGTTCGATTTGCGGACGTTCTACTTGCGCGATCTGACCTTTACAGGCTCGACCGTCATCGACCCCGAAGTAATGCAAAATCTTGTACGTTATATCGAAGCGGGCGAAGTAAAACCGGCCCTGGCCGCAACCTACCCTCTAAGCCAATTGCATGAGGCACAAACCGCCTTCATCGCGAAGAAACACACCGGAAACATCGTGGTGATCCCATGACGTTGGATGATGTTTTAATGGCCGCCAGGCGATTGCATCAGAACCACCCGGATTTGGCGGGTTTTGGGGGTTGGCCAACAGATTTATCCAGAACGGACTTACAGCCCGCACAAATTCCGGCAACCCGGCTTGTCAGCAAATTTGGTCTGAGCGGTACGCCCGAAACACAGGCATTGGTTACGGCCATTGCAGCAACTGCTGAGCAAGCGCACTGGAAACTGACCTATTCCGAATCCGAGGTCGGTGCGGATTTCTTGTCCCGATACGGGTATTACGAATTGTTCGGACCCAGCGGGCATTTCCATTCGACCCAACTACGCGGTTATGTCGCCTATTGGGGCGCAGGTCTGCAGTATGACTGGCACAGCCACCAGGCTGAAGAGCTATACCTGACGCTCGCTGGAAAAGCCTGTTTTAAGGTTGAAGGGAATGCACAGCTTGTCGGGCCGGGCCAGACCCGCCAGCATGAAAGTTGGCAAAGCCACGCCATGACGACAAGCGATCATTCAATCCTGACCTTTGTCTTGTGGCGGGGCGATGGAATGGATGATCTGCCTCGGATGGATGCCGCATGACATACTGCGTCGAGGTGAAACCAAAATGAAAATTACCGGGATTTCTGTCTTTCAAATCGACCTGCCATTGGAGCATCCATACTGGCTGTCAGGCGGGCGATTGAAGTTTGAGAAGCTCGATGCGACGCTGGTCAAGATTGAAACCGACAAAGGGCTTGTTGGTTGGGGCGAAGGCACACCCTGGGGGCATACCTATGTACCCGCCCACGGCCCCGGCATACGGGCCGGGATCGAGACGATGGCACCGTTTGTTCTTGGCCTCGACCCGCGGCGAGTTCTGGATGTTGAACGCGCGATGGATCAGGCCCTACCCGGACATCTCTACGCCAAAAGCCCGATTGACATGGCGTGCTGGGACATAGCCGGTCAGGTTGCTGGTCTTCCGATTGCTGATTTGATGGGGGGAGGGTCGCGTACGCCGCGCCCAATCGCATCCTCCGTAGGAGCCAAGACAATCGAAGAAACCCGCGCCGTCATCGAACGATACCGGCAGCGCGGCTATATCGCCCATTCCGTCAAAATCGGCGGCGATGTGGCCCGTGATATCGCCCGAATCCGTGACATGGAAAGCCTGCGCAATCCCGAAGACATCATCCTCTATGACGTCAATCGCGGCTGGTCGCGGCAGCAGGCATTACGCGTGATGAGTGCGGTCGAAGACCTCAATGTCATGATCGAACAGCCTTGCGAAACACTGGATGACATTGCCGCGATCTCAGGCAAACATGCTTCGCCTGTTTCCGTTGATGAAAGCCTTGTGACCCTTCAGGACGCGACGCGCATAGCCCGCGATGGCATTGCCGAAATATTTGGCATCAAGCTCAACCGGGTCGGCGGGCTGACCAAAGCGGTCCGAATGCGCGATGTCGCGCTGGCGCATGGGATCGACATGTTTGTAATGGCAACCGGTGGTTCTGTGCTGGCGGATACCGAAGCGCTGCATCTGGCGGCGACAATACCGGATGCGAATTGCCATGCTGTATGGGCCTGTCAGGACATGATCACCGTCGATATCGCCGGTGGGCGTGGACCGAGAAATGTGGACGGCCACCTGCATCTACCCGAAACACCCGGCCTTGGCGTTCACCCAGATGAAGATGCGTTGGGTGATCCTGTGGCGATCTACCGGTAACGATACACGCCTTTTGTGCAAGTTCGATGACGGTCATCTGCCGAGGTTGACCTTGCCGCTTCGCCATGGGAACGATGCGCGATGGCTTAGTCGAACAGGATAGCGCGATGAAGATCGAACCCTTTGGCGTCGAAATCTGGATGAATGAATGGGAAACCCGCTGCGCCTATAACCTTGCAGAGACTTGCGTCGAGAGCCTGAGTATCGCCGAGCTTTTGAAGCTTTCCGGCAAAAACTCGGATGATCTGTCTGAATTGCTTGGGATGAAGATGACCTATGGCGCGATCCGGGGCTCGGACCGGCTGCGCGATGCGATTTGTAACCTATATGACCAGCAAAAGCGTGAGAATGTCATCGTCACCCATGGCACGATCGGTGCCAACATGCTGGTCCACAAAACGCTGGTCGAGCGCGGCGACAAGGTGGTGGCCGTCGTGCCCACCTATCAGCAACACTATTCCATCCCTGCCAGCATCGGCGCGGAGGTGACGCAGATCCATTTACGGGCCGAGAACGCTTATTTGCCCGATCTTGAGGAGCTGCGCGCCGCCGTAACTCCGGGCACCAAACTGATTGCCATCAACAACCCCAACAACCCAACCGGTGCGGTGATGGATCGCGCGTTCCTGCTTGAGATCGTCGAAATCGTACGCTCCGCTGGAGCATGGTTGCTGTGTGATGAAGTCTATCGCGGTACTGGGCAAGAAGGTTCGGGCATGACGGATGCGGTTGCAGATCTTTATGAGAAAGGCATTTCAACCGCGGGCATGTCCAAGGCGTTTTCGCTGGCAGGGCTGCGACTGGGTTGGATTGCGGCCAACCCAGAATTGATCGAAGCGGTTTCGATCCATCGGGACTATGACACGATCTCGGTCGGCATGATCGACGACCATTTCGCCGCGCTTGCGCTGGAAAACCACGACAAGATTCTGGCGCGCAGCCACGCCATAACGCGCGGCAACCTCGCCATGCTGGAAGAATGGGTCGAAAGCGAGCCCAAAATCAGCTGGGTCAAACCCAAAGCAGGAACAACTGCACTTTTGCATTACGATGTCGACATGCCCTCGCGCGAGTTCTGTGTGAAACTGCTGCGGGAAACCGGCGTGATGTTCACGCCGGGCTCTGCCTTGGGTCTCGAAGGCTGTGTTCGGATCGGTTACGCCAATACTCCGTCGATCATTCGCGAAGGGCTGGAAAAAGTTTCCACCTTCCTTGCGAAGCTCGACTAGCGCCTCATCGACTGGCCGTTGTGGAACAGATGCACCTTTTCGGGTGCCGCCGTGACCGAGACGGTTTTTCCTCGCAGATTGCGCTGAACACCAGGTAGTTTTGCAATCACGGCTTCCCGTCCATCCGGGACTGCAAAGTAAAGCAGCGTAACCTCACCCAAAGCTTCGGTGAAATCCACCAAGCCGGAATAAATTGGTGTTCCATCAGTGATATTTAAGTCCTCAGGCCGGACACCGATATTGACCTTTTTGCCTTCGTCAGCGGCATCCGTCGGGATTGATGAGATTGCCACGCCGCCATCATCCAGCGTGACGGTTGTTGTCTCTCCTGTCGCGGTAATAGTCCCGGGCAGCAGGTTCATTGCTGGTGAGCCGATGAACTGCGCGACAAACTCGTTATCTGGCGTCTCATAGAGTTCCAGCGGCGTGCCAACCTGCGCAACTCCCTTATTGGCCAAAACCACAATGCGGCTGGCGAGTGTCATCGCCTCGACCTGATCGTGGGTGACGTAAATCATCGTGCTGTCGGGCATCGCCTCTTTCAGGCGTGCAATCTCGATCCGCGTCGCCACGCGCAGGGCAGCGTCGAGGTTCGAAAGCGGCTCGTCGAACAAATATACTTTGGGGTCGCGCACGATGGCACGACCGATGGCAACGCGCTGGCGTTGTCCACCAGACAATGCCTTGGGCAGGCGATCCAGCAGGGGTTCAAGCTGTAGAATCTGGGCCGCGCGCTCCACGGCGGCATCAACCTCAGCGCTCGGCATCTTCGCGATCTTGAGCGCGAAGGCCATGTTTTCGCGCACCGTCATATGCGGGTAAAGCGCATAGGACTGGAACACCATCGCGATGCCGCGTTGCGCAGGTGGCACATCGTTCACCACCTGCCCTTCGATCTCAAGCGTACCGCCAGTGATCTTTTCAAGGCCCGCGATCATCCTCAGCAAAGTGGATTTTCCGCAACCTGACGGGCCGACAAAGACAATCAGTTCGCCTTGCTCGATCTCGAGATCGATATGTTTCAGAACATCGACCGGACCATAGGATTTGGCCACATCCGTAAGCTTGAGTTCCGACATGGTTTACCTCTTTTCCCGAGCCAATAGACAGAATTGAGCGGCATCCAGCGTCACGTTGCCTTCCCCGCGAACGCCGCCCAACTCCTCCCCGATCACTTGCCAGTCACCTTCTGGCAGGGTCACGCCAACCGGACAGTCACCCAGATTGAAGGCGCAGAAGACCTGCTCGGCTTCATCCTCTCGGGTGAAGGTTAATACCGAACCGATTTGTGACATCCCTGTCTGCGCGCCGGACATCAGCGCTGAGTGCGCATGACGCAATGCAATCGCATGGCGGTAGTGGTGCAGCATCGACGCTGGATCTTTTTCCAACCGATCCACCGCCCGCTCGGCCTGCGCAGCGCTGACTGGCAACCAGGGACGGCTCGTGCTGAACCCGGATTGTTCGTCCTGTGCGGCCCAGACCATCGGAGTACGGCAGCCATCGCGACCTTTGAATTCCGGCCAGAATTCAATACCATAGGGGTCTTGCAAATCTTCGAACGCAACATCTGCCTCGGGCAGGCCCAGTTCCTCACCCTGATAAAGACAGGCTGAGCCACGCAGGCACATCATCAGAACGGCGTGCTGCCGGACAGCTGCATCGTCCAAACCCCAACGCGAAGCATGGCGTTGCACGTCGTGGTTTGAGAAGGCCCAGCATGGCCATGCATCACCCGCCTTGTCCTCAAGCTGGTCAAAAACCTGCTTTGCGTAAGCTGCCGTCAAAGCCCGCTTTTCGAGGAACTCGAAAGCATAACACATGTGCATCCGTTTATCGCCGCTGGTGTATTCGCCCATAATCTCAAGCCCGCGCTGCGCGTCGCCGACCTCACCCAGACAGGCGCGGCCCTCGTATTCGTCAGTCAGGGCGCGTAGCCTTTCCAGGAAGGCGATATTCTCGGGCTGACTTTTGGAATAGAGGTGATCCTGATGGTTATACGGGTTCACCATCGGCGCAATTGATGAGTTCCTCTGATCCATCGGCAGGCCCGGATTGTCACGTAGCTGGGCGTCGTGGAAATAGAAATTGATGGTGTCCAGACGGAAGCCGTCGACCCCCATATCCAGCCAGAAGCGCGCCACATCCAGCAGGGCATTCTGGACATCCTTGCAATGGAAGTTCAAATCTGGCTGCGAAGTCAGGAAGTTGTGCAGATAATACTGCAAACGCCGCGCATCCCACTGCCAAGCCGAACCGCCAAAAATCGATAACCAGTTATTCGGAGGTGTCCCGTCAGGCTTGGGATCGGCCCAGACATACCAATCGGATTTCGGATTATCTCGGCAGGTGCGGCTTTCACCAAACCACGGGTGCTGATCTGAGGTGTGGGATAGCACAAGATCGATCATCACCTTCAGCCCGTGTGCATGGGCCTCATCTAACAACTCTTTAAAGTCCGCCATAGTGCCGAACATTGGATCGACATCGCGGTAGTCGCTGACGTCATAACCGAAATCCTTCATCGGAGATTTGAAGAACGGCGAAATCCAGATTGCATCAACCCCTAGCGAGGCGATGTAGCCTAGCCGCTGGGTGATACCCTTTAAGTCTCCGATCCCGTCACCGTTGCTGTCCTGAAAGCTGCGCGGATAGATCTGATAGATCACCCCGCCCCGCCACCAATCTGACGCCGACTTGATTTTTTCGAATGCTGTCGCGTTGGTCTGCACGTTCATCACACGCCCTTATTTTACGGAACCGGCCAGCAAGCCGCGAACCAGATATTTCTGCATTGCAAAGAAGACTGCCAACGGCACCGCGATTGAGACAAACGCCGCCGTGGCCAAGATTTCCCAGTTACCGCCCCGCGTACCCAGCAGTTCGACGATACGGTTGGTCATTACCGTTGTCTGGCCGCTGGCATCGATCAGGAAGACTTTGGCAACCAGCAGATCGTTCCATGTCCAGAGGAACTGGAAGATCGCAAAGGATGCCAGTGCCGGAAAGCTAAGCGGCAGGATCAACTTGGTAAAAATCTGAAACTCGGTTGCGCCATCTACCCGGGCGTTCTCAATCAGGTCACGAGGCAGCCCGGCCATGTAGTTACGCAACAGGTAGATCGCCAATGGCATCCCGAACCCGGTATGGGCCATCCAGACCCCCAGGTATCCTTTGCCGATCCCGATATTGAGATGCAGTTTCAGCAACGGGATCAGCGCCAGCTGCAATGGCACCACCAATAGGCCAACCACCGCAGCGATCAGCAGGGCACGCCCCGGGAAATCCATCCATGCCAGCGCGTAAGCCGCAAATGCTGCGACAAGAATCGGGATAATCGTCGCCGGGATCGTCACCGTCAGGGTATTGAAGAACGCCTTGCCCATACTGTCGGAACTGCTTTCGTTGAAGAGAACATGGGCATAGTTTTCCAAGGTGAATTCAGGCGGCAGAGTAGTCGTCACAAACACGCGAGGGCCGCGCTTGCCCGAAAACTCTTCTGCGTTTTCCATCCGATAGTCACCGTTGGCCTGAACCGTGATCGTCCCGCCACGACGAAGCTCAGCCGTTTCGCCCGGAGCAAAGGCATCAATCGCACGGGAATTCACACCCCATCGCGAAATGTCCGAGGCCCGATCACCATCGAAGATATTGCCTTCGATCACATAGAGACCATCCTGCAAAACTTGTGTTTCAGGTGCCGCCGAGCGCAGAGTCAGGTTTTGTTCCGACGGGAAGAGCGCCCGCCACCAGCCGCTGCTGGATATCTGGTCCGCTGTTCTGAATGACGAGATCAACAAACCGAGTGTTGGGAAAACCCAAAGCACCACAAGCAGCACGACCGAGGCGTGAACGACCCATCTTAGGGCTGGGCGGGTTCCTGCAATATCGCTCATAACCCCGTCCTCCTACTGCATTTCTTTGCGCGCATTGCGCACGTTCCAGATCAGGATCGGCGTCACCAGCAACATGATCACCATGGCGGATGCCGATCCCACGCCCCAGTCATTGGCGCGGAACATCTTGTCGTACATGTAATTGGCCAGAACCTGGGTCTCCCACTGGCCGTTGGTCATCGCAAAAACGATGTCAAAGACCTTGAGGACCACGATGGTGATGGTGGTCCAGACCACCATGATCGTGGTTTTGATCTGCGGCACTTTGATCTTGAAGAAAATCTGGAACGGATTGGCCCCGTCCAGAATGGCGGCCTCGATGGTCTCTTCCGGGATGCCGCGCAGCGCGGCGGACAGAATGACCATGGCAAAGCCGGTTTGTATCCAGACCAGCACGATCATCAGGAAGAAATTGTTCCAGAAAGGCAGGGTCAGCCAGGTGTGCGTTTCGGTTCCACCAAAGAAGATGTAGATCGCGTTCAGGACGCCGATCTGATCCTGATCGGCCGGACGTGCATCATAGACCAGTTTCCAGATTACCGAGGCGCCAACGAAAGAAATCGCCATCGGCATGAAGATCAGCGACTTGGCGACGTTACCCCAGCGGATGCGATCCGTTAGCTGCGCCACGAGCAGGCCAAATGCGGTGGACATGGCAGGTACAACAATCAGCCAAAGCATGTTGTTGCGCATCGCCTCCCAGAATTTCGGCTCGGCTACCATCTGGGTATAGTTGTCAAAACCCGCCCATTCATATCCGCCTCCGGCTACGCGATCAGTCAGAGACAGGCGCAGCGTCTCAAACACCGGATAGGCAAGATAGACCCCAAGGGCGAGGATCGCGGGAAGCAGAAACAGCCAGGGCCGGATCATATTCGCGCGGTTGATATTGCGACCCGCGTTCGGTCCACGCGCAGGGAACAGGACTTTATCCAGAAATTGGTTGGACAGGTAGAAATAGCCCACGCATCCCGACACACCGATTACGATTGTCAGCAGGCCCTGAATTGCCGGATTCATGGCGTCCTCTCCCTTGCTAGGGTTTCGGGCAACCTGATTGAAAGGTTACCCGAAGGTTCAGCGGATTACTTGATTGCGTCCCAAGATGACTGGATTTCGCCGGTGACTTCTTCGGCGGATTTCCCGCCAGTATAGTCAACCATGCCGGTCCAGAACGTACCCGCACCCACGGCGCCCGGCATTAGGTCCGAGCCGTCGAAGCGGAAGGTGGTCGCGCCCAGTAGAATGTCACCCAGACCGCGCAGAGTATCATCCTTATAGGCTTCGGTGTTCACGCCCTTATGCGGGGTCAGGAATCCGGTTTGTGCCATCATGACTTCATGTGCAATCGGTTGCTTGAGGAACTCCATGAACGCGCTGGTCGCATCCGATGGATTGCTTACCGCCATCAGAGTACCGCCACCCAGAACCGGGTTACCCAAGTCCTTGTCTGCGAAAGACGGCATGTAAAAGAAATCTGCATCCAGGCCGAACTCGACATCTTCGGGGAAGAAGGCCGGAACAAAGGACGCCTGACGGTGCATGTAGCACTGGGGCGGCGATGAGAACATGCCTTTGGGGCTGTCGCGGAAGTCAGTCGAGGCGACAGCATCTGACCCACCCGAGACCTTGGCGTCATCACGCGCAAACCAGCCAAACTCTTCGATTGCGGCGATAACGCGCGGATCATCAAACGGAATCTCGTTTGTCACCCACTGGTCGTAAACCTCGGGCGGCTGAGTCCGCAGCATCATGTCTTCAACCCAGTCGGTCGCGGGCCAACCGGTGGCGGCACCCGATCCCAGGCCAATGCACCACGGGGTTTCGCCATCGGCGACGATCTGCTCGGTCAGGGCCTTCAGTTCTTCCATGCTCGTCGGCACTTCGTATCCGGCATCCTCGAAGTTTTCCGGGTTATACCAGACCAGAGACTTGACGTTCACATTGTAGAAGAAGCCATACATCTGGTCATTGCCGTCGGCGTCTTTGTAAGTGCCAAGATCAACCCAGGAATCGCCAGCCGCATAATTGTCACCAACCCAGGCCGCCATATCTTCACCCAGCGGTGTCAGCTGCCCTTTGGATGCCATGATCGCCGCCAGTCCTGGCTGCGGGAAGACCGCGATATTGGGGGCTGATCCTGCCTCGGCATCGATAACGATCTGCTGCTCGAAACTGTCGGAACCGGTATAGATCACATCTGCGCCAGTCGCCTCTTCGAAATAGGCAATCATGTTGTTGAAGTAACCGTCTTCCGGGGTCAGCCACGGACCAAAAATCGTGACCGTCTGACCGCTCAGATCCGGGGCGCTTTCGGCCCAGGCATTATAGCTGTCCCAGTTGAACGGCCCCTCGCCCGGCGCGAAGACCAAATCTTGTGCTTGTACCGACCCGGCCAGCAGAGCGATCGCCGCCGCACCCGAATAAAGTGCGTGTCTCATGAGTTCTCCTCCCAATATTTTCGGCGCAAACGAGATTCGTTTTCAAAGCGCTTTGGATGCGGTACTTTATCCGCTAACATTCAGATCCTGTCAATATCTCGCCTGCTAACCCCTAAAAAACTGCCATTCTAAGGCATTCTCTCGAAACATGTTGACTGAGCCAGGTTTTCACAACAAAACAAATGGGAATTAATTTGAAGGCGCTTTGAGTGAAATGAACCTAAAGCAACTCTCTGAGATACTCGGCCTTTCACAAACAACCGTCAGCCGCGCGCTGAACGGTTACCCGGAGGTCAGCGAAGGGACGCGCATCCGGGTTCAGGCTGCCGCGAACAAGCATGGTTACCGCCCCAACAGCCGCGCCAAGGGGCTGGCGACAGGGCGGTCTATGGTCATCGGCCATGTGATTCCCACCTCGTCCCGGCACGAAATGGTCAATCCGATTTTCGGAGATTTTGTGGCAGGCGCAGCCAAAACCTATGCGGCGAACAATTATGACATGATGTTCACGCACGCGCCGGACACATCAATTGAAGAATCCTATCGCAGCCTGTTCAATCGGGGCGTCGTAGACGGCGTGGTCCTGCAAGGCCCCAAGGTACGAGAGCCGCGCATCTCGGTATTATCGCGCCTCGGCGTGCCCTTCATTGTTCATGGCCGGTCGACCTACGCCAAAGAGCCCTATGATTGGATCGATGTGAACAACCAGCGTTCATTCGAACGCGCTACTCGGTTTTTGATCGATCTGGGCCATCGGCGCATCGCCTTGATCAACGGGCTCGAGGAAATGGATTTCGCGCGTCGGCGGAGGAACGGCTATCTGGCGGCGCTCAAAGAAGCCGGGATCGCGCCTGATCCAAACCTACTGCGCAGCGCTGAGATGACCGAGATTTATGGGCATCAGACAGCCTGCGACATGCTGAAGCTCGACGACCCGCCAACAGCAATTTTGGCCTCTTCGATTATCTCTGCGGTTGGAGTCCGGCGCGCACTGGAAGAAAGCGGCCTGAAAATGGGGCGCGATATCTCGGTGATCGCTCATGATGACGAGTTGTCATACATGCGCAATGGTATGGATGTTCCAATTTTCACCGCAACGCGCTCGTCGGTCAGACACGCGGGCGAGTTGGCTGCCGAAATGCTGATCGAGCGGATCAACGCTCCGGATGACCCACCCAAAACGCGCTTGCTGGAGGCTGAACTTGTCGTCGGCAGCTCGACGGGGCCAGCCCCACAAAGGATGTGAGATGAAGTACAAACGCGCAGATTTCCCGCCAGATTTTCAGTTTGGCGTGGCGACATCGGCCTATCAGATCGAGGGACACGCCAATGGGGGCGCAGGCAAGACCCATTGGGACAGTTTCGCCGCAACTCCAGGTAACGTCGCCAATGCGGAAAACGGAGATTTGGCCTGCGATCACTATAACCGGTTCGAACAGGATCTGGATCTGATCCGGGGCGCAGGCTTCGACTGTTACCGTTTTTCAACCAGTTGGGCGCGCGTGCTGCCCGAAGGGCGCGGACCGATCAATCAGCAAGGCTTGGATTTCTATGATCGCCTGACCGATGCGCTGATTGAACGCGGCATCAAACCCTGCGCAACGCTGTATCACTGGGAACTCCCGTCACCACTCGCCGATCTGGGCGGTTGGCGAAACCGGGATATCGCGAATTGGTTTGCAGACTTCACCGAGATCATCATGGGCCGCATAGGCGATCGGATGTTCAGCGTCGCACCTGTGAACGAGCCTTGGTGCGTAAGCTGGCTGAGCCATTTCGAAGGCCAACATGCCCCCGGCTTGCGCGACATCCGGGCGTCCGCGCGCGCGATGCACCACGTGCTGCTGGCCCATGGTCGCGCAATCGAAACTATGCGCGGATTGGGCATGTCGAACCTTGGCGCAGTGTTCAACCTTGAATGGGCGGAACCTGCTGACGACAGCGATGAGGCACAGACTGCGGCGGCGCTTTACGACGGGATTTACAACCGCTTTTTCCTGGGCGGCGCATTCAAGAAATCCTACCCTCAGAATGTTCTGGAAGGATTGGAGCCGCATCTGCCGGACAAGTGGCAGGATGATTTCGACACGATAGCTGCACCTGTCGATTGGTGTGGGCTCAATTACTATACGCGCAAGTTGATAACGCGCGCAGATACGTCTTGGCCTTCCTTGACCGACGTCCCTGGCCCCTTGCCAAAAACGCAAATGGGGTGGGAAATTGATCCGGCAGCCCTGTCCCGTTTCCTGATCCGGACCGCGCAAGAGTATACTGGGGACCTGCCTATCTACGTGACCGAAAATGGCATGGCGAGCGCAGAACGTCAAAACGACGCTGACAGAATTGACTACTTGAACCAGCATCTTGCCGAAGTGTGTAACGCCCTGGACCACGGCGTTCCGATCAAGGGATATTTCATCTGGTCCCTTCTCGACAATTACGAGTGGGCGCTGGGATATGAAAAACGGTTCGGGCTGGTCGATGTAGATTTTGAGACGCTGGAAAGAAGGCCAAAGGATTCCTACCGCGCGTTGCAGGCCGCATTGGTCCGGGATCAGTCTGGTTGACCGTCAAGCTTTGCTACTGCGGGCACACGCCGGTTCAGTTTGGCACCTTCAAATGTGGCGTTTGGCGTTCCACCGTAAGGTTCTGTGTGGCCGAGGATGACGTCAGCTCAACAAACAAGCGCTCGGCGCGCGCAAACCGTTCGAAATAGGTGAACTGAATTGAATTCACTAACGACGGCTCCTGACACTGCACCAGATAATCGGCCTGAAATTCGGTGTGATGCACGGCATTATCGCTGACTTGCCCCTCATCCTGAACGAAGACATCACCAACAAGCGCGACATTGGCCGTTGTAGTCACACACCCCGCTTCAGGCGGCACCTCAAAGATCTCAAGCGGTTTAGAAAGGTCCGAGATTGCGACGGCAACATCCGCCCTCTCATCTTCGTTCTCGGCAGTGTGTTCGAACCCAACAATATCTACGCCTGGCACTTCAAGCGTCAGGCTAAATCCGGTTTCAACGAATGAAATTGCCATATGACCCGCGCCATGAGTATGCGCTTCGATGGCGGTCTCTGCCTGCGCCATCAGCGCGGCTGGTATTAGCGCAAGAACAACGGCCGCGCGTTTCATTCTGTTCACCATTAACCAAACAAACCGTAGGGCATTTTAATACAATTGCGCCTCAGCGCAATGTTCGCCGGGTTCATCGGGCTCCCCAGATATGGTTAGTCAGAAATAGGAATAATACCCGACAATAAAACTCAGGTTGACATTGCCGACTATTTCACTAAGAAATTGCCCCGTCCAGCCCCGCTGTGCCTGCCGGGGTCCGAATCCCGCTAAGAAAGAAAAGTGTTCCACATGACCAGATTGTTCAACGCGGCCAGTGCCCTGACCTTGTGTATCGCAAGTACAGCTGTCGCCGAGGCCCCGTCCAAAGCCGATGTTCTGACCACATATTCCAACATCGCCGAAGCCAAATATGACGACAGTCTGATTGCAGCAAAGAATCTGCAAGCTGCCGTCAACGCCCTGATTGCTAGCCCATCCGATGCCACTCTGAACACCGCACGTGCCGCATGGGTCGCCGCGCGCGTGCCGTATCAGCAGACCGAGGTTTATCGCTTTGGAAACGCCATCGTCGACGATTGGGAAGGCAAGGTGAACGCATGGCCTCTGGACGAGGGCATGATAGACTATGTGGATTCCTCCTACGGCGGCCCCAGCGATGAGAACGAGTTTGCCGCGCTGAACATCATCGCCAACCCCAGCTTTGATCTGTCTGGCGAGACCATCGACGCCAGCGAAATTACCCCTGCCCTGCTGTCGGATACGCTGCATGAGGCTGACGGGATCGAGGCGAACGTCGCCACCGGCTATCACGCCATCGAATTCCTGCTGTGGGGTCAGGACCTGAACGGCCACGGCACGGGCGCAGGAAGTCGTCCTTATACCGATTATCTAGTTGGTGACGGCTGTACAGGTGGCAACTGCGATCGCCGCGCCCAGTATCTGAAAGCGGCAACCGATCTGCTGATTAGTGATCTGGAATGGATGACTGCCCAGTGGGCCGAAGATGGTGACGCACGTGCCGCTCTTGCCGCAAATGAAACTGCTGGCGTTAGTGCGATCCTAACCGGCATGGGTTCGCTGTCCTACGGCGAGCAGGCGGGTGAGCGTATGCGCCTCGGCCTGATGTTGAACGACCCCGAGGAAGAGCAGGACTGCTTCTCGGACAACACCCACAACAGCCATTACTATGACGGCCTGGGCATCCAGAATGTGTATTTGGGCAGCTATACCCGCATCGATGGCACGCCTGTTTCGGGTGCATCCCTATCGGATCTGGTGACCGCAGCTGATCCGACGCTTGATACAGAGATGAAAGCCAAGCTGGCCAACACCATGCTGGCGCTAGGCCGTATCAAATCAACCGCCGAAGCGGGTTTTGCGTATGACCAGATGCTGGAACGCGGCAATGAAGGTGGCGAAGCGCTGATTATGGGTGGCGTCAATGGACTGGTCGATCAGACCAAGACCATCGAACGCATCGTGACCGTGCTGGAGCTTGACCAGATCGATTTCGAAGGCTCGGACAGCTTGGATAACCCTGACGCGGTATTCCAATAGGTATCATGGCCGGGCGCATTTTTAGTGCTCTCGGCCTTTCTCAACATCGAGTGTGGCGTCTTGGCACTGGACGCGCCCTCAATAACCCACTATTTCACTAGGAAATAGCATACCCCGACTGAGTCGCCATGATCGTTTGCCAATGCACCAACATCTCTGACCACGACATCCGAGCGGCGATCGATTGGATGCGCACGGCAGACCCACAGACCATCATCACTCCCGGCAAGATCTATCATGCCCTTGGCAAGTCAGCGGATTGCGGCGGATGTATGCCGCTTTTCCTAGACACAATGCGCGCAGACGATAATCTTAAAGTCCCCATGCAGCTTCGGTCGTTACGATCCGAAGTATCACAGGAGAAAGCACATGAAGGGCGATCCCAAGGTCATAGAATACCTCAACAAATCACTGCGGCATGAACTGACGGCGGTCAGCCAGTACTGGCTACATTACCGCCTGCAAGAGGATTGGGGGCTTGGCCATATGGCCAAGAAAAGCCGTGAGGAATCCATCGAGGAAATGGGCCATGCAGACAAGCTGATCGAGCGGATCATCTTTCTGGAGGGCCACCCCAACCTGCAGAAACTTGACCCACTCCGCATCGGGCAGACCCCGAAAGAAACACTGGAATGCGATCTAGCCGCCGAACAAGACGCGCGGGCGCTTTATGTCGAAGCGCGGGAATACTGCCGCGAGGCCGGCGACTATGTGTCCATGGGCCTGTTCGAAGAATTAATCAGCGACGAAGAAGGACATATCGACTTCCTCGAAACGCAGCTCGACCTTTATGAAAGGATTGGCGAAGCCAATTATGCGCAACTTAACGCATCCAAGATGGACGAAGGCGAGTAAGCTTGCCCTTGCATCGGTGGCCGCACTCACGGCCACCTCTTCCCAAGCCACCGAGCTGCGGGACTCTCATCTAAATTTCCTTCCAAGAACTGCCGAAGAACGCGCCCGGATCGACGCTGTCACAGCTACGCCGGACGACTTCAGTGTGCCGCAACGGTTCGAAGAACTGTCCGCTGGTGCTGCGACCGTGCGGGCGCGCACTGATGCGGACGCGTTTTCTCAGCCCTCCGCCAATTTAAGCTTCGAACAGGAGCTGGACTTCAAAGTCGGCAACGGGTTGTTCAAAAAGATCTGGGTCTCGTCTCCGTCGTCCACTCTGGCTTCGGACGGTTTGGGTCCGCTATACAACGCCCGCTCGTGTCAGCGCTGTCACATCAAGGACGGGCGCGGTCATACGCCTAACGGCCCGGATGACAATGCCGTCTCGATGTTCCTGAGAGTTTCGGTTCCCGGCAAGCCAGAGGGCGCGCCTGCTGAGATCGAAGACTATATCGCCACCCTGCCTGACCCGAATTATGGCACTCAGCTGCAGGATTTCGCGCTGGCAGGCCATCCCGCAGAATATCGGCTGGACATCACGTATGAGGAAGTCCCCGTCGCGCTGTCCGATGGCGAAACGGCCTCGCTCCGCCGCCCCAGCTATAAGGCCGCCGATTTAGGCTATGGCCCGCTGCACCCGGACGCAATGCTTAGCCCTCGAGTTGCGCCGCAGATGATCGGACTGGGGTTGCTGGAATCAATTCCGGTTGAGGACTTGCTGGCCAAAGCCGATCCTGATGACGAAGATGGCGATGGTATCTCGGGCCGTCCGAACATCGTATGGTCGACGGAATTTGGCGAACCAATGATGGGCCGCTTTGGTCACAAGGCCGGGATGCCCACGGTGATGGAGCAATCGGCGGCGGCCTTCGCAGGTGATATCGGCGTATCAAGTCCGCTTTACCCCGCGCCGTACGGCGATTGCACCGAATTGCAGGCCAACTGCATTGATGCTCCGCACGGAGACAACGATGCGCGGGGATTCGAGATTGACGCAATTGGCATGGACCTCGTCGCCTTCTACAGCCGCAATCTCGGTGTTCCGGCGCGCCGAGACACCGATGACCCTGAAGTGCTGCGCGGGAAAGAAGTGTTTCTTGCCTCGGGCTGCGCATCCTGCCACACGCCTGCTTATGTCACCCACAGGATGCCCGATAGGCCCGAACAGAGCTTCCAGCTTATCTGGCCCTATACCGACCTGCTGTTGCACGACATGGGCGAGGGTCTGGCCGATAATCGCCCCGAGGCCCGCGCAACGGGCCGCGAATGGCGTACGCCGCCTTTGTGGGGCATCGCCCTGACACAGCGCGTCTCGGGCCACACCCAATTCCTGCACGATGGTCGCGCGCGATCCCTGCTTGAAGCCATCCTTTGGCACGGTGGCGAGGCGCAGGCCGCCCGTGACACGGTTGTTTCAATGCCAAAAGCCGACCGCGACGCTCTGATCCGCTTTCTTGGGAGCCTCTGACCCATGCGTAGCCTTACTTTCGCCGCCGCCCTGCTGGTGCCCTTGGGCGCCTTTGCTCAGGATCGAGCTCCGATTTTGATGGATGTGACCGAAACGCATATTCTACCGCGCTTTGCAGAGCTGGCTGACGCAACCGGTGCTTTGTCGACCACAGCCCAAACAGATTGCGAACCGGAGTCAGACGACCTGCGCGCTGATTACGCCACGGCATTCGATAGCTGGATTTCGGCCAGCCATTTACGTTTTGGGCCGTCCGAGGCTGACGATCGCGCCTTTGCGCTGGCTTTCTGGCCAGATACCAAAGGGTTCACGCCCAAAACCTTGTCCCGACACATCGCCAGTGAAGACACTGCCGTCGACGACCCCGATGCCTTTGCCGAAACCTCAATCGCCGGGCGCGGCTTTTTTGCATTGGAACGAATGCTCTTTGATCCAGCGATGACAGAACAAGGAAGCGCCGACTATCGTTGCGCGCTTATCCGCGCCATCACCACTGATATCAACCGAAATGCCGTCACAATCAACACGGACTGGCAAAGCTACGCACCACGACTGACGCAGCCGGGGGACAACAGCCCCTATCGCACGGGCGATGAGGCAATGCAGGAGCTGTTCAAGGCGCTTACAACGGGGTTAGAGTTCACAGCCGACACACGCATTGGACGCCCTTTAGGAACATTCGAACGTCCGCGCCCGAACCGTGCTGAAGCGCGGCGGTCCAAGCGGTCGTTGCATCATGTCACGCTGTCTCTGATCGCCCTGCGTGACTTGGCCGCCCGTCTGTCCTTTGACCACCCCGAGATTGCTGCAGATCTGGATGCCGGTTTCGCGCGGGCCATCGACCGGGCTCAATCACTGGACGACCCCGCCCTCGCCGGTGTTGCGACACCGCAAGGTCGCGTCCGCATCGAAGCGCTGCAGCAATCGATCAACGACATTCGCGAGATCGCCGCGACCGAGCTTGGCCCGACGCTCGGCATCAGCGCCGGATTCAACTCACTGGATGGGGATTGACCATTGACGAACCGCCGCGAATTTCTTGCTGGCCTTGGTGCCGCCAGTCTTGCTTCGGTGCCGGGCTGGGCGTCCGTCGGCGCGCCCCGCTATCTGGCCGCTGCCTTATTCCCAGATGGTAGCTACCGCCTGTCCGGCCTGGATAACTCGGGCGCAGTTTTGTTCGCTATACCGCTACCCGCGCGCGGGCACGCCGCCGCGGCCCATCCGTTCAAAGCCCAAGCGGTCGCCTTTGCCCGCCGCCCCGGGACCTTTGCAATTGTAATTGATTGTAAAGACGGCTCTGTCCTAAAGCGGCTGGAGGCACCCAATGGCCGCCACTTCTACGGGCATGGTGCATTCTCGGCTGATGGAACACGGTTCTTCACAACCGAAAACGACTATGAGGCCGTAGAAGGTGTGGTTGGCGTCTGGGACGCGATCAGCTTCGCACGGCTGGGAGAGTTCTCGTCAGGTGGGATAGGCCCCCACGACATGCGCTTGCTGCCCGGTGGCGACATACTGGTCATCGCCAATGGTGGCATCGAGACACACCCCGACAGCGGTCGGACCAAGCTAAATCTGCCAACGATGCAGCCCAACCTGAGCTATCTCGACATTTCGGGTTCGATATTGGAGCAAGTGGATCTACCCCGCGCGCTGCACAAAAACTCGATCCGCCATCTTGCGGTGCGTGACGATGGTCTAGTGGGTTTTGCAATGCAATGGCAAGGCAGCCAGACCAAGTACCCTGCCCTTCTGGGGCTTCATCAAAGGGGCGAAAAGCCTCGCCTTTTGTCAGCGCCCGAAACGCAGCAAAGAGAGTTGCAAGGGTATGCTGGCAGCATTGCCTTTTCCACCGATGGCCAATCGGTTGCGATCACCTGTCCGCGAGGCGATGCATTGCACCGCTTCGACGTAAATAGCGGAACATTCATCGAAGCTTTAGTGTTCGAAGATGTTTGCGGTTTAGGCGCCGGCAAGGCTGGGTTGGCGTTTACCACCGGAACCGGTGCATTTGGCGCTCTGACGACCACCGGCGCCGAAATCACCGCGCGGTCGGATTGCCAGTGGGACAACCACCTGATCCCGATCCGTACATACGGCTAGAATTCAGCAGCGAACCCTCTCACAGTTTACACTTGGACGAATCAAACCGCTGCCGTATTGGCAGGCGCTAAACCAGCACACCCAAGTTAAGGACTGATCTGATTGAAACAGACGCCCGACGCACCGCATTCCATCTACGGGGTTGAGAAATGGGGCCATGGCCTCATTGAGGTGACAGAATGGGGCGAGATAGCTCTGCGCAATCCGATGGCCCCCGAAGCCGAGGCAATCAGCCTGCCGGGTATCCTCAGCGATCTGGACGACCGGGGGATCAAAGCCCCGATGGTCTTGCGTGTTGCGTCTTATCTAGAGCATGAAATCGCGCACCTGAACGAGAGCTTTGCCGAGGCAATCGCGCGCGTAAACTATAAGGGCCACTATCGCGGTGTTTTTCCGATCAAGGTGAACCAACAGGCGCAGGTGGTCGACCGGATCGTCGAGTTCGGCAAGAAATACAATTATGGCCTTGAAGCAGGATCAAAACCTGAACTGGTGCTGGCCCTGGCCCATCGCCTGGCCCCCGAAGCGCTGATCGTCTGCAATGGCGTCAAGGATGCTGAATTCATCCAATTGGCGATCCTGTCTCGCAAGATCGGGTTCAACACCGTCATCGTGCTGGAAAGCCCAAAAGAGGCCAATACCGTCATCGAGGTCTATAACCAACTGGGGATCGAGCCCCTAATAGGCGTTCGGGTCAAATTGACCAATCAGATCAGCGGCAAATGGGAAGAAAGTTCGGGCGACCGTTCCGCCTTTGGAATGAACACCGACCAGCTTGTTGCCACCGTGGACAAGCTGAAAGCGGCGGGATTGCTGCACTGCCTCAAGCTACAACATTCGCATCTGGGTTCACAGGTGCAAGACGTTAACGATGTGCGCCGCGCTGTTGGCGAGGCATGCCGGTATTACACCGAACTCTCGCGTGAAGGTGTGCCACTCAGCTACCTGGATCTCGGCGGCGGCATGGGGGTGGATTACACGGGCGAAAAAAAGGCCGCGGAAAACTCGATCAACTACACGGTCGAGGAATATTGCGCCAACGTAGTCGAAACCGTGGCTTACGCCATGGACGAGGCTGAAATCGATCATCCCACGCTTATCACCGAAAGCGGCCGTGCGGTTGTTGCGACGTCGTCCATGCTGGTCTTCAACGTGTTGGAAAGCACACTCTACGACGCCCCGGACGGACCAATGGCCGAGCCCGATGACCACCACATGGTTTCGGACCTCGCCGCAGTACACGGCTATCTCAGCAAAGATCGTCTGCAGGAATGCTGGAACGACGCAACCTTCTATCGCAATGAATTGCGCGCGCTTTTTAGACGCGGGTATGTCGACCTGCGCCAGATGGCCCGGGCCGAGCGCATCTACCTGTCCCTTATGGCCCGTCTCAAGGCCTTGGCGGCAAGTGATGATCTGGACACGGAAGTGGATGACCAGCTTGAGAAGGTCGCAGACATCTACCATTGCAACTTCTCGCTGTTCCAATCCCTCCCCGATGTCTGGGCCATCGACCAATTGCACCCGATCGTGCCGCTGCAAAGCCTGAATGAAACACCAGACCGACGCGCGGTCCTGTCCGACATCACCTGCGACAGCGACGGAAAGATCGACCGATTCATACTGGCCGACGGCGTGTCCCCCAGCCTGCCAGTGCATTCGCTGCCCGAAGAAGGCGAGTATTTCATGGGCGTCTTCTTCGTTGGCGCCTATCAGGAAACACTTGGCGACCTGCACAATCTGTTCGGCGACACCAATGTCGTCACCATCGACCTGCGCACCGACGGTGGCTTCGACTTGCTGCATGAACAAGAGGGCGACACTATTTCTCAAGTCTTGTCTTATGTGGAATTCGACCCGCAAGACTGTGTCGCCGCGTTCCGCAAAATGGTGGACGAGGCGATTTCGACCGGTACTCTGCAAGCCAAGGACCGAAAAACCCTGATGAGCGCCTATCGCGACTCGATCAACGGCTACACCTATTACGAATAACCCCTTGAGAGGAGACTATCCCATGGGCAAAACACTGGTTGTCGGCGCGGGCGGCGTGTCCCACGCAGCCGTGCACAAAATGGCGATGAATTCGGACATCTTTACCGAGATCACGCTGGCCAGCCGCACGAAATCGAAATGCGACGCCATCGCAGCGGCCGTTAAGGACCGCGTCGGTGTGGACATCGCGACTGCCGAGTTGGACGCCTACAAGGTTGAAGATACAGTCAAACTGATCAAAGAAACGGGTGCAGAAATCCTCGTAAACCTGGCCCTGCCGTATCAGGATCTGGTTCTGATGGACGCGTGTCTTGAGGCCGGCATCCACTATCTCGACACCGCGAACTATGAGCCCGAGGACGAGGCCAGGTTCGAATACCACTGGCAATGGGCCTATCAAAAACGGTTCAAAGAGGCTGGTTTGACTGCCATCCTCGGCTCGGGCTTCGATCCGGGTGTTACATCCGTCTTCGCCAAATGGCTGAAGAAGCACAAGTTGGATACGATCCGTCAGATCGATGTGTTGGACGCGAATGGCGGCAGCAACGATCAAGAATTCGCCACCAACTTCAACCCGGAAATCAACCTGCGCGAAGTGCTGGCCGAGGTGCGCCATTGGGAAAACGGCGCATGGCAGCACAGCCCGGCGATGACCCACAAGGTCGAGTTCGACTTCCCCGCCATCGGCCCCAAGAACATGTACCTGATGTATCACGAGGAACTGGAGTCGCTCAGCACCCATTTCCCCGAGATTGAGCGCGCCCGCTTCTGGATGACCTTCGGCGACGCCTACATCACCCACGCCAAGGTGCTGGAAAACGTCGGTATGACTCGCATTGACCCGGTGATGCATGACGGCAAGGAGATCATCCCGATTCAGTTCCTGAAAACCCTGCTGCCCGATCCTGGCGATCTGGGCGCGGAGACCAAGGGCAAAGCCTGCATCGGTGACATCGCCACAGGTCAGGCCAAGGACGGCTCGGGCGAAAAGACCTATTATATCTACAACATCTGCGATCACGAGGAATGCTATGCCGAGGTCGGCAGCCAAGCCGTCAGCTATACCACCGGCGTCCCCGCCATGATCGGTGCGGCGCAGGTGCTGAAAGGCAACTGGACCCAGCCGGGCGTGTGGAACATGGAACAGCTCGACCCGGACGACTTCATGGACATGCTGAACACCCACGGCCTGCCGTGGCAGGTCCACGAACTCGACGGTCCCGTCGATTTCTGATCCGCATCAGCTTCATCTGGCTATAAATATCTCGGGGGGTCCGGGGGGCAGCGCCCCCCGGCCTCTCCACAATCCGGAGACACCCGAATTGTCCGACATGATGACCACCCAAGCCGGAGATGCCGGAGCTTTCCGCAATTTCGACTTCAACCGCGTGCCCACCCCTTGCTTCGTGGTCGATGAGAAAGCCCTTGAGCGCAACCTGACCATCCTCTCCGAGATAGGCACCTGCTCCGGCGCACATGTCCTGAGCGCGCTCAAGGCGTTTTCCATGTTCTCGCTGGCCCCACTGGTGCGCCGACACCTTGGCGGCACCTGCGCGTCCGGCATCTATGAGGCGCGGCTGGGGCGAGAGGAATATGGCGGCGAGGTCGCAACCTTCTGCGCCGGATATAAAGACGCGGACATGGACGAAATCCTGTCGCTATCGGACCACATCATCTTCAACTCACCCGCGCAAAAGAACCGCTTTCTGGCAAAAGCCCAAGCCGCCGGCGTACAGGTCGGTCTGCGCATCAATCCGGAACATTCCGAAGGCGAAATCCCCAAATACGACCCTTGCGCTCCCTGCTCGCGTCTGGGCACGCCGGTCAGCCAATTGACCGCCGAGACTATGAGTGGCGTGGACGGGCTGCACATGCACACGCTCTGCGAACAGGGGTTCGAGCCGTTGCAGCGGACTTGGGACGCGGTTGAGCCAAAACTCAAACCGTACCTTGGCCAACTCAAATGGCTGAACTTCGGCGGCGGGCATCATATCACCCGTGATGACTATGACCGCGACGGGCTGGTCGCCTTCATCAAATCCATCCGTGAGACACACGGTATCGACGTCTATCTGGAACCCGGTGAAGCGGTGGCCCTGGATGCGGGCATTCTGGTTGGCGAAATCCTCGACTTGCCGACCAACGGTATGACCCTTGCGATCACCGATATCTCGGCCACCTGCCATATGCCGGACGTCATCGAAGCCCCCTATCGCCCCGCCCTCATGGATGAGGCCGAGGCAGGCCATACCTATCGCCTTGGCGGCCCGTCCTGTCTGGCGGGCGACGTGATCGGTGACTACACTTGGGACAAGCCACTGGAAATCGGCCAACGCTTTGCCTTCCTCGATCAGGCGCATTACTCGATGGTCAAAACCAACACCTTCAACGGAGTTCCGCTGCCGACTATAGCGCTGTGGAACAGCGAAACGGACGAACTGAAAATCATCAAACAGTTCGGCTATGACGACTTTAAAGGCCGCCTCTCATGAGTATTTTCCTCGACAGTGAACTGTCCGCATCCGAGCGCACTGAGGACGCGCGGTTCCGTGTGATCCCGGTGCCGCTGGAACGCACTGTATCTTACGGGGCGGGCACCGCCAAAGGCCCGGACGCAATTATCGAAGCCAGTAATGAACTGGAACGCATCACTGGCCACGCCGAGCCCTGCGTCGAGGGGATCTTCACCGAAGAACCCGTTGACTGCGATGCAGCGTTGCCAGAGATAATGGAACGCCTAGCCCAACGCACGGAAGCGGCCGTTCGCGCCGGCAAAATCCCGGTGACGCTAGGTGGAGAGCATTCACTTAGCTACGGCGCAGTGTTGGGTGTTGCCCGCGCTCTAAACCAACCGATTGGTATCGTGCAAATCGACGCCCATGCTGATCTGCGCAACGCTTATCAGGGCGAGAAACACTCTCACGCCTCAGTCATGCATCTTCTTGCCGAAGAAGGTATCCGTCTGGCGCAATTCGGCGTTCGCGCCTTTTCGACTGAAGAAGCCCAAAGCCGCCTGAGAAACCACGTGTTTCATGTGGACGCCGAAGAACTGGTTACCGGCAACATCCACTCGGTTGATTTGCCCAAGGATTTTCCCGATCTGGTGTACGTCAGCTTTGACGTTGACGGGCTGGACCCGGCAATCATGCCCGCCACTGGAACACCCGTCCCAGGCGGGCTGGGATATTATCAAGCACTGCGCCTGGTGGAACACGCCCTGAAGGGCCGAAAATGTGTGGGTTTCGACGTCGTCGAACTGGCCCCGAACGGCAATGCCGCCTGGGATTTTACCGCCGCCCAGATCGTCTATCGCCTGATGGCCGCCTGTTAAGCCTCGGCGGTCTCATTCAGTTCCATGTGCCCTTCGCCCTTGTTCAGAACGCGGCGTAGCATGGGTTCGAAGAACTCCAGCGGTTTGGTCGGATAGTCCGGGTCGAACGCCTTCTGATCGTATTCATGGCAAAAATAGCGGCAGTCCTCCCAATACGGGCTGTCGCGATATTTGTCGCGGGCATTCCGATCACCACCTAGATGATGATTGTAGTAGTAGCCCTGAAACACGCAGTGGTGCTTGAGAATCCAGTGTGTCTTCTCACTGACATAAGGCTTCATCATCGCGGCGGACAGTTCCCCGTGATTATAAGGCGACAAGATATCGCCGGTGTCATGGATCAGGGCAGCCACAACCAACTCTTCGTCAGCGCCGTCCTCATACGCTCGTGTCGCGGCCTGCAGGCTGTGCTGATAGCGATTCACCGGATACGGCGTCCATTCTTCGTCCAGTGAACGAATGGCGTCCAGTATGCGATCCGGCAAAGCAGCGTTGTAGCTCTCTTCATACTCCATGACCGCATTCCAGTCGGCCTTGGTCGCCTCTTCAAAACTGGTCCAGTTGGGTTTGTGGCTCTTGTCCAGCATCGCGCGAATCCTTTGGCTACGTTCGTCAAATCACTTTAAAGCGGCATATGTAGGCAAAAAAATGAATTGATTTTATCAATACGATCAAAAAATACTTTCAATATGCAAACCAAATCTCTGGAAACATTTTTAAGCGTAGCCGAAACCGGTGGGTTTCACTCAGCGGCCCGTAAGTTGAATGTAACCCAAACCGCAGTCAGCGCCCGGATCAGGGCCCTGGAAGACGCAACAGGCAAACCACTGTTCTCGCGCGGGGTAGGCGGAACGGTATTGACCGAGTACGGCCGCCAATTCAAACCCTATGCGGAACAGATGCTGTCGCTGTGGTCGTTCGCAGCCAACGACCTGCCTGAACAGATTCAAAATCGGTTGGCACTGCGTCTGGGTGCCCAGTTGAGCGTGTGGGATCCGTTACTGGTGGACCTTGCTGTTCGCTTTGAACAACGGTTTGGACAATTGCTGTTAACCCTGAATTACGACCATGATTTGGATATGGTCGACGCCGTTGCGACCCACGTACTTGACGCCGCGCTGACCCATGAAAAACCTGCGGACCGGCGCGTGGTATTCCACGAACTTGCGCCCGAACGGCTGTCTTTGGTTCAAAGCAGGAAGGATGCGAACACCGACGCTGAACGGGTATTTGTCAACATAGAACTGGGCGAGACCTACCGGGATCATGTCCGTTCCACAGCGCGTCTCGCGACAGGGCAAACTATCTTTCTGGGTAATTGCTTGATGGCTTTACGCTATCTCCTACAGCGTGGCGGGTATGGGTATTTCCCGGACTATGTCATCACTCAGCATCTGAACTCAGGCGAGCTGTTGCGCGAGAAAGATGCGCGCGACTTAATGCTACCGCTGTATTTGGTGGTCCGTTCGGACAGTCAAGAAGTTGAAAACATCCTGCAGTGTCTGGAGGAACTTCGCCGCTGACTTCAGACCGGTGACGGCTTTGGTGCTCCGTTTCGAACCCTTTTTCGCAGCAAGGGTCGCCCCGCGGCCAGTAAAAACAGAACCGACACAAGCACGCCCATAACGGCGGGAAGATACAGCAAGCCCCAAAGTCTGGGATCATTGATGACGAACGGGGATACGAATCCCCGAACCCCCTCAAGCAGGACCAGAATGGTAAAGGCACCCAGGATCTGAGGCCAAAGCCCAAAGCGCGAAAAACTACCCAGCATCAGGGTCGAATATCCGACCAATGCGACCGCAATACATATCGCAATCCACGAGAACCTCTGGTGCAGCTCATCCACCAGATGGCCGATGCTGTGATCATCTTTCACTGAGACCGCTTCGCGATCCCAGATCAACTCGACCGTCGGGATGGCTTCAAGGCTGCGATGGCCCATACTCGAATTCTGGGTCAGTTCGGAAATGTCGTAAGAGGCGTCTTCGAACAACGTGGATGACAGCGTGTTACCAGCCTGATCATACCGCAGCGCAATCCCATCCAGCATAACCAGATGAATGCCCGAAGCCTGATTGACCAGATAGGCGGTGGCACTCGAATAACTGACAGGGTTAATCCCATCGCGACGGTCCGAGACGAAGACTTCGCGCAGCGTTCCGTCCAAATCGATATCGCCGATATAGACGGTTACACCTTCTGCTGGATGCAAGAATTCGCCCTCATTCAACAGCTGTGCGGTGACATCTCCGGCAACTTCATCCTGTCTTAATTCCAGTTGATCAACCGATGCAGGTCGCAAAAAGACGCTGATGACAGCCATCATCAGTCCCGCACTGAGCCCGAACACCAAGACCGCACGCGCCAGTCGCCACGGGCTGGAGCCTGTTGCCAGCATCACCGTCATCTCGCTTTCGCGGCTCAAACGGTTGGTGGCGTAAACAGCGGCCGCAAACACAGCCATGGGCATGACCGTCCGGATCAGCGTCGGCAAGGTCAACGCCGTGAACTCCAGGAATACCATCGCCGATTGGCCGCCGCTGATGACCCGATCAAAAAGGCTGACTGAACGCGTGATCCAGAACACCCCGACAAGCACAAGGGTGAAAAAGCCAAACAGCACCAGCAATTGCCGCAGGAAATACCCATCAAAACGCGACATGCGACCTCTTGTTTCTTGGCGGTTGGCGTTGCGGCGGACTTTAGGTGATTCAACGCGCCGAGGAAACCTCGATTAAGCCTGATCAGCGGCGGGGATCACGATGCGATGATACCAAAGCCAGCGCAGAATGCGCGACGCCGTGTGTGTGGCCAAAACCTCTGACCAGCTCTTGATGATGTTCAAAGTGGTTGTCGGGGCGCCCAGCCGCTCTAACAACGGTCCCAGCATTGCGCCCTCCAGATTGGCAACTGGCCTTGGAAGATTCGGGTGCCCTATGACAAGGCCGGGTTCGATATGCGAAGCGGTTTGCACGCCGGAAGCGATGAGCTTGGCCTGAGGTGACAGGATCAGGGGCTGATCATCACGCAACGCCTCCCTGTTTGGATCGAACGCTGGGGACTTTACCCAACCCAACGGCTTTGCGCGCTCAGCCCAGAAGTGCGAAGGATCGACAGCATGCTGCCGTGCATAGAAATCGGCTGCGAGCGCTGCATGGGTCTGCACACGCTCGAATTGCCGATCCGCATAAAAAGACAAGGCCAGATCACTATGTTCGGGGGTTGTCAGAAGCGTGTTCGCCACAGCTGCGGCCTGCACCGCCTGCCCCATCGCCAATTGCACCCCCTGCGACGACAAAGCGTCTACCGCGAAGCTGGCCTCTCCGACCCGCAGAAGGTCGCGCGTTGGTGGTGTTGTCTCGGCCTGGCTGGTGGCATCCGCCCGCCGCACAGGCCCGATACGGCGCTGTTCCAGACAGGGCGCTAGTAGTGTCGAACGGGCCAGAAGATTCAGATAGAGATCGCGTCGATCTGCGGGTGGCAGCCCGATGCAGGCGTCGGGATCGACAAAAACCATTGCGTTGACCACTCCTCCCGGTAACAGCGCGCCCCAATACCAATGTCCTTGTCCCGCCTCGACCCGGGCTTGCGGGCCAAAGCCCGGCGGCACGTGCCAATAAGCATAAAGCGCCAACAAAGGATGGGATGCAGGGAGAAACCTGCGGCCCAGCCCGGCTTGCCGTCCCGCTGCGTCCAGCAGGATTTGTGCCTGGATCCGAAAGGCGCCCGTGTCGGTCCGAACGGGAATCTCCCAACCAGACTGCTGGCGCACCGGGCGGTATGCGCGCGCAGGTTGGACGACCTGCGCCCCTGCCGCTTGTGCTGCACGTAACAGCACCGCATCAAACTGGCCCCGGTCAACCAAAAGTCCGGGGTGATCACCGTCGACGCCGCGACGTTCGAACGCTCCGGCCCAATGCAAAAGCGATCCGCTTGCACGCAGAAAACCGGTTTGGGAAACGGTTTCGTCGACCCCCAACAGTTTCAGGATCGGCCAGATTGATGGCGGCAATGACTCGCCGACATGCTGGCGCGGGAACGTTTGCCGCTCGATCAGGCAGACACGCCGACCTAGCTGAGCCAACCTCAGCGCAGCAGAACTACCTGCCGGGCCGCCTCCGATCACGCAGATTTCGGTCTCAATCTCCATCCGTTCAGGCAGAGGCCACCTGAGCGGACACGCCAAAATAATCCGGACGTGCTTCGGACAAGCGGACATAGGCTTGAAGGCAATAGTGCAGCCAACCTCGAATGTAGTCGCAAGCGGGGCGTCCGCGATGGATGACCTCGTGATGACAGCCGCCGCCGCACAGATACCGCGCCCAGCAAGTGCCGCACGGGGACTGGGTGTGCACGTGACGGTTCGTCAACCAATTTTCTCGCCGAAGATCAGGGCCATCATAGACATCGCCCATGGCTCCGGCTTCGTCTTCAACAAAGCGATGGCAGGCGAACAGTCCACCATCAGCAGACACGCCGAAATACCCGCCCCCTGCCCCGCAGGCATAGGGCCGGTGGGTGCCTCGGTGGATCTCCTGCATCGCCGCTGCCATGTTCGAGAAAGGGTAGCGCCGCCCTTCGATTACCGCCGCCTCGAAAACTTCGCCGCAACGGATCATCTGCGATAGCATCTCGTCCAAATCACTCCGGTTCAGTTCATGCTGACCGTTGGGCGAGGCCAGCATGGGCGAGAATCCAATCGAATGAAATCCCATTCCCACAAACCGATCCAGCGTCTCTGGCAGGTTCATATTCTTCGGCGTAACCGTTACCCGAGCACCAACCTGCATACGGTGTTGAGCTGCCAGCAAAGGTTCGACCCGTTTCAGGATCGTATCAAAACTACCCCGACCGCCACGATTTGGGCGCAGCTTGTCATGGACCTCACCCACGCCATCCAGACTGATGGTGACAGCAAATCCATGCGTTTCGAAAAACGCCGCATCCTCGGGGCGTAGCAGGGTCCCGTTGGTTGTGATCGAGAACCCGACGCTCAACCCGTTGGCATGCGCCTGATCGACGGCATATTCCGTAGCACGCTGCACCAGGTCGCGGTTGATCAGAGGTTCTCCACCCAAATAGGCAAGGTTGATCCGCACACCGGGTTCGGCCTCGGCCACCAGCCGGTCGACCGAGGCTTTGGCGACCTCCCACTCCATATTCCGCGCGGATCCACCAAACTCCCCGCCTGCTGCATAGCAGTAGGTACAAGCCAGATTGCATTTCTGCGCCACGGCCAGCGACAGCGACCGCACGGGCATGTCCTGTGGCAGTGTATCATCGATGAACGGCCTACCATCCAACGCCATGGACCTGAGGAAAGCACTTTGGCTAGGCTCGTCCATCGCCGTGAACTGTTCCGCCGTCCCCGCAGGTACATCGAACACGCGCGAGCCATCAACGGCCAACATGTGATCGCCATATTCGGTGTCAAAGAAATGCACCTGCGCGGTGGGTGGGATCACGCCTTACCCTCCGTCCAGAACGGGATGCCAATCCCCTTGGCGGCCAGTGCTTCGCCCTCGACGCGGAACAGCTTCATATCATCGCGCACCTGCTGGATGTAGGCCTGGGAGTCTTCAAATTTGCCATCCGCTTCAAGCGTATAGGCGTTGGCTAACCCATCCTTGACCTTAGCGTAGAGTTCCAGCGCCATCCTGGCCTCGTCTTCAGTGCCAACCTCAATCTGACGCAAATAGGCAGGTGTGCCTTCTCCCGTATCGTATTTGGCCAAAACGTCCTTCATTTGACTGAAGCGCAGGAAGTGCTCGTCCCCGTCGGTGTCGATCCGTACCGCCAGCGCATAAAGGCGGCGTTCCGGGAACAAGTCCTCCTGCTCCAGCGTTGCAACACATTGCGCATAGGCGCGGTCGATAAAGCCCCCGGGGCGCTCGATTTCGATGAAATCCGCAAGCGCCTCAGCCGTCAGCGGCCTCAGCGCGCGGGGCTGGGTCTTACCCTTACCCGCAGGGAGGGTTTCAGACGGGGTCAAGATGGGTTCATACCCCTCGGGCTCAAGCTCCCACAGCAACTGGTTCGCCCAGCGCATATGGGTCATCTCGCCAATCGCGACCTCCAGCACCGAACGCCGGGCAAATATCAGATCGTCTTTCAGCGTCGGCCATTTTCGGGCATCCGCCGTTTCGGGATCCGCCAACGAAAAATAGGCGTAAAGATATTGCAGGCTCAGCGTCATCTCCATCGCGGCCAGACGCGTCTTGAGGTCCTCGATCATCGCCTGCGGCGTGTCATAGGGCTCCACGCCTGGCATTTCGGGATCAACTTCATAAACCTCGCCCGTTTCGCGGCCTTCAACGACGATGGGCAATTCGCTCCACATCTGATTTACCTGATAATGGTCAATCTGGTAGGGGCGGTTTTGTTCGACCGTATTCAGCGCCGCGACGTTACCGGACGGAGACTTGTCCGAGCGCAGCCAATCCAGATAGGTCTCGGCCTCGATCGGGTTCTTTGACTGACCCGAGGGCAGCTGATCGTCATGCGCCACCTCAGCCATCACTACGTCGGGGTGGTTCGAAGGCCAGTAGTGGCAGCCGCAGTCGCGAAAGTCATGGGACCACGGATTGCACAGGCTTTGCGTCAATTCTCCGGGATCATAGGCTTCGCTGAAGACCCCCGCCTCGGTCCGGTACTGGCGGCGGAATCCGTGCAGGACGACCTGCTCGGTATCCACGATGCCCTCATGATTGCGCCGTTCCAGAGCAATGCTGACCGGTTTGTCATCACCATGTTCCAGACTGCGGATGAACCGCCAAATCATCAGCCCGTCATAGGGTGTGCCGTCTTCCTCCTTGAAAGTGATGCGCTTACCGCTCTGCTCGACCCATGACAGGAACCAGCGACCTTGGCTGAGCTTTGCGCCGATGTCACCGCTGTAGGCCTCCAACAGCGTCTGCACCCACTCCTCGGGGCTGTTGTCAGGCAGCATCGGATCATAGAAATAGTCCACAAAAACCAGATGGAAGCCCTGTGAATTCTTCGGCGCCTCGGGCACGGGGTTCAGCGGCACCCGCGCGGCGTTGAACACCAGACCGGGGAAAAAGCGGCGGTCCAGGTTGCGCAC
The DNA here is from genome assembly GCF_056537805.1 of Ruegeria sp. C10. NCBI lineage: Bacteria > Pseudomonadati > Pseudomonadota > Alphaproteobacteria > Rhodobacterales > Roseobacteraceae > Ruegeria > Ruegeria sp. C10. The sequence goes on along the minus strand of NZ_JBQFSC010000001.1, from coordinate 1,228,902 downwards.
ATCCATTTCCAGACCGGGAAAGCAATTCCCCACCGATCCGTCCAGTCGCGTGTTGTCGGGGTTGCCCGGTACCTTATAGGCCGCGCGGGCGGTCAGGTTGCGGGGTTTAACGCGGATTTGGCCGGGCTGATCAGACATTCTGAGCCTCCGTTTCCTGTGCAACCAGATAGTCGATGAACGAGATCACCAGATGGTACTGCCTGCGCGACAGCGACAGCGGGTAATAGTTGGAATCGCGCATATAGGGCGGCATCCGCGCGTCGTGCATCGAGTCGCGGATAATCCGAGGATCGCGAAAATCCGGGTTCGGATTTTGATCAGGGTTCGGGTCGGTTTCAAGCTCGGTCAGGATACCATATGGTGGACGCAGCAGTGTTTTAACGAAATCCGGGCGACGGCGTAGGAAATCCAGCAGGTTGGCCTCGTCGATCAGTTGCTCATGCACGAACTTCGTCGCAACTGTATAGGGCAGCCGATCATTGGGCACGGAGTTCGAAAAGACCGAGATCGGTTGCGGGCGGATCAGTTCGTCGATCTTGTCCGGCGGCCTTGCATCCTCCTCCGTCATGGATTTCGCATCGGTTGACGGCAGGCCCGGCGTCGGGGAAATCCCGGTTTTCGCCTGTAATTTGGCATTGTCCTTCAAACCTTGCGCGCGGATATCGTCGAGGTTGATCAGGCTGTTGGTCTCGAAGGCGCGGCGGAAGATATCGACCACCTCGTCTTTGGCCTGGGTGTAGTTTTCTTCAGTTACCGAGATTAGCGACAGATCACGATCGGCCAGATCATCCTCAAGGCTGTAGAACGGCCGCGCATCAGGTGCAAAATCGGGTGGTCCGGTCATGATCGTGGCGCGCGCGGTCAGGCGTTCGCCACGTACTGCCAGCGTCGCCTCGATCACGCCATCGCTGGTGTCATCGGCCACTCCCCAGGATTGGTCATTGCCCACACGGGCACCGTCGTAACTATCGTGCGGCTCAGGGTCGTCCGAGGTGCCGGACATCATGATCCATTTCGACCAAGGGGTGTCGGGGTTCAGGATGCGGTTCTGTTCGGGCACGATTTCGTGGATGCGACCATATTCCGATTTCGGCGGGTCGTTCTGATAGCCCGGTACGGCCAGCGTCGCCGGACCGTATGCAGCATCAGGCGGGCCATAAACCTCACCTTTCGGAGGCATAAAGCGCAGGCGCAGGATGCTGCGGTCGATGAACTTCCCTTCGACCGGTTCATCATGACCCTGCACAGGATGCATCACACGGATTGAGCCTAGCGGGATCGGGTTATGCTCATAGACCATCGGCTGTTGTTCGGACGTATACGGGCTGAAGGCCAGCAGGGGTTTCGGGGTGAAATCCTGACCCGCAATCTCGACCCGTGCACGAAACCCGCAAGCCGCGTCGCCAGTCCGGCGCTCGGCCTTGGTGTTCCCGACGGTTACCGAATAGCGCACGTTTTGCAGCGACAGGCCCTGATTGTCGAGCAGATCGAGCGTCACCGGTGTCTCATATTCCTCGCCCGTTTCGGCATCATGCATCCGCGCCCACAGCTCAAAGAACGGGGCAACCGGGCGCAACGCGCCGCCTTCGTCGCGAAAGCGGATCGTGTCGGGATCGGGAAGATAGGCGGTGACACTGCCATCTTCGATCTCGCGAAAGGTTATGTTCGACCGGATGACCGTTTTGTTGTTGCCATGGGCATCCATGTCCTGCTGCCACTCATAGCTTTCCAGCGGTGTCTCACCCGGTCCAAGACGGGCAACCGCCATGGGTGGCAGAAAGAAAATCTCTTGGATCGTGTCCATACTGGGCCCTCCCCCGTTTGGCCTTGGCAGCCCCCGCTTTCAGGGGTTCGAATAGCTCTCGTATGTGATCGTTGGGTCGTCGAAGATCGACTTGGACGTATCTCGGATGATGTCTGGCGGAGCGTCATCCGGCACCGGCGAAATGCTCTGCTGATAATGGAAGAAATTATGCGGGTCGAATTTCTGCTTCACGAACAGCAAAGAGTTGAAATACTCGCCCCAGTATTGCCAGCGATAGTTCTTCTGGGTCCGCCGTGGATAGTTCTGATAGACGCGGTCAATGAAATAGCCTTCTTCGGTCATCAGTTCCATGAATCCGTCGAGCCACGGCACAACGATCTCTTTTTCTTCTTCCGACACCCAGAACACATCGACGTAGAAGTTCAGCGACACATCACGGTGAATGAAGGCATTGCCTTGTTTGCCCAACGGCATCCGATTGATCGCCCCCCCATAGGGTTCGATGGCCACAGCGCCATAAGCGTTGGGTGTGCTGTCGAGGTAGTCTACGACGCGCTGCCATTCGACTTCGCTGAGCTGGCGTTCAATATATCCGGCCTGCTTATCTTCACGCGCCTGATCGGGGACGACGGGGATGTCATATTTGTCGTCATATAACCATGAGTTGATTTCTTGATAGGTGCCATAGTTCTGGTCGTCCTCACCCATCTCGCCGCCGATTTCATCGCTCAGCAGGGGCTGAACAAACGCGTTCCCCTCTTCGGACGTGCCATCATAGAGCGCCGACACCAGCAGCACCTTTCGATCTCCCTGATAGGCCAGAAAGATATAGGCCCCGAAACGGTCATCTTCGCAGGTGCGCATGTAGTTGGCCTGCAGGTACTCCAGTGCCTTGGCGGCTTTGTCCAACGGCCATGTGATGTGGCAACCCCAGACTTTATACAGCTGGTGCAGTTGGTAGCGGATTTCCAGCAACACACCAAAGTTGTTGCCGGTCCCGCCTCGTATGGCCCAGAAGAGGTCGGAGTTCGTGTCTTTGTCCGCGATCACGATACTGCCGTCCCACAGCATCACGGAGACACCCAGAACGCTGTCGCAAGCCATCCCAAGCCTGCGCGAGGTAAAGCCATAGCCGCCGCCCATCATGAAACCCGCCACGCAGACATCCTGACAGGCCCCGCCCGGCACATGCAGGTGATAGGAGTTCAACTCCGAATTCAGCATCTTGAACGGTGTGCCCGGACCGACATAGGCCATCGGCACCTTTGGATCGACGGTCACGTAACGCATTCGGCTGGTATCCAGCACCATCTGGTTATTGACCGAATACCCCGCCGTGCTGTGACGCCCTGACCGCGCAACAACCCAAAGGTCATGCTCGCGCGCGAAAGCAAGGCTGGCGCGTACATCCTGAATGGTCTCGCAATAGACGATGATCTCTGGGTAGTCCTGGAAAGCCGGATTCCAAACCTGCCGGTCATTGTTGTAATCCGCGTCGGTCGGCAGAGTGACCGTTCCGATCAGTTTCTTCTCAAATTCACGTATCTCATCGGGCGTGATCGAATGGTACTGCTGCAGCGCCAGATCGGTACGGCTTTGCGCCAAGACATCCTTGGCCAGAAGTGTTTTGCTGATCTTACGCATTAGGTCTCCTCATACCACAAGAGCGGGGCGCCGGACTGGTGACCCAGCGCTTAAAAGTCGAAATTCAGGTATCATCCCAACTCTGCCCGCGCCCAAGCTGGCAGCAAGTTGGCCTTCGGGTCAAGTAATCGTTTCCATCAACGCTCGTGCGTCTTTGAGGTCCGGCAGTTGGGCATCTTGATGGAAATGCGACATGACCGAAATCAACGCCTCACCAACCGGTTCGCCTCGGTGTTGCCGCCACTCCGCCAACGCGACCGCCGCACGAAGCTCGTAAAGCCGCGCGCCTTGCCTTTGCGCTGTTTCGATAGCGCGCAACAGCAGCGGTACGGGATCGCCCCCTGTCTTGGCTACAAGGGCAGCCTCAATACGAAGCTGATCGGCCTCGGCCCATTTCTCTTCGGTTTTACTCAGAGCATTTCTGGCGTGCGTCAGAGTCTGATGCGCCGCGTCGTGATGGCCGGCGTTTGTCTGAATCTCGGCAATCAGCGAAGGGAAGAAAGTCTTGTAATTTCCGGCCCCAACCGACCACCAGTCTTCCGACGCCTGACGCAGGTCCTCGATATGTTCGACTTCAGAGGTCGTGGTCGCCTTTGCCCAGCTTTCCCATAGCCGCGCAATTGTCGCCATAAAGGGTAGCGAATGCTCCTCGGCGACTTCGGACAGCGCCTTAACATCCCTTTGCAATGCAGGGATGTCGCGCGCCAGCAGGTGAACCTTGCACATGTAAACCAAGATCTGCGCCACACTATGCGCGTGCTTGAGGTTCTTGGACCATTCCAGCGCTGTATTCTGCACCTGCAGGGCATCTTGATGCCGACCCATCAGGCAATAACATGTGCCCAGAAATGCTGATGTAATCGCGGCATGATCCGTTCCATAGACATAGGCTAGCTGGCTGTGCTGATCAAAATCATAAAGCGCCCAAGCTTGCTCAAGATGGCGCTTTGCATCTGACAGGTTGCCCAGATGCAATTGCACCGCCCCCATGGCGCGATGACCGACCATGCGGTGTTCGGTCTTGCCGCTTGTCGCCGCCAGATCGAGGATCTGCGCAGCCACGCCTTTCGCCAATCGATATTCGGCACGCACAAGATGGAATGCATATAGCCCGTTGAGCACAGGAAACAGCCGCTCGGTCTCGTCAGCTCGGTGACATAGTTCGCGCAGACGCCCATAGGCCTCACCCGTCGCATCCCCCGAAATACCGCTTGTTGAGCGCAGGACACCGGCACGTAGAATCTGGATGTCGATCTCTTGCAAATCCCGTGCACGGCTCTTTGGCAGATCGGCAAGCTGATCCAGAGCTTTCGACAGATGGGTCAACGCCTCGGCCTGGGCCGAGCGTTCGATCGCTCGACGCCCCGCGCTTTGCCAGTGCATCACGGCCTCATCCGCGCGTTGGGCCAACGTGTAATGCTGTGCCAGAACCTCGGGCTGAGTCTGGGCCAGTTGCGGCTGGTTCTCTAGCAACGCACCCGCCGCGCGGTCATGCAGCGACTGCCGTTCCGTGCGCAGCAGGCTGTCATAAGCCATGTCGCGAATCAATGCGTGGCGGAAGATGAACTCATCCTCTGCCGCATCCGGGGCTTGAAGAATGATCCCGGCCGATGAGAGCTGTTCCAGTCCGGCCTGCAGAACCGTCGGAGACAGAAACGAAACAGAGGCCAGCAACGCGATCGAGAACTGCCGCCCGAACACGGCGCCGGTTTGCGCCACTTCTTTGGCCTTGCCCAAACGGTCCAGACGCTCCATCAGCGAATCCTGCAACGTGCTGGGAACTGAAAGCGATGGCAGGGGGCCGCGCACGACATACCCCTTGTCGCTCAAGCGCAATTGCCCCGATTCCAAAAGACCGCGGGTCACTTCCTGGACATAAAGCGGAATGCCATCCGTCTTGGCCGCAATAAGGTCGCAAACCTCGGGTGGTACAGGGTGCCCCCCCGCCACCTCAGCTACGATCTCAGCCACATCCCGATTGGTCAAACGCTTGAGAGGTATACGCAGGGTATTGTCGTGGTGACCCCAACCCGGATCGAAACCGGTACGTGCTGTTACGACGATCAGCACCGGTAGGTCCCGAATATGTTCGATCACCCGATCTGTAAGAGATAAGGTGGTCGGATCAACCCAATGCGCATCTTCGAACAACAGCAACACCGGTCGTTCTCGCGCTAACGTCGCAAGCTGTTCTGTCACTGCCTCCAACGTCTTCTCAAGCTTCACTTGCGGCGGCAGGTCGAGAGGCCCCAGCGTAGCATCAGCATCAACGCTCAACAAATCGGCGATCAGGCGCACATGCTCAGGCGGGTGATGGCGCAAGAGGTACGAGAGTTTTCCCAGTTTATCCTCATCGTTGTCTGTCGGCGCAAATCCTGCGGCGCGTTCCAGATGCTGAATGATCGGATAAAGTGCCGAGTTGGCATGAAAGGGCGAACACTGGAAGTTCAGGCGAAGCGCGCCTTGATCCAGCACTTCTTGGCTAAGCCCCTCAATCAGGCGTGATTTGCCGATCCCTGCCTCGCCAGTGACAAGAACCGATTGTCCAGCGCCCTGACTTGCCTCATTCCATTTGTCGGTCAGCTTGCGGAACTCTGCCTGGCGCCCAATGAGCCGACCAGAACCGGCATCAGGCATTATGTCAAATCTGCGCTCGATCCGCGCCTGCCCTGTGACGCTCCAGGCTTGTATCGGTTCCGAAAACCCTTTCAGTGCGAAAGACCCGCGATCCTGCAGTTCAAATGCATTGCCCACCAATCTGCGAGTGGACGGGCTGATGATCAGTGTATTGGGCTCGGCCAAACTCTGCAAACGTGCTGCCAGATTGGGTGTACGCCCCATGACCACGTCATGTTCCTTCAACCCTTCGCCATGGATCTCGCCCACAACGACAAGACCAGTCGAAACACCGATCCGCGCAGTCAGACGCTCCTGGCCTTCCATGCGATTCAATCCTTCAAGAATATCCAGACCCGCATGAACGGCGCGCGAGGCCGCATCTTCCACCGCGTGAGGATACCCGAAATAGATCATCGCCCCGTCACCCATGAAATCGGCGATATGTCCACCAAAGCGAGCAACCGAGGTCGAGCAAATTTCCTTGAACCGCCGAAGCAGCTCCCCCAAGTCTTCGGGGTCAAGCCGCTCGGACATGGCAGTCGAGCCAACCAGATCAACAAACATAACTGTCAGTTGCCTCCGCTCGGCGACAATCTTCCCGCTGCCTTGCACCGGGGTCGGATTGGCATCCCGCGCCTGCCCTAATGCGGCCATCAATCGGCGCCTTGGTCCAAGTGGCAGCCCAAGGTCGATCAAATCATGTTCGGAGAGATGTGCGAGATCGGCCAATGTAACTTCGTTCGACGCGAATACCGGCGCATACTTCGACAGCCCGTGTTCTTCAAGGAATGCGTCGATCTCTGTCATTATCCCCGTTGTCCCCGATTGTCTCCGGGTTCCCCTACCCGGTCAGGCTTGCATATTGTGACACAAAAGCCGAACGACTTTAGCACATTAGCTGGACAGTCCTGATGGCTTTTCCTTCAGCCTTGATCAAGCTTTTTCTTTATTGCCGCACACGTCAAGTGAATTGCGCCACACGTATGCACCAAGCCCACGCCTCTGTTGCAGGAATTTCGCTTGTCCGGTGGGATGGCAGGGGCAGCAGGGTTCGAACCCGCGACCTACGGTTTTGGAGACCGTCGCTCTACCAACTGAGCTATACCCCTAGGCTGGGCCATCAGATATGACAGAGGCGCAGCGGACTCAAGAGGCTTTTTGAGTTTTCCGAACACTTTACCGCTGACAAAAAAGTTGCGCCCGGCGCGCAGTTCTTTAAGACAAGGCTCGGCCAGCAGGAGGACCGCAGCCTTGAGCATCCGCAAGAAAATCGCAGACAGCGAAGCCGTGCTGAACTGGGTCGCGCGACGGATCGCAAGCTATATCCGGTTGGTGCATCGCAACACACGCTGGCAGCGCATCGGTTACGAAGAACTGGATCAACTGGCCGAACAGGGCGAACCGGTCATCGTGGTGCTGTGGCACCAGAGACTGGCACAATCGCCATATTTCTTCCCACTGGACAAGGGCCGCATTTGCTCGATCACTTCGGCAGCGCGCGCGGGCAGCATGGTAGGGCGAGTGCAGAAGCTATTCGGGATGGATACAATTGCAATGTCCAGCCGCAAGCGCCACGTCGCCTTGTCGCGCGAAGTGCTGGGAAAGATGAAACAGGGTATCTCGATTGGCATTGCCGCCGACGGCCCTCGCGGACCCGAGCGGGTATCCTCGACCGTACCGCTGGTCTGGGCTCGCACATCAGGTAAACGAGTTTTCGGCATCACCTATTCCGCGCGGCACGGGCGCGAAGCCGGAACTTGGGATCGTCTGCTGATGCCTCGCCCCTGGCGCAACGACGGCGTGTTTCTGTGCCGCGAATGGACCAATCCAGTTCCACGCAAGGCCAGCGAAGAGCAGATTGAGGCCCTTCGTCTGAGCCTTGAGCAGCATATGAACGACATCACCGCCGAGGCCGACCGGATGGTCGGGCGTGAGCCATGGGCAAAGAGCATGTGAACCCAGAACCCGGCGTGAAACGACTATTGCGCCGTTAGGCCGCGTCTGCGCTGGTTTTGACCGAGGTCGCTCCTCTCGCCATGCTGTCCGACATTTCAGCAAGCTTGATATCAAATCGCTTGCGCTCTCGGCAAAAGTCGCTGATTTTGCACTCAACTTCCTGTTCGTCGTCACCGAGAACAGCGGCTCTCATATCATCCAAATCCTTGCTGTGAAGGATTTGCGTTCCATAGTTCAGAAATTCAAAACCAAACATCTTAGTCTCCCTTATCGCCGGGACGCACTTGATTTGCGCGTCACCCTTGCTGTTGCAATAGAGAGCTGGGAGTTCAGTCTTCGTTTGGAGTGGACGGTAGATTAAGAATGCGAGATCGACAGCTGTTTTGTTCAATGAACTCAGCTTGCCCGAGATCATTCGACGAATAATCTCAATGCGCCGAGAAGAATGGAGGAGAAAAGGCCGCCCCAGTTGGAGCGGCCTTCTTTAGTTCACCGATTTGTCGGGCCAAAGCCCGACTACCGTGATTACTCGATGATTTTCGACACGACGCCGGCGCCGACGGTGCGGCCGCCTTCGCGGATCGCAAAGCGCAGGCCGTCTTCCATCGCGATCGGGGCGATCAGCTCGACGGTGAAGCCGACGTTGTCGCCGGGCATAACCATCTCGGTGCCAGCCGCCAGGGTCACGGTGCCGGTCACGTCAGTTGTACGGAAGTAGAACTGCGGACGGTAGTTCGCGAAGAACGGAGTATGACGACCGCCTTCTTCCTTGGTCAGGATGTAGGCTTCGGCTTCGAACTTGGTGTGCGGTGTAACCGAACCCGGCTTACACAGAACCTGGCCACGCTCAACGCCGTCACGGTCGATACCGCGCAGCAGGGCGCCGATGTTGTCGCCCGCTTCACCGCGATCCAGCAGCTTGCGGAACATTTCAACACCGGTACAGGTGGTTTTCTGAGTGTCACGGATGCCGACGATTTCGATCTCGTCGCCAACATTGATCACGCCACGCTCAACACGGCCGGTCACAACGGTACCACGGCCCGAGATCGAGAACACGTCTTCAACCGGCATCAGGAACGGCTTGTCGACTTCACGCTCAGGGGTGTCGATGTAGTCATCAACAGCCGCCATCAGTTCCTTGATCTTCTCTTCGCCGATTTCCGGGTTGTTGCCTTCCATCGCCGCCAGAGCCGAACCTGCGATGATCGGAATATCGTCGCCGGGGTATTCATAGCTGGACAGCAGTTCGCGAACTTCCATCTCAACCAGTTCCAGCAGCTCTTCGTCGTCAACCTGGTCAACTTTGTTCATGAACACGACCATCTTCGGGATGCCAACCTGGCGGCCCAGCAGGATGTGCTCGCGGGTCTGCGGCATCGGGCCGTCAGCTGCGTTCACAACCAAGATCGCGCCGTCCATCTGAGCGGCACCGGTGATCATGTTCTTGACGTAGTCGGCGTGGCCGGGGCAGTCGACGTGCGCATAGTGGCGGTTGTCGGTCTCGTACTCCACGTGGGCGGTCGAGATGGTGATGCCACGTGCTTTTTCTTCAGGCGCGCCGTCAATCTGGTCATACGCTTTGAAGTCACCGAAATACTTGGTGATTGCTGCGGTCAGCGTGGTCTTGCCGTGGTCAACGTGGCCAATCGTGCCGATGTTGACGTGCGGCTTATTACGCTCAAACTTTTCCTTTGCCATTCCTCAGGCGCCCTTTTTGCAATTTGGGGGACCCTTGGTCCCGTGGTTACATCTGCGCGCGCGAGATATTTGGTTCAGGGGGGAAAATCAAGCACATCCTGAGGGAAATGCATCCATCACGCCGGATTTTGTGTGACAGCTTCGGTTTCAAGCGGCTGGATCAAGCTGGGGCGCTTGTCAAACCAGCCATCATCCTTGTGCTCTTCGGCCAGCCACTCCTCAACCCGGTCGGCAACCTTCAAGGCCAGACCGTTCATCTGTTCTTCTCGGGTGCGCGCATTTCCTGATCCAGTAAGGGCGCTTTCACCGGTGGTATCTTCGAGCACCTGAAACTGCTTGCCTTTAGCAAGGAACTCTTTCTTTTCAACGTCATAGACGTTTACCAGAACGATGGCGGTGCTTTTGGGGTTGTAAATCACAGGAATTCCCGGAGGTGCCAACATGTAGCCCTCGAGACTGATGCCAATGTCGTATTCCTGCGAACCTTCATACCGGCCAAGCCTGATGTCCACTGCATTCTGGATCGCTTTGGTCCATTCATCCGGCGTGGCATCCCGCGAAACCGGTCCCTGAACGGCCTTTTCCGCAAAGGCATAATTCACGCGTAGCTTGAATTCACCCAGCGACTCGGGGTCTTCATAAACCTGCGTTTGGGTGCATGCGCCCATCAGGGCCAACCCGGTGATCAGTGTCAGAATGCGCAGCATGTCTCTCGTCTCGATAGGCCTGTTTTCTTTGGATGTAGCGCACCGATACGGGTTGTGCCAAGCCGTATCGGCAGATTTTCACCAAGCGGACAGCATATCACGAGAACTTGTAATCCCTCGGAAAGCCATAAGGTGCTTTTTTCCCGACACCTGCACGCTTGGCCAGCCATTGGGACATATCCGCCTCGTGCCGGGTTTTGTCGCCGCCCATGGACCATTTCAGGCCCTCTTCCCAGTTGAAGGTGGTGATATCGGATAACCCACCATCCAATTCCAGTGTGCCCTGCCGTCCACGCGCCATGTTGTACTTCTGCAAGCGGACACCCTTACCACGGGTCATCTCGGGCAGCTCCTCTGTCGGGAAGACTAGGAATTTCCCGTTCTGCGAGACAACAGCAACATGATCGCCCTCAACCGGCTTACAGATCATCGCCGTCTCGTCTCCTTTGACGTTCAGCACCTGTTTGCCATTCCGGGTCTGCGCCAGAACGTCATCTTCCGGCACCATAAAGCCGTTGCCCGCATCCGAGGCCACAAGCAGCTTGCGCCCCGGTTTGTGGATCAGGATGTCGATAATCTGCGCCTCGTTCGGCAGGTCGACCATCAGACGTAGCGGTTCGCCCATGCCACGCCCGCCGGGCAGGTTAGCGGCGCTGACGGTATAGAATCGGCCATTTGACGCAAAGACCAGCAGGCGGTCCGTAGTTTCCGCGTGGAAAATGAAACGTGGGCCGTCACCATCTTTGAACTTCAACTCGCGCTTCAGATCGATATGGCCGGTCATTGCTCTGATCCAGCCCATCTGAGAGCAGACCACCGTGATTGGTTCTTTGTCGATCATCGCCTCAAGCGGCACTTCCTCGACCTGACCTGCCTCGGCAAATTGTGTCCGGCGCGCGCCGCCTTCATAGTCTTTGCCGAAGGTCTTCTTGGTCTCTTTGAGCTGCTCAGCGATCTTGGCCCATTGCAGGGCGGGATCAGCCAGCAGGTCTTCGAGATTGGCGCGTTCCAGCATCAGCTCGTCGCGTTCGCGGACCAGCTCCATCTCCTCCAGACGGCGTAAGCTACGCAGGCGCATGTTGAGGATTGCATCGACCTGAACTTCGGACAACTCGCCCTCGCCTGGCTTCGGCGAGACGTAATCGGACTCATCGGTTGCGCGGACGTGATCGATGCCCCAATCTTCGCGCATCAGAGCGGCCTTGGGGTCGTCGTCGTAGCGGATGATATCGATCACCCGGTCGAGGTTCAGGAAGGCGACGATAAAGCCCTCCAATACCTCAAGGCGGTGGTCGATCTTGGCCATGCGGTGACGCGACCGCCTGATCAGCACCTCTTGCCGGTGGTCAAGGAACGCGCGCAGCACTTCCTTCATCGAACAGACCTTGGGCGTCACCCCGTCGATCAGCACGTTCATGTTGAGGCTGAAGCGCACCTCAAGGTCCGAGTTGCGATAGAGCATGCCCATAAGCACCTCGGGGTCCACATTCTTGGAACGTGGTTCAAGGATCAGGCGGATGTCATCAGCGGATTCGTCGCGGACATCGGCAAGGATCGGGATTTTCTTGGTCTGGATCAGTTCCGCGATCTTTTCGATCAGCTTGGATTTCTGAACCTGATAGGGAATCTCGGTGACGATGATCTGCCACTGGCCACGCCCCAGATCTTCAACCTCGTATTTACAGCGCAGCCGGAAGGATCCACGCCCGGTGCGGTAGGCCTGTGCGATATTTTCGGGCGGCTCGACAATGACGCCGCCGGTCGGAAAATCCGGGCCGGGAACATAATTCAATAGCGTATCGTCACGCGCATCCGGCGTCTTGATCAGATGCAGACAAGCGTCGCACAACTCAGAAATATTATGCGGCGGGATATTAGTCGCCATGCCCACCGCGATGCCGCTTGCGCCATTGGCCAGTAGATTCGGGAACTGTGCGGGCAACACGACCGGTTCGGTCAGTGTGCCGTCATAGTTGTCGCGGAAATCGACAGCGTCTTCGTTCAACCCTTCCAACAGGGCTTCGGCCACGATGGTCATCCGCGCCTCGGTGTATCGAGAGGCCGCCGGATTATCGCCGTCGATATTGCCAAAATTCCCCTGCCCGTCGACCAGTGGATATCGGACGTTGAAGTCCTGTGCCAAGCGCGCCATTGCGTCGTAAATCGCCGCGTCGCCATGAGGGTGATAGTTACCCATCACGTCGCCAGAGATTTTCGCTGACTTACGGAAACCGCCCGTCGCACTGAGTCGCAACTCGCGCATCGCGTAGAGGATTCGCCGGTGAACCGGCTTCAATCCATCGCGCGCATCTGGCAAAGCGCGGTGCATGATGGTGGAAAGCGCGTAGGTCAGGTAGCGCTCGCCAATTGCGCGGCGCAGCGGCTCGGCTACCTCGCCCCCATTGTCAGGGGTCTCCATATTGGGGTCGTCGATCGTATCGTTCATACATGATGTGATACGACGCAAGCGCGCGCGGGTAAAGCAATCGGCGCATATTTTGCTGGGGACAAGTCGGGCTTTTTGCAACAGGGGGAGGCAAGTATCGGATTTCCCCCGCTTTTCGACTCGAAGCTGAATCTATGGTAGGGTTTCGAACATTAAGACTGCTGCCTTTTATTGATGTTACGATTGCCAGGGGGTGCGCCATGAAGCGTGTTATTGTTATCACTTTCGCCATGCTCGGCTGGAGCTTCTATGTGATGAGCGGGGGCCCGGATTTCGAACCGCGCGGCACCCGCACCGAGCAACCGGTTCGCGTTGCCTCTGTGCCAGAACATGAGCCTGCATCCGACCACGCACCTCGGGCTAAAGACGACCACGCACCTCGGGCTGAAGACCTTGTGACCAACGTTGCCGCGCGCATTGTACAGGCGCGCGCTCAGCCCGAACCACAAGTAGAGGAGGATGCCGCAGTCGTCCTGTCACAAGTCGCGAACGATCCGCTGTCTCAGTTCTCTGCATTTGACGAGAACGGCGTCAGCTTTACTCTGGCTTCGCTTGAAGACGGAGCCGCCGGACTGTTGCAGGTCGAGGCCGAGGTGCAGGATGACATCACACCTGTGACTCAAGTCATCGAGCCCGAGAAAGATATCCGCGAAATCTCGGGCACGCGCGTCAATATGCGCGATGGGCCCGGAACGATTTACCCCATCATCGCCAAAGCCAAACTTGGCCAGCGCGTTGAGGTTCTCAGTGATTCCGGCACCGGCTGGCTGCGGTTGCGGTTATACCCTGATCAGCGGGTGGGTTGGATTTCTGCCTCACTGGTTCGGAAACCAACAAACTGACGCAACTGTGTCATTGTCCTGACCTAAAGCTCGCCATAGCTATGGGCGAAATACACAGGCGGGGGCAATATGCAGAAATCGATTCTGATCACAGGCTGCTCATCCGGGATCGGTCTGGACGCGGCGCACGGGATGCGCGCGCGCGGTTGGCGCGTTTTTGCCTCATGCCGTCAACAGCGTGACTGTGATCGGCTACGGGCACAGGGTTTCGACAGCCCGCTGATCGACTATACCGATTCCGGTAGCATTACCTCAGGCCTGCAGCAGGTTTTGGACGCGACCGGTGGTACGCTGGATGCGTTGTTCAACAATGGCGCTCACGGCCTTCCCGGCGCGGTTGAAGATGTCCCAATCGAAGGGCTTCGCCTAATTTTCGAGACCAACGTATTTGGCTGGCACGAACTAACCCGGCAAGTGATTCCCGTGATGCGGGCTCAGGGCCATGGGCGCATCGTGCAGAACTCATCAGTGTTGGGACTGGTCGCATTCCCCTGGCGCGGGGCATACGTCGCCACCAAATACGCCATCGAAGGCCTGACCGATACCTTGCGCCTAGAGCTACGAGACACCGACATCAAGGTCATCCTGATCGAACCAGGCCCGGTCACCTCGAAGATCCGTGTGAACGCGATCCCTGTCTTCGAACGCTTTATTGACTGGAAAAGCTCAGCCCTGCGACAGAGATACGAGGATACGCTGCTGAAACGCCTCTACGAATCCTCCGGACCTGACAAGTTCGAACTGCCTGCCTCGGCTGTTACCGCCAAATTGGCGCATGCGGTTGAATCCAAGCGCCCACGTCCGCGATACTATGTGACGACGCCCACCTATATCGCCGGATATCTGCGCCGTATTCTGCCCACCCGGGCCATTGATCGCATCCTCTCGGACATATGAGGCGAAATTACCTGTTCGCTTTTGCCGCTATCAACGCTAGATGACGGCTCAACAACTGAACAAACACGGACGGTGAGCTATGGACCTGACGATGGTCATACTGCTTCTGGCCATGGCGGCGGTCGTCGTCGTGCTGGTGATGGGCATTGCCAATTTTGGAAAACCCGGCAAAGAGGCCGCGCTGAAAAGCAACAAGCTGATGCGCCTGCGTATCCTGTTTCAGTTCATTGCGGTGCTGCTGATCGTACTTTACGTCTATCTGCGTGGGCAGGGAGGGTAAGGCATGGTCGTTCTCAACAAGATTTACACGCGCACCGGTGATGATGGGAAAACCGCTCTGGGCAATGGTGAGCGCGTTGCCAAATATTCCGGGCGTGTCGCGGCCTATGGCACTGTGGATGAGCTTAATTCCTTTGTCGGCGTGGCACGGACCGAAGCAGACGGAGAAGTCGAAGCCGCCTTGTCCCGTATCCAGAATGACCTGTTTGATCTGGGTGCCGATTTCTGCCGCCCCGACATGGATAAGGATGCCGAGGCCGACTACCCACCCCTGCGTATCGTTTCCGCTCAGATCGACCGGCTTGAAGCCGAGATCGACGCGATGAATGAAGCGCTCCAGCCCTTGCGCAGTTTCATCCTGCCCGGTGGCTCACGTTTGGCCGCGCATCTGCATGTGTGCAGAACAGTTTCGCGCAGGGCCGAGCGGTTGGCGGTTGAGCTGACAAACATGGAGCCGGTCAATGAGGTGGCTGTCAAATACCTCAACCGCCTGAGCGATTGGTTCTTTGTCGCGGCGCGCTGTGCCAACAACGGCGGGCACGATGATGTGCTCTGGATTCCCGGTGCAAACCGGTGATCGCGCCTGCCGTCGGGAAACTAAATTTCGTTTCTGGTCCAAAAAATGACAAAACGCGACGTCTCGAAACCATGACGTGACGATTTTGCTCTGTTGCGAGGCATCACGACTCGCTATCTAGGCCAGCGAGAGCATTGGTGGAGTCGCTGCGCGGCTTGCCGTTTTTGTAAGGAGCATACGCAAAAATGAAGGTACTTGTGCCTGTCAAGCGCGTGATTGACTACAACGTGAAAGTTCGTGTGAAAGCGGACGGCAGCGGCGTTGATCTCGCCAATGTAAAAATGTCGATGAACCCGTTCGACGAAATTGCCGTGGAAGAGGCGATCCGCCTGAAAGAGGCGGGCAAGGCCGATGAGGTTGTTGCCGTTTCGATCGGTGTGAAACAGTCGCAGGAAACCCTGCGGACCGCACTGGCCATGGGCGCAGACCGCGCCATTCTGGTTGTCGCGGCGGATGACGTGCATCAGGACATCGAACCGCTTGCCGTTGCCAAGATCCTCGCCAAAGTGGTCGAAGAAGAACAGCCGGGCATCGTTCTGGCGGGCAAGCAGGCGATCGACAACGACATGAACGCTACCGGCCAGATGCTGTCGGCCCTGCTGGGCTGGTCGCAAGGCACCTTCGCGTCCGAGCTGGACATCGAAGGCGACACCGCCAAGATCACCCGTGAGGTTGACGGCGGTCTGCAGACCATCTCTGTCAAAATGCCGACCATCGTCACCGTTGACCTGCGCCTGAACGAGCCGCGCTATGCGTCGCTGCCGAACATCATGAAGGCGAAGAAAAAGCCGCTGGATGAAAAAACCGCCGCCGATTATGGCGTCGACGTCACGCCGCGTCTGGAAATCGTCAAGACCGAAGAGCCGCCGGCACGCGCCGCAGGTATCATCGTGGGCTCGGTTGATGAGCTGGTCGAGAAACTTAAAGAAGCGGGGGCTGTGTAATGGCTGTTCTTCTTCTCGCAGAGGTTAACAATGGTGAGCTGTCGGTTGACGCCACAGCCAAGACCGTTGCCGCTGTCAAATCGCTGGGTGAAATCACCGTTCTGGCCGCAGGTGGTTCTGCCGCTGCTGCTGGTGAGGCCGCTGCCAAGATCGATGGCGTATCCAAGGTTCTGGTCGCTGAAGACGCCTCGCTGGGTCATCGCCTGGCGGAATCGACCGCAGCCCTGATCGTGGGTCTGGCCGATGGGTACGAGCATATCGTTGCCCCTGCCACCACCGACGCCAAGAACGTGATGCCGCGCGTTGCAGCCCTGCTGGACGTGATGGTGATCTCGGACGCGTCCGGCGTGGTCGATGCCACCACTTTCGAGCGTCCGATCTATGCGGGTAACGCGATCCAGACCGTGAAATCGAACGACGCCAAGAAAGTCGTGACCATCCGGACCGCCAGCTTCGATGCGGCGGGCGAAGGTGGTCCGGCGGCGGTCGAGACCATCTCGGTCGGCGAAAACCCCGGCCTGTCGTCGTGGGTCGAGGACAAGGTTGCTGAAAGCGACCGTCCTGAACTGACTTCGGCTGGTGTTGTTGTTTCGGGTGGCCGTGGTGTGGGCTCGGAAGACGACTTCAAACTGATCGAAGGCCTGGCCGATAAGCTGGGAGCCGCCGTTGGTGCCTCACGCGCCGCAGTTGACTCGGGCTACGCCCCGAACGACTGGCAGGTGGGTCAGACCGGTAAAGTTGTTGCCCCTGACCTGTATGTTGCAGTCGGCATCTCGGGTGCGATCCAGCACCTGGCGGGCATGAAGGACTCCAAGGTCATCGTTGCGATCAACAAGGACGAAGAAGCGCCGATCTTCCAGGTCGCAGACTTCGGTCTGGTCGCAGACCTGTTCCAGGCCGTACCGGAACTCACCGAAAAACTCGGCTGATTTCAGACAAAGATTTTTCGACGAAAAATCTTAGAAGGCCCGCCACCGGCGGGCCTTTGTTGTTTATACGCCCAGGTCGTTGATCACTTGGGCAAGTGAGCCAGCGATATTGCGATGTGTGGCTGGGCCAATCATATGCTCGGCAATCGGTTGTTGCAGGGTGCCAAACAACATGTCTTCAAGCTCATTCGATACGCCGGATACCTGAACCTGCAAGGACAAAATATCCGTACAATGGGGTCTCAAAGGCTCAATCATCTCGGGGTTGATTGCAAAGCCGTCACCCGGTGTCGAATCCAAATCGCTTCTCTCCACTTGCAGATGCAAAAGCAGGACGGGCGGGCCTACTTCTGCAAGAAACTTGCCGAGCTTTTCGATCCAGACATTGCGCAACTCTTGTTCCACAAGTTCAATACGGGCATCCGAGCGTGCCGACAGGCGGGTCAGCAAGTGCTGTACAAAATGGACATCCGTAAAATCTACTTCGGGATACAGCGCAACCAGATCGGCATTTGGCGCAACGAAACGGTCATTGCGTCGTGGGTGCACCCGGTAGAATCGGTTCGATAGCCCCAGCATGCCGGGTAACTGCAGGACACATATATCAGACCGGTTTGCGATCTCCAGTAGCCCTTTGTCCTGCGTCAACGCCTCGGCACCGCAGAACAGGCTGCCCAGATTGACGCAGCGGCGATCCAGACGACGTTCCAACTCATTGGGAAAGGGGGTTTCTACGAAACGGCCAAAGGTCTCTTCGCCCCCCAAACATGCCACATAGGGGTTGTTCAACGCCCTTTGAGGGCCCCTGAAACGTAGTTTCGAATTTTCATATTCGCACGTCGTTTCCGCGGAATGGACCGCATTGATCGATTGATAGCTCATCACACTCACCCAAATATTCACCCAACCGCCATTTTGCCGCCGCAAGTCTTGAGAAAGTCCTAATGCGCGCATTTGAAGCGAAATTGACTGTCCCCGTCCCCTTGCCGCCCATAGGGAACTGCCGATAATGTCGCCATATTCTGCGAACAAGGGCATCGAACAAATGGACGTAAAATCAGTCGGAGTGATCGGCGCTGGACAGATGGGCAACGGGATTGCTCATGTTATGGCGTTGGCAGAGTATGATGTTCTACTGAACGATGTCAGCCAGGACGCGCTAAACAGCGCTATGGCAACCATTGAAACCAACCTGGCGCGTCAAGCGTCGCGCGGCAAAATCTCGGATGATGCAGTGAAATCCGCGTTGAGTCGGATCACGACGACGCTGAATCTGCCGGATTTGGGGCAGACCGATCTTGTAATCGAAGCCGCGACCGAGCGGGAAACGGTGAAACAGGCAATCTTTGAAGACCTGTTGCCGCACCTACAGCCACATACGATCCTGACATCGAACACTTCGTCGATCTCAATTACCCGGCTGGCCAGCCGCACCGACCGGCCCGAACGTTTCATGGGATTCCACTTCATGAACCCGGTCCCTGTGATGCAGCTCGTCGAGTTGATCCGGGGCATCGCCACCGATGAAGCAACCTTTAACTCCTGTAAAGCCGTAGTGGACCGGCTTGGCAAAACCTCAGCCAGCGCCGAAGATTTTCCGGCCTTTATCGTGAATCGCATTCTGATGCCTATGATCAATGAGGCGGTTTACACATTGTATGAAGGTGTCGGGAATGTGCAGTCCATTGACCAATCGATGAAACTGGGCGCAAACCACCCTATGGGCCCATTGGAACTAGCGGATTTCATCGGCTTGGATACCTGTTTGGCGATCATGAACGTGTTACATGACGGACTGGCAGACACCAAGTATCGTCCCTGCCCGCTGTTGACGAAATATGTCGAAGCCGGATGGCTGGGACGCAAAACCGAACGCGGGTTTTATGATTATCGAGGCGAGGTTCCGGTACCCACACGGTAGAATCTGAGAGGGCCAGCCCTCTCTTGAGCCTATGGCTCAATTCACTCCCGAGATATTTTTGGCCAGATGTAGGGGCAGATCAGGATTTGAGCGTCTTGCCCAGCGCCATGGTGTGATCACGAAGCCAGGCCATGAAACCGCGGGGGTCGCGTTCCAGCAGGTCCATGTCTTTATCCGAAATCGGGTCACCGATCACCGGCGACTGGGGCCTGTTGCAGGATCGGACGATTTCGTGCAGCAGTAGGCCCTGGCGCAGGATAGGCGATATCCGGTTGGCAATTTGATACCAGCGCGAGTTGCTGCCGGGGAAAAAGATCGGCACGACCTTGGCACCCGACCTACGGATCATCTTCGCGGTGAAGACATTCCACTCCCGCTCGATGGCTGGTCCGAACCAATCATCCGAAGACATCACAACACCTGACGGGAATAACGCGACAACGCCCCCATCTGCCAGATGTTTCATCGTCTTGCTGCGCATCTCAAGCATCTTGGCCTGCGCTTCAGGATCATGCGGGAACGGCACCGGGATCATGAATGAGGTCGCAGCTTCATCCAACCCAGTCAGGACTGAGCGGGTCAGGATGCGATAGTCACTGCGGACCCGGCCGATAAGTTCAGCGAAGATCATGCCATCAACCATGCCGTGCGGATGGTTCGCGACGACCACTACGGGGCCTTCTTTTGGAATGCGGGCGATCTGTTCGGCTGGGGTTGTCAGCTCGATACCCATGGTCTTGAGCGCACCGCCCCAGAACTTCTGACCTCGATAGCGTTCGTTCTGCTTCTCGAACTTGTTGACCATGCGCAGGATGGTCAGCTTACCTGTGCACCATTCGATGGCGCGAATGGCCGTAGACGTCCAGGCATCGTCAAACGAGTTGGCGTAGGTCAGGGTTCTGCGGTCGTAGATTTCACCCTGATCGGTGTCGTGATCCACTACAGGACCTGTCTTGGTATCGTGCGTGGTTTCCGCCAATTGCCTTGTCTTTCCGTCCTTGGTGTCGTGGCTGTCAGAACCCTTCGCCGAACTTATCGTTCACCAATGTTTCCAAAGCCTCTGCCAACGCCTCAGCATCCGGGCCGGACGTCTCGACGTCAATAGTGCTTCCGCGCGACGCTGCCAACATCAAAAGGCCCATGATACTGTCGCCCGAGGCAGAAAGCCCGTCTCGTGACACCTCGGCGCGCGCATCAAAGCCTTCGACCACCTCGACCAGCTTGGCAGAAGCGCGGGCGTGAAGGCCCTTTTCATTGATAATTTTCAAACTCTTGGTCGTCATATGAGTCTATCCGGTGTCAATCCAATGTCACATTTTGCGCATTGATGTACTTTCGTCCAGCTTCCAAAGCCAAACGCACGGCCTCCGCCAGTGGCAAGTGGCGACTTTTGGCCAGTTTGATCAGCATGGGAAGGTTGGCCCCGTAAAGGATTCGCCGGTCTTGTGGCGCACATGCGCGCAGGCTCAGATTCGAGGGGCTGCCGCCAAACAGATCGGTCACCACAACGACGCCATCGCCCATATCGACCTCGTCCGCCGCGCGGCAGATTTCAACTTGTTTCGCTTCGCGATCATGGTCGGCTTCTATCGGGATGGCCACCAGTCCGGGTTGCTTTCCAACCACATGCTGCGTGGCCGCAAGATACTCCTGAGCCAACCCACCATGTGCAACAATAACGATCCCGATCACTCCGGCCTCACATTCAACGCGCGTCGTTCCATTTCGCGATGCCTAATTGCCACCTGCTGCCCCCCTTCTGCAAGGGCCTTTGCAACTGCTTCAGCCACCGCGACCGAGCGGTGTTGCCCTCCGGTGCACCCAAATGCAACTGAAAGGTGCGCTTTGCCTTCCTCACGGAAGGCCGGAAGCAGTTCGATCAGCAGGTCGACCACCCGGTCAAAGAAGACGCCATAGTTTGCATCTGATTGAACATAGGCCGCCACATCCGCGTTTCGACCATCCGCATCCCTCAGTTCAGGCCGCCAGTATGGATTGGCCAGAAACCGGCAATCGAACACCATGTCCAGACCGCGCGGCAAGCCCCGCTTGTACGAGAAGGATTCGATCGACACCGCCAGATGCCGCCCGCCCTTTGGGGCGAACCAGCGTTCGACCTCTTCCCGCAGCTGATGCACATTCAACGCGCTGGTGTCGATCAGCGTGTCGGCAAACTCGCGAATTGGGGCTAACAATTCCTTTTCCTGACAAATGCCGGTTTCCGGGCTGGCATCAGTTGCAACCGGGTGACGGCGGCGGGTTTCTGAGAAGCGACGCAGCAGCACCTCGTCACTGCAATCCAGATAGAGGATTGTCAGGTCGACATTCTCCATCCGGCCCAGTTTGGCGGCAAGTTCGATAAACCCGGTGGTTGAAAAATCGCGATTGCGCGCGTCGATACCCAAAGCCATTGGGCGCGCAGGCTCCGAATTGTCGACGAGGCGAGCCAGCAACCCCATCGGCAGGTTGTCAATCGCCTCGAACCCCAGATCTTCAAGCACATGAATTGCGGTCGATCGCCCTGCACCGGAAGGACCTGTTATCAGAACGACGCGCTGTTGTGCTGTCATGTATTCGGCCATTCCGGGGCTACGCGCCCCATTTTCACAAGTTGAATAAGTCCTGCAGCCAAATTGGGCACGCCAGCCCCCCGAAGCAAGGGAACAGTTTGCTTCAACACAAGAATTTCAGCGGGTTCAGGTAACCGCGCGGGCTCGGGTTGGTCCATATCCACAACGAATGCCAATCGGACCGGCCTCGCGGCTTCGGCCCGCAGCAACCCGATGCCGCGCGCTTCAATCAGGCCGCGGATCTGCGGAAGTCCAGCTGCCATCACGTGATCGGCCTGTCCGGTCAATTCGACCCGGTCATCAGCGACAAGCTGCGCCCCAAGCGCCATCATCTGTAGCGCCAAAGAAGATTTGCCCGTACCCGAGGCGCCAATGATCAATACGCCCTTTTCCTGAAGCGCAACACAGGTCCCATGAATGCAGGCCGACCCTTGATCCGCTATCTCAGAAAGTGGGGTGGTGCTCATAACCTAGACGGGAAGCCCGACAACAAACCGCGCACCCAGTGGGTCCGAGGTGATATCGGCCTCGGTTGGACGGATATTTTCTGCCCAGATCACACCACCATGCGCCTCGACGATTTGTTTCGAAATCGCCAATCCAAGGCCCGAATTGTTGCCGAAATGCTCTTCGGGGCGTTCGGAATAGAAACGCTTGAAGATCTTGGTCAGCGCCTGATCAGGAATGCCGGGACCGGTGTCTTCAACCACCACGAGCACGCGGTTGTCACGACGGCGGACCCAGACCCGGATGGCGTCTTTGTCCTCGCAGAACGAAATCGCATTGGTGATCAGGTTGACAAAGACCTGCGCCAGACGCGCCTCGAGCCCGTTGACCACGATGGGGTCCGAGGGAAGGTCTGTGATATATTCGATGCCTTTCGAACGGGCATCTTCACCCAGAAACTGACTGATATTGCCAAGCAGATTGAGCAGGTCAAAGGGCTGCTCTTCTTCTTTCACCAACTCCGCGTCCAGCCGCGATGCGTTCGAGATATCGCTGACCAGTCGATCCAATCGCCGCACATCATGCTCAATCACGCCCAATAGCTTTTCGCGCTGATCATCGCGTTTGACCATACGCATGGTGCCCACGGCGGATTGCAGGCTCGCCAGTGGGTTCTTGATCTCATGCGCGACATCGGCCGCAAATTGTTCGTTCGCGTCAATGCGGTTATAAAGCGCCGTGACCATCCCGCGCAAAGCCTGGCTCAGGCGGCCGATTTCATCCGGACGCGCACTGAGATCCGGGATGCGGATACGTCCGGGGTTCACTCCGGCTCCGCGGTCCTTGCCCATCTCGGCAGCGGCGGCCAGATCAGCAAGAGGATTGGCAATCGTTGAGGCCAAAACGAGGCTCAGACCGATCGAGACCAGCAGTGCCACCACAAACATCTGCAGGATCCGCTCTTGCTCCTTGCGGGCCAGCGCATCGATCTCGCCCGCCGGGCCCGCCATAGCAACGGCACCCACAGGCGTATCGTCCAATAGGATCGGGGCCACGGCGACAATCACCGTCTTGCCTTTGTCGTCGTGCACGGCCTGTACTTGCAATCCGCCGTTCAGCGCCTGCGGAATCATTTCCTGCACCCGTTGCGCCAGCGTCGGAGCCTCGCTTTCGGAAGAACCGCTAAAGACCGCAGACACACCATTCCAAACCGCATTCAATGCGTCGCTGATCAAAGTGCTTCCAGTGGCGCTGTCGGCGTCCTGATGCAAAAGGCTGGGCAATTTGTCGGCCATGGACGCCCCGCGTGTCCAACCGATCAGAGTGCCCGTGCCGTCATAAACAAAAACCTCGCCGCCTTCGGGCAAGCTGAGACCCGCTAGCGTATCACGGACATCCAATGTGCCTGCACCATTGGCAGAGGGTTGACGCAGCTGGGTTTCAAAAACGTTGCTGACAAGTTGCGCATCACCGACCAGGTTCTGCGCGGTCTGTTGAACCCGTTCTTTTCGCGTGTCGTCCAGATACAGCAGCCCTGCCACCAAAATGACAAGGGCAATGAGGTTGAAGGTGATAATCCTGCGCGCCAGGGGCGAATAGCGCATCGAAAACAGGTTTCGTCGCGAACGCTTGGCCTGTAGCTCGGCAGCATCGGGGTCTTGGGGGATGACCCAGTCATCCCCAAGAACGACGTCTGCGTCGTGCACTTGGTTGGCTTGTTCAGTATCGCGCACGAGACCCCTTCGGCTTGATAAAACGGCCGCGCCTATTCTTCGTTATAACGATACCCGATACCGTACAGCGTTTCTATCGCCGAAAACTCGGGATCGGCTGCGCGCATCTTCTTACGCAGTCGCTTGATATGACTGTCAATGGTGCGGTCATCCACGTAGACCTGATCATCATAAGCCACATCCATCAGCTGATCGCGACTTTTGACAAAGCCCGGACGTTGCGCCAAGGCCTGCAGCAGCAGAAACTCGGTAACTGTCAGCGAGACATCATTGCCTTTCCAGCTGACTGCGTGGCGCAGCGGGTCCATCCGCAGCTCGCCCCGCTCCATCACTTTTGTATCGCCCGAGGCCGCGTTGGTCACATCACCATCGACCGCTTCCTGACGGCGCAACAAGGCGCGAATCCGTTCGACCAGCAGCCGCTGAGAGAATGGTTTTTTGACGTAGTCATCTGCACCCATGCGCAGACCCAGAACCTCGTCAATCTCGTCATCTTTGGAGGTCAGAAAAATCACGGGCATCTGGGTTTTCTGCCGCAGCCTTTGCAGCAGATCCATGCCGTCCATCCGCGGCATCTTGATATCCAGTACGGCCATGTCTGGCAGCTTTTTGTTGAAAGCGTCCAGCGCAGCCTGACCATCGTTGTATGTTTCGACCTCAAACCCTTCGGCTTCGAGTGTCATGGACACAGACGTCAGGATATTTCTGTCGTCGTCCACCAGTGCAATCTTTGACATCGGGTTCACCCCTATTCCTGCTCACTCGCGCAATAATACGCTTTTTTGTAAGGCATTGTTGGCGGTTTTGAGCCACCGAATCAACTCGTAACCTCGAATCGTGCCATTCTTGCGGCAGGTATGCGGCAAATTTGCCTTGCTGCGCCCAAATAGCTGCCTTGATTTACGGCAGACAAATCGTGGTGGCGCTAAACCTCAACTTGGTTGCGCTAACTACCCCCAACCCTCCTGTTCATGTCCCAAAATACCGTGATAAGAGGCGCTTGACCGCCGGCTCTTTCCGGTATCCGCCCCAATGGTGCACCCGGCCCAAGGCCCTCGCGCCGCCACAGGAGAAGACACACATGACATCTGGACGGGTTAACCCGCAATTCTGCCTCGAAGATCAGGGCATCGAGGGTCTGGGCAATGTCTATTACAACTTCATGGAACCGGCGCTGATCGAAGAAGCGCTGAAGCGCGGCGAAGGCACCCTTGGCAATGGCGGCGCCTTTCTGGTCACCACCGGCAAATTCACTGGCCGCTCGCCCAAGGACAAGCATGTCGTCAAGACAGACAGTGTTGCCGACAGCATCTGGTGGGAAAACAACGCCGCCATGAGCCCTGAAGGTTTTGACGCGCTCTATGAAGATATGCTGACCCATATGAAAGGCCGCGACTACTTCGTTCAGGACCTCGTGGGCGGGGCTGATCCCAGCTACTCGATCAATGTGCGCATGGTAACCGAGCTGGCGTGGCACAACCTGTTCATCCGCCACCTGCTGCGCCGCCCGGATCGTGAGGATCTGGATGATTTCACGGCTGACTTTACTATCATCAACTGTCCCAGCTTCCAGGCGGACCCCAAAAAGCATGGCTGCCGCAGCGAAACGGTGATTGCACTGAACTTTGATCGCAAGCTGATCCTGATCGGCGGCACCGAATACGCCGGCGAGAACAAGAAGTCCGTCTTCACCCTGCTGAACTATATGCTGCCCGAAAAAGGCGTGATGCCGATGCACTGCTCGGCTAACCACGCGGTTGGCAACCCGGTCGACACCGCCGTATTCTTCGGCCTGTCCGGCACCGGCAAGACCACCCTGTCTGCCGACCCGTCGCGCACCTTGATCGGTGATGACGAACACGGTTGGTCGGATCGAGGCACCTTCAACTTTGAAGGTGGTTGCTATGCCAAGACCATCAACCTGAACGCCGAGGCCGAACCAGAAATCTACGCCACCACCTCGAAATTTGGCACCGTGATCGAGAACATGGTTTTTGATCCCGAGACCAAAGAGCTGGATTTCAACGACGACTCGCTGACTGCGAATATGCGCTGCGCCTACCCGTTGGAATACATCTCCAACGCGTCGAAAACTGCATTGGGCGGGCATCCTAAAAACATCATCATGTTGACCTGCGATGCGTTCGGCGTTTTGCCTCCGATCGCTCGGTTGACGCCTGCGCAGGCGATGTATCACTTCCTTTCCGGCTTTACCTCGAAGGTCGCCGGGACCGAACGTGGCGTGACCGAACCGCAGCCCACCTTCTCGACCTGCTTTGGCGCGCCCTTTATGCCACGCCGCCCCGAGGCTTATGGCAACCTTCTACGCGATAAGATTGCTCAGCATGGCGCGACCTGCTGGTTGGTCAACACCGGCTGGACTGGAGGTGCCTACGGCGTGGGCAGCCGCATGCCAATCAAGGCCACCCGCGCGCTGCTGACGGCCGCGCTGGAAGGATCACTGACTGATGCGGAATTCCGCAAGGACGCCAATTTCGGCTTCGATGTGCCGGTTTCTGTCCCTGGTGTGCCCGAGGTCTTGCTGGATCCGCGCCGCACCTGGGACGATCAGGAAGCGTTCGACAAACAGGCGGAAAAGCTGGTGCACATGTTCGCGGAAAACTTCGAGCAGTACCTGCCCTTCATCGACGAAGACATCAAAGCTGTCGCGATCGGTTGATCGAATTCAGGGGCCATCATGGCCCCTGACCCACCAGAGCTTACGCTTCGGCACCTTGTGTGCACACAGACAAGTTCATTGCGATAACGTGCAACATGCGCTATCGCAATTTACCCAAGACGCTTCGAAGCCCGGCGTCCTTTGGCAGCGGCTTCTGTTAAATTTGAACATCGGGCGATCCGGGCTAACTTACTCACATCATGTCTCGGGCCGTTCAACAAGGTAATGATTATTTCTACACGGGGATGGGTGTCGGCGTGATGTGTTCAAAAGGTCAGCCTTTCGAACTGCCTCGGTCCGTCACGGAAACTATAGGCAAGTAATGACTGAAATCTCAAAACTCACCGAACTGCGCAAATTGATGCAAAGTATGGAGCGCACTCTTGGGCTGGAAGAACTCTCACCGGTCGAGCGCGACATCTACTATGCCGCCGAAGAACTGTCGAAAGATGATCGCGAAGTACGCACCTTTGGTCTGATCGAACACACGCTGGTCAAAAGCGTATCTCGCCCGACATTTTTCCGCGCGCTGAAGTCTCTGGTTCAAAAGGGTTATCTGTCGCAAAGCGGTAGCGCCAATCGCGGACGGTATCTGGTTCATGCGCCCAGGTGATCGCCACCCCAGATCTGTAATCGGCTGACCCCGTGCGCAGATGGGCCTCTGAAACATTCTATGCCTCTTTGGCCTATGTCGCTGCATCGTTCCTAACATTCCAGGTGCTGATGCCGCTTCAGAACGTGTTTTTTCCCGCATACCCCAGCTATGCCAGCTTATTGTTCCTGCCGCACGGCGTGCGGGTTCTGTCGGCCTGGTTATTGGGATGGAGGGCGATATTCGCACTGTTGCCCGGCGTTGCCATCGTCTTTGCCCTTGTGGGCGGTTGGGATGTTCTTCTGCCCAGCAGATTGCTGGCGATCACTATCGCGGTCACCACAGTTCCAGCGGTTTTTTATGTCTGCAAAGCGTTGGGCTGGGATTTGTTTCCGCGCGTCGATCGGAAGCCATGCTGGCTGTGCGTGATGGGCGTTGGAATCATCACATCGGTATTGGTGTCCGTTCTCACCAACATGGCCTTCGGCAGCGCAACGGCCGAGTATATCGCCTATCTGATCGGTGATATCTCAGGTCTTTTTTTCCTAATGTTGGGCCTCTATTTCGCCTTTCGGTTTGCTGAAAGACGCAATTAACCCAAAAGACCCCTGCGCAGCAGGTTCAGCCCTGCAATCAGCAGTACAAGCAGAGTGAGTTTGCGGAACTGTGCCTGATCGATACGATCCTGCAGAAACTGACCGCCGCGCATTCCCAGCAAGGCAGGGATAATCAGCAGCGCTGAGAACACCGCTGTGTCAGTCCTTAGAATACCCGAACCCAGATGCGCCACAATAAGCGCCACAGCGCCCAGACCGTATATCACGCCCTGCACCCGCATCTGATCCTTCTTCGGTGTATTCAAGGCTGTCAGATAGGCCACGGTTGGTGGTCCCCACACGCCCGAGATGCCGCCGACAGCACCGGCCACCGCACCCACCATAGCCTCAACCCGCATTGAGGGCGCTTGCAGCGTCAGTTTCAGCCCCAGTAGTTGCATCAGAGCAAAGAACGAAACTGGTGCGCCTAAGATCAGCAAAAATGCCTTGGGCGACAAGATGTTGATCAGCTGCGCGCTGGCCAATAGACAGACCAGTCCAACGCTCAGAAATACCTTGAACTTTCGAACTGACGCCACCGCCGCAGGTAAACCTTCCCGCAAGGCCTGCACCCCATTGGTCACCAGCGTGGGCAAGATTAGACCTGCCAGCGCCAGCTCAGGCGGCAGCATCATGCTAAGACCAGAAACAAGCACCATTGGCATGGCAAAACCGACCATGCCTTTGACCCAGCCCGCGACGAAAGCAACGACCAAAGCCAGACAGAAATCCTGCGGCGACATAAGTGAAAACAGTCCCATCGACCCTTCATACCAGTCCAAAAAATTTCTGCACTGCAAAAGTCTCTAAGCAATTTTTGAACTTTTTATGGATGATTTGCGTATTTTTGTTGCGCTGCATGTGCAGCATGATATGACCAGACAACCCAGCAGAGGACGTGATTCATGGCCCATGACGGACAGGATGTGACGAACATGACGCAGCCAGCGGTTTTGCCCGATCTTCTAACACTCAGCGCAGCCGCCCTGCCCGGCGTTCAAGCGGTGTTCGATAAGGCGGTCGAATCGGTTCGCGCGCAGGTGACTAGCGAAGGGCGCATATCGGGCGCACTGATCGAGGCCAATCAGACAGCCGCACATGGGCTGGCTTGGCTGGCCACATACCACCAGTCGCTGCAGCAGATGCAGCGCTGGGCCGAGGCGCTTCAGGCCGAGGGAAAATTCGGCGAGATGGAGCAGCTGTTGCATCAGATCGCCTTTGGGGAATACTTGCATCAGATCGCCGGTGGTATTCCGATGAACCAGGGCGAGGTTGTACGTTTGCAGGATCTTGGCCTTGGCTGGGATGCTCTGTCGGGATTCCAATGCAGCGAAGTGCAGACACTGATGGCGCAAGCCAACTCTCAGGCCGCGCGCACGCGTCTGGTTGAGTTGATGCAGGACCAGTCCGGTGCCACCATGTTTGGTGCGTCTGGTCTGGACGAAGAACTGGAGATGATCCGAGACCAGTTTCGCCGCTATGCCGTTGAAAAGGTTGAGCCTAATGCCCATGAATGGCACCTGAAGGACGAACTGATCCCAATCGAGATTATCGAGGAACTGGCCGAGATGGGCGTGTTCGGTCTGACCATCCCCGAAGAATTCGGCGGGTTCGGCCTATCCAAAGCCTCAATGTGTGTGGTCTCGGAAGAGCTTTCGCGCGGGTACATCGGTGTGGGTTCTCTGGGCACACGGTCCGAAATCGCCGCAGAACTGATCATCGCGGGCGGTACGGATGAACAAAAGGCCAACTGGCTGCCAAAACTGGCCAGCGCCGAGATCCTGCCAACCGCTGTTTTCACTGAACCCAATACCGGATCGGATTTGGGCAGCCTGCGCACGCGGGCCGTCAAGAGTGAAGATGGTAACTATAAGATAACAGGAAATAAAACATGGATCACGCACGCGGCGCGCACCCATGTGATGACCTTGTTGGCGCGGACTAATCCCGACAGTACCGATCACCGTGGGCTGTCCATGTTCCTGGCTGAAAAGACACCTGGAACCGACGAGAACCCCTTCCCCACGCCCGGCATGTCTGGTGGGGAGATTGAGGTGTTGGGTTATCGTGGCATGAAGGAATACGAGCTGGGATTTGACGGCTTCGAAGTGAAGGGTGAAAACCTGCTGGGCGGCGAAGAAGGCAAAGGTTTCAAGCAGTTAATGGAAACCTTCGAGTCTGCCCGCATCCAAACGGCTGCCCGCGCCATCGGTGTAGCGCAGAGTGCTTTGGACATTGCCATGCAATATGCACAAGACCGCAAGCAGTTCGGCAAATCTCTGATCAATTTCCCTCGCGTCTCGGGCAAGCTGGCGATGATGGCGGTCGAGATCATGATCGCGCGACAGCTAACTTATTATTCTGCTTGGGAAAAAGATCACGGTCAACGTTGCGACCTTGAGGCCGGGATGGCCAAGCTGCTGGGCGCTCGAGTTGCTTGGGCTGCGGCGGATAACGGGCTGCAGATTCATGGCGGAAACGGCTTCGCTCTGGAATACAAAATTAGCCGCGTGCTTTGTGACGCGCGCATCCTAAATATCTTTGAAGGCGCCGCAGAAATACAGGCGCAAGTCATCGCGCGTCGATTGCTGGGCTGACGCCCGAAGCGACGCGGTTTCCCCAACTGAACCCGGCCTTGCGCCGGGTTTTCTTTTTCTTCCGTGTTGTACGGACCTTCAGGCCTATTTCTTCCGAGTTGTACAACTCGGTTTCAGGGCTTAATGGGCGAAACTTCCCCCTCGGATCGAGCGCAGAAATCGGGTAAAGGGCGTCAACCAAACCCAGCGCCCAAGCTGGCCAGAGGAGAATCGAGCGTGAAAATCATCATCGCAGTTTTGGCCACTTGCATGGCCCTTGCCGGATGCGCCATGGCACCAAACACCGGGCCCGATGATGTGGACCAGTTGGCACAAGCGATCCAGCAGCTTGACCCCAAGGTTGACCCTGCCGAGGCGCGGCGTGCAGCCGAGATATCTTATGCCTATTCCAATCAACTGAAACAGGACTGGAACGTCACCGATCCAGCCATCATCCACAACGCAAAGGTCATCAACGGATTTCGCGAAAAAGGTCTGTGCAATGATTGGGCGCAGGCCATGACCACGCGTTTGAAGCAAGAGAACTTTCGCACGCTGGACCTGCACTGGGCCACGTCGCCTCCAACTGCGTTCCGGATCATCCACCATTCGGCTCTGATCAGCGCTAAGGGAGATTCAATGTATGAAGGCATCATCCTTGACCCGTGGCGCAACAGCGGGGTGCTTTACTGGGATCAGGTGCGCGAGGACACCAAATACAACTGGCGCCCCCGCCTTGAAGTGCGCGAAGAGTTAATCAGCGGTGTGAACCCCTACTGACAGGATATTGCGATGTTACGTCTGGCCTTGTTCCTGCCCCTTTTGACCCTGTTCCAATGCGACAAGGATGAGACTGTCGCCGCCTATGGCGCAGCGGATCAGACATGGGCTTTGCAAGAGATCGACGGGCAGCCTTTTGAGGCCAGCGCCCTTTTGCGATTCCCCGAAGAGGGTCGGATTGAGGGCAATGCCCCGTGCAACACCTATTCAGGTACACTGAATGCACCCTACCCGTGGTTTGAGATCACCGATCTTGCCGCCACCCGCGCGGCTTGCGCCGGGCTTGAAGCCGAGGGGTTTTATTTCGCCGCACTGATGGCGATGACCCAGTCCGAGGTGTCCGGCGATGTGCTGATCCTGCGCAATGAGGACGGGCACGAGATGGTGTTCAAAGCCGCCGAGTAAACTGCGCCACAAATCGCGCGCGTGCGTCCGGCAAAGGCGTATGACCCAGCGACGGAGCCAGATGGTTTTCCAGAAAATACCCGGTCGTGCGCAAGGCTTCAGCAATCTCGGTATCCGGAGCCGCGCCTTCGCCGCGCAGGCAGGGGGGCAAAGGCAGCAGCTTATCGGCCCAGTCCCCTGCCCCCGCCGCACTGACCGCGCGGCCGGTTTTCGGAGAGACATAGACCAACCCCTCGGTCGCCCCTGTCACTGCGCAGGCCGAAAGATCCAAGCCAAAGCCCAGCTCTTCCAGCAGCGCCAGTTCCCAGCGCAGATAGGCCAGTGGCCAGACCTCATCCTGACCCAGCAGGTCCATCAACTGTTCTGTTTGCTGATAGATCGCCGGATGAGGCTCGCGTTCGGGCAGGCAAAAGGACAGCAGCGCCACCACCGCATTTAATCCGGCGAGCGCCAGCCGCCCTGAAAACGCCGCTGCAGCGCGCGAACGCAGGGGTTCGACCTGAAAGGTGCCAAGATGTTCTTCGAGCCGCGCGCGCCAAAGCACGTCCAGTTGCGCGCCGGGTTGCAGGATCGGGGCGATCTTGCGGCTGGTGCCACCGCGCACAATTCCGGCGTGACGACCATGGGCTTCGGTAAAGACCTCGATGATCGCCGCTGTCTCACCATGACGGCGAGAAGTCAGAAGAATGCCGTGATCACGCCAGTCCAAGTTTGGCCTCGTCAGGTCACCAGATATATACGCAGGAAATCTTATGGCCGTTGCAGGTTCAAGATGGAAACGCGTTAGGTTGACCCTGTGGAACACCAAAAACACGTTGCGTGACATCTGTTCACGCAATAGTGTTCACTTTATGTTCTACACGGAGGAATTTAAGAAATGTCACTTAACTATGTCATGATCGGTTCAAATGATGTCGTCAAAGCGCGAAGCTTTTACGATGCGGTTGTGCCCAAAATCGGCGGCAAGGTTATTGCTGAATATATGCCCCACGCTGTTTGTTACGAGCTGCGGGGCGGTGGGTCCATGTGGGTCGCGACGCCCTTTGACAAAGAGGCCGCGACGGTTGGAAACGGCAACATGGTTGGCTTGCTCTGCGAAAGCGAAGCGGAAGTTCGCGAGGTGCATGCGGAGGCTCTTGCCAATGGCGGAACAAATGAAGGTGATCCCGGAGATCGACCTCAATATGGCCCGAACTTCTATGGCGCATATGCGCGCGATCCTGATGGCAACAAGATGAGCTTTGTCTATTTTAGCGATGCAGGCTGATCGCGCGCCCTAGAACGTCATACCTGCGTGAATCAGAATGCCGATAACCATCAGCAGGTTCAGCACCATTGAGATACCGTTGCCCACATAGATGGGCAACTTGCCCACCACCAGCCCATAGGCGAACCACAAAAACGACAGCCCAGCATACAGAGACCAGGACAGCAGCGACTGTCCGGTCGCATGTTCGGAGTGGGTGAAATAAAGTTTGATCAGTTGTGGAAGCGTGGCGAAGGGGCCAACGACGCCGATGAAGACCATGAACCCCTCGAACCGCTGCATCCAGTGACCGAGATTTGAGTTTTCCAGTTTCTGGGCAAGCGTTTCAGCCACTCAACCCCCTCCTGTTCCTGCGGCCCCCGGAAGATTGGGCCGTTTCATTCAGCCGGTTGCAAAGCAAAATAGTCGCTTTGCGCCGCACGTCCAAGATCATTTGGCGCGGGTTAGTCCAGACCTTCTTCACCCAGCAGGTGCCTGCCTTGGCGG
Source organism: Ruegeria sp. C10 (assembly GCF_056537805.1). Classification (NCBI taxonomy): domain Bacteria; kingdom Pseudomonadati; phylum Pseudomonadota; class Alphaproteobacteria; order Rhodobacterales; family Roseobacteraceae; genus Ruegeria; species Ruegeria sp. C10. Next base: position 1,195,543 of record NZ_JBQFSC010000001.1, on the reverse strand, counting down.
TCTTCCACCTCGATCACCCAAAGGTCGGGGTCAAAACTGCGTTGGCGGGTGATGGCGGCATCTACGTCTGCCTCTTCGCCGGATGAGAGCTCCACCCATTTGCGCTCGCCGCTCATCAGATCAAAACTGCGCTGAAAGGCTGCGGCCCGCCCGTTGAGTGTGTTGAGTTTGATAAGCACCGCCCCAGCGGTGTCATCCCCATGCGCCACAACAAAAGCCGGTATTTCCTGAAACCGCAGCCGCGCCAGATAGGCATGCACCCAGAATTCAGCCGTCAGCCGGGTCATGGTTCTGACCTTTCCGTAGGGGTTGAGAATTTTCGACGAAAATTCTTGGCCCGGGTCATGCGTTGCCGTCTTTGAAATCCAGACCCATTTCCGAGTAGCGCTCGGATTCCTCCAGCCAGTTTGGCCGGACTTTCACCTGCAAGAACAGGTGAATCTTGCGGTCCAAAAACTCTTCCAGCTCGGCACGCGCCGCCTGACTGACGGCCTTTATGGTCTCACCACGTTTGCCCAGCACAATCCCTTTGTGGCCATCACGCATGACATAGATGACCTGATCGATCTTGGCCGAGCCGTCCTTGCGCTCTTCCCAGTTCTCGGTTTCGACGGTCAGCTGGTAAGGCAATTCCTGATGCAGGCGCAGGGTCAGTTTCTCGCGCGTCATCTCAGCCGCGATCATGCGCAGAGGCAGATCCGCAATCTGGTCTTCTGGATAGAGCCACGGGCCTTCGGGCAGTTCCGAGGCCAGCCATTTGCGCAAATCGTCGACACCGTGGCCTTTTTCGGCCGAGATCATGAAGGTCTCGGCAAAGGGATAACGCGCATTCAGGTCACTGGTCAGCGCCAGCAGCTTTTCCGAGGGCACCTTGTCGATCTTGTTGATCGCAAGTGCGATGGTGCGGCCCTGCCCGATCTCTTCCAGGCCTTCGAGGATGCGCTCGACACCTTCAGTGATACCGCGATGCGCCTCGATCATCAGCACGACCACATCCGCATCCGCAGCCCCGCCCCAAGCGGCGGCGACCATGGCACGGTCCAGACGGCGGCGTGGTTTGAAGAGGCCCGGCGTGTCGACAAAGACCAGTTGCGCATCGCCCTCCATCGCCACGCCACGGATGCGAGCACGGGTGGTTTGCACCTTATGCGTCACGATCGAGACCTTGGCCCCGACCATGCGGTTCAGAAGGGTGGATTTGCCTGCGTTGGGCTCTCCGATCAGGGCGATAAATCCGGCGCGTGTGCTCATGTGTCCTGCGATCCTGTTTGCAAGTGCGCACCCCTATAGCAGAATGCGCGGACGGGCCAGAGGGATTTGTCGCATTGCGGATATCAGTGAGCGAAGGCCAGTCTGCGGCCCATAGGGCGACGCTGCCCGGTCGGCCGGTGCCGGCATTGGCCGGGCTTGATCGCGCGATCAGGTTGTAGTGTTCAACGCCAGAACTTGGTTCGGATAGGCTTGGTCCCCGAACCGAAAATCTGTGACTCCGACCTGCCGGAACCCTTTGGCTAGATAGAAGTCGATTGCGGGCGTATTCTCGGAATTGGTTGTCAGCCAAATCGACGGGCGCCCTTTTTCACGCATGTAGTCAATCGCGATATCGAGCAGCGCTGAGCCGATGCCTTTACCTTGATGGCGGTGCTGGACGTAGAACGTTACGATTTCTAGGTCAGAAAGCCCGTCCACGGGTGCGGCGCGACTTTCCGCAAGCCGAATATAGCCGTCGATCCCGTCTTCGTTTTCAGAAACCATCAAGAGGTCTTGGCCGTCCTCCAATATGGCTACGAACCGGGCGGTCGTGAACTCGGACAGTGCGAACTCGGCAAAGAAGGCGTTCACACCACGCTTTAGATAGGTTCCGATCCAGACCTCAATCGACAGGGCCGCAAGGCTGGCGGCGTCGGCTTTCTGGGCGGGTCTGATTTTCATGATCTGGCTGCGCAGAGGATCAAGACAACTGTTCCAACAACGCCTTTGCCGCTGCCTGTTCGGCCTGTCGCTTGGAGCCTGCGGTGGCCTGAGCTTCGGTACCATTCTGCAGACGAGCGGCGATCGTGAAGATCGGGGCATGGTCAGGGCCGGTGCGTTTGACCTCGACATAGCTGGGTGGTTTCTGGCCGCGGGCCTGTGCCCATTCCTGCAGGGCGGTTTTTGCATCGCGGGCGTCGGCCTCGACCTTGTGGATGCGATCGCCCCAGAGGGCGAGGATCACGTCTCGGGCAGCCTCGAACCCTGCGTCGCGGTAGATGGCCGCGATGACCGCCTCCATCGCGTCGCCCAGCAAGGCCTGCTTGCGACGACCTCCGGACAGCATCTCGGACCGGCCCAGTTTCAGCACCGCACCCAGATCAATCTGGCGGGCCACATCGGCGCAGGCTTCCTTGCGCACCAGCGCGTTGAAACGGGGAGCCAGTTGGCCTTCGGAAGCTTTCTTGTCGGCCTCAAGCAAAGCAGTGGCCATGACGAGGCCCAGGACGCGGTCGCCCAGAAATTCAAGACGCTGATTGTCGGGGCGCGTTGCAGAGGACACTGAGCCGTGGGTCAGCGCACGCACCAGCAGTTCAGGGTCGGAAAACTCATACCCCAAGCGTTGCTGGAACGCCTTTATCTCAGCCGATAGCTTCAATTGACCGCCTTGAAGAAGCGGTCACCGCGCCATGTCCAGAAGAACAGCATGGACCGGCCAGCGGAGGAGAACATGATCCGGTCGGCGCGACCGATCAGGTTTTCGTAAGGAACATAGCCCACGCCACCGGCGGATTGCGGCAAGCGGCTGTCGGCCGAGTTGTCGCGGTTGTCGCCCATGAAGAAATAGTGGCCCTCGGGTACAGTATAGACCCCGGTATTGTCCGATCCCTGATTGCCGATGTTCAGCACGTCGTAGGACACGCCATTTGGCAGGGTCTCGATCAGGCGGTTCTTTTCGCAAACACCGCCGATCCCGACGGGACCGTTGGAACAGCGCGGGCGCAGGCCTTGTGGGCCCTGCGGTTCAGCAACTTCGGTGAACACACCATCGGGTTGCTGCGGCACAGGAGTGTCGTTGAGGATGATTTGGCCTCCACGAATCTGGATACGATCACCCGGCAGGCCGATCAGTCGCTTGATATAGTCGCGCCCTGTTACCGGATGGCGGAAGACGATGACATCGCCCCGCTCGGGATCGCCACCCAGCAGACGGGAGTTGTCATCACCCTGCATCCAACCGCACACATCCTCGGCATCGATGTTCAGGCCGACGCTGGGGATGATCAGGCTAGGGCAGGACGCGTAGGAATAGCCATAGGCCATCTTATTGACGAAGAGGAAATCACCGATCAGCAGCGTCTGCTTCATCGACCCGGAAGGAATCCAGAACGGCTGAAAGAAAAGCGTGCGGAAAACGCCCGCGATCAGCAGGGCGTAGACGATAGTTTTGATCGTCTCCCAGACGGCGTTTCCGGATTTGGCTTCCTCGGCCATACTGCTCTCTCCAGTCTATGCGTGGTTGGGGTGCTACATGCGGGTCAGTTGGGGGCAAGTCAAGGCTGCGCGGGCGCTTCTTGAAGCGGGCGGGCCTCGATCACCACAAAGGCCTGCGCCCAGGGATGATCATCGGTCAGGGTGACGTGGATGATCGCCTCGTGGCCTTCGGGAGTCATTTCTTTCAGACGCTCTGCGGCCCAGCCGGTGACATGCATAACGGGCTGGCCGGTGCGCAGGTTGGTCACCGCCATGTCCTTCCACGCGATCCCCATCCGCAGGCCGGTGCCTAACGCCTTCGAGCACGCCTCTTTCGCGGCCCAGCGTTTGGCGTAGGTGCCCGCAGTATCGGCGCGACGCTCAGCCTTGCGCTGTTCGGTTTCAGTGAAGACACGGTTACGGAAGCGGTCGCCGAATCGGTCGAGCGTGCCCTGAATGCGATCAATATTTGCGAGGTCGGTGCCGATGCCGAGGATCATGTCAGACCTCCAACACAACGGTCCCGAGCTTTTGCCCCGCCTCGACCATTGCGTGTGCATTTGCTGCATCCATCAGCCCTCCGCCGGGGACGACTGCGTGGGACAGTGCGCCTTGTTCCAGCCACTGGCCCAACTGCGCCTCGCCACGACGGCGGGCCGCGGCGTCGAGTTGGTAGACGATCAGCATATGCAGACGGATGTTCTTGAACATGAAGCCATAGAAATCCAGTTCGGGCTTCATTTGCGAAGCCGAGGCATAGCTGGCGATGGTGCCACCGGGGCGGATCATAGAAAGGGAAGCGGGTTGGTTGGCTGCGAAATCAACCTCGACAATGCGGTCTATGCCTACGCCGTTGGTCATGTCCATCGCCGCCTCGGCCACGTCTTGCGTGCGGTAGTTGATCCATTCGGACGCGCCGGAATGGGCGGCTTTTTCATCTGAACTGACCGTTGTGATAACGCGTGCGCCGCCCAGTGCGGCCATCTGGCAGGCGTAGCGTCCGACCGTGCCTGCGCCGCCGGTCACAAGCACGGTCTGGTCAGTGATCGGTCCGTCACAATAGAGCGCGTACCATGCAGTCAAGGCTGGGATACCAAAACACGCGCCCTCGGCGAAGCCGGTCGTATCTGGAAGGAATACGGCCTGTTCGGAGGGTAGCGCAATGTATTCGGCCCCAGTGCCAAAAGCGCGTTGCCATTGGCCGTTCCAGATCCAGACACGTTCGCCAACGCGCGCGGGATCGACCCCTTCGCCTACGGCCTCAATCACTCCGGCCCCGTCCGAGTGGGGAACAACCATCGGGTATTGCATCACAGCACCAGGGCGCGCGCCGCCGCGCAGCTTGACGTCTGAGGGGTTGATGCCGCTAGCATGGACCCGGACAAGAACGTCGCCTGGGCCGGGGTTGGGCGTGGGCAGATCGACCAACTCAAGGACATCCGCCGCCGCACCAAATCCGCGATAGGTGATTGCTTTCATGACATTCCCTCGTCTCTATTGGTCAGCCGCGTCGGGCGTTTCCAGATCGAACACCAAGACGCCCTCGGCCCCATCCACGCACAGCGCGACAAGCCGTGCGCCAAGTTGCTGGTGGGTTTCGTCACTGGCATAGCGCTGTAGGTCGGCCTGAGCCGCGAAATCCAGTGTGAAGCCGTAGGGATAGCTTGGGGATTTTGCCTCAAAATCGCGGTTGGGGCCGTGGATGAAGCCACCGCAGCCCGACAAACGGTCTGCGACCGCGCCCAGCCCATCCATCACAGCTGCAAGCTCTGCGGTGTCGTGATCGGGCTTGAGTCGCAGCATCACGCAATGGCGGATCATCCTTGCACCTCAGAGGTCATGACAGGCGCACCGTGAGAATCTTGTAGCTGGCCACGCCAAAGAAACCCGCGAAGGCAAAATCAAACCAGCGGCGGGCGCGGCGATAGGCGTTGACCATGCGCGCAGACGAAAACAGGAAGGCGTAGCCGATGAAGATCAGCAGTGAACCCGCATAGAGCATGGCGAAATAACCCAGCAGCATAGCAAGGCTGGCGTCATTTGGCGCAACGATGGCGTAGATCGAGCCCCAGCTGAGGATCGCCTTGGGGTTGGTCAGGTGGATGGCTGCCCCTTTTGCAAAGATCGTGCCCAGCGAGCCGGTGACCGGATTGCCCAGCGCCACCTCATCCGAGGACAGAGCACGGCGCAGCGCCTTGAGCGCCAGCCAGCCCAGATAAGCGACGCCGATATAGCGGATCACCTCGAAGACCCAGACATTGGCCAGCATGATCGCCGACAACCCCAAAGCGGCGGCGATACCCCATGCGGCAGAGCCTGCGCAGATGCCAAGCGCAAAGGCCAGGCCTGCCGTGCGGCCTTCGTTCATGGCGGTTCCGGCAATGCCCATGGTGGCAGGGCCCGGAGAGCCCCCGGCCATGAGCCATGCAAACCAGATCGCCACAAAGCCGGGTGTGATCATGCCCGCGCCTCGTCCATCAGGCGGCGCATTTCGTGAACCGCAGGGGTGAGGCCCCGGAATATCGCCTCGCCGATCAGGAAGTGGCCGATGTTCAGCTCTCGCACTTCAGGGAAGGCTGCCACCGGTTGCACGGTGTCGTAAGTCAGCCCGTGACCCGCATGAACTTCAAGACCCAGCGAATGGGCATAGGCGGACATCTCGCGCAGGGCTTCCAGTTCGCGCGCGGCGTCGTCCAGTTTGCCTTCGGCGTGGAAATCGCAATAGGCACCGGTGTGCAGTTCGATCACCTCGGCCCCAATGCGGTGGGCGGCGTCGATCTGGCGCTGGTCGGCGGCGATGAAGATGGACACGCGGCAGCCCACATCGCGCAAGGGCGCAATGAAATGGGCCAGCTTATTTTCCTCGCGCGCGACTTCTAACCCCCCTTCGGTTGTGCGTTCCTCGCGCTTTTCGGGAACGATGCAGACGGCGTACGGCTTGTGGCGCAGGGCGATTTTCTGCATCTCGTCCGTTGCGGCCATCTCGAAGTTCAGCGGCACCGACAGGATCTCCATCAACCCGTCGATATCGGCGTCCGAGATGTGGCGGCGATCTTCGCGCAGATGTGCTGTGATGCCGTCGGCCCCGGCCTCTTCCGCGATCCGGGCGGCGCGTAGTGGGTCCGGATAGGCCCCGCCGCGCGCATTCCGCACGGTGGCTACGTGGTCGATATTCACGCCCAGACGCAAACGGTTGTCAGACATCTTTCGAATCCTTCATTGTCCCTGAGGTCGAGCCTAGTGGTTTTGTCGGGGGAACGTCAGCCTCTGCCTGAGCAAGGCGTTTGATTTGTTCAAACTTCGCTTTGATTCTGGCGCGGCGGCGTTGCTGATAAGTACGGATAAGCGGCAGGCTAAGATAGGCGCAGATCACTCCGGCCACGATGCCTGGAATGACGCCGCCGATCATATAAGGAAAGAACACATCGTCATAGAACCGGCTAAGCCCGTGCCAGTCCGCCTCGCGATGGGTGAACATGGCGATGCAATTGTCCTTGAGATCGCCCATCGCATCCGCAAATTTCCCCATCAACCCATCGGTATCGTCTTTGCGGAACTTGGTCCCCAGCAGGAAATGCCCGGTTTGCAGGCTGATGACCGCGATCGGCACATAGGTCAGGGGATTGCCAAAGAACGTGCCGCTGAGCGCGGCAAGAATGTTGCCGTTCAGCAGCCGCGCCAGCACGGCGGCGACCAGGAAATGCAAGCCATAGAAAGGCGTGAACGAGGCAAACACCCCTGCCCCGATGCCACGCGCGATGCGTTCCGGGCTGTCAGGCAGGCGCCGAACCCGATGTTTGACATAGTGAAAGGCACGGGTCCATCCGCCGCGCGGATAGACGAACTCTGACGCGACTTGGACAGGCGAGCGGCGATCTCGGCGCTTGAAAACCACTCGTGATCACCCCTTCTCAGCCAGCCGCAACGGCGGGTTTCGCACTTTCCCGGTACCGTTCGACCGCAGCAACGTCGCTTTCAGCCTCGAGCATCAGCATCAGCGAATGCAGCTGTTCAAGATCGCGAAGTTCGACATTGATCATCAGCCGATAAAAATCCGGTTTGCGGTCGACAAATTCGAGGTTCGAGATATTGGCCTTTTTCTCGCCGATCAATGTGCAAATACGCCCCAGCACCCCGGCATCATTGCCGATGGTCAAATCCAGCGTCGCGCCATAGACGGCGGGGTGGGTGCCCGAATGCCAGTGCAGATCAACCCAGCGCTCGGGTTCATTTTCAAACTCGGTCAGGCGATCGCAGTCGATGGCGTGCACGACAACACCCTTGCCGCGATATGTAATTCCGACGATGCGCTCGCCTGGCAGTGGCTGGCAACAGGGGGCACGATCGAATTTCTGGCCCGGTTCAAGCCCGATCACAGCACGGCGGGGCGAGATCGCGTCGCCATCATCCTTGGTGAGTTCGGGATATACCGCTTCGACCACCTCATGGGCGGTCAACTCGGCACTGCCCAGACGGGCCAGCAACTCGTCCCGATCTTTTAAACGCAGGTGTTTGGCAGCGGTTTCCAGCGCCTTGTCGGTGGCTTTGCGGCCCAGGTTTTCGAACCCGGCGCGGGCCAGTTCCTTACCCAGCTTGATGAAGCGTTCCCGGTCGACCTCGCGCAAGGCGCGGCGGATCGAGGTGCGGGCTTTGCCGGTGACTGCGATCTCAAGCCAAGTGACCTGCGGGCTCTGGCCATCGGCGGTGATGATGTCCACCGACTGCCCGTTCTTGAGCCGGGTCCAAAGCGGCACACGAATGCCATCAACCTTGGCCCCCACGCAGGCATGACCAATGCGGGTGTGGATTGCGTAAGCAAAATCAATCGGCGTCGCCCCACGCGGCAGTTTCACCACATCGCCCTTGGGGGTGAAGCAGAACACCTGGTCCGAATACATCTCGAGCTTCACAGCTTCGAGGAAATCCTCATGATCATCCTCACTGTCGAATTGCTCGGTCAGGTTTGCGATCCACTTTGCCGGGTCGACCGCAAAGGGGTTCTCGGACCGCACACCGTCGCGATAGGACCAGTGCGCTGCAACGCCGGTTTCGGCCACATCGTGCATCTGGCGGGTGCGGATCTGAACCTCGACCCGTTTGCCGTCGCGCCCCGAAACTGTTGTGTGGATCGAGCGATAACCGTTCGATTTCGGCTGGCTGATATAGTCCTTGAATCGCCCTGGCACCGCGCGCCAGCGCTGGTGGATGGCACCGAGTGTGCGATAGCAGTCTTCTTCGGTCTGGGTGATGATGCGGAACCCGTAGATGTCGGACAAACGTGAGAAACCCTGATCCTTTTCCTGCATCTTGCGCCAGATCGAATAGGGTTTCTTGGCACGGCCAAAGACTTCGGCTTCAATGCCCGCCTTTTCCAATTCGTGCCGCATGTCGCCGGTAATGCGATGGATCACGTCGCCGGTTTCGCGTTGCAGAGTGATAAAGCGGCGGATGATCGACTGGCGGCCTTCGGGGTTTAGGACGCGGAAGGCAAGGTCTTCGAGTTCCTCGCGCATCCATTGCATCCCCATCCGGCCCGCAAGCGGCGCGTAAATATCCATTGTCTCACGCGCTTTTTGCACCTGCTTTTCAGGGCGCATCGCCTTGATCGTGCGCATGTTGTGCAGACGGTCGGCGAGCTTGACCAGAATAACTCGAAGATCCTTGGACATGGCCATGAACAGCTTGCGGAAATTCTCGGCCTGTTTGGTCTCACGGCTGGACAGCTGCAGGTTGGTCAGCTTGGTGACGCCATCGACCAGCTTGGCGACCTCATCCCCGAACAGTTCGGTAACCTTGCCATAACTGGCTTTGGTGTCTTCGATCGTGTCGTGCAACAGGGCCGTTATAATGGTCGCATCATCCAGACGCTGTTCGGTCAGGATGGCGGCAACGGCAACGGGATGAGAGAAATAGGGCTCGCCGGAATGGCGGAACTGGCCTTCATGCATCTGTTGGCCAAATTCATAGGCCCTTTCGATGCGGTCGGCATTTGTCTTGGGATTGTAATTGCGGACCAGCGCAATCAGGTCTTCTTCTGAAATCATCCGGTCCGCACCTTTGTCGCTTGGGTTACCCCTGGCCCTGGGCCTCCATCAGAGCGCGCAGGAGCTTTTCTTCCGACATGTCGTCATCCGCAGGCTTGTCAGATTCCGCACCCATCAGCAGGGCCATCTGATCTTCTTCGGGCTCATCAACCTCGATCTGGGTCTGGTTGGCTTCGATCAGACGCTCGCGCAGCTCATCAGCGCTTTGGGTTTCGTCGGCGATTTCGCGTAGCGAGACGACAGGGTTCTTGTCGTTATCGCGGTCAACGGTGATCGGGCCACCAGCAGAAATCTCGCGTGCCCGGTGGGCTGCAAGCATCACCAGTTCGAACCGGTTCGGGACCTTGTCTACACAATCTTCGACCGTAACGCGGGCCATGGGGCGCTCTCCGTAAATGAATCCGTGGCAGGAAGGAGTTTATCTAAGCGCGAATCCCCGCCTTGACAAGCAAGAAATGCCGCAAATGCGAGGATCACAGAGGCTTGACCTCTGCCACCTCATCGGGCGGCAAGGCTGCAACCATCTGCGTCACTGTCCGGTCCAGAACGGGATGGCGCCAATCGGGGGCGACATCCAACATGGGAACAAGCACAAAAGCGCGGTCCTGCAAGCGCGGATGGGGCAGGATAAGGTGTTCCGGCGCAGATTTGGTCTGATCTTCGGGGGGAAGGGTCAGCCAGCGCTGGTATTCGGCGTCATCCGGCAGCACAAGTTCATCCCAACAGACCAGATCGAGGTCCAGAGTGCGCATGCCCCAACGCTGTTCACGGGCGCGCTCAAAATCATGTTCGATGCGGTGCAGCAGGTCCAGAACACCCTGTGGCGTGAGGTCCGATTCGATCAAAACCGCTGCGTTGACATAGTCCGGCCCTGCCCCTGCCGGAAAGCATGGGGTGGCAAAAAACCGGCTTGTCTTGCGAATCACCAAGCCCGCCTCGGCCATCGCGATCAGCGACCGCTCAAGTGTCACCTTGGGCCCACAACCTCTCAGACTGAGATTTGCCCCTAGGGCAATGACCGCTTTTGACAAGGTTTTGTCCACTTCAGACCCCATATTCGGACCAGAGAATACTTGCGATAAAGCCTAAAACACCTATTTTAAGGACACCATTGCACTGACCTATTACTTTATCACTCACGGAGCTCACGGTGCGGTGGCTTATACCGGAAGGACCATTTTATGTTTTACAAGGACGAACGGCTAGCGCTGTTCATCGACGGCTCGAATCTTTATGCAGCCGCCAAAGCACTGGGGTTTGACATCGACTACAAGTTGCTGCGTCAGGAATTTATGCGCAGAGGCAAACTGCTTAGAGCTTTCTACTACACAGCGCTACTGGAAAATGACGAGTATTCCCCGATCCGGCCTCTGGTGGACTGGCTGCACTATAATGGCTTCACCATGGTCACCAAACCGGCCAAGGAATACACCGACAGCATGGGGCGTCGGAAGGTCAAGGGAAACATGGATATCGAGCTTACCGTCGATGCCATGGAACTGGCACCACGCGTTGATCATATCGTACTGTTTTCGGGCGATGGGGATTTCCGCCCGCTGATCGCAAGCCTGCAACGGCAGGGCGTACGTGTTTCCGTTGTTTCGACCATCCGTAGTCAGCCGCCGATGATTTCGGACGAACTGCGCCGCCAGGCCGATAACTTCATTGAGCTGGAAGACCTGCGCGACGTGATCGGCCGCCCTCCGCGCGAGATGCCGACTGAACCCCGCAGCGTCGCAGCTGCAGGCGGGCACTGACCCCACCAAACCCCACCACCCACCAATGGGGGTTGGCAAGAATATGCGCGGCCAGGGCCAGAAGCCCTGGCCGCGCGACTTTAAAGGTATAGGTGCTGAAAACACCCTTGTGCTAACAGCGATTCATGTCAGTGAAATGACGCAGTGCTGTCTGGACCATGGCAATGAAAAGACCTAGGTGTTCGGTCCAGGAGATCGCCGAATGACAAAGCCGCCGCTGACATTATATCTGGCCGCCCCGCGCGGGTTCTGCGCCGGAGTGGACCGTGCCATCAAGATTGTGGAAATGGCCCTTCAAAAATGGGGGGCGCCTGTCTATGTGCGCCATGAGATTGTTCACAACAAATTCGTCGTCGACGGTCTGCGCGCCAAGGGTGCCGTGTTTGTCGAGGAGCTGGACGAATGCCCTGATGATCGCCCCGTGATCTTCTCGGCCCACGGTGTGCCAAAATCGGTGCCCGCCACAGCGGCCCAGCGCGAGATGATATATGTCGACGCCACCTGCCCGCTTGTATCCAAGGTGCATGTCGAAGCGCAGCGCCACGCGGATGCCGGGCTGCAGATGATCATGATTGGTCACAAGGGCCATCCCGAAACAATCGGCACCATGGGACAGCTGCCCGATGGCGAGGTACTGCTGGTTGAAACGGTAGAAGATGTGGCGCAGGTCGCTGTGCGTAACCCCGAAAAGCTGGCCTTTGTCACCCAGACAACCCTATCGGTGGATGACACCAAGGACATTATTGCCGCGCTTGAGGCCCGCTTCCCCGCCATCGTCGGGCCGCACAAGGAAGACATTTGTTATGCCACCACCAACCGGCAGGAAGCGGTGAAAGCCGTCGCTCCGAAAGCCGATGCCTTGCTGGTGGTGGGTGCGCCGAACTCATCGAATTCACGTCGTCTGGTCGAGGTCGCCTCGCGCGCCGGATGCAGTTATGCGCAGCTGGTGCAGCGCGCGACCGAGATCGACTGGCGTGCGCTGGAAGGAATTTCCAGCATTGCGGTTAGCGCCGGGGCATCCGCGCCCGAAGTGCTGGTGAACGAGGTGATCGATGCATTCCGCGACCACTACGATGTCACCGTCGAGCTGGTCGAAACCGCTGTCGAGAATGTCGAGTTCAAAGTTCCCCGCGTATTGCGGGAACCAGCATGAGCGGCATCCCCCGCGCGCCGTTATTCCTTGGTTTGGCTGGGCTGATCCCGTTTGTCTGGGGCGCGCTGACTTATCTGAACGGTGATTTGAACGATTGGGGTCGGCAGACGCTGGGGTCGCGCTTCGTGGGGCCGTATATTCAGCTATTCTATGGCTCGGTGATCCTGAGTTTCATGTCGGGCGTGCTGTGGGGCTTCGCCACCAAAACCTCAGGCAGCAAAGCTGCGGCCTGTTACACCTTGTCGGTGTTGCCTGCACTTTGGGCATTTTTCACGACCGGCGGCGGTCCGGTGAATGCGGGCACCAACCTGATGTATGGGTTTGCGGGCTTGCTTTTGCTGGACGCCATGTTCTCATATTGGCGGTTGACCCCGGTCTGGTGGATGCGGCTGCGCGTCCTGCTAACCGCTGTCGTGCTGACCTGTCTTGCTGTGGGAGTTTACCTGTGAGTGATGAACGGACCATCAAGGCCTACACGGATCGCGTTGCGGATTACCTAAGGATCCCCCTGCCCGCCGAGCAGCTAGAGGCGCGTCAGGCTTTTTTAGATGCGGTCCGCGAGGGTGGATATGTGCTGGATCTGGGCTCGGGTCCCGGATCAGACAGCGCGTTTCTGATGCGGCAAGGGCTGAAGGTACGGGCGCTGGATGCAACCCCTGCCTTTGTTGAACATGCGCGGAGCAACGGTGTTGACGCCCACCTTGGCACCTTCGATGACGTCACAGAGGTAGCAGAGTATGACGGCGTCTATGCCAGTTTCTGCCTGCTGCACGCCCCGCGCGCCGATTTCCCGCGTCATCTGAACGCGATCCACACCGCACTGAAGCCGGGCGGGCAGCTGTTCCTGGGAATGAAGCTGGGCACGGGCGAGCATCGTGATGATTTGGACCGTTACTATACTTATTATTCAGAGGCCCAGATCAAGGACGCCCTGACCTCGGCAGGTTTCACCATTGATCGTACCGTGCAGGGAATGGGGAAGGGTTTGGCCGGGTCTTACGACGGGTTCATTCTGGTATTCGCTCATGCCTGATCTCTTTGCCTATACCGATGGTGCCTGTTCCGGAAATCCCGGCCCCGGCGGCTGGGGCGTACTGCTGCGCGCGATGGATGGCGAGACCATCCTGAAAGAACGCGAGCTGAGCGGAGGCGAAGCCGAGACAACCAACAACCGGATGGAACTGCTGGCTGCAATCAGTGCTTTGGAGACGCTGGAGCGGCCCTCGAAACTGACCATCGTCACCGACAGCGCTTATGTGAAGAACGGCGTGACGGGATGGATTTTCGGGTGGAAGCGGAACGGCTGGAAGACGTCGAACAAGAAGCCGGTCAAAAATGTCGATCTGTGGCAGCGGCTGGATGAGGCGCAAGAGCGGCATCAGGTGACCTGGGAATGGGTCAAGGGCCATGCGGGCCATCCCGAAAATGAACGCGCGGATGAGTTGGCACGCGCCGGCATGGCCCCGTTCAAACCTAAGAAGGCGCAGGCGTGAGCGGGCTTGCCCTGCTGGATTACGCCTCGGTTTTGGTCTTTGCGCTGACCGGTGCGCTGGTGGCCAGCCGAGCGCAGCTTGATCTGGTCGGGTTTGCCTTCATCGCCTGTCTGACGGCAGTGGGCGGTGGTACCGTACGCGACTTGCTGCTGGACCGACATCCGATCTTCTGGGTCGGTCAGCCCGCCTATATCCTGATCGCTTGCGGCGCTGCGGTGCTGGTATTTTTTACCGCTCACCTAGTGGAAAGCCGGTATAATTGGCTGGTCTGGTTGGACAGTTTCGCCCTGTCCATCGCGGTCGCTGCTGGCACGGGTGCAGCGTTGTCACTGGATCAATCCGGTATCATCGTAGTGCTGATGGGGGTGACCACGGGCTGTTTGGGCGGCTTGATGCGTGACGTGGTGTGCAACGAGGTGCCGCTGGTACTGAAACAAGGTGAGCTTTACGTATCCTGCGCCTTTATCGGAGCCGTGACCGCTGTGTTTGCCACCCGCCTCGGGCTGGAAGGCCTGCTGGCATTGGGCTTATGTGCATTGATTTGCTGGGCGTTGCGCGCCGGATCTCTGTTGTTCGGTTGGCAGTTGCCGGTTTACAAGGCCCGACCGCCTCGGCAATAGGATAGAAACGGACAAGAGATCGCGATGACCTACAGACTTTCGTTTCTGGCCACGGCACTGCTGCTAACGGCATGCGCAGAGCAATACGCCCCGGTCAGCTTCACGGCAGTGGGCAATCAGATCGTCGCATCCGGAACGATCGACCACACAACGCTCAGCGCGTTTGAAGAGGTGATGGACGAGAACCCCGAGATCAAGACGCTGGTGCTGCAAAATATCGAAGGTTCGGTCGATGATGACTCGAATGTGGTCTTCAGTCGCGTAGTGCGTGAGGAAGGGTTCGACACGGTGGTTCCGTCAAACGGGCTGGTGGCCTCGGGCGGCACCGATTTGTTTCTAGCCGGTAACCGACGCGTGCTGGAACCCGGCGCCTGCGTGGGGGTCCACAGCTGGGGCGGAGGCGGCTATGTCGCTGCGGAGCTACCCGAAGATCACCCCGAGCATGACCGGTATTTGAACTATTTCGAAGATATCGGCGTCGATCCCGACTTCTACTGGTTCACGCTGGATGCAGCATCCGAGGAAGAGATGCACTGGATGACGGCGTCCGAGGCGAACCGGTTCGACATGACTACACGGTCCGCCCCTCGCCTTGGCACTGCCGCAATCTGCGACGAACGTTAGCGACTGAGCAGCCGCGCGCCGATTTCCTTGACGAATTTCGCCGCCACCATGGCGGTCATGCCATAGGGGTCGCGGTGCGGGTTCAACTCGACAATGTCCGCGCCAATCAACTGGCCCTTGAACCGGTGGATCAGGTCGATCACCTCACGCGTGCTGAGGCCACCGGGTTCGTGATGCGACACCCCGGGGGCAAAGGCGGGGTCCAGCGCGTCAAGGTCCAGTGACAGATAGACCGGGCCGTCAAAGCTGATCTCAAGATCGGGGCTCCAGTTGCGCATGTCGATCACCTCGACCCCGAACTTGTCGGCCTGTTCCTGTTGGTGCTTGTTCATGGTGCGGATCCCGACCTGCACCAGACGGTTGATCTTGCCTGTCTCCATCACGCGGGCAAACGGGCAGCCATGGCCCAGCGGGCCGATCTGCTGACTGTCATAGAGGTCAGGATGTGAGTCGATATGCAGAATATTCAGCCCCTCATACCGGTCGGCATGCGCCTTGATCAGCGGAAAGGCCACCGAGTGATCACCGCCCAATGACAGCAGCCGTGCGCCGGTTTCAATCCGGGCGGCGGCCCCTGCCTCGATCCGGTCGATGGGTTCCTGCCCCATCATCTCGAACACATCCAGATCGCCGGTGTCTTTGAAACGGTCGGCTGCGCCCAGATCAGTGCCATCCTCGGCGGTCAGGTTGGCCGCGCCGGAATGCAACGCCTCGCGGATGCGACCCGGGGCAAACGCGGGGCCTTGCAGGAATGAGGAATGCAGGTCCAACGGCACACCCATCAGCGCGACGTCTCCGGCGGTCAGATCATGCGACATGAGAGGCCTTTCAACAAAGAATTGACGGGACATTGGTCGCAGATCACGGTCGGGTCAAGCGATCAGCGGCGGATATATGTCTGCCAGATCCAGATCACCAAGAGCGCCCCCAGAACGGCGCCGATAAACCCTGAGAGCCAGCCCATCACAGTGATGAGCGTGCGCAGTACCAAACCGCCCACCAAAGCGCCGACAATGCCGATCAGCATGGTGGTTGGAATATCGGCCTCGATCCGCATTAGGCGGGTGGCGAGGAAACCTGCAGCGGCTCCGACGATGATCAGGGCGATGATCGGCATATCATTTCCTCCAATGCGTGGGCACGATGATCAGCGCACCGATCGAGGACAGCACCGCGTCCAACCCCGGCGGGCCAAAGCTGATGCCGAACATGATGCGCACGAAATAGAACAGGAAAGCACCACCCACGCAGATGATGATCGACTGCAGATAGCCGTTATGGGTAAAGCCAGTCTGTTCAGACAGATAGCCTACGATCCCGGCAATCACGACCGTGCCCATCATGATCATGATCATATACGCCTACTCCGATGACAGGCGGGTCCCGGCCGGCATGGGCCATCCCCGCAGAAAAGTTTCCCTATCCTGCGCGCCCTTGCCTGCCCGTTGCAAGCGCAGCAACTCAACTGCGCCTTCGCCGCAAGCCACGCGCAGGTGGTCGTCCAGCACCTCGCCCGGAGTGCCCCGTCCTTCGGCCAGCCGCGAAGCCAGCAGTTTGATCCGGTGACCCTCGACCTCGGTCCATGCGCCGGGGAACGGGGAGAGACCGCGGATTTTTCTATCGACTTCGGACGCGGGGGCCGACCAATCGATCCGCGCCTCGGCTTTGTCGATCTTGGCGGCGTAGGTCACGCCCTCATCGGGCTGCGGGTCAGGTGTAAGGCTGTGCAGTTTGGCCAGAGCCTCAACGATCAGAGCCGCGCCCATATCCGACAGGCGGTCATGGAGTTGCGCGGTGGTTTCCTCGATGCCGATATCGGTGGCTTCGCGCAGCAGAACGGGGCCTGTATCCAGCCCGGCCTCCATCTGCATGATACAAACACCGGTTTGCACATCGCCTGCCATGACCGCGCGGTGTATTGGCGCGGCCCCACGCCAGCGCGGCAACAGGCTGGCGTGAATGTTCAGGCAGCCATGGGTTGGCGCGTCCAGAATAGGTTGTGGCAGGATCAGGCCATAGGCGACGACCACCGCGATATCGGCGTTCAGCGCGGCAAAGCTGGCCTGTTCTTCGGGCGATTTCAGCGAGTTGGGGTGGCGAACGTCTAAGCCCAGCGCCAAGGCACGCGCGTGCACCGGGGTTGGACGGTCTTTTTTACCGCGACCGGCGGGGCGTGGCGGTTGGCAATAGACGGCGGCGATTTCGTGTTCGGCACGGACCAGCGCATCCAGCACCGGCACCGAGAAATCTGGCGTTCCCATGAAGATGATACGCATCCGTCCCTCCCTAGGATGGGGTTTCACCCCATCTTCTGTGCTTTGCGCAGCAGCATGTCGCGTTTGACCTTGCTGAGCCGGTCGAAATACATCCGCCCGTTCAGGTGGTCGATCTGATGCTGCACGCTGGTGGCTTCGATGCCGACAAAATCACGGCGGTCGATCTGGCCCTGTTCGTTGAGAAATTTCACGGTCACTGCGCGCGGTCGCTTCACCTTGGCAGACACGCCGGGCAAGTTCGGGCTGGCCTCGTCATGTTCACGCAGCTCAACCGAGCTGTGCAGAATCTCGGGGTTGGCCAGTCGCACAGCTTTGCCTCGCTGGGTCGAGCCATCCACGACAGCCAGCCGCAGCATAACTCCTATCTGCGGCGCAGCGAGGCCAACACCGGGCATCGCCTCCATCGTATCGATCATGTCATCCCAGATGGTGCGGATGTCGTCGGTGATTTCAGTGACATCCTCGGCCTTGGTGCGCAAGCGCTTGTCGGGCCACGGCAGGCAGGTCCGCACCGTCATGTGCGGGCCTTTTCGCGCTTGAGCTTCTGCATCTTACGCGTGATCATCTGACGCTTGAGCGGTTTGAGATAGTCGATGAACAGCTTACCGTTCAGATGGTCGATCTCATGCTGCACACAAGTCGCCCAGAGATCATCAAAGGTTTCCTGCTGCAGATTACCGTCACGGTCCAGCCAGGTGACATCAACCGTCTTCGGGCGCGTGACTTCGGCATATTGCTCAGGGATCGACAGGCAGCCTTCTTCGTAGACGTTGGTCTCATCCGAGGAGGCGATGACCTCGGGGTTGAACATCACCAGTGGGCGTGGGGCCTCACCTTCTTCTTTGACGCAGTCCACCACGATCAGCCGGTCGAGCACACCGATCTGCGGCGCAGCAAGGCCAATACCGGGCGCGTCATACATCGTCTCCAGCATGTCATCGGCCAGTTTGCGCAGATCATCGGTGATGTCAGCCACCGGCGCGCAGACCTTTTTCAGGCGGGGATCGGGATGGATCAGGATATTGCGTTTCATGGGGCTGATTTAGGCCATCGCGCCCGCCTCCGCAACGGCCCCCTTGCACCTTATGGATTTGTGGTTAGCTTTCGCCTCGACAGATGGAGATGACATGACTTTCAACGACCTGATCGACCGCCGGGGCACCAACTCTTCAAAATGGGACAAGATGGAGCAGCTTTACGGTGTCGCCCCCGAGGATGGGCTGGCCATGTGGACGGCTGATTCCGACTATGCCACGGCCCCTTGCGTGATCGAGGCGGTGCGGGAAGCGGCCGATCATGGCGCGTTTGGATATTCATGGATGCACCCGGATTATCTGAATGCAATCCAGTGGTGGATGAAGACACGCCACAACTGGGAGATCGATACCGATTGGATTCTGACCTCGCAAGGGTTGGGCAATGCGATTGCCCTGTGTCTGGATGTTTGGAGTGAACCGGGAGATGGCGTCGTGATCTTCACGCCCGTCTACCATGAGTTTGCCCATAAGGTGAACAAATCCCGCCGCCGCGTGGTGGAATGCCCGCTGGTACGCGATGGCGACAGCTATGGGCTTGATCTGAACGATGCGCAGTCGCGGTTGGACGGATCAGAAAAGCTGCTGCTGTGGTGCTCGCCGCAGAACCCGTCAGGTCGGGTCTGGACGCCGGAAGAACTGCGCGCTGTGGCGGCGTTTGCGGAGCGCAACGGGCTGATCCTTGTGTCGGACGAGATTCACCATGATCTGGTTTATCCGGGCAATACCTTCGTACCGATGGATACGGCCGCCCCCCATGCGCGCCCGTGGACGGTGACACTGACCGCGGCGTCGAAAACATTCAACATCGCCGGTCAGCGTACCGGCAACATGATCATTCCCGACGCCAAGCTGCGGGCCGAGATGCGGCACCGGATCACCACGCTGGACTATGACCCCAGTGCGTTGGGTGTGGCGATGATCACTGCCGCCTATTCGCCGGAAGGTGCAAAATGGGTCGATGAACAAATTGCCCACCTGGACGCGAACCGGAAGCTGTTTGATGCTACCATAGCCGAGATACCGGGCCTGTGGTCGATGCCGCTTCAGGCGACCTATCTGGCATGGGTCGATTTTTCGGGCACGGGTATGAGCCACGATGAGTTTGTCCGCCGCCTACGCGAAGATGCGCGGATCGCGACATCCTCTGGCCCCGGTTTCGGCACCGGTGGAGAAACCTTCGAGCGCTTCAATCTGGCCACCCAACGCGAGCGGGTTGAAGAAGCCTGTGCGCGATTGAAGACAGCCTTTGGCGATTTACAATGAACCCCGTTCATAAATAAACGGAGGCACGTCATGCCCAACCACCTTTTTACGCTTCCGGACATCCCAAGCATCCCGGTGCAGGGGGAACAGGCGACCTATCCGATCGGACGGATTTTTTGCGTGGGCCGCAACTATGCCGCCCACGCTGCCGAGATGGGGCATGAGGTGGATCGTCAGGCGCCGTTTTACTTCACCAAATCCGCGCCCAACGCGGTTTTGACCGGAGCGCATGTGCCGTATCCGGCAGGCACCGAGGATTATCATCACGAAATGGAACTGGCCGTTGCAATCGGCAAACCGGTTTTTCGGGCCACAGCCACTGAGGCCCGCAACGCGATTTTTGGCTATGGCTGTGCGCTGGACATGACGCGCCGCGACCTGCAGATCCGCGAGCGCAACAAACAGCGCCCCTGGGATCTGGGCAAGGATGTGGAAAACGGCGCGGTCTTCGCTCCGCTGACCCGCGCCGATGACTGGAGCCCATCTGATGACAAGCGCATCTATCTGAGCATCAATGAGTGGGTCGTACAAGACGCCACATTGTCAGAGCTGGTCTGGAAGATCGATGAACTGATCTCCCATCTATCGGGTTTCTACCATTTGCGCCCCGGCGATCTGATCCTGACCGGCACACCCGCCGGGGTCGGGCCTGTGGTCGCCGGAGACCGAATTGAAGGCGGCATCGATGGTTTGGCTCCTGTGCACCTGACCCTGACGGCCTCCGACTAAACCGTCCGGCCTGATCCCTGAGAATCTTGAGGCCCCATTACCGCCCGAGCGCCGGTGGCGCGTCGGTGCCAAAGATCAAACGGTGCGCGCGTCAGTCGCGGTTTTCAAGCAATGCGATCGGTGCATCCGGGGCGCGGTAGAAATCCAGTGGAGCCTTGTCCGTCGCCACAGTGTTACGCTTGAACTCATAGCGCATTTCACCCACCGCTTCTTCGTCTGCGATGATCAGGCACTGATACATGTGGTTGGCACCGTCATAGATATCGACGAGCCCACGCAGGCGCGGCGTGGTTTCGGCCTCGACGGTGAAACCATCCTTCCACAATGTCAAAATTTTGAAGCTATTGTCGCCAACCTCCACCCGCAAACGGCTGGATTTCTTGAGGGTAGCGATTCGGGCCGCATCCAATTCGGCGCGAATTTCCTTGGAAACATAGGTACTCATAATAAACTTCCCCCCTTAACATTCATTAGTCTGACGCGATTCCTGTAAAAATCCAGTGAACGGCGTCACATAAGTTTTGGCATTGCGGTTCTGGTGCCCAGACACCGCACCCCACCTGTGCGCGCATGCAGGCCTGATGCGCGCCCGGTGAAATAGGATCGTGACGCAAGACGGCCTATCTTTGACCCAATCGCAATGCGAAAGGAATAACGATGGGCCTGCTTGTCGACGGCGAATGGCATGACACCTGGTATGACACCAAATCCACAGGCGGGGCGTTCAAACGCTCGGCCGCACAGTTTCGCAACTGGATCACCGCCGATGGCGCGCCCGGCCCCTCGGGGCGCGGCGGGTTCGAGGCGGAATCGGGGCGCTATCACCTTTATGTCTCGCACGCCTGCCCTTGGGCGCACCGCACGCTGATCTTTCGTGAGTTGAAGGGGTTGAGCGACCATATCTCGGTCTCGGTCGTGCATCCTGACATGCTGGACAAAGGTTGGACCTTTGAGACCGACGACCATGGCGCGACCGGCGACAAACTGTTCGGATCAGAATTTGCCCATCAAATCTACACCCGTGCCGACCCTCACTATTCGGGCCGCGTTACGGTTCCGATCCTGTGGGACAAAGTTGAGAAAACGATCGTGTCGAACGAAAGCTCGGAAATCATCCGCATGTTCAACTCGGCTTTCAACGGGATCACCGGCAACACCGACGACTACTGGCCCGAGGCAATGCGGGACGAGATCGAAGAGGTCAACGCACGCATCTATTCCGATGTCAATAACGGGGTCTACAAATCCGGCTTTGCCACCTCGCAAGAAGCTTATGACGCCGCGGTTGGCCCTCTGTTCGACACGCTGGACTGGCTTGAGGATCGTCTGGCCCAGAACCGCTATCTGATGGGCAACCGCGTGACCGAGGCCGATTGGCGCCTGTTCACCACATTGATCCGGTTCGACCCGGTTTATCATTTACATTTCAAGTGCAACAAGCGTCGGTTGGTGGACTACCCGAACCTCTGGGACTTTACGCGGGAGCTATATCAATGGCCCGGCGTGGCGCAGACAGTGAACATGAACCACATCGTGCGCCACTATCACTACAGCCATGACAGCATCAATCCGCACCGAATTATTCCGGTGAATCCAACGTTGGACTATTCAGAACCCCATGGGCGGGATCAGCGCCCCGCCGCGTAGTGTTCGACCATGGCCGCCAGATCCTCGGGCGGGGTCGAGCTTTGGACATAGGCGCAGGCATTGGCGCTATGGGCAAAGATTGATCCGTCCGAGAAGAATGTGGTGTTGGTGACGAAGATCACTCGCGCCTCGGGCCTGCGATAGCTTGCGAAATCGGCAACCGCCAAGGCGCTGCCGGTTTCCAGAACCAGATCCAGCACGATGATATCGAATGCGGTACCATACAGTGCCAGGATCGCGGCCTCTTGCGTTTCGACCAGCGTGACTTCGGCCTCCTGCCTTTGCAGATGCCGCTGCCAGACCCGACCTAGATCGGGGTTACTCTCAACAATCAGTACTTTCATTTGCAACAACCTCGGCACGTGATATGGGTGAGTGGTGCCGACCCCTGTTGTCCGTGATCACGCGATTTCCTTAACAAAGTGTTAACAAGACCCGCACAGCGCCGTGATCGGGCGGATTCGCTTGTAAGAACGGCAAAAATCCGCTTGAAGCATGAGAAATAGGCGATTCCGGCTGGGGCAGATGGTTGGACAGGATGACAGATTGAACCCTCGGGCTGCACGCGATCATGGCGGTGGGCTGGATGGCGCGATGACGCGGTTTGGGGGCACGCGCGCAGACTGGATCGATCTGTCCACGGGGATCAATCCGCATGCTTATGAGGTCTCGGGCCTGCAGCCTCCGGACTGGATGGAACTGCCGGATCATGGCGCGTTCGAACGCCTCTCGGACGCGGCGCGGGTGTTTTGGAACGTGCCTGATGGGGCCGAGATTCTGCCATCGCCTGGTGCCTCTGCGGTGATTGCCCGCGTGCCCGCGCTGACCAAAGCCGGCCGCGTGCAGATCACGATGCCCACTTATAACGAACATGCCGCTGCATTCACCGCTCAGGGTTGGACGGTGCACGAGAGCGGCCCGGCTCAGGCACGTGTCATCGTAAACCCCAACAATCCTGATGGGCGCATCTGGCAGGACGCGGATGTCGACGCGCCGCTGACGGTGATCGATGAAAGCTTCTGCGACGTAACGCCCGAAGCCTCGCTGATTCATCTGGCCCAGCGGCCCGGCATCGTGATGCTGAAGAGCTTTGGCAAATTTTGGGGGTTGGCCGGGTTGCGACTGGGTTTTGCAATTGGCCATCCCGATCTTATTGCACGGTTGAATGACCTGACGGGACCATGGGCCGTATCCGGCCCGGCACTGCGGATCGGCGCGCAAGCGTTGTACGATGTAAAATGGGCTAATGAAACGCGCATGCGTCTGGCAAATGAAGCAACACGGTTGGATCAGCTTGTAGCGGCCAAAGGTGCGCGGCTGATTGGCGGCACCAGCCTGTTCCGCCTCTACGACGTTGATGACGCGACCGCCTGGCAAGACCGATTGGCGCGGGCGCATATCTGGAGCCGTATTTTCCCCTATTCCCGGACCTACCTGCGCCTTGGCTTACCGCCAGCAGACGGCTGGGCCCGGTTGGAAGCAGCGCTGTGAGCACCGCGTTCCTATTGGTTTGCGCCATGTGTCTGGACGCAGCATTGGGTGAGCCGGATTGGCTGTGGTCGCGGATTCGCCACCCTGCCGTACTGATGGGCAACGCGATTGGCTGGCTGGACAACCGGCTGAACCATGGGGCGTATCGCCGCCTCAAAGGGGTTGCGACGGTACTCATCCTGGTTGCGGTGGCGCTAATCCTTGGCCGGTTGCTAGCGCTGCTTGGTCCGGTCGTCGAGATCGTGATCTGTGCCATCCTTCTGGCCCAGAAATCCCTGATCACCCATGTTCGCGCAGTTGGCGAAGGCCTGTTGACCTCGCTTGCCGAAGGGCGCGCGCAGGTCGCCATGATTGTCTCGCGCGATACGCGAGATATGACCGAGGCGCAGGTGGCGCGCTCGGCCATCGAAAGCGCCGCCGAAAACTTGAGCGACGGGGTGATTGCCCCAGCCTTCTGGTTTCTGGTCGCAGGTCTGCCGGGGCTTCTGGTTTACAAGGTCGTCAACACCGCCGACAGTATGATCGGTTATCGCAACGACAAATACCGCGCCTTCGGCTGGGCAGCGGCGCGGCTGGATGATGTGCTGAACCTTGTCCCGGCACGCCTGACCTTCGTAATGATCGTCGCGCTGTCCAGCCAATGGTCGCGCTGGGGAGAGATGGTTGAGGATGCACGCCGCCATATCTCACCCAACGCAGGCTGGCCCGAGGCCGCGATGGCACGTGCGCTTGATATCGCGCTGGCAGGACCGCGCAGCTATGACGGGCAGATGCGGGATCTCGCCTGGGTGAACGGGAATGCCCGGCAAGAAATCGACGCGGCGGAGGTTTTTCGCGCATCAGACATGCTCTGGCAGGTATGGGGGCTTGCGCTTGGGCTCGTGTCGGTGTGGGTTGGGTTCAACTTCATATTCTGACGGATCAGCCTTATGCGTTTCCTTTCCGGCCTTATTGCCGCCGCCCTCTTCGCCTCGCCTGCACTCGCCCAATGCGGCGGCGGGTTCAATACCTTCGTCAAAGGGCTGAAAGCCGAAGCCATTCAGCAGGGTTACGACAAATCCACCGTCAACAGCTTTTTCAAGGGCGTGCAGCAGGACGGAGCCGTTCTGAAAGCCGACCGCGCGCAGGGCGTATTCCAGAAACCATTCATCGACTTCTCGCGGCGCCTGATTTCACAGAACCGGATCGACCGGGGCAAGGCCATGTCGGGCAAATACGACGCGGTGTTTGACCGGATTGAGCAGGAATACGGCATTTCGCGGGGTGTGCTACTGGCATTTTGGGCGTTCGAGACGGACTACGGGTCCTTTCAGGGCGATTTCAACACTCGCAACGCGCTGGTGACGCTGGCCCACGACTGCCGCCGCCCCGAGTTGTTCCGCCCGCAGATTTTCGCCGCGATCGAGCTGTACAGCCAGGGCAATTTTGACCCCGCCCGCACCACCGGAGCCTGGGCCGGTGAAATCGGCATGGTCCAGATGCTGCCCCGCGACATTCTGGAAAACGGCGTGGATGGGGACGGAGACGGCAAGGTTTCGCTAAAAACATCGGCGCCGGATGCACTGATGTCCGGGGCCAAGATGCTGTCGCATCTGGGTTGGCAACCGGGTCAGCCATGGTTGCAAGAGGTCACCGTGCCCGCGCAGATGGACTGGTCTCTCTCTGGCCCCGGCAAGCCCCGCTCGGTGTCCGAATGGCAGGCGATGGGCGTGCAGGCGCGCAGTGGGTCGTTGGCAAATCTGCCTGCCTCACTGATCCTGCCACAAGGGCATAAAGGCCCCGCCTTTCTGGCTTACCCGAATTTCGACGTCTATTTCGAATGGAACCAGAGCTTCGTTTACGTGCTGACCGCCGCCTATTTCGGCACACGGCTGGAAGGCGCGCAGATTTACGATGCAGGTAATTCTGCGCCGGGGCTGACGGGCGCGCAGATGAAGCAGTTGCAGAGCAAGCTACAGGCACGGGGTTATGATGTAGGCAAGATCGACGGCATCCTTGGGGCCGGAACCCGTGCGGCTGTGCAGGCTGAACAATTGCGTCTGGGTTTGCCAGCGGATGCGTGGCCAACGACACAGCTGCTGAACCAGCTATAAGGGTCAGCGCCTAGGCAACCTTTGCTGGTTCACGTTTCACTGACGGATCAAACGCATGGATAGATACCAGCGAGCCTTCTGTGACGATGGCGGTATTGGGCTGTATTTCAACCCAACCGTCACTGTCTGCATCAAGCGGTTCGGACGATATCACTATCCCGTCTTCTGAGGTTCGGTAATGCAGACTGGGTGCATAACGATCAGACGCATAGCGCGCCGCAAATACACGCTTGCCGTCTGACCAGCACGCAGCAAACCGCATATAAGGCGACGATCCGCATTGTCGGGACAGCGCTTCCACCCGCCCCACGGCCCGTGCCATTGCGTCGATCGGATTTGAATCCAGACCTTCGCCATGAGCAATCAAAAAGATCGCTTCACTTTCTGTCGCACCCATTCGGTGCCCGTATAAATGTGCCGGGATCATAGCATCGAGCTGCTGCCGGATTTGGTCATGCCCTCCAGCCTGGCCATTGTGCATGAAGCTCCATTTGCCAAATCCAAATGGGTGACAGTTGTTGCGCGAGGTCGCAGTGCCTGTCGACGCTCTTACATGGGCTAAAAACAGTCGTGATCGTGTGTGATGAGCCAGTTGTTTGAGATTTGCATCGGACCACGCGGGATGAGTGTCCTTGTAGAAACAAGGCGTTTCGCGATCAGAATACCAGGCCAGTCCAAACCCATCGGCATTGATTGGTGTCTTCCCAATCAACGCGTTGCGGCTTTGAATGACAAGCGATTGCTCTTGCTCCTGAATCAATTCATCCAGATATCGCTGCTCCCCAACCCAAGCCAAAAAACGGCACATTTGGCATCCCCATCAGTTTTTCGATCCAGGGCATTCTACAACTTGATTTGACGATGATTATCCCGTTTTCTTCCGTTTTTACTCAAAGCCTCTATCAAATTTACCAATTGATCGGGAAAAACAGATCAATTACTCGCTCTGACCGGGTAGCGATCGCCTTTCTCGTCGATCAGGATCAACCGCTCACCACTGCGGACATATAGGTCGCATCGGCTGAACCCATTGCGATACGCTATGCAAACACTGCCGTCCCCGGCGATGGAATAGGTGCCAAAGGCGGATTCTCCGCTGGCATAGGTATAAGAATAGGCCCCTCCAGCCGAGTATTTGGACTGGCCGTCGTCGTAGAAAGTGAGAGTGCGGCCGGCCAAAGCCTCCAATTCTTCTGGCGTCAAGGGGACGTCACCGGGTTTCGTGGGCCATTCGGCAGCCCAGAGGGGGTTGGCCGCGAGCAATGCGAGGGTGAAATATCGGATCATGATGCTAGCCTACCCTCATACACGGGTGATGGCTCATAACGTTGCAGTGATCGATCAAGCGACCATCTGCTCGGCCTTTTTCAGATCGACCGAAACCAGTTGGCTGACACCCTGTTCCTGCATCGTCACACCGAACAGCCGATCCATCCGCGCCATGGTCACCGCGTGGTGGGTGATGATCAGGAAACGCGTATCGGTCTGGCGGCACATCTCGTCCAGCAAGTCGCAGAAGCGGGTGACGTTGGCATCGTCCAGCGGGGCGTCGACCTCATCCAGCACACAGATCGGGGCGGGGTTGGCAAGGAACACGCCAAAGATCAACGCCGTCGCGGTCAGGGTCTGTTCGCCGCCCGAAAGCAGGCTGAGAGTCGAGAGCTTTTTGCCCGGCGGCTGGCACATGATCTCAAGGCCCGCATCCAGCGGATCGTCGCTTTCGACCATGACCAGATTGGCCTCACCGCCACCAAACAGGTGCTTGAACAGCATGGCGAAGTTGGAATTCACCTGTTCGAACGCGGTCAGCAGGCGTTCGCGACCCTCGCGGTTGAGGCTGGCGATGCCGCTGCGCAGGGCCTTGATCGCCTCTTCCAGATCGGCCTTTTCGCCGTTCAGCGTGTCGAATTCTTCCTGAACTTCTTTGCTGTCCTCTTCAGCCCGTAGGTTCACTGCGCCCATGGCGTCGCGCTGACGCTTGTGGCGGTTCACTTCGGCTTCAAGTGCGTCGGCGGCGGGCATCTGGTCAGGGTTCACGTCCAGTTGGTTCAGCAGCTGGTTCGGCGTCAGTTGCTGATCCTCGGCAATGCGTTCTGCTGCGGCGACTACGCTTTCCTTAGCGGCGTCGCAACGCGCCTCAGCCGCCGCGCGGCTTTCGCGCGCCTCCGAGGCCAGACGTTCGGCTTCGCGCTCGGCAAGAACCACCTCGCGCTGCTGGGTCTCGGCCTCGGCCAACTTGTCGGCGGCTTCGGCGCGCCGAGCCTCAGCGGTTTCGATCAGCTCGTTCAGTTCTTCCCGTGCCTCGGCGATTTCGCTGGGGGCCGCCATCGCCTCCGTCAGTTCTTCTTCCGAGCTTTCCTTGCGTTCGGCCAGTTCCGATATCCGCTTTTCCGCCGTTTCCAGACGATGCCGCCAACCGCTGAGGTCCTTAGTCACCTCCTGCGTGCGCCGAGTGCGCGCCTCGCCCTCGCGGCGCAATTCATCATGCGTCGAGCGGTGGGTCAGCATGGTGATCCGCGCCGCTTCGACCGTCTGTTTGATATCTTCGACCTGCGCGCGGGCGCTGTCGAGGTCGCCCAGGCCAGTCAACGCGCCTTCAGCCTCACGCAGTTGTGCGCGGGCGGACATGGCGTCTTCCTTATGACGGTCGACCGCGAGGGTCAGTGTTTCCAGCTTGCCCTGCGCCAGATTTCGATCCGCCTCAGCCCGGCTGAGCATCCGCGCGGTTTCCGCCATGCGCTGATCCGCGGCACGGCGGGCCTCGCGGGCGCGGCGGTCAGCCTCGGTTACATTGGCCAGTTGCTGTGACAGCGCTTCATGCGCGGCGCGGGCACCTTCGGCCTGCGCCTCGGTGCGGGTCAGTTCCTGTTTCAGCGCCTCAAGCTTGTTGAGCTGTTCCAAACGCAGGGCGGCAGCGCTTGGTGCATCCTCTGCCCAGGCGCGGAATCCGTCCCAGCGCCACAAATCGCCCGAGCGTGAGACCAAGCGTTGACCCGGTTTCAACGACGCCTGCAAGCGCGCGCCCTGATCCGCATCGACCAAACCGATCTGCGCAATACGGCGACTCAGGCGGTCGGGACCGGACACATGCAACGCCAGCGGCTCGGCCCCATCGGGCAAGGGCTGGTCGCTGTCATAGCCCGCTACCTGCACCCAACCTGAAGGTCCGTCGCCCTCGACCAACGGTGCGCGCAGGTCATCCGCCAGCGCAGCCCCCAATGCCTTTTCAAAGCCCGTTGCCACCCGCAGCATGTCGAGCACTTGCCCACCCTCAGCCGTGTCGCGTTCGACCAGCTTGGCCAGCGCGGTGGTCTCGGCCCTTATCGCGCCCAGTTCACCCTCGGCCTCGGAGCGTTTGGCGCGGGCCTCGGCCTCACGCGCCTGTGTATCGTTGCGCAGCTCGTCGGCGGCGGCCAGTGCTTCTTCCGCTGCCTCAGCAGCTTCGCGAGCTTCTTCCTCACCCTCTTGCGCGGTCTCGAACGCCTCGCTGGCACGGGAAAGGGCATTGCGCGCCTCGTCCACGGCGGCGCGGGCCTTTTCTTCCTCGCCCTCGGAACGAGCCAGTGTCTTGCGGCTGTCTTCAACCAGTCGTTGCGCCGATTGGTGGCGGGCCACCAGACGGGCCATGTCTTCGGTTTCCTGCGACAGGTGATCTTCGCGATCCTGCAGCACTGACGCTGCCTCGCGCGCAACTTCTGCAGCTTCAGCGACCTTTTCGTCATAGCCATCGGCGGCTTTGGCAAGCTCGCGGGCCTCCCATTCGAGCCGTTCGATCATCTCACCCGCGTCCCGGTTCAGACCGGATTCGCGTTCGATGTCGTTGCCCAATTGCTGGATACGGTTGGTCAGAGTCTCAATCGTCTGGCGTGCGCGGGTTTCCTGATCCGACAGCTGATCGCGCTGCACCTGCTGGCGCTGCAGGACGGCGGCAGCGATGGCCTCTTCCTCACGCAAGGGCGGCAGGGTTTCCTCGATCTCGGCGCGTTTGGCGGCGGATTCACGGGCGGATGCCTCGGCGCGAGAGGCTTCGGTGATCCGGTCGCGTAGCTTTTCCTCGGCCGCCTGACGGGCCATGTCGGCCTCTTTCCAACGGCGATAGAGCAGCATCCCTTCGGCCTGACGCAACAGCTCGCCGATCTCGCGATACCGCGCCGCCTGCCGGGCCTGACGGGCGAGTTGTGCCAACTGCCCGCCCAATTGTTCCAGCACGTCATCCACGCGGGTCAGGTTGGCCTCGGTGCCTTTCAGTTTCAGTTCTGCCTCGTGGCGGCGTTGATAAAGCCCGGAGATGCCGGCGGCCTCTTCCAGAATGCGACGTCGTGCGCGGGGTTTGGCGTTGATCAGTTCGGCAATGCGGTTTTGCCCCACCAGCGCAGGCGAATGCGCACCGGTCGAGGCGTCCGCGAACAGCATTTGAACGTCGCGGGCGCGCACGTCCTTGCCGTTGGTCTTGTAGGCACTGCCCACATCGCGGGTGATGCGGCGGACGATCTCCAACTGGTCGCTGTCGTTGAAGCCGGATGGCGCCAAACGTTCCGAGTTGTCCATCGTCAGGACCACCTCGGCAAAGTTGCGCGCAGGCCGAGTGGCAGCGCCCGCAAAGATCACATCCTCCATCGCGCCACCGCGCATGGATTTGGGACGGTTTTCACCCATCACCCAGCGCAACGCTTCCAGCAGATTGGACTTGCCGCAGCCATTCGGACCAACCACTCCGGTCAGCCCGTCCGCGATGATCAGATCGGTCGGGTCCACGAAGCTTTTGAAGCCGGTCAGTTTGAGTTTGCTAAAGCGCAATGGCTGCTCTTGGTATGATTCCTATGGGTAAGAAGTCTGCGCAACGGATGGGGGAGGTGTCAACGTGATTGCGCAGGATATGGGAGATTGGACCAAGTTATCCACAACATCTTGGCAAAACTACGCGGAGTCCCGCGTATCTCAGTAAGGCGAGCATTCAAAGACCTGATATCCGTAGTCTTCGTAATATCCGTAATCAACGCATTCATAGGGACGGCGAAGGAGTGCGCCGAAAATCAGTTTTTCCCCCAGTTCCTGGTCGCAGCCCAGCACACCCACAGTGACGGCCGCATCGCCAAGAACGTCCAGAAGCGGACAGCCCGAGACCTGCGCCATCGCCAACGCAGCCCGATCGCGGATCGGACCCAGACGCGGCGCGTATTGCGGGTTCACGCGGACGGCCTCGGCCAGTTCATTGCGGACGCGGACGTCAAAGATACTGCCATTCACCGCGACGCGCGTTGCGGGCAAGTCGCGAAAATAGGGTGTACCACCCGAGCAGGCGGCGAGGCACAGGAAAGCGAGCACGCGGATCATGCTGCTTTATTAGCGACAATATGGTTAATGAAACCTTTCCCCGGTTCAGGCGCGCAACACTTCTCCTAACCGGCGTATACCCTCGCGGATCGTGTCCTCATCCGAGTTGGAAAAACTCAGTCGAATGGTATTCGACCCGGTGTCGTCGGGATAGAAAGCCTGACCGGGTACAAAGGCCAACTTGACCGTTTCCAGCGCCCTCGCCAGCAGGTCGGCGCCGTTCATTTCCTTGGGCAGAGTGACCCAAATGAACATGCCACCCTCGGGTCGGGTCCAGTCGACGCCATTGGGCATGTGCTGGTTGAGCGCCTCAAGCATCGCATCGCGGCGCGCGGCATAGGTCTGGCGTAGCATGGGGACATGAGTGTCGAAGCGATCCCGTGCCACCTGATACACCGCCATCTGGTTGATCGTAGAAGAATGCAGATCAGCCGCCTGTTTCAGCAGCACCAGTTGCGAGATCACCGGTTTTGCTGCAACCACCCAACCCAGCCGCAACCCCGGTGAAAGAGTTTTCGAGAAGCTGCCGCAATAGATCGTCCGGCAGTTCTCGATCGATCCCTTGCGCGCCTGTTCTAACGCGAGGATCGGAGGGATCGGATCGCCGTCATAGCGCAGCGCTTGATAGGCTCCGTCCTCGATTACTGCACAATCCAATTCATCTGCCAGATCGAGCAGCGCCTCCCTGCCCCGCAAATCGGCCGTCTCACCAGTCGGATTTGCAAAATCGGCGGAAAGATAAGCGAATTTGATCGGGCTGTTACCGGCGGCGGCCTGGTATTCGGCAGCCCCACGATTGCCATTGATGCTAAGCTGGTCAAAGCGCGGCTCATAAGCGTCAAACGCATTGAGCGCGCCCAGATATGTGGGCCACCCAACCAACGCAGTATCACCCGGTGACAAGAACAACTTACCCAAGTAATCCAGCGCTTGCTGCGAGCCTGAGGTGATCAGGATGTTGTCGATGCCGCACGTAACGCCGATCCCACGCATATGGTCGGCCAGCCATTCACGCAGCGGGGCATAGCCCTCGCTGACCGAATATTGCAGCGCCTGCGCCTGTTGATCTGGGCTAAGCGCATTTTGAAACGCTTCGGCGAAAGCCTCTGCTGGAAACAAAGCGGGGTCGGGAATACCGCCTGCGAAGGAAATGATACCGGGCTCGCCCAGCAGTTTCAGCAATTCGCGGATTTCGGAAGCCTTCATCCGAGCGGTTCGGGTGGCGTAGAGCTGATCCATCGTAGGGGGCCTCCTCCGCCCTTGGGTCGCAGATTAGGCAATGCGCCTCTTATGTCAATAATTCTGACCTAATTTTTCAACCTCTGTGAGCGACTTGAACGCCCCTTACAAACGTGGTCAAGTGACTTGACCAATTCCAAGTGGTAGCCAGATGCCTTTTCAAAAAGTTCAAACCGAAAAACTGTCACTGGCTGTTGTGCGCCAGATCGAACTGCTGATCCTGCGCGGCATTCTGCGCCCCGGAGAACGCCTGCCCCCAGAACGGGAGCTGGCCGAGCGGATGGGCGTGTCGCGCCCGTCGCTGCGCGAGGCAATCTCGGACCTCCAGGAGCAGGGATTGCTGACTGCCAAGGCCGGATCGGGCATCTATGTGGCCGAGGTTCTGGGCTCGGCCTTCGCGCCAGCTTTGATCCGGTTGTTCGGCAATCACGACGAGGCAGTGTTCGACTATCTCTCATTCCGGCGTGACATGGAGGGTCTAGCGGCTGAGCGTGCCGCCCGCATGGGCTCGGGCAGCGATCTGAAGGTGGTGCAGACCATACTGGACAAGATGGAAGACGCCCACGCCCGCAATGCAGCCGAAGAAGAGGCGCATCTGGACGCCCAGTTCCATATGGCGATCATCGAGGCCAGTCATAACGTGGTGATGCTGCATATGATGCGGTCGATGTTCGATCTGCTGCGGCAGGGCGTATTCTACAACCGACAGATCATGTTCCAGCAACGCACCACCCGCGACGCAATTCTGGACCAGCACCGAGCCATCAACACAGCCCTGCAGGACCGCGACCCGAAAGGGGCACGGAAGGCGGTCGAAGATCATCTGAACTTTGTCAAAAGCTGCATGGCCGATCAGCAGAAGGCCCTGCGCAATGAAGAGATCGCGCAACAGCGTTTGAAGCACGAGACTGGAGAGGTCTGATCCTTCAAACTGGAAGCCACGAAAAGAAAAAACCCGAGAGCCTGAAGCCCTCGGGTTTTTCAAATCATATGATCCAGGCGATCAGTGTAGCTTTTCACCCACATCCGCGATGGATGCATCGATCAGCTTGTTCGCCTGCGTTGCGGTCATCTGTTTGGCCAGCACGGCGTTGGCTGCCGAAACCGCTACGGTGATGGCCTGATCGCGGACTTCCTTGACGGCAGATGCCTCGGCGGATGCGATTTGATCCTGCGCTGCCGCGAGACGGCGCGCGATGGATTTTTCCAGATCGACCTTAGCCTGTTCAGCTGCCAGAACCGCGTCTTCCTTGGCCGCGGCAACGATAGCTTCGGCCTGACCCTGAACTTCGCGCTGCTTGCGCTCGTACGAGGCCAACAGGCTGCGTGCTTCTTCATGCAGGGCGCGGGCTTCGTCCAGCTCGGCTTGAATACCTTCGGCGCGATTGTCCAGCGCACCACCGATCATACCGGGGACCTTGAAGTAGAACAGGACCGCGATAAAGACGATGAAGCCCAGAGTGACGACAAAGTCAGTGTTGGCAAGCGAGAAGAACGGGCCGCTTGCGGCCAGCGCGGGGCTGGCGGCACCAACGGTCAGGATAAGGGCAAGAGTGTTCCGCATGTCACTTATCCTTTCGTCTGCGCATCTACTGCACTGTTGATGGCTTTGGCATCCGCCTCGCCGCCCAGTGCTGTGACCAGTTCGGCCGCCGTATCCTTGGCAACCACTTGAATGCTTTCCAGCGCACCTGCACGGATGTCGGCAATTGCCTTTTCCGATTCAGCCGCCTTTGCAGCGATTTCCGCATCCGCCTTGGCAATCGCGTCGTCCAGACCGGCCTGGATTTCGGCGCGGGCTTCCGCTGCGATACGCTGAGCCTCAGAACGGGCATCGGCCAGCGCTTTGTTATAGGCCTCTTCGGCCTCGACCGCCTTGGCCTTCAGATCTTCGGCCGCAGCCAGGTCATTTGTAATGGTCCCCTGGCGTTCAGCCAGGATTGCCGCGATGCGGGGCAGAGCCACGCGGGACAGGACCAGAAAGATGACGACCAGCGTAATGACCAGCCAGAAAATCTGGTTGGGGAACCAATCGAAGCAGAGCTGCGGCATCCCGACGGCGTAGCCGCTGGAATCAACGCATGTGCCTACTACTTCTTCAGCAATGGGTTCAGTCGCCATGATGTCCTCCGTCGGAACGTTGTCTTTACAACAGATGGGCCGCTATGGCTTGGGCCCATCTGCGCGTAAGGATCAGGTTCCGCAGATTATACGGCGAACATCAGCAGCAGCGAGACCAGGAATGCGAAGATGCCCAGCGCTTCTGCGAACGCGATACCGATGAACAGGGTTGCGGTCTGCGAAGCAGCCGCCGAAGGGTTGCGCAGGGCGCCGGCCAGGAAGTTGCCTGCAACGTTGCCCACCCCGATTGCGGCTGCGCCGGAACCAATTGCTGCCAGGCCTGCGCCGATGTGTGCGAGATCGCCTTCCATGAGAATTCTCCTTACGATTTGGAAGTTTCGATGTTGGGGGTTCGGACCTTAGTGCGACGGATGCAGCGCATCTTTCAGATACACACAGGTCAGAATGGTGAAGACGTAGGCCTGAATGAAGGACACGAGAACCTCAAGGCCATACATTGCGGTGATCGCCAGAACCGACACGGGCGAGATCACGGCAATCGCGGCAAAGCCTGCGAACACCTTGATAACCGCGTGGCCTGCCATGACGTTACCGGCAAGACGAATGGAGTGGCTGACCGGGCGCACGAAGTACGAGATCAGCTCAATAATCGCCAGAACAGGGCGCAGCGCCAGCGGCGCGCTGGAGACCCAGAACAAGCCCAGGAACGCGGCGCCGTTCTTGACGAAACCCAAAACGGTCACGGTCAGGAACACGGCCAGCGCCAGCGGGATGGTCACGGCGAAATGCGATGTGGTGGTGAAGGACATGGGCAACATGCCCAGGAAGTTCGCGCAGACGATGAACATGAACAGGGTCATGACATAGGGGAAGTACTTTACGCCTTCCTTGCCGCAGATGTCTTCCAGCATCTTGTAGATGAAACCATAAGCCAGCTCGGCCACCGACTGCATCCGCGTTGGAACAATGGCGCGCTTGGACGTGCTGAGGACCAGCAGAGCAAAGATCGCCGCAATCGCCAGGAACAGCCACAGGGTCACGTTTGTGGGCGTGTACCAGGCAATCGCACCGTCGCCGAACAACGGCTTGACGATAAACTGGTCCATTGGATGGAAAGCCAGGCTGCTGCCTTTTTCTGCGGTGGTCTCGGTTGCCACGTTCAGTCCCTCTCGTCCTTCTCGGTCGCGCTTGCGGCCGCTTGTTTCTCTTGAACCTCTTTCGCGCTGCGGAGCATAACCTTCACGCCCGCGACAAGGCCCAGCAATGTGAACAGCACCAGAAAGATCGGGATCGTCCCGAGCAGGCTGTCCAGCCCGTATCCGATGCCAAATCCGATCCCCAGACCGGAAACCATTTCGATGACCATCCTCCAGGCAAGCTCGCCTCCGGATACGTCAGCATCCGCACGAGGTTTCGGCGCTTTGGCCTTTTTCGCCGCTTCGATCTTGGCCTCCAGCTGCACCATACGCTGCTTTTGGTCATCTTCGGTCACGGGCGTTTCCCTCGCACAGTCTTGGGTAGGGTGCTAAGGGGCTGAGGGCGCAGAGTCAACGGCAATGAAGCCGCAGCATGAACGTCGCTAAGTATATGATTTTTATAATAAAATCACAGACCGCGTGAAACCTGCCGATGGCGTATTGTTCGCTGACCGGGCGGATAAGCCTGAATCCGCATATTCAACCAAATGGTTGACCAAACTCACAGGCTATGGTTCAGCGGAACCATGTCCAACGACCTCGACACTGTCTTCGCAGCCCTCGCCGATCCGACCCGCCGTGCCATCTTAGCGATGCTGCTGGAAGATGACATGGCCGTCACCGACGTGGCCGAACCGTTCGAAATGTCGCTGGCCGCGATTTCAAAGCATCTGGTGATCTTGACCAAAGCAGGTCTGATTTCTCAGGAAAAACGCGGACGGGTGAAGTGGTGCAAACTAGAACCCGACGCGCTTCGAGCGGCCTCGGTTTGGATGCAGGGGTTCGGACAGTTCGAACCGGTCAATCTGGATGCGTTCGAGCGGTTTCTTGAAGTTGAACTGCCCCCGGATGAGGCCTAACGCACAACTAAGACCGACATGCTGGCGTGTTTGGCCAGATATCCCGCGTGGCTGGACAGGATATAGTCTGTGATCCGGGGTGCGTGGGTTCCCACAACAATCAGATCGGCCCCCATTTCCTCTGCTGCGTGGGTCAGGTCCTTGTCGATCTCGACCGCGACATCAACCGAGTGAATGTTGCGTGTGTCCACACTTGTGCCGCTTTGCATCGCAATTTCACTGGCGCAGGTCAGCAATTCTTGTTTGATCGCGTCTGTTGTCAGGTGGCTATCCCCAGGCTGCGGGCCGGTGACGCTGACGATGGTCACTTTGGCGCCCTGCCATTTGGCCAATTGCGCGGCAACCTCGGTGGCTTTCTTGACCTCGGGCGGCAAGTGCAGGTCGACCGGGACCATGATGTGTTTGAACATATTGGCGTCCTCCTGATCCTGAGATATGTCGACCCGGGCGGTTCGCCAGTCTGACCCGTCGGGACGATCCAAACGGCAGGCTCAGCCCTCGCGGCTATATTCCACCCCGGTCACAACCCCCGTTGGGTCGGCACGACAGAGCCACGGAGCCTCGGCCCCCGCCACGAATACGCTGGTGACAGAGCCTGTCGGGCTGGACTGGGTCGACATCGCTTTGACACCATCAGGCCCTGTGCCGGTTTCGGCGCCCACCAGAGCTTCGCAGCTGGCTTGCAGGTCCGCCTCTGCAGCGTCTTTCGCGCCACCGGGGGCACAGGCGGACAGCGCCAGCAATGCGGGAATAAGTGACATTGTTTTCATGGCCCAGCTCCTTGGTGGTGACAGGCAGGCTGCCACATCAGGTAGAAATCACAAGCTTCAATTCGAGCGCGCCGGAGTGTTTGCAGGCGCGTCTTCTCCTTTCAGCAGCAACAACAGCGCAACAGCGGTGAGCCCGGCACCAACCAACACCAATGCCGTCGGCGCAGGACGTCCCAGGGCGATTTCCCACAGGATCACCCAGCTGGGCGTCAGGTAAGTGTAGGCCATGACCTTTGCCGCGGGCAAACGCAGGGCTGCAAACTGAACCAGTACAAAACTGGCGGCGGTCGCAAACAACGAGATATAAAGCAGCGTCACCCAGACAATCCCGGGAAGGTTGCCCCAATCTACTGCACGGATATCGGACCAGCCCCAGACCGTCAGGATCAAACACCCCGCAACCAACGTACCGAAGGTGAACACCACCGCAGGCTCGCCCCGGTTCAATCGCCGTATCATCGGCGTATAGACGGCGTGCGCGGCGCAACCCCAGAAATAGATGATCTCGCCGCCTCCGATCTCGAAGACCTGAAAGGCTTGCCAATCCGCTCTGAAGATCACCCACAGCGCACCGACCGCACCGACCGTCAGGGCCAGCGCCATGCGTGGGGTGGTGATCTGGCGCAGCAGCACCCACCCGGCCAGCGCCGACATGACCGGGGTCAGCGTAAAGACCGCCGCCGCGCTGACCGGGGGAGCGGTTTTCAATCCGTAGAACATCAGGACAAAGTAGGCTCCGAACAATCCGCCAAGCACCAGATAGCGCCATGGTGCCCGAGCCGCGCTGCGCGGAATGCCCGTTGTGGCAATCGCAGCGATGCCGATCACAACCGCCGCAATCGCAAAGCGCGCTGCCGTGATCGCCGACGGTGCGATCTCATTTGCCGCCATTGAGCCAAGCGAGAAACTGCCCGCCACCAAAGCCGAGAATGTCAGCATGGCCAGATGGCCGCGCGCCTGCGGTGTCACGGCAGCCAGCCCCTGGATTGATCTTTCAGGAAGGATAGGAAAGCCTGCACCTTGGTGGTCCGGTGCAGATCCACATGAGTCACCAGCCACAGCTTGCCAGACCACTCGGGCAACGGTGCCATCACCTCGACCAGATCGGGATCGCGCGCGGCCTCCCAACGGGCCATAAAGCCGATGCCTGCACCGGCCAGAACAGCCTCTCGCATACAGAAATTATTGGTGCAGCGGAAAGTGATCGCCTGCTCCGGCGCGTTGGCACGCAGCCAGCGGGAAAACGGCGCGCGGCTGTTTTCGTCATCATTGCCGACGAAGTGGTGATTGGCGAAATCTGCAACGTCCGCGGGTTTGCCGTAGCGCGCGAGATAGGCCTTGCTGGCGAATAGTCCGACCTCTTGTGGAATGAATGGCTGCACCACATTGTCCGGTTGATCCGGCGCGGCCCCGGCGCGGATCGCCACATGCGCCTCGCCATATTCCAACCGGAACAGGCGGTCGCCGGTCAGATAGCGCACGATCAATCCCGGGTGGGTCTGCTGGAACTCGGTCAGCGTCGGTACGATGAGCGGGGCCAGTGAGGCCAGTGAGGTGACCACGATCTCGCCCGAGACATCGTCTCCGCGCCCCTTCATGCGACCGACCAACTGGTTGAACTGATCTTCGGTTGCCTGCGCGACCCGCAACAGGTCCTCACCCGCTTCGGTTGGTGTGTACCCACGCGCGTGACGCTGGAATAGTTTGACGCCCAACCGTGCCTCGATCGCATCGATATGGCGGATCACGGTGGCGTGGTGCACACCCAGCACATCCGCCGCGCCGCTGACCGTTCCCATGCGCGCCACCTGATAGGCGGTTCTCACTTCATCCCAATTGTCCATTGCATCTGATCCAATGTGCAAATTCTAACAATGCTTGTTGATATATCCGAGTTTTGTTCATGCACGCAACAGCCATATTGGGGCAACAGAAGCTAATTCCGCAACAAAGGACGCCCCGAAATGACCAAAACCATCCTGCATATCGACGCCTCGGCCCGCCGCACTGGATCTGCCACCCGCGATCTGTCCGACCGCGTGGTTCGCCACCTGAACGCCGGGCGTATCATCCGCCGCGATCTGGCCACGCCCCTGCCCCTGCTGACCGAAGACTGGATCGGCGCCAATTTTACCCCCGCCGACCAGCGTGACGCGGTGCAGAAAGACCTGCTGGCCCTGTCGGACGAATTGGTGTCCGAGTTGCAAAAGGCCGACACGATCGTCATCGGCCTGCCGATCTACAACTTCTCAGTTCCCGCCGCGTTCAAAGCCTGGATTGATCTGGTCGCCCGTGCCGGTCTGACTTTTGCCTATTCCGAAGAAGGCCCGAAAGGTCTGCTGGAAGGCAAACGCGCCATCCTTGCTGTTGCATCGGGCGGTACGGCGGTGGGCTCCGAGATCGACTTTGCCACCACCTATGCCCGCCATGTTCTGGGCTTCATCGGCATCCATGATGTTGAGGTCATCGCCGCAGATCGCATGGCGCTGGACCCCGAAGCAACACTGTCCGAAGCGCAAAAAGCCGTCACTGAACTGGCAGCCTGATTGACCTACACCCCCTGAACCGTCCAGTCTGCGCCAAGGCAAATCAGCAGACTGGGCGTTTCGCATGAAGAAAATCGGAATATTGGGCGGCGTAGGCTGGGCCTCGACCGTCGACTACTACCGCGCGATCGCCGAAGGCGCGGGACGGTATTTCGCAGTGCGCGGCCACGGATCACCGCTGCCCATCCCGCCCATGACCATCGAATCCGTCACACAGGCCAAAACCCGCGCCTTGCGCGGCGTGGCCGGTCACGAAGACAGCTGGGCCGCTTTCGACGCAGTGTTCCGCGAAGCGCTGCTGACTTTGGAACACGCAGGCTGCGATTTCGGCATCATCGCCTCCAATACGCCACACGCGCGGCTTCACGCGATCCGCGAAGGCGTCTCCATGCCTATTCTCAGCATTTTTGACGCAACCGCCGACGCGACCGCCTCGACCGGCGCCACCAATGCTTTGGTCCTTGGAACCGCAGTCACCATGCAGGCCACAAACTATGCCGACCGGCTGGCCGCCGAGGGTATCACGGCAAACACACGCCTGCCCGAGCCCGAGATCGCCGAGATGCAGGCGATGATCGACAGTGATTTCTACGGCGGCGCATCCGACACCGCACTTGCGCGCCTGCTGGCCTTCTGCAACAAACACGCCGCACCCGGAACCGCGATCTTGCTGGCCTGTACCGAGTTGCCTCTGGCCTTCCCCGATCATCTGGATGACCCGGTGTTCGAGGCGGATGGTCACATGTTCATCAACCCCTCTGCCGCCCATGTCGCTGCCGCATTGAACGAAGCGCTTGAGGGGTGATCACGGCAGCCAGTTTATCTCGCACCCGATCTTATCAAAGAACACCATCAGGTCTTCGCGCGACAAAACGACGGTTCGGTCGTTGACCAAAGGGTGCATGTTGATGACATCGGCCTGTTGCGCGGCGGCGTCCATGAAGAACTTAACGTTGTTCTCAACGCCGTTGATCATCGCCAGCGGACTGACCGCGCCAGGGCGGATGCCGAGGTTCTGGAACAGCCGATCCGCCGAGCCGAAGGACAGGTTGCCAACCCCCAACTCCGCGCCCAGCGCCTTGAGGTCGATCTCGCGGCTCTGTTCCAGCGTCACCAGATAATTCCGCTTTTTCTTGTCGCGCAGATACAGGTTCTTGAGCCGCAGTGTGTTTTCACCCGGCACCATGAACTGGCCCTCGACCCCTTTGGCATCCTCAACGGTGCGCAGCGGGATATGAGTATGCAACCGATAGGGCAGCCCCCATTCATCCAACTGCGCCAAAAGCGCATCCGAGCTGAGCGGCAACGTATCCTGAAAGACAGATGATGCGTCCATGGGAACCTCCTCGTATGGCGCGCTCATCGCCCAACCGACAGGTAAATTCAAGCCACGACAGGCGCGGCATTCGGTGCTAGCGTGCCGCCATGAAAGTCACGCGCAACACTCCGAGCCAACTGATCCTGTCCAATACGCCATGGTTCATCGGCATCACGCTGGTTTTCTTCATTCTGGCATTTGTCGGCGCGGGCGTCTTCTTGGCCAGTGAAGGTGGCGAGGGTATCTTGTTCGGCATTTTCTTCGCACTATTCGGCGGAGGCATGGGTTTTGGTGCATTTTGCGCCTTTGTCCGGCGCGTGCAGGTCATACTGGATCGCAATAATAACAGCATCCTGATCCGCAGACAGTCAGTCTTTGGATATGATGCGGTGGAACATGAGCTCTCGCACCTCTCGCACGCGGAAACTGAAAGCACGACCTCACGTAGCGACAATGGCACATCGACCCTCTATCGCCCTGTCCTGATACTGGATGAAGGCATGAGCGCCGGGCGGCATCCCATTGTCGAGGCTTATTCCAGCGGGCGTGGTGCGCATCGGCTGGTGGATGCGGTCA
The DNA here is from genome assembly GCF_056537805.1 of Ruegeria sp. C10. Lineage (NCBI taxonomy): Bacteria > Pseudomonadati > Pseudomonadota > Alphaproteobacteria > Rhodobacterales > Roseobacteraceae > Ruegeria > Ruegeria sp. C10. The sequence continues at coordinate 1,153,951 of NZ_JBQFSC010000001.1, read as the reverse complement.
ACGATTGGCTTCCGGCACGCAAGGTTGACTCTGCCAGCCAATCGGCCTAAATCGCCGCCAACATCCGGAAGCGTTTGATCTTCCGGTCCCTTGAGTCGTTCAGGGATCGCCCCCCACCAGCGAGTTTCGCCCGTGGGGGCGTTTGTGCATTTAACCGACGCGTCCTATCTAGGGCACGCCACCAGATAACCGGCTAAGGAGGCCGAAGGCATGTTTGAAAATCTATCCGAACGCCTTTCCGGCGTCTTTGACCGGCTGACCAAACAGGGTGCCCTGTCTGAAGAAGACGTGAAAACCGCCCTGCGCGAAGTCCGCGTTGCCCTGCTTGAGGCCGACGTCTCGCTGCCGGTGGCGCGCGAGTTCGTCAAGAAAGTACAGGAACAAGCGACCGGTCAAGCTGTCACCAAATCGATCACGCCCGGCCAGCAGGTCGTTAAGATCGTGCACGACGCGTTGGTCGATACACTGCGCGGCGAAGAAGACCCCGGTGCGCTGAAGATCGACAACCCGCCTGCCCCGATCCTGATGGTCGGCCTGCAGGGTTCCGGTAAGACAACCACCACCGGTAAGCTGGCGAAACGCCTGAAAGAGAAAGAGGGCAAGAAGGTCCTGATGGCCTCGCTGGACGTCTATCGCCCAGCGGCGATGGATCAGCTTGCGGTTCTGGGCACGCAGGTTGGTGTAGATACGCTGCCGATCGTACCCGGTCAGACGCCGGTTGATATCGCCAAGCGCGCCAAGCAACAGGCAACGCTCGGCGGCTATGACGTCTATATGCTCGACACCGCGGGCCGTCTGCATATCGACGAAGTCCTGATGGACGAGGTCGAGCAGGTTCGTAACGTGGTCGACCCGCGCGAGACGCTGCTAGTGGTCGACGGCCTGACCGGTCAGGTCGCTGTTGAAGTGGCCGAAGAGTTTGATGCCAAGGTCGGCATCTCGGGCGTGGTCCTGACCCGTATGGACGGTGACGGGCGCGGCGGTGCGGCGCTGTCGATGCGCGCGGTCACCGGCAAGCCGATCCGCTTTGTTGGTCTGGGCGAGAAGATGGACGCGCTCGAAACCTTCGAGCCGGACCGGATCGCCGGTCGTATTCTGGGCATGGGCGACATCGTTGCTCTGGTCGAAAAAGCCCAGGAAACGATGGAGATGGAACAGACCGAGCGCATGATGAAGCGCATGGTCAAAGGTCAGTTCAACATGAACGACCTGAAAATGCAGCTGGAGCAGATGATCCAGATGGGCGGCATGCAGGGCATGATGGGCATGATGCCAGGCATGAACAAGATGGCCAAGCAGATGGATCAGGCTGGTCTGGATGACAAGATCCTGCGCCAGCAGATCGCCATGATCCAGTCGATGACCAAGCGCGAACGCGCCAACCCGCAACTGCTGCAAGCGAGCCGCAAGAAACGCATCGCCGCCGGTTCGGGTATGGAGGTCAGCGACCTCAACAAACTGCTCAAGATGCACCGGCAGATGTCGGACATGATGAAAAAGATGGGCAAGATGGGCAAAGGCAAGATGCTGAAACAGGCCATGAAAGGCATGTTCGGCAAAGGCGGCCCAAGCCCCGAGGAAATGGCTGCGGGCATGGACCCCAAGGCGCTGGAACAAGCCGCCAAAGCGATGGGCGGTAAGATGCCCGGCGGTCTGCCCGGACTGGGTGGCGGCATGGGCCTGCCCCCGGGGTTGAGCGGTTTTGGAAAGAAAAAGTGACGTCAGCACGCTGCACCCAGCCCCCGTCCGGAAAGGCGGCGATGGCAGCAGCGCAGTATCGCGCGGCCCTGCCGGTCATTGAGACCCGGCGGCTGGTTCTGCGTGCGCCCACTCTGGACGACCTGTCGGTGTGGACATCGATCTGCAAGGACAGCTTTGGCGATACCGAGCAAGACGCCTGGACTGAGTTTTCCTACTACACATCAGGCTGGCTTTTGCATGGTCACGGCTTGTTCACCGTCACGTTTAAAGACGATGATCAGGTCATTGGCTTCGTCATTCTGGGCCTCGAATGGGACGATCACGAGCCCGAGCTTGGCTATATGTTCGATAGCAAGTTCCGCATGCAAGGTTACGCGACCGAAGCGTGCAGCGCCGTTCGCGATTTTGGGCTTGATCTGCTCGGATCCGGCCAGTTCGTAAGCTACGTTTCGCAGTCCAACGCTCGTTCGAACGCTTTGGCTCAGCGTCTGGGTGCAACGCGCGACGCCGTTGCCGAAAGCGCCTTTGGTCCAACCCAGCATGTCTGGCGATACGGCGAGGTGCAGGCATGACACTTGCCATGGCCATACCAACGCTGGAAACCGAACGCCTGATCATGCGGGCCCCCTGCGAGGCCGATTTTGAGGCTGAGGCAGAGTTTTTTGCCAGCGACGCCTCGAAATTCGTCGGCGGCCCGAAACGCCCGGATGAGACATGGCGCGCTGTTGCGATGCTGTTAGGCCACTGGGCGATGCGGGGATATGGCTTCTGGGGTGTCGAGGAAAAAGACACCGGCACCTATGTAGGCCATGTTGGCTTGTGGAACCCTCACGGCTGGCCCGAGCCCGAAATTGGCTGGACGCTTATGAACCACGCCACCGGCAAGGGTTATGCGACCGAAGCGGCACTGGCTGCACGTGCACATGCCTATGACGTGCTGGGCTGGGAAACCGCAATCTCGCTGATCGATCCGGATAATCTGGGCAGCAAGGCTGTCGCGGAACGGCTGGGCGCGCAGTTCGAATATATGTTCGAACACCCGGCTTTCGGGGCGATGCAGGTCTGGCGTCATTCTGCGCCTGCCGATCTGGTAAACGGTGGCGTGGAGGCATACGCATGACCTCGTTCACTATACCCACCGTCGAAACCGATCGCCTGATCCTTCGCGCGCCGCATCTGGACGATCTGCCTGCGATGACCGCGTTCTACGCGACCGAGCGCAGCCATATGGTTGGTGGTCCCAAGGACGCGCTTGGAAGCTGGAGCTCTCTTTCGAACAGATTGGGTCATTGGGCGCTGCGCGGTTATGGTCTGTGGCATCTGACTGAAAAGGCCAGCGGCGCATTCGTGGGATGGGCAGGCATGATCTACGTACCCGGCTGGGCGGAGCCCGAGCTGGGCTGGACGCTGATGGCCGAGGCCGAAGGCAAAGGTCTGGGCTTTGAGGCCGCCGCGGCTGCACGCGACTATGCAGCTCGGCATCAGGGGCTGAACGGTGTGATTTCTTACATCGCCCATGCCAATGATCGCTCGCGCGCGCTGGCCGAACGGCTGGGCGCAACGCTGGAGATTGAGAGAGCCGAGCTTTTGGGCAAGCACGCTCAGATCTGGCGTCATCCGCAGATTGATTTGACCACCGAAAGGACCGGCCAATGAACAACCCCGTGACACAGGCTGCTGCGCTGTTGAAAGACCATCGAGAAAGCATCGACCGGCTGGATGCGATCCTGGTCTATACGCTGGGCGAGCGGTTCAAGCACACGCAGGCCGTTGGCAAGCTCAAGGCCGCACACGACCTTCCCCCGTCCGATCCGTCGCGCGAGGCTGCGCAGATCGCACGGTTAGAAGACCTGGCGAAAGAGGCCGATCTGGACCCCGATTTCGCCAAGGCTTTTCTGAATTTCATCATTCAGGAAGTCATCCGACACCACAAGAAACACCAGAACTAAGCCGGTCTAGCACCGGATACGCCATTCAAAGGAGATACCACCATGGCAATGAAAATTCGTCTCGCCCGCGGCGGCTCGAAAAAGCGTCCCTTCTATCGCATTGTTGCGGCTGACAGCCGTATGCCGCGCGATGGTCGTTTCATCGAAAAACTGGGCACCTACAACCCGCTGCTGCCGAAAGACAGCGAAGAGCGCGTGAAAATGAACATGGAGCGCATCCAGTACTGGCTGGATCAGGGCGCACAGCCCACCGACCGGATCGCACGTATGCTGGAAGCTGCCGGCGCCCGTGACAAGGCCGAGCGCAACAACCCCAACAAGGGTACTCCGGGCAAGAAAGCTCAGGAACGCGCGGAAGAGAAAGCTGCCAAGGCTGCTGAAGCTGCCGAAGCGGCTGCTGCACCGGCTGAAGAAGCTGCTGCAGAAGAATAAGCAGTCGGGCGCGTGCAGGATCAGGCCTTTTCCGACGATTTTCGCACGCAGTTCGATCTGTTGATGCGGCTCCGGCGTGATGTGCGCCGGTTTCGCACCGATGCAATTGACGAGGCAGTGCTTACGCGCTGCCTCGACGCGTTTCGACTGGCCCCTTCTGTTGGGCTCAGCGAACCCTGGCGCGTGATCCGCATCGAAAGTCAGGCCGCGCGCGACGCGGCGCTGAAGAATTTCCAAGCGGCCAACGAGCGGGCGCTGAGCGGGTATTCCGGCGAAAAGGCGCAGCTGTACAGCCAGCTGAAACTGTCCGGGATGAAAGAAGCTCCGGTGCAGCTGGCCGTGTTTTGCGACGATGCCACCGACAAAGGTCAAGGTCTCGGCGCAGGCACTATGCCCGAAATGCGGCGTTATTCCGTCGTCTCAGCCATCACGCTCTTCTGGCTCGCCTTGCGGGCAGAAGGCTTGGGCCTGGGCTGGGTCTCGATCCTCGACCCGGACCAGATGGTGCGCGATCTGGATGTCCCCGAGGACTGGCGGTTGATCGGATATTTCTGCTTGGGCTGGCCCGAGGCCCAATCCGATACGCCGGAACTGGAGCAGGTCGGCTGGGAATGCCGCGACGCCTCTCTGCCGATCGAGGTGCGTTAGTCATGTTCGGTTTGTTACGGCTTCCCATCCTGCTGGCGATCGCATTTATTGTGGGCGTATTCTTCGAACGCTCGAACCAGCGCGAGGCGTGCGAGGTGATCGGACAATGGCGGGACGGGCTATGTGTGACGGATGGTCGAAATGAGTGATCTGATCTGCGTAGGCAGCATCGCGGGCTCGTATGGGGTGCGCGGCGAGGTGCGGCTGAAAAGTTTCTGTGCCGTCCCCGAGGATATCGAAGGCTATTCGCCGCTGACAGACGAAGAAGGTAAAGAGCGCTATCCCGTAGTCCTGACCCGCGCGATCAAGAACGGCTTTGCCGCCCGGCTGGGTGGCATTGAGACGAAGGAAGCGGCGGATGCGCTGAACGGTCTGCGCCTTTATGCGCGGCGCGATCAATTGCCGTCGCTGCCGGATGATGAGTTTTACCACACCGACCTTATCGGGCTTGAGGTTTATGACACCGGCGGCACGCTGCTGGGCCGAGTGAAATCGGTGCAAAATCACGGTGCGGCGGATCTGTTGGAACTGCATGGGCCGGGCTTAAAGGCCACCGTGCTGCTGCCGTTTACACTCGAATCCGTTCCGACCGTTGATCTGGACAAGGGCCGCATCATCGCCGACCCGCCCGAGGGCCTGCTGTAATGCGTCGCGTGTTGCTGCATCTGGGTCTGCACAAGACCGGGACAACGGCGGCACAGTCCTTTCTGTTCGAGAACCGGTCACTGATCTGGCCACACCATGCGTTGGTCCTGCCCTATCGGACCCGCAAAACAGGCTTGTCCGAGGCCGCCACGCGCTATTCCGTCTACGGCACCCCCGGCGCGATGAGCGATTTCAAGGATCAGATGCGGCACTTTCTGAATTCACTAGAATTCGGCCAGAAGCGCGGGCTGGTTCTGAGCGAAGAGAATTTCTCGGGCCTGCGCCCAAGCCGCAATGTCGCGGTGGGCTATGAGGCCGCGCCCGAGCTTGCCTCGTGCCTTGTCGGCCTGATCCGCGACCGGTTTGCCGGGGAAGAGGTGCATATCACGATCTACTACTCCTTGCGCCAACGCGGAAGCTGGCTGCGCAGCCTGTGGGCACATGATCTTCAACGCTCGCGCCTAATTCAGGATTTTGAGGCTTTCCGCGCAAGACTTGAACCGGTGCCGTCGCCTCAGGTTGCTGCGGCGGCTGTGCGCGACCGTTTGCCCTCGGTCTCGGTCCGCACCGAATGGCTGGAAGACCTGCAGGGCCAGCGACATGGGCTTGGAAGCACTTTTGCTGAATTCCTTGACCTGCCTGCGGACAAAGCCGCCGAATTGGTAGGCCCGACCCGATCAAACCCACGCCTGCCCGAGGATGTCTTGCAGCAGATGCTGGAAATGAACCGATCCGATCTGGACGATGCTGCGCTGATCGATCAAAAGACGGCTTTGGTTCAAAGCACCCAAAATGATCTGATCGGCTCGAGATGACAGATAAACCCGGAAAGTCCCATGGCCGCAAAGCCATCCGTCCAACGTTGAAGCCGCGCGAGTTGATGACGCCGACGCCCGATCTGCACGGGGTGTGGAAGGCCAAGATTATCACGTTGTTCCCATCTGCCTTCCCCGGTGTTCTAGGCGAAAGCCTGACCGGCAAGGCCCTGCAAGAAGGGCTATGGCAGTTGGAAACTGTGGATTTGCGCCAATTCGGGATCGGCAAGCACCGCAATGTGGATGACACCCCGGCGGGCGGCGGTGCGGGCATGGTGCTGCGTGCCGATGTGCTGGGTGAGGCCATTGAGCATACGATGGCGGGCATCCGGGGCAACTGGCCGTTGATCTACCTCAGCCCGCGTGGGCGTCGGATGGATCAGAAAATGATGCAAAACCTGGCTCGCTGCGATGGCATGACCCTGTTATGTGGTCGTTTCGAAGGCGTCGATGAGCGCGTGCTGGAGCACTACGGCGTGCAAGAGATCAGCTTGGGTGATTTTGTCATGACCGGGGGTGAAATCGCCGCACAGGCCCTGATCGACGCCACCGTGCGGCTGATCCCGGGCGTTCTGGGCAACCAGGCCTCAGCCGAGGAGGAGAGCTTTTCCTCTGGCTTATTGGAGCATCCGCAATACACCCGCCCCGCCGACTGGAAAGGCCGCCCGATCCCCGAGATCCTGATGTCAGGCCACCATGGACGCATTGCGGATTGGCGTCATGAAATGTCGGAACAGATCACCCGCGAACGGCGGCCCGATCTGTGGGACGCCTATCGAAAATCAGAAGATAAGGGCTAAGACTAACGGGTTGCCTTCCACAACGCCCAGGTTTCCGGCGTGCCGTTGAAGGTGTTGATGTCCACCTTACCCTGAACCCCCGGCACCAGCCCGGTGCCGGTGTATTGCCAGAACCGCCAGACCGAGCCTGGATAAACGTTGCGCGGGTGGCCCGCGACCGAGCGCAGCCAGAACTCGGTTTTGGGAAGTCGTCCGATATCGGTGTCGCCGTAGAAATCTACCGTCGTGTAGACAATCGGGCGTCGGCCATAGTGGCGCTCGAGAATATCAAGGAACCGCTGCGCCTCGGCCCGAACGGTTCGGCCATCAGGGCGCAGGGTGCAGGTTTTGGAATGGGGCGTCCATTCCATATCCAGCACATGCGGCAGGTCGGCCCCTTTGGGCACGTTCTGGATGAACCAACGCGCCTGTTCTTGGGCCGGTCGGCAGAAATAGTAATAGTGATAGGCCCCCCACGGCACTCCGGCAGCTTGTGCGCCGCGTCGGTGCTCGTCGAACATCGGGTCGGTAAAATCTCCGCCCTCGGTGGCTTTGATGAAGGCAAAGCTGACACCGTTCTTCTGTGCGGTGCGCCAATCAATCGGCCCCTGCCAACGCGAGACATCCAGCCCATGCACGGGGTACTGGCCGGGGTGGCGACCTTCCCACGGGTGCGGGTCAGCGTCACCAAAGGCGGGGTAGATGATCGAAGGCGGGGTCGTGTCCGCGAAGGCCTGCGGCTCAACCGCCTGAGGTTGCGGGCCGCGGCGACCACATGAGACAAGTGCAAGCGCCATAACGGCCAGCAGAAGTGCTTTGCGCATCTTATGATCCTGTATCAAATATCTGCTCTTATAATTAATCCCAGAATGCCTGATCTGGTGAACAAGGCAACGGTGGATTTGACGGGTGGCAAAAACTCACCTGTTTCACCAAGAATAAGGCTTGATCCCCGCCCGCAAAGCCCGTAAAGCAGCGCAATCCGGTGTGGCGTTATGCGACTCCGGTGTTTTGGTTTGCATCCTGACGTGACGCCCAGCTTTCTTCGGCACCGGCGCGACAGGGCGGACCGGACCAAAAGGAACATTCGATCTGACCTCTGGCGGGCTGTGCGCAGGACCCGGTGAAGACCAAGAGCTCTCAGGCCGTGCCCAAACTTCGTGGACCAACCACGAGCAGATAGGAGTAACTGCGATGGACCTGATCGCACAGCTTGAGGCGGAACAGATTGCCGCCCTGGGGAAAGACATCCCCGATTTCAAAGCCGGTGACACCATCCGTGTCGGCTTTAAAGTGACCGAAGGGTCGCGTACCCGTGTGCAGAACTATGAAGGCGTCTGCATCGCGCGCAAAGGTGGCAGCGGCATCGCCGGTTCGTTCACCGTTCGCAAGATTTCGTTTGGCGAAGGCGTGGAGCGTGTGTTCCCGCTGCATTCGACCAATATCGACAGCATCACCGTTGTCCGCCGTGGCCGCGTTCGTCGCGCCAAACTTTACTACCTGCGCTCGCGCCGTGGTAAATCCGCGCGTATCGCAGAAGTCACCAACTACAAGCCCAAGGCTGGCGCCGAGGCGTAAGGAGCGGAAAGATGAAAAAAGACATCCATCCCGATTATCACGTCATCAACGTCAAAATGACCGATGGCTCTGTGGTTCAGATGAAATCCACCTGGGGCAGCGAAGGCGACCAGTTGGCTCTGGAAATCGACCCTTCCGTGCACCCCGCATGGACCGGTGGTTCGTCGCGCCTGATGGACGCAGGCGGCCGCGTGTCGAAGTTCAAGAAGAAATACGAAGGTCTGGGCTTCTAATCCCGACCTGGTTGAAATGCGAAAGGCCGTCCAATTGGGCGGCCTTTTTTGTTTTGGAATTACCCCACTGCACTTTGCGGCTGTTTCAGAAATCAAACCCGGTCTGGACCGGGGGCGTGTAAGGCTCAATCATATCTTCGCCCTCAGCTCCGCGCTTGATGGGTTTGACGGTGTGATATTCAAACCGGCCTTCGTACTGCGCACCCAACGACTGCTGCGCCTCTTGCGCGGTCGTGACGCCTGATAGCCAGTTTTCGATCTCATCCGGGGTCAGGATCACCGGCATTCGGCTGTGAATATGCGCGATCTGCGGGCTGGGTGTCCGGGTCAGGATCGTACAGCTATGGCTGCCATCATCCGTTCGGTAAAACCCCGCAAAGAACATCACCGGGGCATTGCGCTGAACCGTAATGTAGACCGGGCAATTATGGCCCTGATCCTTGGGCCATTCGTAATAGCCCAGCGCCGGAATAAGACAGCGCCCCTTGTTCCAGTACTCCTGCCAGAAGCTGACATTTTCGATCTTCGAGTTGATCATCGGCTTCTTGCTGCGCGGGTCCTTGATCTGCCAGCGCGCCGTCGCCAGCTCGGCCCGGTCTCCGTCCCAACGGACCATGCCAACCCGATTGGTCGGAGACACATTGTACCCGCCCGAAGGCAGCTGTTCGGGCAGATCAGGCGAGACCTTGCCGTAGAGAAAATACTCGGTAATCGCCAGCATTTCCCGCTGCGTCAGGTGACCGGCTGCAAATTTTCCACACATGGCGAAAACCTAGGCCGATTGGGTGCCGGTCACAAGTGGCCCCACCGACGATCAGTCCCTTGTCAGATCAACCGCGCTGTGCGGTGGAGGCACGGGGCCTCGCAGCATTACGGCAGCCAGGATCATCCCCAAAAGCGCAGCGATAGCGGCGACAAGCATGGCACTGTTAAATGCATCATCCTGCAGATCTCGCAAGGCGCGCGCCAACGCTTCGCCCGTGGTCGGATCAAGCGCCGCTATAAGCTGCTGCACCTGACTTGCAGTGCCATGTGTCAACGCATGGGCCAGATCAGCCCGTTGCTCGGACCCGGTGGGCAAGGCGTTGATCACTTCGGTCAGGCCGCGCCGGGTGGTGATCGCTTCAGCCAACCCGCCGACAACCGCACCAAGCGTGGCCCCAAAATAAAGGAACGCATTCACTACGCCCGAGCCCTGCCCCATATGTTCTTCCGGCAACAAGCGCAGCCCGAGACGCGGCAATAACGAAAAACCGATGCCAAGCCCGATCCCGATAATCACCAGCTTCCACCAAATCGCACCCATGCCGGTTGTGTTCGTCGTTGTCGTCAACAGCATGAACCCACAGGTCATGAACCCCATGCCCAGGATCACCGGCCATCGAAAACTGTAAGGTGCAAGAAAACGCGGAGCCACCACGGACACGACGAACATACTGAGGCTCAACGGCAGGATCGCCACCCCCGCCCCAACAGCGGACAGGCCAAACGCATCTGGCGATTGCACGAAGACGTTGAAATAGACGAAAAAGCTGAACAGCGCGAAGCCGGTAATGAACATCCCTGCCGCCGCCATGAAATAACGGGGGTGGCGGAAGTAGCGCAGCTCGATCAGAGGGTCCGCGCTGCGGCGCGAGGTGATGATCAGTGCAATCACCGCTACAGCCGACACGGCAAGCGGGATCAGGGTCGATCTTGTGGCCCATCCGTGGCTTTCCCCGTTGCTGAGCGCGAAGGATAGCGGGCCAAGCAGCAGGACCAATGCGACTGCACCCGCAAGATCGAACTTTGCGCCTGCAAGACGGGTGTCGGGGACGTAATGCTCTTTGCTGACCCGCAACCCGACCGCAAAGGCCACGATCAGCAGCGCCAGATCGGTGGCAAACACGCCCCGCCAGCTGAGGTAATGCGCAAACGCGCCGCCAACGATCGGACCAACACCAATTGCCAGCCCGACGATCGCGCCCCAGGCACCGGTGACGCTGGCCCGTTGTTCCTCGGGCGTGGCGGCAGTCAGCAGCGAAAGCGAGGTGCCAAACAGCGCTGCCGCCCCGGCACCTTGGGCCCCGCGGCCTGCCAGCAACATGGCTGCATCCTGCGAAAACAATACAAGGGCCGAGCCAAGACCGAACACGATCATTCCGGCAAAGAAGACGCCCATCTTGCCGGTGATATCGCCAAGTCGGCTGACGATGGTGACGAGGGTCGCGCTAACCACTGTATAGATCGCCATCACCCATTGCAGGCTGGAAGGCGACAGATCGAACTCGGCCTTCAGATTTGGCAGGATCGTCGCAACGGCGGTTGTGTTGAAGCCAACAACCATCATGCACAGCGCGGTCATCACCAGAACCAGACGTGCCCCTCCCGCGCCGGATATGTCCTCAGTGACGTCTTTTGGCATCTGCCTGTCCCCCGTTCAGGAATAGCGCGCTGGCCCTTCGGGCACCGTGTTGTGCCTATTATTAAACGGTTTTTTGCTGATAGATACTGTTTTTAGCGCGCTGCGCGCCCAGCGCCTATTAGATCCAGTAGGACAGCGCCAATGGCAGCACCAGGATCGTGGACAGAGTCGAAATCAGAATGAACCCGGCCACATCGGGTCCGTATTCCGGCGCATGCTGATCGATAAACAAATAGGTCGCGACAGAGGATGGCATCAAACAGCACAGGATCACCGCGCCCCGCTCAGCCCCGGTGAAGCCGAAGCTCCAGACCAACGCGCTGGCAATCACCGCAGCCATCAGCAGGTGCAGCGCTGTCAGCAAAACGGCTCGGCCAAGGCTTTTGATCCGCAGGGTCGCCAGCGTGTGGCCCAGCGTCAGCAACATCAGCGGGATCGAGAGCCCACCCAGAATATCAAAGGATTTGGCCACCGGTTGCGGCAGGCTGGTGCCCGTCGCCATCAACACCAGCGACAGTGCGACCGCGTAAATAATCGGCGAAGTCGCCAGTTTCTTGGGCGAGAACTCTCCGGCCGGAATCCACATGCCGATCGTGAAGATACTGATCAGCACAACCACCACAAATGCCATCGTATAGGCCATTCCCGCATCGCCCAGCGCCAAAAGGGTAATGGGCAGGCCGATATTGCCGACATTGCCATGCATCAGTGGCGTCAGAAATGCCCGCACCGGCAGCCGCATCAGTTTGAGCGCGACAAGCCCCAACAGCCCAAAACCTGCAATCGCCAAAGCGGCGGCCATCATGACATCAAGAAAGGTGCCGACCGCAATCTGGGTGGTTGAAAGGTGCGAGATTATTAGCGTCGGATACCCGACCCGCGAGACGATCCCGCCAATAACCTTGTTGTCATAAGGGGCCCTGATCACAGCCAGAGCGTAACCGATTCCAGCGCAAATCAGGACAGGCAGAACCACGTTCAAAACGTTCAGAAATAGATGATCCAATGGCTGCCCTCGATCACAAATCCATAGGATGGACAGTGAAACAGGGGTGTGTGTTTGGCAAGGATTTACCCTAACCCCCAAGTACCAAGCACTTTTCCAATTTGAGGCTTGATAATAGCGCTCAAGACGGCCCGAGGTTCTTCCCTTCCCGGCCTACACAACATATAGTGGCTGCTAACAACGTGTAGGCAAACACGGCGGGACTTGGGAATACAGGCATGGCACATATCATTGTGGTCGGGAACGAAAAGGGCGGCGCAGGCAAATCAACCGTGTCGATGCATGTGGCCACCGCATTGGCACGGCTGGGGCACAAGGTCAGCACACTCGATCTTGACCTGCGGCAGCGCAGTCTGGGCCGGTATTTCGAGAACCGCTTGAACTTCCTGAACGGCTCGGACCTGTCTCTGCCCAGCCCACGCCACCACGACCTGCCCGAGATTGACGCCAGCGCTCTGCAACCCGGTGAAAACATCTATGACCACCGCCTTTCGGCCGCCGTGGCCGAACTGGAAAGCGATAGCGATTTCATCCTGATCGACTGCCCCGGTTCGCACACTCGACTCAGCCAGGTTGCACATTCGCTGGCCGATACGCTGATTACACCGCTGAACGACAGTTTCATCGATTTTGACCTGCTGGCGCGGATCGATTCCAAAGGTGAGAGAATCCTTGGCCCCTCAGTCTATTCCGAGATGGTCTGGAATGCCCGCCAACTGCGCGCCCAAGCTGGGCTGAAACCGATCGACTGGGTCGTCGTCCGCAACCGGGTCGGCACCCAGCGCATGGTCAACAAGGAAAAGATGCAACGCGCGATCGAAATGCTGTCACAGCGCATCGGCTTCCGCGTCGCCTCGGGCTTTTCCGAGCGAGTGATTTTCCGCGAGTTGTTCCCGCGCGGACTGACTTTGCTGGACCTCAAGGATATCGGGGTCAAGCAGCTCAATATCTCCAACATCGCCGCACGCCAGGAACTGCGCGACATGATGAAGGAACTGAGCTTGCCGGGTGTAGAGATCGATTTCTAGCCTCGTGGCAGCGCCTGCACAGCTAATCTAAGTAAATCCAAGTGCCTTAAGATGCTCTACGTAGCCGCTCAAGTGTAAGCCACTCTCCGTCGCGCGCAGAGTCGGTAAACGCACATTTCCGGAGAACAGCTTGAGATGCCAAGTTGTCTGTGTGCACAACCGCGATCACCCGGTAAACCTTGGGGCGTTGGCGCAAATATTCGTCACAGTACTGTGCGACGATCGAACTGGCGTACCTCTTGCCCCAATGCTTCTCACCCAACCAATAGCTGACTTCGGCGGTGCCCGACCCCTTTTCCAGCATACGAACCTGTCCGATTGCGTGCCCGTCTTTCTCGATGGCCAACACCTGATGATGATCTTCGTAACCCAGTTCGATCAATTGGGCGGCATCGTCCGCACTGATTGGGCCTGGATAGACCTCCGGCAGATAGCGCCACAGGCGCTCAGAGGAAAGCATCGCCGCATACTCTGCCGAGTCCTTCAGATCCCATGCACGGAAGTGGAATGGCCGGGGATTCGGACGCCCAAATGTGCCCAGGATGTCATCCTCACATTCCAGTGGGACCCAGCCTATTTGAATCGGGTCGTAAGCGACCTCGACACCGTTCGACTGACACCATTTGACTTCACGTTCGGAAAGAACGCCCTGCGACCTCAATCTGCGCAGATCAACTGATCTCGAATGCCCGCAGGAGTGTTCAGATCGAATAGATTTGCTTTGAATGTTCATGACGTCCTCCGAGCGAACACACCAACACCAAGTGCTCTGAAACAAGAGACTGCGCCAATTGTTGGATATTCCAACAAAATAGGATAGCCTATTATTCAACAATATTTGATTGGAAAAACCTATTGATCGACATCCAGCTGACATTGAAACAACTGTCCTATTTCCGTACGCTGGCCGACACTGGCCACTACAGGAAAGCCGCCGAGCGTATCGGCATTAGCCAGCCTTCCCTTAGCCTGCAGATTGCCAATTTGGAATCTGTGCTTTGTCTGAACCTCGTCGAACGAGGCCGCGCCGGAGCGATGCTGACGCCTGAAGGACGAGAAATTCTTGAGCAAACCCGAAGCATACTATCTGATGTGATGGCCCTACAAGAAACACACAATCGGATGAAATCCGAACTTTCAGGAAGTTTTCGCCTTGGCTCATCCCCAACGCTGGGGCCCTATCTGTTGCCGCGCGTTTTTCTGCATTTGCATCAGAACCATCCGGATCTGAGATTGATCGTGCGTGACGGCCCCCCCTCAGAACTGCTGCAAGAACTGCTGAGCGGAATGCACGACGTTATTCTGACGCAACTGCCGGTGAAATCGGCCGATGTTTTTGTTCAGCGATTACTGCGAGAGCCTCTTCATCTGGCTGTGGCCCTCAGCCATCCACTGGCAAAAAAGGAATACGTAGAAGACGAAGATCTAAAGGGGGAAAACGTTTTGGTCCTGTCGCGGCGCTTCACCCTCCACAGCCAGATCGAAAACCTGACCAAGGAGGTCGGCGCAAATCTGCTGTATGACTATGAAGGCACCAGTTTGGATGCCATTCGTCAGATGACCGCTATGAATATCGGAATCTCATTCCTTCCATCACTTTATGTGGCGTCCGAAGTGCCCAAATTTGGCGGGGACGTGGCACTTGTGCCCTATCGGCCCGGCCGCCTGAATAGGTCGATTGGCCTTGTCTGGCGCGCCTCCAGTGGCCACCATCGCGCATTCAGCTTTATCTCAGACGCCATTCGCAGCGTTGCCAAGACAGATTATCCTGGATTGGTCAGCGTTGAAAAATAGTGGTGTTGACCTCTGGCCTCAAGCTACCGCATTAAGCAGCTGTACAATGGCCAGATCTAGCCAGCCGTTCTGTAGATGGTAAACA
This sequence comes from Ruegeria sp. C10, assembly GCF_056537805.1. Classification (NCBI taxonomy): domain Bacteria; kingdom Pseudomonadati; phylum Pseudomonadota; class Alphaproteobacteria; order Rhodobacterales; family Roseobacteraceae; genus Ruegeria; species Ruegeria sp. C10. The sequence goes on along the minus strand of NZ_JBQFSC010000001.1, from coordinate 1,138,854 downwards.
ACTCTTTTGGTTCAGCCACGCCCCGCAACATATAGCGACCGACCGAGATCAGATCCTGATCGCAGGGATGGGCCGCGCGGGCTACATCGTCGGAAATCAGGATTCGCTGCCCCAGTGACCTGTGCATCCCCGCGATTCTCGACGTCTGGTTGACCGCCGGACCAATCACCGTGAAATCCAGCCGACTTTCGGAGCCGATGTTTCCATAGAGGATCTCACCAGAGTGCAATGCAAGCGTATAGTTCGAAACCGGTTGACCCCGTGAACTCCGCTGAGTGTTCAATTCGGCCATGCGCTCTTGCAGCATGGTCGCCGCAGCCAGCGCGGCGCGGGCATCGGCATCGATCTCGCCGACATCAAACATCGCCATGACACCGTCACCCATGAACTTCAGGATGTTGCCTTCGCATTGATGAACAACATCGACCACCACACCCAGGTAGTCATTTAGCATATCTATGACTTCGATCCCTGGCATCTCTTCTGACAGGCTGGTGAACCCTTCCAGATCGAAGTTCCAGATCACCGCATCAATCTGCTGCAGTGACCCGCGACGGATTTCACCGGACAAGACCCGACGACCGGCATCGCGCCCCAGATAAACCCGCATCAAATCTTTCGATACCCGCGCGTTCGAGGCTGACTTCAGAGCCAGCCCCAGATGCGGTAGCGCCGTATTGATCACATCCAGATCATCGTCGCAGAATCCTTCCGGCGCATTGCTGGACCAGGACATCAAGACGCCGTCGATTGCCTCTTTCGCATCATAGGGATTGCGTTGAGCCGGCACATCAAAGCTGATGCCAGTCGCGTAATAGTCCGTGGCTCCGTTTTCCCGCAACTCGTTTAGCAGAGGAAAGCGGCTGGGTTCGTTCTGGTCGACCAGCCGTTCACGGATAGCATCGATATCTTCGTGCAATACGGCATATAGCGGACTTTGTGTCCAAACTTCACTGGGCTCTTCGGAATACTCGAAGGTTTCCAGATTACTTCCTTTGCTGCGGTACCAGCTATAGCCCGTTCCGCCATAGACGGGATGCAAGGCCGGTTGCGCCGCATGAAAGCGCATCAAGGGCACACCAAGATCAACCAAACGGGTGCAATACCCGTCCAAAAGTTCTTGTTTGTCGGCCCCTTCCAGGCCTCGGGTCACCAACCAATCTATCAGATCATGGGATTTTGCCGTTGGGGAATCCGGCGCTGTCATGTGTCGTTCCTGTGTCCGTTATGACGTTGATCTGGGGGCAGCTGTACCGGATTACCAGTACCCTAATCCATTCCGGCCAGACGTCGCAGCATCATGCGCAGCAAAGCGGCCTCACCCGTGGTGAAACGCGATGCCAGTTTCTGATCATAATCCTGCGCGATACCGCTTAACTCGCGATAAACCTTCTGGCCAGCCGAGGTCAGCGATAGCCGCTCAACCCGCCGGTCACTTTCATCCCGCAACCTTTGCAAATATCGGCGCTGTTGCAATCGGCTGACCGCACGGCTGACCTTGGTTTTGTGGATTTTGGCACGCTCAACAATGTCGCGTGCGGTCATCTCACCATGATTGCCAAGATGAAACAGCACCCGCCATTCGGTGCGCAGCATTCCGTAGCGATCCTTGTAAACGCGCTGAAACTCAAGCGAACTTTCCTCGGCCGCCTGATTCAACAGGAACGGCAGGAAATTTCGCAAATCAAACTCATCTTTTTGGTCATTTTTAGGCTGGGTCATCCTTGTTAGTTACAAAATCAACTATTATTCGACAAGTGACAAGTTGAAGGATCACCGGAGACGAGATGAGTTTTGATATCTGGATCACCTATGTGGCGACGGTGTTGCTGCTGATGAGCACACCGGGGCCAAGCCAGTTGCTGATGCTGTCGAACTCGGCAACCAATGGGCTGCGGCGAGGTTTTTTTACCGCTGCGGGTGATTTGACGGCCAATTTCTTTCAAATGTTGGCCGCCGGTCTGGGTCTGGCTGCCCTGATCGCCACGTCCGGGACCGCCTTTACCGTGATCAAGTGGTTGGGCGTGGCCTATCTGGTCTATCTCGGCGTCAAGCAAATCGTGAAGGCACGCGTTGCCGAAACCAACGATGCGCCACGTGCCAGCCGCAAGGCGCTCTGGATGCAGGGCTTCATCACCTCTGCCGCGAATCCCAAGGCGGTGGTGTTCTTCGCCGCTCTGTTTCCGCTGTTCATCGATGGCGCGCTGCCATTCTGGCCGCAATTCGCCATCCTCTCGGCCACATATCTGATCATAGACGGGTTGTTTCTGATGGCCTATGGCTCCACTGCCAGTTGGCTGGCCCGGCGCCTGCAGGGGCCGGCAAGGCATTGGCTCGACCGGATCGGTGGCAGCTTCATGATATTGGCGGCAGCCCTGCTGGGCTTCAAATCCCTGCGCGCCGCCTCGTAACCGAAAGACATAAGGACGCAATATGCCTTTGAAGAAATCTTGGGTCGCATCGGCCAATTCCGCCGACCACCCCTTCCCGCTGAACAACCTGCCTTATGGCGTGTTCTCGACCGAAACCACCGAGCCCCGCTGCGGCGTCGCCATCGGCGACATGATCTTCGACGTGACTGCTGCCGAGGCTGATGGATTAATCGCGCTGTCGGATGAGCCGCTGTTCGATCTGCCCTTCTGGAATCCTCTGATGGAAGAAGGCCCTGCCGTATGGGCTGCATTGCGCGACCGCCTATCTACGCTATTGGCTGAAGATTCGGACGAACAGCACAAGATTGAAGGTCTGCTGATCCCGCAAGACGAGGCCGAGATGCACATGCCCTTTGCCGTCAGCGAGTACACCGATTTCTACGCGGGCCGCCACCATGCCCAGAACGTGGGCACCATGTTCCGCGGCCCGGAAAACGCGTTGCCGCCGAACTGGCTGCACATCCCCATCGGCTATAACGGCCGCGCGTCGTCTGTTGTCGTTTCAGGCACGGATATCCGTCGCCCCTGGGGTCAGTTGAAATCGCCCGATCAGGACCTGCCTGCTTTCCTGCCCAGCCGTCGATTTGATATCGAACTAGAGATGGGTGCAATCGTGGGCACACCGTCTGACGGCCCAATTTCAGTGCAGGAAGCCGATGACAACATCTTTGGCTATGTCCTGCTAAACGACTGGTCCGCACGCGATATTCAGGCCTGGGAATACCAGCCGCTGGGGCCATTTCAGGCCAAGGCGACCGCGACCTCGATCAGCCCCTGGATCGTGACCAAAGCGGCGCTGGAACCGTTCCGCTGCGATACGCCCGACCGTGAGTTTGCCCTGCTGGACCACCTGAAGGATTGCGGCCCGATGCTCTATGACATCGATTTGGCCGTGACGATGGCGCCCGAGAATAAAGACGCCACGACCATCGCACGGACCAATTATCGCGAGATGTACTACTCGGCGGCGCAGCAGTTGGCGCATCACTCGACGTCTGGGTGTCCGATGAACACGGGCGACCTGTTGGGGTCCGGCACCATTTCGGGACCGAACAAGCCAGAGCGCGGATCACTTCTGGAACTCAGCTGGGGCGGGAAAGAGCCGCTGACGCTGGACACAGGCGAGACCCGCACCTTCATCGAGAACGGCGACACGCTGACCCTGACCGGCGCAGCCAAGGGCGACGGCTATTCCATCGGGTTCGGCGATTGCACCGGCACTGTGCTGCCCGCACTCGAAAATCCATTCGCCAGAGATTGATGCAGGTCCAGTCCGCATATTCAGAGCGCGCTCTGCCAGTCCTTAACGGCCTCGATGGGATAAAGCAGCATCAGCACGTTCAGCGTCAGACCATCGCGGATCAGCGTGGTGGTCAGGATCTCGAATCCCAGCGCAATGGTGACCGTCATCCAGATCGGCAGGCGACGCGCCAACCAGAACCCCAGCATCATCGCGCCAATATCGGCGATCGAGTTGACGACACTGTCGCCGTAGTAATCCAGCGAGATCGTGACCGCGCGGTAGTGTTCGATCACGGCATTGGTGTTCTCGGAAATCTCCCACGCGACTTCTATCAAGGTGGCGATGAACAACCGCCAGCCAACGGCAAGGCGGCGCGCCACCAGCCACAGAAGACCGTAAAACAGAAAGCCATGAATGATGTGGCTGGGCGTGTACCAATCGGTCAGATGCTGCGAGCTTTCGGAACTGAAGGTTTCACCATGCCACAGCTTGACATAACCGCATTTGCAAATCGGTTCGCGGCCCATCCACAGCAGGATGATGGCGCAGGCAATGACAACACAAGCGGTTGCCCAATAAGGCAAAAATCGACGTTCAAACATATGGCGACAACATCATCAAAGCCAGTCGCTGTCCAGAAGGGAAATCACTGATATGGCCAAGGCATTTGCGTCCCAGGGGGACACGTCGGAAAAGAAAATCAGCTTCACCGAGGTGGGCGAAGGGCTCTATGCCTTCACCGCCGAAGGCGACCCGAACTCGGGCGTGATCATCGGCGATGACAGCGTTATGATTATCGAGGCACAGGCGACCCCGCGTCTCGCCAACAAGGTGATCGAATGCGTGCGGTCGGTGACTGACAAGCCGATCACCCATGTGGCGCTGACCCATTACCACGCAGTACGCGTGCTGGGCGCGAGCGCGTTTGGTGCGCAACAGATCCTGATGTCGGATATGGCGCGCGCAATGGTGGTTGAACGTGGTCAGGAAGACTGGGACAGCGAATTCCAACGCTTCCCGCGTCTCTTTGAAGGACACGAAAGCATCCCCGGCCTCACATGGCCCACCACCACCTTCAGCGACACAATGACGGTTTATCTGGGCAAGCGCCGGATCGACTTGATGCATCTGGGCCGCGCCCATACGGCAGGTGATATCGTCATCCATGTGCCCGATCAGAACGTTATGTTCACCGGTGACATCGTCGAATACCACTCGGCCTGCTATTGCGGCGACGGGCATTTCAGCGACTGGGGCGACACTCTGGACGAAATCAAGTGGTTCGACGTAGACGCTATCGCGCCGGGGCGCGGCGACGCTCTGGTCGGTAAAGACATGGTCAACGCGGCCATCGAAAACACCCGCGATTTCGTAGAAAGCACCTACCGACCGGCCGCCAAGGTTGCGGCGCGCGGCGGCAGTCTGAAAGAAGCATGGGACGCCGTGCGCGCAGAATGCGACCCAAAATTCGCCGACTATGCGATCTACGAACACTGCCTGCCCTTCAATGTTGCCCGCGCCTATGACGAGGCCCGCGGCATCGACACGCCCCGTATCTGGACCGCCCAGCGCGATCTGGAGATGTGGGAGGCCCTTCAGGGCTAAGAATTCCGGGCCGGATTTGATCCAGATCGTGGCGGCCCGGATTTGACGGTGAAACTCTAACGCAAGACCTCCGGCGCAACTGTGCCGGGGAACAGATGGGGTGCGCCCGATGCGCCAGAAATGGGAGAGAGAGAGTGAACAAGATTTTTGAAGTTCCACTTTATGCCTACGAGGCCAGCCCGGATCAATCCGCGCCAGCGCCCGTGCGTCACAAGGTCATCGTTGTTGGGGCTGGTCCGGTGGGTCTGGCCGCCGCCATCGATCTGGCCCAGCAAGGGGTCGAGGTGCTGGTGCTGGACGACAACGACAAGGTCAGCTTCGGCAGCCGCGCCATCTGTTTTGCCAAACGCCCGCTGGAAATCCTCGACCGACTTGGTTGCGGGCAGCCGATGGTCGACAAAGGCGTTCTTTGGAACAAGGGCAAAGTGTTCTTCGACGAACGTCAGGTTTACGAATTCGACCTGCAGCCCGACAGCGGCGATCAGCGCCCGGCCTTCATCAACCTGCAGCAATACTATTTCGAGCAGTTTCTGGTCGACCGCGTCCGCGAATTGCAAGCGCAGGGTGCACCGATCGAAATCCGCGGCCGCAACAAGGTCGAAGCCGTTGGAACCCACCCCGATCACGTCAAGCTTGAGGTCGAAACGCCCGAGGGATCATACACCATCGAAGCGGATTGGGTCATCGCCTGCGACGGCGCGGGCTCACCCATGCGCGCCATGATGGGTAAGGATTTTGTGGGCCGCGTGTTCGAAGACAACTTCCTGATCGCTGATGTGATTATGGAGGCCGATTTCCCCTCGGAACGCTGGTTCTGGTTCGATCCGCCGTTCAACAAAGGCCAATCTGCGTTGCTACATAAACAACCCGATGGCGTCTGGCGCATCGATCTGCAACTGGGATGGGATATCGACAAGGAACGCGAAAAGCGCCCGGAAAACGTGATCCCGCGCCTCAAGGCCATGCTGGGCGAGGAGGTAAATTTCGAGCTGGAATGGGTCAGCATCTACACCTTCCAGTGCCGCCGGATGGAGCAATTCCGCCATGGCCGCGTGATCTTTGCCGGTGACAGTGCCCATCAGGTCAGCCCGTTTGGCGCACGGGGCGCAAACTCGGGCGTGCAGGATACCGACAACCTGTGCTGGAAACTGAAACTGGTGATTGACGGCAAAGCGCCTGAGTCGCTGCTGGACAGCTACGATCAGGAACGCATTCACGGTGCGGACGAAAACATCCTGAACTCGACCCGCTCGACCGATTTCATCACCCCGAAATCGCAGATGTCCCGCATCCTGCGCGACGCGGTGCTGGACTTGAGCGAGCACTATGACTTCGCCCGCCCGATGGTGAATTCTGGCCGCCTGAGCGTACCTTGCGTCTATGACGGCTCGTCGTTGAATTCGGCGGATGCGTTGAACGGGCCGACGCAGACGCGTCCCGGAGCGTCCTGCCCCGATGCGCCTTTGGGTGACGGCTTTCTACTGCCTAAACTGGCTGGACAGTTCACGCTGCTGACCATCGACGCCGATGCACCAGATGAGATCGAGGTCGATGGCATCATCGTCAAACGCCTGGCACTCTCGGTCAAAGACGACCCGACCCTGACGCTGAAGCGCCGCTATCTGGGCGATGCCAGCGGAGCGGTCTATCTGATCCGTCCCGATCAGCACGTGGCCGCCCGCCGCGACACCTACGAAGAAAATGCATTCCGGCACGCGGTGCGCCGCGCCACAGGCAAGGAGTAAGCGACATGGCTGATCTGATCCTCTCATCCAATCTGACCCAGGCAGACGATTTCTATGCCGATCTGGTGGCCGCCCATGAAGGGCTTGAGAAAGCCGAAAGCGATGCGTTCAACGCGCGCCTTGTGCTGGTTCTGGCAAACCACATCGGCGACAACGCGGTGCTGAAGCAGGCGTTGGACGCCGCAGCCCTGAAACAGGAGTAAGCCCATGAAAATCGAACAGATTCACCACGTCGCCTATCGCTGCAAGGACGCGAAAGAGACCGTTGAATGGTATGGCAAGATGCTGAACATGGATTTCATTCTGGCGATTGCCGAAGACCATGTGCCCTCCACCCATGAACCTGATCCCTACATGCACCTGTTTCTGGATGCCGGAAATGGCAATGTGCTGGCGTTTTTTGAGCTGCCTACCAAGCCGGAAATGGGGCGCGATCCCAACACGCCGATTTGGGTGCAGCACATCGCATTCAAGGTGAAGGACCGTGATGAGCTGATCGCATTCAAGGACCATCTCGAAGCCAACGGCGTCGAGGTTCTGGGTGTCACGGATCATTCGATCTTTCATTCGATCTATTTCTTCGATCCGAACGGTCACCGGGTGGAACTGGCTTGCCCCGACCCCGAGGAAGAGGCCATGCTGGCCCGGCTGGATTCGGTCAAATGGGATATGCTCGAAGAATGGTCGCGCACCAAACGAGCCCCTCAGCATGCCGACTGGCTGCATGCCAAGGAACTAAGCAAAGGCTAACCATCGTATGTCCGAAGTGGTTCTGTTTGATTACTGGCGTTCGTCCGCCAGTTACCGGGTGCGGATTGCACTGAATCTGGCTGGGATCACCTACCGCCCGGTCGTCGTGGATCTGGTGAACGGGGCGCATCGCGCCCCGGATCATTTGGACCGCAACCCGCAAGGTCTGGTCCCGGTGCTGGATATCGATGGGGTTCGGTTGACCCAATCGCTGGCGATCCTCGATTATCTGGATGAGACCCGCGAACTGGGTCTGTTGCCAACCGATCCGGCCAAGCGAGCCGCGGCGCGGGCATTGGCGCACAGTATCGCGGTGGATATCCATCCGGTCTGCAATCTGTCGGTTGCCAAACATGCCACCGCGCTCAGCCAAGGTGCAGGCGACATGCCCGGCGACTGGATGCGTCACTTCATCCGGCCGGGCCTGCTGGCGTTTGAAACGCTTCTGGGTGGCTTTGATCAATCCCCGTTCTGTACCGGCGACACCCCCGGTCTGGCCGATATCTGCCTGATCCCGCAGCTTTATAATGCGCACCGGTGGGAAGTTGATCTATCCGATATGCCACGCCTGACAGCAGTCGAGGCCGTCTGTGCCGAGCATTCGGCCTTTGCCGCAGCCCATCCCGACCTGCACGCTCCGCTCTGAACCGGCGCACAGAGTCTGTGTGGCAGTGCGGGTGCACAAATCCTCGCGCCGTCCTTAGGTTTCTGCGCAACGACAGATGGAGAACCCCATGCCCAAGATCACCGGCTACCACGCCCATGTCTATTTCGACGCCGACACTCAGGACACGGCACGGCAGGTCTGTGAAGAGGCCGCGCGTCTGTTTCCCGCTGTCCAGATGGGCCACATGCATGCGCTCAATGTTGGCCCGCATCCGCGATGGAGTTGCCAGCTGGGCTTTCCAGCCGAAGCCTTTGATCAGGTCTTTCCCTGGCTGATCCTGAACCGGCAAGGGCTGACCATTTTCACCCATCCAGAAACCGGCGATCACTTGGCCGATCACCGGGATCGCGCTATATGGATGGGCGAGATGCTGCCGCTTGATTTGTCGATCTTCGATTAACCCAATTCACGCGCCCGGTCGCGCAGGATGAACTTCTGAATCTTCCCCGTCGACGTCTTGGGCAACGCCCCAAACACAACCGTCTTGGGTGCTTTGAAATGGGCCATATGATCCCGGCAGAAGGCAATAATTTCAGCTTCATTCGCCTCTGCCTGCGGTTTCAATTCAACAAATGCACACGGCGTTTCACCCCATTTCTCATCCGGGCGGGCCACCACCGCCGCCTCCATAACAGCCGGGTGTTTATAAAGCGTATCCTCAACCTCGACCGATGAAATATTCTCGCCGCCCGAGATGATGATGTCCTTGGACCGATCCTTCAGCGCGATGTAGCCATCCGGGTGCATCACGCCCAGATCGCCCGAGGCAAACCACCCGCCTTTGAAGGCTTTGTCGGTCGCCTCGGCGTTCTTGAGATAGCCCTTCATGACAATGTTGCCCTGCATGAATATCTCACCCATGGTTTCGCCATCCGAAGGAACAGGCTCCATGGTTTCAGGGTCTGCGACCATCAAGCCAGACAATGCCACGTATTTCACACCCTGACGCACCTTGAGCGCGGCGCGGTCTTCTGCACCCTTGTCGTTCCATTCGTCCTTCCACGCGCAGACGACGGATGGACCATAAGTCTCGGTCAACCCATAGACATGGGTAACCTCGACACCCATCCCTTCCATCGCTTCGATCACCTTGGCCGGCGGCGGAGCACCAGCGGTCATCGCCTTAATCTGCTGCGTGAAATCCTTGAGGTGATCCGGTGCATTGGCCAGCATGTTCAGCACGATCGGCGCGCCGCAGAAATGAGTTACGCCCTCTTCTCGGAAGGCGCGATAGATCGGTTCGTCCCGTACGGCGCGCAGGCAGACGGAGGTGCCCGCATTGGCCGCCATCGTCCACGGGAAACACCAGCCGTTGCAGTGGAACATCGGCAAGGTCCACAGATAGACCGAATGCTGCGGCATCCCCCAGGTCAGAATGTTCGATGTTGCATTCAGCGCCGCGCCGCGATGGTGATAGACTACACCTTTGGGGTTGCCGGTGGTGCCCGAGGTATAGTTCAGCGTGATCGCGTCCCATTCATCTACGGGCAAAGACCAGTCGAACTCTGGATCACCCTCGGCCAGCAGACCCTCATAGGTCAGATCTCCCAATCGCTCGCCACCGTCAAAACTGGCGTCTTCGATGTCAATCACCAGAATGTTGTGATCCACCTGCGCTAACGCCTGTTTCACGACGCCTGAAAACTCGGGATCGACCAGCAGAACCTTGGCTTCGGCATGGTTCAGAATGAAGGCGATGATCGGCGCATCCAACCGCGTGTTGATCGCGTTCAGCACCGCCCCTGCCATGGGCACGCCAAAATGCGCCTCATACAGCTCGGGGATATTGGCCGCGATGATCGAGACTGTATCGCCCACGCCTACGCCACGCGTAGTCAGCGCGCTGGCCAGACGTCGGCTCCGCGCATAGGTTTCTGCCCAGCTATACCGGCGCTCGCCATACACAACGGATGGGTAATCCGGATACACTGCCGCCGTCCGCTCAAGATAGCTCAGCGGAGACAACGGCGTGAAATTCGCCGGGGTTTTATCCAGATGTTGCTGGTAGATAGGTGTGGCTGTCATCCGGCGATCCTCCCAAACTCGTCAGATTGTCGTATTGAGCACAAAGTTTACGTCATAACAAACCCGTATTAATACGCGTTTGAGCTACACTGGAGATATCCTATGGGCTAATCTGGCCCTACTTCACGCGCACCATTCGCGTTGATCTGCAGTATCACGTCACTTTGCGCCCGCCGGGACCTACTGATTCCCCGCGCGCCCCACTTTTGAAAGGACATGTCATGGACGGCACGTTCAACGAAAACGATCTTTCCCGCGTCGTCGAAGCCGACCGCGCCCACCTCTGGCATCACCTGATCCAGCACAAGCCGTTTGAGACCAACGATCCCCGTATCATTGTCGAAGGCAAAGGCATGCGCGTGTGGGACCAAAAGGGCAAAGAGCACCTGGATGCCGTATCAGGCGGTGTCTGGACCGTGAACGTGGGCTATGGCCGCGAATCTATCTGTAAGGCGGTTTATGACCAGCTGATGAAGCTGTGCTACTTCGCCAACACCGCAGGCTCGATCCCCGGTTCGAATTTCGCGGAAATGCTGATCGACAAGATGCCGGGCATGAGCCGCGTGTACTACACCAATTCAGGTTCTGAGGCGAACGAGAAGGCGTTCAAGATGATCCGCCAGATCGCGCACAAGAAATATGGCGGCAAGAAAACCAAAATCCTGTACCGTGACCGCGACTATCACGGCTCCACCCTGGCGACCATGTCGGCAGGTGGTCAGGACGAGCGCACCGCGCAGTACGGTCCCTTTGCACCCGATTTCGTGCGCGTGCCTCATTGCATGGAGTACCGCAAGCACGAGCTGGACGGCGCACCGGAAGAGAACTTTGGCGAATGGGCTGCAGATCAGATCGAAGAGGTCATCCTGCGCGAAGGCCCCGACACTGTTGGTGCCCTGTGCCTTGAGCCCGTGACCGCAGGCGGTGGCGTCATCGAAGCGCCTGAAGGCTATTGGCCCCGCGTGCAAGAGATCTGCAAGAAATACGACATCCTGCTGCACATTGACGAGGTTGTCTGCGGCGTAGGTCGGACCGGCACGTGGTTCGGCTACCAGCAGTACGGCATCAAGCCGGACTTCGTGACCATGGCCAAGGGCGTTGCCTCGGGTTATGCCGCGATCGCCTGCATGGTCACCACCGAGGAAGTCTTTGACATGTTCAAAGACGACGCGGCAGACCCGATGAACTATTTCCGTGATATCTCGACCTTTGGTGGCTGCACTGCCGGTCCGGCGGCAGCGGTTGAAAACATGCGCATCATTCAGGATGAAAACCTGCTGCAGAACTGCGTCGACATGGGTGATCGCATGATGGGCAACCTGCAGGCGCTGATGGAAAAGCACAAAGTCATCGGCGACGTGCGCGGCAAGGGTCTGTTCCTTGGCGCTGAGCTGGTGACCGATCGGGCCACCAAGGACCCGATGGACGAAAAGCGCGTTCAGGCCGTTGTCGCAGATTGTATGGCGCAGGGCGTCATCATCGGTGCCACCAACCGCTCGATCCCCAGCCGCAACAACACGCTGTGCTTCTCACCGGCGCTGATCGCGACAGCGGACGACATCGATCAGATCACCGACGCCGTAGACGGCGCGCTGGGGCGTGTGTTCGGCTGATCTAGGCAACGAACTACCATTGAACCACATGAAACCCGCCAAATTTCGGCGGGTTTCTTTTCATGAGGACATCAGCCAAGCGTATGAGCTGATGCCAAAGATACTCAATTTTCATTCAAATGGCGGGAAAGAGTCCAAATTGGCCCTGAGCGCCGACGTTTTTTGCTGATGAAACGTCCCAAAATATCCATCTCAAAACTTACCTGCGTCCTATATTTCAGGAGGTTGGGAGGGAAATCGAATGGCGACGCACGGGTATTGTCTGTGTAAAAGAACGAGCTGGGCCTACCAGGGCGGTCAAACATGGGCATGCTATTGCCACTGCGATGATTGCCGTCGGAATTGTGCCGCGCCGGTGGTTGCCTGGTTAGGCGTGCCGATAGAGAACTTTGAATGGACCGGCGATAAACCCGGCACTTATGAAAGTTCCAAAGGCGTTTTCAGGCACTTTTGCGGGACGTGCGGATCACCTATTGGATTTGAAGCCGATCATTATCCGGGTGGTATGCACCTTTACGCAGCGTCGCTCGAAAACCCGGAAGATTTCAAACCGACTTTTCACGTCAACAAGCAAAGCAAATTGCCTTGGCTGCAAATGACTGATGATCTCGACGCGTTTGAAGGCACATTGCTACACACCCCTAACGACCCAGACGGATATCGTTAGATGAGGAAGCCAACTGGTTTTCAAGTGGCTGCTTTGCGCTGCCCTGCAGTCATTGATCATGTGTCAAAGTAAACATACCCGCCCCCGAACACACGCACCCGGATGACAGCGGCACGTCGGGCGCTCGGCTTCACCGTACCAGCTACCGGCCGGGGCGCGGAGAGCTCAGATTACTCACCAAAATTCGGATAGATAAACCCGTTCACCGGGTACGAACTGCCGTAACTGCCCGGCCGGCTTTCAACCCGGACAAGCGTCCAATCATTGTTTTTGGACACGTCCCTCACGCCCATCTGCAACGACACCTTATTCCGGAGCCAGTTTGCGTGGTTCACAATGACTTCCCGCTCGGTGACAATATCGGACACGACAGCCACATGTCCCAGGGGCATCCCTCTGGTGGCCCGAAACGACATCACCGCACCGACCTCCGGTTCATTACCCCGGTCAAATCCATTGCGGGCCTTGCCCCACCAATCCTTGGCATTGCCACGAATTTCGATGCCGCTGAGGTTGCGTGCGTAGGGCACGCACCACACCCTTTGTCCCAGCGCATGTTTTCTTGAGACCTCTTGCAACGCCATGGCCTGACGTTCGGGATCCAAGTCCACCTCATTCGGATTCTTAGCACAGGCCGAGATCAGACTGAAAAGTCCCAAAACAACGACAATTCGCGCGACGCCGGGCAGGCGCGACCAGATCGTATCGGTATTGCGTGCGTTGTACTGCAAGAAGGTTCTTTGCCGGTTTGAGTGGTGAAGCAGTTTTAATAATATCTTTAAGAAAAAGAAAAGAGCCCAGCTGCTCCCCGGCAGAATATTGCCAGTTCCTGCGCCACATTCCGGCCGTTGGCCGAGCGTGCGGTCACTTATGCAACAGGTTTCCTCCCTGTGCCGTCCCTGGGATTCCTGGCAGGCGAAGAGCCCGGCACAAGGTCACCTGACACATGAGCGCCAACCCGTCCCGCAGGTCGACGATCAAGCATCCGCTGGACAGTCGGGTTAGGCAGAATTACTTTGGCCGCAACTCAATCCAACAGGAGGTTTGTATCGGATGTCCAGGACAGTCTCGATCGCGGCAACTTCAATTCTGTTTTTGTCAACAGCAGCCTATGCACAAGACCAATGTGCGGCTGGCAAAACGCTGACAGACGGCAAATTCACCATCGCAACGGGCAACCCGGCCTACTATCCGTGGGTGATCGACGACGCGCCAGAAAGCGGCGAAGGGTTCGAGGCAGCCGTTGCTTATGCCGTGGCTGAAGAAATGGGGTTCGCGGCCGATGATGTGGTCTGGGTCCGATCCTCGTTCGATGAGGCGATCCAACCCGGCGCCAAGGAATTTGACGTCAACATGCAGCAATACTCGATCACGCCCGAACGGGATCAGGTGGTCGATTTCTCTACCCCTTACTACACCGCCCCGATGGCAGTTCTGGTCAGCCCCAATTCGACCGACACTGCCCCGACGCTTGAAGCGCTGAAAGGTTTGCAATGGGGGGCCGTTGGCTCGACCACGGCGGTGCCAAAACTGGCCAGCATCATCCAACCTGACAGTGATCCGCTGCTTTATGGTGACAATGCTGACGTTAACGCCGCCATGTCGGCCAACCAGATCGATGCGGCCCTGTTCGACCTGCCCACCGCCCTGTTCCTGAGCGCAGTGATGATCGAAGGCTCAAAGGTCATCGGTCAGTTCCCGGCGGATGAAAATGATAATCCGGATCATTTCGGCATGTTGATGGAAGAAGGCAACCCGCTGAAAGCCTGCGTGGACGAGGCGCTGGCGGCACTCGCAGCTAACGGCAAACTGGCCGAAATCGAAGCCGTATGGCTGCAGGACACCACTGGTGTCCCTCTGATCAAGTAACATGGCAGATCATAAGGCGGCGGGGATGACCCGCCGCGAACGGTACGAGGCGCACCAACGACGCAGGTCGTTGGTGATCGCCACGATAAGCACGGTCACAGTTGTGGCCGCGATTTACTTTCTGGTGCCGCTGGCTCCGGGCTGGTCGAAGGTTCAGCAGAGCTTTTTTAACGGCGAGACGCTTGTCAAAACCTTCCCGAAACTGCTTGAGGCGTTTCGGATCAACGTGATGATCTTTTTGTGGTCCGCACCGGCGATCGCCGTGCTTGGCCTGTTGATTGCCTTGGCGCGGGATGCCAAATCACCTGCCCTGTTTCCGCTGCGCATCTTTGGCGCGGCGTTCACCGACATTTTCCGCGGCGTGCCAGTGATCCTGACGGTCTATCTGATCGGCTTCGGCATTCCGGGGCTCGGCCTGCCGCGCCCGTGGAATTCGCCTTACATATGGGGCTCGCTGGCGCTGATCCTGACTTACTCGGCCTATGTGGCTGAAATCTTCCGCTCAGGCATCGACAGCGTCCACCACAGCCAGCGCGCCGCCGCATTGTCGCTGGGTCTGTCGGAACGGCAAGTGATGCGCGACGTGGTGTTGCCGCAGGCGATCCGCAACGTGGTGCCCTCACAGATGAACATGCTGATTGCGCTGCAAAAGGATGTCTCTCTGCTCAGCTTTATCGGCCCGGTCGAGATCTTCCGTCAGGCGGGGGTATTCAAATCGCTGCTGGCGAATTTCACCCCCTATGTGGGCGCGGCGATCATCTTCCTGATCGTCACCATCCCCGCCACACGCTACGCCGATCACCTGATGGCCCGCCAAATGCGAGAGAGGCGCTGATGCCAAAACTGGAACTTCAGGGCGTGGTGAAACGCTTTGGCGACCGCACGGTCTGTGACGGGATTAATCTCACTGTTGATGAGGGCCAAATGGTTTGCTTGATCGGCGCATCCGGGTCGGGCAAGTCGACTCTGCTGCGTTGTATCAACCTGCTGGAACCCATCGAAGACGGCGCGATCTTTCTGGATGGCGAGGATATCTCGATCCCCGGTCTGAACCCGCAATCGGTGCGTGCCCGGATCGGAATCGTGTTCCAAAGCTTCAACCTGTTTCCGCATATGACCGCGCTGGAAAATGTCATGCTCGCCCCCCGCCGGGTGCGCGGACTGACGCGCGCCGAATTGCAGCCCGAGGTCGAAGCGCTGTTTGCCCGGTTCGGACTGGCCGACCGGATGCACAACTATCCCGACCAATTGTCGGGCGGGCAGCAGCAGCGCGTCGCCATCGTACGCGCCTTGGCCATGCAGCCCGAGGTCATGCTGTTTGATGAAATCACCTCGGCCCTCGACCCTCAACTTGTGGGCGAGGTGCTGGATGTTCTGCTGATGCTTAAGAAACAGGGCATGACGATGATGATGGCCACGCATGAAATGGGCTTTGCCCGCGAGGCCGCCGACAAGATCTGCTTCCTAGACAGCGGTCGGATCATTGAAGAAGGCCCGCCCGAAGCGGTGTTTGACCACCCGACACACCAGACCACACAAGCCTTTTTGGCGCGGGCGTTGAAGTAAGCGCCTGGGCTCTGAATCCCTGACAATCTGGCCCTCAAGGACTCGACTCTTTGAGGGTCAAGAACATATAAGAACAAATATAGAACATTTGGGGGTTTTATATGTTCGGCGGGATGCAGCGCCGCATCGTTTCACTCTGGTTTCCCCGGCTGGCAAGTGACCGGGCTTTGCGTGTGCGCCCGGTCGATGGGCCGTTTGTTCTGACGCTGAAACAGAACAATGCAAACCGGGTGTATTGCCTGAATGTACAGGCCCAGCGGCAGGGCCTGCACAGCGGCATGCCCTATTCTGATGCCCGCGCCTTTTGTCCCGATCTGCAAAGCCATCCCGCCGACCCGCAAGGAGATCAGCGGTTTCTGCACGCCCTGCGCCGCTGGGCCACGCGCTATTGCCCCTGGGTCGGGCTGGAAGGTGAGGATGGGCTGGTTCTGGACATCACAGGATCGGCGCATCTTGCGGGCGGGGAAGAGATGATGCTGACCGATATGCGCAGGCGTCTGGCCCGGGCCGGGCTGGCGGTGCAGATCGGTCTGGCCCCGACACGCGGCGCGGCCTGGGCCTTGGCACATTATGGCGAGGGGGTCGCAACCCAAGATACGCTGAAGGCCATCCGCGCCCTGCCGGTGGCAGCGCTGCGGCTGGATGAGGATACCTCGGTCGCGCTGCAACGGCTAGGCCTGCGCCGGATTGGTGAGCTGGCGCAAACCCCGCGCGCGCCGCTGACACGCCGCTTTGGCCCCGAGGTACTGATGCGGCTGGATCAGGCTTTGGGGGATCAACCTGAACAGATCACCCCGTTGGCCGATCCGCCCCATTACGGCGTGCGCATGACCCTGCCCGAGCCCATTGGCCTGCTGTCCGACATGATGGCCGGGGCGGAACGGCTGCTGGAACGGCTCTGCGACAAGCTGAAAGCGCAGGAAATGGGCGCGCGCAAGCTGTGCATGACCTTGCGCCGGGTGGATCAGGATCATCAGCAGGTCGAACTGCGGCTGGCCCGCCCCTTGCGTGATCCATATCGCATCCTGCCCCTGTTCGAGCGTGGACTGGCCGAGGTGGATGCAGGCTTTGGCGTCGATCAACTGCGGCTGGAGGCCACGCTGGTGGAACCCCTGCCCGTGCGCCAGATCAGCCGCGCCGCAAGCCGGGGCAAGGATCAACTGGATGACCTGATCACCCGCATCGGCACCCGGATCGGGCTAGAACAGGTCCATCGCCTGCTGCCTGCGCAAAGCCATATCCCCGAACGCAGCTTCATCATCTCGCCCGCCGCCTATTCCGACCCCGCAGGCGGGTGGGTCGCCCTGCGCCCCCGCCCCCTGCAGCTGTTTCCGCCGGAACCCATCGCCGGATCAGGCCCACACCCGCCGCGCCGCTTTCGCTGGCGGCGCATGTCGCTGAGCACAGGCCGCTCAACCGGCCCCGAACGCATCTGCCCCGAATGGTGGCTGGAAGATGAGAACTGGCGCACGGGCCTGCGCGATTACTGGCAGGTTGAAACCCGACAGGGACGACGGTTGTGGTTGTATTACACGCCGCAAAATCCGGGCTGGTTCGTGCATGGGGAATTCGCATGAGTAAACCGACCCCGCCCAGCTCGCACGCGCAGGACCCCGGCTATGCCGAGCTGGGCGTGACCACCAACTTCACCTTCCTGACCGGAGCCTCACACCCAGAAGAGCTGGTAACCCGCGCGGCAGAGCTGGGCCTGAAGGCCATCGCGATCACCGACCGGAACTCACTGGCCGGGGTGGTCCGGGGCTGGAGCGCATTGAAAGAGCTGCGGCGCGAGGCGGAAGGCGCGGTTCAAATCCGCTCGCAACACCGCCTCGATTCCTCGTCCCGGCAAGAGGTCGGGCATGTGCAGCCGATCGACAAACCGGATGTGCCCGCCCTGCCCAAGCTGATCGTCGGCTGCCGTCTGGTTCTGCGCGACAGCGCGGTGCACTGGCTGGCCCTGCCCCGCGACCGCGCCGCCTATCAGCGACTGACCCGCCTGCTGACGCTGGGCAAACGACGGGCCGAGAAAGGCGACTGCCATCTGGATCTGCAGGACATGCTGGCGGCCTGTCAGGGGATGATCCTGATCGCGCTGCCTCAGGCCGGGTTGAAACAGGCCATCCCCGATATTCAGACCGTCCGGCGGCAATTCCCCAATGCGGTGTTTCTGGGGGCGGTGCCGCGTTATGACGGCAGTGATCGGGCCTATCTGGCGGCCTGTGCGCAGGCGGCACTGCGGGCCTCGGCCCCCATGGTGGCGGTAGGCGATGTGCTGATGCACCGTGGCAACCGCCGCCAACTGGCCGATGTGCTGACCTGCATGCGCGAACACATCACGATTGACCAGATCGGCACCCGCGCCCTGCCCAATGCGGAACGGCGGCTAAAAAGCTATGCGGATATGGCCCGGCTGTTTCAGGACCACCCCGGCGCGCTACGCCGCACGCTGGAAATCGCCGACCGCTGCAGCTTTGACCTGAGCGAGCTGTCTTACGAATACCCAGACGAGATCGCCAGTTCTGAGACCCCGCTGGCGCGGCTAGAACGTCTGGCGCGCGAGGGGTTGAAACGGCGCTATCCGGGTGGCCCGCCCGAGCGTGCGCTGCAATTGATGCAGAAAGAGCTGGCGCTGGTCGCGGATCTTGATTTCCCGGCCTATTTCCTGACCGTGCATGACATTGTGCAATTCGCCCGCTCGCAGGGCATTCTGTGTCAGGGGCGCGGATCAGCCGCCAATTCGATCCTGTGTTATCTGCTGGGCATCACCGATGTCAGCCCCGACATGATCGCCATGGTGTTCGAGCGTTTTGTCTCGAAATACCGAGGCGAGCCGCCGGATATCGATGTGGATTTCGAACACGAGCGGCGCGAAGAGGTGATCCAGTGGATTTACGAGCAATATGGCCGCCACCGCGCGGGTCTCTGTGCCACGGTCATCCATTTCCGATCCCGCGCGGCAATCCGCGAGGTGGGCAAGGTAATGGGTCTGTCTCAGGACGTCACCGCAGGTCTGTCCGGCCAGATATGGGGGATGAGCAATGGCGGCGTTGATGCCGAGCGGCTGCAGGAACTGGGCCTCGACCTCAAGGACCGGCGCCTGATGCAGACCGTCCGCCTGATTGGCGAGATCATCGGTTTCCCCCGCCACCTGTCGCAACATGTGGGCGGGTTTGTCATCACCAAAGGGCGGCTGGATGAGCTATGCCCGATCGAAAACGCCGCGATGGAAGACCGCACCGTGATCGAGTGGGATAAGGACGATATCGACGCGCTTGGCATTCTGAAGGTGGATATATTGGGGCTGGGGATGCTCAGTTGCATCCGCAAGGCGTTTGACCTGATGCAACAGCACAACAGCGAAACCCTCAGCATCGCGACCGTCCCGCAAGAGGACACGGCGACCTATGACATGCTCTGCGCCGCTGATGCGGTGGGCGTGTTTCAGGTCGAAAGCCGGGCACAGATGAATTTCCTGCCCCGGATGCGACCGCGCGAATTCTACGATCTGGTGATCGAGGTTGCCATCGTCCGCCCCGGCCCCATTCAGGGCGATATGGTGCAACCCTATATCCGGCGGCGCAACGGGCTGGAGAAATCCGAACCTTTCGGCCCCGCTTTGGAAGAGGTGACGCGGCGCACGCTGGGCGTACCGCTGTTTCAGGAACAGGCCCTGCAAATCGCCGTGGTTGGTGCAGGGTTTTCGGCGGAAGAGGCCGACCACCTGCGCCGCTCCTTGGCCTCGTTCCGGCGCATGGGGACCATTGGCACATATCGTGACAAGTTCATCGCAGGGATGCTGAACAATGGCTATACGCCCGAGGTCGCCGACCGCTGCTTTGGCCAGATCGAAGGCTTTGCCGATTACGGCTTTCCCGAAAGCCATGCGGCGGCCTTTGCGATGCTGGCCTATGTCTCGGCCTGGATGAAATGTCATCACCCGGCGATCTTCTCCTGCGCGCTGCTGAATTCACAGCCCATGGGGTTTTATGCCCCGGCCCAGATCGTGCGGGACGCGCGCGAGCATGGGGTCGAGATTCGTCCGATCTGCGTTAACACCTCGACCTGGGATAACCTGCTGGAACGCCGTGCTGACGGGGCGCTGGCCCTGCGGCTGGGCTTTCGCCAGATCAAAGGGTTCAAGCAGGAGGATGCGGATTGGATCGTGGCTGCGCGCGGCAATGGGTATCCGGACCCCGAAACGCTGTGGCTGCGGGCAGGGCTGCGCCCCGATGTGCTGACCCGTCTGGCCGAGGCGGATGCGTTCTCCGGCATGGACCTGACCCGGCGCGACGCCCTGTGGCATGTCAAAGCCATCCGCAGCCGAACCGCCCTGCCGCTGTTCAATGACCCCATCGATGGCGAGAGCATCAACGAGCCGCAGGTCAACCTGCCGGTGATGCATCTGGGCGAGGAGGTTGTCGAAGACTACGTCTCGACCCGTCTGACCCTACGCTCGCACCCGATGGAGCTGTTGCGCCCGTCCCTGCCCGGCCTTGTGCCGCATGCCACGCTGCAGGACATCCCGCTGGGCCGCTACAGCGTCTGCGGGTTGGTGATTACGCGCCAGCGGCCGGGAACTGCCTCGGGCGTGATCTTTCTGACGCTCGAGGATGAAACCGGGGTCAGCAATGTGGTTGTCTGGCCCAAGGTCTATGAACGGTTTCGCCGCATCGTGATGGGCGGGCGGTTGCTGCAGGTTCGCGGGTATCTGCAGCGCGAGGGGATCGTCGTGCATCTGATCGCGCAGGAGATCACCGATATGTCGCATAAACTGTCCGAGCTTGGGCATCCGCTGGATGAGGCCATCGGCATCACCCAACCGCAAGCGGATGACACCCCGCGCCCTCGGCAGAACGGCCCAAGCGCCCGCCATCCGCGCGAACAGGCCAAGCGTCTGTTCCCAAGCCGGGATTTTCACTAGAACCCGCGCCAACATAAGGCCAGTTTCAAAGAAACATCTGGCTAACGTGATCCGGTCACCTCTT
The DNA here is from genome assembly GCF_056537805.1 of Ruegeria sp. C10. Lineage (NCBI taxonomy): Bacteria > Pseudomonadati > Pseudomonadota > Alphaproteobacteria > Rhodobacterales > Roseobacteraceae > Ruegeria > Ruegeria sp. C10. The sequence goes on along the minus strand of NZ_JBQFSC010000001.1, from coordinate 1,117,687 downwards.
TCCCTTGCCCTTGCCCGCAATATGTTGCACCACACACGGGTTCAAACCCGGTGAACGGGCCAAAGGATAAGGACAAGGCGCATGGCTGACGGATCGATCGACATCAACGCAAAACCCACCGAGGACATTTCGGTTCGCGAGGTGTTTGGCATTGACAGCGATATGGCAGTCAAAGGCTTTGCCGAACGCAGCGACCGCGTGCCGGTGATCGATCCGACCTACAAGTTCGATCCCGAGACCACGCTGGCGATTCTTGCGGGCTTTACCCATAACCGCCGGGTGATGATTCAGGGCTATCACGGCACCGGGAAATCGACCCATATCGAACAGGTTGCCGCCCGTCTGAACTGGCCTGCCGTGCGCGTGAACCTCGACAGCCATATCAGCCGGATCGACCTGATTGGTAAGGACGCGATCAAACTGCGCGACGGCAAGCAGGTCACTGAATTCCACGAAGGCATCCTGCCCTGGGCGCTGCGCAACCCCGTTGCCATCGTCTTCGACGAATACGACGCGGGCCGTGCGGATGTGATGTTCGTGATCCAACGCGTGCTGGAGCATGACGGCAAGCTGACCTTGCTGGACCAGAACGAGATCATCACACCGAACCCGAACTTCCGCCTGTTTGCGACCGCCAACACCGTCGGTCTGGGCGACACCACCGGCCTCTATCACGGTACACAGCAGATCAACCAGGCGCAGATGGACCGCTGGTCGCTGGTTTCGACGCTGAACTACCTCAGCCACGATGCGGAAACGATGATCGTGCTGTCGAAAGCGCCGCATTACAACACCGCCGAGGGGCGCAAGACCGTCAGCCAGATGGTCACCGTCGCTGACCTGACCCGGACCGCCTTCATGAACGGTGATCTGTCCACCGTCATGAGCCCCCGGACCGTGATCAACTGGGCCCAAAACGCAGAAATCTTCCGCAACATCGGCTATGCCTTCCGCCTGTCGTTCCTGAACAAATGTGACGAGCTAGAGCGCCAGACGGTTGCTGAGTTCTATCAGCGCTGCTTTGATGAGGAACTGCCGGAAAGCGCGGCGAGCGCGAGCTTGGGCTAAGCAATATGAATTGCGCCCTCCGGGGCGCAATGCCTCCGGCGGAGGTATTTTTGGCCAGATGAAGGGGGATCCGGTTTCGCATTGATGCGGCGGGTCACTGCAACACAAAGGGCGATTGAACATGGTGCAGAAGAACGACAATCCTGCTGATCCGTTCAAGAAGGCTCTGGCCGAGGCTACTAAAGTTATGGCCGACGACCCCGAATTGTCGGTGAGCTACACTGTTGATCCATCGGGCCTGTCGGGCGAGTCGATGCGTTTGCCGCAGGTCTCACGCCGGATGACGCGCGAAGAGGTTCTGTTGGCGCGCGGAACGGCAGACGCGCTAGCTTTACAACGCAAATATCATGATGACGCGACCCATGCGCGATATGCCCCTCCAGGTGATATGGCGCGGGATCTTTATGAGGCGATGGAGACCGCCCGGTGCGAGGCGATGGGTGCGCGGGACATGCCCGGCACCGCGTCGAATATCGACGTCAAGATCGGGCATGAGGCGATCCGGCGCGGCTATGATCAGTGCAAACAGCCTGCGGATGCGCCATTGGCTGTGGCGGCGGGCTATCTGATCCGGCATCTGGCCACGGGCCGCGACATGCCGCCTGCCGCCGAGAATGTCATGAACCTGTGGCGCGGATTTATCGAGGAACAGGCCGGCGGGACGCTGGAAAATCTTGACGAAATCCTCTCGGACCAGGCCGAATTTGCCAAATTCGCCCGACAGATGATCAAAGACCTGGGTTACGGCGATCAGCTGGGTGATGACCCGGATGAACTGGACGACGAACAGGAAGATCAGGCCGAAGATGACGCCGAAGAGCAGCCCGATCCCGACAGCACCGGGCAGGATGATCAGGACGAACAGGACGCCGATGCAACCCCTGAACAAACTCAGGAAGAACAGCAGGACCAGTCTCAGGCTCAGGTCTCGATGGACGAGATGGCCGAGGATGAGATGGGTGATGAGGCTGAAATGCCCGAGGGCGAGGCTCCGCTAGAACCGCCAGCCCCGCCACCTGCGTCCGAGGCGGACCCGGATTACAAGGTCTATCTGAACACCCACGACGAAGAGATCGCAGCTGAAGATCTGGCCGAACCGGCCGAGCTGGAACGCCTTCGCGCCTATCTGGACCAGCAGTTGGAGCCCTTGAAGGGCGCGGTCAGCCGTCTGGCTAACAAGTTGCAACGCCGCCTGCAGGCGCAGCAGAACCGGTCTTGGGAGTTCGACCGCGAGGAAGGCATTCTGGATGCCGGACGTCTGGCGCGCGTCGTGGCCAACCCGACCACGCCACTAAGCTTCAAGGTCGAAAAAGATACCGAATTCCGCGATACGGTGGTGACGCTGCTTCTGGACAATTCCGGCTCGATGCGGGGCCGTCCGATCTCGATTGCCGCGATCTGTGCAGATGTCCTGGCGCGGACGCTGGAACGTTGCAACGTCAAGGTCGAGATCCTGGGCTTTACCACCCGGGCCTGGAAAGGCGGTCAGGCGCGCGAGGCGTGGCTGAACGATGGCCGCCCGCAGCAACCGGGGCGTCTGAACGATCTGCGCCACATCATCTACAAGGGCGCCGATGCCCCATGGCGTCGCGCGCGACCCAATCTGGGGCTGATGATGAAAGAGGGCCTGCTGAAGGAAAACATCGACGGTGAGGCGCTGGAATGGGCGCATCGCCGGATGCTCGCGCGGCGTGAGGCCCGCAAGATCCTGATGGTGATCTCGGATGGCGCTCCGGTCGATGATTCAACGCTCAGCGTGAACCCGGCGAACTATCTGGAAAAACACCTGCGCGACGTGATTGCGATGGTGGAAAAACGCAAGATGGTGGAATTGCTGGCCATCGGGATCGGCCATGACGTGACGCGCTATTATGACCGCGCCGTGACGATCACCGATGTCGAGCAGCTTGCAGGTGCTATGACCGAGCAGTTGGCCGCACTGTTCGACAGCGACCCGCGCGCCCGCGCGCGCGTGATGGGGATGAAGCGGGCCAGTTGACGGCCCTGCTTCGACAGTGCAGACTTAGTGCCATCCAAGCCAGTTTTTGCACCGCTGAAGGCGACTTTGCTTATGGTGGCGTAACGGATAGCGCATAAGCGCTATGTCGAAGGGCAGGAACATCATTCGTTCTCCTGTTTATCTGCTTGGATAGTGTCCCAACCCTGTCCGGCCTGCTTGTAGCTGGTCCTGAGATACGCCCTAGAAACCCTTGAGATTGTTGTTGAACCTTGTCGTTCCGCGAGAAACGGAGTGTATTTGCCCCATGCGCTATGAGTTTGCAGACTGTATTCTGGATGTGGATCGACACGTCCTGACCCGCCGGGGTGAGCCCGTCGCAATCGAACCTCAGGTATTCGATCTGTTGGTCCTCTTGGCCCAGCACCCAGGTAAGCTGGTGCCCCGGGACGAGATCATCGCGCGGGTATGGAGTGGCCGCTTTGTCTCGGATTCTACCATCAGCGCACGAATTGCAGCAGCGCGTAAAGCAGTCGGCGATGATGGCAAAGCGCAACGGATCATTCGGACAGTCGTACGGCGCGGGTTGCAAATGGCGGCGGATGTTACCTGCGAAGCCGACACCAGTTCAGGCGTAGAAAACCATACGCAACGGCTGCGTTACGCGCGCGGTGCGAAGGGCCGCGCTGTTCCATACACGCTTTCCGGTGATGGGTTGCCGGTGCTGCGCATCGGTTCGGTCGTGCACGATCTGGAGGCGGAATGGCGCATCCCGTCCGAGCGTACCCGGTTACAGGACATGGCAAACCGTTTCCGCCTGTTACGCTACAACAAGGACAATGACGTCGGCTCAAACATCGATCATCAGGCGGTGTATGACCGCAGAATAGAAGAAATCCTGACCGTCGTGAATGCAGCGGGGTTTGACCGCTTTTCCATTCTCGGTGAAATGGGCGGCACCTTCCCTGCCCTACACTTCGCCGCAAGGCACCCCGAGCGGATTGACAAGCTGATTATCTCCGGCGGATGGGCAGAAGGGCGAGATTACCGGGAAGATACCAAACAACCCGACTCGATCCGGTCACTGATCGCGGAAGGCTGGAACACGCCGGGCAGCGGCTATGCTATGGGCGCTGAATTCAGCTATTTTCCAGAAGGTCCGCTGGATAGCGTTCGGCACATGGTCAATGAATTGCAGACACTTTATTCAAGCGAGGAAAGACTTCACTACCGTGACATCGCCAATAGCACCTCGGTGTTGCAACTTCTTCCGATGGTGCAATGCCCCACTCTGGTTCTGCACGGGCGGCACACAGCCGTTCACCCCCTGTCCGAGGCGCGCAAACTGGCGGCTGGAATCCCCAATGCCTCGCTTGTGATCCTTGAGACCGGCAACCAGATACCATTGCCTGGAAATGAGGCCTACAACCCGTATATCCACGCCATTCAACGCTTTCTTGAGACAGAAGAATAGTGTGCGCCGGGGCGCTGGACATTTCCTACCGCAGGCCGCAGGTTTGCGCGCAGCAAGACCGACGAATGAGGCCGCCCATGTTCCAGAGTTTCGAAGTGACCGCACGCCCCGAGCAAGGCCCACCACGACTGGCCGCTTTGCGGGACGAGCTGGCGCGCGAAGGCCTGCAGGGCTTCCTGATCCCGCGTGCGGATGCACATCAGGGTGAATATGTGGCCCCTCGGGATGAAAGGCTGGCCTGGCTTACCGGATTCACCGGTTCTGCGGGGTTTTGCGCGGCGCTCACGGACATTGCCGGGGTTTTCATCGACGGGCGCTATCGCACTCAGGTAAAGGCCCAGGTCGCACAGGATTACACGCCGGTCCCATGGCCAGATGTCAGCCTGAGCGCGTGGTTGAAAGAGCAATTGCGAAATGGCGGCAAAGTCGGGTTTGATCCGTGGCTCCACGCTGCAGGACAGATTTCGTCTGCACAGAAAGAGCTTGAAGGCAGCGGCGTCGAACTGGTGCGCTGTGATAACCTTGTAGACCGAATTTGGGCGGATCAACCCGACCCTCCGATGAATCCTGTCAGGGCACATCCGATTGAATTTGCAGGTGAAAGCGCCGAGAGCAAAATCAAGCGCCTCGCGAGTGAACTGCAGAGCGCAGATCGCGCGGCAGCGGTGATCACCTTGCCGGATTCGATCATGTGGCTGTTGAACATTCGCGGCGCGGACATCGCATACAACCCTGTGGCCCATGGCTTTGCCATCCTGCACGGTGATGGGCGGGTGGATCTGTTCATGGCCGCTGCCAAACTGACCGGGATCGGGGATCATCTGGGCCCGCAGGTCACCCAACACCAACCCGACGCGTTCCTGACAGCGGTTGAGGCACTTGAAGGCAAGGTACAGGTCGATCCGGGAACGGTTCCGCAGATCATAGCAGATGCGTTGGGGGACCGTATGGTCGATGGCGGCGATCCCTGCGCCCTGCCCAAAGCCCGCAAGAACCCGGCCGAAATCGCAGGCACGGCCGAGGCACATCTGCGAGATGCCGCAGCGGTGATCGAACTGCTGTGTTGGCTAGACGCGCAGAAGCCCGGCACCCTGACCGAGACACAGGTAGTAACGCGGCTGGAAGAAAGCCGCCGCCGGGACAACGCGCTGCAGGATATCTCATTCGACACCATCGCGGGCACCGGGCCGAACGGGGCCATCATGCATTATCGCGTGACCGAGGAAACCGACAGCAGGCTGGAAAACGGTCACCTGCTGGTGCTGGACAGCGGTGGGCAATATCTGGACGGCACCACCGATATCACCCGCACAATTGCAATCGGCGATGTTGGGGATGAGGAGAAGGCCTGCTTTACACGCGTCCTCAAAGGCATGATCGCCATGTCGATGCTACGCTGGCCTGTTGGCTTGGCAGGACGCGATATCGAATGCGTAGCGCGGCTGCCGCTGTGGCTGGCCGGGCAGGATTTCAACCATGGGGTTGGTCATGGGGTCGGTACCTATCTCAGCGTGCATGAGGGCCCTCAGCGCCTGTCTCGGGTCAGCCATGTCCCGCTTGAGCCGGGTATGATCCTGTCGAACGAGCCGGGATATTACCGCGAGGGTGCTTTTGGCATCCGGCTTGAGAACCTTGTCGTAGTGGAAGAGGCCCCAAACCTGCCCAGCGGTGACGATGAACGCGCCATGCTGAACTGGCGTACGCTGACTTATGTCCCAATCGACAGGCGTTTGATTGTAGTCGATATGCTGACACGAGAGGAACGTGCTTGGCTGAACGCCTATCACCGCGACGTCGCGGAAAAAGTCCGGCCAAGGCTGGGCGACGCCGCTCAACTGTGGTTGGATGCCGCAACCGCACCGGTCTGACACCGGATTGTTACATAGTTTGGGCAGAGGAGAAGCCCTGACACGACGAGGGAAGGAACAGGAATGACAGACACCATCACGATCCGCAAAGCACCGGGCAAATGGAGCGTCCGTTCAGGCGGCGCGATTTTGGGTGAAACCAACAACGCGCTGGAACTTCTGGAAGGCGACAAAGACCCGGTTATCTACTTCCCGCGTGCGGACATTGCGATGGCCTTTCTGGATCGGACCAACAAAGTCACCCAATGCGCAGGCAAGGGAGACGCCACGCATTTCTCGATCGTAAACAAATCCTCAGTCACCGAAAACGCCGCTTGGAGTTATGAAAACCCGATCGACGCGGTGGCCGAAATCAAGGATCACTTGGCCTTTTATCCCGCAGACTCGATCAAGGTGGAACAACTCTGATCCAAGTATCCGCGCAGGACCGGATCGATCTGCAAAACGGCGAAAATCCTCAGAACCTGCCCTGTCCACAATGTTGCGAGGTGACCATGACAAAGCGTCTATTGAATTCCGCAGGCACGATTGCGACCCTGACGATGGCCTTTTCAATGGCCCTGCCCGCCGCAAGCTCTGCCAACACCGGTCTGGCCAATCCCGCGGCAACATATTGCATCGCGCAAGGCGGGCTCTACGGTATCCATAACGGTCCGGACGGTCAGAGCGGTATCTGCCAATTGCCCGACGGCACCCGGATCGATGCCTGGACCTATTTTCGTGAACACCATGCGGGCGCGGATGGCAGCAAGCCGGTCGGCCTTGCAAATCCCGCCGCCGTGTACTGTGGCTCAATTGGAGGCGAATATGACCTGACCACGTCTCGCTGCGCACTGAGCGACGGTACGTCCGCCGATGCATGGGAGCTGTACCGCAAGGCACATGAAAAAACGCATCAGGTGGTGAACCCAGCAGCAGCCTACTGCCTTGAGATCGGCGGCAGCTACAAGATCAAAGACACTGGTTCGGGTCAGGTAGGCATATGCACCAAGCCGGACGGCACCTCGCAGGACGCATGGGCCCTGTTCCGTGCGGAAAATCCCGAGTGATCCGATCCGGTAATCAAGCCCGACATCCACACCCAAAATGAACCTGAAGCCTCGATTGAGCCGCAGTTTATCGACGATCAGAGCGCGTGTTAGTGACCGTTTTGCGACAGCCTGATCGCGTCCATTAAGTCGCCTTGGCTAATTTTCAGGTTTTCCTGCGACGGAAGCACATCATCTGGCTGTAGATTTCACTAGGATTTGCCTTCCTCGCTTTCGATGAAGGGTTCGAGATTCACGAAAGTCTGGACAGGGCATTTCACCGCTTTTTCGGGATTGCACAAACCAGCCTGACCGACCGGATCGACGACATACCTGATCTCCGGATTTGCCCTTCAGACCGCATCCTTGGTGCTCGATGCCGTTACAAATGACAGCGCCTTGTTTCCGTGAGCCGATATCCCCGGGGCCAATGTTCTTGATGTAAAACTGCCCCTTCGCACGCTTGAAGAACTTGAAAAACTGATGCCCGAGGTGGAGTTCCTTGCCTGTTTCGTTCAGGTTCTTCGATAGGTCAAATCGACCTCTGATCAGCCATTCGATGCAATCTCTGCACCGGCGGCCGAGAAAACCTGCCAACAAACACCCCCCTGCCTCGAAACAGTAAGTCGCAACATAGGTTTCAGAACCACCCGCGCCGCGATTGCAGTAGCCCTGGACGATCTGCTGTTCTAGTGTCGCGCAGCGACCAGATACAGGACTTGGGAATGAAAATCGCCACCGCCGCCTACGACCTCGATTGGCTCGATAGTTGGGCTCAATATGAAGACAAGCTTGAGGCATGGGTTTCCGAGGCCGCAGGACAAGGTGCCGACCTTCTGGTCTTTCCCGAATACGGCGCAATGGAGTTGTCGACGCTCGACGGCCCTAAGGTGGCCGGCGATCTCGAACGCTCAATCCGGGCGGTTTCCGACCGGATGGAAGATGTACAAGTTGTGCATTCGCGCCTTGCAAAGATGTATAACACATACATTCTGGGGGCTTCCGCCCCGGTCATCGACGGACCAGGGCGCCCGGTGAACCGCGCAGTGTTCTACGCTCCTGACGGTCGTCTCGATCATCAGGACAAGCAGATCATGACACGGTTTGAACGCGAGGCCTGGGACATCGCCCCGGGCGGTTCGTTGAAACTGTTTGATACCGCATTGGGTAAAATCGGCGTTCTGATCTGCTATGACAGTGAGTTCCCTCTCTTGGGTCGGGCCCTGAGCGAGGCCGACTTGATCCTCGTACCATCCTGCACCGAAGCCCTGTCCGGGTATTGGCGTGTGCGGATCGGCGCCATGTCTCGTGCCCTTGAAAATCAATGCGTTACGGTAATGTCATCGTTAGTTGGCGGCAATGAATGGTCCGAAGCAGTCGACATGAATACCGGCATGGGTGGCGTGTTTGGCCCGCCCGATATCGGGTTCCCACCGACGGGAGTGCTTGCCGAGGGCACGCTGAATACCGCCGGCTGGACCTATGCCGAGGCCGACCTGTCCACAATTGCAAACGTCCGCGCAGACGGGTGGGTGTTGAACCGCACGCACTGGACCGAGCAAGACGCTCGGGTCGATTCAGTCACAATATCACCCCTTTAGGTGACTTCGCCCTTGAAATAAGGCCGAAATAGGCTCATTTAAGCGCACGATCTGCAGATTCTGCAGGTGCAACCTAATGATGGAGACAACATGGCCAAGGAAGATACGCTCGAATTTCCCGGTGTCGTGAAGGAACTCCTGCCTAATGCGACGTTTCGGGTCGAGCTGGAAAACGGCCATGAGATCATCGCACATACGGCAGGCAAGATGCGCAAGAACCGCATCCGTGTTCTGGCCGGCGACAAAGTTCAGGTCGAAATGACCCCATATGATCTGACCAAGGGTCGGATCAACTATCGCTTCAAGTAACGCTTCGTACATGGCGTTTATCCTCGGATCGGGCAGCCCGCGGCGGCTGGACCTGCTGGCGCAGCTTGGCGTTCGGCCCGATGCGATCCGTCCGCCGGATATCGATGAAACGCCGCTGAATGGCGAACTGCCAGCCCCCTATTGCAGCCGCATTACCCGGCAAAAAGTTCAAGCTGTTCAAGCTGATAGCGATGATATCACCTTATGTGCTGACACTACGGTCGCACTGGGTCGCCGCATTCTTGGCAAACCCGAAGACGCGGGACAAGCTGCAGAGTTTCTGCACGCCCTGTCCGGCCGACGCCATCGGGTGATCACTTCGGTCGCTGTGCGGAGCGGGGCTAAAATCCTCCAGCGTGATGTGGTTTCTCAGGTAAAAGTGAAACGTCTGTCCGACAGCGAAATCAATGCCTATCTTGCGACGGATGACTGGCAGGGCAAGGCCGGAGCCTATGCAATACAAGGTCCTGCCGGTGCGTTCATCCCGTGGATTTCAGGCTCGTTCACCGGTATTGTCGGCCTACCCCTGTCCGAAACTGCTGCACTGCTGCAAGGCATCGGCTATCCCTTATATCGCGAGGTTTCATGAAGGGTCGTACCATCATTCTGGATCATATTCAGGGACGCGAAGCTGCAGCTCTGATGGTGGATGGTGTTCTCGACGATTTCCTGATCGCCACAGATGCCCCTGCGCCAGGTACGATCTACCGCGCCCGCGCCGATCGCCCGGTCAAAGGTCAGGGCGGCATGTTTCTCACCACACCCGACGGCCCGGCTTTTCTGAGGCAAGTCAAAGGGTTGGCACCCGGCGCTTTGCTACTGGTGCAGGTGACCGGATATGCCGAGCCCGGCAAAGCCATACCCGTCTCGAACCGTATTTTGTTCAAAAGCCGCTTTGCGATCGTGACACCTGACGCGCCCGGCCTGAACATCTCGCGCCGTATCCGTGATGAAGATATGCGCGACCAACTTCTCGAAATCGCGCATGAGCAAATGGGAGACAGCACGCACGGCCTGATCCTGCGCTCGTGCTGTCAGACGGCGGATGCAGATGAAATCGCTGAAGATATCTCTGCCATGTTGGCACTTGCCGAGCAGGTATTGGCTGATACGGGCAGTGAACCAGAATTGCTGAGCGAGGGCGATGGTCCGCATATCCTGGCCTGGCGTGATTGGACGGACCCGGCCGAGGTCGTGACCACATCCGGCGGATTTGAGGACCACGGTGTCGTTGATGCGCTCGATACAGCAAAGGGGGTTTCCGAAACGCTTCCCGGTGGAGGACACCTCTATATCCAACCGACCCGCGCGCTGGTTGCGGTGGATGTGAACACCGGCGCCGACACATCTCTCGCAGCGGGAACCAAAGCTAACTTCGCCTGCGCCAAAGCCCTGCCGCGCGCCCTGCGCGTGCGCGGGTTGGGGGGGCAGATCACTCTGGACCTTGCACCGATGCCCAAGAAAGACCGGAGGGGTTTCGAATCAGCCTTGCGGTCGGCATTCAAGTCCGATCCTGACGAGACGATCCTGGCCGGTTGGACCCCGCTTGGCCATTTCGAACTACAGCGCAAACGTGGTCGTATCCCATTGACGGAGATCCTGAAATGAGCTGCCCGATCTGCGGAGAAGATACCCAGCAGGCCTTTCGACCATTCTGCTCCAAACGCTGCGCGGATATCGATCTGGCAAAATGGCTAAACGGTTCTTATGCGGTGCCATCGCAACGTGAAGAACACGCCGAGACGACCTCGGAACCAACCGAAAGCCCCACGTCCCTCCCGCATTGAAAAAATGTCAAAAAGCCTCTGGACACCGCCTGTGGCAAGTCATAGAAGGCCTCCACCCAATGGCAAACGCCATTCCCGTGCCCGGGTAGCTCAGGGGTAGAGCAGTGGATTGAAAATCCTCGTGTCGGTGGTTCGATTCCGCCCCCGGGCACCATTCCCAACAGGTAAACTTCTGTTTCCCTTCAGCTTTAACCGGAGCTGATCAAGGGCGTAGTACATGCTGGAGAACAAAACCGTTCCCTTCTCATTTGTGAATGCAGAGGTCTTCTACTTCACACGACGGGTCCCGAAAGACCTCGATCACCACTAGCTGCGGAGAAGTGTTGCTTTCCGGCGATCTCCGAGCGACTCAATGCGATGGCTGAACTCGTGAGGCTGGGGATTCCCGTCTCGGCGAGGCTGCAGCCGCTTGTACCGGACAACGAAGAAGACGCGGCAAGACTAATTCGCGGATTCGTGGATTGTGGTGCGAAACACGTTTCGGTCGAGTAATTGAAACTGCCTATCGAAAAAAATGTTTCGCAGTCAAAAGTGTTGGAAAGAGTTCTTCCGTGCGCCCGAAAAGACTACCAATCACGGCAAGCGGTTCGCGCAGCTAGGGAGTATGTGCTACCGCCTTAGCACAAGATTGAAGGCCACGAGTATCTATCGACAACCGCCAAGAAACATGGATTAATCTATGGCTATGCCGATAACGAGTTTTTGCTTCGCAACCCCTTTCGCTCTTGCTTTAATGGTGCAGATTTGTTCCTGAGGGGCTCTGGGTCGCTAACATCACGCATTTCATTGTGGTCAAGATAGCCATAGCTCAGCCCAAAACTCAGATCCGCAGCACCTAATCCTAACGAAAATTGACGGCATGATCTGCACCTCTCAGACCTAGTTATCACCCATACGTCGATCCATGTCATGCCTATTGCTTCACCAACGCAGGTCCATCTAGCGCGGGGGACGATCTAAATACTGAAGATTATTAGTGCGATCAATTTACACCTTTAACCGCAGAATAAAGTCGGCGAAATTTCATCAACCGCTCGGAAAGTGCAGCCATTTCAACGGGTTCAAACCTTTCGGTTGTGGGCGGCTGATATGCCAAATCGGCTTTCGTCAACGCGCCGAGACCACACGCCGCGAGCCGGGCTGCGCCATATGCCGGACCGGAATCCGCCCCATCAGATCGTACAATGGGTTTTCCAATCACCGTTGCGATCAAACCAAGCAACAATTCTGATCGGCTGCCGCCTCCTATGGCGGCCAATTCGGGCAGGTCGTCAATTGTGTCACCAAAACTGAGCGCTGCATCGGCAAAGCTAAACGCAATTGCCTCAACTACAGAGCGGCAGATGTCAGCACGTGTTGTTGAATCCTCCAGTCCAAAGAAACTGGCCCGAATACGTGGGTCTCCGTGCGGGCTGCGTTCACCCGTCAGATAGGGCAGAAAAATAGGAACGCGATCACCGTTGACCGTTTCAGCAAGCGCGACAACTTCGGTAGAAGTCAGCCCCAACTGATCCCCAATCCATGAAATGGGCCTTGCCCCGTTCAGCATCGCAGCCATTTGATACCAACGATCGGGCAGCGTGTGTGCAAAAGCATGAACATAGCTTTCAGGGTTAGGCTTATAACTTCGATTAGCCACAAATAGCTGACCGGATGTCCCAAGTGAGATGAACCCACGCCCTGGCTCGGTAGCACCCAATGACACCGCCCCTGTTGCCGCGTCCCCTCCTCCAGCCACGACGGGAATACCGGGTTTCAGCCCTGTCTCTGCCGCAGCACGTGCGGTCACTTTCCCAACAACCGTTTGACCGTCGAATACTGGCGGTAACCAGTCGGGCTTTACAAATGTGGCTTCGGTGACAGCGGCATTCCATTTGCGCGACGCCTGATCGAGCCACATTGTTCCGGCCGCATCGGACGTATCGGTTGCCAATTCTCCATGCAGGCATAAGCCGATGTAGTCTTTGGGCAGCAGGATATGGGCAAGTCGATCGTAATGTTCGGGCTCATGTTGTCTAAGCCATGCAATCTTAGGTGCGGTAATGCCTGGCAAGGGCAGGACACCCGCAATCTGTCCAATCTTTGGTTCGGCCGCACGCAGTTCATCACACTCGCGTGCTGATCTGCTGTCATTCCAAAGGATCGCCGGGCGGATCGGACGCAGATCGCGGTCCAGCAAAACGGCACCATGCATTTGACCGGACAATCCGACGGCCTTGATTTCGGACAATCCAATTCGGCCTACAAGTTGGTTCAAAGCGTCTACTGTCGCCTTCCACCAAAGGTCCGGGTGCTGCTCAGACCAGCCGGGCTGGGGTGAAGATGTCTGTATCCCCACCGAAGATGTCGCGAGAATCCGGTCCCTATCCGCGTAGGCAAGCTTGACAGCCGAAGTTCCGATATCGATCCCGAGATACACTCAAACCCCTCGCCCCGTTCAACTACTCGGAGACCGTCTGGCTATTGATTTTTTAGCGCGCGCAAAGAATATGTAAAGATACGATAAGATCAAGGCGGCTATGATCCGCAGGCAGACTAGCATGACCAAGATTAAGAACATGGAAGAGTTCGCAGCCCTCAGCGGCATTTCGCGGCCCACAGTATCCAAATATTTCCATGATCCCGAAAGTGTTCGCCCGACGACAAGGGCGCGCATCGAAGAAGCGCTCGAACGGTTTGATTACCGCCCTAACATTTATGCGGTGAACCAGAACCGAAAGCTGACCAAGAATATCGGCATCGTCGTACCCTATTTGTCTGACCCTTTCTTTGCAGAAATCGCACGGTATCTGGAACAATCCTGCATCGCGGCGGGCTATCGACCGTCTCTCTTCAGCTCACATGGCGAGCAAAAGCTCGAGAACGAAATTCTGGACGGCCTGCAATCCCTGAAACCCGCCGGGGTTTTGCTAGCCCCTTTGGGGCGTATCTCGGACCGATCCGCGATCGAGAAATTCTGTGCCAACGTGCCAACGGTCTTATTTGACAGTAACCTGGATGGTTTGGGGGCTGCCTTTGTTGGATCGGACAATTTCAGTTTTGTGTCACAAACTGTCGAATACATGACCCGCACGGGCGAACCGCCATCTTTCTTTGAAATGCGTACGCCTGCGAATCCGAACGCCAACAAACGTCGAAAAGCCTATGTTGAGGTGATGGAGCGTCTCGGGTTCGAGCCTCATATCATCAAAGTCGACGGCATAGGCTGGGCATTTGAAGAAATCGGTCACAGGGGCGCGTTGAAAGTTCTGGACGAGCGCCAATTGAGGACGAATTCAGTTCTATGCAGCAATGACCGACTCGCAATTGGCTTTCTTGCGGCCTGTTACGAACAGGGGATTCGGGTCGGACGCAAGAACGATTGCACGCTGCGCGTGGCCTCAAACGACGATCATCCGTTCGCAAAATTCACCTGCCCTTCTCTGACCACAGCTGCGCATGACTACGACAACGTAGCCGGAAGAAGTGTCGAAACGCTGTTCGAACTCATTGAAAATGGGGGAGAATTTGAGACACGAACAGAAACCCTTTTCCCTGCGCGGCTCGTATTAAGGAATTCGGCATAACTCGATAATCTTAACGCGCGTAAAGTTTTTATTGACGGCGCGACAATTTACGCTCTACGCTCTCTGCACGACATCCAAGCTCAGGGAGGACAGGGATGTATCTGAAGCACGCACTTCGCGCGGCGACTGCATTGACATTCGTCGCTACGGCCGCAGCCCACGCGCAATCTATCACGATCGCCACCGTGAATAATGGCGACATGATCCGGATGCAGGGCTATACTGACAAATTCACCGAAGCGACCGGTATCGACGTCGAATGGGTAACGCTGGAAGAGAACGTGCTGCGTCAGCGCGTCACCACCGACATCACGACCAAGGGCGGTCAGTTCGACATCATGACCATCGGCATGTACGAGACGCCCATCTGGGGCGCGAATGGCTGGTTGGTTCCGCTGGATGGTTTGTCCGAAGACTACGATGTCGGGGACATTCTGCCCGCAATGGCGGGGGGCCTAAGCCATGAAGGGACGCTGTACGCAGCGCCATTCTATGGTGAAAGCTCGATGATCATGTACCGCACTGACCTGATGGAACAGGCCGGCCTTGAAATGCCCGACGCGCCGACCTGGCAATTCATCCGCGAAGCTGCCGCTGCGATGACGGATCGGGACAATGACATCAACGGCATCTGCCTACGTGGCAAGGCTGGTTGGGGTGAAGGCGGCGCCTTTATCACCGTGACAGGCAATTCCTTCGGCGCACGCTGGTTTGACGAGGATTGGAAGCCCCAGTTCGATCAGCCGGAATGGAAAGAAGCGCTCACTTTCTTCGTCGACATGATGAATGAATCTGGCCCGGCAGGCTTCGCCACCAATGGGTTCAATGAAAACCTGTCGTTGTTCCAGCAGGGCAAGTGTGGCATGTGGATCGACGCAACCGTCGCGGCATCCTTCGTGACCAATCCTGACGACTCGACAGTGGCAGACAAGGTTGGTTTTGCACTGGCACCGAACTCGGAAGGCGTAGATAAACGCGCCAATTGGTTGTGGGCCTGGGCGCTAGCGATCCCAGCGGGCACGCAGCAAGAGGACGCGGCAAAGCAATTCATCGAATGGGCGACCTCGAAAGACTACATTGAGTTGGTGGCCGAAAATGAAGGCTGGGCCAATGTGCCGCCGGGCGCGCGAACCTCGCTCTATGAGAACCCGAACTACAAGGAAGTTCCCTTTGCGAACATGACCTTGGAGTCGATCCTGATGGCCGATCCACAGAATTGCTGCGCACAGCCGACGCCATACACGGGTATCCAGTTCGTCGCGATCCCCGAGTTTGCCGGTATCGCTACGCAAGTAAGTCAGGAGTTCTCGGCAGTTTATGCCGGACAGCAGTCAGTGGACGAAGCACTCGCCAAAGCGCAGGCCTTCACCACCGAAGAAATGGAAGCCGCAGGCTACTGAGGCATCCCTCCCCGGCGGGCGGGCAGAGGTCTGCCCCCCGCTCTACCCTTCCACAACTCGCGTTTTTCTCGCAGGCTTTGGTTATGCCTGAACAGAGAGGGTTTGCGTCATGGCAACTCAACATTCCCGATCCGTCGCGCGCCTGATGATGGCACCCGCAGTGGTCCTGCTACTTGGCTGGATGCTCGTGCCCCTGACGATGACGCTGTATTTTTCCTTCAAGAAGTATCTGCCCCTTCGCGGTGGCGACTTGGGCTGGGTCGGGTTCGACAACTATGTCCGGTTCGTCTCGTCCAGCTCCTTCTGGCCCGCGGTGCAAGCGACGTTGATGATCGTAGGCGGCGTCTTGGTGATCACCGTAATTCTAGGCATTCTACTAGCGATGCTGCTGGATCAACCCATGTGGGGTCAGGGCGTTGTCCGTATCCTCGTGATCGCTCCCTTCTTTGTCATGCCCACGGTGTCTGCGTTGGTGTGGAAGAACATGTTCATGGATCCTGTGAATGGGTTGCTGGCCCATCTATGGCGCTTTTTCGGGGCCGAGCCGATCTCATGGCTATCCGAGGCCTCGATGACTTCGATCATCATGATCGTCTCATGGCAGTGGCTACCCTTCGCGACACTGATCCTGCTGACCGCAATTCAGTCACTGGACAGTGAACAGCTGGAAGCAGCCGAAATGGATGGTGCGCCAGTCCTGAAACGCTTTTATCACATCGTCCTGCCACATCTGAGCCGCGCGATAACCATCGTGATCCTGATCCAGACGATCTTTCTTCTGTCGATCTTCGCCGAAATCTTCGTGACCACCGGCGGCGCCTTCGGCACCCGAACCCTCACCTACCTGATATTCCAGCGCGTGCTGGAAAGCCAGAATGTCGGCCTTGGATCAGCCGGAGGTGTCTACGCCATCATCCTTGCCAATATCGTTGCCATCTTCCTGATGCGCATCGTTGGCAAAAACCTGGACGCGTGAGGAGGAACCACCATGGCCCGCGCCGTCACATCCCGTCGTAAATCGCTGAACACCGCCCTTGCCTGGGCCGTTGGTCTGCTGATCTTTTTCCCGATCCTCTGGACGATCCTGACCAGCTTCAAAACCGAGGCTCAGGCGATCGCCAGCCCACCGCTGTTCCTGAACTTCGATTGGACGCTCGAGAACTATGCAATCGTACAGGAACGCTCGGATTACATGCGGTTCCTGTGGAATTCGGTGATCATCGCAGGTGGATCAACCATTCTGGGCGTGATCATCGCAGTGCCCGCAGCATGGGCCATGGCCTTCGTGCCGTCCAAGCGTACCAAGGACATCCTGCTGTGGATGCTGTCCACCAAGATGCTGCCCGCGGTGGGTGTTCTCTACCCGATCTATCTGCTGTTCATCCGGTTGGGTCTACTGGACACGCGCGGAGGGCTGGTCGTGGTGCTGATGCTGATCAACCTGCCGATCATCGTCTGGATGCTTTACACCTATTTCCGTGAAATCCCCGGTGAGATTCTGGAAGCCGCCCGGATGGATGGTGCCACGCTGAAAGAGGAAATCCTCTATGTGTTGACACCCATGGCCGTGCCCGGCATCGCCTCGACCGTGTTACTGAACTTCATTCTTGCCTGGAACGAGGCATTCTGGACGCTCAACCTGACTGCCGTTGACGCAGCGCCGCTTACCGCATTCATTGCCAGCTATTCCAGCCCCGAAGGCCTGTTCTTCGCCAAGCTCAGCGCGGCATCGACCATGGCGATCGCACCAATCCTCATCCTTGGCTGGTTCAGCCAAAAACAACTTGTCCGCGGCCTGACTTTCGGCGCTGTGAAATAAGGAAGACGACTATGGGACGTATCCAACTCAAGTCAGTGACCAAAAGCTTCGGTGACATAGAGGTCATTCCACCACTAGATTTGACTATCGAGGACGGTGAATTCACCGTCTTCGTCGGGCCCTCTGGTTGTGGCAAGTCCACGCTGTTGCGGCTCATTGCGGGGCTAGAGGACATCACTTCGGGCTCCATCGACATTGATGGCGCGGATGCAACCGACGTACCGCCCGCCAAACGTGGTCTGGCAATGGTGTTCCAGTCTTATGCTCTGTACCCGCATATGAGTGTGCGCAAGAACATCGCCTTTCCCTTGCGTATGGCCAAGCTGGATCAGGCCGAAATCGACAAGCGGGTCGAAGGCGCAGCAAGCGTCCTGAACCTGAGCGATTATCTCGACCGCCGCCCGGGGCAACTTTCCGGTGGGCAACGCCAGCGCGTTGCCATTGGTCGCGCCATTGTTCGTGAGCCCGCGGCATTCCTGTTCGACGAGCCCCTTTCAAACCTAGACGCCGCGCTGCGCGTTGGCATGCGGCTGGAGATCAGCGAACTGCACGAACGTCTGGCGACAACGATGATTTACGTGACGCACGATCAGGTTGAAGCCATGACAATGGCCGACAAGATCGTCGTGCTTCAGGCCGGTGTGATCGAACAGGTCGGCAGCCCGCTTGAATTATATCGGACGCCGCGCAACTTGTTTGTTGCAGGGTTCATCGGCTCGCCCAAAATGAACTTCATCGAAGGACCAGAGGCGGCGAAACACGGTGCACAAACAATCGGTATTCGCCCGGAACACATCGCGGTTTCGGAAACTGAAGGTGAATGGTCCGGGATCGTCAGCGTTTCAGAACACTTGGGATCGGACACCTTTTTTCACGTCCACGAGACCGGACTGGCCGAAACCATTACCGTCCGCGCAGATGGTGAGGTCGGCTTCCGCCATGGGGATCGAATTCACCTGACACCGCGTGCAGATGTCATCCATCGGTTTGATGCGAAAGGCTTGCGGATCGAATGACACGCTTGGCAGGCAAAACCGCCCTGATCACCGGGGCTGCGCGAGGCATCGGATTGGCCTTTGCCAAAGCTTATGTTGCAGAAGGCGCGCGTGTTGCCATTGCCGACATCGACATCCAGCGTGCGAAAGACGCCGCCGCAGAATTGGGTCAGGTTGCATTCGCCATCGAGATGGACGTGACAAACCAAGAAAGCATAGATGAGGCCGTCGCAAGAGCCGCTACACATTTCGGCCCTATCGACATTCTGATCAACAATGCGGCAATCTTCACCGCCGCCCCAATCGTTGAGATTGAGCGGGAAGACTACAACCGCGTGTTTGACATCAACGTCTCGGGTGCTTTGTTCACGATGCAGGCGGTCGCCCGGCACATGATCGAGCACGGGACCAAAGGTCGGATCATCAACATGGCATCTCAGGCTGGGCGAAGGGGGGAACCTTTGGTCGCAGTTTACTGCGCCAGCAAGGCGGCGATCATATCGCTGACCCAATCGGCGGGGCTGAACCTGATCGCTCATGGGATCAACGTGAACGCAATTGCTCCGGGTGTTGTTGATGGCGAGCATTGGGATGGCGTTGATGCGTTCTTTGCAAAACATGAAGATAAACCGCTCGGCCAAAAGAAACGCGAAGTGGCGGCAGCTGTTCCCTACGGGCGGATTGGTCGCGCAGAGGATCTGACCGGGATGGCTGTGTTTCTGGCCTCTGACGAAGCCAGGTACATTGTCGCCCAGACATATAACGTCGATGGCGGAAACTGGATGAGCTGATGAATCCTGTGGCAAACGCAAATCCTGCAGTACATCTAAGGCGAGATAACCTTTCAAACCTGCCGACAACTGTCAGGACCCCATCTTACAGGTGCTCGGACCTGACGCCCGGCATTGTCCATATCGGTCTCGGGAATTTTCACCGCGCGCATCAGGCTTGGTATATCCACCAGTTGATGCAGCAAGGTCAGGCCCACGACTGGGCAATCATCGGAGCCGGTGTGCGAAGCTACGATTCCGAGATGCGAGGGCGTCTGCTGGCGCAGGACTGCTTGACGACATTGATCGAACTGGACCCGAAAGGGATGTCCGCCCAGGTAATTGGTCCGATGATCGACTATCTTCCGGTCGAGGCAGGCAATGCAGCGTTGATCCGCAAGATGTCCGAGCCTTCCATCAAGATTGTGTCTTTGACAGTGACCGAAGGTGGATATTACCGAGATGCCAACACGGGTGCCCTCGACACAGATCACCAAGAAATTCTTCATGATGCAGCAAATCCAAACCAGCCGTGCACAGTATTCGGTGCGATCATTGCGGCGCTCAAGCAGCGCAGGGCGCAGGGCATCAAACCCTTCACCGCGCTGAGCTGCGACAACCTTAAGGATAATGGCGTGATCCTGAGGAACTGTGTTGTCGGTCTAGCACGCCTGTCTGACCCTGCTCTGGCCGACTGGATAGACCAGAACGGCGCATTCCCCAATTCAATGGTGGATTGCATCGTGCCCGCTACAACAGACCAAGTGATATCACAATGCCACGCACTTGGCGTCGATGACCAAGCACCCGTATCGCACGAGAACTATCGCCAATGGGTGATCGAGGACGATTTCTGCGCCGGGCGCCCACCCCTGGAACAGGTCGGCGTCACGCTGACCCGTGATGTCCAAAGCTATGAGACGATGAAACTGCGCATCTTGAACGGCGGTCACCAGTTGCTTGCTAATGTCGGCGAAATACTGAATGTCCCGACAATTTCGGATTGCATGCAGGACCGGGATATCTTGGCGTTTTTCAGAAAGGTCCAAGAAGAAGAAATTCTGCCTCATGTCGCAGCCGTCCCCGGAGCGACTGCAAATGAATACCTTGAGCAAGTTGAGACGCGATTTGCAAATACGGCCATTCACGACACGACGCGCCGGGTTGCTTTCGATGGATCGGCGCGACACCCCGGGTTCTTGCTGCCGTCACTTCGTGATGCACTTGCGGCAGGCTCTTCCATAAGCGGGCTCGCGCTGGCCGAAGCTTTCTGGTGTCGGATGTGTGCAGGATACCGTGAAGATGGCTCCGAAATCGCCCCCAATGACCCCCAATGGGAGAGTCTACAGAAAGCTTCGCTGGCGTCCAAAGACGATCCAGAACTCTGGGTCGGCCAGCAACACTATAGCGATGCTTGCGCCCTCGGCGCAGACTTTCCCAGAGCTTTTGCCTTCTGGCTAACTACGATCTGGAAACACGGCAGTCGGGCAGCTATCGCGGAATATATCAATCGCAGTTGAGCCCTTTTCTGAACGCGCTTTGCAGAGCAGTGTCAGTCTCCGATAAGAATATCGAGCGACACAGTATTCAGCCATTCGGCCTTAGCGAAGCCGTCGATTTTGATACGACCCCAATACCCACTACGCGCAAGTTTTGCGATTTTCGCCTATAAGTTCTTCCATCATGTCCACGCATCCGAGAAGATGTCATCGAATTTAAGCGCAAACCAAGTCGGCGGAGAGCCCTTAAAGGATCAAAATGAGCGACGCCTCATTTAACGCACAGGTCGTGTAGCGGCCCTTCATTCGTGTTATCAATTGTGTCAACCAGAGGATTGGTTGCTTTTTTCGACAACAGTTGCCTGCTTAGACGAGATACTGCTTAAACTAAAAAAAATCAGAATTACTTCGCTTTGCGTCGATGAATAAAATAGTCAACAAGTGCGAGACCAGAACATCAGCCCAACCTTCTATTTGCTTCGTCACGGCGAGACCGAATGGAACTCCCAAAAACGGAGGCAAGGACGTCGGGACTCGCCCCTGACCGAACGAGGCATTCGTCAAGCATTGGCAAACGCAAGTAAACTACGAAGCCGCCTTTTTTTCGATCATTCGCTTACAATATTTTCGAGCCCGCTTGGCCGAGCTGCACAGACAGCATCAATCGTGATCAAGGAACTAGGTCTGCCGCCAGAAATCATCGAGTACGAGACCAGTTTGGTGGAATGCAGTTTCGGGCAATGGGAAGGATTGACTGAAAAAGAGATCACTCGACAGTTTCCCAAGGAATGGGAAGCGCGATGCTCTGATCGCTGGAATTATCCACCCCCGGGTGGAGAGTCCTATGCTGACGTGCACAATCGTGTTTCCTCATGGTATTCGAGCAGCTCGTTCGAAGGAACAGCAATAATTGTTGGCCACGGACTAACATCCCGCGTGTTTCGAGGAATATTCCTGGGCCTATCCGCACAAGAGGTATTTGAATTGAACGAACCTCAAGACGGCTTCATCAGGTTGCAAGACGGACATTCAGCCTACATTGAACACTAAAGCTTCGTTGATTGGGCATTTGTCCCGAGTATCCGGTTTTCCGTTGGTTGCAGGTCCAAATTATTATCTCGATGAAGCGGGGGATATCGGCTCATTCACCGCAAATTCAATACGACACTGAGTTTTCACAAACTGCGCCCCTCTAGTTGAATGCGCCACTTCAAGGATAGATTTGTTTTTCTCGGTATGTTTTTTGTTAGTGTAACACACTGTTCACGCCGACCTCTCCAAGCGAAGCAATTTCTGCTGCACACTGATCTTAATCGCATCCATTGGCCAGCCTTTCGGCATGATCCAATGCGGCTACCTAACAATTGCACGGTACTTTAGACGATGGTTCTTTTGCAAATTTAGGCTAGTTGATGTGTCTGATCCTTCCCAACTGCAACTGAAAAGAACATGAACGGCGTCAGCTTTTGTGGCGCGGTGCTCACCGGCAATCGACACTCCACCTCATGCCCAAATCCGACAGATGCCTTTGAACCCGCCCAGGATAATCAGATACAATTGCATCCACGCGCAGGTCGATCATTCTGCCTATTTCTTCGTGCGAATTGACCGTCCACACGGCAACACATAGGCCCAGTTCTTTTGCGCGCGCCACATTTTCAGCCGTTACATCCGTGTAGTATGGGCACCAAAGCGAACCGCCTGCTTGCTTGACCAAATTTGGAATTTCATCACGACGACCACGAAAGTCAGGGCAAACCGCTTTCGAGGAATCCTCACCAACATCCGCCGCGTTTTCCGGAAGCTGCGTCAGGTAGGAAGACGGCATGTCAGGAGCCTGCCGCTGACACTCCTCCAACAGGTTCCAATCAAAACTGTGGAGCACCGCGCGCGAAGACAATCCTTTGTCACGTACTTCTTGAAGAACCCGCCCGACAAATTTCTTCCTATAAAGCGCATCGTGAGCCAAATCCGGATCCGACTTCAGTTCGAGCATCAGATAGGCATCACCGTATTTTGGATCATCAACCAAATCCAGCAAATCGTGCAACTTTGGAACACGGATGCCATCCAGTAGAGCCTGGTCCGGAAACCGTTGGCCATAAGCCGAATGACCATCCAACCGCCCGATATCAAATTGCTGGATTTGCTCGAACGTCAATGACGAGACCTTCGGCTCTTCTCCGGTCAGAAACAGGCCATTTGCGTCACGAAAGCTGGGAGCATGCAGCCGATGGTTGTGGGTTATGACCGGTACGTCATCGGCCGTCAGGACAACATCAAACTCAAGCAGCGGGACGCCGATAGAGAGCAAAAAGTCAAAGCCAATCATACTGTTTTCGGGCAGCACACCCCGCGCACCTCGATGCCCCACAACCCGGATCAGGTTTTTGCCACCACGAAAGGCTTCAACCTGTGGAAAGACCATCAGCCTTCCAACCTCTTGCCGGATGAATGGTCAAACAGATGCATGTGCTCTGAGGCAACTGAGAACCGCATGCTCGGATGCCGGCCTTCTATTGGGTGGACACCCGGAAGGCTTATCGTGATCGCGTCGCCTGCATCCGTGAGCTGGCCATGCAACAAGGTGTTTGCGCCTAGCGGTTCCGCCATCTGAATAGCGGCTTCCAACGGACCATTGTTGTCCAGAAACAGATGCTCTGGTCGGATTCCAAGCTTTAGTGGGGTATCAGGCCCCGTGGATGGACCAATCTCTAAGCCCCCTATCTTAACCGTTCCGTTTTCACGCTGAGCATCAAAGATATTCATTGCAGGGCTACCAATAAACTGAGCCGCGAAAAGGGTTCCTGGTGTTTCATATACCTCCAATGGCGTCCCAATCTGCTCAGCGATGCCTCCGTTCATCACGATCATCCTGTCTGCCATCGTCATCGCTTCGACCTGATCGTGAGTCACGTAAAGCGATGTAATTCCAAGCTTTTCCTGAAGCTCGCGGATTTCTAAACGCATCTGAACACGCAGCTTGGCATCAAGATTTGAGAGTGGTTCATCAAACAGGAAAACCGCTGGCTCGCGAACAATTGCCCGCCCCATTGCCACCCTTTGGCGTTGACCGCCTGAAAGCTGCCGGGGTTTGCGGTCCAACAAAGCTTCCAGCTGCAACAGTTTGGCGGCCTCGGTCACCTTCTGGTCAATCTGGTTCTTTGGAAGCCCCGCGATTTTCAGCCCATACCCCATGTTCTGGCGCACCGACATATGTGGGTAGAGCGCATAATTCTGGAACACCATCGCGATATCGCGATCCATAGGCTCTTTGTCGTTGGCTCGTTCTTCTCCAATCCGGATTTCACCGGACGTTACGGTTTCAAGGCCTGCAACCATTCGCAAAAGCGTGGATTTTCCGCAGCCCGAAGGGCCAACAATCACGATGAATTCACCGTCCGCGATATCTATGTCGATGCCATGGATAACGTCCGTCGGGCCAAAGCTCTTTTTGACATTCTCTAAGTTTACTGTTGCCATTTTTTATTTCTCGCTATCGACAAGGCCGCGGACAAAGAGCTTTTGCATAGACACCACTACGATGACCGGCGGGATCATTGCCAAAATCGAAGTGGCCATGATGACCGGCCATTCAGCTACGTCGTCGCCGGATGGGAACATCTGTTTGATACCCATCACGATGGTGTTCATTTCAGGATCGGTAGTGATGAGCAGCGGCCAGAGATATTGGTTCCAACCGTAGATGAACAGGATCACGAATAGCGCTGCGATGTTGGTCCGGCTCATGGGCACCACAATATCAATGAAGAACCGCATCGGACGGGCTCCATCTACTCGAGCAGCTTCGGCCAGTTCATCTGGGATCGTTAGAAAGAACTGACGGAACAGAAACGTCGCCGTGGCAGAGGCGATCAAGGGGAAGATAAGCCCATAGTAGCTGTTGAGCATGCCGAACCCGGCAACAACTTCGAATGTTGGAACAATTCGGACTTCAACCGGAAGCATCAGCGTCAGGAAGATCAGCCAAAAGAACGTCGTCCGCCCGGGAAAGCGAAAGTAGACAATCGCAAAGGCAGAAAGCAGTGAGATCACGATTTTGCCCACCGCAATCCCAATCGCCATCACGAGGCTGTTGAACAGCATGGTGGCGACAGGGACATTCACACCAGAAAACAGCGCGGCCTTGTAGTTTTCCCAGAACTGATCACCGGGAAGAATTGGCATGGGTGGCGATACGATTTCCGGCTGGGTCACAGTCGACGCCACGAATGCCAGCCAGATCGGGAAAAAGATGATTAAGACGCCAAGGATCATCATGGCATGGGTCAACCAGATCCCCATGCCACGTTTTTCGACCATTCCGTGTTGTTGGGCTGCCATCAGTAGTGCACCCTTTTTTCCACGTATTTGAATTGGATGACGGTCAGCAGACCAACGACAATAAGCAGGATGACGGACTGAGCGGAGGACGAACCGAGATCTTGTCCAACGAACCCATCCGAGAAGACTTTGTAGACTAGAATGGTCGTCGCCTGCTGTGGGCCACCGCCAGTGATCGTGTGGATGACGCCAAAGGTCTCAAAGAATGCATAGACAACATTCACCACCAACAGGAAGAACGCGGTTGGTGACAAAAGCGGCAGCACGATTGTGAAGAACCGGCGCCAGAAGCGCGCGCCGTCAATTGCCGCAGCCTCGATCACCGATCTTGGGACCGACTGCAGCGCTGCAAAGAAGAACAAGAAGTTATAGCTGATACGCCCCCAGGCTGAGGCTACAACCACCAGGCCCATGGCCTCGGTGCCGTTCAGAACGTGGTTCCAGTCATAACCAAGCTGGCCGAGGTACCACGACACGACACCAACACGCGTGTTGAACATGAACAGCCACAGCACGCCTGCAACAGCGGGGGCAACGGCGTAGGGCCAGATCAGCAGCGTCCGGTAAACACCCGATCCTTTGATCAGGCGGTCCGCTATGACCGCCAGAAACAACGCCGGGATCATTGAAAACAGAGTGACGAGCGTCGAAAACACCGCCGTCGTCACGAAAGAAGCACGGTAGAATTTATCGCTCAGCAGGAATTCAAAGTTGCCGAACCCCACGAATTGGGACGACAGCCCAAAGGGATCAGGTATGAACAAAGACTGCCAAACCGCCTGACCGGCCGGATAGAAAAAGAAAACGGCGGAGATCATGACCTGAGGGGCGATCAGAGCCAATGGCAGAAGCCAGCCGCGAAAGGTGACGCGTTTTTCCATCCCGATAAACCACCGAATAGAGAAGATGCGGGCCCGAAACAGGCCCGCATCGAATTAGGACTTATTGATTGGCAGACTCGAACCGGCGCAGCAGGGCATCGCCGCGTTCTTTCGCACTGTCCATTGCTTCCTGAGCGGTCTTTTCACCGGACCAGACAGCCTCGAGCTCTTCGTCGATGATGCCGCGAATCTGGTCAAACGACCCCAGACGCAGACCCTTCGAATTCGCAGTCGGCTCTTTGGCGGTCATCTGTATGACAGCAATGTCAGTACCTGGGTTTTCTTCATAGAAACCAGCATTTCGGGTCGCGACGCCAGCTTCGGCGGTGATTGGAAGATACCCTGTGTTCTGGTGCCAGTTCGCCTGAACGTCCGAAGACGACAGGAAGCTCAGGAATTCACCGACACCTTTGTATTCTTCAGGATCGTGACCCTCCATCACCCAAAGCGAAGCGCCACCAATAATGGTGTTTTGCGGCTCGCTTACGACCGCCTCCCAATAGGGCAATGGGCGCACGTCGAATTCGAACTCAGCCTCAGAGCTAATGCCGGCATAACCTGCCGAACTTTCGGTGAATAGCGCGCATTCACCTGCCCGGAAGTTCGCGCCACCTTCGTTTCTGCGGCCAGTATAGATGAATTTACCATCTTTGGCCCAGTCACCCATCGCGGTCAGGTGCGCCACCTGCGTCGGTCCATTCAACATCAGTTCGGTATCAAGACCGGCAAATCCATTATCCTTCGAAGCGAATGGGACGTCGTGATAGGCCGAAAGGTTCTCAAGGTGGATCCAGCTTTGCCAAGCAGTGACCAGCGGACAGTCTTCACCCCCAGCCTTAAGCTGGTCAAGAACGTCACCAACTTTTTCCCAGGTCGACAAATCCGTGTCAGGGTCAACACCCGCCGCTTCCATAGCATCGCGATTGACCCAGAGAACGGGTGTTGACGAGTTGAAGGGCAGCGACAGCATGTCCCCGTCAGTGGTCGTATAGTAGCCTTTGACGGCACCAATGTAGGCATCAGGATCGAATGATGCACCGCTTTCAGCCATCACTTCATACACTGGTTTGATAGCCCCTTCGGCCGACATCATGGTTGCCGTGCCTACTTCGAAAACCATCAGGATATGTGGTTGTTCACCTGCTCGGAAAGCAGCAATACCCGCATTCAAGGTTTCCGAATAGTTGCCTTTATGGCTTTCTACTACAGTGAACTCATCTTGGCTGGCATTGAACTCTTCAACCTGAGCCTTCACAAGATCGCCCAGTCGACCGGTGAAGGCATGCCAGAACTGAATTTCGGTTTGCGCCATAGCCGCCACCGGCGACAGAGCAGTTGTTAAGGCGAGAGCGCCTAGAAAATTCTTTTTCATGATTCCTCCCATGCATCAGGGGTTGATGCTTCGTTGAATACCGACCGCAACGCGTAATCAGCACACATGACGATTTCACGACGTTAACGTTACAATTTTATAATTCAAGCATTTAATTTTTGAGAAAAACATAACATTACATTATAAACCAACCAGGGAAACAACGAACCAGGTTCAAAATATGAGTCAAACTTTGCGGATCCGGCAATTGGAAGCGCTCATGGCCGTTTCCACTAATGGGTCGGTCACTGCTGCGGCAACGGATCTTGGGATAAGTCAGCCCGCAGTCAGCAGACTGCTTTCTGATTTGGAAAAATCACTTGGCTTTCAGCTTTTTGATCGCCGCGAAGGTCGCTTGGTGCCCTCGCAGGAGGTACGATATCTGCAACCCAGCGTAGAGCGCGTTCTGGAATTGATGAAGCAAATCTCGGATGTCAGTCAGGACATCACACAGCGCAAAGCGGGTCACATCCGCGTCGCTTGCTTACCGGGATTCGCCACAAGTCATCTTCCCGATGTCGTCGCCAAGTTTTTGCAGGATCGGCCCGGCGTCACCCTGACGATTGAACCAGACCGACCGGAACGGATTCTCGAGTGGATGATAGGTGAGCAGTATGATTTCGGGATCACGGACAGCTTTAACGGTCACCCGGCCGTTGAAAGCAGAAACATCAATGTCCGCACAGTTTGCGTGTTTCCCACCGGAAATGAATTGGAAAGCCTCTCTGAGGTGACACCAGCGGATATTACAGATGCTAAAATTATCCATACACGACGCGACAGCGACTTTTTTGTGCGGCTTTCCAAAGCGTTTCAGAGCGCCAACGTAGAGTTGAATTCCCACATCGAAGTCAGGCAGTTCACCGCAGCTTGTGAGTTGGCACTAAAAGGTGTCGGAGTTTCCGTGGTAAGCGAGTTGGACGCCGTCCAGTATTCAACGCGTGGATTGAGCTATAGGCCGTTCAAGCCATTGCTTCCTCATACACTATCGCTTGTGCGCCCAATATTGAAACAACCGTCACTAGTGACACTCGAATTCATCGAACAGTTTCAAGAAAGCTTAAAACCGTTCAAAGCCCAATGAGCCCGTCAAAAAACTACGGCACATGAAAGAGCCTTTGCGCTGCCGACAAATCACCTACCCCTTTCTGCATAAGAAACATCAGAGTTTTGAGACCTCTGGGCATCATCCGGATCCAGCGCCAAAGCGATACACACCATTCAGCCATGATCAGTTAAACAGCCATAAATTTCGCAAAGGAGCATCAATGGCAAGCTTCCTAATCCTTGCTCGCCAAAGTCCATTTGACCGCGCAAATAGCATTCGTCTGACCAACGTGCTAGCGCTGCAGTAAGAGGCAGGCTTATCGTAGTGCAGGTTGATCGAAATGCGGGGACCGATGTTATCGAAGGTTTAGATTGAACAACGTAAACGCACCTATGCTGAACCAGCGCACTGTACACGAAATGATCGAGCCAGTTCAGATGCAGGTTTTACGCAGCACCAACAAAACTGTGTCCAGATAGTTCAGTTTCTCCGATCATTGGCCACCCTTAAACTTCCGCCTCTAGAGCAAGGAGCAGAATAATGGACATAAGACCACTGACAGGCGGT
Organism: Ruegeria sp. C10; assembly: GCF_056537805.1. NCBI lineage: Bacteria > Pseudomonadati > Pseudomonadota > Alphaproteobacteria > Rhodobacterales > Roseobacteraceae > Ruegeria > Ruegeria sp. C10. The sequence goes on along the minus strand of NZ_JBQFSC010000001.1, from coordinate 1,088,334 downwards.
TTGGGAGCTGAGATCATGGATGCTGACATCCGCGACAGTACCCAGTTTGAAGATATTCACGCCGCGTTTGCAAAGTACTCTGTGATCGTCGTCAGAGATCAGCAGGTCAGCCCAGACGATCACCTGGAATTTGCCCGTCGCTTCGGTCCGATCAATGTCAATCGATTCTTCAGACCTGTCGATGGCCATCCTGAGATCGCCATGGTGCTTAAGGAAAAGGATCAAAGAGAAGCGGTCGGCGAAGGATGGCATACCGACCATTCGTACGATCAAGAACCCGCCATGGGTTCTATTCTCCATGCCATCGAAATGCCGCCATACGGCGGGGACACGCTTTTTGTTTCAATGGGCGCAGCCTATGACGCACTGTCCGTGCCGGTGCGCCAGTTTCTGCATGGGCTTACAGCCATTCATTCATCTCGGCATGTCTTTGGTGCAGCTGCGCAAGAAAGCGAGGCTGCAACGAGCGGGCGTCTGAGCAACGCAGAAAACGCCGTTCAAGACGCACGCCATCCAGTAGTCATCACGCATCCCTTGAGTGGGCGTCGCGGATTATTCGTGAACCCGGTGTTTACCACGCATATCGAGGGCCTCTCTCGTGAGGAGTCTGATGCAATCCTTGACATGCTCTATGAACATTGCAAACAACCTGAATTCCAATGCCGCGTCCGATGGCGGACTGGAGACATCACCATGTGGGACAACCGAGCGACATGGCACAAGGCCATCAACGACTATCACGGATTTCGACGCCTGATGCATCGAGTAACTGTGGAAGGCTCAGCTGTTTCCGCCATTCAGCCAACATAGAATACAGCCCCGAGGGTGCGCAAAATTGCCTATGGTGTGAGTTCGGACCATTAAATTGCCAATGTCGCGAATGCCTGATTTGACGGACCCAACCGTCACAATGGCAACCTCAAGCAAATGGTGGGTTCGGGCTGTTCTCGATTTTGGTGTTTGTGCCCGGAAGGACAAATTGTTGCTGAACCGCAATCAGCAGCGGGGAGCTGTCCCAATCAGGTTCCCCATAGTAACCGACGCCGGCTTTCTAGAAATTGCTCAAGTGCAAACAGGCAAAGCCTGATTTCAAGCAGAATTCGTCAGGGACCGAAGCCCCTGACAGATGTTGAATTTACCAGGTTGAGTCCGGGTCAACTTTGAAAAGATGCTCCATAAACACGCGAGTGACGGCCTGCAGTTTATCGGTGCGCGCGTGGTCGCGTTGCAGTTCGGCTGGAACCACATTCCATGTTATAGGTTCAACACCAGCCTCGATCATGCGGCGCATGCCGTTTGCGTGGCTGGTCTGAGTGATCGATCCAACGGCATCTTCCGGAACGTAGACGTCATATCCGGCCAACTCGGCCTCAATCGCGGGATAAGCCAGACATACATCCGTCCAAAGACCGCCCATTATCAGCTTCTTTCGGCCCGTTGCTTCAACTGCGGCTACAAATTCAGGCTCTTCCCAAGCGTTCACATTGGTCCGGTCAACAAATACCGCGTTCGGGGCCAGTTCGCGCAAATCTTCGATCATAGGATCATAGCCGTTCAATCCTACGGCTACATGGCTGAATATGATCGGGATGTCGTAGATCACGGCGGTCTTTATCAGACCCGTGGTATTGTTGATCAGCTCTTCGTGGTTGATATTCTTAACCCCAGCCAAAATCGGCGGCTGGTAGTCGATAAGGATCAGCGCCGAGTTGGTCGGTGACAGAAACGGGTCATTATCTGCGGCTCGGACAGGCGTACCTTGATAGCCGTCTGGGTATGTTGCGACACCATCCACTGTTTTGATCATAGGTATTTCTGCGGTTGCTGGGAGTGCTACGGCGCTGATCGTCAAGCTCAGGGCTGCGGCGAACGGTTTGATGAAAGTGGTCATGGGAGCATCTCCATTAATGATGGGGGTTCAACCGTGCACATGCTCGGCGATCAGTCGCGCGACAGATGGTCCGGGACCAACAAGTTCCAGGACATTACGATCCGGATCGCGGATGAAAATTGTCTTGGTACCGCGAAATTCTCGACGGCCTGTGATGGCTATGCTGTGTTCGGTAACAAAGGCCTCGGTTGCTTCGGCGTCCCTTACCTTGACGGCCAGGTGCGTGATGCCGGGAAACTTCTCGACCTCATCCATCAAGACGTTTTCACCAGCTTTTGCTGTAGCGGGGCCTAACAGGTTGATGTTGATCCCGGACGGATGCAGCATCACCAACGGATGGCCATGGTCATAGCCGCCATCCGCGATCAACTCGAATCCCAGCAACTCATAGAAGGCGACTGATGTATCGCGGTCGCTGATGCGGATACCAATGTGATCGAAGTTTCTTATATCCAACATGGTTTGGCCTTTCATTACACTGCAACCAATGTAACTATACTTGTGTTGATGCTTAATAGCTCATCTGGAAGGTAATTTATTCCAAATGGATCATAATAAGGATTTGTTCGACGGCGTGGTTCTGTTCTGCACAGTAGTGGAACAGGAAGGCATGAGTGCCGCCGCAAAACTGCTGGGCCATACGCCTAGCCATGTCAGTAAAGAAATCGGACGGCTTGAGGCCCGGCTTGGCGCCCGGTTATTGAATCGGACCACGCGTCGGATCAGCCTGACGGAATCCGGGCGCATATACTATGAAAACGCCCGCCGGATTGTGGATGACGCCCGCGCCGTACAAAACAGGTTGCATTCCATCGGCGACAGACCCTTTGGAGAGCTTCGGATGAGCGTTCCTGTGGTTTTTGCACATGGATGGCTGAACGATCGGTTGCCCGAATTTCTGCGGCGATACCCCGAAGTTGATCTGAACATTGACATATCCGAGCGCCGGGCCGACATGATCGGTGAAGGCATCGATCTGCTGGTGCGCATCGGTGATTTGCCTCCGTCCGATTTGATTGCACGCGAACTTTTTCGCACACAAGGTCTTACAGTGGCTTCCCCCGCCTATCTGAAACGAAACGGCACGCCCCGCCACCCCGATGACCTAAAGGGGCATCAACTAATTGATTTTTCGTTTCACGGGGCCACCCAAAACTGGACCTACCCAGGACCAGATGGTGAGGCAATCGCGGTTCCAATCGCTCCTCGTATTCGATGCAACGATGGTCATACCGAAAAGGTGCTGGCCCTTGCTGGTCGTGGGATTACACGTCTGCCTCAGCTCTCCTGTCAGGCTGAACTGGATGCCGGGGCATTGGTGGCGATCTTACCCGATTTCAGCCCGCCTTCTATCGGAGTCCATGTGATCTATGCCAGCCGCGACAACCTGCCCGCAAAGACCCGCGCTATGATCGATTTTCTGGTCGAAATGAGCGGCTGAAGTCAGGTGCCGCCGAAGTTTCAAAGTCCTTCGTTTGCTGTGAGCAGTCTTCTTGCGGACAGTATCGCGCCTTGCAGCAATGTCTGATTTGATCAACCACGTCATAGTTTTACTTACGCCACGATAGGCAGCAATGAGCTGACTGATGGGAAATAATGGGTAGAAAACTGCAATCATTACATCTTTCCCGCAATTCCTAATCTGTCGAAACATGGAATCCGGCAGACAGGGTCATTGAACACGTTCAAGCGTCGGGCTTAGTTGAGCCAACGCGTTGACCACGCCAAACAACTCTTTTTCGAATGAAAGCAAGGCATCGGACTTCGCATCCACGATCGGGTAAAGCAGGCCAAACGTCATCCAGCGTTCAGGCGTCACCGGTACAAGTGCTAGTTTGTCCGAATTGGTTTGGGCGACGACCAACTCGTCCGCAACAGTTACACCAGCACCCTCTGCAACAAGCGAGCACGCGAGTTGAGATGCTGCCACTTCGCAAGTTTGCTTTGGTGTGACACCAGCAGAGTGAAAAATATCGTCCAACTGGTCGCGCAACAACAGACCGTGCATCAAGCGTATGATAGTTTCTTCCGCGAGATCACTCGCCGTAATTTCTTCTCGGATGGAAAGAGGATGATCCAATGGTAAGACCGCTTGTGCTCTCACTCTCAACAAAGGTTTAGTGACAATGCCCGGATGATCGACGGGCAAAGCACCAATACCGATATCGTATTCTCGTCCGGCCAACCATTTCCCCGCTTCACGTCTTGCCCGGACATCAAGGTTGATATTGGTGCCGGGGCTGGCCTTCATGAATCGCGCTACGGCCGGGGCTGACAGCGACTGCGCAATTCGGGGCATGGTTACAATCCTCAGAGTTTCCGTGCGACCTGCCCGGATTTCGGCAGCGATCCGAGGAACTTCATCAAGGTTGTCCAGGATACGGCCTGCCTCGCGGTAGAACGCCAACCCTTCGGGTGTTGGGGTCAGATTGCGGCCGCTGCGGTCAAACAGCGTCAGCTTGAGTTCGGCCTCGAGCCCCGAAATCAAGCGGCTGATCGCAGGCTGGCTAAGGTGCAGAATCTCGGATGCGGCAACCAGCGAGCCTTCGGACAATGTTGCGCGAAAGGCGCGTAGGGCCTTGATGTTCATCAATCCATACTTTCAATTTTTGCAAGAGTAGATAACATATTTGCATTTTTTACAATTGATGTTTTCGCGTAATTTGATCCCAAGCGAATTTGGGAGGTTACTCATGAAACGCAGAACGCTTCTTGGTGCTGTTATTGCCGCCATAGCCGTCACCACGACTGCCACCGCAACCTTTGCAGCGGATTGGCCAAAACGACCAATCAACCTGGTTGTTCCCTACAAGGCCGGGGGCGGTACTGACGCCTATGCCCGCGCCATCTCGGCCGCGGCGGAAGGTACGCTGGATGTGCCCGTTGTTGTGGTCAACAAGCCGGGGTCGGGCGGCCTGAATGGGGCCAATGCGGTGGTTGGCGCACGGCCCGACGGGTATACTCTGATGATGACATCCGGAGGATCGTTCCTTTTGTCGACGATGACCCGAGATACTGACATTGATGCATTGGAGAGCTTCGATTTTGTCGCTCAGGTAGGACAATTGCAGACGTCGCTTATGGTGCCAGTCAACAGTCCGTATCAGACCGTTCAGGATTTAATTGACGCGGCCAAGGCCAATCCCGGCGAGCTGCGTTGGGCACACTCGGGGCGTGGTGGATTCCACCACGTCGGTGGGTTGGGCTTTCTGGCCAGTAACGGGATTGACGCCCAGGATGTGCCGTTCAAAGGCGGCGGGCCGACCCGGGCTGCCCTGATCGGCGAGCAGGCTGATTTCGGGTTCCTTGGCGTTCAGCAACTTGCTGGTTTTCAAGAGCAGTTGAGGGCACTGGCCGTCAACAGTCAGGAGCGGGATGGGATCATGACTGATGTCCCCTCGTTTGGTGAGCTGGGCATTCCATTCGCTGCAGTATCATCCCCAGTGATCGTCTTTGCACCTAAGGGCACACCGGTAGAAGTGATTGCTGCGTTGGAGACCGCGCTGGAAGAAATTGCCGCCAAGCCAGAATTTGCGGAACTCCTTGCCTCACGCGGAACCGGCCCGGTCTACCAGAATGGAGCGGACGCAAAAACAACCCTATCCGCAATGAAAGAGGACGCCACTCCCTTGGTCCAAAGCCTGACCAACTAATGTCCTCATGGTCGGGTGAACAATGGTCACCCGACCCCCTTGTTCATGTTGATATCTCGGAGGAAAGACATGCGTGCCTATGCAGAAGGTCTGGTGCTTGCCCTCATCTCAATCTTTGCAATCTGGGAGGCCTGGCAAGTACCGGCCGCATCTCCGGGCGATACATGGGCCGGGATTGTGCCATTCTCCGCCGCTCTCGCTCTACTTGCTCTGTCCGGTGTTATGGTGTTGAGCGCAACGCGCCAGACGGCGGGTGATACAAGTGACGATCAAGACAGCAACGCGACTTTACAGATCATAGGTCTGTTTATCATCGCTATGCTGTACCAGCAGTCGTTCCGCTGGTTCGGCTACCTACTGCCGACTGCGATCGTGACGCCGATCGTCCTCTACATTTTCGGCGTACGCAGTCGGATCGGATTGGTTTTGTCGATCGTTCTTTGCCCGCTGGTCTTCCATCTCATCTTTTTTGTCCTGCTGGGTGTGTACCCGCCATATGGCGAAGTTTTCGACCTTCTCAGCTGGATTCAGGGGTAAAACATCATGGAGATCTTTCCTGCACTTCTGTCGGTGGTGACTGACCCTACATTGCTCTTTGCCATCGTACTTGCAGCGGCGGTTGGGATGGTGGTTGGTGCGACACCTGGCCTGACTGCCTCTGCGGCTATCGCGATGTTGCTTCCAATCACCTTTTATATGTCGCCGATCTTTGCGTTGGCATTTCTGTATGTGATCGGCAAGTCCGGTCGGTACGGCGGCTCGATCGCAGCAATCCTGTTCAACACACCCGGAACAGCGGCCAGTGCAGCGACTCAGATCGATGGCTATCCGTTGGCACGAGCGGGCAAAGCAGGAAAAGCTATGAAAGTGGCGACAATCTCGTCCGTCATCGGCGACCTGATGGGGGATGTCCTGCTGGTCATCGGTGTAGGTTTCATTGCGGCCGTCGCACTGAAACTCGGCCCGCCTGAGACTTTCGCCATCTACTTTGCCGCTTTTGTCGTAATCGGTTCTGTCATTGGCAATTCCATCTTCAAGGGTCTGGCATCGGCCTTGATGGGCATTCTGATCGCCATGGTCGGGCTGGACCCGATTTCAAGCGAAGAGCGCTATACATTCGGATCGTTCGATCTATCCAATGGCATCGGCTTGGTACCCCTGATGATAGGTGTTTTTGTATTGGGCGAAGTATTCGCGCAGCTAGAATCCCGCCGCAAGGCTACCGGAGAGACCAAAGAGAATGAAACCACAGCGGATGGCAACAGTCTGACCTGGGCGGAATACAAACCCTGTCTTCCGCACGCATTGCGTGGTGGGTTCATCGGCGCAGGCATCGGAGTATTGCCCGGCCTTGGATCGGCGATCGCGGCGTTCATCTCTTATGGAGAAGGCAAACGCCGCGCAAACAACTCCGAGATGTGGGGCAAGGGGGCACTAGAAGGCGTTGCCGCACCTGAGGCTGCCAATAATGCTGTGTCCGGTCCATCAATGGCTCCATTGCTGACGCTGGGCATTCCAGGTTCGACCATCGGGGCAATATTGCTGGGCGTTTTCCTGATCCACGGCATTCAGGTTGGTCCGACCTTATTCCTGACGGATAAGGAGCTGGTGTACAAACTTTTTGCATGCGGCATGCTGGGTATTCTGGCTTATGGCTTGATCGGTTACTTCGGCGCCACACGAGTTGCCCGCCTGATCCTGAAGATTCCGACCAATGTGCTGTATCCACTGATCTTCCTAACCGCGTTTGTGGCGGCCTATTCAGCCCGTGGATCGATGTTTGACGTAACCGTCATGACCGTAGCGGGGTTCGCCGGCTGGCTGATGCGGAAATACGACTTCAACGTTGCAGCGTTCGTAATTTCCTTCGTGCTGGCTAAGGGTGCCGAGGAAACCTTTCGCCAATCCCTACTGATGTCCGAAGGCGGCGCACTGATATTTGTCGAACGCCCCATAGCTCTTGCGTTCATCATCGTCGGCTTTGCTGCCATGGCGTTCCGAATCCGAGGTATCGTCAAAGAACGCCGCATCTCTCGTGGAGGGCTCGAAGATGCTTGAATACAGTATCTACCGAGATTGCTTTTCCAGCGCCGATATGCGGTCGATCTGGTCTGAGCACGCCACGATATCCGCCTGGCTTAAGGTCGAACAGGTTCTTGCGGCGCATCAAGCTGCGGCTGCTCTAATCCCGATTGAGGCTGCTGAAGCAATTGAGGAGATTTCGATCTGCGATCTGAACCATGAGGAATTGCGGAAAGAGATGATGTTTGTTGGCCGCCCCATCGTAGGACTGGCCAAACAGTTGCGCCAACTATTGCCAGAACACTCGGCCCAAGTGCACTATCGTACGACCACGCAGGATGTGATGGACACGGCGTTGGCGATGCAGATGAAACTGGGGCTTGAGCAAATACAAAGCACCCTCGGCGATGTCATGGCTGCGATCGCTCATCATATTTCCGCCCATCCAGACACAATGATGATGGGAAGAACCAATGGTCAGCATGCTGTGCCCATTCGCCTTGCGACGAAGCTTGAAGTCTGGCGATCTGAACTGGGTCGGCGGTCTGAGGCACTTCAAGAGGCGGCAAAACGTGGATTGAATGTTCAGATTGGTGGCCCCGTCGGAGACTTGCGCGAATATGAAAATGGCATTGGTCGCCAGATTAAACAGGATGTTGCTCATTCACTCGGTCTGAACGTCGTCGAACCGCACTGGCAGAACGCTCGTGACGGTATCGCTGACATCGTCACCGCCCTTGGCTCGCTTTGCGGGACGCTGTGCAAAATCGCCCACAACGTCAATCAACTGTCATCATCCGACATCGGTGAATTCGCCGAAGTTCATGAACCTGGCAAAGGATCGTCTTCAGCGATGGCCCACAAACGAAATCAACGCGCATCGGAATTTGGGGAGGCCGTCGCTCGGCTGGGACGCCAACGGGCCGGACAAATAGGTGAACTGACCCATCATGAGCATGAACGATCGGGTGGCGTCTGGATTGGGGAATGGATCGTTGTTCCCGAGGTCTTTCTTTTGACTTCCGGCGCGCTGCATTGGTCGGAACGGATGTTCAAGAGTTTAGTGACCGATACTAACGCGATGGCGCTGCTGGTTTCGTCTTATCGCCCTGTGAATAGTATCTATCATCTAGATAGATCATAACTAAACACATCGCATCCTGAATTGTCGAAGCGTGGCAGAACACAGGAGATGCCACTATGACCAAGAAGATCACAATCATCGGTGCCACAGGCCATTTGGGGCATCGCGTGACCGCGAAACTTGTTGAGAAAGGTGCAGAAGTAACTGCCATCGTGCGTGATCCTGAGGCGGCAAAATCAATGCTTCCCACGCAGGTTCGGCTTATCCAGGGCGACGTGTCGGACTTGGCCAGCCTGAGATCAGCCCTTCACGGCACTGAGACGCTGTACATTACGCTGAATACCGAATCTCTGGACACCACCGCACCATTCCACACAGAGCGGGAAGGCGTAATTAACATTATCGCGGCAGCAAAAGAGGTCGATGTTCAGCACATCATGCAAATTGCAGGGGTCGACTACGCGTATCCGCAGTTTTCGACCGAGGGCATGGCCTATGGCACCAACGCGATACGCACGGGCGGGATCAATGCCATCAAAGCATCTGGCATTCCTTATACTCTTTTCTTTTGCTCCTTCTTTTTGGATTCATTGCCCAAGCTATTGATGGACAATCAATTGGCCGTAATCGGAAATCACATTCATCCAATCTGGTTCACCAATTCCAGCGATCTTGCAGAACTCGTCCACAATGCCATCGGTAACGATGCTGCCAAAAACATGGAATTTGCCGTGCAGGGTCAACAGGCCGTCACGTATACCGAAGCGGCCAAAGAATTTCTCGTTTCTTTCGCCCCGGAGGCGGAGGTGGTTGAGTTACCCATGGATGCTCTTGATGAAATGGGGCTGCCGGAAGAGCAGGCCGTTTTCATCGAACACGTTTTGACGTTTGTGCAACAGTTGCGGGAAGAGCAAGTGGACAGAGAAACCCGTGGGATTCTTGGAGCGCCAAAACACACCATTACCTCATTCGCCGAGGAGCTTCGAAATGAGGCTTAAGTCACGTTGGAATTTTGAATAACGGCTTTTTCAGCGAGCAACTCCTTAAGCCTTACCGTCGCTCGACCTATAGGCCTTTCGAAAGACCAGATCATATCCACCGAGCGTTCGGCGTAGTTCTTGGTCTCGAATTGCAGTGGCAGGATTTTTAACGCTCCGGTCTGAACAAAGACGTCCACCGCGTGCAATGGCAGCGCCGACCACCCTAGGCCGGCCTGCACAAGATCAATGGCTTCCGATGCAGTGCTGACCTGCCAAATAGACGACGATGCCTTAAGGATAGCGCTGTTGGGATTATCGGCTTCCTTCAATAATATCTGACGATGTAGTCGCAATTCTTCCCAAGAGACTGACGACATTTGAGCAAGCGGACCTTCGGGATGGCTGACACACACCAGCCTGAGCGTACCCAATGAGCAAAAGTCTAGTGCCTGGGGGATGCCCTCAGGTTCCAGAATAACCCCCAAATCCACCACACCATCGACGATCAATCGCTGAATCTCAGCGGCAGTAAAGGCACGTATCTCCACATCGACAGAAGGAAATTCTTCACTGAAGCTGCGAATGATCTCTCCCAGATTGGCCAGTTTGGTGTGCGGCGCCATGACGAGGGTAACGCGGTTTTCCAATGTCATGGACTAGGCATCTGCGACCGCTAGAAAACGGCTGCGCCGTTCCAACAGAATTTCGGCCGGCGAGATCAACGCCTCTCCTGCTTTGGTAAGCGAGGGATATCTTAAGCTGCGATCGAAAAGCTCGACATCCAGATTGGCGACCAAAGTGCTGATCACCGATTGTGCTTTGTTGCGTTTTCTGGCTGCGGCGGAAAAGGAACCTTCGTTATGGGTAGTAACGAACGCCGCCAACTGCTCGAATGACGCGCGCATCAGAACCCTCTTTCCATCTATCTATTATCAGTATGGTAGGCAGCTTTATGGATCGCAACAACAGTCCGTTACTTGCCCAACGATATGAATTGAGGAGAACTTTCATGAGCTTTGCCGGTCGGATTGTGCACGCGGTGTTGTTCGAGATCTTTGCGCTTATAAGTATTGCCCTAATACTTCCGCTACTCACACATATCGACGCGCAGAAATCATTGATGCTTGGGGTGTTCTTCTCCTTGGCAGCGATGCTTTGGAACGTTGTCTTTAATATCACGTTTGATTGGTCGCATTTCAAACTGGTCAACCAGTCCAATTCGTCTGTTTCGAGTTATCGCAACTGACCAGTGATTACGCCCAATGCGTATGCCTTTATGCTGATGATGGGATTCTCATAATCCGCTAAAGGAACAGATATGGGGAACCTTTGGGCCAGTGATCTTCAATCCTGGTCCGTTGAGCGTCGTCAAAGTTCAGGTGTGCGACCTGAGCATTTGTGAACTCTTCTCGCATGGCATGGATTAATCCTGCGGGTTTTATGGCATCGGGAATCTCTGCCGCCTTTTCAACATGGGGCTCGACTGCTGTTTCGCCCAATTTGATCGCGGGCCCGAGCAGTGCGAATGCAGGATTGATCGACAGTGCTGCAATCGCACCAATGAATTCAGCGATGCCCGCGCCCCATTTCAATCTGACTGGTATTTTGGTGGCTGCAACAGCCTTTGCGTAGGCCTTAACCAGCGTCTCCATGCGCTCGCGCGCCTCTTGTTTGCTGGTTCCTCTCAAAGCTTCGACCGATGTCCAGGCACGCAAGGCGTTGCGGTGTTCCTGCACCTCAGGCATTGCGCAAAGATCAAGCGCGGCCTTGATCTGGTCTTGATGAGAGCGGGTCTTGCCCTCAGCAGTTTCGTGATGAGGAACCAGGAATTCCCAACCAAACGCGCGCAGCAAAGGTTCCTGCTCTGGAGTGTCATCAAGGAAAGCCTGAGGGCCATCATAGGCCGGGATAACTGCGACCTCGGTGAGAGGTATTCCCTTGATCAGCGCCCGGTTCCGTTTGGCATCCACGAAATCCTGAAGAACCCGACGGGTTAGGTGAAACGCAGGCGCATCGAAATCCTCTTCCTTTTGCGCTGCTTCGAATCCGGGCTGTTGCTGAAGATCGGCCACATCCATTTCGGCGTCCGTAGCGATCTTTCGTTTTTTCCACTCCATGTGGTGCGCGTTGTCCCAGGAAACCTCCATCAAAAGATCTCTGGGAATCCAGCTTAGTATCTTGTCCTGGCGCTCCGGGTTCCATTTTGCAGGCCAGGTCGCTCCTTGCGGTGGCCGGGGGATCACCAGTGTCTCGAAAAGCACCAACTCGGCGACGAAAGCGCTCGGTCGAAGGTGATCGCGCACTGACATGGTGCCCCAAAGCTGCGACGAATTGTTCATGGCATTTCTCCTGCAATCGTCTTGCAGATCAGGTTACCATCTTTGTGCTCCAACCCAAGATGGTTGCTTGGGTATGCCCAAACAGAGCTGATGTAGCTTATGCAACAGGAATGCGGAAAACTCATCTCGCCGCGCTCGCAATTCCGCGCCACCATTTCCAATAGCGCCCAAAATGCCAAGCGTTGTCGCGAACGACTGGTCAGGCAATGCAGCGGTGCGATAGGACGGTATTTCCCGAAAATCCGGTCGCACCATTCTAGGCCATCAATGTGAATGTCCGCGTAGAGGATATTCATGGCTTCCTAGTCTGATGACCCTCTTCTTCAGCAACACAGTGATTACATCCGCAATGGCGTTACTAATTCGATGCCAGTTGTACGGCGCTAACCGTTACATACCTACAGCTACAGCTCCGCCTTGACCGAGAGCCTCGGGTGAGCGGCGATAGCAAAACAAAGGTGATCGCGCCTTCCGGCTTAGCTGGCAGATTTTTGCGGGAATCGGCAATAAATGCTACGATAGCTTTGTTGGCAGGATCGCCGCTGGGTCTCTCCGGCCATCGCGCTTCGTTATTCTTTTTTATTACAACAAGTTCTTTTTTTCTGCCGTTCGGCCGGGCGATCCGGGGCTTCTTGCCCAGCGTTTTAGAATGATTTTGAACGGAGGCAGACATGCCCGAAACAGTATTTGAACGCGCGCCAGACGGCGCGATCATTGGACTTCAGCATCATGGCGACCCTCTTGGAGGGCGTTCTACAGGAACCAGTGCGCTGGATGTGGCGCAGGCTTATGCCGCCGAAGTGGCGGGGCTTTACCGGATAAAGCCTGATTTTCTTGACAGGCTCGGCGAGAGTGTTTCAGGCAAGTATAATCGCGAGGAGGGCAGCAAGCTGCGGCTGGAAGAAGCCAAGGCAGTACAGTCCTTTCTGGTCTACACATTTCGTCAGACACATCACGGCATCCCGGTCTGGGAACGCGGTCTGACACTGCGCATGGCCGGCCCAGACAATGTGGTCACCGGTTCGTCCTCAAGTGTTGCTGCCGATATCGAACTCAGCAACGCCCCTACTCCGCCTGCTGGCCGCGACAAACAAGCTGGCACGGTTCTGCGCGAAGCTGTGAAAGGGGCCAAGTTCACAAAATTCAAGGTTAATGACACCCGGGACTTTGTCTATCGCTACGACGCAGAACATCGCCTGCCACACAAAGAACCGGGCGAGATCGAAGGGGCCGAGTTAACCCCGCTGCCAGAGATTGGTCGTGTACCAAAGGGCATCAAGGACGGCGAATGGCGTTTCGTAAGCCTTGTGCATTTTGGCTGCAAAATTCCCGACTACGGAGAGCTGAACTGGCGAGCATTGGTCGATTGGGAGACCGGCGCGGTGCTTTACATCCGGCCATTGGTGGGGTGTGTTTCGGGCTACGTCTTCACAGATGACCCGATATCACTTTCAGGAGATTCAGAGCTTGATCCGACGGCCCCGGTTGCGCTTTTGGATGCGCAACGCGAACTGGTGGCGCTGGAACGGTTGATATTACCGGGCGGTGGCGCACCGGTGGAACTAAGCGGCGAATTGGTGGCGGTACGGGATCTTGACACACCGAACATCGCCCCACCGACTGAAAACGCCGGTGCCGCATCGATCTTTGATTATCCCGCCGACAGCGACGATTTCGCGGCGGTCTGTGCGTACTACAACCATGATTTCCTGTATCGCTTCGTCCAGTCTTTGGGCTTCGATCTGCCCAGCTATTTCGACGGGGTGACCTTCCCGGTGGATGTTGATCACCGCTGGTTCAATCCCATTGCAGGACCGGTGAATGCTCAGGCGCCAGGCAATGCCATAGGCAATGGTGTGCTACGCTTTCGTTATGCGCTTGCGGCAAATGGCTCCACAGTCGGCATGGCCACAGACTCGCGCGTATCGGCGCATGAATTCGGGCACGCGGTGCTATGGGATCATCTCAATTGGCCCAATTTCGGCTTTTGTCATGGCTTTGGTGACGCGCTGGCGGCAATACTTTACGATCCTCAAGGTATTGCGCCGGATCGTTTCCGTACCTTCCCCTTCAGCAACCTAATCACCCGGCGATGGGATCGGTCGGTCGCCTCGGGTTGGGGCTGGGGTGGCACGATGGACGTGGGCGGATATCGGTCGACCGAGATCAATGCCACTACTTTGGGCCGAATCTATCGATCTCTCGGAGGTGATTCCACAGAACTGGACGACAGGCTGCATGCCAGCCGCTACACGATCTATCTGATCCTGCAGGCGGTGCCGCTTTTGGCCGGGATCGTGCCCAACACAGTCGAAGGTTTTTCCCGCGCCTTGCAGGAATCAGACGAGAACACTGCTCAATTCGACGGTGCAGCCGGAGGCTGGGCACACAAAGTGGTACGCTGGGGCTTTGAGAAGCAGGCGCTCTACAACGGATCCCCGCCTGATGTTGACGTCTTCATTGATGACGGACGACAGGGTGAATACCCTTGGCACCAACCGGGCAACAATGCTCCCAGCATCTGGAATCGGCACCGTCCTGACGGCGGCACCGACCACGAGACTCCGCGCCGCTGCGTCGAGAATTATCTGTATGTCCGGATCGGCAATCGCGGCAACTACCCAGCCCAATCAGTGACTTTGTCATTAGCCCGCGCGACCGAAGGCAAGGGCACCACATGGCCGGATGACTGGGATCCGCTGATCGTAGGCGAACCTATCGGCCAATCAGTGCATTGTGGCGACGAAGTGATCGTCGGCCCGATCCCATGGTGCCCCGAGGACCTGTGCGAGGAATACATTCTTGCCAGCGTGGATACGCCAGAAGACCGCAGCAATGTCGAGACGATCGCAGGCAGTCTGCCTGTCGATCGACTGGCACTTGGTGACAACAACGTCGCCCTTCGCCGAATGGAGGTGAACCGCGCCGAAGATGACACCCCTTGCTGCGAGGAGGAAGAACCGAAGATGACCTATCGTTACGCTGTCAAGTTCGTCTGCGGCTGTTCCAAGGGCCGCATTTTGTCCCAGGGCCGCTATCACACAGCAATCAACATCGGAAACGGCAGCGGAGATGCTGTGCGTTTTCGTAAACGGGTGTCGTCGGCCTTGCCAAACGAAAAACCGGGTAATGTCTCGGCCAGAACGAAGAATAAACTCGGTCCCTGGGAATCGATGGAGATCGATTGCGAGGATGTGGCACGACACCTGCGGGTGGCCGAATGCTGTTTCCTGAAAGGGTTTGTCTTTATCGACAGCGAAACACCGCTGGACGTGGTCGCGGTCTACACCGCCGCCCATGGTGAAGGCGAAGTGGAAACCATCGATGTCGAACCAGTCGTGCCTCGGCTGATCAAAAAGGTACCGCCCCCGCCACCGCCACCTCCGCCGCCGCCTCCACCCGAGGACAAACCGGACCTGATCCCGGTGCAGCCCTTCCCTCCCGGCCCGCCACCCTTCCCGGCTTGGTATTGTGAGGAGCCGCGCAAGTTGAGGATCATCGTGCGTAACATTGGTGCAGGGGCTGCCGGGCCTTCGACCACGCGGGTCGATTTCTTCCAGAGCGGCGTGGTGGTCGATCTGCCGACACCGGCACTGGGGCCAAACGGGGATGAGACCACACTATCGCTCGAATTCCCGGACGAGGTCAAAGGTGGCGAGCAGATCCCCTTCAAGATCACCGTCAATGCCAATCCGGCCGATGGTGTGACGGAGACAGACACCACCAACAACAGCGACTCTTCCTCCTGCGGCCTGGCCAGCTAAAGCAAACTGGGAGTGGCCCGGGCCATTATCGGCCCGGGCTGCGCGATCTAGAGGTGCTGGTCGCAAGGCTGCATCATGATCGTGATTGCGCTCTACGTACGGGAGGGCAATTTGCTTCAACGACACCAAGGTGGGACCGCCCTGTCTGATCCCAAAGTCAGACCTCAAGCTGCGATTTAAGTTTACTTTTTCACCGTTTCCCAAGGAGCGACAGGGTCGCCGCAGCCTAGTAACTATCTCTTTTCCGTTGCGCATCTTTGATAAGAGCAGCAAGCCGATAGAAACCGTGGGCCATCTTGGTGTAGGGCGTTAGCAGGAAGAATGTCAGGACCGATCCAAGATGAATAGCAAGCAACGCGGGCATCAAAGCCGTTGATCCGAAAGCGTAAAGAGCAAGTCCGCTAAAACCGACGAATCCCAGCAACAGGATGAAACCGATATCGCCGCCCCATGCCGAAGCATCACCGAGATTGCGATCGGACCTTTGCTTGAGAATTGCCATGGCGCAGCAACCCACTGTCAACAACACACCGCCGGAGATTCCGAATAGTTTGGGCAAAGACCAGAACCCGTACGGCGCATGCATTCCAAAGCCATAATGCATAACCGTTGCAATCGAGGTCGACGCGAAGCAAAGCAGGAAGCCATACATGATCGCGTGGTGAATATGACGTCGCGCCTGACTGAACCGGTCTTCTTCTTCAAAATTACAGCCTTCACCATGACCTGCGGCAAGATCCTGCATTTTACCCGCTCGTTTGAAGGCGGCCAGCAGGTCCGCCATTTTGATGGGTTTTCCCCCCACCTCGGCCCAATAGCGCCTTAGGCTGATGGCAATGCTAAAGAGTGGCAGCAAGAATGCCGGAGCAAAAATCGCAACCATCGCATTATGCGACAGAACGGCATAAAACCCGTCCCCTCCGCTAGAACCTATCGCGCGAATTGCCCAGAACAACAGGGCAAATCCGACCACAAGTGCCAGCGCAATCGCCCCGCCCTGGGTGTGAAATCGGCGCGCCAGCGGCTGCGGCCATGCGAAGCTTTCCCAGCTGTCCCTCCGTACCTCGGCCAGAGCCTTCGGCAAATTCAGGTCGAACTCGTGCGGGGCTGTGTACTGGCAGGCGTAGTAGCAGCCGCGGCAGTTGTGGCACAGGTTGGCCAGTTGCGTGATGTCCCCATCCGAGAACGCGCGTTCCGCATGAAGCGACGGAAAGACCGAACAATAGCCCTCGCAATAGCGGCAGGCGTTGCAAATTTCAGCCTGACGGCGGGCTTCCTGTATCAATTCAGTTTGCATAAGCGGCGGCCTCACGTCCTGCGATGCGTCCAAAGACGGTTCCGATGGTCATGCCGAAACCGGCTAGATAGCCTTGCCCAAGGATCGAGCCCGCCATGGTTTCGCCAGCCGCCCACATGTTTTTGATCTTGCCGTCGGCGCTCGAACATTGCGCGGCATCGTCGACTTTGAGGCCCAAATAGGTGAAGGTTACGCCCGTACGCAGCGAATAACCGTAAAATGGCGGCTCGGTGATCGGACGCGCCCAGTTGGTCTTGGGCGGGTTCAAGCCAGATGTTGAAACGCCGTCCAGCTCTGTCGGATGAAAGGCGCTTGTATCTCCGCAGGCGGCGTTGAATTCAGCGATTGTTGCGGTCAACTTTCCGGCAGGCAGGCCCATCATCCCGGCCAGTTCTTCCAACGTATCTGCCTTCAGCGGTGGAAACACCGACGGCATGAACAGATTCAACGAATTGGCGTCGATGATCACATAGCCAACTTGATCTGGTTGGGCTGCCACCAAGCGCCCCCAGATTGCATAGCGCTTGGGCCAGACATCCTCGCCCTCATCGTAGAAGCGCTCGGCATCCTTGTTCACGACGATCGAAAACGGCACACAATCCAGACGGGTGACAATACCACCGTCAAATTTCGGTGCACGCCCATCGATAGCAACGGCGTGGCATTGGGTCGGGTCGCCAACACTCTCGACGCCTTGATCCAGAAGATCAGCCAGGACCACGCCTCGGTTATAAGGAGTGCCTCGGATCAGAAAGTTTTTTGCAGGCTCACCCCATGCACGGGTCAGCCAATCCGTATCGGCCTGAAACCCGCCCGAGGCGACGATGACTGCGTTTGGCATTATCCGGTGGTTTTGACCTTCATAGGTATAGTCGACCCATTCGATCCGATCCCCGTTCAGCTCCAAATGCGTGACGGCGGCTTCATACAAAACATCGATACCCAAACCCGCCGCAGTTCGGTAATAAGCATTCACCAGAGACTTCCCGCCTCCCATAAAAAAGGCATTTGTCCGTGCCAAAGAAAGTGTTCCGGAAAGAGAGGGTTGAAACCTGACACCGTGCTCTTCCATCCATGGCAGGCATTCCTCGGAAGTGCGGATCGCAAGGCGGGCCAGATGCTCGTCAGTTTTGCCACCGGTGACCTTCATCAAGTCCGCGAGATATTCGTCTTCGCTATACTCCTCGATCAACGGGCCCAAAGGGCCACCATGCATGCAGCGAAAATTGCGCGTATGGCGCGAGTTTCCTCCGCGATAGGGTTTTGGCGCGGTTTCCAGTATCAGAACGCGGGCACCGGCTTCGGCGGCGGTCATCGCGGCGCATAAAGCAGCGTTCCCGCCACCGATCACAGCGATATCGTAAGCTTCCTTTTGGGTGGCCATATCCTGTCTACCTAGTGATTTTCGTCGGTTGTCCGATCGCGTTCCTGCAACGCGCGGATACGCATTCGTTGTGCGGCCTGAATATGCCCGCGCATTTCTGTCTCGGCCGCCGCGCCATCACGGGCCTTCAGCGCGGCCATTATACGCCGATGTTCAGCGACTGCCGCTTCTGCCCGATCTCCGTCCAACAATTGCGACGGCCCAAGGATCAGCAGCGCCTTCTGCAAGGACAGCATGGATTTCGCGAGAAATCGGTTCTTGGCTGCATCCAAAAGCGTGGCGTGAAATATCCGGTTGATCCGAGCCGCGTCTGGACCTGTGCCAGCCTCGGCCAATCGATCATTCAAAACATCCAACTCGTCCAATTCGACATCCGACGCCGCACGCGCTGCTAGACGGGCCGCAGTGCCCTCGAGCACTGCGCGCATCTCATAGAGTTCCATCACCTCGGCGTAATCCAGACTGCGGACGGTCGCGCCCTGCCGCGGTACATGCGTGACCAGGCCGTCGGTCTCCAGCTGCCGGATCGCCTCGCGCACCGGTGTTCGGCTGACACCCAACCGTTCAGACAGCTCAATCTCGCGCAGGCGCTCGCCGGGCAGAAGGGTGCCCTCGCGAATCTCATCCAACAAGCGTTGATACGCCGAATTGCCTTGCGGGCCAGGCTGTAAGGGGTCGTCCTGAATGGTCATCGCGTGCTCACTTGTCTTCTTGCGTCCATTTGTATACATTTGGATACATAGTGAGTCAATATTGTCGGAAGCTGCACTTTGCCCACCCAGAACAAAACACCTTCTCTCCTCGCAAAGCGGGCCCTAACACTGGGCTTGGCACTTCTTGGCACAGGGCTATTCTGGGCGTTGGATCTGCCATTGCCTTTTCTGTTCGGCCCGATGAGCGCGTGTCTGATTGCGGCTCTGGCTCATGCGCCAATGGAAGGCTTTGGTCAGGTCTCGATTGCGGCGCGCACCATACTTGGCGTGGCTGTGGGGGCTTCGATTACCCCAGCCCTATTTGCAGAACTGCCTAAGATGGCAGCGTCGATTGCACTGATCCCGTTCTTTATCCTGCTGATCGCGCTGGTCGGAGTGCCATTCTTCCGCAAGGTCTGGGGCTTTGATACCACGACCGCGTTTTACGCGGCCATGCCCGGCGGATTGCAGGATATGATCATCTTCGGGGCCGAGGCTGGCGCTAACCCGCGAACGCTGTCCCTGATCCACGGAACCCGCGTTCTGATTATTGTAACGCTGGCCCCTCTGTTTCTTACGGTGTTTTACGACGCCCAACTCACTAACCCAATCGGAGAACCCGCGCGCAACCTGCCGATACATGAATTGGCGCTGATGGTTCTTGCTGCCTTTGTCGGCTGGAAAGGCGGTGAGCGGATCGGCTTGTTCGGAGCGTCGATTCTAGGGCCAATGATCCTGACGGCTGCGTTGTCACTGGGCGACTTCATTCACACCCGACCGCCTCGCGAGGCCATCCTTGCAGCTCAGTTCTTTATCGGCTGCGGTATCGGCGTGAAATTCGTAGGTGTCACATGGGTCGAACTACGCCGTGTGGTAGCGGCGGGATTCGCCTATGTCATTGTCCTCGCCGTTCTGGCGGCCGCTTTCACTGCCGTTGTCACCACCTTGGGGCTGGGCCAACCGGTCGAGGCATTTTTGGCCTTTGCCCCCGGCGGGCAGGCAGAAATGACAGTTCTGGCCATCGTCTCAGGCGCGGATCTGGGCTTTGTGATCACGCATCATCTGACAAGGATCGTGTTGGTAATCATCGGTGCGCCGATAGCGGCCAACCTTATCCTGCGCTGGTCCAAACCTCGGGGTTGATCATGTGAACCGGAGCGCATGCAGCGTAGGCGTTCACTTGATCGAAAATGTCCGAAAATTGCAGATCGAACTCATCCTCGGTCACAAAGCCGATATGCGGCGTCGCAATCAGATTTGGATGCGAAAGCAAGGGGTCTTTCGGATCATTGAGGGGTTCGGAATCGAAGACATCGATTGCGGCCTTCCCGGGATGACCGGCATTCAGCGCCCCAAGCAATGCCCCTTTTGCAATAAGGCCAGCACGAGATGTATTCACAAACAGTGATCCCGGCTTCATGTGTGCGAAGTCCGACGCAGTAATGATGCCGTTTGTGCCTGGCTTCAGGCGAACATGGATCGAGACAACATCGCTGTTGGCAAAGAAAGCTTCGCGGTTCGCGGCGACCTGAACACCATCTGCCTGCGCCCGAACCCGACCTTCATCTGAGGACCACCAGACTACATTCATTCCAAATGCCTCGGCGTAGCCCGCGACAGCGCGTGCGATACGGCCATAGCCGTACAGTCCCAGCTGCCGCCCTCTCAGCGTCTTGCCAACTCCGGCCTGCCACCGCCCCGCTTTGACCGAGGCCATCTGCGCCGGTAAATCGCGCATCCCGGCCATGATCAGCGCCCAAGTGAGTTCGGCTGCAGCATACGAAGGCGTTCCACCATGCATGTTTGAACACAGCAGAACACCGTTGTCCGAGCATGCCTGCACATCAACGTGCGGATACACGCTGCGCTGACTTATCAATCTCAGGTTCGGCAGCTTTTCGATCAAGTCGCGGGTTACCTTGGTGCGTTCGCGAAACAGAACCAACGCCTCGGCCTCCTGCAACCGTGCCGCCAATTCATCGGTATCCTCGACATGATCTGTCCAGATCTTCACTTCGTGGTCGGATAGCTTTCCAAAACAAGGCAAGCCCTGCAGTGTATCAAACCAATCATCCAGAATGTGAACCTTCATCGACTTTCCACACCTTGCCCGGTGTTCAGTTTTCTTGGCGTCGGCACAAAATGCAGCGTATCGAGTGCTGCAAGCGCATTGCGGACCCGCTCGCTTTGATCCAGCAAATGGTTGAACTGCTCATCGCACCCGGCGATCGGCGTCGGGTATTCCGCAATATCCCGCCGCAGGACCGACTGCGCCAGCCTGAGTTCCTGACGCGCAATATCGAGGCATTCAGAATAATTGTTCATCGTGGCACCCTCATATTGTATACCTTAGTATACATAACGGAGATCCCAGTTTCAACTGCCGCTCCACACAGATCCGGGTATGTAAACATGCCCATCTGCAAGCTTTCGCGCAGTCCGCACCAGACCAGCAGAGTTTACGTTGAAGTCCCCGTCATTCGAGAAGTCCACCAGCACATCAATCTTCCCAGAAGCGTGTTCCAGCACAACTTCAGCCGGGCTTGCCTTAGGTCGGTCCAACAACCCATCAGCGACGGTTCCGGGCGTCAAAGCACAAGACGCCATGCACTGCGCACCCGTAACGGCCATTGTCGGGTGAGTTTTCCATGGCATGAAATACCGAACTGCAAGGGTTCCGCCCTCTTTGGCTGGTGCCAACAGCCCGAATTTGGGGGTTACCGATTTCGATACATCCCCCATACCCATCAGTTCCCCGGCTTCGATCCGAACTGCCTCCATCCGGGCAAAGAAAGAGCGGTTGGCGTCCAGTTCTTCTGCACTTTCATACCCAGTTAGTCCAAAATCGGTGGCGCGGGCCATAGCCATAGGCATCGCGACATCCATACAGGTCAGTTCGACCCCTTGCACCGTATCGCGCAGATTTCCGGTGGGCAGAAATGCACCCGTTGCCGAACCCACAACTCCCATAAAACTCAGTTGTACCGGTGCAGATTGCCCGGGAACTCCGGCAATCTCGGCATCGCCCTCATAGGCCAGTTCACCACCCGGGGTCTGCACTTTGGCAACCACTCGCGCACCCGTATTAACTGCGCGTATCCGGACCACGGTCTCATCGCCTTGAGGCTGAAACAAACCCATTTCAATTGCGGCCGGAGCGACGCCGGAAAGAATGTTTCCGCAAGTTGGCTTGAAGTCGACCAGCTTTTCCTCAACCGAAACCTGCGCGAAGAAATAATCGATATCGGCCCATTCATCATCGCTGACAGATAACATGGCTACCTTGGTCGTCACAGCAGTACCGCCACCGATTCCGTCAATGTTAAACGCCTGCCCGGCCCCTAGGGCAGCGACCAGCACATCAGCCAACGTGTCCATATCCGCGGGCAGGTCAGAGCGACGAAAATAGGGCCCCCGCGAAGTGCCGCCACGCATGAAAATATACGGGATTGCTGTCTGGGTCATCTCGAACCCCTCCTCTACAAACCGTCAAAAACTGTTGTGTTTTCAGCTTTGTCCGACCCGCCTGCTTCGCAGGCCGGACCTCAGTGGAGCATTCATTTCAGTGGCCATGGCAGGCTCACCATGTCTTGCAACAGTCCCGGTGGGAAATCCCGGTTCAGAGCGCCTGCCATGACGCACATGAAACCGATGCCGCAGGCTGTCAGGATCAGCGTCATCTGCCAGCTTGAACCGGCTCGAATGCGGAAGAAGGCAATCAGAAACCCGATCAGGGCTAGGATGAAACCAACAACCCACGTTGCCGCGATAAGACCTGCAAACCACGCCAACGTCGACCAAAGCCCATGCGGAGCGCTCGCATCTTCACCGGCAATTTCCTTATCGGCAAAGATTGCATCACCCTCGGGTCTCCGCATCATCTGGATCAGCAGGATCACGCAGCAGAACAAGGACACACTGCCGATCACCAACGGGATGATCTTGTCGGTCATGTTGTAGTCTGGGATCATGTTGGCGTTGATCAATGCCGAGATTAGGTAGGCCATGATAACCAGCAGGAAGATCAACGGTGCGCGCTTGCTGCCAGACTGGACTTCACCTTCGGCCATGATCATCTTAGCCTGCCGAATTCCTAAAATGACCGAAGCCACGGTGACCAAGATCAGAACAATCACGATCGGGCTGAAGACATACTCCATGCCCTCACCAAAGCTTTTGCGGAACCGGAATGAGGCAATCTGGAACGCCTGATTGGTAAACTTCTCAACCGGGTTCGACAGCACGAACCCAATAAGAAAGGCCGGGCGCGACCAATCGAACCGGCGCAGGAAGATCCCGATCAGGCCGATCACGAACAGCGCCAGAAGGTCTTCGAAGTTCTGACCGGACTGGAAGGCTGCAAAGCTGATCAGCATGAACAGGAAAGGTGCCAGATAGGTGAAGCGGATCGTTGTCAGCTTGGCGATGCCACCGGAAGCCGCGATGCACAGGATGGTGCCCACGACGTTGGCAAGCGCCAAAAGCCAAACGATCGAATAGGTGATGTCGAGATTGTCCTTGAGCATGCTTGGACCGACCTCGATGTCACCAGATCCCAACAGAGCCACTGCACCGATGAAGATCGCCATCGAGCCCGAGCCGGGAATGCCGAACAGTAGCGTAGGCACCAGCCCGCCGCCTTCCTTGGCGTTGTTTGAACTTTCCGGCCCGATGACGCCACGTACTTCGCCCTTGCCGAAGTTGCTTTTATCTTTGGTCGATTGAACCGAATGGCCGTAAGCGATCCAGTCGACGACCGAACCGCCTAGGCCGGGAATGACGCCAACGACCACCCCGATGATCGAGCAGCGAACAGACAGCCAGATATTCGCGGCCCAGTCTTTGACGCCGTCCAGCCAACCCGCCCCCAGCGAAGCCCCTTTGGCAATCGATCGATCCTGCCGCAGCAGCGAGACGATTTCGGGAACGGCAAAGATGCCCAATCCAACGATGACCAGCTTCAAACCATCTGTCAGATACGGAATGTCATAGGTTGCCATACGGAGCGAACCGCCAGCGTCCGCCTCACCAATTGTGCCAACCATCAACCCAAGCCCAGCAGCTGCGACGCCCTTTAAGGGGATGCGCCCAGCCAGAATGGCAACCATGGAAAGGCCGAGGATGGTGATCATCAACATCTCTGGTAGACCAAACGCCAGAACGATGGGCCGCGCGACCAGAATGAACATTGTTAGGAAGGTTGCGCCGACCAAACCGCCAAACAGCGATGAAGCGAACGCGGCAGATAGTGCCCGCGCGGCCTCACCCTTCTTCGCCATTGGGAAGCCGTCTAGGACAGTTGCCTGAGAGGCGGAGCTGCCGGGGATCCCCATAAGAACAGAAGCAAAGGTGTCAGAGGTCGGAACAACGGCGACCATCCCGATCATCAGCGCCAAACCAAGGATTGGGTCCATCCCGAACATGAAAGGAAGCAACAAGGACAAACCGGCAATACCGCCAAGTCCCGGGAAAACACCTACGGCCAGTCCCATAACGACACCGAGAACAAGATACCCCAGTACGATAGGTTGCAGGATCAAACCCCACGCATCATTGAGCGCAGGAAGAGCGGTGGCGAAAACCTCCATAGCGGCCGCCTTTCATATACTGTCTTGTGTTTGAAAAAGCGCGCACCCGACATTGGGGTGCGCGCTGTGGTGTGTGGGCTTAGTTCAGCTCGACACCATAGGCTTCTTTGAGCCAGTTCAGAACGTAGCCTTTGGCATTGTCGTCGACGTTTGTCGCGGTTTGCAGCGCCGCCTTGGAACCGTCGCCCACAAATACCGGGTACTTACCGACGCGTTTGGACGAAATATCAGCAAAGTCGCCGCGCTCGGTCACAGCCTGAAAAGCTGCGGTGTAGGCATCGACCACTTCCTGTGGTGTATCGCCAGGCAGAAAAGCCAACTTCTGAACCGGGAAACCTGCGACAAAGAACGCTTTCCAAGCGTCCCACGCCTCGCCACTGGTTTCACAGCCATCCGTTGCCTCGCAAACCTCTTTGAAGGTTGGAATATCAGGGAAGGTCGGGTCGCGGACGATGTTTCCATCGGCATCCAGCGCCCCCCAGGTCATCATCGGCACAGCCTGACCGGCCTCAACCAGCGGGGCCGATCCACCCAAATAGCCGGATGAGGTCTGATAGTCGATGTTAGCTTCGCCACGTTCGAACATCAGACGACCATCGCCACGGCCTTTGATGCCAAAGACTGGCTCAACGTTCA
The DNA here is from genome assembly GCF_056537805.1 of Ruegeria sp. C10. NCBI lineage: Bacteria > Pseudomonadati > Pseudomonadota > Alphaproteobacteria > Rhodobacterales > Roseobacteraceae > Ruegeria > Ruegeria sp. C10. The sequence continues at coordinate 1,063,004 of NZ_JBQFSC010000001.1, read as the reverse complement.
TACCCAGCATTTGCCATGCCAACAGCGGCACGAGATCCAGACGCGTTGCGCCCTGCGAGCCGTAGATGAAGTTCGTGTCTTTCAACGCATTTGCGGAGCCATCAAACTTGGCACCATCTTCTGCGTTCAGATAGGCGACACCACCCGTCCCGGACGCCATAACCGGGATCCAGTCGTTGTATTCATAACGCACGCGCGGATCGCTCAGCAGATAAGGGAATTGAGTTGAACCGGAAGTGCCGAACAACAAGGTTCCATCATCGTGGCTTTGTTCCTGGAACCAGTTTGCGCCTTTGGTCGAACCAGCACCCGGCATGAATTTCACGACCACGGTCGGTTGACCCGGAAGAGCTTCGGACAGAAGCGGCGCAAAGAAGTTGGCCCATTTCGCCGAACCACCCGTTTCCGAGAACGGGATGACCCATTCGATGGTCTTGCCCGAGAAATCAACCTCGGCAGCGGCAGGTGCAGCGATACCGGCGGCGGCGATCAGCCCCACGACGGCGCGACGGGTGAAGTTGGAAATGGTCATTGGTTCCTCCCTGTTGACCAGACAATCACGTCATCGCCCCCGGCGCTACCGTGATCGCAAATAGAACTGTGGGGTTGATTCCCCCTCCCATCTGGCAATCATGGAGCGCCAACCTTGCGCGAAACTTGCAGGAGACCTAATGCGGATCGTCATAGTCGAGGACAATGAGCCACTCGCCAATGCCATTGCTTATCGCCTTCGTGACCGAGGTCATGCGGCGGATATACTGACTGACGGAGATGCGGCCGACCTTTACCTTCAACAAGAAGGCGCGGATTTGATCGTTTTGGATATCAACCTACCCGGCCGGTCAGGGTTGGACATCCTGAGGTCGCTTCGCGAACGTGGTGACAGTGCGCCCGTGATCCTGCTAACAGCGCGCACCGAAACAAGCGACCGGGTGACCGGTTTGGATATGGGCGCAGATGACTATCTGGTCAAACCCTTCGAAATGGACGAGTTAGAAGCACGCGTCCGAGCGCTTTCTCGGCGCAAAGAACTTGACTACGGAGCGCGGGAGAGCATCGGTAGCCTCGAATTCGACCGCGCATCGCGTCAGGTTAGTGTTCAGGGCGAAGTCATGGATATACCACGGCGGGAAATAGCGGTGCTTGAATGCCTGTTGGAGCGTCGGGGCAGAATTGTTCCTAAAAGCCAACTCACAGATTATGTCTATGGCGTTGGGGCCGATGTCGATGACTCAGCTGTTGAACCTCATGTGTCGCGGTTACGAAAACGCCTTCAGCCTCTCGGCATTAAGATCAAGACAGCGCGCGGTCTGGGGTACCTTCTTGAGGTGCAGAAGTGATCAGGCACGGCTCCCTCAGGCTACGACTCTTCATTCTTATCCTGACACCCTTGGTGTTGCTTGCGATCCTTCTTGGGCTTTGGCGCTTTATGATTGCCCAGGAAACGGCTCAGGAGCTGTTCGACGACAGCCTGCTATCTGCCGGTCTTGCAATTTCACGAGATGTCGCGATTTCAGGAGGTGACGCACTTTCGCCCACCACGCGCAGCTTGATCCGCGACGCGTCGGGCGGAGAGATCTTTTATCATGTTACGGGCCCGGGTGGCATCTACGTGACTGGCTATGCATACCCTCCGGCACCCGCGAACCCGTCTGCTCAAGAGGCGAACAGGCCGCAGTTTTTCGAAGCACTCTATCGCGACGAGCCGGTGCGAGTTCTTAAGCTGACAGAACGTGTGACCATAGAAAATCTCATAGGAGATGCGACGGTCACAGTTTGGCAACGTATGGCGGATCGCAACGCGTTTGCAAATGAGCTGTCAATCCGCGCAGGAATTCTCATGGGAATCCTACTTGCCACTCTGGCATTTGTGGTATGGTTCGGAGTTGCTCGCGGGCTGCGGCCCCTCCTGGATTTACAGGACGCAATCGACCTGCGCTCACCAGATGACCTGAGTGAGATCAAACGCGCGGTACCGATCGAGGTTCAAGGTGTCGTGAAAACCTTGAATCGACTCTTTGGACAGGTGGAAAAAAGTATCAATGCCCATCAGGTGTTCATATCCGAAGCGGCACATCAGCTACGTAACCCTGCGGCCGCCGTTCAGTCGATGGCCGAAGCGCTTCGAGATGCGAAAACCGATGAAGACCGCGATAAACGCATCATCGAGCTTGTCGCAGCGGCAAAGAACTCAGCAACAGTCGCTGAACAACTGCTATCACTTGAACGGCTCAGGCAACCGACGCACCAAGATCAAATGGTTGAAATTGATTTCCGCTCGGTTGTCGAAGAAGCCTGCGCAGAAATGGGAGTTCACATTCTTGCAAAAGGCATCGAGTTTGATGTCACGATGCCCGAGACGGCGGTCATAGTATCAGGTGATCAGGTGTTTCTAACTGAAGCTCTAAAGAACCTGTTAGACAATGCTGTTAAGCACGGTGGCGCTAAACTAAGCCGCGTTTCAGTCGTCCTGCGTTCTGACGGCGGAAACGTTAGGCTTACTGTCGCTGATGACGGCGCTGGCCTTTCGCCCGACCAAAGCGAAGCTGCATTTAGTCGGTTCTCCCAGTTGGAATATTCCGAAGGCAGTGGCCTGGGTTTGTCAATCGTCTCTGCGGTGGCGCAGCGCCACGACGGATCAGTCTTAATCAACCAGGTCGAAAGAGGAGCGAGCGTTACGCTTGAGCTTCCGATAATCCTTTGAATTGTTTCGTTTTTGACAAATCCGGCCCCTATCAGGATTGAAATACATTATTTAAAATTGCTGCGAATGTAGGTTTTCCGCGTCCTTTTTGCTGCGACTGAGATGTTCACTAAACGTGCCGGCCCCGCGTGAGTTGGGGGCCCGCATTGGCGATGCGTGTCGTGCCAAGATCATCGTCCTCAGGCCTACCGGTAATTTCAACTGCGACAAATGCGAGACCCTTTAGGATCAAACACTTGATCGATGAACATTTGACTGGATTTCGATCAAACGACTGATAACTTGCCTCGCAGCGGTTTTTGGTTGCAACAGCGTTGCACAGAAAATCTATTGGAGCGCGCTATTGGTAATTCCGTTTCATGTCCGGGAAATGCTTCAACGCATAAAAGCACGATTTGATGCTGACCAGATACCTCAGCAGATGGCGCCAAGCGATGCAGAGTTTTCAACCTTACGCCCATCTCGCAAGCCGACCAAGGAGATGGTCGCACGATTCTGGGAAAAGTTGAAACCAACGGCCAGCGACAAGGATCAGGCACAAATTGCAGATTTGGCGGCTATCGAAGATGCCGAAACCTATGGCGCCAATATCGAGAATTTCATCGGGACGGTTAAGCTTCCAGTCGGGGTTATTGGCCCCTTACGCCTGAACGGAATGAACGCCAACGGCGACTTTCATGTCCCCCTCGCAACAACCGAGGCAGCGCTGGTCGCATCTTATGCCCGGGGCGCCTACGCCGCCACTCGGTCGGGCGGTATCAGTACCGCTGTTTTATACGAAGGCGTGCTGCGGACCCCGGCCTTTGTGTTCGATAGCCTGCTAAGAGCGGGGCAATTTGTGGATTGGGTGGTGACCAATGTTGACAGGCTCAAATCTGCGGCCGAAGCGACGACCCGTCATGGCAAGCTTGTATCGCTGGAGCCATTCATTGACACCAACGTCGTTTTCCTGATTTGCCGCTATACCACTGGTGATGCTGCAGGTCAGAACATGGTGACCATCGCCACCGACGCCCTTTGCCATGCAATCGCGGATAGCTGTCCTGTTGCGATTGAGAACTGGTATGTCGAAGGTAATTTCTCGGGCGACAAAAAGGCCTCGGCGCTGGGGTTGGTGACGGGGCGCGGGCGTAAGGTCAGCGCCTCGGTTACGCTGCCGGCTGAGATTGTCGAAAAGACGCTGGGCACGACGGTCGAGGCGATGCTGGACTATGGCCGTGTCGCCAATCTGGGCGCACATTTGTCTGGCCAGTTTGGCGCACAGGCGCATTATGCCAACGGGCTGGCTGCTTTCTATATCGCAACCGGACAGGACGCGGCCTGCGTTGCCGAAAGTGCAATGGGCGTCACGCGTATGGAACCTAGGGGCGGCGATCTATTCTGCTCGGTTACGCTTCCGAATATCCTTGTCGGCTCGGTTGGCGGCGGAACCGGTTTGCCAAGCCAGGCAGCAGCGCTGAACATACTCGGTCTACGGGGCAGCGGGTGTGGCACGGCTTTGGCCGAAGTTGCTGCGGCCACGTGCTTATGCGGCGAAATCTCCATTGTCGCCGCGATTGCTGCCGGTCATTTCACCCGCGCCCATGAAAGTCTGGCCCGCCACAGATGAGCTTTCAGAACCGATTTTGGATTTACCAATCCGAGCGCTTTCCGCTTAAGAAAACCGTCCCCCTGTTGCTGGTGTTTTCCACGGCCAGCATTTGTGTGTCTGCCCGTCTGGCAGACCGCCCCTTGCCCGAGTGGCCTGCCTTTGCCGCCGGTTTTGTGCTGGCCATGGCGCTGTTCTTCCAGATGCGGGTCTGTGACGAGTTCAAGGACGCCGAGGATGACCGACGTTACCGACCCAACAGGCCAATCCCACGCGGATTGGTCTCACCAGGCGAAGTTTTGAGCTTGGGCTTACTGACCATTCCACTTGCACTTGCGGCTTCCTGGTTCTGGCACCCGTCGGTTTTGTGGCTGTTGGGCGCGGTTTGGATCTGGCTCGCTGCGATGACAGTTGAATTCGGTGTCCCGGCCTGGCTGAAGGCCCGGCCGGTTCTGTACCTGCTAAGCCACATGGCAATCATGCCCTTGATCGATCTATTGCTGACTGGCCTCGAATGGCTGCCGGCAGGCGGCGCAGCACCCTCACTATGGCTGTTCCTGGCGTTGTCCTTTGTGAATGGCTGCGTCCTTGAGATCGGGCGGAAATTGTGGGCGCCCGAAAACGAGATTGAAGGGGTCGACACCTATTCCTCCAAATGGGGTCCGCGTATGGCGGGACGTATCTGGTTCGGCTGCGTTCTGTTATCCTACGCGCTTCTCGCCGGCACAGGAAACGCCACCGGAGTTGGCTGGCCAAGCGCCCTGATCGGCGCACTAGCGCTGGTTCCCTGCGGGGTTGCTGTATTCCACTACGGTCAGACACCCACTGTGAAAGCACAAAACAGGATGGACACTGTTTCCGGTCTGTGGGTATTTTTCTGCTATGCCACGGCTGGTTTCCTACCCTACCTGATCGGAGCCGTAGCATGACTTTCATCGTCGACCAAATGGATGCCAACGACATCTCTGTGGTTGGAGGCAAAGCGGCAGCCCTGTCGCATCTGTCACAGCACGGGTTTTCCCCGCCCGCATTCTTTGTCATCACAAATGACGCATTTCGTATGGGGCAATCGGGCCCGATCGCGCAAAAAGGCCTGCGACTGGCTGTGTCCACCGCGCTTGAAACACTCGGGTCCGGGCCGTACGCGGTACGCAGTTCTGGCCAGTCCGAAGATGGCGTGGACCACAGCCATGCAGGACAGTTCGCAACGGTCCTGAATGTTCCCGGCAGGAGTGTAATCGCGGCGGCCAAGCAGGTTTGGCAATCCGGTTTCTCATCAACGGTCGAAACCTACCGCGCGGTCAAATCCGGCGGCGAGGCCGAGGCCCCCGCGATCATCGTGCAACGCATGATCGATGCCAAAGCGGCCGGTGTCGCCTTTTCTGCCGATCCGGTCAGTGGACGGCGCGATGTGGTCGTGATCTCAGCGATTGACGGGCTTGCAGAGCAGCTTGTGTCAGGGGAAGCGGACGGAGAAGACTGGGTCATCGATGCAGATGGCGTACCGGAAAGCGCTCCTGACGCCCCTGCACATTTGACCGTCACGGAGGCGCGATCCATCGCGGCCCTCGCCCGAAAGGCCGAGGCGTTATTCGGTTCTCCTCAGGACATCGAATGGGCCATTGATGCGCAAGGGCTGCATATTCTGCAGGCCCGCCCGATCACCACGGCCCTGCGCCCTGCCCCGCTCGAAGATCAGACGCTTACCATTTTCGACAATTCCAATATCGTCGAAAGCTATCCGGGCATCGTCAGCCCGCTGACTTATTCCTTTGCCCTGCACGTGTATTCTCAGGTATATCGCGCTTTCGTTAGGCTGCTGGGCGTGTCCCGGCACACGGTCGCGCTGAACCCCACTGTGTTTGACAATTTACTGGGGCGGGTGGACGGGCGCGCCTATTACAATCTGATCAACTGGTATCGCGCGCTGGCACTGTTGCCCGGGTTTTCACTGAACCGCGACTATATGGAAACGATGATGGGCGTTTCTGAACCGATGCCGCGTGAGGTCACGGATGCTCTTGCCCCACCCCCCACCACCGGCTGGCACAAGATCGTGGAGTACGCGAAACTGGCCAAGGTTGCGGGCGGCCTGATCTGGCAGGCCATCCGCCTACCGCAGACCCGGCGTGATTTTTACCGCAGGCTGAACGACATATTACAGACGGGGCTGAACGTGGGTGCCTCTAACGCGACCCAACTGGCTGCGGAATACCGGCGCATTGAAAGCACTCTGCTGGATCGGTGGGATGCCCCGCTGATCAACGATTTCCTGTGCATGATTGCCTTTGGCGGCTCGCGCAACCTGCTGCAAAAGTGGCTGGGCGAGGCCGGGTTGACCCTGCACAACGACCTCATGATCGGGCAAGGTGATATCGTTTCGGCGGAACCCGCGCAACGCATCGCCCGGATGGGAGAGTTGGTTCGGCAGGCAGGGCTTGCCGCTCCTTTGAAGGCCAATGCACATCTGTCGGTTTTGTCAGGACACCGGCAAATCGCAGCCGAGGTTGATGCGTATCTTGAAAAGTTCGGCGACCGGTGTACGGAAGAGCTCAAGCTGGAAAGCGTTCCGTTACGCGATGACCCGACCAGTCTGTTGCTGGCCATTGCAGCCAGCGCTGAACGTCCACCTTCCGGGCGTCAGGACGGCGATGAACCGGACTGGAAGGCTCTGTTTCCGTCAAACCCACTCAAACGGCACTTCGCCAAATGGATTTTAGGCTGGACCAAGGCGCGGGTGCGCGACCGTGAAAACCTGCGCTTTGAACGCACGCGCATATTTGGTTATGCGCGGCGCGTGTTTCTGGGCATCGGCCGCGAATTCGCTGCCCGTGACCTGCTTTCATCGCCAAAGGATGTATTCTTCCTGACAACACATGAAGTTCTCGGAGCAGTCGAAGGTTATAGCCTGTCACCTGATCTGAAAGGCATCGTTGCGCAGCGCAAACTGGAAGACGAAGCCTCGTCCCGACGCCCAGATCCGCCGGAACGCATCGAAATCCGTGGCCCCGCCATCGCCCCGGTTTGGTCCGAGAACGCAGAAGCGGAGGCGGACACTGCACGGATGAAGCACGGCACAGGTTGTTCTGCAGGTCAGATCAAGGCGCGCGCGCGCGTGATCCGCGACCCGCGCACCGAGGCCTTAAACCCCGGAGATATACTCGTGGCGCGCCACACTGATCCGGGCTGGATCGCCGTATTCTCGAACGCATCCGCCATCGTCGTCGAACGGGGGTCTCTGTTGTCACATTCTGCGATTGTCGCACGCGAACTGGGTATCCCCTGCGTGGTTGGCTTGAAAGGCGCAACCAACTGGATCGAAGATGGCGAGATGATCCGGGTCGACGGGGCAAGCGGCGCGGTGGAGCGGTGCGATGGATAGCAGTGAGATTGAGAAAAAGGCGGATTTCGACCATATCCGCTATGCCCAACTGTGGGAAGACGCGGATGTTCTCACCTCCGCCCTGGGCGATTGTGCGGGCAAGACATTGGTCTCCATCTGCTCTGCCGGGGATAATGCGCTGGCAATGCTGACACTCGATCCCGCGCGCATTGTCGTTCTGGATCTTTCACCGGCCCAGATCGCCTGCCTTAAGCTCAGGATCGCGGCCTATAAAGTGCTGACCCATCCCGAATTCATTGAACTCACCGGCTCGCGGCGAAGTACCCGACGGGGCGCATTGCTGAACCAGGTTTTGGAAGCCACAGATGCCGAAACGCGCGCTTTCTGGCGGACTCTGATCACGGATGTCGAAAAACACGGCATCGGTGGCGTCGGCAAGTTCGAGCGCTATTTTCGCGTCTTTCGAACTTGGCTACTGCCTCTTGTGCATTCACGCCGAACCATCGACGCAGTGTTTGTTCCCCGCTCGCCGGCAGAGCGACTGACATTCTTCGACACGCGGTTCAACACGGTGCGATGGCGTCTTTTGCTGAACATCTTCTTCTCTCGCCTAGTCATGGGTCGCATGGGCCGGGACAGTGCGTTTTTCGACCATGTCGAGGGTAGCCCGGCCCAACATGTCGCCCGCCGCATCCGTCATGCGGGAGTCACCACCGATCCCTCGCAAAATCCCTATCTGCACTGGATTCTCAAAGGCGATCATGGCGACGCGCTGCCAATGGCGTGGCGTTCCGAGCATTATGAGACAATCCGATCCCGGTTGGATCGTCTCGACCTCCGCCTTGGATCGCTTGAGGCTTTTGTGTCGACCGACGAAAAAGCCAGAGGATTCAACCTGTCCGACATCTTCGAGTACATGTCGCCCGAGACCTTCCATCAGGTTTACGGGTCGATCCTGACCGCTGCAGAGCCAAATGCCCGACTAGTCTATTGGAACATGATGGCACCCCGGAGGGTTCCGCCAGAATTCAGAAACAAGGTTGAAACCCTGACCGACATCGAAACACAGCAGAAGGCCCGCGACATGGCATTCTTCTATTCGGATTTCGTCGTCGAAGAGTTTCAACCGTGACTGTTATTGGGCAGATTCTGCTGGCGGCGGGGTCGGTGCTGGCTCTGGTCGGCGTAATGATGGTCATACGCCATCTGGCCAATACAGCGGGTCTGAAACCCGAAGTGCAGCGCAAGCTTATGCATGTCAGCACCGGCCTATTTGCGTTGCTGCTGCCCTGGTTGTTTCCCGATCGCTGGCCGGTTTACATGCTGATTGCGGCCACAATCCTGGTGATGCTGGTGCTGCGCCTGCCTCGTTTTTCGTCGGGTCTGGGTGCAACTTTGCATGGTGTGGATCGTACGTCCTACGGCGACTTTCTGCTCGCCCTGGCAGTAGGGCTATGCTTTCTGCTAGCCGGGGAAAACACGCTGTTCTACATCCTGCCAATCGCCGTTCTAACACTGGCGGATGCAGCCGCTGCGCTTGCCGGGACTTCGTATGGAACCAAACGCTATGTGGTAGAAGATGGCGACAAGAGCTTAGAAGGGTCCGTGGTGTTTTTTGTCGTAACGCTATTGGTTGCGATCATCTGCTTCTTGTTCTTATCGAAACTCCCGCCATCTAACATCATGATGTTGTGCCTTATGGTTGCGGCTTTTGGCACATTGGTCGAGGCACAAAGCTGGCGCGGGTTTGACAACCTTTTCCTGCCGCTTGGCTTGTTGATTTTCCTAAACGGCCACTATTTCAGCTCTTTGGCAGAGCTCGCCCTGTTGGCCGCCATGTTCTTTGCCGCCCTTGCCAGTTTCGGCGTAGTGGGAACCAAACTGGGCCTGACCAAACATGCGACCCGTGTCTATGTTGTCGCGGTTTTTTTGCTGCTGGCCGCCGCAAAGCTGCAGAACACAGTACTGCCGATCATGGTTCTTGCCGCACATGGCTGGGCGCGTACCGCTTCTCCTTGTGACAGTAAGTACCCCGATCTGGATATCATAGCCGCCTTGGGGCTTTTGGGGTTCGGTTGGCTTGCGGCTGGAAATGCAACGGGATGGGATGCGGTTTCCTTTTTTGGGCTCAGCGCGATGGGGCTGGCTATGGGCCTCGCTGCTGTGGCGCTGCGTCCCATTCCTATTGTGATACCACTTGCTGCGGCTGTCCTGTTTCTTATTCGGACATGGGCTGTTTCCCAGAATTCTGAACAGTCGAACTGGGCCGAGCCGCTGACGGTACTGGCCCTGTTCTCATTAGCTTGTTCAGTCGCTGCGCCGTTGCTCCGACCACATTGGTTCGAAAAAGATAGGGTGCTCAGGCTGACGCTATTGGCCCTCGCGCCGCCGTTGCTTTATTACGTTTGGATCGTTGCTGGATCGCTAAGTGCTGGGTTCTTTGCCGGAGTTTTTTCATGACCAAAGAGAACATCAGAACGGCGGATGCAAAGCTGACCGTTTATCTGAACGGTCCGAACTGGGAAGGCGCGCGCGCCGCGACCTTCGGCGATTTTTCCTGCAAAACGTCCGAAGCCGGTGCCGAAATCCTGCGCAAAGGGATCGAGAGGGTGCAAGACGCAGGCCTGGATCGCATCATCGGGCCGATGTCAGGCGACACCTGGCACAGTTACCGGTTCGTCTCGGATAGCGACGGGTCCGCTCCGTTCCTGATGGAGCCTACCAACAAACTTCATGAGCCCAGGGTTTTCCAGTCGGCGGGATTTACAGAGATCAGCCGGTATTTTTCGGCCCGGGTGTCGTTGCGGACCGCCGCTGGATCAGCACCGCCAGTAACCGATGGTTTTGTCGTGGAAGAATGGGATGGAACAGACCCCGAGGCCCTGTTTCGTCAGGTCTTCAAACTTTCAACCCGTGCGTTCTCAAACAACGCGTTCTACAAGCCGATTGCCGAGGCAGATTTTCTGGCCATGTATATGCCAGTTGTGCCGATGATGAAGCCCGACCTGATCCTTTTTGCGCGCCGCCATGACGGGACATTGGCCGGGTTTCTGTTTGGCATTCCCAATTATGCCGAAGGCCCCGATCCGGCATCCGCAATCCTCAAGACCTATGCAAGCCTCGAACCCGGCGCCGGACGGCATCTGGCTCACCGGTTTCACAAGGCGGCGCTCAGGATGGGGTACGAAACCGCCATTCATGCGCTGATCCATGATGACAACACCTCCGCCGAGCGCAGTGCAGCGGAAGGCGCGACAATATTCCGGCGCTATACTTTGCTTGGACGGAAGCTGAATGGCTGACCTGCTGTCCCAATTCGCCGCAGCGGTTAAACGGGTTCCTGACCGGACAGCCATAGTGGACGGCAAGGGCCGCGAGATCACCTTTCAAACCCTGCACACGCGCGTTCAGCACTTGGCAGGTCGGTGGCAGGACAAGGGTATCCGGTCAGGTGATCGTGTGCTTTTGGCCATGCCAGTCAACGCGGACCTATATGCAAGTCTGGCTGCGCTTTGGACCCTTGGCGCAACCGTTGTCTTACCAGAGCCAGCCTTGGGGCTGGCCGGTCTGCGCCACGCCGCCCGAACAACGAAGCCAAAAGCGTTCTGTGCAGCGGGTGCGTATTCTTTGCTGAAGTTTCTGGTTCCGGATCTCTGGGCCCTGCCCCTGCTGACGCCTGGTAAAAGCCGCAGTAGCCCGGTGGCGCAAAAGGTACAACCGGACGATATCGCCCTTATTTCCTTTACCTCTGGGACAACCGGCCAGCCCAAAGCCATTCCGCGCTCGCACGCGTTTTTGATGGCGCAGCACGATGCCATCGCACACCTGCTCGACAGCCGTATGGCCGAGCGCGATCTGGTGGCCTTTCCGGTGTTCACGCTGATCAATCTGGCGGCCGGGCGCACAAGTGTTTTACCCAACTGGAGGTTCAGCAAGCTGGACCGCATGTCGACTGTGCAGTTGGAAAGCTGGCTTCAAACGCAACAGATCACCCGGGCCCTCATCCCACCATCGCTATGTGAAAAACTGGTTCAATCCGACGATACCGGTCCGTTGCACACGGTGTTCACCGGCGGCGGTCCGGTGTTTCCGAGTCTTGTCGAGGCGTTGAGAACCCGGCACAGCCTGTCAGTTGTGTGCGTCTACGGGTCGACCGAGGCTGAACCGATTGCCCATCTTGACGCCGCGAATATCACGGTGAAGGATCACCGCGACATGGCTGTTGGAAGGGGTCTTCTTGTGGGATACCCGGTGCCCGAAATCACGCTCCGCATCCGCGACAATGAAATTCAGGTCGCCGGCGCACATGTGAATGACGGGTATTTGAACCCGACCCACTCAAAGAACAACAAAATCAAGGAAGGTGACGTCATTTGGCACCGGACCGGTGACGCTGGCGCGCTGGATGATGACGGGCGTTTATGGTTATGGGGGCGCGTCGGGTCCGAAATTGAAGTCTTTTCAGGTACGCTCTTCCCCTTTGCTATCGAAGTCGCGGCACAGCGATGGCCAGGTGTAGATCGATGCGCGCTCGTCAATACCAAGGCAGGCCCCACACTTTGCGTCCAAGGTTCCGCGGATCACATCGACGATTGGACTAAATCTGCGCTTGGTTTTGACGTTCCAAATGTGATTTCGATTAAGCACATTCCTATGGACAAGCGTCATGCCTCCAAAGTCGATCGTACGAAACTTACACGCATAATAGAAACCTGACGCAATATGGCTCGTAGGCCACTGAGCCTGCCCAACTCATCGCTCCCGTCGCTGTGCGCGTTAACAGAGGACTGAGTGTAGCGACGAAGTCATTGTTTTAGAATTTCCAATCAAAACCTGCACACCTTGGTCAGGGGAAATCTGCAATTGCCAGTTACATCTGGCCGCATGAAACATATAATCGCAGATACACTGTTAGGGTGCGCCCCGGCGAACGGTTGATACCCATGTCATTGCACAAAGATGTTCGGCTTGACGCGTCATCCAAATCCGTCCCAAACCTCAAGCGTTTCTAACCCAGAACTACTAGCCAGCTTTCTTCTATGCTGCTGCAAGAATCTCAATTAAGCTCACGCACACAATCACGACTAATAACTGCGCGCTCGCGAACTTTGCTGCTCTGCATTTTAAATTGAATAAGCTGTTGTAATGCGTCGATGAACATAAAAGATTGAAATAGAGTTCTCTTGGCTCGGTAGCTTCAGATACCCAGGAGAAACGAGTATGGGGAAAGCAGATATGACAAAACCTACTTCCGCTCAGAAAAAACTTTCGGAACGGTTACCAGTTTATCTATCGTTGGCCTGTATCATATGCAGCTACCTTGTCTCCGCCGCTTCATTGCAAGCTTCTGAGCTTCCCTGGATCAAACTAGATAGAGAGGTTCAGGCGCCATCGGGCGCCAAATCACTCTGCAAAGATTATTCGTGGGCGTGCGCGAATACTCGTACTTCTGGTCTGCCAGAAGCGCAGGAGAAACAGATCGTTAAAGCGATTAACTTGCGCGTCAATCGGAGGATCCGCGCCGTTTCGGATCAAAACCAATACGGGACAAAGGAATACTGGACGCTACCAATGCAGGGGTCAGGGGATTGCGAAGATTTCGCTTTGCAAAAGAAGTTTGAACTAATGCAGAACGGCTTGGATCCTACGAAGCTACTTATTGCAACTGTCTTAGACACCAATCGCAGTGGCCATGCAGTTTTAGTTTATCGCTCGAGTGAAGGCGATTTGATTCTGGACAATGTCACCAACAGGATCAAATCGTGGAAGGAAACGAGGTATCTTTTCCTACGAATACAGGACCCAAATCACCCTGATCGTTGGGTACAGGTTTCTAGCGGCTAAAAACAATGTGGCGCGCCCTAGAGACGCGCCACAATAAAATTTTGGTCCTGCGGCTACTGGTTGTTTCGCGGCAACCCAAGTTTAGGACACCGCTTCAAACTTTGGTCAAGCTTTCGCAGCGTTGTACAAACGCGGAGTCACCAGACCTGTACTGTTCAAACCGCGCATCGCCTTGGCTGCCGCAAGCACTGCCAGATCAGCAATCGGCTCAATGACAATTACCAGCATATAAGCACCGCCAAAGGACAGAACCGACGCCATGGTTTCTGCGCCGAAACCCTGGCCGTAGAAGGCCCAGAACCCAACCCATGCGACTACTCCTCCCTGATACGTCGCACTTAGGGCAAGAGCTTGGCCATATTTGAGGTCAACATATGCTGTGCCGGGTGCGATGATGCGGCTGGCCAGTGCTTGTAGCGCAAATAGCGGCACCAGCAGAGTGGTCAGGTTGATGAAGTACTGCGGAAGATCGAACGGGGCAAAAAACACACCCTGAATCAGGAGACCAGCTGCCAATCCAAAAGCCGCGGGTGCAGCACCGAGAAGCAGAAACAGCGTCGACCCCAGGATGAAGTGGACTTCAGAGACACCAACCGGGAAATGCGGCAGGACTTCGAAGAAAAGGAAAACACCAACGGTGGCGAGCACCGAGCGCATAACAAAAGATGCAGGTCCATTCGCTCGCAATGTGGAAAACGTTTCTTTCGCTGCGTAAGTAGCCGCACCTGCGGCGGTAACATAGGAAAGCGCGATTTTGGCACCATTCACGATGCCCGGTTCGATATGCATGTTCTTTCTCCCTACCGCCTCACCCGGCGGCTTGTCAGGTTGAATCGACCGCAAGGCCGACAGGTTCAGTCTGGGCATAGCCCGGCGCTTTACGGCAGGTCTCCTGACTCGCGGGTGCTCGCTCCGCCAACCTTCCCGGTTCCATTACAAACCAGTGGTGTCTTGGCATCGCTCTCCGCTCACAGTTGCGGGGGCAGTTACGGAATTGGCGCCATTGAAAACACCGAACCGTATTCCCTTTTAATCCTTTTGGCTTCCGCCATCAGGAACCGAAAACAATTCACCGCTACAATGGCGGCTTCGCCTGTGTCAATTGTCTTTGCGACCTATTCCAATGTAAACTCGACCGAAGCAGGATTCACGCAACCGGTCACTTGATCGACAGGGTAAACCAAGCGTTACCTGAAACCTCTTGAAGCTCTAGCTGCTAGAGGCTTTAAGATTCGGATTAATTCGCGATAGTGCGATCCAAATACGTTAAACTTGTGAACCAGGACGAGACCTATGCTTACAAGGCGCCATTTCATTCAATCCACCACAGCGCTGTTCTCGGCGTCTGCGGCCAGTCCATTGATCGCCAAAACCTGGCCAACCGCATCGCAGAAGACCTATTGGGACAGTCAAGTCACGCCAATTGGTTACGATCCAATGACCTCAAATCCGTGGGGTGTTCATGACCGTTTTTTACCAAGACGCGTCGCGGCAAATGATGGTTTGGTTCCAGGTGACATCCATGTGGATGCCGTCGCGCGCTATCTCTATCATATCGAAGAAGGCGGGACCGCAATGCGCTATGGCGTAGCGATCGCGCGTGGGAATCTTTACGAGCCCGGCACCTATGTTATCCGCCGAAAGGTCGAATGGCCACACTGGACACCAACCGCTTCAATGATCGAGCGCAACCCCGAATACGCGGAATTCCGGAATGGAATGGAGCCCGGGCCGAATAATGCTCTCGGCTCTCGTGCCCTTTATCTATACGTTGGAGACCGAGACACATATCTCAGAATTCACGGCACGCCTGAGCCAAGAAGCATCGGCGGTCGCGCAAGTTCTGGATGTGTGCGAATGATCATGGCTCATATCAATGACCTCTACCCAAACGTGAAAACCGGCTCGACCGCTTTCCTATACTCTGCCGAAGATAGCGTCACAGCCCGCTCATGAATATTGGGCAGCGTACATGGACGTCGCTGCCCTCATTTCGATCAGGCGTCGCGCGCAATGCAGATCGGAGCGCCATTCGTCGCGCGCAATGGTACCAATGTCGTCTCGACGGGTCCGCTGTGCTCATACCAAAAGCAATTGTCTTCGGGCAGGAGGCGCGCTGTGGTCAAATCCTGCGCCGGCCCTGCCAGCGATACGACCGAATCTGGCACGTTGCCTGGTTCAAATGCTTTGCTTTTGGCCCCAGTGAACTGGGCTGAGCAACCAGCCGTAATCGAGACTAACGTGATGGTAATTGCGATCCGTTTCTGCATTGGTCTGTTCCAAATTTTTTGCGTCATCTGCAATTAGATTGCATCCACACGGCCGGCCCGCAAGACGAAATGAACTAACAATATCGCAGGCAAAGAACCCGGATGAAAAAAATATAAAAGGTATTGAAGCTCTAGTTACTGTAGGAACTATTTACAAAGGACCATAGAGATTCTTGAGGTCCAATCATGTCATCCGATACCCATAGCCACGACCATGGCCACGAAAACAAACATGGTCACCACGCATGCGGTAGCGGCGGGTGTGGCGACATCGCCCCCGCTGGTCCAATTCCTGAAGGTGGTAGAAGCTTTCAGGTCTCTGGCCTTGATTGCGCCGAAGAGGTGGCGATCCTGAACCGTGTCGTCGGCCCGAAAGCAGGTGGCGAAGAGCATCTTGCATTTGATGTGATTAACGGTCGGATGACGCTTCTTGATAGTGCTTCCAAGTTATCTGACGAAGATGTCATGCTGCTGGTTGCGAGTACTGGTATGACCGCCAAACCATGGGATGACGGAAATGCCGCCCAGGACCAGGCGGCGCATATTGCACGTCAGCGGCGGTTCACCACTCTTAGCGGAGGGTTTTGGGCAGCAGGTTTTGGCTGGCACATTTTCGAAACCGGCATGGGCGGTGCGCTCGGGCTGTTCTCGGGACATGGTGAGGTTCCGATGCCTTTAGCCGAGGCAGCTTTGTTCGCAGTCGCGATCTTGTTTGGCGTCTGGCTGGTGGCCCCTAAGGCCTGGTCTTCGGCGCGTCGACTTTCGCCGGATATGAACCTTCTGATGGTTGTTGCCGTCGCTGGTGCCATCGCTCTGGGTGAGTTTTTTGAAGCGGCAACTGTAGCATTTTTCTTCTCGCTCTCTCTTTATCTGGAAAGCTGGAGTGTCGGACGTGCTCGGAACGCGGTATCCGCGCTGCTTGATCTGGCCCCCCCGACGGTTCGGCTGGTTCGTGCTGACGGTTCTGAGGCAACGGTCCCGGCGGCGGATGTCTTTGTCGGTGACAGCTTCATCGTTCGGGGTGGGGATCGCATTCCACTTGACGGGGAAGTCATCGAAGGGGCTGGTGCCGTTGACCAGGCTCCAATCACAGGTGAAAGCGCGCTGATTCCCAAAGAGCTGGGTGATGAGGTCTATGCCGGCACAATCAATGGTGAGGGCACCCTCAAAATACGTGCGACGAAAACAGCGTCAGACACCGTGCTTGCCAAGATCATCCGGATGGTCGGTGATGCTCATGCTCGCCGCGCGCCGGTTGAGCAGTGGGTTACAAAATTTGCGCGGATTTATACGCCCATCGTTATGGTCGTCGCAGTGGCCATCGCCCTGATCCCACCGCTTGTATTTGGCGCATCGTGGGGCTTCTGGTTTTACAATGCACTTGTTCTGCTGGTTATCGCCTGCCCCTGTGCGCTCGTCATTTCCACACCGGTTTCAATCGTTGCGGCTTTGACCGCTTCGGCCCGGGCTGGGGTTCTGATTAAGGGCGGCGCATATATCGAGGCCCCCGGGCGTACCACCGCACTGGCCATGGACAAGACAGGCACGATCACCATGGGTGAGCCTGAAGTGGCCAATGTCTATCCGCTGGGCGCCGCATCCGAGCAGGAGCTGTTGGCGAGCGCTGCAAGCCTTGAGGTTCGGTCTTCACACCCGCTGGCCCGCGCCATTTTGGCCCGGGCAGAACAGACCGACATTTCGATATCGGCGGCTGAAGACATCCGAACCGTTCCCGGTCGGGGTCTGGAAGGCCGTACCGAGCGTGGAGATATCTGGCTTGGCTCCGACCGCTTCGCTGTAGAGAAAGGCTTTGGCGCGTCCATCCCTGCCGAGTTGAGCAACCAAATCGAAAGCGCGGGAAGCACACTTGTTGTTGTCGGGGATGAGAACGGGTTAACCGGTTTGCTTGAGCTGCGGGACCGCATTCGCCCCGAAGCCAAGAACATCGTTGCCCGGCTTCACGCGCAGGGCGTGAAGTCAATCATCATGCTGACTGGTGACAACGAACAAACAGCGAGAGCGGTAGCAGCCGAAGTCGGCATCGACGAAGTCCGGGCCCAACTTCTGCCGGAGGACAAAGTCGCTGCGATTGAGGAACTGGCAGAACAGCACGAGATGGTTGCGATGATCGGCGATGGCGTCAACGACGCGCCTGCGATGGCTCGGGCACATTATGCAGTTGCGATGGGTGCAGTTGGATCTGATGCTGCTATTGAGACTGCAGACATTGCTCTGATGACTGATGACATCGGCAAAGTACCCTGGCTGATCGATCATTCACGTCGAACCATGTCGATCATCCGTCAGAACATCGGCTTCTCACTTGCGACCAAAGCACTTTTTGTGACCCTTACCGGTTTTGGATTGGCATCAATGTGGGGTGCAATCGCCGCAGATGTCGGAGTGTCCTTGCTGGTCGTGGCTAACGCCTTGCGGCTTCTGAAAGCCTCCGAGGGTAACATACACTCAACAGGAACAGAAACCGTTGGAACGCCAGGTGAAAATGCTGAATTGGCGCATGGGCAGTAATCAGGCGCGCGGAACCTAAGATCGCGTGTGCTGTGGGATGCCCACTGAAATCAGCATCCCACAGCCGATTTTCGCGATTTATCACTGTGGCGTGGTGCCCGATATATCGATCAGTCCTGGGCTTTGTGTGGCATTTCATCCTGAAGATGAGGGAAATTGACACTGATCTGGTTTCCCGGCGCCGCACTTTAATCAGTCAACTTCATCCTGAATGTGGGGGGTTAGTTTGGATCGCCCCACTGCCCCACCCTCTGCTACTGCCAGATCCATTGTCATCATCCTATAATCACCGCGCATCCATGAAGAAAACAAGTTCTTGTAGAACCGCGAAAGCGGGTGTCCCGACTGCCCGGATGGTGACAGGAAAAAGAAGCCTTTGTCTTCTGAAACAGACATGACGGCCTGAAAATTCGTGCCGATATTTGTTGCAAACGGTTTTTCGTCAGACATCCCGAATTGAGACGAGAGCAATGAATAAGGTCCTCCGGACTTCAGTTCCCGCACAGATAACAACCCATCGAGGAATCCGGCTGGGCTAACCGCAGACCAATCCAGATTCACAATGTGTTCAGCTCCCCAGCTCCACGAAGAAAGGTCGGGACCGTAGCGCTCGGTTATCCAGACGAGCGCATCGTCGAGTGCGAGAACGATCCACTCGTCGCAGGTTTCGACACGAGTTGAGGTGCGATTGTCGCACCACATCGCGGCCTCGTCTCTATTTGAAAGAACCGCGGCAAGAAAATATGGATTCGGATTTGTCCACAAATCACGCGCCGCAGGAAATTCATCCTGTAGAAATCGGCGTTGCAAAGCACGCGCCCATGCCCAGAATATTAATGGCTCCGGTGAAAAACGATCCATTTCACCGTTCCATTCAGCCAAGCGGTTCAAGGCATCCTGTCGGATTCCATCGAGCGGGTCGTCGGCTGCGGGGATCATGGGTGCAGAACGCCACAAGTCCGCCGCCATCAGAGGCAACAAGCTACGCGCTGCCGAACTAACGGTATCTTGTTGTACCCCCATAACACCATCAACTGAAAAAACGCGTTGGCGCGCATCAAGTTCTTTGAGCCTTTGCTGCCGAAGCAGGATTGCATCTTCATCGGAGATGCCCGGCCAGGTCATGACGTCTTCTTTGTCAATAACGACGGTCTCCAACCCGAACAGAGGCATTTCAGAGATCAACTTCACGGCGTCTTTTGCGGTGACTACCTGTGTCAGTCGGTAAAGAGTTCTCAAAAAGATATCGCTATCTACCCGTTCGGATGTGCCGTTTTGCAATTCAGGTTGCCCGGCATTTGAGTCCAAGGCCCAAGCAACGTCATTTGAACGACCCAGAACAACGAACGGAACGCCGGGCAAAGTCGCCCCTGCTACTGCCCCCGAGGGAAATTGAAGATCAGCCATGTACAAGGTTGATGGGAGCGAAAGCGGCCCGCTAGTCTCGATCGCGAGAATTGGGGAATTGGAAACCGTTCGTTCACTGGTCAATGCCCAGGCACCCAGCCGAGCTTTTGGCGTGCTCTTGAGCAATCCGGGTGTTTTCGGTCTGTCGCCTGGAATTGACGCGCCGCCACTCTCGGCCTGCCGCAGATTGCCTAAGAACTGTTGAGTTATTCTGAGACTATCCTCTGGCCGCCAGGCCATGATTGTCTTTTCATCGTACAACAACAGTTCTGGTGCCCCCCGGCCACGCCGGCCTTTTGACACCTCCCCGATCCAGGCATTGACACCGGCTGCATAGGCAATCAGCATTTCAGACAAAACTGGATCTATATCGCGATATCGCGGAACTGGTACTTTACCCGAAGCGGACCGTCGTTCCCTTAACATCTGACCCAATCTATCCTGCGCATGAACGAAACCAAGTGCGAAATAGGCATCGGACGGGGATGAAGCCGAGATATGTGGGATCGCCATAGAGTCCCTCAGGACGTCCACAGAATCTTTCAAACCCTCTAACCTAAAATCTTCCTCATAGTCCGGAAGAGAAGCCAGCATGAGATATGTAGCCGTGACGAAACAGACGGTAGCGATGAACAGGGCTGCAAGAACCAACCCAAGCACAATCCTGAGCAGCGCTTTCAATTTCAACCACCATTCGGATCAGCCTAGGAAATCAGACGCACAACTGCGATCGACAGAAAGAACGCAATCAGGCCACAAACGATGGCGTATCCTGCAGCATACTGAAGAATATCAAGGCTGTTGCCATTCCGGCGCTTTGCCAGAACCCCACCCCAAACGGCGCCAACCAAGGCACCCGCGATTGCCATCATCTTACATCCTCTGATTTTGTTCATTTGCGGTGCAGTTCACTTCAGGCGTTCAAACCGTCAAACTGATAGCCGCGCGTCTGAAGGCGTTCTGAAAGAACTCTCACGAGTTAACTTCGCGTTTCTTGGCAGTGAGATCGCCCAGCTGCTTCTCAAGCTGTGCCCGTGCACTACTTAATCGCTTTTGCGCTGCTTCGTTTTCTACCTTGTCATTCGCAGCGGCAGCAAGTCGATCGTCAGAAAGCGGGTCTGTCGGGCGCCCGTCGACCAATACTTCATAATGAAGATTTGGGCCGGTCGCGGTGCCGGTCGACCCGACACGACCAACCACCTGGCCCGCCTCCACGCGCTGACCTTTGGTCAGACCATCGGCGGTTGCGCTAAGATGCGTGTATCGCGTGACCGTATCCGATCCATGAGCGATTTCGACCACACGCCCATACCCCCCGCGCCAACCAATATAAGACACGCGGCCCGGGGCCGTCGCATGCACCGGA
The DNA here is from genome assembly GCF_056537805.1 of Ruegeria sp. C10. Lineage (NCBI taxonomy): Bacteria > Pseudomonadati > Pseudomonadota > Alphaproteobacteria > Rhodobacterales > Roseobacteraceae > Ruegeria > Ruegeria sp. C10. The sequence goes on along the minus strand of NZ_JBQFSC010000001.1, from coordinate 1,041,953 downwards.
GTACCACGTGCGGCAGCAAAATCGACACCTGTATGCATCCGAACATTTCCGTAGACCGGATGTTTTCGCCGACCAAAGACTGAACTCAGGCGCGCGCCCTCGACTGGCTGCGAGAAGACGCGAAGAAGCTCACCATCGACATAGAATGTGGCGCGGCCATTTTCGGCATCTGGCCATGCTATTTCATAAAGTTGGTCATCAACTTCCAGCGCCGCAAAAAAGAGTTCTGGCTGGCCTGTTCTCTCGCCATCGATGCTCTTTTCGCGCCAGAGAAGACGGAGAGCTTCACCACCTGTCAGGTCCCTCCGAAAATCCACTGTCCCGCTCAGCATCTGCGCCAGATCCACCGCAAAGCGAACCGGGATCTTTGCGCTACTCAGCGCATTTGAAATCGAAGTTTCGATCTCTGTTTTGCGGGCCAGAATGACGGTGTCGGGTTCTGGCGAGACCACGCGCGTGGACAACGTTTCGCTGAGTATCACCTCGATTCTTACACCATCTTCCACCGCAAGCTCCACGCTCTGCGGTTGATCCGCTGCGGTTGTAACGACTGTTATCGAGTGGCCCGGACGCAAACGCTGCAAATCATATTCAGCGCCAAGCGCAAGTGCGATTTCGGCCCGATCGGTTGCGTTGATCCAGGCTTTAGACAGCAAACTGTCGAGCGTGTCACCCAACGCAAGTTCGCGCGTCCATGTCCGTGAAGGCGGTTCAACAGGTGGCAAAGGTTCCTCTGCCTGAATGGGTTCCGGTTGAGCAGGTCGAAACGAAACGGGGCTTGGAGCGAGTTCTGCCGATGGTACGTTCAGCAACGGAGCCGATGTGATCTGCGGTTCCGCAGGAAGCTTGGGCACCGGAAAGACCGTGGGCGCAGGCGCCGTCACTTCAGACCTGTTCGAGGCAATGAACACGATCGAAGCAATTGAGACGCTGCTGATCGCGATTGCCGAGGTTGCTAGAAACCGTGCGTTCATGATGTTTTATCCGCTCCACTTTTCAAAGCACGACGGATCTTGGGCACAGCGAATTCTCTCTGCTCATGATAGTCGATGGTGCTGACAAATTCGCCTGTGGGGCTAAACAGAAATACACTTGCAGTGTGGTTCATTGTGTAGTCGCCATCTTCCATTGGAACTTTTTCATAAGTGGCGCGAAAATCGTCTGCGGCCTGAGCGATTTGGTCCGAAACGCCGACCCACCCTCGGACAGCGGGATGAAAGTAGCTGACATAGTCGGCCATAGATTCGACTGTGTCTCTTTCAGGGTCTACGGTTATGAACACGACGTTCAATTCATCCGCGTCATTGCTCAGATCATCCAGCCAGAGGGAAATATCCGAAAGTGTCGTCGGGCAAACATCCGGGCAGTAGGTAAAGCCGAAGAACACCATTGTTGCACGTCCGACGAGCGATTGCGGGGTGACGGTGGTCCCTTCGTGATCAACCATGCGAAAGTTCATGTCTGACAACGCAAGGGGACGAAGGCGATCAGATTGAGCCGCTCCCGGCCCATCCACTTGCCACCATCCGGCAAAGAGTGTCAGCCCGATTGCACCAAGCCCAGCAGCCCCAAATGTGAGAACGCGTCGCCGTTGCATCAGTTCTCGGGGCCTCGCGCAGCAATACCAAATATCGGTACGTTGACAGTCTTTTCTGCGCCATCGGCAAAGATAAGAGTCAGCGTAAAGCTCTCGCCTTCAGTCATAGGGCGTTGCAGCCGCATGAGCATTGCGTGGAGCCCGCCCGGCTCAAGCGCTACGGAACCGCCCGGCGCAATTTCCAGCTCGCCAGCTGGTGCCATGGAACTGACGCCCTCTGCATTGGTCGATGTCTGATGGATCTCGGGCATCATCGCAAGATCGGTGCGGATAGACGTCAGCGTGACGGCCTCATTGCCGGTGTTGCGGATCGTCATGTAAGCGACTCCAGGTCGGTTGGTGCCGATAGACGCGCGCGACCAGGCACCTTCAACGACAACATCATCGACCCCTGCCAGTACAGGTGCTGAGAGAATGGCCGTAAAACCGAATGCACTTAGCACTCCTGCCAGAAGTGTATTTTTTGCAGTGAGTCTCATAGTACCTCTCGCTACTGCTCAGCTTTGCAGTGCTGCAACTTCGGCAGCGACCAGGCGTCTCAATTCAGCCTCACCAAACGGATCCAGAGATTTGCCGTTGACGAAAAATGTCGGAGTTTGCCGTATACCGACCGCTTCGACATCAGCGCGATCCTGATTGAGAACACCAACTGTCTGGGGCGCAAGCATTTGTGCCTGCGCTGCCTCGGCATCCAGTCCCGCCGCTGCTGCAATTCGAATAATAAGACCAGGCTCAGGCGCACCATGCGCGGCCCATTTGGGCTGCTCTCGCAGCACGGCTTCCAGGACCGGTTCAAAGACCCCCTGCATGCGTGCCGCTTCAAGCACGCGGATCGCCTCCTCTGAGCCCTCGCCATGGAAAGGGGTGTACCGGATCACAACGCGCACGGCGTCTCCATGCTGAGCCATTATGTCCTTCACGACCGGATGAAAGGCGCGGCAGGCTTCACAAGCCGGATCGAAAAATTCGACAATTGTAACCGGTGCATCTTTAGGGCCGAGAACAGGCGAGTAAGAACGGATAAGTGTTTCAGCGATTTCGGGTGCGACAGGCTCGATATTGCCTGAAGCAGTCGTTCGGTTCACGTACCAGGCGGCGGCCCCGAATCCGGCCCCACCGAGCGCGAGAACGGACAAGATCATGCCACGTCTGTTCATACTTGTTTCTCCTTGAGTGAAAGAGCACATAGAGCGCCGATCAGCGCAAACGAAACGAGCGCCATCAGCGGAATCGGGATGCCCAAAACAGATTGATTTGCGTCGGTGCAGGACGGACCACTTGCCGAGCATGGTTGGATTTTTTCGGGGATCAGACCAGCATACAGGCCCATGTGCCACAAGGCGACAGCAGCGCCCCCAAATGCCAGTGCTATCCCGTATCGCCCCACGTTCTGGTCCTGCCACCACAGGCCAAGCCCCAGTACGATCGCCAATGGGAACATGAACGCGCGCTGGAACCAGCACAGCACACAGGGCGTCTGCCCCAGGATCTCTCCAATGAACAGAACAGAAAGAGAAGCAACCAAGGCAATCGCCCAGGCCAGGCCGAGAAGTGTATCTTTGGAAAACCGGGTCATGGTGCTCAGAGTCTCTGTTTCAGATCCGCAAGAATTTCTTCGGCAGGCGTGCCATATGACCAGGACTGGACGAATCCAGCGTCCTTGCTGAACAGAAACAGATGAGAGGTATGCCCCATCGTATATCCATCCGGCGCAGTGGCTTGTTCGATCCGTTCGTAGAATATCGGGAAGGTCTTGGACGTTTGCGCAATCTGTTCTGGCGTGCCTGTAAGCCCAATGATCCCCGCATCGAAAAGTGGTACATACTCGGCCAGGACTGCCGGGGTGTCGCGTTCGGGGTCAATGGATACGAAGATAGGTTGCACTTGGTTTGATTGGCTTCCCAGCCCTTCCTGCACTGCTGCTACCTCAGACAGTGTTGTAGGGCATACGTCCGGGCAGTTGGTGAACCCAAAAAACACCAACATCCATTTGCCCGCAAAGTCGTTCTGAGTACGAACAACGCCAGAGTGATCTGTCAGTTCGAACCTGGCTTCGAACGGGACAGACCCCTCCTCAATCCGCGCAGGTCTATATTCTGACCACAGCATCAGATAGGCAAATGCCGCCGTTGCGACACCAGCCAGTACCCATAAGATTTTTTGAAATACGGTCAGTTTCAAAGTTAGCCGTCCGCCTGTGATTCTTGGTTCAGAACGGCATGTACACCCTCTACCTGCTAGAGGTTCAAAGGGGATTTTGAGCCTGCGGCTGGGTGTCACAGGTCCACCGGCTGGAAGGTGCTATTGTGCGGTGCCAACCCGAACCTACATAAGCTGTAACTTTGTAAGGAGACCCAGATGCTGACGATCGGAACGCTTGGAAAAAAGACCGGAACCAAGGTTCAGACGATCCGCTACTACGAGCAGATCGGACTTATGCCGGAACCGGGGCGCACCGAAGGTGGCCAGCGGCGTTATGGCCATACCGAACTGGATCGCCTGGCTTTTATCCGTCACGCCCGCCAACTGGGGTTTTCGCTTGAAGCGATACGCGAACTGCTTGATTTGTCCGACGATCCGGATCGCCCATGTCATGAAGCCGACCGTATTGCGCGCCGGCAACTCAAACAGATTGAGCAAAGAATGGCGCGGCTAGAAGCGTTGCGGACCGAGCTGGAGCGCATGGTACATGAATGCAGTGGCGGCAACACCTCGGATTGTCGTGTACTCGAAGTTTTACGCGATCATTCCGAATGTCTTACTGATCACGAAGACATCGGCGCGTAACCGTGGGCAGCGTTGTTGCGAACTGGAAATAGCCTCTTGAAGCTACAGTCACTGTAGCAATTACAAGTCTTTCTGAGTTGATTCGACGAGAGACCAAATGCTGAACCTAGACCCGTTGTTAACCGCCACACCTCTGCTTGATTTTGAAACACCCGCAATTTTGGGACTCATAACGGAACGGCGCTGGCCCGATCTGCCTGTCTCGGATCGAATTGGCGCTATTTATGATTTCGTGCGTAACGAGATTGCCTTTGGTTACAACCGTGCTGACGATATCCCGGCTTCAGAGGTGCTCGCTAACGGCTTTGGGCAATGCAATACCAAGGGCACGCTTTTGATGGCACTGTTTCGCGGCAGCGGTATTCGATGCCGTTTGCATGGCTTTATGATCCACAAAGAGTTGCAGAGAGGTGTGGTCCCCGAATTGATTTATCCGCTGGCGCCAGAAGAAATCTTGCATTCGTGGGTCGAAGTTGAAGTAGGCGATCGTTGGGTCAACCTCGAGGGATTTATTCTGGATCAGCCATACCTGGAGGCGTTGCAGCGTAACTTTGCAGAAACAGAAAGCCTGTGCGGTTACGGGGCGGGCACCGGTTGTTTGAGCAACCCTCAGGTCGAATGGGAAGGTCGTGACACGTACATTCAGAAAACCGGCATCGTGCAGGATTTTGGCGTTTTTGATACTCCGGATGCGTTCTATGCTGACCATGCGCAAAGTTTCGGGAGCATTCGTGGTTGGCTCTATCGCTTCATATTCCGTCACTGGATGAACGCGCGCGTACGTTCCTTCCGCAATGGGAAGCTGAAGGCTCGAATGGCCGCCACGCATACACACGGAAATGCATAGCGGAGCTTCAACTGAAGCGCTTTTGCAAGGCCGTATTCAGTGCCTCTGACAATAAAACCAAAACGATGATTGCCAACGTCACGGTCGCAGCCTTTTCATACTGAAACGACCGTACGTAGGTTTGTACATACAACCCGATGCCACCGGCACCGACAATGCCCAGTATCAGGCTTTCGCGCAGATTTAGCTCAAACCGAAATACGGTATCGCGCACGATCACAGGCGCCATCTGCGGCCAGATTGCCCAACGCAACTGTTGAATTCTGTTGGCCCCTGCGCTTTCAAGCGCCGCCACAGGAGCGGTGGCAACATTGTCGATGGCTTCTGCATAGAACTTTGCCAACATGCCGGTCGCGTGAAATGTGATTGCCAGAATACCGGGAAGTGGACCCAACCCTACAGCGCCCACCATTAGCATAGCGACCAGGATCAGCGGGATCGACCGGATAACCGCCAGCAGGGCGCGGACGGGGCGCCAGATTGCTGGTGGTACCATAGTTTCAGAGGCCAAAACGGCCAGTCCCGCCGACAGGATCACGGCGAACAATGTTCCCAGAATGGCGATCCTCAGTGTCTCCGCCAGCCCGGTCAGAACCTCGCGCCAAACGGACAGGTCAGGTGGGATCATACGCCCCAAAAACTCTGCCAGACGGGGCCCTGCGCCTGGCAGCTTGCCCAATCCCATATCCCCGCTGGTCAGCGACCACAGGATCGCCAGTACCAGCATGATCCAAATGACAGATCGGCACATCAACTGACTACACGCAGTCCCGATGTTACACTGGCGCCGTGATACAGCTCGTCGATGTCCCCGCTGGTCAACTGAGCCGACGGTTTGTCGAACAATACCACGCCGTCTCGCAGGCCTATGATGCTCTCAGCAAAGCGGCGTGACAGGTCGGGCTGATGCGAGCTGAAAATGACGCCGATTTCGCGACTACGTGCAGAGCTGGTGATCAAGCTCAGAATGCGTTCGGCGTGAGCAGGGTCCAAATTGCTGACGGGCTCATCCGCAAGGATCAACTCGGGTTCTTGTGCCAGACATCTGGCAATCGCAACGCGCTGCCGTTGTCCACCCGACAACTGATCGGCACGGCGGCTTGCCAGGTCTGACAGCCCCGTATCCTGAAGCGCTCGTGTCACGCACATGTGGTCCTCTTCCCGAAACCGACCCCAAAGTGAGGACCAGATAGTCATCCGGCCCATCCGACCGTTCATCACATTCTGATAAACACTCTGCCGATCAACCAATGCGAATTCCTGGAAGACAAAGCCAGTATTGGCACGGTCCTCGCGGGATGGAATTCCTGTTGCCAAAAGTGACTTGCCCAGCACCTGGGCCTCGCCCTGCCAACCGCTCGAACGACCATCCAACAACGCCAGCAACGTTGATTTGCCCGCACCCGAAGGACCGAGTAGCGCGACGCTTTCACCAGGCTGCACCGACAGCGAAACATCTGAAAGAGCTGCCGCACTGGCAAAGTGCTGCGATACCGCGTTGAGTGAAACTATAGGGTTCATTTCAGAAACCCATACCGCCGCGCAGTCTCGCGCACGCCTTCGTAAACCGACGGGTCAGCAGGAAGATAGCCGTCTGGGCCATAGAGGTAGGCCAACAGATGACGGTTCTCACTCTCGTTGAGGCGCAGCATGGTTTCAATGAACTTTGCCTGCAGCCCGGCGTCCAGATCAGGGCGGGCAATGATTGCGTGGCTGGGAATTTGTTCTGATTCCGCCAGCACCTTGACCTCGGCCTGCTGATCCGGGGTCAGATAGAGATCTGCATACTGGCTCGCGCCTGCCGCATCGACCAGTCCGTTGGCCATGGCCTGCATCGCTTGCTGATATCCGCCAGCAAAGAATTTCTGCCCGAAAAAGCTGTCGGCATCGCCCGTGCCCGAGAACAGCCCGGCGCGCACAAACAGATCAAGCGGATAGATGTAACCGGATTCCGAGACCGGATCGGAAAAGGCAATGTCACGTCCCCGGAGATCGGCCAACGTTTCGATTCCGCTGTCACGCCGAACGAAGACCCGGCCCGAATAGCTGGGTTGCCCGCGATATACCTCGGACAAAAGCGGTACGGCGCCGATCTGGTCTTCGGCCAACACAAAGGGCAACGCTCCCATGAACGAGATATCGGCATCACCGTTGCGCAGCGCCTCAACGGCAGCAGCGTGGTCGAACGTGACAAACCCCGTGACCGGGACGCCCATCTGCTCTGAAAGCCAGCCGGTGATGACGTTGATGTCACCCAATAGCTTTTCGGGGTTCTCCTGCGGGATGAAGGCCAGCTTCAGCCCCTGATCAGTTGCAGCCATTACGGGCAGGGCTGCAGATGCGGCTGCAGCGACCAGAAAATTGCGGCGCGACAACATCAGAACATCCTCTCGTCAATTTCGGCCTGCATGGACTTGAACAGTTCCCACTGGCGGATGGCTTCGGTCCAGTTTCCTTCGGCGCTGGCATCGCCAACCGCTCGCAGGATCGCGGCGAATTCGTAGATTTCGGGCTTGGCGTTCTGATTGACCATGACACTGGCATCCGCGGCCAGATCAGGAGCTACCGTGTCGATCAGAACCGCTATGTTTTCGGCATCCTGCATCGGCAGCAGGGTATCGAGCGTGCTGGCGAATGTCGTCAGCTCCTCCCAGGACAAGCGGAATACGCTGTTGCGACCTTCGAATACTTGATAGGGGTCTTCACCGTCTCCAACAGCTTCGACGTAGGCCGTCAGATCTGCGCGCTGTGCTTCGTCCAAACCCAAATTTTTGGTATCATTGAACCAGTCAACAACGCTGGCCAGCGTCGGCAGCGATCCGTCATGCATGTAAGGTGCAGTGAAATTGACGTTGCGCAGCGTCGGGGTTTCGAACGCAGAAGCCGTGCCGCCGGGGAATGGTGGTTCAGCGCTGCCGATGTCGTAGGTCAGACCATCGCGGAACTGACGGTCAGGCCTGTGACACGAAGCGCAGGATTTGTCACCAAGTCCGGCAAACTTTGAGTTGAACAGCACCTCCCCGCGCTTGGCGGCGTCTGACGCCAGATCGGTCAGCTTGCCGGACCGATCGATCTTAGGGTTGGGAAGAAAGTCGAACTGTTTGACATAGGCTTCCAGCGCATCCAGTTGAAACGGCGTTGGCTCCTTTCCCGCGAATTCGGTCACAATCACATTTCGGATGAACCGGCGCAGGCTGGGTTCGCGCCCGTCGCGGCCATAAGGTGCGGTAAAGCGGATGCCACGCATGGAAGGCGTGTCCAAGTGATCATCGGTCCGGTCATTGAACATTGGATTGAAGAACGATCCGTCCACATCCATCCCACCCGGATGGGATGAAAGGCCCGGAATGAAGAAATCCCGGTTCACGTCGGAGCGGTTGTGGCAGGTCGAGCAGGCGATGCCTAGCTCGCGCGCCGGGCCGCCGAAGATTTCAGGGCTATCGAACAGCATATCGCCATAGGCCACCAGCGGTAGATTGGCTTCATCCTCACCCGCCTCTTCAAACTGAAGAACCAGCCGCGGCAGCTGCGCCTGATCTCCGATGTTCGACCCTGGCGGCAGCGTGGCGGGCATTGTGATTTGTTCGCCGGAAAGCACAACTGTTTCAGGCAGCGGTGTTAACTTGTCGCGTTGGGCATACTCGGATGGCAGATAGTTGGCACGAATATAGGCAGCGACAATGGCCTGAGCCTCCGCAAATTGGTCGACATCCACCGTTTGTGCACCATTGCCCAGTACTCCTGCGCTGCCAAGGGTGGAGTTCAGAACCAGCCATGCCCGGCCCAGATCGCGAGCCGCCGACGCATCCGCAGCCTTGATACCATCTTCGAATGCGCGGAACAGAGCTGCCGCTTGTGCAACCTCGCGGGCCGCCTCAGGCTGACCCAGCGCGGTCTTTGCGACATCCAGATGGCGCAGAATTCCCTCAGCAATGGCAATTGTGCTTGCTTCGAACAGCGCCTGGAGATCTTCGGCTTCCATAGCTTGGTTGATCGCAAGCGCCTCTTTGTCGGAAACGCGTGACAATGGAGCGACCTGAATGTCACTGCCAGGTGCGGGCGAGGTCCAACTCCTCTCAATTTCATCCCAGGGAACCGGGGTTAGATTTCCCATGAACAAGGTCAGTCGATACGCGGCAGCGCGCGGAGCCCAAGGAGATTCTTCAATCGCCGTGGCATCCGCGATCACTGGCAATGCACAAAGAAGTGTGGACGCTATCAGATAATTCATAGCACTGTCTATTAAAGTTAGCCTTGTCTAATTTATTGATGAAGGCATGCTCATTGTCAAGTTCGGCTTTCAGGTGCATACACTAGTGACTGGATTAACGACCTAATCGTGAGCCGATGACTGAAACGACACCGCAAGATTCAGATCGTAGTATTGATACCCAGGCGAGCGGGTTTGAGGCTGTGCGACAGGCGCACCAAAGCGAAATGGTTGAGGACTACGTTGAACTTATTGCGGAGTTGATCCATCAGAATGGCACGGCGCGCCCGGTCGAAATAGCCGAGCGGTTGGGCGTAACCCAACCTACGGTTTCGAAGAATTTGGCCCGTTTGAAACGAGAAGGTTTCATAGAACAAATTCCCTACCGCTCACTTCAACTGACCGATGCCGGGCGTCAATTGGCGGAAGCTTGTAGAAGGCGTCACCGGATTGTCGTGGAGTTCCTGATCGCCTTGGGCGTTTCACCGGAAGTCGCAGAGCATGACGCTGAAGGCATTGAGCATCATGTAAGCGAAGAGACCCTTGCAGTTTTTAAAGGGTTCGTTGGGCGGACTGAGGAAACAAAGTAGAAACTAAAAACCTAAGTTGTGCTGGCGAATTCTGACACTCTTAGTTTTAGAAAGACTAAGACCTCTTAAACCTTTGTTGAGCCGTTACACTAGCCCCGCAAGAACACTTGTCGCATCTGAAAAGTGAAAAATGAGCTGATTTAGTGATTGAATCTTTTCCCAAGCAGCCAAGGTAAAAATCGGTCTAGCTCATTTATTTTCATTGGGGGTCGAAACCTTTAGCCGCAGTGGCCTTACTACAGCAGCTATCCCCCAACTGAATTGGCGGACATGGTACAGTTGCGTAGGAACAAAAAACACAGCAATCGCCTTCCAATGGTTTCAAGACTGCCTTGCATGATTTGCATTCACAAAACCACTGGCACGAGTCGGTTGGCATTCTTTCGGTTTCAATGTGCCCACACCGAGGGCAGGTCAAAGTGCTATCCAGCACCACAGTTTGATTTGTCATTGTCTCACATCTGCATGATTAGATAGTCGTTGATTTGAGCCTCATTGAACACGATGACCCATGCCAACGCGGTAGTCGCCGTGCTTCCGACAAGCCACCATTTCAGATTTGCCAACGCCCCGTTTAGATGCGCTAAGAACCACGAAACCGCGGCCAGCGCTGTTGAGACGGCGAGAACACAGTAGCTTGCCGCCGCTATTTTTCCGAATACTGCCAACCAACTGCCGCCCAAGCCTAACAACATCATGGCCATTGGAAGAACACAGCATGTTGCGACGCCCAGAGCTGAAACCGATCCCAAGTAGCTGAGGTTCACGTATTTCTTCATCTTTTGCTCCCGAGATGCTCGATTTGATTGTGTTGAAGCACCGGTATTCAGAGCGTATAATTCCTGTAGTAACTACAGGATCAAGTGGAGGCACTTCACATGATTGCGATAGGTGAGGCTTCCCGGCAATCCGGGGTTGGCATAGAAACCATCCGCTACTACGAACGCGAAGGTATCGTACCAAGACTTGTGCGAGCTCTGAACAATCGTCGCCTCTTTTCAGCAAGCGATGTGGGAAGACTTCGATTTTTGAAGAGGTGCCGCGACCTGGGATTTCCTCTCCCAGACGCAAAGGCGCTTTTAGAGCTGTCAGAAGGAAGTGCCGAAGACTGCTGGTCAGTGAAAGAATTGGCCGAGGCGCATATTGCCAGCGTTCGAAGCAAGATTGATGAGCTCAGACGTCTGGAGCGTGCCTTGAGTGAGCTTACCGCCAATTGTGATAGTGGTAACGTTCACTGCCCGATGCTGCAAAGTCTGCGAACGATGGATGATATCTGACTCTGGACACAGGGCGGAAGCTCAGAGTCTGAGATTTGGCCAGATCAGGTCAGACCAAGGTCTGTGGTGCGGTAACAGATTGTAGTTCATAGTCGATTTCACGATGAGAGCGAAAGTAACTGACCTGACGATTGGCAATTGGTCGTTGTCGCGAGTCTTTCTTGCGGCCAGTATCTTCGTGATGGGTACTGCTACCGCAATCGTTGGGGTCTGGGTGTCTAATCGAATTCAGAACGCAGTCGTGCAAAACTCCGCCAACTCCGCAGCGCTGTATATGGAAAGCGTGGTATCCCCGCTCAGCCAGGAATTGGCACATGGCGACCGCCTTTCTGAGCAGGCGAGCCTGGCGCTGGATGAGATATTCATGACCCAGCCAATGCGTGACCGCATCGTTTCCTACAAATTCTGGAAGCAAGGCGGTGTGATTGCGCATGCCTCGGATACAGACATCATAGGAAACCGTTTCAATCCAACGGATGATTTAAGGCGAGCGTGGAACGGTGATATCTCCGGCTCTTTCGAAGAACTTGATCATGCCGAGAGCGCCGCCGAGGCGGCATTGGGGATACCACTGCTGGAAGTTTACAGCCCAATTCGCGAACTCTGGTCCGGCGAAATCATCGCAGTTGCGGAGTTCTACGAAAGAGCTGACCAGCTTGAGTTAGACTTAGCCAAGGCCAGGCGAACAAGTTGGTTGGTCGTCGGCTCCGCATTTCTGGCAAGTACTATTGTTCTGTATTCCATCGTCGCAATTGGCGACAAAACAATTCGACGACAGGGGTCTCTTCTTAAACAGCGGTTGAAAGAAAGTGAGAAGATGGCTGAGCAGAATGCGCTGCTGCGGTCGCGTGTGGTCGAGGCGTCAGAAAGATATACCACGCAAACAGATCGTTTCCTCAAGAATCTTGGTGCTGAGCTACATGATGGCCCTGCGCAATACCTGTCGCTCGCCGCCCTTAGACTGGAGGCGGCGTTTTCCAAAGAGTCGGAAAGGCCTAAAGAGGCAGTGGAAATTCAGCAGTCTTTGCAAAAATCGCTGGCTGAAATTCGTGCAATTTCGCGAGGGCTGTCCGCGCCAGATATCGATAGCCTGTCACTCGTCGATGTTGTGAAGAGAGCCGTAGAGGATCACGCCGAACACAGCCCGTTGCGACCGGATATTTCATTCCTGGGTAGCCAGGCTCCGGAGTTGTCATTGTCCGACAAACTGTGCGTTTTTCGGTTCCTCCAGGAAACGCTTTCCAATGCGGCGAGATATGCTCCAGCTTCCAAGTGCACTGTTATCGCTGAGGCGCAGAACGACCGCATAGTTGTAAAGGTCACAGACGACGGACCAGGATTTGACAGGTCAGAAGAAACCGCGTTGCGAGATGATGGTGGCCAAGGGCTTATGGGCTTGCGAGATCGGGTCGAGAGTATTGGTGGCAGGTTCGACGTCGCATCGAGACCGGGCGAAGGCACCACCATAGCTATGACACTATTTCCCAGAAAGTTAGGCACATCATGACTACATCTGTCGTAATAGCCGATGATCACCCGATATTCAGGGATGGTTTGCAGCGCACGTTGGATGAAGCCGATGGCTTCGAAGTTTTAGCCGCTGGGTCCAGTGCTGAAGAGGCAGTATCGCTGGTCGGCACGCATCAGCCGGACATAGCTATTCTTGACCTCTCGATGCCCGGTGGCGGGATAAGCGCGACACGTAAAATCGCGGCGATGGCAAATCCACCTGTCATTGCAATCTTGACAGTCTCAGAGAACAGCGCCGATGTCGCGGACGCCTTGGAGGCGGGTGCGATTGGGTACATTGTGAAGGGAGTAACCGCAAGCGAACTAACCGCTTCTTTACGCAGCATCGCCGCAGGTGAAGGGTTCGTTTCTCCTGGCTTGGCCTCGCGGGTACTTCTTCAAATCAACGCTGACACCGGCATGTCTGTTAACAGCAGCATTCTAGATGACCTTACACATCGTGAGGAAGAAATACTGAGACGTGTGGCCAAAGGACTGAGTAATCGTGAAATCGCTGACGAGTTAGACCTCCAGGAAAAGACCGTGAAGCACTACATGACCGCGGTCCTGTCCAAGCTTCATGCGCGAAATCGGGTAGAGGCCGCGCTCATTGCACATGATGTTTGGAACAAGGGAGAATAGCTGCGGTCTCTTTGACGACTATGGCGACCTCTCACTAAGAGAAGCCGCCAACGATTATCGACTGAAGTTGCTGTTCAGTTAGCAACCGACTGTAACCTGCGGCGATCAGAGGCCGTTGCGTTTCTTTCGACAACAGTCCGGTTGTACGGGTCTTTCAACTCGTAACGCCCAAACTCAATCTCCTCTTTCCAACCATTGGCATAATTCACTTCGATATTGTTGCCTTGGCGTTCGATTTTCGTGGGTCGACTTCCAGCAGTGCCGCCTTGCCCAGATGAGCGTACATTTTCGATTGAGATACCATTCGCCAAGGACCGAAGCCTTGAAACGTCAGCGCCGGTCGCGGCCCGCTCCTCAACAGTTCGGTTCTGAGCATTCTTTCTCTCATACCGCCCGTTTTCGATCTCTTCCTTGGTTCCGTCCGAGTAACGCACCTCAATGCCGTTGGCGTTCGTTTCGACCTTTGTTATCCCAGCCGAACCCGACGATTTGCCCCCTGAATTAGACTTATCCTTCTTTCCGCTGCCCTTATTGGAGCGTTTGGAGTCATCATCGTCATTATCGTCATCATCATCGTCGTCGCGAGCACTTTTTCCTGATCCCGAATTGTCGTCCCGGTCATCATCTCTGTCGTCGTCTCGATCATCGTCTCTATCGTCATCACGATCATCATCTCGGTCGCCACCACGGCCGCTATTACCCGACCCCGAATTATCATCCCGATCGTCGTCGCGATCATCATCCCTGTCATCGTCACGATCATCCCCGTCTTTCCCTTTGCCGCTTTTGGCAAAGGCATATGACGGTTCAAAAAGTAGGCGACCATCCTTATCAAAGGTTGGCACATAAGGCGTCGCGGCAATCAACGAAGCCAACGCCGCGGTACTTAGAAGTTGACCCAGCTTTCTTTGAATTTTCATTTTCGCCTCCAATTTTGATCGACACGCTTCGTGACATTGGAGACAGGCTACTACCGGTCCGACTTTCCCACATCGGGCTTATGTCTGACGAATTTCAAGCCGAACGTCTTAATCAGATCAGTCAAACCAATAGATTTTTTGCAGAACCAAATGAGCAGTTCAGTGGGGATTAACCCCGTCGCCTTTCAACTCGTCATCAGGTTCGAGGTGAATGACAAAGACGGAACCCGGGTACAGACACTCTAGTTCTTCCTCTATGTCGTTACATATATCGTGCGCTGCGCTGACTGGCATTGTGCCGTCCACAACAAGGTGAAACTCCACGAAGATAACATTCGCGGATCTGCGCCCTTTGAGGTCATGATACTCTAAGGCTGCGCCGAGGTTTGCTTCGATTGCATTAGAAACAGTCTGCAAGTCATGTTCCGACAGGCTCACATCCATCAGGCCATCGACGGATGCCCGAATAACTTTCCAGCCCTCCCACAAGATGTTCAGCGCAACAAGAATTGCCAGGATCGGGTCAAGGATCAACCAGCCGGTGACAAGCGCTAGTATCAGTCCTGCGACGACACCAACAGAAGTCATAACATCCGTAAAAATGTGGCGGGAGCTCGCTTCCAAGGCGGGCGATCCCTCGCGCCTACCTGTCCTAAGCAAGTGGTAGGCCCATGCACCGTTCACACCCGTTGCAACGATATTGACGGCAATTCCAAGCAGCGGCGCATCCTCAAGATGCGGGTTCGGGAGCGCCAGTACAGCTTCTCTGATGATCAAGAACGCCGCCAACACAATCAGCGCGCCCTCAACCACGGCTGAAAGATACTCAGCTTTTTTATGACCAAAGGGGTGGTTTTGGTCAGGGGGCTTATTGGCAACCCGAACTGCGAAATACGCCAACAAAGCCGCGACAACATTCACGGTTGATTCCATTGCGTCTGACAACAAAGCCACCGAGCCTGTCAGCCACCAAGCCAACAGTTTCAGGGCCAGTACCGCAATGGATATCGGGATAGACCAAAGAGCGATTTTTTGTGTCATTTGACCGCGACCCTCAGTCAATCATGAACAGAAACTCGGGTGATTGGTGAGCTCCGATGTTCAAAACGTAAAACAGGTGTTTGGCGAAAAGGGAATAGGTCTTACGGCATCCTAACGGCGACAGCATCTGGTCGCCAGTGCGTGGTGCCAAACGACTGTTATTCGTATGAAAGCCCGGTCGACGAAACAGGAACAGCCTTGAGGTAGGCGGCAATCGCCAAACGGTCCTCATCCGTCAGGCGTGAGGTGTTCTCGATGACGTCCACCATCTCACCACCCGCACTGTCATAGTCTGGTGTAAAGCCAGATTTTAGGTATTCGGCAATGTCTGCCTCTGACCAATCAAGCTGGTCTGAGGTTAAGCCGGGGATACTACCTTTCCCGTTTGGATTTGGTGCACCCGTCAGCCAAAGGTCTCGTTTCAGGCCCCCTAAACCATTTCGCGGGGTATGGCATTCAGCGCAATGACCCAGCGCCTCGACCAAATACCTGCCATGTTTTTGTTGGTCGGTCAGATCACCTTCAACCACCCAGCCTGATGACATGAACAAGAGCTTCCATCCCCCCAATCCGCGCCGAACGCTGAAAGGAAAACCTACGTCATGCGCAACACTTTCCGTTGCGGCCGCTGGCAGCGTGCCGAGGAATGCGTGTAGCGAAACCACGTCTTCGGCCGACATGTTGGCGTAAGAGGTATAGGGAAACGCTGGGAAATAGTGCTGCCCTTCGGGTCCGGTTCCATGGATCAAGGCATTGGCCAGATCCAGGGCAGACCAGGATCCGATACCAGCTTCCGGGTCACTGGAAATGTTGGGGGCAATGAACGTGCCGAATTCCGTCTCAAACCGGCGACCACCAGCGAGCGCTAGCTTGTCTTCACCGATCGCATCCGGCGCTGAATGACAGGATGCGCATCCTGCCGCGTGGAACACGATTTCACCTCTGGCAAGATCTGGGTTCAAACCGTCGAGTCGTGATTGTTCCATTCGTTGAGGTCGGGTCAGGACCAAACCGGCCAACCCGACCAAAACAATGACGATTGCGACAAAGAAAAGAAAGCGCCGCACCGTTAGTGCCCAATCAGTTCTTTGGAGCTCTGTATGCTTTGTGACATGCCGAACAGCTTCCGCCCAGATCGCCCATCGCTGCTTTCAGGGCATCAACATCTTGACCTGCCGCAGCCTGCATCGCAACAGCGGCGTCTGCCATGGCCTGCCCTTTTGCACCCACGTCAGGGAAGTTCTCCCAGATCGCAGGCAATGCACGGGTGGTCGGATCGGACACATTGTCAGATCCCTGGGGCCACATCGCGGATTGATCGATTTGTGTCAGTACAACAAGATTATTCGCGGCCCGAGTTGCGGCCTCGGCATCATAATCGACCTCTCCCTTAGCCATTCCGCCAAGTGAACCAAGATTGAAGGCATAGAGTTGCATGATTGAGGTACGAGCTTTCACAGCCGGGTTTTCACTTTCTTGGGCGATGGCTGTGCCAATGGCGGCCAATGACAAAAGACCTGCCGCGAATACTGAGAACTTCTTCTTCATGATGTGTCTCCCTGTTTAATGCTCCGAATGTTAACTTGAACGATTTTTCTTGTAATTGTTTGTTATTGGTCGTCACTTGTTAATTTATGAACAACGAAAACTGGGATGATATTCGGTACGCGCTCGCCGTAAGCAAATACGGCTCACTCAATGCAGCGGCAGCGGCACTGGGCGTCACGCATGCGACCGTGTTGCGAAGGGTGGCCGCATTCGAAGAGCGCAATAGCTGTGTGATTTTCCAGAAAAACCCTTCGGGATACTCCGCCCTGCCCGAGGCCAGAGCAGTTCTGTCGGCTATGGAAAGCGTCGAAGATGCGGTGCTATCGGTCGAACGTGCGCTTGTAGGAGCAAACCGGTCTCCGGTAGGTCACGTACGTATCGCGTCAACTGACAGCCTTTGCCAGCTTGTTTTGCCCCAAATACTTAAAGAGATATCCCAGTTGTACCCTGGCTTGGAGCTTACTTTATTGAGCGGCAACAGCCATCATGATTTATCGAGATTAACTGCGGACATCGCCGTAAGACCCTCCATAAAACTTGAAGAAGGGCTTGTTGGGGAACGCGCAGGTACGCTGTCATTTGGAGTTTTCGACGACGGCGGCACCAATCGAAAATGGTTGCGGCTTGATGGGGCATTGAGTCGTTCTCTTCCAGCAAAATGGCTTGCCGATCATGTCAGTGCGGATGAAATGACCAACGGAGCAGATAGCTTCTTAGTGCTTCAGCAGATGGCTGCATCTGGGGTGGGCAGAGCGTTTCTGCCTTTGTTCATCGGGAACGCGGACCCTCGGCTTCAGCTATCGAGCGAGATGGATCCTGGAATTGATGTTCCACTGTGGGTCGCGACACTTGATGAAATAGCACACACTCCGAGGTTTGCCATTGTACAACGAGCTTTGGTTGATCGCATAGCCAACAAAACACTCTGCCGCTGAGAACAACGGGAAGTCGCGCCCTCGCTCAGGCGGACTGTACGCTTTCAGGCCTTCAAGGGTTTCGTCCGGTGGCAGGAAGCGCGCGATCATTACGGTTACGAACGTCGCAAAAGGCGCGGCTGACCTCTAAGGCAACTCCATTGGATAAAACCGTGTCCTCAGCTTGCGTCTGCGGGCTGCAGCACTATTGCCGAATAGCATTACCTCGTCCCCAAGACAGCTTCGCTGCCTGACCTACAAATCAGCCCTGATTTTCCGAAAGGGAAGTCAGATCAAACCAAACAGTCCGTCGGAGCATGAACTGGGGGCGGTGGGTTAGTTTATGAAGCAAATGTCAAATTCAACTAATTTCTAACATTGGGGGCGTCTTCTGATGACGAACGTCCACCGCTTTTCTGGTCCAACCATGACGGTTAGATCGGGTTCGTTTGACTTTAAACAACAGGAGTGTGGTGAGACACACAGCTTCGCCATTTGATAGATATTAGCTTACTGATTTTATATGTTATTTTTCCTCAGAGGAGCGCAGACATAAACATTCGCAAGTCAAGGCATTTCCGGTTAGTCAGCGCCCTTCTTAGAATTTCTCAGGTATTCGCTGCGCCTCGACTAATGAGCAAACGCGCTTCTCGCTGACATCCACCGTGGTTTGCGCCGACTGGCGATCAGAGCCCGCACTTGGCCTTCGGCATCATCCATAGCGTTGTTCGTTTCGCAAATCGTGATGTCCAGGTCGTCTAAATTCGTTTTGTAGAGCTCCGAACAACGAGTCGTGTGGCGAGCTCTTCGGATTTAGGTGCCTGATCAGAAGCGATCCAATCGGCTAGCGCGTCTGCTGCTCGTTCACCCATCTTAGAAACAGGTAGATGCACGCTTGTCAGAGGCGGAACGGTCACGGACGAAATTGGAAGGTCGTCAACGCCCATCATAGAAATCTGGTCCGGGACCCTGATGTTTTGCGCTTGAAGACCAAGCAAAACCCCAAGCGCAACGACGTCAGATAGGCATAAAATTGCATCTGGCTTGGTGTTTAGACCGCCGAGGTGTTTTGCAACGTTTACTCCGCCCTGATGGCTGATCTCGGTTTCGAAGGTTGAAAGATTTCCAGCGAAGGGAAAGGTTGTAATGCCTGCAAGGCGAGCTCGTGTGCGATCATTGTCGTGAACCGGGCCATGTACGACAGCAATGTCCCGATGTCCGAGATCTGCAAGGTGCTGCAATGCAAGTTGCGCCGCGGCTGCGTTATCATACCCGATGGTCGGCAACGGGTTTTCGGGGTCAAAGAAAGACGTAATGATTGTTGGCAACATAGTGCGCTCGATCAGATCGAGCAGCGCGGCATTGTGTGTGGCTCCGGTGATAATCAGCCCCTCAGCTCCGATATCCAGCAGGCTTTTGGCTTTCTTGGCTTCGATATCCAGATTTGCCTCGGTGGTTGCTACGATCAGTGACAATTGGTGGTCCGACAGCTTGCGCTCTAGCGCCGCAAGAAAGCGGGCAAAGATCGCGTTGTCCAGAGTTGGGACCAATGCGCCGACAAATCTAGTGCGCCCGGAGTTGATCGCGCGTGCGGCCGCACTTGGGACAAATTTGAGGTCAGCGATGGTGGCTTGAACTTTTTCCAGAGTATCTTTCTTAACCACACTCGGTTCATTCAACACGCGCGACACCGTCGCGACAGACACCCCCGCAGCCTTTGCTACATCTCTGAGATTTGCGCGTTTTTTAGGCTCTGGGGCTTTTTGCATCGTAGGATTTGGTGTCCATTTCGCGGATTTCTGAGTAAAGAGTTGACATATGTAACTAGTTTCATCAACCTCTGTAACTAGTTACATTTTGGGAATTCAGCAGCGATATGCAGTGGTCATCCGTCTTACACGCGTTTACCAACTCGGGGTTTGACAGCCCTGGCCGCCTGTTTCCTGGGTTTCAGAACGCTTCTGACACCCGCATGCACATCCTTACCCCACGTGAGGCTGTTCGACTGGTCGTAAAGCACGGTGATTTGCTTTCGATAGAAGGGGTTGGTCCAAAGCAAGCACTGGATGTTGTGGCGTTCACCAATGATGGAAAGTCGGGACTGGCGGCGCTGAGTTTGACAGCAACCGGGCACGTCAAATGGGACGATTTTGATAGTACACAGCTCCTGACTTGGGTTACGGCGCATGGCGGCAGTCGGCAGGTTCCCTGTCACAGGCTGGACCATATACCCGAGCCGCTGATTCTCCGCGCAGACCACACGGTTACTGTCTGGGTGATCCGTACAACCGCGGTCACAGGGTTGATTGAAGGCAGTGCGACCGGGAACATCACAGTCTTGCACAAACCAGCAATGGTCAAAGGGCCGCCTTTGCCACCTTTGCTGGGTGATACACGGGACGAATTTACCGTGCAACGCGGCAGCGCTCTGGCCTATGAACTGAAGGCTGGAGAATTTGTCCAAATCATCGACATTGAAGGCCAGCAGTGTTCTGATTTCATGGCGCTGCGAACTGATGGGCTGGATCGTGGCCAGGAATGGATGATCGATTCAACTGCCACTCGGTCGATGGTGCGCCGTGCCTATCCCGGCCCCGGCTTGCTGGACAAATTCTTTGATCGTGAGATGCGCCCGCTGTTGAATGTGGTTCAGGATACCTGCGGTCGGCATGACACATTCGGGCTAGCCTGTACCGCTCGCGGGTATGAAGAGCGAGGGTTCCCCGGCCATCTGAACTGTTCGGATAATATGTCAAACGCCTTGGCCCCTTACGGCGTTTCACAGCGGGCTGCGTGGCCTGCAATCAACTTCTTCTGGAATACATGGATCGACCCGACGAACCATCACATTCTAACCGAGGAATCCCACTCGCGTCCCGGTGACTATGTCGCCATGCGCGCGCTTGAGGATCTGGTTTGCGTCTCGACCGCCTGCCCGGACGACATTGATCCCATCAATGGCTGGAACCCGACCGATGTGCATGTACGCATCTACCGCCCCGAAACGCCCATCCGCCGTGCGGTTGCCTATCGTGAAAAGGAAGACGCGCCCATGTCGATCAGTCAGGAGTCGGCCTTTCACGACCGTCTGGCCCCGTTAACCCAGCATTTCGCACCTGCGCGCGACCTATGGGCGCCCGTCAGTTACCCTGCCCACGGCACGTTGGGTGAATACTGGGCGTGTCGCGAGGCGGTGACTGTTCAGGACATGAGCGGGCTTCGCAAATTCGATATTGTCGGCCCGGATGCCGAGGCTCTGATGCAATTGGCCACCACGCGCAATGTGGCGAAGCTACCGGTCTGGCGCGGGTCTTATACATTGATGTGTGACGAGAGCGGCTCGGTGATCGACGATGGCACCCTGTTCCGACTAGCGTCCGAAATCTTCCGTTGGTGTTGCGGCACCGAGGAAAGCGGGCGCGCGTTGCAAGAACTGGCCGATGCGCGTGGACTGCAAGTGCGGATCCATGCCTTGCGTGGAGCAATGCCCAACCTGGCCATTCAAGGGCCAAAGTCGCGCGAACTGCTACGCAAGATCGCCTTTACGCAACCACATGTGCCAGGCTTGGATCATCTGAAATGGTTCGGCGTCACCGTCGCGCGGCTACGTGACCGCGAGGGTGCGCCGTTTATGCTGTCACGCTCGGGGTATACCGGTGAGTTGGGGTATGAGGTCTTCTGTTCCAAATCCGACGCCGTTGCGATCTGGGATGCGGTGATGGCGGCTGGGGAAGAGTTTGGGATCACGCCAATGGGCTCGGCCGCCCTGGACGTCATCCGGATAGAGGCGGGGCTGGCCGCGGCCAATGCCGAGTTTGCGCCGGGTGTCGATGCCTTTGAGGCTGGTCTTGGCTTCGCCGTCGATCTGACAAAAACCGAATTCACTGGAAAAGCCGCACTGGAACGCAACCTGCGCGAGCCACGTCGGGCGCTCAAAGGACTTTTAATCGGATGCGATGATGTGCCAGCGCACGGTGCACCCGTCTATACAGGTGAACGGCAAGTAGGTGTGGTAACGTCTGCCACCCGATCACCGACGCTGGAACACGCAATCGCAATGGCACGGTTATCCATCGAACACGCGGAAAACGGCACTCAACTTGAGATCGGTCAACTCGACGGGCGGATGAAACGCCTGCGTGCCGCCGTCTCGGATATTCCATTCATAGACCCGCAACGTAAGCGGGCGCGCGCCTGAAGGCGCATGCAACTCAACGCAACGGGAGAAAGTACATGAAAAAACTGAAACTTATTGCAACCTTGACCTTTGCTTTCGGCGCAACAACGGCGATGGCACAAGAAAAGGTTATGGTGGGCGAGCCCAGCTGGCCCGGTGCCAAAATAATGAGCCGTGTGATCGGCCAGATCATTGAGACCCGCTTGGGTGGAGAAGCTGGCTATGCCCCCGGAGCAAACGCGGTGATCTTTGCCGCCATGGATGGCGGTCGTGGTGACATCGACGTACACCCGGATGTTTGGCTGCCGAACCAGTCGTCCTTTACGGATGAATATGTCGATCAGAAAGGCACCGTAGGTTTGTCCTCAGGCAGTTACGAAGGCCGCGCTGGGATTTGCGTGCCAAACTACATGGTCGAAGATCACAACATCCGTTCGATCTACGACCTGGCGACACCCGTCGCGCAAGAGCTGTTTGACTCCGATGGCGACGGCATGGGTGAGGTCTGGGTTGGTGCCTCGGGCTGGGCCTCGACCAACACGTTCAAGGTGCGGGTGCGGGATTATGGGATCGAGACATTTCTGACGCCGACCACCGAAGACGAAACCGTGTTCTATTCCCGTCTGAAAGATCAGATCGACCAGAAGAAAGGCGCGGCCTTCTACTGCTACGCGCCACACTACGTACACGCCTTATATGATGTGACCATTCTGGAAGAGCCCGAGCACGACGCGGCCACCTACAAGATGGTTCAGCCCGATCAGGATGCCGATTGGTATAACAAATCCCATGTCAGCACGGGTGAACCGGTCAAAACCGTGACAGTAGCGCATTCGAAATCGCTGGAACAGCGCAACCCGGCAGCGGCCTCTTTCCTTGCCAATATCGACATGGATGCGGGAGAGCTAAGCGGTCTGACTTATGAAGTTGTAGTCAAGGGCCGTGACACGGATGAAGTCGTAGCCGAATGGATCGCCGCCAACGGCGATATCGTCGACGGTTGGCTGGGACTGACGACCAACTAAAGCCCATGCGCCCCTGACTATCGGGGGCGCGAACCAACACAATTCCAATGGGGCCAATATGACAGCGGAAATAGCAATCGACGCAAAAGGCGTGTGGAAAGTTTTCGGTACACGCTCGCAGGAGGCTTTGAACGCTATCCACAGCGAGGGCCTGAGCAAGGCTGAGGTGCTGGAACGCTTCAACTGCGTTGTCGGCGTGGCTGATGCCAGCTTTGAGATCGAACGGGGCGAGCTGTTCTGCGTCATGGGCCTGTCGGGTTCGGGTAAATCGACCCTTGTGCGTCATGTGAACCGTCTGCTGGAGCCCACTGACGGCCATATCTATCTGGATGGCGAGGATGTGATGGGCCTGAACGATGAAGGTCTGCGCGATCTGCGTAACCGGCGCGTTGCGATGGTGTTCCAGAACTTTGGCTTGATGCCTCACCGCACAGTCCGCGACAATGTAGCAATGCCGCTGGAAATTCGCGGAACCGGAAAAGCACGCCGCTGGGAAGAGGCGGACCGGGTGCTGGAGCTGGTCGAGCTGAACGGTTGGGAAGACAAATACGCACATGAGCTGTCAGGCGGTATGCAACAACGCGTGGGACTGGCCCGTGCGATCGCTGCAGACCCTGAAATCCTTTTGATGGATGAGCCGTTCTCGGCCCTAGACCCGCTAATCCGCAAGCAGTTGCAGGATCAGTTCATGGACCTCAGTCACAAGCTGAACAAAACCACGATGTTTATCACCCACGACCTGGATGAAGCAATCCGCATCGGCCACCGCATCGCGATCATGAAGGACGGGCGCATCGTGCAGATCGGCACGCCGGAAGAGATCATACTCAACCCCGCCGACGACTATGTGGCCGACTTTGTGGCGGGAATTTCGAAACTCAATATGATCTTCGCCCATGCGGTCATGAAACCGGTCGATGAGTTCGAGGCGCATCACGGCGAACTCCCGGAGGATGCCAAAGAGGCTCACCCAGATATGGATCTGTCCGACCTGATGAACCTCTGCGTGGACGGACATGGAGTCGTAGCTGTGACGCAGGATGGCAAGACGGTAGGTGTTATTAACCGTGCGGGTTTGATCCGCGCTATTCAGGACAGTCAGGCGTAAGGGCAACGATATGAAACATGTTGACACGCAACAGATCCAACCGGAAACCGCCGACCGCCTGAATGGGCTAATAGGAGACTTTGTCGGTCAGGGGAACGCCTATTACCAGAAGACCTTCGCCTATATGATGCAGGCCCCAGGCTATCGCTTTACATTAAACACAGCTGCAGCAATCCTCGGGCCGATCTGGTTTGGTGCACGCGGGCTGTGGTCGTGGTTTCTCGGGTTTTTGGTTCTGGAAACGCTGGCCTACATCCAGATCGGTCTGGGTTTGTTTGGTGATCTTGGGCGCGAGTTCCGCGAGCGGGCGATACAGATCGAGCAGACACTGGAGCTGCGCCGACAGCAGATTGCAGCGGCGGAGCAATCCGGGTCGACCACGTTGGAGTCGTTGAAACGCGCGGCGGAATCACTTGAAGGAGCTCTGGCTGGCGCGCAGGAGGCCGCGCGCACAGCGGACTCTACCGGTGTCACGTATCTGATCATTGGGATCGCCCTTCTGCTGGCAGTCAAGTTTCTAGCTGCTTCGCTGGCCAACTGGACGCTTGAAGGGCAATTCGCGCGCTGGCGTTCAGACCCAAGTGTAGCCCACGGCTGGTCTATCTCTCGGCTGATTGTGGCGACGGCGTTGACCGCTGTGGTGGTGATCCTGTCTATGATCAAATTTGCACAACCGGACGCGGTGGCTGTGCTCAAGACCTTCCCAACCAACCGGGACTGGCGTCTGAACGTAGGCGATGGTGTGCAAGCGGTGTTCGAGTGGACCAAGACTGCCGGGCGCGGCTTCTTTGATGGGCTGACCTATGGGATGCGCACCCTGCTGGACTGGATCGAGGTTGTGCTGGTCGATACCCCCTGGCCGGTCGTAGCTTTGGTGATCATCATGCTGGCTTACCTGTCGGCTGGTCCCCGTGTGGCGATCTTCACCGGAGCCGCGCTGGCCTATCTAGGCCTGCTGGATTTTTGGGAAAAGGCGATGACTACAATCGCCCTGTTGGGCGCCGCGGCGCTGATTTCGATCACGCTGGGCATTCCATTGGGTATCTATTGCGCCCGTCGCCCACGTGCTTTTGCCATCGTGCGGCCCATTCTAGATTTCATGCAGTCAATGCCCTCCTTCGTCTACTTGATCCCGGTGGTGGCTTTTATTGGATCTGGAAAGCCTGCAGGCGTAGTTGCAACCATGATTTTCGGTAGCCCTCCGGTAATCCGCTTTACCGTACTTGGCCTGCAACAAGTCCCTGAAACTGTGCGGGAAGCCGCTTTGGCCTTTGGAGCAACGCCTCGTTACCTGCTATGGCGGGTAGACCTGCCCTTGGCGCACAAAACCATCATGGCAGGTGTGAACCAGACTATCCTGATGTCTCTGGCAATGGTTGTTGTCGCCTCGCTGATCGGTGCCAAGGGTTTGGGCGAGGACGTGCTAGAGGCACTGCAATACGCAGCGGCGGGACAAGGAATTCTGGCCGGTTTGGCAATCTTGTTCTGCGCGTTAATCTTAGATCGGATTGTGGCCGGACGAAAATAACAATTGTGGCAAACGCACGATCATCCGTCTGAAGTTCTAAGTGTGTTTTCAAAGCCAATTGGTAGAGGGTGCTGCCTGAAGAGCAATCCGATGCTTTGCCCATACCTCTCAAAAAAGGCTGAGAAACATCCGGTGCATTAATATAAAGAAAAGTCCAATAGTGTCCTCGGATCAGTACCGGGTTACAACGACTGCGACCGCAGCGAACACCACACCAATCAAAAGAGCCTTTGTATTCATTGAAGAACGATCGGGCAGTTTAACCCGAAGAGATAGAGCTATAATCACGCCCCCCGTTAACCCGGTCGCGATTGAATAGAGCATGCTACTTTTGTCCGCGTTGAGACCGATTAATATGCCGACCGTAAGTGAAGCGACAAAATATGTACGTAACCATCCAGACATATGCCCGGGGTGGGTTTTATAGAGATAAATATTCACTCCAAATAAATGCAGCGAATAGGCCAACGTTCCTATGACGTACAGTTCAGGCGAAGTTGCGGTTGCTTGCATGACTGTAATGGCAAGCAAGCAGTTATAGGTTCCGAGTGCCACAGTATCCAAGCCAAGAGACAACCTGTTGTCGACCCCTATCTCGCGACCGGCTTCCAACAAGTAGTAAGCGAGAAATCCTAGCAGAGAGTAACCATACAGCGAGTGTTCCCATTTCCCGGTTGCAGCTAAACCGGCTGACAATTCACCGATTTTTGGCAGCAAGAAAAGGAAAGCATAGCCAAGTCCGATCCCTGATGAAAAATCAGATAGCCAGCTTGCCGGGGCCGGGAATCTGCGGAAAAAGGACACGCAGAAGACGTGAACAGTACCAATGACTGCAATCGATGTTATCGCGAGGTATGTCGGCGCTTCGAACACGGCTAAGATCCAACGAACATATTACAAGCAGATGAGACACTCGTTGTGATCAAAAGCACAACCCAGAAAGTGAAGAAGGTGCGATAGCGGCTTTCTCAGAATGCCCACCGACTAGTTTTTTGAGTACCGATCGTACTGAACGATCAACGGCAGCTTTTGTCTGCTTAACAGCCAATTATTCAAGTTTGCCAAACACGTGCCTCGAGCCCATCGCGCCCAATGACGCAAGGTTTGCCAATGAAAAAGAAGCACGGAAAGCGAGAATTACATGGTTGAAGGCGTGCCTTGAAACAAACACTTGTACAGGCGCTCGGCCTTGCCGAATTGAACCCGGTGCGTTCACAAGCGCATGGCCTTGTAACCCCCAAGAGAGCCTGGACCATGCGTCTCTTTCGGAAGCCTTGCTGCCAGTGAGTTAAATAAACTCAGATCAAAACGTTATTTGGCCTCAAAAACCATCTCGCCCTCGACGAACGTCTTTAATATCTGCGTCTCACTGACCTCCGAGATCGGAATTTCAAATAGGTTGCGGTCAAGCACGATGAAATCGGCAAGCTTGCCGGTTTCGATTGAGCCAAGCTCTTCTTCCGCAAAATCCAAGTATGCAGAGTTGATTGTGCGGGCATCAATTGCCTGCTTCAGCGTGATCGCTTGGCCCACCGCAGGATCGGGTGGACTCGTGTCAGCCACAGGATCGATACGGGTCACGGCCGCCTCGATCGATGCCAATGGAGTCTGCATGAACAACGGACCATCAGAAGCGATAACGACCCGTCCTCCTGCGTCAGCCACAGAGCGCATTGGGAAAACCCTCTGCGCGCGTTCCGGGCCAACCACGCGGTTGACGACATCGTTGTGGGGGTTCGAAAACCATAGTACTGGCGAGAATTCCGGTGTCAGATCGAGTTCTACCAGTCTTGGCATGTCATCTTCCGATATGAAAAACGAATGGGCAAGCTGGTAGCGGCCTTTCAGCTCGCCCAGTTGGTTTCGTGCGATTTCCATTGCGTCCAGAACAAGCCTAGCACCGCGATCACCCACAGTGTGGAAAACCATGCCTTTCATACCTTGTTCTTCAAACCGGATAATGTCGGCCACAAGTTCCTCTTCGGTGAAAAAGATTAGCCCATAGTCGCCCTGACCAGAAGCAAGAGGATCATACTTTGAAACCGCGTCAGATTGGGACTGTTCCGCTTTCGAGGCGTTCGTCAGGAAAGGTTCCAGCATCGCTCCGGTTTCAGTCGGAATGCCATCGATATTGACCTTAATAAAGGTTGGGTCCAGCCGTGGCGCGATCAAGTCTTGAAACGTGTCGATTGCAGCACGTTGGTCTTCCACGGATTGATATGCCCGCGTCGGAGAATCGTAGGTCCACGCCACACTAACCCTGATCGGAAGCCCCTCGGTCGTTGCAAGCCGATGTAGCGCCTGCACATTTATCAATTCGCTATGCATGTTTCTGGCAGATGTCACACCCATTGAGGCAAGCAAGTGTAGCACGTCCCTTGCGCCATCAACGTGGGTTTCGATATCCAGCCCGCGTAGAAATGGCATCGCGTAAAGACCCATCGCGGCCTCTTTCATGTAGCCTGTTGCTTCTCCTGTTTCTGGATCCCGCACAATGATCCCGTTCCGTGGGTCCGGTGTATCGACATCAATACCGCTATCGATCATCGCCGGTGTATTCAGCACTGCCTCGTGCCCGGTTGCAGTGATAATATAGGCCGGAATATCAGAGACTGCCTCATCAAGCCAAGTAGTGTTCGGTTCTCCATCAAACAGCTCGTTGGCCAATCCAGATCCAAAAAGGTATTCGAGATCTGGGCGCGCAGCTACAAATTCGCGAATCAACTCCGTTGCCGCTTCCGGGTCGGCATCGCCCGGGAGTAGGATCACCTCGTCAGACAATGCCGCAGCAACGTACCAATTGCGGAAATGAACATGGATGTCATAAAGGCCCGGCAATACCATCGCACCCGCAAGGTCGATCGTTTCAGTCTCGCTCCCAGCCAGCGCAACGACTTCTTCTGCTGAACCGACAGCAATGAAACGTCCATCCTCAATCGCAAACGCCTGGGCCCATTCTTGTTCAGGGTCGACCGTATAGACCTGCGCATTGGTGTATATGGTGTCGGCGGTTTGAGCGTGTACTGCCGTCGTCGCAAGGGCGATTAATGCAACGGGCGCTAACAGGAAGCGAAATGAGAAGGCCATGGGGCTATCCAATCATTGTGCAAACATTGATCCTCGCCAACGCAGGGATTGGCTGAACGGGACCCTCAAGCAAGCTTCCGAGCAATGCGCGCGCGCCCATCTGATGCACAGCGTTGAATATCTTGATACTATTAGCAACTTAAATTACCGCGATTCAGTTCTGAAATTTACCCTTGCTTTGTCCGCAAGCGGGGCCTTCAGCTCCGGGTCGTCGAAGGTCAGCTTTCCTTAGCCTGACCGCTTTTTTTCGCTTTCTTCTTTGATCTGAGAGCGGACATTAAAACAGTTAATCGCTAATAGCGGCAAAGTCTGCAAAGCTAGAATTGCAAGGCGCAGGTTTGAAGGCCTGGTTTGGGCTGCGGCGAGTTGCTGATCTTAAATCATCCCAAGATCCATCTCAGGCCTTCATCTTAAAGTTAGATGGCTGCTGCAATGGAGGGCGGCCGAGCATTTGCCAATCCTAGCGGTGCTGAGTCGCAATTTCTCTAAAGCTTCCGTTATCGATGTTGAGCACAACAATCTAGGAGATGGCTTATGGAGTTATTGTTAGACCAACTTCTTCAGACAAACTCCTAAGTGTACCATCGTGACAATGCCAAAAGCGGAATATCCCCACAAACGGAAAATTGATGTTATATAGATAAATAGGAATATAAATTCTTGAGTTGTAGGTCATCGGCACCACCGCGCTATCTTGATTTAGGAGTTCCACATGCTTCGAGCTTTTGTTTGTTCTATCTCACTAGGGCTGGCATCTTCGACTGTCCTTGCAGATGCTGTTCCAAGTGAAGAAGCCGCGGCAGGCTTGTTCTCAGATCAACCGTATTCCCCGTATGCCGAACGCACTTTCCCCGAGCGACCGCTGTGGGGAGACACGCATCTTCACACCGGGCTTTCGCTGGACGCAGGTGCTTTTGGGAACACTCTGTTGCCTGATGAAGCATGGCGTTTTGCAAAAGGTGAACAGGTTACTTCTTCAACGGGTCAACCAGTAAGACTGGCCCGGCCTTTGGACTGGATGGTTCTCACGGATCACACTGACCTAATGGGATTCGCCCCTGACCTTCAGGCTGGCAAGCCAGGCGTTCTTGCCGATCCGAAAGGTTTGGAATGGTACGAAGGTTACAAGGCAGGCGGCGAAGAGGCCGGCAAAGCGGCGTTCGATATCATCACCAATTTCTCGCAAATGACCCTGCCAGAAGTCCTTCTGGACTCCTACAGCCCGGGTGCTGACGCTTTTGCTTTTACATGGGAGCAAATCGTTCTGGCTGCGGAAGAACATAACGACCCCGGCAATTTCACGGCGTTCATAGGGTTCGAGTGGACTTCTGTACCCAAGGGCTTCAACCTGCACCGGAATGTTATGCTGCGCGATGGGCCCATCAGGGCGCTTCAGATGGTGCCACCAGTCACGCAACCGCCATTTGGTGATACCGACCCAAGAACGCTGTATGCATGGCTAGATGACTATCAAGAAAAAACGGGTGGTCGCGCGGTAGCTTTCGCCCATAATGGCAACCTTTCGAACGGATGGATGTTCCCGACCGAAGACACCTATCACGGTGGCAAGGTCGACGAGGAATATGTGGCTGCCCGCGCAAAATGGGAACCCCATTACGAAGTCACTCAGATCAAGGGCGATGGCGAAGCGCACCCCTATCTGAGCCCCGACGACGAATTCGCGGATTACGAAAACTGGGACGTTGGCAACCTCGACATAACCGAGCTGAAAACCGATGACATGCTGGCCGGCGAGTACGCCCGAGAAGCCTTGAAGCGCGGTTTGTTGTTGGAAGATAAGTTCGGCGTGAACCCATATAAGTTTGGCATGGGTGGCGCGACGGACAGCCATACGTCTCTGGCAACTGCTGAGGAAGACAACTTCTTCGGAAAATCCGTCAGCGTTGAACCTTCGGCCACGAGAATAAAGCATCCTTTCATCGCCAACGATCTTGGCGAAATTCCTGGCGACCTCCTTGTAGCTTCCGGGTACACGGCCGTTTGGGCGACCGACAATACTCGCGCTGCGATCTTCGATGCGTTCAAGCGGCGCGAAACCTACGCGAGCACTGGACCGCGGATTGGTCTACGGTTCTTTGGCGGATGGGATTTCGATGACGCTGATGTTGAAACTCGCTTCCTTGCGGATGTGGGCTACACAAAAGGTGTTCCAATGGGTTCGGATCTGCGACCTCGCGAGGGTGAAGGTCCGCCCACATTCCTGATCGCTGCTCTGCGCGACCCGGTCGGGGCCAACCTGGATCGTGTACAGGTGATAAAGGGATGGCTCGATTCCGAAGGTGCTTTGCAGGAAAACGTCTATGACGTGGCATGGTCGGACAACCGTGTTGCCGATCAAAACGGCAAGATCCCTGCGGTTGGGAATACCGTGGATCTGGAAACCGCCAGCTGGACCAATACAATTGGAACCGCCGAACTGGTAACCGTTTGGTCTGATCCTGATTTCGATCCAAATGCGCGGGCATTCTATTACGTACGTGCGCTCGAAATCCCAACCCCACGCTGGGTGTTGTACGACAAACTGAGGTTTGGTGCGGAGCTGCCAGAAGATGCGGTACTTACGCATCAGGAGCGCGCGTATTCCTCGCCGATTTGGTACACGCCTGCAGAGTGACCTTACTTCGTGCAGATTTGGGGACCCAGGTCGCAATCACTAACTCGGGACGCTCTTATGATAAGCGGCGCGCCTTGAGTTGCAATTCCTTGTGTTATTCAACTGCCTGATGCCAGCATAAAACATAATGCCGTATCGCGTTTCACGCAGGAGCCTTCATGCGAATAGTGAAAGAACCTCTGTTCCATTTCTTCTTGATCGGAGCTGCCATATTCATTTGGTTCCACATAATATCACCAGATAACGACGCCGCTGCAGATCCGGAGACGATAGCTATAAGCGAAAGTGATGCCGCGCTGTTAGCTTCACAGTTCGAAGCAAGGTGGAAACGCCAGCCAAGCGGTTCCGAGTTACAAGCGTTGGTCGACGCTTCAATTCGCGAAGAAGTATTAGTTAGGGAAGCAAGAAAACTTGGTTTGGAACGCGGAGATAGCGTGATCAGGTCGCGGCTGAGCCAAAAGATGGATTTTCTGACCGAAGCCATCGCCGCTTCAGTTATTCCAGAAGACGAAGATCTAGAGGCTTTCCTCCAACAAAACACGGACCGCTACGCGACACCCAACAAGGTCGCGTTCACTCAAGTTTTTCTTGGTGAAGGACCAAGTGAGACCGAGATTGAAAGGGCACTGGCCGCCTTGCGTGCGGAACAAGAGACTTCCGGCTTGGAAAGCGCGACACTGCTGCCTGCATCAATGCCCCTAACCGCGACACGGGTAATCGATTCGGTCTTTGGAACCGGATTTTCCAATGGTTTCGCCAATCTCGAAAAAGGTCAGTGGATGGGGCCGGTCCAATCAGGTTACGGCATCCATCTGGTGAAAGTGCTTGCCATTGAACCAAGCCGGATACCTCGCTTGCAAGAGATCCACAGTGTGGTGCTTCGTGATTGGCGTCGCGCCATGAGCGAAGATTTGGCGCAGGCGCAATACGAGGCTCTTGCCGACAATTATGAGATCACAGCACCCGATCTCACAGGTCAGGTCAAATGAATTTCATACTCAGTTTGATGTTTGCTCTGCTGTTCGCGTGGCCCACGGGGTACGCCAACGCGCATGCGCTTGATCCGGGATACTTGGAAATTCGACAAATCACTACGGACACTTGGAGTGTTCATTGGCGAAAACCAGATGTTTATGGTCAACCAATGGCGATTGATGCGGTGTTACCGGATGGCTGTACACCCTCACACGGCCCTGACCCAATCTCCGATGGGCGAGCGTGGGTTTCTTCCTGGGTTGTCGAATGCCGTGCTGAGATCGCGGGCCAATCCATCGAGATCGACGGACTGGCGGCACAAAAGAACGACGTTTTGGTCCGTGTGCATCCTCTGCACGCCGAGCCTGCCACGCTTCGTTTCACCCCGGATGCTGCCATCCAAAATATACCTTTTGAACAGACAACATGGTCTGTTTTCATAGCCTATTTTCAGTTGGGTTATGAACACATACTAGAAGGCTGGGATCATCTGCTCTTCGTCTTCGCCCTATTTATTTTGGTCCCTGATCCGTGGAGACTGGCGGGAGCAATCACGGCATTCACCTTGGCACATTCAATAACACTGGCACTGGCAACGCTGGGATTTCTGAATGTCCCCGGCCCGCCGGTCGAGGCCGTCATTGCGCTTTCTATCGTATTTTTGGCGATGGAAATTGTTAAGGGCGGCGACGGGCGTTTTCGACTTTCAAAACAAAAGCCCTGGATCGTTTGTTTCGGGTTTGGGCTTTTGCACGGCCTTGGTTTTGCAGGCGCTTTGGCCGAGATAGGACTTCCCTCTAACGATATTCCCGCAGCCTTGTTTGCCTTCAACCTAGGCGTCGAAGTTGGGCAGTTGAGCTTTGTCGGAGCTTTGGCACTTCTTGTCGCGATCTGGCGATTGATGGCACGTCCAGTTAGCCCAAGGGCGACTGTGATTGCCGCTTATGGCATCGGGTCAGTATCGATGTACTGGCTCATAGAACGCATAAGTGGGTTCTAAAGCGCTAAACCTCGATGTCGTTGAGGTGGTAGATCGGCTCAAGGCACTAGTCGATTGCGAAGCGCGCAAATTGACCGGATGCAGGTGCAACCGCGCAGAATAGGCTGCGAACAAAAGCCCACTTCATCGCATGCCCAACGTTTGTTTACCTAAGCGGCCATAGTTGCTCCCTGTACAAACTGCGGATCGGGTACGCATACTTCAGCCAGCACCTTCAAACCCGCTCGCCATAAATGGGATAAAACAAACGACAAGCGATGTTTAACGGGTTTAATATGAAGCGATCTTTGGTTGAGTGGTCAGTTCCCCTGCGGACCAAGCAAACCACTACTTCAATCGCCGGATAGCGGTCGATGCCTACCAGGATCACGATTGGGCGAATGACCTCGGGAATGCTTTTGAAGTACTTGACGGAGTTTGGTCTGGTCATTCCCAAACGCCATCCCGTGCCACGGTGAAGCCTAGTTAATCTGACATAACCTTTCACTTGTGTTCTGCTAAGAAAGCCAATGCGTCTCTCTCGAAACGCGGCCACTCTGGGTCGTTGTCCGGCATGGCATGGTTAGAGCTTTCGTAGGCGATGAACTTCGCGTTGGGCAATC
Organism: Ruegeria sp. C10; assembly: GCF_056537805.1. NCBI lineage: Bacteria > Pseudomonadati > Pseudomonadota > Alphaproteobacteria > Rhodobacterales > Roseobacteraceae > Ruegeria > Ruegeria sp. C10. The sequence continues at coordinate 1,007,934 of NZ_JBQFSC010000001.1, read as the reverse complement.
CCTTTGCGAACAGCCGTCCCTGATCGACCGGTTGCATCCTATCTCCCGTCGCATGACAAACTAGGCACGGCACTTCAACCTTTGACAATGTTTTCTGGATATCAATTTGGTCGATCACATCGCGATACCGTCCCATGTTTTCGGGCGAGATCATTTGGCTCATGTCTTTTGCATATTGCCGCCGGGCTTCTTGGCTCGCGCCTGGCACAATGATCTGCGCCATCAAATCGCGTAGAGACGGATACTCGTCGTCCCACCCTGCAGTCATCATGTGTTTCATAGCCAGAGCCCGCTCCACATCCTTCGGAGACTTACGTTTTGCTCGTCCTACTGGGAAACCACCGATCATAACAATTGCCGAGACCCGGTCTGGTCGACGGGCTGCAAAGGCGGCGGCTACAGCAGACCCCTGTGAAATCGCAAGGATTGGCGCGCGCTTTAAACCAGCCGCGTCGTAAACGGTTTCCAAGTCATCAACGAGCCTATCGAACGTGCAAGTTTCTGCATCCCAGTCGGAAAGACCGTTGAGCCGTGCATCAAATCGAATTAGTCGGTGATGTTGCGCAACCGAAGTGCAAATTGGAGCCACCGCAGGATTGCGCCAGTCCAGTTCTAGATGTCCAATCCAACTTGGTGCTTTAACAACCGGGGATCCGTCACCCACTACGCTCCAAGCCAGACTAATGCCGTCATCAGTTTGACAGTAGCGGATTTCTTGTGTTTTGGCGAAATCAACTCGTGACTTTGATACACCTTCATCAGTGAAATTAATCGACAATACCTCAATCGGCTGTGCAATACCTTTGAGTGTCCGCAGTCCCTCTCTGTGCAATCGGTTGGCATAATCCGACCCGGCAAGATCGCAGAGTACTTTTGAGACCAGAATGCCACCGGGTTCAGCTGCCGCTTGGAGACGTGCCGCAATGTTTACGCCGTCTCCGAAGATATCTTCACCGTCCACAGTGACATCGCCTACATGCAAGCCTGCTCTAAGCTGAATGCGTTCTGGAACCAAATATGGATGGTCTGGCTCTCTAAGGTGGGATTGAATCGCGATTGCCCCTTCGAGTGCGTGACTCGCTGACGGAAATTCTATTAGTGCCCCATCGCCAAGAAGTTTGACCACCCGGCCATGGTGCTGTCCGACGATTGGTGTCACCAAATCGCGGTACAGCGTGTTCAGTGTTTTGAGCAGTGCCTTTGAGCCACCCTGCATCATCCGACTGAAGCCGACGACGTCGAGAGACAGGATTGCAGCAAGGCGACGTTGGCTCATAGTTATTTCCCGCAAGATTGCTCGAAAACTCTACCACGCCCATAAGATGTTAGAATCGATAACTTGTCAGAAGGCGTGTTTTTTGCTTCGAGATTACCGTTCGCAAGGTCTCTAAAAGTCGGAAAATCGGAGATACAGTCACGTAAAGTGCCTGCAGATACGTCTTTTTGCGAAAGGCCGTTTTGTCCGAGTCTCTGTCCTTGCCTCGATCTTGATGAGCTTACGCAGACGGAAGAACCGGACCTGAAAGACTGAAACCTCGAACCGGAGACAGCCAAGAACCGCATAGCGAAGACAGGCGTCATCAGACAGAAGCGCCCACATGACAACAGTGAGCGCAAATCAGCTAAAAGAATGAGCAGGTACTCCATTTCTCGCCAAATTGCGGCGTCGCTATCGACTCAAGGCGTTTCATGATAAACTTAGCGAATTTAGTGGGGGGAAATCCCGATGGAGTACTACGACCTCGGCGACTACACTCGTAAGATTTCAACGTCGTCAGATAACGCTCAGAGATGGTTTGATCGGGGCTTGGCGTGGACATATGCCTATAATCACGAAGAGGCGATAGTTTGCTTTCAAAAGGCTCTTGCCGCAGACCCCGATTGTGCGATGGCGCATTGGGGCATCGCGTATTGCATCGGACCTAACTACAACAAGCCTTGGGAAACTTTTGAGGACGACGAGAAGCCCGACTGCATCGCATTGGCAAGTGCATCAATCGAAGCCGCTACCGCGCTTTTAGATCGATTGACACCAATTGAACGTGCCTTGATCGAGGCGATCCCATCCCGCTATCCGAGTTCGCCAGACGTAGAGGATTTCAGACCCTGGAATGATGCCTTTGCTACCGCAATGCGCAAAGTCCATGCCGAATTCAGCAATGATCTGGACGTGTGCGCCGTCCTTGCCGAGGCTATCATGAACCGGACGCCTTGGCAGCTTTGGGATTTACCGACCGGGAAGCCAGCCGAAGGCGCAGACACGCTTGAGGCAATTGGCGTGCTCGACACAGCGTTCTCCTCTCTTCCTGGCGCATGGGAACATGCTGGGCTTCTGCACATGTATATCCATCTGATGGAAATGTCCCCGCACCCCGAAAGGGCGCTGCGCCATGGCGATGCGCTCAGCACACTGATTCCGGACGCCGGGCACCTACTGCATATGCCTACTCATGTCGACGTTTTGTGCGGTGACTACATGAACGTGGTGCTTCGCAATCAAGCGGCCATCGTTGCCGACAGGAAGTTTCTGAAGCACGAAGGCCCCGACAACTTCTACTCCGTTTATCGCTGCCACAATTACCACTTCAAGATCTACGGGGCGATGTTCCTCGGACAACCGAGTGCAGCGATAGAAGCGGCGGAAGAATTGATTGCGACATTACCTGCGGAGACCCTTCGCCCCATGGCCGACTGGTTCGAAGGTTTCATCCCTATGAAGCAACATGTTCTGATCCGGTTCGGACGCTGGCAAGAGATACTCGATCAGGACCTGCCAGTGGATGAAGAGCTTTTCTGCGTCACTACCGCCATGATGCGGTACGCGCGAACCGTTGCCTTGGCGAACCAGCACAAGATCACTGAAGCCGATGGTGAAAAGGTAAAGTTTTATGAAGCTTTGGATCAGGTACCTGAAACCAGAATGCTGTTCAACAACACGTGCCTCGACATCTTGAAGGTTGCTGAGCAAATGATGCTAGGTGAGCTAGCCTATCACAAGGGAGAGCACGAGAGCGCTTTCGAGCATCTGCGCAGATCGGTCGAGATTGATGATGCGCTGCCCTATGACGAACCCTGGGGTTGGATGCAGCCCACTCGGCATGCGCTCGGCGCTTTATTATTGGAGCAAGGCCATATGGTGGAAGCGGAAAGCGTCTATCGCGCCGACCTTGGTCTGGATGCAACGCTTAGCCGGGCCTGCCAGCACCCAGGCAATGTCTGGAGCTTGCACGGCTTGTACGAATGCCTGACTCGGCGCGGTGAAACGGTTGAAGCGCCCCAAATAAAACTACAACTGGACAAGGCCGCTGCCCGAGCCGAAGTGCCAATTAAAGCATCATGTTATTGCCGGCACAAGGCTTTGGCAGCCGAGTAATCGGCTGCCAGAAGGACAGTCTGAGTCAAGAGCAACATCTACTTTACCCGCAATGCGGGCTTCAAATCGAGTTGGCCGAACGGCCGCATAGAATCCAAAACTCTAAAACGCAGCGCCCTAGCCGATTGCCGCTATGCCGCAATATCGTTGACTCTGCTCTCTCGGGTGTCTTATCGCTGTTGTCATGATGAAATCGTTCTTTGCACTCCAGGACTATTATCCTCAGCTTCGATAGCTGCGGGTGCTTCATCATTAGTTTCCGCTGCCCCTGACAGCGGTCAACAAACAATCGACCTTGTGCCGGGCGGCAAATTTAAAGGTCGAAAAATGAACAACAACAGAAGAAATCAAAACACTTCACTAGGTATCGTGGGGTTTGGTGCGTTCGGACAGCTTGCAGCCCTTCATCTTAGCCAGCACTTCGAAATATCTGCTTACGATCCGTCCCCAGACGTTGCCAAGGCCGCAAAGCAACTCGGAGTACGTCTGTCATCATTATACTCAGTATCGCAGGCTGACGTGGTCCTCATTGCTGCACCAGTGTCCTCATTTGAGCAAGTTGTCAGCGAGATCGCGGCTGCTTGTAAGCCCAGCGCGCTGATTGTTGATGTAGGCTCAGTAAAGGTAGTTCCCTCGGAAATCATGCGGCGGCGGCTACCGAACGATGTAGACATAATCGCGACCCACCCGTTGTTTGGTCCTCAGAGTGCTGCGACAGGTATTAAGGGTTTGAAAATTGCCGTCTGCCCCATTCAGGGAAGGCAACATGCCAGACTTGCTGCGTTTTTGCGCAAGACACTGGGTCTGACTGTCATCATGACAACTCCAGAAGATCACGACCAAGAAGCGGCAGTAGTCCAAGGGCTCACGCACCTCATCGCCAAAGTGCTTCTGCGAATGGGACCGCTGCCAACGCGCATGACCACGAAGAGTTTTGACTTGCTGTCTGAGGCGATTTCCATGGTTCAGCACGATGCGCCAGAGGTATTCGAAGCGATTGAGAAGGCCAATCCCTACGCCGAGACCGTCCGACGACGGTTTTTTGATTTGGCCGCAAGTCTGAGTGTAGAGCTGGAGGCAGCATTTGATTACACCGCCAACAACAAAAACGGACGTTGAATACCTGTCGGATCTCGAACAACGCGTAGTGAAAGCGTCGGGCGAACTGGCCTTTTTCTTTAAGGCCTTTCCAAAATGCATCCCGAAGGGTGACGGGTCCGCAATGCAAAACGGTTTTTCTACCATGTCTCTCGCGAAACCGAAAAAGGCCGATGCGTCGAGGCGGTCCACTTTGGATGTTTCGCGCAGGACAAAGGTTAGATTGTTGTAACGCGATGCGGCTTCTTACAGTCCATCAAGATGCACTGCTTTGCTCCTGCCTCGGACGGAGTAGATTCGCGTAACCGGGCCGCCCTCCGGCTGCAGCGCCCCCGCTATTGCGGAAAGCTTAGGACGCAAAGGTCAAATTCAACTGATGCCCAACGTTGGCAGCGCCTTCCGATGTCGAAAGTACCCTGCTTTTCTGGTCTGACTATGACGGTTGGATCAGGTTTGTGTGACATTCAACAGGAAAGTTGTGCGATACATAGTTTTACCCTCCAATGACACTTAAGTCATTGACTGTTAGTCATTTGGCAATTCTTCGGCGTACAGGTTTTGCCGTTTGCGGCTCAAAAGCCTTCCACAACAAAGGTGCGTCTAGAAAGCCGTCACTACGTTAATTGCGGTGCAAGTTGGAGGAGCGTCCACGTCGAGCCTTAGGACGAAATGAAGTTCGTCATCTGATCAAAAAATATTTGCACTTCAAGCCGGAAGACATCGCACGATCGGGTTTCAGAAGAAAATACAGTTTCAATTGAACCTGTTCAGATGATCACACCATGTGCCGAGCTTAGATTGTGCCAAATTTTGGATTTCATCCTTCAATTCCGAAAGCAATTTCAAGTATCAGCACTAGACTGTTACAGCCTGCAGCAACTCATCGCGTGTCACGTCTTCCCTGGTGCCGTTGATTATGACTTCTCCTCGTCGCAACGCGATAAATCTGTCGGCAAGTTCATAGGCAAAGTCAAAGTATTGCTCCACTAGAATGATTGCCATTCCTCTCGTGGTTCTGAGGTGTCGGATGACTTCGCCTATCTGTTGGATGATGTTGGGCTGAATACCTTCGGTCGGCTCGTCCAACAGAAGCAAGCGTGGTCGTGTTATCAATGCCCGCGCGATCGCCAACTGTTGCTGCTGACCGCCAGAAAGGTCACCTCCGCGACGGTTTTGCATCTGTTTGAGGACCGGGAACATATCAAATATATCACCTGGAATGAAATGTTCGCTGGCAGGCAGACAGGCATACCCCGTTTCAAGATTTTCGCGAACTGTGAGCAAAGGAAATATCTCACGACCTTGTGGGACATAGGCCACACCTTTCCACGCCATTTGATGAGCAGGCAGGACGCCCAGAATTTCCCCGTCCAGTTCCAGACTGCCGCCCGATCGCGGATGCTTACCTGATATTGCTTTCATAAGGCTGGTTTTCCCGACACCATTGGTCCCCATCACGCAAGTCACTTCACCTTGTCTGGCTTCCATGGAAATCCCGTTGAGGATTTGCGAATGCCCATAATGCAAAGTCAGTTCTGTTAGCTTCAGCATTGTTTAGCGCCCTAGATATACGTCGATGACGTCCTGGTTAGATGTCACGTGATCAAGACTGCCTTCAGCCAAGGCGGACCCTTCGTGTAGAACCGTGACTTTGCAATTCAGGCGTCGTACAAATTCCATATCGTGTTCCACCACTACAACGGCACGGGTTCTGGCGGCTTGTACTAGCAAGTCGGTGGTGTGTTCGCGCTCCTGCGGTGTCATGCCAGCGGCAGGCTCGTCCACCAGCAAAAGTCGTGGCTCCTGAGCCAGCAGCATGCCAATTTCCAGCCACTGCTTTTGACCGTGGCTCAGTTCACCAGCTTTGCGGCTTAAACTCTGATTCAGACCGATTTCAACAGCCAGACCTTCAACTTTTTGCAAATCGTCAGTGGAGGTTCGATAGAAAAGCACGTGAAGCCAGCCACGTTTGTTCTGAAGCGCCATCAACAGGTTTTCCTGCACGGTCTGGTCTTCGAAAACCGTAGGTTTCTGGAACTTCCTTCCGATCCCAGCCTGCGCGATCTTTGCCTCGGACAGCCCCAACAAAGATACCGATTTCTCCCCCCAGATGACACGTCCTTCATCGGGCCGGGTTTTACCTGTAATGATGTCCATGAACGTGGTCTTGCCTGCCCCGTTTGGGCCGATCACGGCGCGAAGCTCGGCCTCGCCGATCTGAAACGACAAGTTGTTGATAGCACGGAAACCATCGAAAGTGACCGAAACGCCGCTAACCTCAAGCAAAGTGCTCATTCGATGGCCTCCTTCTCGTGCAGAGCGCCGTCATCCGGTCCCAGATTTGCCCCATGCCTGTCCGGGTGGCGGCTGTCGGTCCACAAGTCGAACAATCCTCCGATACCCTGCGGGGTGAACAGCGTAACCAACACAAAAGTTATGCCCAATAGCACCTGCCACCAGTCGACCCATTTGATCGTGTAAAATCCAAGCGGAATATCCGGGGCCTGTCCGCCCGTGAACCACGTGCTCAGAAGACTGACAAAAGCTGCACCAATTACCGCGCCGTACAATCGGCCTCGTCCACCGATGGCGACCCAGACGGCCAAATAGATCGAGGCGATAGGGGCCATCTCCTCGGGGTTGATGATGCCTGCTTGCGGGTAATAAAGCGCGCCGGCAATGGCCGCGATACAAGCAGTCAGGGTGAAGACGGCCAGCTTGAATACCTCGACTGAATAGCCAAGGAAGCGCACCCGTGCCTCGTTATCGCGAATGCCGCGGATGACCGAGCCGAACTTGCCTGACACGATCCACGCCGCCAGCATATAGCCCAGACCCAAGGCCAGCGCCGAGGCCCAGAGGAACCAGATCGACACCACGTCCTGCGAGGCGGTGACACCTGGCAGGTTCTGCAGGCCGGACAAGCCGTTGTTCCCACGCAACCCGCTGTCGTTCTGAAACAGATACAGGGCCAGTGCCAACGTCATCGCCTGTGTCAGGATCGATAGGTATACACCGGTGACACGGCTCCGGAAAGCCAACCATCCGAAGACCAGCGCCAACAGACCCGGGACCAGCACAACCAGGATCAGTTGCAGGGTCAGGCTGTGGGAGAACGCCCAGATCAACGGAAACTCCGACGATCCGACAACGCCAAAGACTTGTGTTCCAATCGCGTCCACCACTTCGGACGACGTCGGTGGAATTTCGGCCTGTGCCAGCGAGTCGACCACGATCAGGCGGGTGCGTTCGTACATCAGCCACATGCCGATCATGTAGCCCCCCAGCCCGAAGAAGGCGAAGTGACCCAGTGACAGGATGCCGGTGAAGCCCCAGACCAGGTCCATCGCCACTGCGATCAGGCAAAGGCACAGGGTTTTGCCCAGCGTTTTGACGAAACTGGTCGAGATTACACCGATCCCGAAACCCTCGGACAGGATGGTTACGCTCAGGGTGAACAGGGACAGGATGGCAAGAAAGACCAGCACGGATGGGTTCTTGGCGATAAAGCTGCGTTCCATGGCTCAATCCCCCGCCGCGCGACCCTTGAGGGCGATAATGCCCCGCGGCCGAAACTGGATGAAAATGATGATGAAGATGATCATGTAGGTTTGGGCCGCGAGGGTGTTCGACGGGTTCAACCACTCGATCCCCTTCTGCAAGAAGCCGATCATGCCCGCACCTGCAAGCGCGCCCCAGATGTTACCAACACCACCCACAACCACTGTCATGAAACTTTGCACGATATAGTCGCTGCCCAGATCGGACGTGACCTTGGCGAATAGGCCAATCGCGACCCCGGCGATGCCGGCAATGCCGGAGCCAAGCCCAAAGGTCAGCATATTCACTCGCCCGGGATTAATCCCCATTGACGCCGCCATGCGCGAGTTCTGCGTTACTGCACGCATCTCAAGCCCTAGCCTCGTCCGTTTGATGATGTAGAGGAAAAGCCCCAGAAAAATCAGCGCCAGAACGAAGATCGCAATGCGGATGTAGCTGATTGAAACCACGTCATTCAGCATCCACGAACCATCCAACCAATCGGGAGCAGTCAGCGGGCGCGCCTGCGTACCAAAGATATTCTTGGCCAGCTGCTGTAGGGCAATTGAGATGCCGAACGTTGCCAGCAACGTCTCCAATGGGCGAGCGTAAAGCCAGCGGATCACCAACCGCTCCATAGCGACGCCCATCGCGAAGGTGACAGCAAAAGCAATTGGAATAGCAACCATGATCGAAAGCGTATGATCAGGGATAATCTGCTGCACCACGTAGCCGGTATAAGCACCCATCATGATGAACTCGCCATGGGCCATGTTGATCACGCCCATCACGCCGAAGGTGATGGCCAGACCGATGGCGGCGAGGAAATAGATCGACGCCAGTGAGATCGCGTCCAGCGTCAGGTCGAGTGTTTGGTTCAGGCCGACCTTCAGTTCGATCTGTTGCAGGGCTTTCTCTGCTGCTTCAGTGACCTCGGCAGATGGCTCACTGTAGGTTTCGAAGAATACATGCGTGTTAACTGCAGCGTTGACATCCGCCTTCGTGACCAAGGCTGGCACAGTGCCCGCCTCTGCCAGAGAGGTATACGCACGCGCGCGCATTGCATCTGAATTCAGCTGTGCGACAGGAGTACCACCTACACGACCACCTTCTATATTGGCCGCCAGTGCCGATCTGATATCTTCCGCCGAAACACGCGGTGCGGCCAGGTTTCCTGCAACGAGCAAGTCATATGCTTCATCAGACGTTAAGGCGTCTGAGCCCGCTTCAAGAATAACGGCGACGTTCAGGTCCTGGGGCAATTCGGTAGCGGCTCGGCGGGCAGTGACGAGCAACGGGTTCAGAGCCGCACGAACGTCTACGCCCAGATCGCCGGACATTTCTTTGATCGCCGCCACACGGGCTGCAGTATCTTCGTCAAAACCAATCGTCAGCAACCGTTCCAGCCGCTGCTTTTGCGCCTTCAACTCTGCTTCGGGTTCATCCTCTATCGAAGCGCGAAGTGGCTCCAAGAGTGCACTTTCGGGATCACGTTGGATGGATTGCAATGCGGCCAGACGTTTTGCGCGATCCGGATCGGTCAGTTGGAACTGGACCAGAGCGGTCCCGATCATCGCGCGGATACCGCTGTTGGGCTTCAGCTGCCTAAGCTCGGATTTCTCAAATGTACCGACGACTTCTCCGGTATCGAAGTCGGTCAATTCATACGACCGCCCCTCTCCTTTCTGACCAGAAAAGAACAGACCGTCCGACTTGCGCATCCACATGTTCTTGGCTGCCCATGTCTCAAGCATCACTTGCGCTTGGGGCAAGCCGCTTGACGCAATCGCATCAATCGCCGGTTTGATCGTCTTGCGGGAGCTTTTGGCGATGATCTCCTGATGCTCTTGCAGGATCGGTTGTAGACCGACCTCTTGAGCGTTGGCAGTCAGGCAGGCGCACAGGATTGCGAGGCCCGCAAGGAAAAGTCGTACCATGTGGTGAAACCCGAATGTCTTTTGTGGCAAGGCGGGCAAACAAACCCGCCTTGCGTGGTCTGTTAGTAGTTCGACAGGGTCTGAACGCAGGTCTTGGTCTCGGTGTTGTACATACCGCAACCCAGCTCTTTCCAATCCGAGACGAGCACAGCCGACTCCGGCAGGAAGTCGGTCCAGGCGTCACCCGGCACGACATCAGTCTCACTGATGATATCGAACTGGCCGTCTTCCTGAATCTCGCCGATCAGAACCGGTTTCGCGAGGTGATGGTTCGGCAGCATCACAGCGGTGCCTCCGGTCAGGTTCGGGAATTCCTGCCCATACATCGCGGCGCGCACGGCATCGACCTCGGTCGAACCGGCCTCAGTCGCGGCGTTTACCCACATGTTGAAGCCGATGTAATGCGCCTCCATCGGGTCATTGGTCACACGTTCATCACCCATGGTGGCTTTCCAGGTGTCCACAAATTCCGCGTTGGCCTCAGTATCCGCCGACTGGAAGTAGTTCCAAGCGGCGAGGTGACCGACGAGGTTGGTGGTGTCCAAACCGGACAGTTCTTCCTCACCGACCGAGAAGGCCACGACCGGAATGTCATCTGCCGAAACACCAGCCGCTGCCAATTCCTTGTAAAAACCAATATTGGCGTCACCATTGATGGTCGAGATCACACCGACTTTTTTACCATCCGCGCCCAGCGCGACCACGTCCGCCACGATCTTGGACCAGTCGGAATGGCCGAAAGGCGTGTAATTGACGAAGATATCTGCTTCCGCGATACCTTTTTGCTTCAAATAGCTTTCCAAGATATTGTTGGTGGTCCTGGGGTAGACATAGTCTGTGCCGAGCAGAGCGAATTTCTCGACCCCCAGTTCCTCCAGGAAATAGTCCGTGGCGGGGATGGCCTGTTGGTTCGGAGCGGCACCGGTATAAAAGACGTTTTTAGAGCTTTCTTCGCCCTCATACTGGACCGGATAGAACAGAAGACCGTTTAGTTCCTCGATCACTGGCAGAACCGACTTGCGGCTCACCGAAGTCCAATTACCAAAGATTACATCCACCTCATGGACGGTTAGCAGCTCACGCGCTTTTTCGGCAAACAGAGGCCAGTCAGAGGCCGGGTCGACCACGACAGCTTCAAGCTGTTTACCCAACAGACCGCCCTTGGCGTTTTGTTGGTCAATCAGCATCAGCATGGTGTCTTTCAACGTCGTTTCCGAGATCGCCATCGTACCGGAAAGCGAATGCAGCACTCCAACCTTGATCGTGTCTTCGGTCGACAAGGCGGCGGTGGCCATGACAGCAAATACTGCCGATCCGGCGAGTGTGGATTTGAGCGATTTCATGTGATCCTCCTGGCGGGGCCGGGAGAGAGGGCTTGCACAAAGGCACACTCTTCTTCTACCTGATCCCCGCAACTGTTGTTGCGTTCCGTGTGGCGGTTGTGTTCGATGTCCAATTCGCGCAGCCGTCACACACCCCCGGGTCATCTCCGCGGTGGCACCCATACGGTTTCTGCATCGCAGCAAGCTTGGCAACTTACCTTTAACCCAATTCGGAAAATCGGCGCGATGCGCCTATTTTTTCATCCAAGACCGAGGTCGCTGTCTAAAATTTAGCCGCGCGATGTCGAATTAAGCAGATTTCGACTCTGTAGATTAGTGTTCCGCCCCCTCAACAGAGAAACAAGTGGCACCAATCAAAGCTCCAAAGGTGCCCTATTACCCACGTTGCAGCCATATTGCCCACGCACAGTGCTATTCCACCGCGCGCTGCAGGCGCCGTCAGTTTGAGTACCAAGCAATTGGGTGACAGGACTGTGCTGAACAAGTTTCGCCAGTCCGGGTCTTATAAATGCCTGTTCCCCAGAACCAACACACCTGATCTTGACGCGGTTCTTCTTAACACGGCAGGCGGCGTAACCGGAGGCGACTCATTTCGACTTTCCGGTAAGGCAGCAAAAGGAACGGCGCTGACTTTGACAACACAAGCCTGCGAGCGCGCCTACAAGGCCAAGCCGCAAGAATGTGGCCAGATTACCAATCATCTGACTGTTGAGACTGAAGCCCGGCTGAACTGGTTGCCGCAAGAGACTATTCTGTTCAATGGCAGCGCTCTGGAGCGACGCCTGAAAATCGAGATGGCGCCAGATGCCGAGATGCTGATGGTAGAGCCGCTGGTCTTCGGCCGCATTGCGATGGGCGAGACGCTGACCGATATCCGTCTAAACGATCGGATCGAGATACGGTACCAAGGAAAAAAGGTGTTCCTTGACGCGATCCAGTACTCGGGTGATTGGCACAAACATCTGTCCAAACCGCATATTGCAAACGGCGCGGGTGCGATGGCGTTGATCGTCTTTGTATCGGGGTCAGCCGAAGGTCATCTGAATGCCATTCGTCAGATGCTGCCCGACACCGCAGGTGCGACTTTGATCCGCAATAACCTGTTGGTTGCTCGTGTTCTTGCCGAAAACAGCTTTGCCCTCCGTGGCACATTGATGCCGATCTTACGTCGGTTGAACAAAGACACGCTGCCTCGATGCTGGATGCTTTGACATGAACCTGACCCCTCGCGAAAAAGACAAACTGTTGGTCGCCATGGCCGCCGAAGTCGCCCGCAAACGCCTGGACCGCGGCGTCAAACTGAACCACCCCGAGGCGATCGCCCTGATCACCGATGCCGTGGTCGAAGGTGCACGCGATGGGCGTTCAGTTGCTGACATGATGCAAGCCGGGGCCGAGGTGATCACCCGAGAGCAATGCATGGAAGGTGTGCCCGAAATGATCCACGAAGTTCAGGTCGAAGCCACCTTTCCAGATGGCACCAAGCTGGTGACCGTCCACAACCCCATTCGCTGAAAAAGGAAACCAATATGACACGCATGCTTTTCCCCGCCCTGATCTTCGCTGGCCCGGCATCCGCCCATAATGGAACGCATATCCACGCGCACGGCACCGATTATGCGGCGATAGGCGTTGGGCTGGCGGTTGTTGCGCTGGCTGCTGTCGCGCTGATCACAAATCTGAACAAATGATCCCCGGGGAGCTGTTCCCGGCTGATGGTGAAATTACCCTGAACCCCGACACTGATGCGATCACTTTGATGGTCGCCAATACCGGCGACCGCCCGGTTCAGGTCGGCTCACACTACCATTTCGCCGAAACCAACCCGGCGCTCGACTTTGACCGAACTGCCGCGCGTGGCCTGCGCCTGGACATTGCGCCAGGCACCGCTGTGCGGTTCGAACCGGGGCAGGCCCGCGAAGTTTTGCTAATCCCGATCAGTGGTGCGCGCAGGGTCTACGGCTTCAATCAAAAGGTCATGGGGGCACTCTGATGCCAGCAAAAATCAAGCGCTCAGACTACGCCGCGATGTTCGGCCCGACCGCAGGGGACAAGCTGCGGCTGGCCGACACCGATCTTGTGATCGAGGTCGAACATGATCTGACCAGCTATGGCGAAGAGGTCAAGTTTGGTGGCGGAAAGGTAATCCGCGACGGGATGGGGCAATCTCAGACCACGCGCGCCGAAGGCGCTGTGGATACGGTCATCACCAATGCTCTGATCGTTGATCACTCGGGCATCTACAAGGCCGACGTTGGCCTGAAAGACGGGCGGATCGCCAAGATCGGCAAGGCGGGAAACCCCGATACACAAACTGGTGTCGACATCATCATAGGACCCGGAACCGAGGCCATTGCAGGCGAGGGTCGTATCCTGACGGCAGGTGGGTTCGACAGTCATATCCACTTCATCTGCCCGCAACAGATCGAAGACGCGCTGCATTCCGGCCTGACAACCATGCTGGGCGGGGGCACAGGTCCTGCGCATGGGACATTGGCCACCACTTGCACCCCCGGTCCATGGCATATCGGGCGGATGTTGCAGGCGGCGGATGCTTTCTCGATGAATCTAGCCTTTGCGGGTAAGGGCAACGCTTCGCTGCCTGCCGCGCTCGAAGAACAGGTCAAAGCCGGAGCCTGTGCCCTGAAACTGCACGAGGACTGGGGAACCACCCCGGCCGCCATTGATTGCTGCCTGTCGGTGGCCGATGCGATGGACGTGCAGGTGATGATTCACACTGACACGCTCAATGAATCAGGCTTTGTTGAAAATACCGTGGCGGCCATGAAGGGTCGCACTATTCACGCTTTCCACACCGAAGGCGCAGGCGGCGGCCATGCCCCGGATATCATCAAGATCTGCGGCGAGAACCACGTTCTGCCGTCCTCGACCAATCCCACGCGGCCCTTCACCGTGAACACGGTTGAGGAACATTTGGATATGCTGATGGTCTGTCACCACCTCGACAAATCCATCCCCGAGGACGTGGCCTTTGCCGAAAGCCGCATCCGGCGTGAAACAATCGCAGCCGAGGATATACTGCACGACATGGGCGCATTTAGCATCATCGCGTCTGACAGTCAGGCCATGGGTCGGGTCGGAGAGGTTTTGATCCGCACGTGGCAAACCGCTGACAAGATGAAGAAACAGCGCGGGCGCCTGCCCGAAGAAACCGGTGAGAACGACAACTTTCGCGTCCGTCGCTATATCGCCAAATATACGATCAACCCTGCTATTGCCCATGGGCTCAGCCACGAGATCGGGAGCATCGAGGAAGGCAAACGCGCTGACCTCGTCCTTTGGAACCCGGCCTTTTTCGGCGTGAAGCCCGAGATGGTTCTGCTAGGCGGCACCATAGCCTGCGCGCAAATGGGCGATCCCAACGCGTCGATCCCTACACCGCAGCCGGTTTATAGTCGGCCGATGTTTGGCGCTTACGGACGGTCAGTGGAAAACTCGGCGATCACATTTGTCTCGCAGGCGGCCCATGCGGATGGGATCGGTGATACACTGGGATTGGCAAAGCAAACCGTCGCCGTCCAAAACACACGAGAAATTGGCAAGCAGGATCTTCTGCTGAACAACGCGACACCGCATGTCGAGGTCGACCCGGAAACCTACGAGGTGCGAGCGGATGGCGAATTGCTGACTTGCCAACCCGCCGAAACGCTGCCGATGGCGCAACGATATTTTTTATTCTGATCAAAAAATGTGCTGCGTTGCGGCGCGTGCAAGGCAGCAATGACCAAATACGCACTTCTAAGTGAGGCCAATATGACAGATATAAAAACCCATGGGAGGACCAACGTTTACGAGGGTCCAAATGGCACACTCAGCAACACATACAAACACGCGCTTTTCGCTGGCCGGTTTAATCGTATCCATCGGGTCGTCAATTTACTCGGCCCTGATCAGCGTAGCCGAAGCTCAATCTCGCGTCCGGCAAGTCGAATTCCTGCAATCGCTCAGCGACGAAGAGTTGAAAAACCGCGGTCTGACGCGCGAACGGATCGTGCACCGAGTGTTCTCGGACTCAATCTGGCTCTGACTATTCCCGCTGCAGAGGAGGTGATGGTATGACCGCCCTGCTCTGTACTGCGCGCCAGTATTCGGATCACACGCATGGCGATCCGGCAGACTGTCTCTCGTTGACCTACGACGACCGTTTTTTGCGGCGTAAGGTTCTTACCTGCGAAAGCGGCGAACAGATTCTCATCGATCTCGCGCAAACGACCTCACTGAACCACGGTGGCGCGTTGGTTTTGGACGACGGTCGCGAAGTGGAAATACAGGCAGCACCGGAAGTGTTGCTGGAGGTAAAAGCACCGGACCTGACACGTATCGCCTGGCATATCGGCAATCGGCACACGCCTTGTCAGATTGAAAAGACTCGCCTGTTGATCCAAGTCGATCACGTCATCCGTGATATGCTTCTTAGAATCGGAGCAAAAGTGCGAGAGGTGAATGAACCATTCACCCCCGAAGGCGGGGCCTATGGCCACGGCAGGACCCATGGCCACACCCACTGACGCCGACATCCTGACGCTGACACAATGGTTGTCCCCTGCCTATCCTGTTGGGGGGTTTGCCTACTCTCACGGGCTTGAAGCTGCGATTGACGGGGGAACTGTCGCGAATTCTCGGGATACTGAAGCCTGGATTTCAGATGTGCTGGAACATGGCTCTGGGTGGAATGATGCCGTGTTCGTTGTGGCGGCCTTCAACGCGCATGACAAAGAAGAACTGATCAACGTCGATATCGCGGCGCGCGCCTTTTGTGCGACATCCGAAAGGCTCATGGAAACCGAGTTGCTGGGACAGGCCTTCGGAAACGTCACTAAAGGTGTCTGGGAATTGGACCTTGGGCAATTCACCTACCCCGTCTCGATTGGACGGGCTGCAAGACTTCAAAACCTTCCCTCGCAGCTGACGACCAAGATGTTTCTGCAAGCATTCGCAAGCAACCTTGTCGCCTGTGCGACGCGCCTTGTACCACTGGGACAGACCGATGCGCAGCGGTTGATCCGCCAGCTGACACAGTTGTGTGCCCAGATTGCTGAAAGGGCAAAAAAGGCGAGCCTGGATGAGTTAAGCTCTACCACATTCTTGGGGGACATTGCGGCCATGAAGCACGAAACACAGTATTCGAGGATTTTCCGCACATGACCAGTATGAACGGCCCGCTTCGCGTAGGTATTGGAGGCCCAGTAGGAGCCGGAAAAACCACTTTGACCGCCGCCTTGTCTGAAGCGCTGCGCGATGTCTGTTCGGTGGGAGTTATTACTAACGACATATATACGCAGGAAGATGCCGAAGCGCTGATGCGCATGCAGGTCCTGCCGCGGGACAGGATCATCGGCGTCGAAACTGGCGGTTGCCCGCATACAGCAATTCGCGAAGACGCCTCGATCAATTTGGCCGCCGTCGCCGAGATGCAGACGCGTCATCCGGATCTCGATATTGTTTTGATTGAAAGCGGAGGCGACAATCTATCAGCCACATTCAGCCCGGAACTGGCGGATCTGACCATCTACGTGATCGATGTCGCTGCAGGCGAAGAAATACCCAGGAAAGGCGGGCCGGCGATTACGAAATCAGACATCCTTGTAATCAACAAGACCGACCTTGCACCGCATGTTGGCGCTTCGCTGCAGGTTATGGAACGTGATGCGAAAATGATGCGTAAAGGAAGGCCCTTCTTGTTTTCGTCACTTCGTCACAGAAGCGGGGTCGACGCAATTGTGGATTTGCTTGTGAAAGGCGGAGGTTTAAGAATTTCGGAAGCGAATTAGTCCCAGAGACGAAGAGGCTAAGATAGCTCGCCAATTAGCCCATTCCCAAGCCCTTTACACCAGTGCTTTATTAAGAATCCTTGGAGAGCGTGACCAAAAACGCAACTAAGTCTGCAATCTCCTGCTCAGACAAATTCAATTCCGAAAGAATGGCTTCACCGTCGGCGTGCAGCCTTTCAGTATCAATTTTGCTGTAATGCCGTATCACAGATTTCAGATCATCTAAGCTGCCGTCATGCATGTAAGGAGCGGTTTCAGCCACTCCCCGCAGGCTGGGCGTCCGAAAGGTTCCAAAATCAGAATGGCTCCTGCGTACATTTCGCACGGCCCAGGCACCTTTCTTTTCCGGATCGTCGTTCCAGTCGCTGTCCAGTGTGTAGGGGCTTGAGAGTAAAATGATCAATCCTCCGAACCGACCTTGGTCAACCTCGGTTTCATTCAGAAAATATGGCACACCTGCGTCATGGAACTCGTTGTTGGAAAACCTCGGACCGTTGTGGCAAAATACGCATTTTCCGCGCCCTAAAAAGAGCTGAAGACCTCGCTGAGCTGCTTCGGGGTATTCCTTAGCCGCTGCAATATCTCGGCGCTCCAAAGCATCGCGAAAATCGTCAAATATCGTCCGGTCGGTGGCTAAGGTCTCCAAGTAAGCAGAAAGAGCTTTTGCAGTATTTACCAGAAAAAGTTCAGGGCTTTGATCCTGGAGGTGACCAAATATGGCTTCAAAATCATCAATGTAGGTACTTTCAGAGATAGCTATCTTTAGGCTTTCGGCACTATGCGCCATCTCTTGTTCTTCGATGATCGGATGCAGGCTGGCTGCCCAAAGATTATCGCTTTTGCCGCCCCAACCATACCAGCGCAGCCCGGCAAGGTTTCGCAGTGATGGTGTGTTTCGATTTAACAAATCACGACCGAGTGCCCGCGCCTCCGGCGTCGTAAATGCCTGTTCAGGATCATGACAACTTGCACAGGAAAATGCACCATCGACTGACAATACCGGATCGTTGAATAATGCCTGTCCGAGCTTGATTGCTCTGGCGTCTTTGGAAAATCTATTGCTTGGATCCGGCTGGAAGGATGGTGGCCACGGCCCAAAGGACAACGTTTGTTCAATTTCGTCTTCGGTCAACAAGACATCTGCACGTACTGCCCCGGTCAGAAAAATTAGCGCAGCTGTCATCCACAGCTTCATTTCAGCGCAATTTCTGACGTGTAGAAAACCGATTGGCCACTGACGTCGACATCGATTTGCAGCTCCCACAAACCCGGCATGTGAAACAACATATCATCAATTCGGAACACTCCGCCGTCCAATGCGGTAACCTTGGGAGTATAGTTCATACCATGTTGATGAGCGGGCATGATTGCATCCACACGCATTTGGCCCACAGCAGTTTCACTACAAACTGAAACCAACACCGAAAACGGTTGGGCCAACGGAATTTCGTCGACCGTCAGATAAACCTTGGGTGCGTTTTGAACTTCCGAATTCATGCGTTGCCCCGTCGCTTCACAAGCAACCGCCGCGCTGGACCATATAAGAAACCAAGCAGCGCAGTGGGTCATTCTGATACCAGCAAACGTTCTGCGTTAGCAAAGGCAATGTTGTCTGCGATCTGGTCCGGCAGCAAATCCAACCATTCACGCGAAAAATCGGCATGAGGGCCTACGTAGTACCAACGTTCAGGTGCGAACGTATCCGTACCGACCATGAACCTATCGGGATGGGCTTGGAACGCAGCCCTCCAATCCGGGTCGACACGGCCTCGCGAAACCATGTCCGAACGAAATGCCAGATCGGCCCATAGCCCGGGATAGATGTCTAGCGCATCGACCACACTGGCTGGATCGTCAAACCCAGAATGGGCCCACAATACCCGAGCTTCCGGCCATGTTTCGAAGATCAAATCAACGGCCTCGCGATCACCATGGTGGTGCAGGATTAGGTTCCGCTCTTTCGCCAGTGCAATCATACGTTGGATGACCGGCGTTTTGATGTCATCTCCGTAAGCGTGAAACTCGCCGATGGCCTCGTAGTTGTTTTTTGCCAGGTTTGTTTCCAGATACTCGATTACAGTTTCATCGTGCATCCAGGTGTTGATCTCACCGCGACGACGATAAGGGCGAAGCGCCGGAACAACGATGTCCGGTGCCACGGCCAACAATAGCTGAGTGCCATTGTCATCCGAGCTGGAAATCAGCGCTTTACGCACGCCTGCATCTCGAAGGATTTCGGCCACCTGTTCAGGTGGAACCAGTTTGACGGCATCGTGGCTGTAGTGAATATGTGCGTCAAAGATCGGTCGCTGTTCTGCGACGGCGGTACTGCAAAATAACGCCGCACTTAAAATGGAGATATGTTTCAGCACCTTAAGCCTCCTCAATATCATTCAGACCCTGGCAAGCGTCACGTCGAAATTCACGTGCAAGAAAGGTTCGGCGATCTTACCAGAAAGCTCCATGCCATCGGGAAATTCTGATGCAGGTCGTTCAACATATGTCATTACCAGATCGTCCCGAACGCCAAAGACAGTATCCTGATCTAAATAGGGATCATTGTCCGGAAAAATCTCCGTCACGAGTGAGCGATACCCGGGGGC
The DNA here is from genome assembly GCF_056537805.1 of Ruegeria sp. C10. Taxonomy (NCBI): domain Bacteria; kingdom Pseudomonadati; phylum Pseudomonadota; class Alphaproteobacteria; order Rhodobacterales; family Roseobacteraceae; genus Ruegeria; species Ruegeria sp. C10. The sequence continues at coordinate 988,248 of NZ_JBQFSC010000001.1, read as the reverse complement.
TTTGACGATAAAGTGCAAGTGTGAGGGCCTCCATGGATGGCGACCACAAGCGCGCAGAATATCACCGACTGGCCCGTCAGACGGCACGGTGTATTCAACTGGCTTAACTGTGGTGAACGCATATCTGCCATCATCGCCAACTGACATCAGCCCGTGGAAAGAGTAGGTGTCCTGTTCTTCATCCTGACTGGCGTAGAGGCCGTTGGGTGCCGTTTGCCAGATATCCAGTTCTGCCCCGGCGATAGGGTTACCTTCGGTATCGCGGATCACGCCCTCTGCAAGTAGAACCGGCCCGCCGTAGTGACGCTTCATATCGCCACCGATTGGCAGCGGGGGGGCGCCCGAGACGTGAAATGGACCTAAAACGGACGAACTGGTCGCATCGGCACTGGAATGCAGCATATCAACCAATGACGACAGGCCCAACACGTCCGAGGCTAGCACGAATTCATGCCTATCCTCGGTTTCCACCGCAGCGCAGCCTTCCAGAAACGCAATCCCGGCCCGCCACTCGTCATGCGTCAGGTTGGTTTCCCGCGCAAAGTCGTGGAGGTGTTTGACCAGGGAGCCCATGATTTCACGCATCCGTGGATCAGTATCTTTGGACAGGTACCCCATGAAGACGTCGGTGATATTGTCTTTGGTGACAGAGCGCATCTTGTCCTCCTTAAATCAGGGCAAGGCTGAGGATCGGGAACTCGATCAGAATGAACAGAACGATCAGCATCACGAACGCAAAGGGAAGCGCGCCCATGAACACGTCCTTAAGTGATATGCGGTCATCGTTAATCGTGGATTTGATAACGAAGCAGGATATACCCAAAGGTGGTGTCAAAAGACCGATTTCAGCCCCGACCACGGTGATAATGCCAAACCAGATCAGCGACATATCAAGCGCTTCGGCCATGGGCAGGAACAGCGGTACCACAATCAGAATGATCGACGCGGTATCGAGCAATGTTCCCAGAAATAGCATCAACAGAACATAGAGCAGCATGATCGACCAGAAAGATGCGGAATTCCCCGCAAGCAGATCCTGCAGTTGATTGGGCAGCCCGGCCAGCCCCAGCATGCGGCTGTAGATTGAAGCGGCTGTGATCAGGAACAGGATCGCGGCTGTGATGTGACCGGTTTCCAGCAACGCGTCCCAGAATGCGCGTGGAGACATCGACTTACGGGCAGCCGCGATGATTAGCGCAACGAGAGCTCCGGCGGCCCCAGCTTCTACGGCAGTCAACCAACCTGTGTAGATACCACCAAGGACGATGGTAATGATGAACAGTGTCGGCAGTGTTTTGGAGGCTATCTCGCGCCCTGACATCCACTCGGTGTCTTCGACAACGCGGCCACCGACGAATGCTGGGGTGAAACGGCCCATAACCCAAATCGCGCCTACATAAGCGATCGCCAGCATGATCCCCGGAATAACGCCCGCAAGGAACATGTCCCCCACAGATTGCTCGGCGACAAAGGAATAGATGATCAGCATCGCCGAGGGCGGGATGATCATCCCCAAAACCGAAGACCCGGCGACCACGCCAACAGCAAAGCGCGGGTTGTAAGCTTGCGCCATCATTTGCGGGACCGAGACCTTGGTGAACACGGATGCGGAGGCTATTGATGACCCAGTCACTGCGGCAAAGACGGCGTTGGCTCCAACGGTTGCCATACCGATACCGCCTTTGACCTTGCGAAATCGCATGGTCATGACCTCGTAGATGTCCCTGCCCAACCCGGCTTTTGAGACAATGAGCCCCATGAAAGTAAACAACGGGATGGTTGCGAAGCTGTATTCCATCGCGCTGTCGCCGACCGCCACTTTCAGCAGGTTGAGCGCAAGCGTGAAATTGTCCCGCATCAGCCAGATCGACACGAACGAGACCACGCCCAATGCGATGGGAATGTAAACGCCTGCGTAAATCAGAAAGACGATGGCTATGACCGAGATCAGGCCAATCTCAATCGGCGTCATTCTGCGGCCTCGTCATGTTCAGGTGCGCGAATTAGATGCGGGCGGTCCTGCGCCGTGACAACCTTGAGCAGGAAGATCACGCAGGCAAGCGCAGTACCGCACGCGATGACCAGTTTGACCGGCCACCATGGCAGAGTAAAAAGACCCGGAACTCCGAAGTAGTCCTGTGTCTCCCACATATGCAGGAACTCGGGAAAGGTTACATAAGCAATCAGACCCATGAAGATTGCGGAGATGGCATTGATAATGCGCCTCAGGTTGGCCGTTAGCCCAGGACGGCGGTGGTGTAGCAGGTTCAGAAACCCGTCCGAGCGCGTCAGCCGATCCACTCTGACTACGTCGGCCAGCTGCAAAAAAACGATCATCACGACCGAAAACTGCACCATTTCATAGGTGCCACGCAGAGGTGCCGAAAACAGACCGCGCGCAATGACGTCGACATTCAGAATGACCACCAACGCAAGGACGACAAGCGTACCCAATGCGTTGGCGGCGATAGCAAGCGAATTGGCGACCCGCGACAAGCCAGCAACTGCGGTCTTCAGCATGAAAGGCCCCTTTCGTGGATCGCCAGACTGTTACTCGGCTGTCCAGTCACGCACTCCGGTAAAACCGGCGTCCTGCAGCTTGCCGAGATAAGCGGCCAGTATCGCGTCGCCTTGTTCACCGTTCTCATTCAGTGTGGCTGCCCATTCCTGTGCTACATTTGGCATTGCGTTGGCCCAGGCCGCTCGGTCTTCGTCCGAAACTTCGACAATCGTCCCGCCGGCTTCGGTGTATGCGTCCCTTGAGGCCGCAGCCCGGTCCATAGCGATGCCAGCCACATGATCACGGTAGTCAATTGCGACGGCCTGCAGAACGCCTTTGACTTCATCCGGCAACTTTGCCCAATAGTCAGAATTCACTGTGATCGTCTTGGAGTTCACGGCACCCAAGTCAGCTTTGAGCATGTAAGGAGCTACTTCGGCGATCTTGAAGGTCTTGGCTGCTTCAGGCCACAGCATCGCACAATCAACAAGGCCGGTTTGCAGCATATTGTAGAAATCGGTCAGGCCACCACGAACCCCCGCTGCATCTTTGATACCTTCGAGATATCGGAGGTTCAGTCCCGCCCCTGCCACTTTTCGGCCTTCCAGATCAGAAACAGCCGAGACCGGCTCTGTACAAAAAACCTGATACGTATCGAGTACTACACCGGTCGCCAGATAGACTTGGTTCTGCGCAGCGAACTCATTTTGCATCGCTGGGTATTCGCGCGCGATCTCATCCACGGCTTTGGCTACCGCGCGAGAGTCCGATGACACGAACGGGGTCGACCCCGATATCCCCTGACTGGGCAACTTGGACGAATGGAAGATAGTTGTGACAATGCCGATGTCGCCAAGGCCAAGCTGGATCCCTTCCAGCACGCCCTTCGGCTTTACGATCGAACCGCCATAGTTCTCTTGCCAGTTCATCTTGTAGTTGCCGGAGTCGGCCAGCCGCTTGTCCACTTCTGGAATGAAGAAGTTGGTGAATTCTTTCACCCACAAGGCCCGATCGGGATAGCCATCAATCACGACGGCGGAAATGGTCTCTTCTGCTGCAAGAGGCAACGCCATGGTGCCTGCCAGAGCAAATCCCATTAGGCTGCGTTTAGTCCAGTTTTTCATTTCTCTCCTCCCAGAAAGTCGGGTCCTGTCGATTTTTATTGGTTGGTTTTGACCCAGTTGACGGTCAGGTCCGTGCCTGCCGCTTGAAACAGTTTTGCGATGGCGCAATACTTGGCTGTCTCCTCGCCCACGCGTGTCAGATCCTCCTGACTGGCGGGCGTATCGCACTTCACAGTGAGTTCGATTTCGGGAAACGGAACATCGATCTCCTCTTCCATCAGGACACCGCGCCGATCCAGCCTGCATTTCGCGTCGATTGTCACGGTGCCAAGATCAATTCCCAAGCGGTGCGCATTCTTGTGCCCGATGACATTCGTGCAGGCGATCAGGGCTGCCATTGCGGCTTCAGTCGGAGACGGACCAAGATTTGTTCCGCCTCGTTCGACAGGCTCGTCGATAATCACGTCCAGATCGCGAATTGGGATCTCGGTGCGCGCGTGTGTCGGGCATTGAGCTGTCGTACGGTAGGTCACGACAGGTTTCACTTTCATCGCCACAGCGTCACCTCCTCATGCATAAGAGCAAACCTTTTCGAATGAGAAGCGAGGCAGCTTGTGAAACAATCCTGTTTCGTCTGCGTAGCCCAGATTGCAAAGAAAGTTCGACTTGAGCGTCGTGCCCGCGAAGAATTCCTCGTCGACGATCTTGTTTGAAAAGCCAGACATGGCGCCGACGTCCAACCCAACCGCACGCGCGGCGATCATGAAGTAAGCGCCCTGAAGCGTTCCATTGCGAAACGCTGTATCGGCTACATATTCGGGATTATTTTCGAAAAGTGGCCGTCGATCTTCGTGCGGGAAAAGAAAAGGTAATTCCTTCCAGAAGTCCATGTCATAAGCAATGATCGCAGTGACCGGCGCATCCATCATCTTTGGCACGTTCTTCGGCTTTAACGACTTAGCTAGGCGCTCTTTTCCTTCCGCACTTTTAACGAAAACGAAGCGGGCGGGCAGCGTGTTCATGCTGGTCGCGCCGTTGATCGTGATGTCATAGATCTCTTCAAGCAATTCGTTAGAAACAGCCTTGTCGGTCCAGGCGTAATGAGATCTGGATTCGCGGAGGATCAGAGCAATTGCGTCGTCTGAAAGACGTGGGATGCGCTCGCGCAGATCGCGATGATCTTGCTGCGCCTTTGCGCGAAGTGCCACCAGCTCTGCCCCGGTTGGTGCGCTCATGCTGCGGCCACCTTAGTCTCGGCGTCCTTTTCGTCGATGACGGGGCTGGCGCATATGCCGATGCCCTCAATCTCGACCTCGACGGTTTCACCCGGCTTCAACCAACGTGGATTGGGCTTTTTGGCGTGACCAACACCCGGCGGCGTACCCAACGCAATCAGATCACCGGGCTCGAGAGTGGTATATTCCGAGATCGTGGCGATGACCTGAGGGACCCCCCAGATCATGTTGGCGGTGTTCGAGCTTTGCAGGATTTCGTCCCCCACGCGGCTTTCGATTTTCAGGCCGGATGCTCCCTCCGGCAAGTCTTCCGGCGTTACAGTGAAAGGGCCGATCGCGCCTGTGTCATCGAAGTTTTTGCCGGGCGTCCATTGAACGGTTTTACGCTGGTAATCCCTCAGCGACCCGTCGTTAAACACGGTGTAGCCGAAGACATAATCCAATGCGTCCTCTTCCGAGATATGACGGCCGCGTTTTCCAACGATCAGCATAAGCTCGGCTTCGTAGTCGAGTTTCTCGGAACAGGTCGGCCGCACCATAGGTTGCCCTGCCGCCATGATCGAATTCTTCCCACGCATAAACAGCGTCGGATACTCCGGGATATCATACCCGCCTTCCTTGATGTGGTCCGTGTAGTTCAACCCCATGCAAATGATCGTTCCGGGAGCGGCAACGGGCAATGCCGGAGTGATGGAAGACACGGGCACACTGTCTGCCGCGTCAATTTTGGGGGCAAGTGAGTCGGCCAGTTCAGGCTTGGCTATCAAACCCATCAAATCCGAACCGACGACAGGGTTCAAAGCCGTTAGATTCACTGCGTTTTCACCGTTTACAGCAAAAACCGCTGTGCCATCCAAAGTCTCTCCCACCAGGTATTTCATTTTCACCATCCATGTCAGTTCACTTGATTTTTGCCGACTATTTTGCAATATGTCAAATAATATCGATATTTTTGGAGGACGCAAATGGTTGCCTGGGCGAACTACAAATCAGAAGCAAAAAGCCGTGGTGCACTTGCTTTGGAACTCTACGTAGTACTCAGCACGCCTGCCAAAAAACCCGAAGATGTAAAGGCGTCGCTATCTGACCACCTGGCCTATCAGGCACAGCTTGAACGCGCGGGACAGCTGGCTTTTGCAGGGCCAATGTCGGATGAGACTGGTGAGCACATGCAAGGAATGGGCCTGATTATCTATCGTGCTGACAGTCTTGAGGCTGCCCGAAAACTGGCCGAGGACGATCCGATGCACCAAAGCGGTGCGCGCGAATTTGAACTTCGGCGCTGGATGATCAACGAAGGCTCGCTGAGCCTTTCAGTTGGCCTATCGACTGGAACGAGTGCCCTCAGTTAAGAGCAATCAAAAGTTTTGCCGCGAACAAAGGAACGGTCGGATATGGACGCCATGCTTGATACTGAGGGTAAAGAGACATCAGCCACGCATGGCGCGTATCGAAGGCTGCGCGACATGATCTTGACCGGAGAATTACCTCCGGGACAAAAACTCAAGATCGAGCAGCTTCGGGGGCTTTTGGACACCGGCGCTAGTCCGGTTCGCGAAGCGCTTAGCCTTTTGACATCGGATATGTTGGTCGAGCGGATTGATCAGCGCGGATTTCGGGCAGCACCAGTCAGCAAGTGTAACTTCGAAGAAATACTCCTGTTGCGATGCAACCTCGAGGAAACAGCGCTGCGCGCTTCCATCGTCAATGCAGACGGAGCTTGGGAGGACAGGCTAGTCTTGCGTCACCATCATATGAAAAAGGCCAGTCAAAAAGGCGCGCCTGACTTCGAAGACGCCCACAAAGCGTTTCATATGGCCTTGTTGGAAAATGCAAAACTGCCATTGCTGCTACGGTATTGCTCGCAGCTATACGACCTGAACATTCGCTATCGCTATCTGGCGGCTGGCGGTTCGAGCTACAAGAAGCGGGACATTGCCGCTGAGCATCAGCAAATCTTGGACGCCGCACTAAATCACGACGCGGACAGCGCAACTCGGCACCTAGTTGATCACTATCGTCGAACAGGCGAATACCTGAGTAGTCAGATGGAGCCCTGAAATGCAGCGGAATTGGTTTCTGGGTGATCAATTGAACCAATTTCTGGAGCGTACTGAAATAGGCGTGGCCAAGATGACAAACGGTCCATTGCCGAACTATGTGAAGCGCTATTGTCTGCCGAAGGTGAAGTATCAGGTTTCACTCTCGCGTCTACGATCCTACGGCGCTACCACACCCTGAATGATACGGAGAAACTAGACTTTTTTGTCTAGTTGAATGACCAACTTGAGTTGGATGCGGCTCAACTTTCTGCGACAGCCCGCATCTACGCCAGTGATCAAAGTGTCAATTTTTATCAAAGGCTTAGTGAAGTTTCAGAGCCAGGGCGGGATGAGTTGTGGGTTTCTTCTATGGCAGTGGTGTGGTCAGCGCAATTGCCGTGGCCTCCCCAAAATTGGCGGCGGGCGTGCCATTCTATGGTCGCCAGCCAGCAGTTGAGGATGTGGCCAAAATTCAGGCACCGTTGCAGATTCAGATGGGAGAGCTTGATGAGCGCAGCAACGCAGGTTGGCCGGATTTTGAAGCCGCCCTGCAATCCAACGAAAAGGTTTACCAAGCCTACATCTACGATAATGCCAACCATGGTTTTCATAACGACAGCACGCCTCGTTATGACGAGGAAATGGCAAACCTAGCCTGGTACCGCACCATTGATTGGCTCAACACTTATCTGAAGTAACTACAGTGTACGGCGAAGCGCGCATTGTGTTTTAATCGCTTCGTCGTAACCCTCAGTCTACCGGTGCCGATTCATTTTAAGCTCCAGTAATCTATCTTCCATGATCAGATAGGTCGAAAGGAACGCTTGGCTACAAGGCTTGGGAAAAAGACATCATCGCTAAAAGAAGCCTTCATTGGCGGGGTACAAAACCATTGGTTGTTTACTAAAAACGTCGAAACACGAGCGTCCTGTGGGAGTTATGTGAGGCGTTCTCTGGTTGAGTGGTCGACTCGTCAGAGTATAGCCTGCACAGTCACCTAAGCCTGAATGCTTGCTACTTAAGTTCGCCGGATATCCCTCTCACCTGCTGCGAATTTCCGCATTCCGCCCGAAGTAATCCCAAAAGATGAAGTTGAATTGGATACCTGATGAAAGAAGTGAGGCGAAAATGGCAAGGTTTTGTCACTGGTGGCAGAACTATGTGTCGTTCACGCTTAACTAAGCGATTGATTTTACTTTAGCTGCCATTTCAATAGTGCACACGTTTTTCCATTTGCGTCTCAAAGTCCTTCCATCATGTCGGCTGAACTCTAAGAGAGTTTCCATTCAACTAAAGTGTGGAATACATCGAGAGAAAACCCAAAGCAAAGATCGCATCCTGAAAGCGATGTCATTCTTTTTGAACTTTATTTGTGTTCTTTTGTCGACTGCCTTCGCCACTACTGCAGTTGTAAAATATCCGGAACGCAGAGTTTTCTTTTTGCCGGCATTTTGTCCGCACCATCCGATCGTTTCAGTCGCTTGGGACCGTCTTTTACCTTGATCTTCGGCTTCGCTAGTGGGCCTTTCAAGGTCACGGGCCAGGGGCTCTTCGACAGAGGTTCGCCAATCTTGCGGGGCTGCAGGTTTAAGTCCAAAACCTTGCCCGCCACATTAACACCGCCAAAGACGACGACTTGGACATGATCTGTCTCCAATGTGGTTTGTTTCGTCGAAATACTTCCATTTGAAATACTAATCGGTGCACGCAAACATACGATCGGAGCAATCTTTTGTTTCTCTTTGGTAAACACCCAAGGTAGTATCCCTAGCCCTGCCAGATCCAAAAGCTGGGTCTCGATCGAGCCGTCACGCATTGAGACCGTGGCATTGCCGTTCATGCTGTTGGCAAAATGCTTAGGTGAATCGGTTCCGCCGGTCACCGAAAAATCTGCATAGATGGTACCGCTTGCGCCCTTTTTGAAGTTCAGGTTGTGAAGAATTTCATCCAGCTGCCAGCCGCCTGCTGTGCCGGTCAGCGTGAGCAGATGCGCGTCGTTCGATAGATCCATTTGTCCGCTGACATCGAAATGAGCACCTCCGTATTCAAAATTCAAAGGTCCGGCCTTGAGTTCATTTTCGTTGAGCGTCAGTTCACTCTGCAAACTGCTGATGCCTTTGGCACCCTCTATGTGCCGAAGGTCAACGTCGACATCCATATCCATACCGGACAAGAGAATTGAACGCCCAATAGGTTTAAGCGTTACATCTCTTAGAGGGCTAGTGTCGCCGGATTCTTCAATGACGTCTTCCTCGTCGGGCTCTGGACCACCAATTTTCCTCAATTGTGCAGCGGCCTGAGCGATGGTTCGGATCTGATCTATCTTTATCAAGTCACTCTCTATGGAACCCTGCAGTACAGGATCACTCGTTGCATCATCAAGATCGGCCATAAATTGCAGGACAGAGTCGGCAACCTTGACTTTCGCATTCGCATCCCAATCGGTTCCTTCGCTGGCAAGGCCAATTTCAAAGATAGCCTGTCCAGTTTCCACCCGTTCAAGCGATAGGGCTTCTAACAGGTCCGCTCCGGAGGGGACTTCTACTTGAATTGCCAAGTCCAGGTTCTCGAATTTGAGCACATTTTTGACAGAGCCATGCACCTCAAGGTTCCAAAGTTCCGTTTCGCTTGTCTGGCCATCCAAATTTGTCAGCGAAAGCTGATTGATGTCGCCGTTCAAATGAAAGTTACCAGAAAATCGACCAAGTTGATCATCCGGTCCCAGAAGCTCTGGTGAGATCAAGCTGCTTGCGGGTATATCCATTAACCCGTCGGCTGATATGCCTTGTAATTGCAACGCGTCTTCGACCGAACCGTTCAAAATGATAAATGGATCAGCAGGGTTCCCAATTCTCAAATTGATGTTTCCAACACTCAAGGCGCCTTCGGGTGTTCTGGAAAGCTCGGAAAACTTAATCGGGGGCGGCCCTTCACCAGAGGTATCCAATGTGAACCCGTTGGTTTCAATGACCATTTGCCGCTGCGGGACCTGCCCGGGTACGCTATCGATAACCATGTCAACTGCTATTAGTTTTAGATCATACCGCGACGCGGCTGGGGCGGGTTCAGCATCTTCAGGGTACAACCGAATGCGGGTTGTCAGGGATACGTCTTCTGGGTTTCCCAACTCTCCGATTTGTCCCGTCAGCGAAAGGCTTTGCCCACCATCCAATTCAGTCAATACAGCCAGGTCATCAATCCGGGCTACGCCGTCGACTGATTTGAATGTTGCACCAATGCTTCCTGAACCCTCCAGAACGCGATTGAGTTTCAGGATATCAAGAAGCTGACCAAGTTCGGCAACCTCTATGGTCGTATTCACTTGTAGCCCGTTCTCTTGAGGGACTTCTTCGACGGCAATCGCAATCTGTTCGAAGTTCACAGCGACCTGAAACGGGTCGTCCGCGGGAATGCTCGCGTTCAGATCAAACTTCGCTCCATTTAGTGAACCAGCCCCAACCGCGGTCGCAACGTCGGTTTCCGTATCACGCTTTAAAAACAGCTCAGGAAGCTGCAGATCCAGCACAAGCCCGTTTAGATCGTTCTGGTAAAGAACGGCAACATCGGTCAGGTCAATTTTTTGGTCCGTTAGGATTCCAGCCACAGGCAGGTTTGCAGGTTTGGCCGGATCCCCGGCTTTAGCGCCCGTTTGGGAAGTGGACTGCCAGTTTCCGACACCGTCTTTGTCCGTGATCAAGTTGAGGTGAACACCCGAGAGAGAAAGCTCACTCAGCGACAATTTGCTGTTCCAAAGGTCGCGGGCGGAAATATTGAACTCAAGTTTGTCGATTGCTGCCAGATTCGCTTCGGTCTTGATCGCGCCGGGTAGTACCAATCCCGCTGCGGATACCTGCAGTTGCCGACCAAGGCCTAGACGCACTTCATCTTCTATTAACACGTCCTGACCAAGTTTCTTCGAGATCAGGTTTTCAACAAAAGTGGTTCTGACAGAAGAAAACAACGCAGAGGACAGGAAAAGCCATGCCACAACAACCGCGACGAACGCGACAGCGCAACAAACCATTACACCTTTTGTGATGAACCGCACGCTTTTCTCCTAAGGTTCTGATTCCTTTCTTGGGCAGACTAGACCATTAAAGCATCATGTTAATGGAATATGTGGCTTCTTATTTTGCTGAACCCTAAATGACCTTGACCATTTAGCCGACTTCTCTTGCGGAATTGGTCGGGCGGCCAAGAAACGGTTAAAGGACTAAATTTAGGATGTGCTGCTGATCCAGTTTCAAAATAGCTGGCTTGAAACGCGTTTAACGTTTCATAAACGAGCACATTGCATTAGCTTTGACGACTGCGCCTGGACGCCCCAATTAAACTAGACGCGGTTAAAATGCTTCAATTTCCCACATCCATCTAATTACTGTTATATGTGAATTCTTCAAACGACGGGGACACAATGAATTCGCTAACTAGAATAACACGTGGGATAGGCGTCGCTTTCAAGGACGGTAGAGTGAAAGGCCTTCTTGCCTTCACAGTCGGAATGATTTTATGGGCCTCGGTCTTCTACCACTTTGTCGAAGGTTGGAGTTGGCTAGACTCGATCTACTTTTCCGTAGTGACAATTTCGACCGTAGGGTTCGGTGACTTCTCACCTGAAACTGCGGCGGGGAAAATCTTCACAATGGTGTATATCATTGTAGGCTTGGGTGTTTTCGTGACTGCGGCGACCACAGTGGCAGATACAATCTTGTCCCAAGACGACGAAAAAACGGACAAATAGATTATCCCAAATTAAGGCAATTTGAGTTCATGCGCAGGTATCAGTGCGACCGCGCATCTGAAGCCGTGCCTCGGATTCACTCGTACCTTCAAACTGATAGATGATCGCCGAAAACTCAAAAAATATACATATTACGTTTTTTGAGTGTATTGTTTGGAAAACAGATAGTGGAGGGATGGAATGGAAAAGACCCAGGACGCGAAGATTGTCGACCTCGCGATACGATTGCTCTTTCTCGGATTATTCCTCTACAGCGCCCTGGTCATGGTGGCTCCGCTTGCAAGTGTGGTTATCTGGGCAACGATACTCTGCGTCGCGCTCTACCCAGCATTTGATTGGCTGCAATCCAAGCTGGGAGGACGTAAGAAGCTTGCCACAACAATTATCGTTCTGTTGGGACTTGTTCTGACCCTGGGGCCAGTCGCAACTGCGGTGTCTGGTGCTGCAGAACTAGGGTCTGAATTCGCGGAACAAGCAGACAAGGGTGAATTGAAAATCCCCCCTGCGCCCGAGGGCCTCAAGGAATTGCCGTTGGTTGGAAATAAAATCTCCGATGTCTGGGGAATGTTTGAGCGCAATCTTGACGGCGCGCTTGCAAAATACGGCGCGCAAATCCTTGAGATCACCAAATCGCTCTTCGGAAAGGTGCTGGGCATTGGTATCGGGCTTCTTGGCTTAGCTCTGTCCGTGTTGATTATGGGGGCATTGTTCAGCCCGGGGCCAAATTTGGTCCAGGGTCTTCAGCGCTTTGCCAACCGTGTCTTTGCACCACGCGGCGGTGAATTCGTGACACTGGCAGGCGCAACGATCCGGAACGTTACAAAAGGCGTGATTGGCGTAGCAGCCATTCAGGCTGTTTTCGTTTGGATACTGCTGGCGTTGTTTGGGATTTCTTCGGCCGCCACGCTGGCATTTGTCTGCCTCATACTCTCGATTATCCAAATCGGGCCCGGACTGGTTCTGATACCCGTTATTATCTACGCTTGGAGTTCTATGTCCGGCGGAACTGCTCTGATCTTCACCATATTGGCCGTTCCCGTCATGATAATGGACAGTTTCCTAAGACCCGTGTTCATCTCAAAAGGCCTTGAGACTCCCATGCTGGTCATCCTCATCGGTGTTCTCGGAGGTATGATGGCGTATGGTTTGATCGGCGTTTTTATGGGGCCGGTTCTCTTTGCTGTCTTCTATGAGCTGTTCAAGGTTTGGATTGATACCTCACCCGAAGCCGAGGGCACTGTTGAAGGTGCGGCGAAATGAGGAAAACGATATGGACAACCCTGGCTGTCATTCTGATTTTTCTTGTCTGGTATCTGGTCGCTGATCGAAAAACGCCATTTACCGGGAACGCCAGAGTAAAAGCGGTGGCCACCCAAATCGTGCCTCAGGTGACCGGAACGGTAACGGAAGTTTTGGTAGAAAACGGCCAAGTCGTTTCGGCAGGTGATGTTCTGGTTCGAATAGATTCCAGACCCTACGAAATCGAGCGTTCAAAGGCGGAAGCTGATCTTGAAGCGGCAACCCAAGAGGTGGGTGCGTCTTCGGCAGAGGTAAGTGCGGCACAAGCCAAACTCGCAAGGGCGCAGAGCGATCTGGATACGATGCGCATTCAGACAGAACGTGTATTTGCGCTCGAAAAGAAAGGGTTGATTGCCGTCTCAAAGGCCGATGATGCACGAGGACAACTGGCAGAATCTGAGGCAAACTTTGAGAACGCAAAAGCTGATTTGGAAAAAGCGAAGCAAAGGCTTGGTGACGATGGGATTGAAAACCCGAAAATCCAGCGCGCACTGGCGGCCTTGGCGGATGCGGAACTGAACCTTGAATGGACCGAACTGCGTGCTCCGGCGACGGGTGTCATTTCTAATCTGCTGATTGCCCCCGGAACGTATGCGCGATCCGGTCAGGATCTTTTGACGTTTCTGGATGCAACCGACGTCTGGATCGAGGCGTATTTTACCGAGAACAATCTGGGAAGAGCTTCAATAGGGTCTCCGGTCGATGTGGTGTTGGATATGCATCCTGGTAAGATTGTTCCGGGCGTCATTGAGAGCTTTAGTGCTGCTGTTTCTTTGAGTGGCGGTGATGAGCCGGGGCAATTGGCGAGCCCGCCAAGCACCAAGGGATTTTTGCGGGAGCCTGAAAGGTTTCCGGTCAGGATTGTTTTACCCGGCTATGAAGCTGGAAGTGCCGAAGACGATCTTCGCTTTCAACTGAACGGGCAGGCCGATGTGATCATGTATCTAAGCGACAACTCGTTGCTGAACCTCGTAGGCCGCGCCTACATCCGCGTGGTTTCAATCTTCTCCTATGCGTACTGAGGATCAAAGCTCTGTCACCCGGCTTGCGCTGGGTGTTACCGGTGTCTTTGCATTGGGCCTATTTCTTGGGTGGCCCCTTGCCGTTGTTGGGGCGGTGTTTACTGCCCTTTTCCTTCAAGCACCTGCGGCACTACCTTTGGCAGCATTTGGTAAGCTGTTTGTCTTCTCGATTGGATTGATGTTCATTTCGTTCCTTTTGTCGTCAATCTTCTCACCTTATCCTCTTGTGTTTCTCATTCTGGTGGCCATTGGAATAATCCTGTCTTTCATTTGGTCAGTTTCCGGTGCCGGAGTATTGCCGGGTGTCATTGCTCTCATGGGGGCGTTGATGATTCCGAATTTGGTGCTGCAATCACAGGATCTGGCTTTGGTGCTTGTGTATTGGATCCCGTTGAACCTGCTATTTGCTGGCTTCGTATCGACGCTGATGTTCGTGTTGATACCCGCTGCACCTCAAACGGCACCTCAAAAGAAAGCTGCAGCATCGCCGGACTTCGACTCACATCGCCGAATAGTCAGGATGTCTCTTGTCACAGTGCCCTTTTCTATGGCGTTCTTTATTTCCGGCGCTTCTGCTTTGTTGGTTCTGGTTTTTGTCGCCCTGCTGAGCCAGCAACTTGCGGCAATGCCTGCTGCAGGCAAAACAGTTGCAAAAGCAATGCTGACGGCAAATCTACTTGGGGCGGCAGTCTCCATCATATGCTATGAAATAAATGTAATAGCTCCGGTTATTCTAACCCCCATTCTGCTGTGTTATTTCTTTTGCCTAACACTCGGAGCACTTGGAAAGTCAGAATTCCCTCTCGCCGCCGCCGCCGGTTCCGCGATTACAACAGCTCTGATTGTATATGGCGGCTCGGTTGCGCCGTTTTCAGACGAGGCTGACGTCAAGAGCATCACTCGTGTATTGCAAGTCGCCAGCGCCGCTTTCTTTGTAATTATCGCATATGTCGTGGTGGATGAATTCTGGCCAGAAAAAGAGCGCCAGGCGACTCCATGAAGTTAGTTGCGATAAAGCTTGGCGCTGAAACCAGCAGAGTTTCCAGTTTGACTGATTTTTTGCAACCATCGCTCGAATTGCAGCGCCATAATAAACCGCGAACATTGCTGAAGCGGTTTTATGTCAAGCGATCTCTGGTTGAGTGATGGCCGTTCTGTGGAACAAGTTCGAAAGGCTGCCTCCTCACGGGACGAATGAAGCTTTCGCCGAAGCTGCGCCAACGTCTGCCTTCCCTTCGAAAGTCAGCGTTGAGCAACACTGACCGGAAGTTTCTGTGCGTTACCCCATTGCCTCGGCGATTGCCCATACATGCGCCTGAACTCGCGACTGAACTGGGACGGGCTGACGTAACCAACGTCCATTGCGGCTTCGTTCACGGGCATCCCGCCCGCGATCTTCATGGCGGCGTTGTTGAGGCGCATCGACTTAACGAATTGGATTGGTGCCATCGTCGTGACTTGCTTGAATTTACGATGGAAGACGGCCCGGCTCATGCCCGCTCGGCTTGCCATATCGTCAATCGAGACCGGCGCATCCAAGTGTGACGACACATGCGCAATTGAACGTGCGATGGCGTTGCCAGCACCGAATGCCTGCCGGGCGAAGGTGCCAGCTTCTCCCCTCAGAATCGCATAGAGCACCTCACGTAATCGCGCCTCGCCAAGAACTGCTGTATCCGTCTCGCTGTTTCCGAGCTGCAGTAGCCGCAGCAGAGCTTCAGTGAATCCATCGTCCCATCGTGCAAACCTAATTCCTGGCTCCCGCAGATCTCCTTTGACCGAAGGCAGAACGCCCCCGGCATTTTCCATCTCCATTGCCAACTCGGCCATGGCGCGTTGCTCAAGAGAGATCATAACCCCGTAGAGAGGGTTGTCATGCGAGGCCAAAGGCGTCCCCGCCTTGACCGGCATCGACATTGGGCAGCAGAGGTATTGACTGTTGTCATATTCGTATCTTCGGCCATCCAGAACGGCTTCCTTCACACCACTCACAATGGCCACGATGCAGGGCTCGTAAACGGCTGGAACACAGGGGATTGATTGCGTGGCGCGAAATAGCCGCACGCCCTTGATGCCTGTCTCGGTCAGGCCGTCTGTTTCGGTTCGGTTAGCGATGATTTGTTTAATCTGATCCTTGCTCATAACAGAGATGTAATGGCTCCAGATCGATGCTGGCAACTACCTTGATGTAATCGGGCAAGTATTCGCGATGATCTCGCCTGTTTCTGTGCTTTGGTGAGAGTTATATGCATTTCCAAGTTAACACACTCTTCACTCGATCCCTGCGCTGACGCAGTTAGGAGACAAAAGATGCGCGATACCACCTTTGGACCCAAAGGCTGGATGCCTGAGCGCCTCGGCGACCTCTCCGGCAAGACCTACCTCATCACGGGTGCCAACGCCGGTGCCGGGTTCCAGGCCGCGCGGACGCTCCTAAAAAAGAACGCCAAGGTCGTAATGTTGAACCGCTCGGTTGAGAAGTCTCAGGCAGCTGTTGAGGACCTGAAAACTGAGTTCGGCAGCGAGGCGGAAGTGAGCTTCATTCGCATGGATCTGGCCTCGCTGACAAGCGTACGCGAAGCTGCGGAAGAAGTTCTGAATTCTGTTCCCCGGATTGATGCGCTCATCTGCAATGCTGCCATCGCGCAGGTGCCAACCCGCAAGCTGACAGAGGATGGGTTCGAGAGTCAGCTCGGTACCAACCATTACGGTCACTTCCTGCTCTGTGGTCTACTGTTTGAGCGGATCGAAGCCTCGAAAGGTCGGATCGTTGTTGTCGCCAGTCTTGGCTACAACATGGGCCTGAAGACGATCAAGTTCGACGACATGAACTGGGAAGAGGGTTACGGGCCGAATACCGCCTACTCGCAAAGCAAGCTGGCGCAAATGATGTTCGCTTATGAATTACAGGACAGGCTTGCCGCCGCAGGGCGCACCGAGGTCGAAGTCTATGTTTGCCATCCCGGCTCTTCGGCAACGTCACTGATCAGCACAAGTGGCAGCCGGACGATGCGGTTCATCTGGTGGCTGATGACCAAGACACCTATGGTTCAAACAGCCGAGCAAGGGTCCTATCCCGAAGTCATGTGCGCCATCGAAGAGACTTTGACCGAACAACGCGCACTCTACGGACCAACAGGCCGCTTAGAAGCTGTTGGCCCGGTCGGCAAGGGTACATTGAACCCGCATGCATATGAGAAGGATGTGATGGTTCAGCTATGGAACGTATCCGAAAAGGCGACTGGTTTCAGCTGGGAGGTCTGAGTTGATGGGTTGTGTGACGTGCCCCAGTGTTCCATCACTAAAGCTGACATCGATGTCTTGCATACCCACGTCGTCTAACTGACGGGATTGCTATTCTTGACGGTCAGACATGCAACTCAACTAGCTGAATAAGGTTTCCACAGGTGTCGTCGAACACTGCCATTGTCGCGCCACCTGCCTTCACTGGGGGTTGAATAAATTCCACCCCTGCCGCCTCGAGCTTGGCAACCTCTGCGTCAATGTCGTCAACACTGAATGCCGAAACGGGAATGCCATCAGCCACAAGTGCTTCCTGATAGGCACGGCTCGCCGGATGCACATTCGGCTCTAAGCCTAACTCCACTCCTTCGGCTTCCTCCGCTGATACCAGTGTTAACCAGCGGTGCTGGCCGGGTGGAATATCGTGCTTCACAACAAACCCAAGTTTGTTGGTGTAAAAATCCAGAGCCTTAGATTGATCGTCCACAGAAATACTCATCATGTACATTTTCATAGTGCGTCTCCTTGGGAATATAGGTCCACCCAGGGATTGATCGCACCCGCGATCGGCGCGGCCACCAGGGTGTGAATTTTTGTGCGCCCCCGCCAAGTCGTGGTGATCAGACCTGCCTGCTCAAGCGTATTCAGATGTCGAGTTATGCCTTGTCTGGAAATTGTGACTGAATGCTCTTCCAACAAACGAGCACAAAGTTCGAAAAGCGTCTGGTCGTGACGCTTTCTCAGCTCTTCAAGGATCAACAACCGCGTGGTGTCGCCAAGGGCGTTGAAAAGAATGCTTAGTTGCGGATCAAAATGAACGCTCATGCTTCATCATGCAACAATAATGTTGCATGTCAAATCGAACTATCAGTTCGAGCAGTTCACGGAATTCATTTCTTAGGGCTCGTCGCTGACATTCTTTGTGCCCCTCACGAATGACAGATTTGGATATCCGGAATGTTCGGTCCCGTGATCTGATCCGGTCGCTATACGGGACAAAGCGGAAACTGTTCGAATGCTAGCTGGTGCGAATAATGATGGGCTGATTGGACGGCGGCCACTTCACTCTCGCCACCATCCATCTATTTCGAAGGCGATTAGTAGGAGAGCTGGTAGTAGGCTGACAGCAAAACCGCGATGATCACAAGTTCAACGACCAACGGTGGCAGAACTGCCTTGTCAAACCCATCCGCAAGAATTCCCACAATACGTCCGACAGCAACAACCGCCATCAGGATTGCAACAGCCACATATCCCAGTGTCTGCCCAGTGGTCAGACCGATCACCAGCAAAGCCACTGAGGCCAGAAACAGCCCGCCGATCACCGAACGGATCGTGCTGAGTCCAGTGGTGCCGACCGGCTCGATAGCAAAGTTGGCTATCATGCGCCGGGGTGCAAACATTGACATGAGGCCGAGACTAGACAGCATAAGAGTTGCAAGGATGACCAAGATGTTCAGTATGGTTTCCATTTCATTTCTCCTTTGCTTCAGGCGAACTGACGTAGTGCCTGGTTCGCGTTATCCTGAGTGGTGACGTCTGACAGAGCCCCGTCGATGCTAGCTTGATCCACGACTGCTCCGGTGGGATAGCCGGTTTGACTGGCGTAGAAGTGGCCAGTCTTGAATTCCGGGTTCAGCAAACCGTCCAGATACCGTTTTGCCCCAGCCTCAACGCCGTGCATCATCCCGAATATGGGCATCAGAACGCCGCCAATATGTTTGAAGACAATACGTTTTATAAACGGCAGGTCGTCAAAGCCAGCGGTACCTGCGGTACCACCCGGGCTCATTGTGACAAAGCGAATATGGGGGTGCTGACGTGCCATCGCTCCCATCCACAGGGTCGCGGTGAGCTTGGCGTAGCCGTAGGTCTGCATCGGATCGCCCTCGGGGCCGAACTTGCTGCCATCAGCGATTGATTTGAATTCGTCGACTGTTCCATCGGACAAGTCCGGGCGGCGCATACCCATTTTGGGAATGCCGCGTGCGGCTTCGGATCCGGCATACAGAATTGTGGACGTTACCAACTGACGCTCCAATAATGCGTCTACCAACACCACGTGGCCGAGAACATTGGTGGCGAAGATGTTGGTCACGCCATCGCTGGTGAGGCTGTTCGGATGCCGTCCACCCGTGCCGCCTGCATTCAGGATTACGGCGTCGATTGGGGTGGAAAGTTCGGCTACAGCGGCGCGAACCGAAGCCGGATCGGTCACGTCCATCAGGACGATTTCAAAGATTTTACGCCTGGTCTCACGTTCCAACGCTGCAATTGCGGCTTCCGCCTTCGTTGGGTTGCGGCAAGCCAGATAAACTTTGGATATGCCCTTTTGCAGTGCAAGCTGTCGGGCCGCCTCGCGGCCCAGTCCGGCATTTGCGCCTGTGATCAATACAGATTGTATTTGGTTCATGGGGTATGGTCCTTGGGTTTGCGATTGATGCGCCCAAGGTAGGATGGCCAATAAATGATCTGTAGATAGGTATTTCTGGACACAGTGCTTCAAAAATGAAACACAAGATGTATGTCGATCAAGGAAAGCCATTCCCTGAACTGGGACGATCTGAAGTACTTTCTGGCGGTTGCCCGAACCGGAACTCTTCGGGGGGCAGCTGACAGTATTCAGGTGAACCACACCACGCTGACGCGCAGGATTTCAGTCATGGAAGAACGCGTCGGCAGCCGGTTGTTTGATCGCTCAAAAACCGGCCTCGCCCTGACTCAGCTCGGCGAAGATCTGATGCCTCACGCCGAACG
Organism: Ruegeria sp. C10; assembly: GCF_056537805.1. Taxonomy (NCBI): domain Bacteria; kingdom Pseudomonadati; phylum Pseudomonadota; class Alphaproteobacteria; order Rhodobacterales; family Roseobacteraceae; genus Ruegeria; species Ruegeria sp. C10. The sequence continues at coordinate 968,345 of NZ_JBQFSC010000001.1, read as the reverse complement.
GGTAGAAGCTGAAATGACCGCTGCGTCTCGCGTCATTGTTGGCAGAGATGCGCAACCCTCGGGCACGGTCTACGTTACTCTTCCCCATGGATTGGCAATGACATCGTTGATGGATGATTTTGCCGCCTTCGCAGATTTTTACCCAGACATCATCCTGAGCTTGAACTTCACCAACGACATCCGAGACCTGATGCGACGAGAGGCTGACATCTCCCTGCGTATCGCGGATGAGGTGACGGACGATGTGGTCGGGCGAAAGTTGGTCCAGATGTCTCAAGCAGCCTATTGCACGCGAGACTACGCCGAACGGATCTGCGACAATGGCGGCGAGGGGTTGCATTTCATCGGTTGGCATGAGCCAGAAGAGGCCATTACAGCCAAATGGATCAAAGACAGTTACTATCCGAAAGCCCGGCTTAAGCATCGTGTTTCAGAACTTGTGCCCTTGATCACATTGGCGGCGTCCGGTCTTGGCATGGCCTATCTTGCGTGCAATCTTGGCGACCGCCATCCCGATCTGATCCGTGCGCCCTTCCAAAAGCCGATACCGTACCGAAACATTTGGCTATTGCTGCATCGTGATCTTAGAAACACCACGCGTGTCCGGCTCTTCGTCGATTTTATGTCCAAGCGGGTCAGGTCTAGGCGAAACGAGTTCTGGGTTTCGGGAACCTCAAAGCGGGAGTAGCGGTTATTCTATTCGGAAAGATGGACGGTAAACTGTACTCTTTTGAGACACTAACAGCAGCGTCGTTGAATGGCGGTTACTAGTATTGGGTCAGAAATGCTTGACGTTTGGGTCAGAATTGAATGACGTGATCGACCGCTTTGTTGAGGTTTTGGTTGTCGATTGAGTCCACGATCAGTGAAGTTCCACATTTCCTTGTTGTAAGGCGACACATAGTTCTGCCAGCAGCGACAGAGCCTTGCCGTTTTCGCGTCCCTTCCTTCATCCAGAACCCGGACCGATTTAGTTGATCCTGACTTCCTTTCGAGAAAACCAGGGCTGATTTGCAGATCAGACGCCGGAGGCGCCTGTTCCTGCTGCTCTGCCACGTGGCGAACGCGCTTGGGGGCGACGCAATGTTATTCGACAATAGTGGTGCGGCCCGCAAGCGCAGCCGAAGACACGGATTTGTCTAATAGGGTTGCCCGAGGGGGAAGGCAGCGTCTTACCCCTGATCGCCAGAGGCGTTTGGCTTGTCCAAATCCTACTAGCCCCAAAAACAAGTGCGGCTGAGTTGGCTGTGCCGTTACTTCTGCTCCAGAACACGTTGCTTTTCTAAAGAATCGGCGGAAAGCAGTCATTTGCTGCAGGCGCGGGAACACATTGTATTAGTTGTCAAAGCGGACCTTCGGTTTTGATCTGCAAATGGAAGTGGAATCTGGTGCCTCAAGCAAACTGGTAGCGCAACTGAAAAACCAAAAAATGATCCGATGTGCTATCACGGATTTCTTTGATGGCATGTAGAAAAACTGTGCAGCTATTCCGCTAAGTGTGAAATCAAGCTGAAAAATTGGGCGAACGGCAGCCTGATGAAGCATTAAATGGCGCTGGAATTGCTACCAATGCGCCTTGGCCTCACTTGTGACCCTATGAACCAACATCTAACTGTCGTTGTAGTCGAGCAGAACCAAGAACGAGCCTTTGCGATTGTAGATGCTCTTAAAGAGGCCGGAGACGTAGACGTTTCTGTAATCGGCAACGTCTCTGGGTTAGCACGTAAAATTGCAATGCAAAGCCCAGACATTGTCCTGATCGATATCGACAACCCCTCTCGAGATATGTTGGAAGAACTTACCGTTGCTTCGGGCCCATTGGAACGACCCGTGGCTATGTTCGTCTCAGGCGCCGCAGGCGGATTGGCAAAAGCTGCTGTTGAGGCCGGTGTGTCGGCCTATGTTGTCGATGGATTGCAAGCTGAGCGAATTAAACCTGTTATCGATACCGCCATCGCTCGGTTTCAGGTGTTGCGCCAGATGCGGACTGAACTTGCAGAAACCCGCCGTGCGCTTGAAGAGCGTAAAGTGATCGACCGCGCAAAAGGTTTGCTGATGAAAGCCAAGGGCATTTCGGAAGACGAAGCCTATGCGCTACTCCGAAAAACCGCGATGAACCAAAACCGCCGCGTCGCCGAGGTGGCCGAAGCCTTGGTCACTGCTTCGGGGTTGTTGTCATGAGAACCGTAACACTGCCCGTCGCGTATATGCCGCTTGTCGACGCGGCCCCGTTGATCGTTGCGCGCGAAATGGGGTTCGACCATGCTGAAGGCATCTCGCTGGACCTGCGTCCGGCGCCATCGTGGTCCTCTTTGCGCGATATGCTGGCCTTTGGGCATGTGGACGCGGCGCATCTACTATCGCCTGTCCCCGTTGCGATGGCTTTGGGTCTTGGTGGAATCGCGACACCGCTATCTGCGGTATCTGTCCTGTCTTTGAACGGCAATGTTATAGGTGTTGGAACGCAATTGGCCGAGCGACTGATCGACCAGGGCTATGGTTTTGATTTCACCGATGCCGCTGTGGCTGGGGCTGCACTGGCAAAAGCTGCCGATGAAGTCTTGGTGTTTGGCGTGCCTTTCCCATTTTCAATGCATGTCGAGCTACTGCGCTATTGGATTGCGGGAACCAAACTGGCCTCAAAACAGGTCGAAATCCGCACCGTCCCGCCGCCACTCATGGCGCAGGCGCTTGCGGGAGGCGAGATCGATGCCTTTTGCGTGGGCGAGCCTTGGGGCTCCTTCGCAGTGGACGACAGTGTTGGCGCACTGCTGTTGCCCGGAAAGGCGATCTGGACTTGTGCACCTGAAAAGGTGTTGGCAGTCAGAAACGACTGGGCCGAGACGGAACCGCATTTGCTGGGAAGTCTCATGCGGACCGTATGGCGTGCGGGACGCTGGCTGTCAAACACTGACAGCCGAACAACCGCGTCCGAGATGCTGTCACGCAAAACCTACCTCAATGTCTCACCCGAGCTGATTGACCGAGCGTTAATGGGTGAGTTCGCCATATCTGCACGCGGCGAGCAACGCAGTGTGGAAGGTTTTGTCGAGTTTTTTGACGGTGCTGCCACCTTCCCGTGGCGTAGTCAGGCCAAATGGGTCGCGCATCAATTGGCGCTAAGAAACGGGCTGGACGTCGGGACAGCGGAACGACAAGCAGCTAAAGTCTTTCGAAGTGATCTCTATCGTCGCGAGTTGCAAGGGCTTGGTGTGGAGACACCCGGCGCATCCGAGAAACTTGAAGGAGCTTTGTCTGAGTCGACGGCAGTTGCCTCGGCCAATGGCAGCCTGATTCTGTCTCGGAACGTCTTCTTCGACCGACGCATTTTCGAGCCCGCAGGGTAAGATTGCACAAAATTTTTGCAGCGCAGCATCTCTTTTTGCTGCGCTGCAGAATTCTCGAAGTGAAGATGTCAAAAAATGATGACGTCGCACTGCGCGTCTGACTTAATCGGGACATCGGAAGGCAACGACGCCCACCGACGGAATTCGCCCACAATCCAGGGCACCTTAGAAGAGCAAAGCCGCTCGACCATCCGCCACCTCCTCCCGGCGGGCTGTGTCGGCGGCTTTTTTGTTTGCCCATGGGGTTGGGCTGAACCGAAAGGGATCGAGATGAAAAAGCTTCTTTTAGGCCTCGCCGCGACGACGGCGCTTGTGTCTCCAGCACTGGCCGAATTGGAACTGGAAAAAGACGAGCTGACCTTTGGCTTTATCAAACTGACCGACATGGCGCCGCTGGCTGTCGCCTATGAGAATGGGTACTTTCTGGACGAAGGCCTGTTCGTGACGCTGGAAGCACAAGCAAACTGGAAGGTGCTGTTGGATGGCGTGATTGACGGACAGCTTGACGGCGCACATATGCTGGCCGGACAACCATTGGCCGCAACCATCGGGTATGGGACCGAAGCCCATATCATCACGCCATTCTCAATGGACCTGAACGGCAACGGCATCACCGTCTCCAACGAGATTTGGGGAGAGATGAAGCCGAACATCCCGGTGATGGACGACGGCCGTCCCCAGCATCCGATCAGCGCCGAGGCTCTGGCCCCGGTCGTCGAGAAGTACAAATCAGAAGGCAAGCCATTTAACATGGGCATGGTCTTCCCGGTTTCGACCCATAACTACGAGCTGCGCTATTGGCTGGCCGCCGGTGGTCTGCATCCGGGTTACTACAGCCCTGAAAACGTGACCGGTCAGATTGGTGCGGATGTGTTCCTGTCGGTGACCCCTCCACCGCAGATGCCTGCCACGTTGGAGGCCGGCACGATCTATGGCTATTGCGTGGGCGAGCCGTGGAATCAGCAGGCTGTGTTCAAGGGTATCGGCGTACCGGTTATTACCGACTACGAGCTGTGGAAGAACAACCCCGAAAAGGTCTTTGGTCTCAATGCCGAGTTCGCAGAACAGTACCCCAACACCACTCTGGCCGTGACCAAGGCCCTGATACGCGCGGCGATGTGGCTGGACGAGAACGAAAATGCCAACCGCCCTGAAGCCGTCGAGATTCTGAGCCGGGCTGAATATGTGGGCGCGGATTATGAGGTTATCGCCAACTCGATGACCGGCACGTTTGAGTATGAGAAGGGCGACAAGCGTGAGGTCCCCGATTTCAACGTGTTTTTCCGCTACAACGCGACCTATCCGTTCTACTCGGACGCCGTTTGGTACCTGACGCAGATGCGCCGCTGGGGGCAGATTGCCGAGTCCAAGCCCGACAGCTGGTATGACGAGGTCGCCAAGTCCGTCTACAAACCCGAGATCTATTTGGAAGCCGCCCGCTTGCTGGTCGACGAAGGTCTGGCGAATGAAGCCGACTTCCCCTGGGACAGCGATGGTTACAAAGCGCCGACCCCGGCCGAGGATATCATTGACGGCATCGCTTACGACGGACGCACACCCAACGCCTATCTCGAAAGCCTGTCCATAGGCCTGAAGGGCGAGCAGAAGATCATCGGCTCGGACGTGCAAGGCTAATTCCCCAAACCCTGCGCCCGGCCCGCGCCGGGCGCAGCCCCCAAAGTGCCCCGCCATCGCAAGGACACATCAGATGACAACGGTCGACCCCGAATTCAACGCGGACGCTGCCCGAGAGGAACGTCGCGCTCGCCTTTTCACCCGCATCAATGCAGCCGACAAATGGTTCCGGGTGCTGGGACTCAGCTGGGCCACACCTATCCTGAAAGCTGCTGCCGGAGACAATCCCCGCGCTCAGATGACCGAGATATGGCGGTTGCTGATCGTGCCTCTGTTGTCGATCTGCGCCTTCTTGTTGCTGTGGGGAACGCTGGCCCCCAAGGTGCAGACCTCTCTCGGCGCGGTTCCGGGGCCGGCGCAGGTTTGGGAAGAGATGGTCAGCCTGAACCAGGATGCCAAGGCCAAAGCGGCCAAACGCGCGAAGTTCGAGGCCATGGTCGAGAAGCGCAATCAGAAATTCATTGACGCTGGCCAGCCGGAGAAAGTGAAAGAGGTCGCCTTCACGGGTGCTCCGACCTATTACCAGCAAATCTGGACTTCGATCAAAACAGTGTTTTTTGGGTTTCTGATCGCCACCGTCATCGCGGTCCCACTTGGTATCGCAGCTGGCCTGTCTCCGACTGCAAATGCAGCCCTAAACCCGCTAATCCAGATATTCAAACCGGTCTCGCCTCTGGCCTGGTTGCCGATCGTCACCATGATCGTCTCGGCCGTTTACGTCACCAATGACGGCTGGTTCGCGAAATCCTTCCTGATCTCGGCCATCACCGTGACCCTGTGTTCGCTATGGCCCACGTTGATCAATACATCTTTGGGTGTAGCCTCCATCGACAAGGACCTGGTGAATGTCTCCAAAGTCTTGAAAATGAATACTTATACAAAGATCACCAAGCTGGTGCTGCCCTCGGCCCTGCCTCTGATCTTCACCGGCCTGCGCCTGTCGCTGGGCGTCGGCTGGATGGTTCTGATTGCGGCGGAAATGCTAGCGCAGAACCCCGGTCTGGGCAAATTCGTCTGGGATGAGTTCCAGAACGGTTCCTCCAGTTCGCTCGCCAAGATCATGGTTGCGGTCTTCACCATCGGTATCATCGGCTTCCTGCTGGACCGGGTGATGTACGCGCTGCAATCCCTGTTTACCTTCACAAACAACCGGTGAGTACGATGAGCATCCTGAGTTTCAAGAACGCCTCGAAATCCTTCGGTGAAGGTACCGCGCGCACGGATGTGCTGAAAGGCATCGATCTTAACGTGCAAGAGGGTGAGTTTCTGGTGATCCTTGGCTTCTCGGGCACTGGCAAGACGACCCTGATCAATCTGATGGCCGGGCTGGATAGCCCAACCAGCGGAGAGGTCACGTTCAAAGGTACCCCGATCAAAGGGCCGGGCCCGGAGCGGGGCGTGATCTTCCAGAACTACTCGCTGATGCCGTGGCTGACGGTCAGCGGCAATGTGGGTCTGGCGGTTGATACGGTCTTCCCGGGTCTCAGCAAGACCGAGAAAGCCGAGAAAGTCGCGCATTATGTACAGATGGTGGGCCTCAGCCATGCCGCCACACGCCGTCCGGCGGAGCTGTCGGGTGGGATGCGCCAGCGGGTCAACGTGGCGCGTGCGTTGTCGATGAACCCCGAAGTTTTGTTGCTGGATGAGCCTCTGTCGGCGCTCGACGCGCTGACCCGCGCCAATCTGGCCGATGAGATCGAACATATTTGGGAAGCTGACAAGAAAACTTGTGTCCTCATCACCAATGACGTTGATGAGGCGATCATACTGGCCGACCGTATCATTGCCCTGAACCCGGATGGCACGCTGGGGCAGGAATTCCCTGTCTCAATCCCGCGCCCTCGGGATCGTGGAGCCATGAACAATGACGAGACTTTCAAACGCCTGCGCGCGGACGTCACCAAATACCTGATGGATGTGGGGATCGAGGCCAAGGTCGAAGGCTCGCGTATCCTCCCGGATGTCACCCCAATCCACGGTGTTCCAACGGCGGTGGCCGAGGCGCAAAAGGGGCTGATCGACAACCGCTTCCTCGACTTCTCGCAGCTTCACAAGGTGTATCCGACGCCCAAAGGCCCTCTGACCGTGGTCGAGGATTTCGAACTGAAGATCGATAAGGGCGAGTTCATCTCGCTGATTGGCCACTCAGGCTGTGGCAAGTCCACGGTTCTTACTATGGCGGCTGGGCTCAATGACATCTCGAAAGGCGCGATCAAGCTGGATGGCCGTCACGTCGAAGGGGCCGATCCCGAACGCGCGGTGGTGTTCCAATCCCCCAACCTGTTCCCATGGTTAACCGCCAAGGAGAACGTCGCGATTGGGGTGGACAAGGTCTATCCAAAGGCCAGCATGGCCGAGCGGCAAGATGTTGTTGAATACTATCTGGAACGCGTCGGTTTGGCTGACGCGATGGACAAATCCGCCTCCGACTTGTCGAACGGCATGAAGCAACGCGTCGGTATCGCCCGCGCCTTTGCCCTGTCCCCCAAGCTGCTGTTGCTGGACGAGCCCTTTGGGATGCTCGACAGCCTGACCCGATGGGAATTACAGGAAGTCCTGATGGAGGTCTGGTCCCGCACCAAGGTCACTGCGATCTGCGTTACCCACGACGTGGATGAGGCGATCTTACTGGCCGATCGCGTGGTGATGATGACCAACGGTCCGCAGGCAACGATTGGCAAGATCACCAAGGTTGAGCTGCCGCGTCCGCGCACGCGCAAAGCCCTGCTGGAGCACCCGGATTACTATGCTTACCGGCAGGAAGTCCTCGATTTCCTCGAAGAATATGAACATGGCGCCAAGCCAAAAACACCCGCCCCCAAGGCGATTGCAGCGGAGTGAAATCATGAAGCAAAGACTTGTTGTCATAGGCGCGGGTATGGCCTCAGGCCGGGTGTTGGAACACCTGACCGACGCCGCGCCGGATGCGTTCGACATCACCCTGTTCAATGCCGAGCCGCGCGGGAACTACAACCGTATCATGCTCAGCCCGGTACTGTCGGGCGAGAAAACCTATGAAGAGATCGTCACCCATGACGACGCCTGGTATGCCGCGCGGGGCATTGCCTGCCGCTTTGGTGAAAAGGTCGCGAAGATCGACCGCGAGATGAAGGTGGTCGAAGGTCAGAACGGCCACGTTCCCTATGACAAGCTGGTGATTGCGACAGGGTCTAACCCGTTCATGATCCCTCTGCCAGGGCATGATCTGGAGGGTGTGATTGCCTACCGCGATCTGGAAGACACCATGCAGATGATGGGCATGGGCCCTGACAACAAGGTGGTCGTGATTGGCGGCGGCTTGCTGGGGCTCGAGGCCGCCGCGGGTATGGCTGCCCATGGCGTTGACGTGACGGTGGTGCATATCATGGGTCACCTGATGGAGCGACAGCTGGACGAGGCCGCAGGCTACCTGCTGAAGAAATCGCTGGAAGACAAAGGCATCAGGATTTGCCTGCAGGCGAACTCTAAAGAAATCCTCGGACAGGACGGAAAGGTCCGCGCGCTGCTTCTGGACGACGGGACCGAATTGCCCTGTGATCTGCTTGTAATGGCCGTGGGTATCCGCCCCAACACAGCTCTGGCGCAAGAGGCTGGGCTGGCCACCGGGCGCGGTATCCATGTGGATGACCAGATGCGGACTTCGGATTCGGATGTCTTTGCGGTAGGTGAATGCGTCGAACATGACGGGGCGGTCTTCGGTCTTGTCGCGCCGCTTTACGATCAGGCAAAAGTGGCTGCGCAGGCTTTGTTGGGTGAAGAGGCTGCGTTTGCTCAGAAAACCCTCTCGACCAAGTTGAAGGTCACCGGCTGCGATCTGTTCAGTGCAGGGGATTTTGCGGATGGGCCGGGGCGCGAGGATATCGTGTTCCGCGACCCCTCGCGCGGGGTCTACAAACGGCTTGTGATTGAAGAGAACCGGCTGGTCGGCGCGGTCATGTATGGTGACACTACTGATGGCAGCTGGTTCTTTGGCCTCATCAAAGACGGCACCAGCGTAGAAGAAATGCGCGAGACGCTGATCTTCGGACCCGCATATCAGGGGGGCGACACTGCGGACCCTCTCTCAGCCGTTGCAGCATTGCCGCATGAGGCGGAGATTTGCGGCTGCAACGGCGTATGCAAAGGTGACATCGTCGAGGCGATCAATGCAGGGGCGGGTGATCTGGGCGCGGTGCGCACGACCACAAAGGCTAGCGCATCCTGCGGAACTTGCACAGGATTGGTTGAGCAATTGTTGCAGGTCACTCTGGGCGACGCGTTCCAGATGCCTGCCGCGCAGCCGGTCTGCGGATGCACCGACCTGACTCATGAAGATGTGCGACGCCTGATCAAAGGGCAGGAGTTAAAAAGTCAGGCTGCCGTCTGGCAGGAACTGGGTTGGACGACGCCCAATGGCTGCCATGTCTGTAGGCCCGCGATCAACTACTACCTGCTGGCCGACTGGCCGCTGGAATACCAAGACGACCCACAAAGCCGTTTCGTCAATGAACGCAAACACGCCAACATCCAGAAGGATGGCACGTTCAGCGTTGTACCGCGTATGTGGGGCGGGATCACCACGCCCGACGAACTGCGCGCCATTGCAGATGCGGCGGATAAATACGATGTTCCCACCGTCAAGGTCACGGGCGGTCAGCGGATCGATCTGCTGGGCGTCAAAGGCGAAGATCTGCCCGCCATGTGGTCAGACCTGAACAAAGCCGGGCTGGTCTCTGGCCACGCCTATTCCAAAGGTCTGCGCACAGTCAAAACCTGCGTCGGCACCGATCATTGCCGGTTTGGTACTCAGGACAGCACCGGGCTTGGCATAAAGCTTGAAAGAATCCTGTGGGGGTCGTGGACGCCGCACAAGCTGAAGCTGGCCGTATCTGGCTGCCCTCGAAACTGTGCCGAGGCGACCTGCAAGGACATCGGCGTGGTCTGCGTTGAATCTGGCTATCAGATCAGCATCGGCGGGGCCGCAGGGATGGATGTCAAAGAGACCGAGCTACTCTGTCAGATTCCCACCGAAGAAGAAGCGATCGAGATCGTGATGGCCGTCACGCAAGCCTATCGCGAAGGCGGCAAGTATCTGGACCGTTTATATAAATGGCTGGGTAAGGTGGGCATGGACTGGGTCAAGGTGCAGGTCGTGGACGACCTTGCAAATCGCGCGGCCCTCGTCGCTCGGTTCGAACTGTCGCAAAACATCTACCGCAAAGACCCGTGGGCCGAACACGTCAAAGAAAAAGCGCAAACCTACGCGCCAATTGCAGATTTCACACTGGAGGCCGCAGAATGAGCTGGATCGACATCGGACATATCGACGAGGTTCCCTTGCGTGGGGCGCGTCTGGTCAAGACGCATATCGGCTGCATCGCTGTCTTCCGTACTGCCGAGGTGGAGGTCTATGCTGCGACTAACAGCTGTCCGCACAAGGGCGGTCCTTTGTCTGAGGGTATCGTGCACGGGCAGTCGGTGACCTGTCCTTTGCACAATTGGGTATTTGACCTGAATACGGGCGAGGCGCAAGGCGCGGATGATGGCCGCATCACCATCTATCCCGTGCGCATTGAAGACGACCGTATCCTGTTAGACGACAGCGCAGTTACCCGGCGGAGCGCCGCCTGATGGACGGAAGTGGTCTGCCTGAAGTTCGCTCGACTTGCGCCTATTGCGGGGTTGGCTGCGGTGTGCTTCTGCGGCCTGATGGGGCCGGAGGCTTGACCGTTCGCGGCGATCCGGATCATCCAGCGAACCATGGTCGTTTGTGCTCGAAAGGATTGGCTTTGGGCGAAACAGTTGGGCTGGAACATCGGTTGCTCGCTCCTCGCGCCTTCGGCCGAGACACAAACTGGGACAACGCGCTGCAACTGGTCGCAGATCGGTTTTCTGCCGCAATCAAGAACCATGGACCGGACAGCGTGGCATTTTACGTCTCGGGGCAATTGCTGACAGAGGATTATTACGTCGCCAACAAGCTGATGAAGGGTTTTATGGGGTCGGCCAACATCGACACCAATTCTCGACTGTGTATGGCGTCAACTGTGGCCGGACACAAACGCGCCTTTGGCACAGATACCGTGCCCGGGACTTATGAGGATCTGGATGAGGCTGATTTGGTTGTCTTGGTTGGCTCAAACCTCGCATGGTGTCATCCCGTTCTCTATCAACGCGTCATAGCTGCGCGTCAGGCGCGCGGTACGAAGATTGTGGTTGTCGATCCACGTCGAACAGCAAGCTGCGATCAAGCAGATCTTCACCTGGCGTTGCAACCCGGCAGCGACGTGGCGCTGTTCAATCGTCTGCTGACCAGAATTCACCAATCGGGGCATGTGGCACCGGATTTTCTGGATCGCAGCGTAGGGTACACTGAAGCCCTCGAACTCGCACAGCTTGATGATCCGGATGAGACCGGACTTACCCCAGGTGAAATCGAAGCGTTTTGCGATCTGTGGATTGGAACCGAGCGGGTTGTTACGATTTTCAGTCAAGGCGTAAACCAATCCTCCAGCGGAACAGACAAAGTCAACGCGATCCTGAACTGCCATCTGGCTACGGGACGCATCGGACGCGCAGGGATGGGCCCGTTCTCGGTTACCGGTCAACCAAACGCCATGGGTGGTAGAGAAGTCGGCGGTCTGGCCAACATGCTTGCGTGTCACCTGGATATCGAAAACGAGGCCCACAGAGCAGCCGTCCGGGACTTTTGGAAAGCGCCCATCCTGCCAGAAAAGCAAGGGCTCAAAGCTGTCGACATGTTTCGCGACGTTAAAGATGGACAGATCAAAGCACTTTGGATCATCCACACCAATCCAGCGGCAACGATGCCGGACGCCGATCGAGTCAAGACGGCGATCAAAAACTGCCCATTCACCGTTGTAAGCGACCTGACTGCCCAAACAGACACCGCGCGTCTCGCAGACGTATTGCTTCCAGCAGCAGGATGGGGCGAAAAAAGCGGCACAATAACCAATTCCGACCGCATGATCAGCAGGCAACGCGCCGTTCTGACCCCTCCGGGACAGGCACGTGCGGATTGGGATATCTTGGCAGAGGTTGGCCGCCGCATGGGTTGGGCCGAGGCCTTCAGCTATGAGTCTGCGGCGCAGATTTTTAGGGAATATGCGAACATGTCCTCGCTTGCCGTCTCATTTGGCAAAGACTTTGAGATTGCTGGCTTTTCGGACATCAACGACGAAGATTATGATGCGATGTGCCCGACACGATGGCCCACGGCATCGCGGAAAACTGACGGTCGTTTCTTCGGAGACGGGCAGTTTTTTCATCCTGATGGCAAGGCGCGGTTTGTGCCGGTCACCCATCGAACGCCCAAGGCAGAGCCATCAGAACGCTACCCTTTCATGTTGAACACAGGGAGAAATCGGGATCAGTGGCACACCATGACCCGATCCGGATTGTCGCCTCGTTTATCGGCCCACCTTGCCGAGCCCTATTTGGAAATGAACCCGAAGGACGTTGATCAACAGGGGCTTGGTCCTGCCGATTTGGTCGAAGTTAGTAGTTCAGTCGGCAGCGGCATATTTCGACTTCGCATTACGGAATCTATTGCGCGTGGCAATGTGTTTGCGCCCATTCACTGGACCGGAGAAACGGCACCGTCGGCCCGTGTAAACGAGATAATTCCTAGTGTAACTGACCCGATTTCTGGTCAGCCGGAAAGCAAATCAACAGCGGTATCTGTTCGACGTATGAGAGCAGCATGGTACGGTTTCGCCGTTTCAGCCGATGCAGCGTTCCCTGAAGCAGAATATTCGGCGACAGCCAGAACAAACAACGGCTATAGGATGGAGTTGGCAGGGAACCAGATTATTGAAGACTGGGAAAGGACTGCTCGCGTTTGGTTTGGTTTACCGGATGCGATGGCGACTTCGGTAGAAGATCCCAAACGCGGCTCTTATAGAATTGCGCTGTCAGACGGTCAGCGCATTCTGGCAGTGCTCTTCGTCTCGCGCCGACCTATCACCCTGATGCGAGACTATTTGGCAACTTTGCCTGAGGTAACGCCTCAGCAGATTCTGTCTGGCCAGTCATCTGTTGGTTCTGAGGACTGCGGGCCAATCGTCTGTTCGTGTTTCGAGGTCGGATTAAAAACCCTTATCCGCGCCATTCACGACAAGCGTTTGATCAATATGGACGATATCGGAGACGCCCTTAATGCGGGAACGAACTGCGGTTCATGCCGGCCAGAGTTGGCTGACTTGATCGCCGAGCATTCGAAATTGATCAGCAATAAGCCTAAGAAATGCCCGCATGAACAATTGGGGTAGTCTCAAGGTTCTTGATGCAGGACTGCAGTCTGTTTTGGTTGAGCAGAAATTTTCTTCTCTGATGCCACGCGCAATTGCAATGATACCGATCGACCAACCGCAGTTCAGGGCCGCGCTCGGAAGCGAGGCGACAAATGTCGCTGTTCGTTGAACAGGTTTGACAGATACTCGGTTGTCTGAGACGCTCCCAACACTCGCAAAGGATATTCTGACAATGGACCAGCATACTTTCTGATCCCGCCGCGCGCTGACCTAAATGGCAGAATGCGCACCGAAACACTCCTGCGGAGGACTCTGACAATGGACACACGACGCTAGCCCCTTGTGGGCATTCGTAGTCGTGCATCTGCGCGACTTAACCTTCTTTTTGTCATGAGGTGCAATATGCCCTTTAAGCCACCAAAAATCGCCCTTGTGCGAACCCTTCCTGCTGCGGAGGACACATCGAAATCTGCGAATCGTGTGAAGACCAAAGCCAAACCGCCGCGTGACCTGCGCATGAAAATGCCACGACGAACGGCCAAGAGGATGAACATGCCCGGGAAAGCGGGCGGTCGTTAGAAGCTGGTGCGGGGTGCGTTTTTTTTGCCCCGCACTTCTAATCTGAATGGCCAACGGAGAAGCGCGCACTAGAGCGTGCATTACAACCCAGTGTTTGAATTGAAGGTCGGTGCGGAACGGTTCGCGCGAAACTCTGGTATAACCGCTCAATTTATGCAGGTCTACGCTGGCGTTTGCGGCCAAGACAGCCTGTCTGACTTCACGCAACGTGACATCACCAACTTAAATACGCGATCGCTGATCAAGGCGGCATGCACTTTGCGGGGGTTCGCTGACGCATAGTCACTGTGCGTTTTGCGCTACTGGTGAGACTGATCCGATTTCCCACCTATGTCACGAAAGGAGACGACCGATGCTCGATAAATACACTATCCGCCAAGACGATATGCCGAAAGAGATGCGGTTTCTCTTGGAAAAATACCCGCGCGACAGCTGGGATGCGCACCCTGGGTTCAAAGAAAAAACCAAGCATTGGCTCGGCGCACACCTGATGTTCCACCACTTGGCGGAACGTATTCGATTGGACACGGAAAATGTGTTGAACAACGATTTGGGGTTGGACGATTATGCTGGGCGGCTGTCCCACTATGGCGGCAACCTGGTCGGGAGCCTGCATGGTCATCACGGCTGGGAAGATCGTAGCTATTTCCCTGAATTGTCGACTGCAGACCCGCGATTTGATGCGGGGCTTGAGCTTCTGGAACAGGATCACGCCGATCTGAACAAGGTGTTGGATGATTTCACCCGCGCAGCGAACCGTGTGATCAAACTGTCTGCTCTGGATGAGGCCCAAGCCTATGATGAGACCGGGCAGCTCCATGCGACAAGCGAAGCGATCAAAGCGTTTCTGGAACGCCACTTGAGTGATGAAGAAGAATTGGCCGTACCAATTATCTTGCATCACAGACTCAGAGGATGATGCTGACGTCATGACCGACACATCTACTGAAGAAGACCAGACTGCCATCACTGAGCGCCGCGCACGGGGTGAATTTGTGCGCGGCGTCAGCGGCTTTCGCCACTCCGTTGGCGATCCGGATTTTCCTGCAGAACCCAACCGATATCACCTGTTTGTGGCGCTGAATTGCCCGTGGTGTCATCGCGTGACCTTGGCGCGCAGTGTTCTGGGGTTGCAGGACGGCGTCACGATGGATGTGGCATTTCCCAACCGCACTGGCAAAGACGATCCAGAAGGACCGAACCTGTGGGAGTTCGCACCCAACCGCATTGCTTCGCTCACAAGCGAGACCTTGCCAGAGTGCACCGGAGAGACCGGAACTGGCAGAGGACTGCGCCTTGCCAAAGATATTTACCGTGCCGAAGGCTCCGAAGAACAATCCCTGCCGATCCTTTATGATAAGAAATCAGGCCAAATCGTGAGCAACGAAAGCGCCGAAATTATCCGCATGTTGGATGCCTCTGCAGAGTCCCTTGGCGGCACCATCCCAGCAAAGAGGCGCGTGAGGCTTTACCCGGACGACGAAGCACTGCGCCAACACATCCATAACTTGAATGACTTGATCTACACTGCGATCAACAACGGCGCCTACAAGGCCGGATTTTCGTCCGATCAAACGATCTATACGGCAGCATTTGACGCCTATTTCGAGGCACTTGAACAATTGGAGCAGCTCCTTTCTGATGGCAGGCCTTTTTTAACCGGCATTCACTTCACAGAGGCCGATCTGCGCCTGTTCCCTACGCTTTATCGCCATGATCCCGTCTACTATGTGCGGATGAAGCTTAACGGAGCGCGGATATTGGACTACCCATACTTATGGCGTTGGCTATGCCGTGTGTATGCACTGCCTGGCGTTGCAAACTCCGGATCCCTTGTGCATTGCCGCCAGGGATATTTCGGGCGCAGTTGGAATGGCGTTGTTCCCCGAGGGCCATCTAAACCAATGTCTTACCCTGAGGCCTATCTACGCCCTGATCTCGCAGTGCTGAAGGCATCGTCAGTTTAGTTTTTCATAATCTCGACCTTGAAACTGACATTGCTGCAAATGCAGCAGACTTGTTTTGCAAACGCAGACGAAGCGCGACCGTCTTCAAATGTTACTATTTTAGGGTCAGTATGCCTTGATTTTCGCTTGCTGTATGGTTCACGGCTCCTAAAGCGGTGCGGTGACATAAGAGACCTCTATCAGCTAACCGACGAGTAGATGGCGAAGCTCGCCCCCTTCTCCACTAAGTCGCACGGCAAGCCTCGGGTTGATATCAAACGGGTGTTGAGCAAGAGCGCTGGCTATGATCCTGACCCCAATTTATCTTCCGCAGGCTTGCGGGCTACGGCCAGTTTCGTAAGTTGAGCGCCAGCATCAGAGAGGGTATGGAATGAGCTGGACCGAATATCTCGACACACACCAATCGCGCTTTGTTGAAGAGCTGTGCGACTTCATTCGTATTCCATCGGTATCAGCCAAACCCGAAAACGCGGGCGATGTTCGAAAGGCCGGGCAGTGGGTGGTTGATCGGTTGGTTATGGCGGGAATGGAAAACGTTCAGATGATGGAGACAGCAGGTCATCCGGTGGTCTGTGCCGATTGGCTGCATGCCGGGCCGGATGCGCCTACAATCCTGATCTATGGCCATTTTGACGTGCAACCAGCCGAACCATTTGAGCTCTGGTCCTCGCCTCCGTTCGAGCCGACGATCCGCGACGATCGGATTTACGGGCGTGGGGCGACCGACGACAAGGGTGCAATGTTAATACCGATCCTCGCGGCTGAGGCATTGCTGGCGAAGACTGGGAAGCTGCCTGTGAACGTGCGGTTTTTCTTTGAGGGCCAAGAAGAGATCGGATCGCCCGACCTTCCGCCCTTTATCGAGGCGAATCTCGACCGACTTCAGGCCGATATGATCTTTTCAGCCGATGGAAGTCAGTGGGATACCGAGACGCCGCAACTGGTTCTGGGTCTGAAAGGGCTCACCTCACTTGAGATCTCGGTTCAGAGCGCGAAATCCGATCTGCATTCTGGCATGCATGGCGGCGGCGTCGCAAATCCCGCGATGGCGCTTGCCCAGTTGCTGGCCAGTATGAAATCGACCAATGGTCGGATCACGGTGAATGGCTTCTACGACGATGTCATCGAGCTGACCGATGAAGATCGCACGGCAATTGCGCGGGTGCCTTGGGATGAAGCGGCCTATCTTGCCCAGACTGGAGCACCAGAGACCTTGGGCGAGCCAGGATATTCCACACGTGAAAATCTGTGGGCACGTCCGACGCTTGAGGTCAATGGGCTGACCAGCGGTTGGCAAGGGGAAGGCACAAAGACCGTTTTGCCCGCGGTTGCTTCGGCTAAGATCACGTGTCGCTTGGTCGCTAATCAGAGTCCTGAAAAGATCTTTGATCTGATCTCCGCCCATGTCGAGGCCGAATGCCCGCCGGGTGTCACCGCTCAGGTATCGCGCAACCCTGGGCGCGCGGACCCATTTCTTGTACCTGCTGGCCACAACGCAACTGCCATCGCGGGTCAGGTTCTCGAAGAGGTTTACGGCAAACCCGCTTATAAAACCCGCGTTGGTGGCTCGATCCCTGTGATGTCGACCTTACTGGACGAACTGGGTTTGCACGCTGTCATGTTTGCCTTTGGACATGAGGATGAAAACCAACATGCACCGGACGAGTTTTTCCGTCTGCCAACCTTCAGACGCGGCCAAACAGCTTACGCGCGGTTGATGGAACTGTTGGGCGAATAGTGCTAACAGCCAACATCGGTTCAACCGTTTTCACAAGCTTCCGACATCACTGCATGAGCGCGATCTATGACATGCCGCACCTCAGCAAGAAACCGATCTTCATGATGCGTGACGAGCCATTGATCATGTTCCAGATCGTCAATCAAAGGTGACACTGGTATCAGGCCCGGCTGCGTGTTTCCAATGAAAGTTGGCAGAACCGCTCGGGCAAGACCTGCATTTGCAAGCTCAAGCGCATTTTGTGGCGCCGTAACTTCGATGGCGTCGTCCTCTTGCGAATGCTCTCTCACCCATCTGGCCGAGGGTGTTTTGGACATCACGCGAACCCAGGTCGAAATGCTTTCATCCGCAGCATAGACTCCAAACCGAACTCGCCCGATCTTGCGACCGGCCAAGCCTATCTCTTCTGGCCGGTGATTTCGAATACCAATCGCGGCTTCCCTGTGCCCGATGTTCAGTAGGTCTTCTGACGAGATGAAACGCAGCCGAACTGACATTGATCCCGTAAGTCTTCCGACAGCGCTGATCAAAATCCTTGTCACCCAGGTCCCGGCCGAAATTTTAACCAACGGTGGTGAGGTGGCAAGGCCGCTTTCCGTGACAGGTAGGACACGCGCTTCGATGCGTTCGACTTTTTTCAACAGCGCTTGTCCGTCCTCAGTCAGATCGTACCCACGCGGTTTACGGTGAAACAACTCAGTTCCCAGATTGCGTTCCAACTCGATCATGCGCCGACCCAGTGTGGGTGCGCTCTTGCCGGTCTGTTCAGCTGCTGGCCCAAGCCCGCCCGCTCTGGCAACCGCAAGAAAAAGCCGCAGGTTGTCCCAGTCAAAGTAGCTTTCATACATGAAATGAAACTTACATTTTATATTGTTGATGAAAAGACTGTGATGGCGTTTCTTCTGAAGTATCAGTCAGGAGACTCACACATGAACTTTCTCGAAACCGAAATCTCACCCCTTGGCATGGGGTGCTGGCCGATTGGTGGCAAAATGTATTGTGGCGAGCAGTCGTTGGGTTACACCCGATCGGACGACGGTGTCTCCATTCGTACAATCCACGCCGCATTGGATGGTGGAATCACACTTTTTGACACCGCTGCCGCCTATGGCGCGGGGCATTCGGAACGTTTGTTAGGCAAAGCGCTCAAGCATCGACCCGACACCCTGATTGTCACAAAGATTGGGGTTGGGATCGATGAAGCGAGCAGGCAGATTTCATTTGACCCCTTCACCCCAGCTCAGGTTGGCCCTGCCCTAGATGGGTGTCTGTCGCGGCTGGAACGGGATCGGATTGATCTCTTGCTGTTGCATGTGAACGATATGCCAATAGACCAGGCCGAGGCCGTGTTTGACGAACTGGACCGTTTAAAAGAGGCGGGGAAGTTGCGCGCCTATGGTTGGAGCACTGACTATTCCCAAAACGCCAGGACGGCCTCGTCCAGGGATGGTTTCAAGGCGGTCGAATACGTGATGAACGTCTTTTTCGATGCGCCTCGCATGCAACAGGTTGTCCAAGAGGAAGGACTGTTGTCCCTTATCCGCTCACCACTTGCGATGGGGCTGCTTTCAGGGAAGTACCATCAGAATACCGTTATCGCATCGGATGATGTGCGCGCATCCGGCGAAAGCTGGATGGAGTACTATACGGATGGCAGGGCAAATCCAGACTTCATGCGACAACTCGATGCGGTTCGCGATTTACTGACTACAAATGGCCGAACGCTTGTGCAGGGGGCTCTCGGGTGGATTTGGGGCCAATCTGAAACATACATACCGATTCCAGGCGCTCGGACAGAAGAACAAATTGAGGGTATTTCAGCGGCATTGACCTTCGGTGCCTTGCCGGTTGCAGCAATAAACGAAATAGAAAGTTTGATAACGCGTAACCCCCACGCCCCAGACCGCCCTAGGTAGCTTTCAGAACTGTATCGATACTGTGCGCTTGCCGCCAATGTCGGCAACGCGGGCTGCCAACGCAGCATTTCAATTTTCTGTTCAAGGTCTGCTATGGGCCTAACCCGTCTAAACGCTGCTGGTGACTTTCAACGCCGACATTCGCAAAGCGGACAGCAATCCGATCAAGTGTTTCTTGTTCTTTGCGCTGTACTTGGCCGCTGTTGAAGAGCGCTGGATAAAATCCGCGTACTGATCAACAGTCAGGTCACAGCTTTCAATCGCACTCGAATACGGCTCCAGGACACGCGCGATGATCTCGGTGTTTCGCTTTGCGCCGGCCTCCAGCTCATTCTGACTTGTCGAAGTTACACCAGCGATGATGTCCTCGGCATTGGGCGAAGACTGCAAGAAATCATAGTGCTCAATGACGGCATATTTGAAGACGATATCAAGTTGTGCTCCAAGTCCGTCAGCTTTTTTAAGACCGGCCTCGATATCCAGAACGACTCTGTCTGCCAGCGACCGGATCGTAGCCTGCAGCACCTCATCCTTGTTTGCGAATGCTTTGTATAGTGTTTGCCGCGAGATGCCCGCTTCATGGGCGATGTCGTTCATGCCCGTTCGCTTCACGCCGTAGCGAAGAAAAAGCTGCTTCGCGGCTTCGAGGATATAGTCGTAGCGATCTTCCATGATTTACATATTGACAAATGAGCACTTAGTGTCAACATTGACAATCACTCACAATATGTCAATTTGTCAGGATGCTAGATGTCTAAACAATCTGGAAAAGTCGCGATCGTCACCGGTGCAAACAATGGAATCGGGTTTGAAACGACAGTCGGTATGGCCGAAGCAGGTTTTCACGTCGTCATGGCGTGCCGCAGCCTTGAAAAGGCCGCAGCCGCCAAAGCAAACGTTCTCGCGCGGATTCCTTCCGCATCAATCGACATCCTCGTACTGGACTTAAGTGATTTGACTTCGGTTCGCGCGTTCGCTGAGGCTTTCCGCGCCCGGTACTCCAAGCTGGATGTGCTGATAAACAACGCGGGTATTCTGCTTTACTCAGCTCAAACAAATGCTGATGGTGTCGAGTTGCAATTCGCAATCAACCACCTGGGACATTTTCTGCTGACCGCACTGCTGATCGACATGTTCCTGGACGACCCCGCATCGCGGATCGTCTCGCTTTCCAGTATCGCCCACAAGAACGCGAACATTCACTTTGACGATCTTACATGCGACCGGGACGGTGGTGTCGCTTACGGTCAATCAAAGCTCGCCTGCCTTCTGTTCGGCGACGAACTGGACCGTCAACTCAAGGCTTCGGGCAAGTTGCTGAAGTCGCTAACTGTGCATCCGGGCGGGTCGGATTCCGGTCTGTTCAACGATTTGGACGAAGAAACGCGCGCTAACATGAAGGCACAAGTCGAACAACTTCTGCACTCCAATGAAGACGCTGCGAGGCCATCTCTGTTCGCCGCTTTGTCTGATCAGGTCAAAGGCGGCGAGTACTACGGCCCTACAGGCCCCGAAGAGATGAGTGGCAAGACCGGGGTCGCGATCCGCAATCCAATTTGCGAAGACCACGGTTTGGCCAAACGTTTGTGGCGTCTCTCGGAAGAGATGACCGACCAGACATTCGTGATCTGAGGGACGGGGATGAACAGGTTCATGCAGCGACTCTCGCGGGGTTTCGAGTATCTGATCGTGCTCGCCTCAGCTACATGTTGGGCTGGGGGCTTCTCGGGTTTCTTGAATACTTCACCGGGCTGGCGCCGCTTATGCCTTTGCAAAACGCGACCTTTCCGCCGGGCATGCAAACTCTCCATTGGATATTGATCACCGCTTCGGGTGCCACCTATCTGGCCGGATACGTCCTGCGCTGGAGCGTCACTCCGATTGCTATGCTGGTCATGTTCACCGCGCTTGCCACGATGTGTGCTGTGCAAACCTTAGACATGTTGGAAAATCCGGATCGCTACCGGAACTTCGCCCAGGAATGGGTCAATTACATCATCATCTCGATCTACCTTTTTCGATCCAAGCGCATGCGGGATCGTTTTGGGCAGATCACAATTCAGGGCGGGGATCGCGTATCACCACAGAACGCCTGAGACCTCAAAGGAAGGATTGTCATGGAAACCGGATCATCGGAAAAAGTGAGCCTCTCACATCACAAAATCCACACCGACATTGTGATCGATGCGCCGCCGGACGTGGTCTGGTCGGTGTTGACCGACACGGCAAACTACAAGGACTGGGCTGTGTTCCTTGTGGGTATCAAGGGAGAGATTACGGATGAATCGACGATCACCGTCGACTTTCAGCTTGATTCATCAAAAGAGAAGTTGACCACGCTGGATCACGCAATCTCGGTCGTGGACGGGGCAGAGTTCTATTGGGCGGAGAAAGGACCGGGCGGTATTCGCGATAACCATCACTTTTGTGTCGAGCCGCTGGAGAGTGGCAAAACTCGCTTCATACAATCCGATGAAATCATAGGAGGCATCACGTTCCTGATGGGAGGGCGTTTGGCAAAAATGTATGTGGAAGGTTACCAAGCTTTCAATCGCGGCTTGAAAGCAGAGGCAGAGCGCCGTGCTCAATCCGCCTGACAAGACAATACGACCACTTGGGCGCGCCCTGCTGACGGGTGCGACGGGAATGGTGGGTTCCTCGGTACTTGCGGCATTGCTGAACGAAAAAACTGCGCGCGAAATAGTGTCACTTGGGCGCAGGCCGTGCCATATAGATCACCAAAAGCTGAACGATGTGAGCTTTGCAGCATTCGGCGATACCCAAGCCATCGAAACCTATCTTGATGGCATCGACACCGTCTTCCATTGCCTTGCCACTTATTCCGCGCGCGTCAGTCGAACAGAATACGAGGAAATCACAGTAGAATGGATGTGCGCTTTGCTGGCGGCTTGCGAGAGGTCTGCGCCCCGCGCGACGTTCTGCTTGTTTTCCGCACAAGGTGCTCGGCCAGATGGCGGCGGTATGTCCTTTGCATTGAAGATTAAGGGCGAAGCGGAGAGCAAACTGTTTGCATCTGACCTCGAACGGAGGTTCGCCTTTCGTCCAGGCTATATTGCGCCGTCAGGCCCGAGAAACACATGGAAGTTGGCTGACTACCTTTTCAAACCGCTCCAAAGGCTGATGCCGTCCATCGGTGTAACTTCCGATGAATTGGCTCATGCCATGCTTCAAACTGCGATGCACGATCCTCGTCGTACTGCTGTTCTTGAAAACGGTGAGATGCGTACGTTGCTCGGATGAGGCTGCGGTTGCGCCTCGAGTTGTTTAGTTTTCAACAGAGGTCTTTCAATTCCCGATTCTGGGAAGCCTCAATGCAGCATTCAATTCCCGCACGGACGGCAGCTCTGGGCCGCCTTCAACCCAACCGTTTCTTGAACCTTAGAGTGGCCGCCAACAATCCGAATGCCGCAAATCCAATCATCCAGAGAATTCCCCAGCGCAACTCGTATAGCGACGCGTCACGCAGGACCACGCCGCGGATCATGTCCATAAAATGAGTGGCGGGCAGAACCTGAGCAATCATCTGGACTGGTTGCGGCATGCCGTCGAAGGGGAACATAAAGCCCGACATCAGGATTGATGGCAGCAGAACAAAGATAGTCATCTGCATTGATTGCAATTGGTTCTGCGCAAGCGTGGAAATCACCAGCCCAAGCGACAGGCTGGCGATGATGAACAACAAGGTCACCACAAGCAAAGTGCCCAATCCGCCGTTTATCGGGACATCGAAAAGGACATGCCCGAGGCCGAGGATGATTGCGACCTGTATCAGGCCCAGAAAGATATAGGGGATGATCTTCCCGATCATCAGTTCGATCGATTTGATCGGGGTGTTGATCAGCATCTCCATATTGCCCCGTTCGCGTTCGCGGACGATGGCGGCTGAAGTGAACAGGATCATCGTCATGGTCAGGATCACGCCGACAAGACCTGGCACGATATTGACTGCTGATCGCTGTTCAGGGTTGAAGTAAAGCGTCACCTCGAAGGTAGGCACCTGCCGGTTTGGTGGTTGTTTCAGCAGTTCTGTCAAAGGCATCGTGCGCAGGGATTTGATTGCGCTGGCCACCATCGTGTCCGAGCCATCGACGATCCAATGGGCAACCGGTCGGCTGCTGGTCTTGTCCGTTGCGTTGGGCAGGCCCAGCCCGACAGACGGGCTTCGGGCAAGGCGTTGGCTGACGTCTGATGGGATGATAAGCGCGGCGCGCACGCGGGATTCAGTGATCGCGCGCTCGGCTTCTTGTGGGGTTGTTAGATGTTCGGTGATGGTTACGACCTGCGTGGCCTGAACGATCTGCGCCAATGTTCGGGACAACTCGGTTCCGGACTTGTCCACCAGTGCGACAGGCACATGGCGCAGGTTGGTGTTGATCGCATAGCCAAACAGCAGCAGTTGGATCAGGGGGATCATAATCACCATGGCAAAGGTCATCCGATCCCGCCGAAGTTGTAGCAGCTCTTTCTTCAATACAGCAGCGATGCGGCGTGGCGAGATCACTGTTTTGGCCCCCGTGTGGCGCTGACGAACACGTCTTCCAGATTTGGTCGCTGCGGGGTCAGGGACAGGTCGGGAAACGCAGCAAGTTGGCCGCGCAACATGTCCACCGGCTGAGGTTCGGATTTGTCCACCAGCACACGCAGCCGCGATCCGACTTGCGCGGTCGACAGGATCATGGGCTGGACGTCCAACGCGTGTTTGACCTTGCGTAGGTCCGGGCCTTCAACTTCGACAACATCGGCCTGCAGATCATCCATCAACTCACGCGGAGAGCCGTCCGCCTTCTTCACCCCGTGTTGCAAGATCGCCAACCGGTGGCAGCGTTCGGCCTCGTCCATGAAATGGGTCGAGACGATCAT
Source organism: Ruegeria sp. C10 (assembly GCF_056537805.1). NCBI lineage: Bacteria > Pseudomonadati > Pseudomonadota > Alphaproteobacteria > Rhodobacterales > Roseobacteraceae > Ruegeria > Ruegeria sp. C10. The sequence continues at coordinate 944,030 of NZ_JBQFSC010000001.1, read as the reverse complement.
CGTCGCGCCCTGATCGACCAGATCGAACAGCTGTTCCCAGAAAGTGCGTCGGGTTTCGGGGTCAACGGCCGAGGTCGGTTCATCCAGAAACAACAGTTTTGGTCGGTGCATGACGGTCGCTGCAAGGGCGAGTTTTTGTCTTTGCCCGCCGCTCATGCTGCCGCTGAGCTGATCAATGTTGGTTGTCAGGTCATAGGTGTGCAGCAGTTCTTCAATCCGGTCCTTGGCCGACTTCACTGGAATGCCATAAATTTCTGCCGCGAACCGAAGGTTCTCCAGCACTGTCAGGTCGCGGTAATACGAGAAGATCTGGGTCATGTACCCGATCTCATTTTTTAACGGCTCAGCCGCTTCGGGCATTGATCGGCCCAAAACCGAAATTGCCCCGCTGCTGGGGGTCAGTAGGCCGGTCAGCATGCGCATGGTGGTTGTCTTACCGCAGCCGTTGGGGCCGAGAAACCCGTATATCTGGCCCATTCGGATTTCGAGGTCCAGATTGTTGACTGCGGTGTTTTCCCCAAACCGACGGGTCAGCCCCTGCGTCGAGACGACGATTTCACTCATGGCATGGGGACCTGCACTGGCACTCCGGCGGGCAGGTCGGGTGTTGCAGTGGGCAAGTCAATCTCGGCCAAATACACCAGGCGCGTGCGGTCGTCCTTGTTCAATCCGTAATAGGGGGTGAAGGACGCGTCGTCGCTGATCCAGCGGATCACGCCGTCCAGCGGATCGGCCAGCCCGTCAATGCGTACTTCCAGCGTGTCGCCGGGTTTCAGATTGACGCGATGCGGCTCGGGCACATAGACGCGCGCGTAAGGCGTCTGGCCCGTGACCATCACGGCAACCGGGCTGCCGGATGTTACCCGCTCGCCCAAATTCCACGGCAGGGAATCCAGCACGCCGTCGCGGGTGGCCGTAACCGTCAAGTCGTCCAGAACTGTTTGCTCGGCGGAAACCAACGCTTCGGCGGCCCGTACGTTGGCTTCGGCAACCGCCAGGTCTTCGGGTCTGGTCCCGTTCTGCAACTCTTTAAGCGATTCCTGAGCGCTGGCCAGTTCAGCTCGCGCGGAATCGCGCAGGGCCAGGTCATTTGCTACCTGCGCTTCGGTCACGACCGAGTTTTCGACCAGTCTGGCGTTTCGGTCATAGATGGCTTCGGCATCGGCAAGGCGTGCAACAGCGCCCGCGACTTTGGCCTCGGCTATCGCAATCTCCTCCTCTCGCGGCCCCACCTGCAGCTTCAGAAGCGTGGCCTGCGCCTTTTCCAGTTCAGCCTGCGCCAGTGCCAGTTTTGAGCTTTGCAATGTTGGATCAAGCTGAACCAGCGTGTCGCCTGCCTTGACCACGGCACCTTCGGCAATAGGCAAATCGACGACGATTTCGCTGGCTGTCGCGGTCAAGGCCACCCGGTCGCGCGCCAATACGCCCAAAGCGACGCTGGTATCAGACCCGGAGCACCGGTCCAGAAAGGCGGGCAGTACAGCCGCTAGAATCAAAGGGATGGGGGTCGTCAGATTCAACAGGGTTTCCCTCCGGTGTTTGGCCTTTGAACGTATTGGGTGATAGTTAAAGCATAAAATCAGGAAATCTGATTTATGTATACGGCTCAGCCGCTACACGTGGCAGCACGGGGTCATGCGGGCAATCGCGCCAACCACTCCTCCAGCTTTTCTCCGATCAGATGGGGGTTATCTTCCTGTAGGAAATGAATGCCTTTGCCGATATCCACCGCTTCGAGGTTCTGGATGGTCTGATGGCACCAGGCGACCTCTTTTGTCCCGATGGTGCCTCCGGGCGTGGCGTGGAACATCAGCATCGGGGTTTGCGTTTCTCCCAACCAACGGCTGTAGGCGCTGACGATCTCATGAACGTCAGAAGGCGTGCCATCGATCGGAATCTCGCAAGGCCACACACGAACCGGCTTGCGACTTCGTGCTGTGGGAAAGGGCGCACGGTACTGCGACATTTCTTGCGGTGCCAGATCACGTACTATGGCGCTTGGCAGGATTTTCTCGACGAACATATTCAGGCCCGAGATCATCATCCATCCCAGACCCGGCGTCCGCATCAAGCGAAACCCGGTGCGGAAATCGGGCGGAAATCCCGCCCAACTCATCGGGCGGACCACGCCCTCCATGAACACGATGCCGCGGATGTTCTCGGGATGTCGGTGCGCATAGTGAAACCCCAATGCCGAGCCCCAGTCATGAATGACGAGCGTTACGTCCTCTAACCCCAGCGCCTCGATGAATCCGTCAACGTAGGGAACGTGGTCGACAAAGCGGTAGGGAATATCCGGCTTATCCGATTTGCCCATACCGATCAGATCCATCGCGATAGCGCGGCCCTGCCCGGCGGCATAGGGAATGATGTTGCGCCACAGATAAGACGAGGTGGGATTGCCGTGCAGAAACAGAACCGGCGAGCCGTCGCCTTCCTCGACATAGTGAATGTGCTGCCCATTCACCTCGACATATTTCGAGTCAAACGGGAAGTCGGGTGAGATCTCTTGTTCGGTACTCATTGAGCCACTCTTTCTGCATTGCAAGTCTCTTCGATCAGGCCCAGCGCCTCACCATACCACGCAGGTCGGGACGACCAGCCAACGATCGCGTTGACGGGTTGGGACGGCGGGCAGGACAAGCTGCCAACGGGGACAATCAGAATCTTGCCGTTTTGAGTCTCGAATGGCAGCGTCGTCCCGCAGTTCCGGCAGAACACCCGGCGTACTTGGGAATTGGGCACGTCGAAGGTGGTCAGCATGTTTTTGCCTTCCAGCCATTCGATCTGATCGGGCGTGGTGAACGCATTCGCAACATGGGCCGAGCCCGAGGCCTTCTGGCAGAAGCTGCAATAGCAGAGTTTGAAGGCGGCCATGTTTTCCCGCACCCGATAGCGCACCGAGCCACAGATACATTGGCCGTCGATCGTGTTTGAGTGACTCATCTGAACACCTCAGCCGCGATAGGCGAAATAGGAGCGGACAGAGGCCGTAAAAGTCAGGCCCAAGCTGATGATCGCGAAGATAAAGCCGATGACCGCCGTTGCCGGGATCGAGACCAGAAAATCAACGGCAATCGCTGCGCGGATACCGACCAGGCTGCGCCTGAGGATGGATGCGATGATGCAGGCAAAAGTCACCATATATCCCAGCATCGTATAGAGCATCAGGTTGGCGGCTTGGGGGCCTGCCAGTTCTCCGACCTGTAGACCGTAGAATTTGAACGCGGCGAAGAAGCCAAGGGCCAGTAGGATTTTCAGCGCGTTCAGAATGAAGATGGCGCGCAGTGTTACGGGCTTTGAGGCCCCGGTTGTCGGGTCGATGGCGGTCATGTCAGGTCTCCGTTTGACGTGGGGCCACGCGGCATTTGCAGCCGCGCGCCCGCAATGCTATCCAAGTGGATAGGAATTTATTACTATCCATGCGGATAGAAAAAGCAAGGAGAAATCTGTGGCGCGCAAACGCAAGACGGATCACGACAGTGCTGTGGCAGGCGCTTTGGACCTGTTTTGGCGGCGGGGATACCATGGTGCCAGCACGCGGGAACTGGAGCAGGAGACCGGGCTAACTCGGTTCACACTGCAAACCACCTATGGCGGAAAAGAGAAGTTCTTCCTAAAGACACTTGATACTTATCTGGACAATGCCGAGGCTCGGCACTTCCCCGACCCCGACACCTATTCGCTGAATGACCTCAGCGATTGGTTCCAGGGTATCGCCTCGGCAGAACGTATGCCGAAGATCGAGGATGCGGGGTGCCTTGCCTTCAATTCGATCAGTTCGTTTCACCGCACTGACCCCGAGGTGAATGCCCGAATCGAGAGATACCTCACCGCCCTGGAAGGACGGTTTGCGGCGATCCTCAGCCACGCCAAATTAGAAGGGGCCGTGCGCATCGATATTGACCCGGATGAGGCGGCAAAGCTGCTGATCGGCCTGTTGCTGGGACTTCATACGATCATGAAAGCCCGGACATCCGACCAGTTCCCAAGGAGCTATGCAGACGCGGCGGTTGGGTTGATCAATGGGTGGAGAAATTTGTAAGAGATGAAATATGCAGGCGTGATCGGCTGCCATAATCTGACATCAAAAGACTAACACTCGAACGAACGTGATATATAAGGCACGCAATGGGAAACAATTAACGTAACCACCTGCAGCGTGAGCATTACGCGTCTGTAGCGAATGTCTGGAAGTGCGCTGCCATTGCAGCATGTCCAGTGGCCGCTTTGGACCGTTAGTTAGCTCCCCGACCATATGCTACTGCGGAAACCTGTCGCCATGAAAACCGGAGTGCGTGCGTCTATTGGTCGAGACTTTTCACCGTCTGAGACGGCAACTCCGCATAGGATGCGTTATAGAAATAGGTCAGCCAAATCGACCACCCATCGAAGAGTATATCGGAAATCCCGCGCGAATGAGACCCGACGCTCAGCGGATCTACGGACCCATCAGTTTCAACGCGCAAGAGCCTCGCATTCGGGTACTTCTCGTGACCCCGGTAACCCCCGACAACAACTGTGCGGTTCACGACTTCAACGGATTCCAAGTTACCAAAGCCGGTTGAAACAGCTAAAGCAGTATCTCCGTTGCCTGAATGCGGAACCCAATACAACGCGCTGTCCCAGGCGTCGTCGCTGCCCCAGGAAACAGCGTAAATACCTGTCTCTGCAATTGCAAAGCGGGCGAGACCACTGATGCGCAAATCGCCGAGGTGAGGTTGAATTTGTCCGGTTTGGGCTACGACCGATAGGAATGCGCCGCGCCCAAAATCACTCACAAGAAGGGTGTCGTCGTCGAGGGCTTCGATATCGTAGAGAAAAACACCATCGTCATCGAGAGCCTGACGCCAGTTTACCGTGCCATCCGAAGCGGTAGAAATGACCTCATTGCCATCCACAATGACAATTTGGTTGCCGGAACGCACCATCCCTGTTGGGTTGCGCAGACCTTGCCCATCCGAGAGTTTGATTTCTTCGGTCGCGCCATCAGGAGTGAGCTTGTAGAGCCCGCCGTTAGTGGCGTCTGAGCTGAACTCTTCATCTGGCCCACCCGGTCCAATCGATACGGTATAGACATCATTTCCCATCGGCAAAACGGCTTCGGTAAAGGGCGGCAGCTCCTGTTCGGCGACAACAGGTAAGGACGTGGTGCAAGTGAACAATAGCGAAAGAACTCTCATCTCAAATATTTCTCCGGTGTATCTGTGCCTTGATGTTGCCGCCCGTTTTTCCGGCAATGATTGTTCCGGGGCGGCGTCAATGAACCGAGCGGTTTGCATCAAAGGGTTCGATTGGAGGCAAGAAAGTGCGGAGCCAGAGCATTGACGGCGGCATCAATGATCAACGGGTCTTCGTAAAACTGAAGCTGGTTGGCGCCGTCGATCCAATACAGCGTCTTCTTTTCTGACGCGATTTCTTCAAAAATGCGGCGGGGAATGACCTGACCGCTTGCCGCTCTGTCGCCATGGATCATCAATACAGGCAGGTTCAGTTGAGGGGCTGTTTCGTCGATCCGCCAGCCCCAAATGCCAGCTTCGCTCATCGCGGTGATGCGGTTTTCCCAACCCCCTTTGAAAGTCAGCCAAGGGGGCCTGTTATCCCATGGTAGGTACCAGTCTGCGATGGCAGTTGCGGTCAGAAGGGCATCCTCAGAGCCGACGATCGGGATGTAGCTTGCTTCCCCCGTTTTTTCGAATTCGGTGGCTGCTTTGGCCGCGCGATCTATGCGTGCTTCAACCTCGGCATCACTGCCAAGGTACATTCTGGCGGTTTCCTCAGTTAGATAGTGGCCCGCGACAACCCCGAGAGAGGCCACGCGACCGTCTGTCACCGCTGTTTCAATCGCCCAGTTGACACCCTGACAGATCCCGAGAAGATGAAGCCGGTTTGCGTCGATGCCTTCTTGGTTTGCGAGAAAACCGAGGGCGGCTTGGCAGTCTTCAACCTTGGCTTCACCAGACTCGTAGCGTCGGGGTGAGCCCGAGCTTTCTCCGTGATAGCGTGGATCGAATATCAGAACTGCCAGCCCGCGCGATGCCAGGCGGGTTGCATATTGCACCGGTGACTGTTCCTTGACGAATGCAACAGGGCCGATGATCACAACTGCCGGGTGAAGTCCTTCCGAAGCAGGTCTCAACAACTTTCCAACAAGGGTTTCCCCAGAGCTGTCAAAGGACACTGTTTCAACATCATAAGAGCCAAATGCCGATTGATCTGGGTCACCGGATGCCTCCGCTGTGCTAGCGCGGGCGGCGAAAGCTCCGCTCAAGGATGTTGCAATCGCGATTGAGTTGAACATGCGTCGTGTAATCACTGCTGCTGCCCTTTCGTATACAGTTTGATGGTCTCGACAACCAAACGATCTTGGATCGAGCGCCCCGATCTGGGGGGGCGCCCGGTTAGGCTTCACTTGTCAGTTAACTCGCGACGGACATAATTGGGATGACGCAAATAGCATGATGAGCATGCAAAAAATGAATGACATCTTAACTTCTCTGGATGTTAGGACTCTACGGTTCCTACAGCTCCTGCTTCGCACAAGCAGCGTGACACGCACGGCAATACATCTGGGGATCAGCCAGCCCGCCGCCAGTCGAATCCTCGCCCGGGTACGCGACCTTATTGGAGATCCGGTGCTGATCCGAACGCAGTCCGGATACCAATTAACGGATCATGCTCTGGGCTTGAATGAACCGGTCGATGCTGCCCTGTCGGCGATAGCTGACGTCTTCCAGCCGTCCGCCTTTGATCCGGCACAGTCCAACCATTGCTATCGCATTGCCTCGACAGATTACGGCGTCGCGGCTGTCCTGGGACCCATGATGGAAGTCTTTGCCGTTACCGCACCAGCATTAAGGTTCAATGTCTCGCCACTGGTGCCGCAAAGCTTTACCGATTTGGAAAAAGGAGCAATTGATCTGCTGCTATACGCGGATTTGGATGCGAGGAACGATTTGCTTGTTCAGAAGCTATTTGATGAAACCTACGAAATCCTGTTCCGACAAGGCCATCCGCTTGAAGAACATGCGTCATCAAAACGGGCACTTACTCCGCAAGACGTTTCGGCTTACCGGTTAATCGAGTTCAGTTTTCCGGGCACTTCGGGTCTGAAACCCGATACGATCATGAGGGAAAAAGGAGATGGTTCGAATGCTGTGTTCCAGCAGCCTTACTTCACCACATTACCTTTTTTGGTAGGACAGACGGATGCAGTTGCAGCTGTCCCCAAGCGGCTGGCAAAGCAAGTCCAGAAATTGACCTCTCTTTGTTCAGCTCCGTTTCGGCCGAGTTGTGGCTTCCCTTATTTTCTTGTCCGCCACGAGCGTAGCCGCTTCAATCCAGCGATCAATTGGCTAAGGGAACAAGCATTAGAGATCGCCAAATCCGACTGATCAGATGTTCGAGCTGGGATGATAGTTTGCACGTGAGATCTTCGAAGTACACAAAGGCCATCCAAATCAGCACCCGCCCTTGGGTCCTGACGAAACCACAATCCATAGATGGCAGGTCTGTTGGGTTAAGCTGCAACATCGTCCGTTAAAGTTACATCTCCGCTCAGAGCCGTTCCCCAGACCATCGTCTACTTTCCAGCTTCGCGATTGCAGCGAACGACAGCTTTGACGGTCAGCACCGCGAGAAGGTGACCAGGGTCGAACGGAAGGAATGGGCCGTTTGCAGCGCACGTATTTGATGCTAATTGGCGTGATCCATGAAGTTCACCCTCCAACGTAAACGGTAATAATCGATACAAAACAATGCGTTGATCTACTTCTTCCTTTCTACTAAAAAATTAGTTTGACAGCAGCGCCGAATATCATTGATGCTGTTTGCCATCCGGTCTGCACCGGATCACATAATCTTTGGGAGGAGACAGATGCGGAGACATCTACTTTCCGCCGTGGCGGCAGCGGCCGTCATTGCGGGGCATGGTCCTGCTTGGGCCGACGAAGCCGCAGCACAACGTTGGATCGACGACGAATTCCAGCCATCGACCTTGTCGAAGGATGAACAGTTGTCCGAAATGAAGTGGTTCATCGAAGCTGCACAACCGTACTCGGGCATGGAAATCAATGTCCTGTCCGAGGGTATCCCGACGCATTCCTATGAATCCGAGGTTCTGACCAAGGCGTTCGAGGAAATAACCGGGATCAAGGTCAATCACCAGATTCTCGGCGAAGGCGAAGTGGTTCAGGCCGTACAGACTCAGCTACAAACCGGACGGAATCTGTATGATGGCTATGTCAACGACAGCGACCTGATCGGGACACATTCGCGCCTGCAGTTGGCCTATCCGCTGACCGATATGATGGAAGGTGATTGGGCGGCGACAACCTCGCCAACGCTGGATCTGGATGACTTCATGGGTATTCAGTTCACCACCGGCCCTGATGGCAAGCTGTATCAATTGCCTGACCAGCAGTTTGCGAACCTATATTGGTTCCGCAAGGACTGGTTCGATGACGAAGCCAACAAGGCCGCGTTCAAAGAGAAATACGGCTATGATCTAGGCGTTCCGGTCAATTGGTCGGCCTACGAAGACATCGCCGAGTTCTTCACCAATGACGTGAAAGAAGTCGATGGCACCACGATCTATGGCCACATGGATTATGGTAAGCGCGCGCCTGACCTCGGCTGGCGCATGACTGACGCCTGGCTGTCGATGGCCGGCGCCGGTGACGTGGGTGAACCGAACGGCGTTCCCGTCGACGAATGGGGCATCCGCATGGAAGCGGGCACTTGTAACCCTGTTGGCGCATCCGTTTCGCGTGGTGGTGCTGCGAACGGCCCGGCTGCGGTCTATGCGATCCGCAAGTGGGATGAATGGCTGCGGGCTTATGCGCCTCCGGGTGCGGCGTCTTATGACTTCTACCAGTCGTTGCCAGCGCTTAGCCAAGGCAACGTGGCTCAGCAGATCTTCTGGTACACCGCCTTCACCGCAGACATGGTGAAGCCGAAATCCGAAGGCAACAACACCGTGGATGACGAAGGCACGCCGCTGTGGCGGATGGCGCCCAGCCCGCACGGCCCCTATTGGGAAGAAGGCCAGAAGGTTGGTTATCAGGACGTGGGGTCGTGGACCTTCCTGAAGTCGACGCCTGCAGATCGTGCTCAGGCGGCTTGGCTCTATGCCCAATTCGTGACCTCCAAGACTGTCGACGTGAAGAAATCCCATGTGGGCCTAACCTTCATCCGCGACAGCTCGGTCAACCACGAGTCGTTCACCGAGCGCGCACCCAAGCTGGGTGGTCTGGTCGAGTTCTACCGCTCACCCGACCGTGTGGCATGGTCACCGACCGGCATCAACGTGCCGGACTATCCGAAGCTGGCCCAGATCTGGTGGCAGCAGATCGGTGACGTGAACTCGGGCGCCTTCACCCCGCAAGAGGCGATGGACCGTCTGGCAGAAGAGATGGACATCACTATGGCCCGAATGCAGGCCGCTGACGAAAGCGCCGGTGTCTACGGTGGCTGTGGTCCGCGTCTGAACGAGCCGCAGGATGCCGCCTTCTGGTTGGAAAAGCCGGGCTCGCCCAAGGCCAAGCTTGAGAACGAAAAGCCGCAGGGCCAGACCGTCAACTATGACGAATTGGTTCAGCGCTGGCAGTCTCAGTAAGCAAACGAAACCGGGGGTGCCGTGTGCGGCATCCCCACCCCAAGGCCAGTGCGACGCACTGAAGGACCGGAACCCACGGACATGATCGAACTTAAAGACGCCACCAAACGGGTTGGCAATGTCATCCATATCAAGCCTACGAACCTGACGCTCAAGACTGGCCATTTCAACGTGTTGCTGGGCGCGACGGGGTCGGGCAAAACCTCGCTGATCAAGATGATGGCCGGGCTGGACCCGATCGCCTCAGGCAAAGTTCTGATGGACGGGCAGGACGTCACCAAGCTGAACACGCAAAAGCGGCAGATCAGTTTGGTACACCAGTTCTTCGTGAACTACCCGCATATGACCGTTTTCGACAACATCGCCTCGCCCTTACGCGTGGCGGGGATGGCAAAATCCGAAATCGAAGGCCGTGTCGAAGAGGCCGCCGACTTGCTGCAGTTGCGCCCAATGCTACAGCGCCGTCCGCATGAGTTGTCAGGCGGCCAACAGCAGCGTACAGCACTGGCCCGCGCGATTGCAAAGGAAAGCCGCGCGGTGTTTCTTGACGAACCACTGGCCAACCTCGATTACAAGCTGCGTGAAGAACTGCGTGAACAACTGCCCGACCTGTTCGCCGGGCGCGGGGCCGTGGTCGTCTATGCCACCTCGGAACCGGAAGAGGCGTTGATGCTTGGCGGCTACACCGCTTTGATGGAGGACGGGCGCGTCACCCAATTTGGCCCCACCTCAGATATCTATCGCAACCCCGAGAACATCTCTGCAGCTCGTGTGTTCTCTGACCCGCCCATCAACGTGGCGCGCATCACTGTGTCTAATGCGCAGGCGCAATTGGTCGGCGGTGGTGGCTGGAAAGTCACCGATATAGCCGATGGTGACTACTTGGTCGCCGTGCGTCCGCACCGGGTGACCCCGTTCCGCTCTTCCGACGCCGACGTGGAGCTGACCGGGCGTGTCATCGTGACCGAGCTTTCGGGCTCGGATTCCAGCGCGCACTTCCAGCATGGGGATGAGGCGTGGGTGTCCCTGGCCTCGGGTGTCCATCCCTATCAGGTGGGCGAAGACCACAGCTTCTACATGAACCCGGCCCATTGCCGGTATTTCGGCCAAGACGGCAAAAGGATAGCCTGACATGGCACAAATCAAGCTTGCAAACCTGCGACACAGCTATTTCCCCAATCCCAAGGGGCCACAGGATTACGCCCTGAAGGAAATCGACGTCACCTGGCGCGATGGCGGCGCCTATGCGCTGCTGGGGCCATCAGGATGCGGCAAGTCAACGCTGCTGAACATCATCTCGGGGTTGCTGACGCCTTCCGAAGGACAGATTCTGTTCGATGGTCAGAACGTTACTGCCTTGCCCCCAGATCAACGCAACATTGCGCAAGTGTTCCAGTTCCCGGTGATCTACGACACGATGACTGTGGGCGAAAATCTGGCCTTCCCGTTGAAGAACCGGGGGGTTGACCCGGCAACGATCAAACGTCGCGTCGATGAGATTGCAGAAATGCTGGACGTTACGGATATGTTGAATACCCGGGCCTCAGGTCTGAGCCCGGACAACAAACAGAAAATCTCGATGGGTCGTGGGTTGGTGCGCGACGACGTGAACGCGGTGATGTTCGATGAGCCGCTGACTGTTATCGACCCACATCTGAAATGGAAACTGCGGTCCAAGCTGAAAGAGCTGCACCAGCGCGTCAAAGCCACGATGATCTACGTCACGCACGACCAGACCGAGGCGCTGACCTTCGCGGACGAAGTTGTCGTGATGCAGGAGGGCGAAGTCGTGCAGATCGGCACCCCTGTGGAACTGTTCGAGCGCCCTCAGCACACATTTGTCGGCCATTTCATCGGCTCACCCGGCATGAATGTGCTGCCATGCGAAGCGAAGGGCGATCGGGCCCTGTTCGAAGGCCATGAAGTGATGCTGGAGGGCCAGACCCACGGTGACGGAGGCCGCACCGATCTGGGTATCCGGCCTGAATATATAAGCTTTGGCGAAACCGGCATCCCTGCCCATGTCACCAAGGTCGCAGATATCGGACGACACTATGTGGTCAGTGCCATGGTCGGTGATACGCCGGTGAAAGCCGTAGCAGAACACAATGCGCCCAACCCTGGCTCACATGTGTACCTGCAATTCAAACCCGAACAATCTCGCGTCTACCGCGACGGCTGGATCGCAACCGAGGAGCGGGCGCAATGAGAACTGAAAACCAAAAAGCATGGTTCTTTGTCCTGCCGGTGCTGGCGCTGGTCGCGTTTAATGCGCTGGTGCCGATGATGACGGTGGTCAACTATTCGGTGCAGGAGACCTTCGGTAACAATCAGTTCTTCTGGGAAGGACTGGGCTGGTTCGAACAGATCCTGCGTTCCGACCGGTTTCAGGCGGCCCTCGGTCGGCAGTTCCTCTTTACCTTCCTGATCCTGCTGATCGAGGTGCCCTTGGGCATCATCGTCGCCCTGTCGATGCCACGCAAAGGGTTCTGGGTGCCGGTCTGTCTGGTCCTGATGGCCCTGCCGATGCTGATCCCGTGGAATGTGGTCGGCTCGATGTGGAATATCTTTACTCTGCCCAAGATCGGCCTGCTGGGCTACTTCCTGAATGACGTCCTGGGCATCAACTATGATATGACACAACAGCCACTGTCGGCCTGGATCACCGTGATCGTCATGGATGTCTGGCACTGGACGTCGCTGGTTGTGCTGCTGTGTTATGCGGGCCTCGTGTCGATCCCGGATGCCTATTATCAGGCCGCTAAGATAGACGGTGCCAGCCCCTGGTCAGTGTTTCGCTATATCCAGCTGCCCAAGATGAAGACTGTCCTAACCATCGCCGTTCTGCTGCGCTTTATGGACAGTTTCAACATCTATACCGAGCCTTTCGTTCTGACCGGCGGTGGCCCCGGCAACTCAACCACCTTGCTGTCGATCGATCTTGTAAAGATCGCGCTGGGACAGTTCGACCTTGGCCCTGCGGCCGCGATGAGCCTGATCTACTTCGCCATCACGCTGCTGGTCAGCTGGGTCTTCTACACTCTGATGACAAAGGATGACGCGCAATGAAGAAGCGGTCCCTTATCCCGATCCTCTATGTCGCGTTCCTGATGCTGCCGATCTATTGGCTGGTGGCGATGTCTTTCAAGACCACGAACGAGATCCTGTCGGGCTTTTCCCTGTTCCCCCAGACCTTCACGCTGGAGAACTACATTACCATCTTCACCGATCCGACGTGGTATTGGGGCTATATCAACTCGATAATCTACGTGACGATCAACACGGTGCTGTCGGTCTGTGTAGCGCTGCCAGCGGCCTATGCGTTCTCGCGCTATCGGTTTCTGGGCGACAAGCAGTTATTCTTCTGGCTGCTGACCAACCGGATGGCGCCAGCGGCGGTGTTCGCGCTGCCCTTCTTCCAGCTCTATTCGTCAATCCACCTGTTCGACACCTATCTGGCCGTGGCGCTCGCGCACACGCTGTTCAACGTGCCACTGGCGGTCTGGATTCTCGAAGGCTTCATGCGCGGCATCCCGAAAGAATTGGATGAGACAGCCTATGTCGACGGCTATTCTTTCCCACGCTTCTTCGTGACGATCTTCCTGCCCAACATCAAAGCGGGTGTCGGCGTCGCGGCCTTCTTCTGCTTCATGTTTTCATGGGTCGAGATGCTGCTGGCCAAGACCCTCACCGCGGTCGAGGCCAAGCCCATCGCCGCCGTGATGACCCGCACCGCCTCCAGCGCGGGGTATGAGTTGGGTCTGCTGGCAGCCGCCGGAACACTGACCATTATCCCTGGTGCCATTGTCATCTGGTTTGTCCGCAACTACATCGCGCGCGGTTTCGCGATGGGCCGTGTGTGAGGTTCGATATGCGTAGACTTCTTCTCACCCTCCCCTTCCTGCCTTCGATGGCATTCGCCCAGCAAGCCGGATGGGGCAATGTTGGCCAGCAAGAGGAAAAGGGATTCTCGTGGACCGCCCCTCTTTGGCCCGATTTCTGGATGGCCTGGACCCCGGCGACGTTGGCGGTGTTCGTGGGTATCTTCGCGGCCATCGCACTAATTGGACTATTGGAAGGGTTCAAGTTCCGCGACGGCCTTGAACGTCGCGGTGTACTTGGTCTGACAACCACGTTGGGCGATCGGCTGTTCATAACACTGCTCGGCTCGACCTATATCTTCCTTGCCTGGCTTGGGCTGGTAGGCCAACCTGTATGGACGCCTCTTTTCCTGTCCATCGGTTGGGGCGTCTTCGTCTTCTGGAAAGTTTAAGCTTTGAGAAACAGCGAAAGGATGCTTGTCTGTCAGGCATACTAAAAAATGGCGACACCGAGATCGATGCGAAAAAAAAAGACAACAAATCTACTGACCGAAGTGGAGCTTGAGTTTATGAATGAGCTCTGGGCGCTGGGTCAGGGTTCGGTCCGTGATGTCCTCGATCGCCTGCCTTCTGATCGTAATTTGGCCTATACATCCGGCGCGACCATTCTGCGTATCCTTGATGAAAAAGGGTTCGTCGAAAGCGAGAAGAACGGCAAGTCGCTGATCTACAGACCCCTGCTGGAAAAGGACAGGTACCAGTCGCGGTCGCTGCAGAATCTTTCTCGGACCCTGTTTGACGACACACCCGCAACGCTGGTTGCAAGGCTGGTCGACGATGAGGGGCTGACAGAAGATGATTTGGAGGAAATTCGAGCACTGGTAGAGAGGAGACTGCAAAATGACAGCGGTTAAACCGGTTCTCGATACGTTTCTTGATCTGAATGTCGTGCTTGGATTGTCGGCCTTTATCTGGTTGGCAGTGCGCGCGGCGCTGGATAGGACATCGATGCGATATGGATTTGTGGCTCAGCTTCGCTTGCTCAAGGCACTTTGTATCTGCGTTCTTGTCAGCCCCATTTTGGCTACAGGGGTCTCGAGCCTTGCAGGACTGGTCTGGCCGGGGCAACCTGTTGCACTGGGGGATATTGCCGTGGCCGCTTATCTGCGCGGCGACATTGCCATGCCAGCAGCACAGTTTGAAACCCTACTGAACACGCGCGAGCGGTGGCTGGACCACGTACTGGCAGGCGCAAGCATGGCCGCAAACTGCGCCTTGATCGCATTTGCTCTTATTGCAGCGGTGCTGACAGTTCGTGTGATGCGCGATGCATGGGCCATCCGCAGCGCGATCACGACCAGTTTTCTGTGGCGGCAATCCGCCAAGGTGGACATTCGCCTGTCAGATCGGATTACCGTACCGTTCGCTGTGCGTGGCCTCCGCCGCCGGCACGTCGTGCTGCCCAGTCATCTGTTGAACACACCAAATGAGTTGCGATTTGCCCTGGCGCACGAGTTTCAGCACATCCGAGCCAATGACGTGGAATGGGAGCTTGGGTTCGAGCTTTTGCGACCTTTGCTGTTCTGGAACCCGGCCTATCTGGTGCTCAAACACCAATTCGACCGGCTACGCGAATTGGCCTGTGACCAATCCGTCGTGTCTCGTAAGGGCATAGATTCAAAGGAGTATACGACCTGTTTGCTGGAATTCTGCGCGCGATCGATTACGTTGAACAATCCACGTGTTCTTAATGTGGCACTGGTTTACGGAACAAAGGCAAAGCACGTACTGCGGCAGCGCGTGTTAGCGTTGACCGAAGCGCCGATGGCAGACACCCGACTGCCTGCGGTATTTCTTGGACTGATACTTTCATTTGCATTAGTTCTCGCCATCGGATCAGCATCAGTTCGCCAAACACAGGACTGGAGCCACGATCGGCTGATGCTGTCTACAGTCATCAATCTGGAACGGCTGGAGGCTCGCAATCGAGGGAACTGACGGGTTAACAATGTGCCGTCTCAGATCAGGCATGCAGTCGTGTCTGACGTCGGCGCCAATGGATTAGTTTAGGTGGATTTGATAAGGGAGATGCGGTCATCGGGCCGGTTCACTATGATTGTGGTAGTGATTTGAAGCTCAAAGGAGATGACCGAGACTTATTTCGTGGGTCTTGATGTTTCAGTCAAGAGCGCGGCAATTTGCATGATCGCAGGTAACCCGGTCCTGGTGGCGGAAATCTTCCCGCTCCCGTCAGCGCGTGATGCGATGGCAGAAGAATTTGCTGAATTGGACAAGCAGGTTCGAGATCAGTCTCGCAAAGATAATGTCTGTCGTCGCCTTATGACAACTCCCGGTGTCGGTGCCATAGTTGCAATGACCCACCGTGTTGCCATTGAGGGACCCAAACGTTTCCGTTCATCTAAGTCGGTGGGAGCCTGCTTTGGCCTGACGCCATGGCGAAACCAATCCAGACAAACGGATCGAGTCACATCAAATACCAAGGCCGGCGATGCCAGTGTGGGATAGACGCTTTACGAAGCAGCGCATGTGATGCTTGTGAAAACCACCTGATGGACTCCTTTGAAGGCATGGCCGATGCGTGTTGCCGCCCAGCGTGGTGCAAAGCGCGCCAATATTGCCCTCGCGAGGAAACTGGCGGTCATCATGCACCGGATGTGGATAGACGGCACGGCATTCAGAGCCGTCTGAAAGACAACGAGTACCAACTCTTCCGCGAGGAAGGCGCCCCTGAAAGGACGCAGCGCGGGAAATGCCGACAGAAACCCTGATAAAAATATATGCCGCAAGGGAAATAGGCTTTCCCCGTCAGAGCCAACCGCATCATTTGAGTGCACTACGCAGATCACGGACAGAAGCAAGCACTTTCGGGCGCAATATCCTTGCAATACCGGGCCCGATTACAGAAGGGTTTCGGACTCACCATAACCGCCAAGGAGTAGCGAGGAGAAAGAAACCCGGAACCAAGCATAGCCACGGTGAGAAGGTGGTAAAGGACACTCGCCGTGTGACCCGATAGAAATTTTCGGCAGAAGAGCAAATCAGGATCGTGCTGGACGGCCTGAATGGTGAGGACAGCATTGCGGAGCTGCACCGCTGTGAAGGCACTGCCCAGAGCCTAGTCAGGTTTTTCAAACGCAGCGAAAGTCCGCTGTGTTGCCACAATTATTTTTTGAAGTTTGACAGACGGGTTCAATAGCAAACAGCAGCAAGCCGTCTTTCCCATCACTGTCCTTTCGTGGGCCAGCGGGATTTGGACAAGCCAAACTCCCCTAGCCGTCAGGGTGAGGGCCCGGCCCTCCCCCTCGGGCAACCCTTTTAGACAGGGCCGTGTCCTCGGCTGCGCCTGCGGGCCGCACCACCCCTGTCGAATAGCATTGCCTCGCCCCCCCCCGCGTTCGCCACGTGGCAGAGCAGCAGGAACAGGCGGCTTCGCCGTCTGATCTGCAAATCAGCTCTGATTTTCTGAAAGGAAAGTCAGAACAAACCAAACTATCTGCAGGAGTATGAAATGGCAGCGGCGTGTTAGCTGATGACGCAAAGGTCAAATTCAACTGATGTCCAAAATTGGGGTCGCCTTCTGATGTCAAACGTTCACTGCTTTTCTGGTCCAACTATGACGGTTGGGTCAGGTTCATGTGACGTTCAACAGGATGTCGGGCGACACATAGTTTTGCCATTCCGAGAGGCTTAAGCCATTGATTTTGGGTCATTCGATTTTCGATGGGCGCACGGGTTTTACCATTTGCGACTCAAAGGCTTTCCATCACGTTGGAGCAGCCGAGCAAAAGCTAGACTGAATCTTTATCGCCTTCTTCGGCGCAGATCGTAGGTAAATCTATCAAAATCTCGGCAAGTTCTTGTCTGTTAAGCCTCAGCCGTCCTGCCGATATCGCTTCGATACATCCCGCCAATTCGAGTGCAACTGTGAGAATTGTGGGCCGTAGCCAGCGAATTGAACTTCAACGACAACGTTTGGCTTCGTACTGCAAATCCCTCAAGAAAGTAGCCTTCTCGTCGTCCCATTGCTGCGAAGTGCAGTTTTGAAGGTCATTCAACTTGGACCAAAGGTCGGTTTGCCCGAGTATCGCAGCAGAGCCACATAGTTTATGCGCCGCTTGCCTGTGTGTGTCATTTAACTCATTGGAATTATTGAGACTGTCAATAAGACCAACAACTTCGTTGTTCAATTCCCTGCAGGCTTCACGGAATTTGTCCGCTCCAAATCGAATCCTGAAGTCATTGTCTGGCTCCATAACCTCAACCCTTTGCACCTTCACAACTTTAGACAGTTCTGACTGTAAAGCCGCCAATGGAACGGGTTTCACCAGCAACCCCTGAAATTCTGCTGCTCGTATGACTTCGTGATCTTTTGGGGCTGCGTGAGCCGTAACTGCTATCGCTGGCAAATTGCCCCACTCGATATTCAGTTCGCGAACTTTTCCGAGTGTTTCGATACCATCGATACCCGGCATGCTGATATCCAACAAAAGTACATCAAATCGCTCGGACCCAAGACGTTCTAAGGCGGCGTAACCACTTTCAGCCTCAGCAACCGAAAAGCCAAGATCTTTAAGCATATCGGTCAAGATCATTCGATTGATTTCATTGTCGTCTACCACCAGCGCTTTCAAACCCTGATAAAGCTCTGCCTGTGGCGCGTCTGTGGAATCCGGTTCGCTCATGACATCAGATCTTGAGGTTGGCAGCGGCAGTCGCATTGTAAACAGGCTGCCTTCTCCAAGCACACTATACGCCGTGATGTCGCCACCCATCGCCTCGACCAATCTTTTGGTAATAGCCAGCCCTAATCCCGTTCCGCTCGTCTCACGTGCAAAGGCGGTATCGATCGTGACAAATTCGTCGAAGATAACGTCCAGATAGTCAGATGATATCCCGACCCCGGTATCTGCAATCCGAAACTCAATCAGATCATCATGATGAAGTCGTTCGACTTCGATCGTGACTGATCCATCCCGCGTAAATTCGATTGCGTTACCTAACAGGTTCACCAAGCATTGCTGCAGCGCAGTCCTGTATCCAAGAACGTCGATAAGCTCTTCAGAGAGAACATCGACCTTCAAGTCGTTGCCACGCGCATCTGCATTCGCCGACAGACTGTCGGCAACTTCGTGGACAACCTCCATAACGTCAAAACTTGATCTGTCACGCAAGGCATTGCCTGAACCCAGTCTGGAAAAATCCAAAACATCAGTCACATGAGACAGCAGCAACTTACCCGACACCTCAATAGAACGAAGATACCGCTTTTGTCTGTCCGTCAGATTGCTCTGATCAATCAATGCCGCAGAGCCGAGTATTCCGTTCAACGGAGTACGCATTTCATGGCTCATCACTGTCAACAGATCGGATTTGGCCTGTTCACTTTCCCGCGCCTTGTCTCTTGCAGTGCGCAAGTCTTCCTCGGCTTTGAGTTCCTCAGTTATATCCCGAAGGAATGAGACAAAGACTTGCTCTCCATCCGTTTCAGCTAGCGATATGGATAGCTCCACGGGAAAGGTTTCCTGCGATTTGCGCAAACCCTCTAACCTGACGCGCCCAGCGCCGATTACCTTTTGCTCGCCGGTCTCGAGAAATCGTGTCATGCCTTTTCGGTGCAGGGCGCGCAGGTGTTCTGGAACGATAAGTTCAGCCATATCAGCACCGATTGCCTCGGCCTGACGGTACCCAAAGACATCTTCGGCGGCACCGTTGAATTCAAGAATTCTTCCAGAAGTATCGACCACCAACACCGCATCCAGTGACGAGGTAATGGCCGCTTCAAATCGGTTGCGAGCCGACTGGCTTTGCCGGGCAAACAACTGCCCTTGCCGGAATAATTTGATGAGAACTGCAAAAGCTAAAAGCAGTGCAACGAAAAGTACAACAAGTAATGATGCCATTCGGGTTAGTGTGCTGGCCAACTCAGCACGTCGGGTTGCGTTTTCCTGGGCAAATCCCTGAATACCGCCCAGCGCAATCTCGCGCACTTCAGGTCGCAGTGTTTGAATCTGCGCCCGCAGATCAGGAAGTGCTGCGCGCAGCTGGTCATCCGGCCCATCGATCAATGGTGTCAGCCGGGATAGAAAATCTTCAGTGGCTTGCAGGGCTGGTTGCGCGGCGGCACCCCCTCGCAGAAATGAAAACAGCTCGCTACTAAACAGCGTATCCGCTCGGCTATAAAAGATATCGAAACGGTTGCGTACAGTGGACAAGTCACCATTGGAACGTGATGAAGCGTCAATGACCGAGACTTCGAACCTAAGCAGCTCGACTTCGAGCTGAGACATCAGCCAGCTGACGTTGTCTGTTTTTGCGGTCGAGAGTGCGTCGAGATCTGATTTCACCTCGCGCCCAAGGGAAAGCACGATAGCCAGACTCACAACCAGCAATCCTACAAAGGCAAAAATGGGCCATCTCTTCATGCTCATTAAAGGCGCTTTAGTGTCGATGGCCTTCTCCTCGGTACTTACTGTGCTACGACTTCCAATCGATTGAGTTGCCAAATGCTGCGGGCATAAATTTCTTCGGACTGATAGGCCTCGTTAGCATCGTAAGGGTAAATTATCCACAAAGGTCCTTTGTCGCGAACAGACATCGCCTTGCCATCGCGCAAGTAGGCAACGATCGGGCCACCATCTGTTGCATCACTGGTGGGAATGGTGACGGCGTAGTCATTCAAAGCCACCGCTCGTATGATCCCCTGCTCTGCCTGGACATGGTCCAGGAGCACATCAAGGGAAACTCCTTCAAAGCTCTGCGTACCCTCTGTCCAGATCGTTGTTGTAGCGATTGACTTACTGGGCAATGCCTCAAAGGCTTTCCTGTCGAATGTCCAAGTGTTCTTGTTTCCATTGAGACCGACATCGCCCGAGACCGTAAGAAGTACTTCATCCGCATATGCCGCACTCGCAAATGAAATGGCGAGTGCGGCGCTAAGTGATTTTAAAGTTTTATGCATGCGAGGTTGTGTCCGTGAGTAGGTGAACCTTTGTCAAAACGCTTTTGACACAGCCCCGCGAAACGTTCTCAGACGCAATAGAATAGCTCGCTATACTTTAGGATAGTTCAGCGCACCAAAGGTCACACCATCAGCCTAATTTGCGAACTTTCGACGTCCCAAACCATGCAATTAAAGTTTTCGCGGAATGCGATAATGAGGCTTTGGCAGCCAGCGTCAAAGAGTAATAGTTTAGGAAAGCAACATGAATTTGCAAAGTTCGTCAAATAGTAACCCTTTTGGTGGTTCAACTATTCCGGGTGGGATAAAATCGGATCAAAGCATTTGTTCAAGGTCACCGATATCAATGCGAATTCTATTGGCTGATGATCACGGTTTGGTCCGTGACACGATCTCATCCTACCTCGAAACCGAGGGGCGCGCGGCAGTTGTTGCCGTACCCGATTACATGGCTGCGATGAAATTGCTGTCATCCGAAGATCCATTCGACCTTGTCCTGTTAGACTTTGAAATGCCGGGCATGAATGGGATCGAAGGGCTTTCAGACGCAATTCGCCAATTCCCTGAACAGGCTTTTGCGATATTGAGCGGGACGGCACCAAACAAGATCGCACAGGAAGCGGTCGAAATGGGCGCCGTTGGTTTCTTGCCTAAAACCATGGGCGCCAAATCCCTGGTCAACGCGGTGCGATTTATGATCGCCGGCGAAACCTTCGTCCCGGCCAGTGTTCTAAGTATGGATGGCGATGTCAAAGAAAGCGACTTTTCCCGTCAGCTCAGCCAGCGGGAAAAACAGGTTCTACGCGGATTGTGCCGTGGGCAGTCCAACAAGGAGATCGCGCGAGAGCTGGATCTTCAGGAAGTCACGATCAAGCTGCATGTTCGGACCCTTTGCAAGAAACTCAATGCAAAAAACCGGACCCAGGCCGCTCTGATCGCTCGGGATGCAGGATTCGAGTGACCCGGGTCCGCAGGGGGGGACTTCAGAATAGAAAGTGATCGTAGAGTTGGTCGAAATCCGACGCTACGCCTTCAAGGATCAATGTCGTATCCGGTGACAAAGTTACGTAGACATCGGTCCCGCCCACGATTTCAGCGTTGGCATTAAACCAGTCAGATGTATCAGCTCCGCCACTATCGATGTTGAGCGCACGCAGATCGAGTAAATCGCCATCGCTGAGCGCAAAGTCTGTGATCGTATCGGTCGACCCATCCAGATCCTCATCGCGGAAAATGAACCTGTCTGCATCAGCGCCGCCGGTGGCTTGATCACCCCCTGCGCCCAGGTAAAGCCGATCTTTCCCTGAACCGCCGTCCAAAACGTCGTTACCGCTGGAGCCGTTCAGATAATCGTTGCCAGCGCCCCCAATCAACTCGTCATCGTCAGAACCACCCTTCAGCGTGTCGGAACCCTCACCGCCAGCTAATGTGTCGTTTCCAGATCCGCCATCCAGAGTATCCGCGCCGAGACCGCCTATCGCGGTATCATCACCCGAGCCCCCAGAGAGGCTGTCGTCGCCCGCACCGCCATCTAGGTTATCGTTGCCAGATCCTCCGGATAGCGTGTCTTTTCCGTAGTCCCCGGACAGAAAATCATCACCGGATCCACCTGACAAATTATCACTGCCATCGCCACCGTTCAGGACATCCGCACCAGACCCGCCATCGAGTTGGTCATCGCCTGTGCCACCGAACATCTCATCATTGCCCGAGCCACCGTCCATAACGTCTTGGCCGTCTTCACCTCGCAGTGTGTCAGCTTCGGATCCACCGCGGAGTGTGTCATCGCCGTGACCGCCGATAAGGATGTCAAAGCCTGAACCACCATCCAAAATGTCGTTGCCGATCCCACCATCCAGCATGTCGTGCCCAGCCGAGCCCATCAGGCGATCGTCGCCCTGACCGCCGAACAACGAGTCATCGTCTTCTGTAAGAACATTGCCAAACTGGTCGTACCGCACACCGTCTTCGTCATATTGCGAGACAATGCCGCTGGCGGCACCGACGCCCGCTCCACCGTGCAGCAGATCGTTGCCGCCATCCCCTTCAAGCACGTCGCCTGAACTACCACCCGTCAGGGTGTCTGTGCCAATCCCACCGTATAGGGCATCGCCACCAGCATTGCCCGAAAGATCATCATCGTAGCTCAACGCGCCTTCGGTAGTCGCAACAAGTGTCAGATCCTTGACCAAAACGCTTGCATCCAAATCGACGGGCGCAAACGGACTGGTTGCTGTCGGGTCGGCGGCACCATCATTCGAATACGATTTCGGCGCCTCTTCGATAAGGTGCAAACTAGCCTCGCCGGTCACATCATCTACGATGACCTGGAAAATCGCGCCTGTTGCAGGTGTCGAGTCATCCATGTCGTGGTCGCCCGAGTTGCCACCAACAAACAGGTTTCCGTCTGCGTCAATGATTGCAGCTCCAAACGTCATTAGCGGGACTCCATTCAGGACTTCACCGTTAATCACTGTCGATGTGACTGAAACCGTTCGAAACTCTGGTTCGCCCGAAGAGATATCAACGATCAACATAACCGTAGCTGCACCTTCGGAACTTGGGCGAGAGACACCGTAGAACGACTGTGAGGCCGCGTCGAACGCAACATCGTAGACTTTGAAATCCACAAGATCGGATGGCAACTTGTACACTGTGGTTACCGGGTTTCCATCCGTATCGAACTGATCAACATCAATGACTGCGATACGGTCCATACTGGATTGAAACGACCAAAGGTTGCCCTGATCATCAAAATCCCCGGTCCAAGACCGATATGGTGTGCTGCCAACACGGTAACTGTTTCCTTCGGCGTCCAGCATCACCAAATCAGAGCGGCTAACCACCTGTCCCAGTGAATCCACACCGTCGCCTACTGCGATGGCATACAGAAGGTCGTCTTCTGTATTGTAACCCATCGAGTTCACATTGACCGTGCCCTCGACGCCGGCCATCTCATAGGCTTGGGTTTCGACATCAAACACCTGCAGTGTTCCATTTAGAACCTGATAGAGATTTGATTGCCCATCGGCGAATGCGGAAACCGTCACGGTTTGCCCACCAATCTCGACATCCTTGTCATAGTGAAACGCAGGACCGGACGTATCAATTGTTGGACCGTTGCCTGACACATCAATCGATCTGATCGTAATGGTCGAGCTGTCATCGTCAGCTGTGAATTGAACGGAACGAGATCCGAAGGCACCGCTTTGAGAAGAAAACTCTGCGACCACCTCACCATCGACCAGAACTTCGACGGCAGCCCCGGAACGACCTGCAGCAAAATTTGTCGCGAGATCCAGGTTCAGTTCATAGACCCCGCCCGCTTCGGTCGTAATCTGCTGCTCCATCTGTTGGTGGCCGTTTGCAAGATCAATCAATCCCCATTCGCCGTTCTCGGCGTAGTCGGAAAAACTGACAGCACCTTCTGTGCCGTCCAGCAAGTTTGCCTCGGCATAGTCACCGTGCAACACATCATCGCCAGCTTGCCCTTGGATCTCATCGTTTCCGGCAAGCCCTATCAGGGTCTCCTGCTCACTTCCGCCAACAAGTTGATCGGACAAACCCGTTCCTGAAATTACAATTGAAGATACCGCAGGCATCATTTCACCTCTTACTTTCAGCTATTTGGAGTAAAAATTTACCAACCGATGCCGTCGATCCGACGGTTCACCGGGTTCTCGGGAAACAAGCGCACCACATCCACGACCGGCATCTCCGGTTTACTGGAAACGGCGTTCTGATAAGCGGGGTTGCGATGGCAGACGATGACGGCCTCGGCCTGTTCCATTACGTCTTCTATGCTGTCGCATAGCATCGATTTGATGGATTCCGCGAGACTTCGAATGCCAGAGCCCGCGGGATGCATGTAGGCTTGCAACCCACTCAGAGGGGTTTCTTTTGTCACCGCCGGATCATGCAGGACCAACTCCACCCCCTCGGCATGGAGCTCGGCCATGACTTCCAGAATAGGGCTTTCGCGCAGATCGTCGGTGCCGGGTTTGAAAGCCAGCCCCAGTACCCCAACGCGCTTGGCCCCCGTTTTGCGAAGCATCTCGGTCGCTTGATCGATCTGCTCTCGGTTTGAGCGGTCAAGGTTGCCGATCATGGGCAGTTCGACACCCAGTTCTTCGGCTATATGTGTAACCGCCCGCACTTCTTTCGGCAGGCATGAGCCGCCATAGGCAAAGCCCGGCTTCAGATAGTAAGGTGAGAGGTTCAGCTTTGTATCTTGGGTAAAGACATCCATGACCGCGTGGCTGTCCACGCCCAGCGGCTTGCACAAGCGGCCGACTTCGTTGGCAAAGCAAACCTTGGTCGCGTGCCATACATTGTCGACATATTTGATAGTCTCAGCCACTTCGACTGTTGTCAAAATGGGATTTGGATCAACCGGTGCGAAGATGCGCTTCATGACTTCCGCCGTGCGAAAATCGTTGGTGCCAAGCACTGTTTTCGGAGGGTTATGGAAGTCATCTATGGCGACGCCTTCCCGTAGAAACTCAGGATTGAAGCACACCCCAAAGTCCTGGCCCATCTTCTTTTCTGAAATCCTTTCGAGGATCGGAACCATCACATTCATCGTGGTTCCGGGCGGGATCGAGCACCGCATGGCAAAGATGTGGAAACCATCTTTTTGGCGAAGGCCGACCGCCATCGAGCGCGCAGCCTGTTCGATATAACTATAGTCGCAGCCCCCATCCGGGGCGGTTGGAGTTCCGACCGATACAAAGGTAACGTCGGTTTCGCGTACAGCTGCGCTCAGATCGTCGGTTGCAGAGATCAGCCCTTTTTGAACGCCTTGCTTGAGAGTTGAACCAAGATTTTCTTCGTGGATCGGGCTCACTCCGCGCGCGATCTGGCTCACTTTGTCAGGGTCGATGTCAACACCTACGACCCGATGCCCAAGTGAGGCCAAACAGGCGGTTGAGACAGCGCCGACATAGCCCAGCCCGACAACACTGATCCGGGGTTTTTGCGAAGACGTCGGTATGACAATTTCGGCGTCTTTCTGAGTAATTTTTCTGAGTTCCATAGATTTACCTCCGATTTAAATCCAAGGTAACGCGCTGATAATTTTGAGAAATGTATCGGCAGACTATCTGGAATGCGCAAATGACGCCGGATATATACGAATGGTCATCAAACCCATACGACAGAAAAAACCCGCGTGAAAATCCACGCGGGCCAGTCTTCAGGAGGGTGGTGCAAGTGAATCTAAGCTACAGCGACACGGTCATAGATATCCTCGTATCTCACAATGTCGTCTTCGCCTAAGTAACAACCGGATTGAACTTCGATCAGATGCAAAGGCAGTTTCCCCGGGTTCTCCAACCGATGGACAGCACCCAGCGGGATGTAGGTCGATTCATTCTCGGAAAGCAGGCTGACTCTGTCACCAACCGTCACGGTTGCCGAACCACTGACGACAACCCAGTGTTCGGCTCGGTGCATATGGCTTTGCAGGGACAGCTTGGCACCAGGCAGAACCATGATCCGTTTGACCTGAAACCGAGGACCCAGCGACAGGGTTTCGTAGTAACCCCAGGGACGATGGCACCGACGGAACATCTCGGCCTGGTCGGAGCCTTCGTTGCGCAACGCTTCCACTACCTTGCCGACTTCAGCACTGTGCGACATGTCCGCGACCAGAATTCCATCGTCGGTCGCGACTGCAACGATGTCCTTCAAGCCTAGTCCGACCAACTTGATATCCGGGTTTTCCGACCTCAGCAGGCTGTCGCGGCAATCAATGGCTGTCGAATTTCCAGAAGTGACATTCGCCCCCTCATCTCCCTGACCCTGATCCTTCACCGATTTCCAGCTGCCCAGATCGGACCACCCGCAGTCCAATTCAAACGCCACGACACCGTTTTCGATATGCTCCATTACCGCATGATCAAACGAGAGGCTCGGGCAGCGGGAAAAGGCGTTTTGATCCATTCGGTAGAAACCCAGATCCTTTAGACCAAGAGCCAACGCAGCCTCGACCGGTGCAGACATGTCAGGGGCAAAAGCTTCAAATGCCTTTAGAACGGTATCAACTCGGAACATGAACATCCCGGCATTCCACAGCCAGTCACCGCTGTCCAACATGCCCTTGGCGGTTTCGGCATCGGGCTTTTCCGCAAACGCAGAAATCAGCAGAGATCCTTGGTAACCGCCTGCAACCCGTAGGTACCCGAAACCCGTCGCGGCATGATCGGGTTTGATCCCAAAGGTGACGATCTTACCGCGTTTGGCTGTTTTTTCAGCGCGCACCATAGTCCGGCGAAATGCCGGCACGTCATCGATTGCGTGATCGCTGGGCAGGACAAGCAGGATCGTTTCCGGCTCTTCTTTGTACCGCAAAGCAGCTGCCAGAACTGCAGCGGCGGTATTGCGGCCAACAGGTTCCACGATCAGTTCAGACTTTTCGGCATCAACATCTGCCAATTGTTGTTGAGCAATGAACCTGTAGTCTTCGCCCGTCACGATCAGTGGTGCCGAAAATCCAGGCTCGGCCACACGTTCAACTGTTTTCTGAAACAGGCTGTTGTCGCCATCCAGTTCGACGAACTGCTTTGGGTAACTCTTACGAGAGACGGGCCAGAGACGGGTGCCGGAACCACCAGCAAGGATAATTGGCTGAATCATGTGAAACCTCATCATTACAAGTCTGATTCCAGATTATCGGCCCCCGCTCTTATTGCTGTGTGTCATAGGCTTAAGCTCACTATCGAAAGGATAGGTCTATTAGCCGAACTGCATCTCGATCAGACCGACATAGGTCAGGATGGCGGTTAAAAACGTCAGGATAGCGGTGACCATCTGGAACTTGGCAAATCCGCTTTTTAGTGTCTCGGCAAAGCCCGATCCACCGCCAGAGCTTTGGTTGCCTCTGTTCGACCATTTCTGTTTGGATAGGTGAAAGATCATGTAGATCTTGACCGTCGCGTTGATCACTTGATTGAGATACAGGATGAACGGCCAACTCATATCCGCGCGCCTGCTGTATCCGAACAGGAACAGACACAGCACGATCCGAGAAAACAACACCCAGATGATGCAGTTCCAGAAGTAACCCGGCGCAATCAGGCTGCCGACAACGGCCATGACCGGACTGACCATCATAGTCCACATGGCGATCCGTTGATCAACGACACACCACCAGATGAAAAACGGCATTGCAGTCGGCCCAAGTGCGATTGCGCGACTTCCGTTCCGCAGCATGTTGCCCGACCAACGGCGGAAATTCTGGACCATCCGCATGAGGCCATTTTCCTTGATGACCTCAATTGTGTAGACCGTCGCATCCGGCACATAGGTCATTTTCGCACCCACGCTCAGCAGGCGATACCAGGTTGATTTGTCATCCCCGGACAGAAACCGGAAATTACCCCAAAGCCAGTGATGCAGGTGATCCGCCTCGATCGTGCGAATGAATTTTTCGTCCAGAATATGGCGCGCGCGAAACACGCTCATTCTCCCCGTCAACGTCAACACACGACCCGACAAAGCATGGCTTTGCATCGCAAGGCGACGCTGGGCGAACCGCATGTCCAGCCATTTTGCGATCCAGGCCGGGCCATAGCATATGACCTCTTCATCTGTGGTCAGCGCCTGTAATTCTGGATCGCTTGCAAACATTGGCAGGGTTTTACGTAGAACATCCCCGCCAAACAGGGCGTCGCCGTCCATAAAGATCACCAAATCATCAGGCGAAGCACCGGATCGACAGATCGCCCGCAGGATCAGACCAATCGCCATTCGCTTGCCCGGCTGGTTCTGACGGATGAATACAAGCGTCGCCAGATCATCCGGGATATCCTGCGCATAGGTTTCGACAAAGTCGCGAATGACCTGCTCATCATATGCACTGCCTGTACCGATATAGATCGTCGTCGGAATCCGTTCGCGGCGGATTTGTCCAAGGATGGACCCCACAACACGTTTGGTGATGGAGGGTTCCTCAAAATAGGTCGTCATCTGAATATGAAGGCGTTTGGGGCGCCAGCCCGCATCCCAAATTGCATCCGCCCGGCGCCGCATGCCCGGCCATTTGCCTTTCGCATAAATCTGAGCCCTTAACGCATGGGTAAACCACCAACCAAATCGCCAGAACCCAAGTGTTCCAAGGACCATCGTGACGTGCAAAACACTCGGGTTGAAGAACCGGTTCGGTACATTCGCCAACAGCCAGAGCAGCCCCATAAACAAGAGCAAAAACAAGGTGAACTGCGGTAGTGACCACTTGCAAAAATAGTTGGGAACATTTGTTTGCAGCTCCCTTAACCGCCAAGCCAGATCCTTGTCGAACTCATATTCAGTCATCGGATCGGCCCACACGTGGGTCCATGGACTTTATCCAGGTACGGAAGTGTGTCCCCAACTGTCGCTTTGCTTCCAGATTTACCGGGGCTCCCAACCGTAATTGGCTCTTTGTTTGTTTCGAGGACAGGCCAATTGCGCGAACCGTAACAATGATTCCGAATTCTCCGGGTCGTTCAGGATTGTCCCCTGCGCGCACGTCCCAGACCTCACCGGGAATGGTGATCTTCTTTCCCTTCTCATTGAAGCCGATCGTTGCGGGCATGCCGATGTAAATCGTTTCAGCAAACCGTTCCGACACCCACCCGATCGTCATACGAGGCTCAGCCGTTTCAAAGACCAACTCGTTTGCCGTACCACCGAACGGCTGCCCCTTCCGAACGATGAAGTCCTGAACAATCCCGTCTGTTGCTGCGCGAACGTGATTGTTTTCAATTTTCTGTTGCTGAGCTTCTTTTGTTGCTTCCAACGCCTTTACCGCGGAGGCGCGATTGCGTTCTTCGGCTTCCAGCAAGTTTGTTACGATCAATACTGGATCGACCGACTGCGCCAGCTCAGGGTTGCGTTCACGAAGGCTAAGCCATTGGCGCCGTAGATCGTCAAACCCGCCGTCCTGCACAAACTCTACATAGAAGCGCATGGCTGCCGCGACGCGTTCGGATAATACCTCCGAGTTTGATAGGGACCGAAGTTCTTTCAAAGCCTCGGAGATTTTGACATCCTCGGTGCGGGCAAGCGCCAGTTCCGCCTCGGTGCGTTTGAGCGCCGCCACAGCTTCCGCATCGTCCATCAAGAATAGAAGATCACCCTCGCGCACCTCCTGCCCAGCCGTGACTTCAATGTGTTCGATATAGCCGTTGGCTGAAGGGAAAGAAGAGATCATTGGGGCCAACACGCGCCCGTGTTGGATGTCAATTCGGTCCAAATTGGTGAAAATGTTGTTTCCAATAACGCCAATCACCGCTGCTGCGATCAGCAGATAGGTCGCCACATTGAGTACAACACGCAAAGATCGTGGAAGAAATCTCGCAGGTTTCCGGGATTGTTCGCCTTCCGTTTCCTCCATCGGCACCAAGTCAACCGGAGTGTCGAGACTGGTTATCACATCTGCGCTGCTTGCCATTCGCCCAGACAACAGAGAGCGATAAAACAGAGCCAACGTCTCGCGTTGCCGACCGCTTAGACCTTCCAGCTGCACTGTGGAATTGGGACCTGGCTTCGACAAACGTACCGGGAAGCGGATATCTACGCCTTGAAACGGAACGCTAAGTGTCGCGGTTTTGGGGCATTCAGGCGCGTCGTCCGGCCATTCCAGCCCCGCAAGCGACCAGCGTTCAATCGCGACCACCGCGCCAGAGGGGGTTTCCACGACCAGCGGTGCTTTGACCTTCCAATCCAGGTCCGACCCCGGTGTTTCGTGCAATATACGCAATGTCGCCTCAGAAACTGTTGACAGGACTGAGGTAGCAACAAATCACAGCTTCTGACGGACACACGGACGCATATTTGTACGCAAATAAGATCGCTTCCGATACGAAAGTATATCAGGAAAATCTTCCTGGACCGCGCCAGAGCCTCTTATTGTGTTCTCGAACTTCTGCATTTGCGCTTTAGTTCAGAGGCGCGAGAATACAGCCTTGAGTTGAAACGCTTCACAGCAACAAACCGCAATCACCCTTGAGGCGGTTTTATGTGAAGCGATCTCTGGTTGAGTAACGGCCGTTCAGTGGAACAAGTACGAAAGGCTGCCTCGCGGACAAAGCTGCCGATTAGTCAGTTTGCCGGGATGTGTGACAACGGCCCAAAGCCGACATTTAGAACGGAATCCAAATGCTGCAGAGGCATCTCGTTTTGTGGACATTCGCAACAATGGTGCCTGCTCTTCATTGGTCACTGATTCCAACAAGCCACGTTCTTGTCGCTTCAAGCCCTTCGCGCAAAACAGAAAACATCTTCTTAATTTCACTTTCGCTAATGATAAGGGGCGGTGAAAGAACACACATATTGATCACAGGTCGAACCAATAACCCACGTTTTTGGCATTCTATATCGATCTGGCCACCAATCTCGTAGTCGCGACCCAAATCGCTCTGAGGATCACCATCAACCGAGCATTGAACGCACCCCATCAAACCCATCCCGCGCACATCGGCAACGATGTCAACGTGACGCAATTGCTGCAGTTGATCTTGAAATATCGGAGCGACTTTTCGAACGTGTTCGAGTAGCTTTTCTCGTTCAATAATCTCCATGCTTTTCAATCCGGCGGCCGCGCTAACCGGGTGACCAGAATAGGTGTAGCCATTTGAGAAGGTTGCACCTTTTCCTGCAACGTCTGCAATCAATCGGTCAGAGATTATCGCGGCACCCATCGGCGCGTACCCAGAGGTCATCCCTTTGGCGCAAGTGATTATGTCTGGTTGGATGCCGAAAACAGCCTCTGACGAAAACCAATGACCCAATCGCCCGAAAGCTGTCACCACTTCGTCGGAGATATACAGAACATCATACTTCCTGCAGATGTTTAAACAGCCTTCGTGATATCCTTTTGGCGGCACGATCACGCCACCAGACGCCAGAACCGGTTCAGCGATAAAAGCGGCAACATTTTCTGGACCAAGCGCCACAATGGCATTTTCAAGGTCGGAAACTTTCTCGTTCAGAAAGCTCACTTCGCTTTGACCAGGTGCGCGGTAGAGCGGATTCACGTCCGGCAGGAAATGTGCGAGGTCATCGGCCTTGTCGAGCCAAAGCCTGTCACGCTCTTTTCCACTGACGCTGGCCGCCAAGTAGGTGCTTCCATGATAGGCTTTTTGCCTTGAAATGATTTTCTTTTTCTCGGGGCGACCCAGAAGGTTGTTTCGAAAATGGACAAATCGGATAGCCGTATCCACCGCAGTGGAACCACCGGTGGTAAAAAAGACGTTGTTCAAATCGCCGGGTGCACGTTTGGCGATTTCGCGTGCAAACCGGGCAGCGGTCGAGTTGGCGTTGTTGAAGGGCGAGAAATAGGCAAGGTTACGCGCTTGCTCGGCCATGGCCTCGGCCATCTCCTCTCGTCCATAACCGATCTGGGTGCACCACATGCCTCCCGGCCCGTCGATCAAGCGTTCGCCTTGTTCGTTCACCACATGGATGCCGCTGGCACCTTCGATAAATGTCCGGTCGTTCTCGCGCAAAGTTGCCATCCCTTCCCACGGGTGCAGGAAGTGATCGTTGTCCCATTGCTTGGCGTTTGAATTATCCACGGCGGGCCATGCTTTCTGCGCTCATCACAATTGGGAACTCTTCACGAACCTGAGCGTCTGAGGCACCGAAGTAGTTGGGGAAATGGTTGTCGAGAATGGAATTAGCCTTGTCACGGGCGCGGTCCATCAGATCTGTTTTGCCTTCGTTTTCCCATGTATCTGTACGCTCACGATCCATAAGCCGCGGGTAGACGAACTCGCTGTTCATATAGTTCAGCGTGTGTGGGTTGCCGAGGAAGTGACCAGGATCGATGGCGCACTGGTGGATCACATCCACTGCCATGGTTTCATCCGTTACCTCTATTCCGCGTAGCGATCGCAGGATCATCCCGCCCGCTTCGTCATCGATAACCATGCTTTCAAAACTGCATCCCATGAGGCTGCCAATCATACCCCCGAACTCGCACAGACGGTTTGCACCAGCATGGGCGGCAAGTGTGAAGGTCAGCGCCTTTTCCAACCCGTACTGCGCATCGGGAATTTTGGCGTCGGTCATGCCTGCGCCAACGGATGTGGGAAGGCCATAGAAATTGCCCATCTGAATGGCTGCCGCCCCGATCAGGGCCTGTTCGCCGCTGCCTCCGGTGAACGACCCGCTGCGCAGATCGGTGATAAAGGGCCAGGCAGCAAAGCAGATAGGACAACCTGGTGTGATGAGGTTCACGATCGCAACACAGGCCAACGTTTCGGCCACGGTTTGAACCAGTGTTCCCGCAAGCGTCGCGGGGGCTGTAGCCCCGGCCTGCGGAGGCACAGCCAGATCGACTGTCAGGCCAAGTTTGGCGGTATCAATCAGGATTTCCATATTTTCCTTGCCGATCCGCAGCGGCGAAACCATGGGACAGCCGCCAAAAATGACGCTTGGCTTTTTCATAAAAGCCCCCTCGCCACCCTGAGCCAAATCAAACATGCGGATGGCATGGGGGATATGACTGCGGTCGCGAAAGGTCAGACAGGCGGGCTTTTGGCTGCCTGCGAGCATTGCATATATGGTGTTCATATCGTGGGCGAAATCATCGGTCACATCGGTGGCCAAGACTGTGTCGCCCAGCATATGGATATTGTCCAAACGGTCCACCAGACGGGTGAAGTCATAGACATCACGCAGAACCGATGGGCGATAGGACTTGGTGTGCGAGTCAAAGGTGGTGACGGCGGTTCCAGAGTTGGCGAAGTAAACGCTCTCTGCCGAGCAATGCATGTCGTCTTTGCCTTCACGCTCTCCGCGGGCATAGACGTAAAACTCCTTGGCAGCACCAGCCAGGATGTCTTCCATCAGGGCACGGGGGAAGCACAGCCGATTGAGGTCATTCATCACCGCGCCATTGGGAAGCACCAGATCAAGCAGTTCCGGAAAATGGTCGGTAACGCCGGTGTTTTCCAGAACGGTCAGGGCCGCTTGGTGGATGTTCTCCATATCTGATTGGGTCAACGGCTTATAGCGTCCGCCACTTAGGCCTCCACGTACGGCCTCATTGCCCGTGGTCGCCTGTTGCACCTTTATGCGCGCGGCGCGCCCGCCACCACCGCGACGGCGTGATTTTGCCTCAGCCATGACCGGACATCCTTTGTTCTGGTTCCGGGCTGATCATGTTGAAATAGAAATCGTAGAAGTCCTGGATCGAGGTTTCCATCTCGCCCAAGGGGCCCGGTTGGAAGTATTGAGAATTTACGCCGGACTGGTTGTGGCGAATGATACGTTCGTCATCCATAGATGTGACACGCCAAAGCCAGGTCAGGTCTTCCATGTTGTAATCCTGGTCTTCTTCAGCATCAGCGCGAACCAGCCAGACCACCTGAATGTCGGTTTCCTGTAGACCACGTGGAATGAAACGGTAGCCGACCATGTGATCCGAATAGATCAGGAACCAGTTCAATGGACCAATGTCAAAGTCAGTTGCGCCACCGTCGAAACTTTTCAACGTTCCAAGCAATGGCGCAAGCGCCTCTCCCGATTTGCTGCCGGTTTTGTAGCCTGGATAAAGTGGATAGCGCCGATAGTACCCGCTGGTGAACGGGGTGGGCGCAGCGTCGCCGACAAGCGCCAACTCATCAGGTGACAGCCCGGCTTCCACAGCCTTTGCCTTTAGCGGTTCAACCAAACCAGCCATGTCTTGCGGGGATTTCAGGCTATGAGAACGGGAATACTCTTTGTGCGCTGGCCCGCAGTGATAGCACTCAAGATAGTTCTCAACCGCCAGTTTCCAATTCGCTGGAACGGGAAATGACGCCGTATGCGCGATTTTCAGATCGTCAAAGCCATAGGGCTCGACAAGCGGCGAAAGCTGGTTGAGGACAGGCTCAAGCGATGGTGTGTTCGCATCGGCACAGACAAAGATCAGGCCCTTGAAGACACTCACCTGAACGGGAAAAAGCCCGAATTTGGATGGGTCAAAGTGTTCCCCCATATTGTGGCCCGCACGAAGTTTACCCGATAGCTCATATGTCCAGGCGTGGTAGGGGCAAACAAGAACGCGGGCGTTGCCGGACTGTTCGGTGCAAACGCGAGAACCCCGATGGCGGCAGACATTCAGATGGGCGCAAATTCCGCCCTCACGATCGCGAACAATGATGATACTCTCCGGGCCATAGTCAAACAGGAAATAGTCACCGGGGTTTGGGATTTGGCTGGCATGCCCAGCCCAAAGCCAGTTGCGGTTCCAGACCTGGGCGATGTCATAATTATATATGTCTTGCGAGGTATAGAAACCGCGCGGTAAGGCGTGGCCGTACTGGTGCGAGGCTATCAACGCATCCAACTCAAACGGTCGGCTGTTCATCACGTTTCCTCCAAATCGATTATCTCGCGGCGAAACCAGTCCTTGTCTGCTTCTGCCTCGGGGCGTTCAAAGTCGCGGGCGGCACGGTGACCTGCGAAGACTGCGTCGACGATCAGTCCCGGAGAAGCGGCATCGCCAATAAGTTCAAGGGTCTTCAACCCGAGACCGCGCAAGCTGTCATAAAGCGCTGTCTCCCGATGGCGCTCGGTGACCAGAACTGTCGAGGCACACGGAATATCCGTTTCGCGACCGGTAAAGGCACAACCGATGCGTGCCATGCCACCTTCAACCGCCGTCAGCACCTGATTGCAGCGAATGTCTATGCCGAGCTCGATCAGGCGGGCCTGAATGCGCGGCTGCTCCAAAGTATTGACGGCGTAAGCTGAGACCAAACTCTCCGGCGTGACAAAAACCACCTGGTATCCCGCGGTTGCCAGTTTTTCGGCGATCACCCCTGCCAGATAGATGTGGTCATCATCATAGATCGTCACCGGCCCATCCGGAGGCAGAAGACCGTTCATGATGTCATCAGGCGTCAACACTTTGGCGCTTTGCTCGATCTGAGGCATACGGCGTTGTGTGCTACGGCCGATGCCGTCGGTGCGCCAATGGCTGCCGGTGGCCACAAAGACGTGTTCGACGCCTAGCTCTGCCACCTGATCGCCATCAAGTCTGCTGTCAGTGAACAGCTGAACGTTGCCGCGCTGCCTTAGGTCATTCAGGCGGTAGTCGACGACGCGGGACCAAGCTGCGAGGCCGGGAAGTCTGCTTTCCTTCGTAACCCGCCCGCCCAATTCGGCTGACGCCTCGGCCAAGGTTACTTGATATCCTCGCCTTGCCAACTGCGTAGCGCATTCAAGACCTGCAGGGCCACCGCCAATGACCAAAGTATCCGCGCTGCTCTTCTTCGGCGCGATGATCTCGGGGTGCCAACCGCGTCGCCATTCCTCGCCCATCGTGGGGTTTTGAGTGCAGCGGATCGGGATGCCCAAATTGTCGGATGAAACGCAGATATTGCAGCCGATGCATTCGCGGATTTCGTCAATGCGGCCCTCTTCAATCTTTTTCGGAATGAACGGGTCCGCGATGGAAGGTCGTGCGGCTCCGATAAGGTCGACAATTCCCTTTTTGACCATCGACAGCATCATGTCGGGGGATGTCAGGCGCCCGACACCAACCACAGGTTTCCGGGTGATCTGTTTGACGTGTGACAGAAGCGCGTTCTGATATCCGTCTTCTGGCTGAAAACGGGTCGTCGCACTGTCATTGGACCAGTCGGCTACATTCACATCCCAGAGATCCGGGAGGTCAGACAAAAGCTCGACCACGGCGCGGCCTTCTTCCGCGGCCTGCATGCCGCTGACGCCCATCATCTCGTCAATGGCAAAGCGGAACGCCACGGCGCAGCTGTCACCCACCGCTTCGTGGGTGTCTTCCAGCAATTCGCGTGTCAGGCGCACACGATTTTCAAGCGACCCGCCGTATTCATCACTACGCTGGTTCATATGCGGCAACATAAAATGCTGCGCCAGTGTCATGTTGTGTCCGGCATAGATGTAAATGATGTCGAACCCTGCGTCTTTAGCGCGCAAGGCGGCGTCGCGGTGCCAACGGCGGAATTCGCGAATATCGGACTTATCCATGGCCTGCGCCTGCTTGGGATGCGTCGTATCGACGGACATCTCGGAAGGTGCAAGAACCGGCGCGCGGGTCAGCAGGTTTTGCGCATGGTTGCCATTGTGCACCAGCTGGATGGCCGCCAGCGCACCATGCGCGTGTACCGCATCCGTCATCAACCGCAACGCGGGCACATCGCGACCGTCCCATAACCGTCCCTCGGCATAAGGAGACAAGTCTGAGGTTGGGTGGATCTCAGTTTCCTGATTTGAAACCACCGCCCACCCGCCTTCGGCCTTCATCCCACGAACGGCAGCATCCGCCCGTGGACGGAGGTGCCCCAGCCCAGTGCAATGGGGCACCTGATAGAAGCGGTTCCTGGCTGTCACGGGACCGATCTGGACCGGTTCAAAAAGCAGAGCATATGGGTTCGCGTCCAACATGTTCACGCGTTATCCTGTATTTGGGATCCGGAACCGAAAGGCCCCGGAAATGGAGTTGTGTCAGAAGCCGGCTTTGATCCGTTCGAATTCAGACAGCATTTTCGCCTCAAGCTCGGGATTCACCGCATCAAAGAACAAGCTGCCTTCGAAGAAGCTTTTTGGATCCGAGAACCCATAGGCTTCGATGTTGGCTTGATCGGCTATTTCGAACGCTTTTGCGTTGGAATGTGGGTAGCCCCAATTGTCGATGATGTACTGGCCGCTGGCAGGATCGGAGAGCGCGTTCAACAGATCGTAGACCTGATCGACAGGTGTCGTCGACGATTTCAGATGCACGTAGCCACACGCCCAGGTCGCGATACCTTTGTCGACGTCACGCATCATGGCGGCAGGCACTTCGTTCCAGATCAGGTTCAGTTCGGACTGGTTCCAGGCCCAGCCCAGTTCGATCTCACCACTGGTCATAGCCTGATCGAACTGACCCGCATCTGACCAGTAAAAGCGCATGTTCGGGTGGATCGAGCGCAGGAAATCAGATGCTTCCTTGAACTGTTCGTCACTCAGATTCGTGTAATTGTCGGCATTTCCAGTAGCCAGCGCTGCCAAGGCATATGCAGACGATGCAGCATCCGGGATGGCGATCTTGCCCGCATAGGCCGGATCAGCCAGCAGTTGCAGCGAGATGTCATCGCCTGAGATTTTGTCGGTGCGATAGATAAGGCCCGTGTTCCCCCACTCGAACGGCAACATGTAAAGCTGGCCGTCCAGTACGATGGCGTCCACTTCCTTGATCTCAGGCAACACATCGGCCCAATTTGTCAGCTTGCTTTCGTCCAGCGGTTGGATCAAATCGGCCGCGACCCATTTCCGGACCGCGTCGGAACAAGGATGCGCCAGATCAGCTGTGAAACCCGAACTTAGTTTCGTAAAGGCTTCCTCCTGACTCCCGAAATAAGAATAGCTTGGCGCCTCATTCCCGTACTTTTCCATGTAGCTGGCAAAGAACCCGGGATCTTCATATCCCGACCAGTCAAAAACCGTAAGATCAGCGCCATTGGCACTGGCACTTCCCGTACTAATCGCCGTCGCACATGCGAAGGCCGCAATTCCCTTAAGTCTCATTCTATCCTCCCACTGATTTACTTTGTGTCTGTACCAAGATCGATTACGCTGGCCCCCTGAAGCCCCAGCCAAACAACGTCTCCGCGCTTGAAATCGACCGTGTGAAAATAGTTCGGAACAGATACCGAGATTGGTTTCTCAGCTCCCGCCACTTGAATGTGGTAATGAATGTTCTCGCCGTAGAAGGCGACGTTGCTGACAGTGCCTTGGACCGTTGACGGGTAGTCTTCGGGCTTTTCAGCAGAGATTTCCAATTGTTCCGGGCGAATACCGATGTTCATGTCTTTACTGCTGGTTACAACGTTGGGATTTTTCTCGATCTCAATCCGCCCGAAGGCGGCTGCGTCGATCGACAACATATCGCCGGTTTCACCCAGCAACTGAGCAGGCAGTATGTTCATTTCACCGATGAAACTGGCCACTTGCTGATCACAAGGACGGGCATAAAGCGTGGTTGGTGTGTCCACCTGCTTGAGCCGTCCGTTAAACATCACGCCAATACGATCTGACATGGTCATCGCCTCATATTGGTCGTGTGTGACCATCACAAAGGTGATACCAAGCGATTGCTGCAAATTGCGCATTTCAAACTGCATCTGTTCGCGCAACTTCTTGTCGAGCGCCGACAAGGGCTCATCCAGCAACAACACTTTGGGTCGCATGATCAGCGCGCGCGCGAGCGCCACCCTTTGCCGCTGCCCACCCGACAACTCACTTGCGCCGCGATCCTGAAGGCCGCCCAGCTCGACCATTTCTAGGGCTTCTGCTACGCGCTGGTCGATCTCAGCCTTGGGTGCCTTGCCCCGTAGTCCATAGGCCACGTTGTTCCCAACGTTCAAGTGCGGGAAGATGGCGTAGCTTTGAAAGACCATGTTTGTTGGTCGGTTGTTGGCTGGGACACCTTCCATATCCTGACCATCGATCAGCACGGTGCCCTCGGTCGGTTCCTGGAATCCCGCGATCATCCGCAATACCGTGGTTTTGCCACATCCCGATGGGCCGAGGAGTGAGAAAAACTCGCCCTCTTTGAGATCGAGATTGATCCCGCTAGCCGCTAGGAAAGTGCCATAGCGTTTCTCGACGCCCCTGAGTTCTATGATATTTCTGACTGTCATCGGACCTCTGATGCAGATGAGCGGCGGCGGAAATACTCGGCCAATACCAAAAGCAGAACCGAGGTGAGCAGCAAGATGGAGCCAAGCGCCAGCACATTGGGAAGCTTGGCGGGGAAACGGATCTGGCTCCAGATATAGACCGGGAGGGTTGGCTGGTTGCCTGACAGGAAAAAGGCTAGGACGAACTCATCGAAGCTGACCGTAAAAGTGACCAGCATACTGGCTACGATACCGGGGGAAACGACTGGCAGCGTCACGCGGCGGAAGGTTTCGAACACGCCGACGCCCAGATCGTAAGATGCCTCTTCCAGCGATGCGTCAAAGTCATCAAAGGCAGATTTCAAGATCGAAACTGAAAACGGTAAGGCGAGGAACGTATGGCCCAGAACAACGGTCAGCAAAGACGGTTTGAGACCGAGAAACAGAAATAGGACCAGCATTGACGAGGCCACGATAATGCCCGGAATAACCAAAGGCAGCATCACCAGCCCTTCAGCCGCACGCTGACCCCTAAATCGATAGCGAACAAAGGCGCGAGCGGCAAAAAGCCCCATAGCCGTGGATAGAATTGCAACGACCGTGCCGACGCCAAGCGAATTCCAAAGGGCCTGGATCAACGTATCCTGCTCGCCCAGCTTGCGATACCAGTCCAGCGTCCAACCCTTGATCGGAAAGGCAACGATTGTGCCGCTGTTGAACGAGAACAACGGCAGGAAAAGGACCGGCAGGTACAAAAATACCAGGTAGAGGAAAGCGTAGGCTGTCAGGGTTGAAGGACGTCTCATTTGATCCGCCTCCCAAGCCGGGTGGCGGTAATGACAAACACGATGGCGACAAAACCAACCGACAGCATTGCGATCAGCGACAGCGTGGCGCCGAGGGGCCAGTTGTTGGCGGCGCCGAACTGCACCTGAATAAGATTGGCGATCATCTTCCCGTCCGATCCGCCGACGAGTGCCGGGGTCACATAGTCACCGACAGTGGGGATGAAGATGATCAGGCAAGCAGCAATTATCCCCGGGATCGTCAGCGGCAGCGTCACCCGCATGAAGCGTTGCAAAGGGCTGTTGCCGAGGTCGGTGGCGGCCTCCAACAGGCTCGGATCGATCTTCTGCAACGAGACATAGATCGGCAGGATCGCAAAAGGTGCCCAGGCGTGGGCAAGCGTCAGTACGACAGCGAATTCATTATAGAGCAAGAAGTCGAGCGGTTCGTCGATCAGACCAAGCATCAGCAGCGCAGAATTCATCACCCCGTTGAACCCAAGGATGAGTTTCCAGGCAAACACACGCAACAGATAGCTGGACCAGAACGGAATGGTGATGAGCAAAAGCCAGATGGTCTTTTTCCGGGCCTTCATCGCGATAAAGTACGCGATGGGATAGGCCAGTGCGACAGTGACTACCGTAACTGCTCCGGCAATCCAGATTGACCTTAGCATTAAGTGTCGAACCAGCGGATCAGCAAAAGCCTCGCTATAGTTTTTCAGCGTCGGTGACTTGTCGAGCGTTACGTAGGTTTGGGTCCAGAACGAATACGCAATCAAGATCACTAAAGGCGCTGCCACCAGAAACCCCACGTAAGCCGTGGCCGGTGCGCTAAGGGTAAAACCCCGGGACGCTTCACTGCGAAAAATCACCATATCCCCTTCTTGGATTTACGAGCCACTAATGGACGATCGTCCATTTAATGTTGCGCCAGAAAGGCCTTTCGTGTCAATCTTCCTGTGAACCGCCCGAATTAGAAGGCCCTAAGCTAATGGAATCATTGAATAAGGCGACAGAGTTCAAAGGAAGAAAGCGTAGTTCGAAGCGTGACCCAGAGGCCAATAGGCAGCTTCTGATCATGGCAACATTGGACACTATTGCTGATATTGGAGTTACCGATACGTCGGTCAGCCGCATCTGCGAGCGTTCCGGTTTATCACGCGGAATGATCCATTTGCATTTTGGTGGGAAAGACAATTTGTTGACGGCGGCAGCCCAACATTTCAGCACCCAGTATTATGCTGAGATGGACAGATTGACCGATCTTGGCTTGGATGCATCGCCTGAAGACCGAGTGATGGCTGTTATCGAGGCGGACCTGTCCGAAGCTTTGCTGAATCCAAGAAGTACGAAAATCTGGCATGCTTTCCGAGGTATCGCAAGCTCACACCCAGGCATTGCCCGTTACAGCAGCACTCAGGATTACAGACTTGTTGAAACCTTGAGGCTTGCGTTTTTGGAGATAGCGCAACAAACCGGGCGTGACCCAAACTTGGTTGACGATGCTGCCAGCGGAACGCTGGCATTGCTGGAAGGTATGTGGGTGAACTATCTTACTGATATGCAGGGATTTTCGCGACGTCGCTCTGTTGATCTAATAAGAAGATTCTTGGGCGGGCTTTTCCCCGGAAAGTTCAAATTGTGAACCTTGGCGACGCTTAAGTTTTAGATAGACACGAAGCCTCTTCTTGGATAGCCGACCATTGGTTTTTGCGGGCCTCCTCGCGCCTAAGTGTTATCCACCCTGCCTTTGACGAAATTCAATGTCTGCTTTGTGCTGGAGAAAGCTCCCCATTGCAGATGCAGCGAATGACAGCTTTCCGTCCGTTTCGTTAGAATAACAACGCGTTCTTGCGCAAACAGTACTCGCGCAGCCTGCTCCGCTGCACCTGTTTTGGGGCAGCGGGATTTGGACAAGCCAGACGCCCCTGGCCATCAGGGGCAAGGCGCTGCCTTCCCCCTCGGGCAACCCTATTAGACAACACCGTGTCCTCGGCTACGCCTGCGAGCCGCACCACTATTGTCGAATAGCATTGCCTCGCCCCCATCCGCGTTCGCCACGTGGCAGATCAGCAGGAACAGGCGCCTTCGGCGACTGATCTGCAAATCAGCCCTGATTTTCCCAATGGAGAAGTCAGGATCATTGAAACCGGTCTAGGTGCTGGATGGAAGGATGTGAGGCGAAAATGGAAAGGTTCTGTCGCTGGTGGCAGAACTATGTGTCGCCTGACACAGGAAACCAGTGGCGGACCGAGGAGGATTCGAACCCCCGACCCCTTGATTCGTAGTCAAGTACTCTATCCAGCTGAGCTATCGGTCCGCGTTGGTGAGGCGGTATTTAGACCTGAGGCCGAGGGCGCGCAAGTCGATTCTTCAAAAAAGCTTCAAAAAGTCATATCACCGCGTGGAAGCCTTATTTCAAAGGTGGTTCCATCAGGCCCTGTGTCTTTCAGAAACAGGTCTCCGCCGTGACCCCGCACCAATTCTTGCGAAATCGCAAGCCCAAGTCCCGAGCCGCCTTTGCGAACACCACCCTGAAATGGTGTAAACAGATTCTCTCGGGCCTTAGGAGGCAGGCCTGGACCCGTATCGCTGATTTCGATGCACCAGTCGGCTTCAAGCTCAGATGCAGACACCGTTACGCGCCCCGCCTTACCCGAGACCAGAAGTGCTTGCCGGGCATTGCGCACAAGATTCATGACAACCCTGAAAATCTGTTCCGGGTCGGCACGGATAACAAGATCTTCGGGTACGTCGTTCACAATCTCAACGCAGGCATCGGCAATGGCGAGTTGCTCGCTGGCGACAACATCTGCGGTAACGTCCCGCAAGCGAACCATGGTCAGGGTTGGGGCTGGTTCTTCGGCGCGTCCGAACGCCAAGGTGCTTTCGCACAAAGAAACCGCCCGCGTGATCGAATTGACAAGTTTGGGTGCCATTCGCGCCACCAGGGGGTCATTGCTTGCTTCAATTCGATCGGTAAACAGCTGAGCAGAGGTCAGAATGTTGCGCAGATCGTGGCTGACCTTGGCCACCGCCCCGCCCAACTGGGCCAGACGTTCACGTTGTTTCAGGGCCTGGGTCAGATCGGTTTGAAGCATCTGCAGGGCCTCTTCGGCCTCGCGCAGTTCGGTCACCTTTGAATTGGGGGAGATGATGCCGCGCGCATCCTCAGGTGCGCTAGCATAGCGCTGCATGTAGCCAACAACGCTTTTGATCGGACGCACCAGTACCACGCGCACAGCCAGAAACAGGAACGAGGCCGTTATGATTGAGATCACAAAGGACAGCCCAAGGATGCGGAGCCCATAATCCGTCATGGCCATGCGCAAGGGCTCACTGTCCATTGTCACTTCGATCAACAGTCCTGCGTCTTTGACCGGTGCGCCGATCACACGGATAACTTCGTTTTCGGGGATGAACAGCCGCGAGACCGCATCACGGATCAGCACCCAAGCGCTGGCATTACGCAAATCAAAGGTCTTGGTGATCTGGGTCGGGATCGGTGAAGACAGCATGAGCTGACGCACCTCGTCGCGGCGCAATACGACGTTATAGACCCCCGCATTTGACAGCAATTCCGCTTCAAGCTCATCAGCCAGCATATCGTCGGCCAACAAAGCAAGCGAGGCGATCTGGGCGCGTTCCAGCCGGTTCAGCAGAAAATCTTCACGGAAACGCGCGATCGAGGGCACAAAGATCAGTACTTCGGCCAACATGACGAA
Organism: Ruegeria sp. C10; assembly: GCF_056537805.1. Classification (NCBI taxonomy): domain Bacteria; kingdom Pseudomonadati; phylum Pseudomonadota; class Alphaproteobacteria; order Rhodobacterales; family Roseobacteraceae; genus Ruegeria; species Ruegeria sp. C10. The sequence goes on along the minus strand of NZ_JBQFSC010000001.1, from coordinate 900,487 downwards.
GACCGTCGTCAGGATCAGAAATCGGCCCGACAGCGAGTTCACTTTGCGCTCCTCCTTGGGTCAGGGAATCCAGCGCTGGACGAACCTGACCACTCGTTTAACCATTTGATTCTCAAACAGCCTTGGAGAGAAATAGGCTCCTGCCACACGTTTGTTAAGCTCTCCGACCGTTGGGTAAGGCGAAACCATCGTTGCGATCTGACCCATCTTGAGATTATTGACCAGCGCCAGCGACCACAAGTTGATCAATTCTCCGGCCTGATATCCGACGATTGTCGCGCCCACAGGTCGGCCCTTTACGACCATCACCTTGATGAACCCCTTGGTCTTGCGCTCGGAAACTGCGCGGTCATTGTGGTGATAGTCGAACCGGGCAACCTCCACCGCGTCGCCATGCTGTTCACGGGCTTGTGTCTCGGTCAGGCCGACCTGTGCCAGTTCGGGATCTGTATAGGTGGCCCATGGGATATGAGCGGTCTTCGCTTTCGACGGAAGCCCAAATAAGGCAGAGCGGATGATGATCCCCGCATGATATCCGGCGACATGGGTAAATTGCAGCCCACCTGCAACATCACCAATGGCATAGACCTTGCGATTGCTCGTGCGTAAAGAGTCGTCCACCTTGATGCCTGCCCGCGTGCTGTCGATCCCGGCAGCGCCGAGGTTCAGACGGTCGATATTGGCCTTGCGTCCGACGGCCAGCAACAGATGAGAGCCCGCGTAGACCTCATCATTCTCAGTGACCACCTCAATGGTGCCTGCATTTTCTCGGATCTGGGACACCATGGCGTTTTCATGGATTTCGACACCTTCAGTCCGAAGACTATCCAGCACGACGGCTGCAGCTTCAGGGTCGTCTTTGCCCAGCGCACTAAGGCCCTCGATCACGGTCACTTTGCAGCCCAGCCGGATATGCGCCTGCGCCATTTCCATGCCGATGGGACCTCCGCCGATGATCAGCAGGTGCTCGGGCTTATCGCGCAGGTCGAATATGGTCTCGTTGGTGTAATACGGCACTTGATCCAGCCCGGGCAGCGGCGGCACCAAGGGCGATGAACCTGTGGCCACCACGACGCGTCGGGCGGTGATCAGGTGATCTCCGGCCTGTACCTGCGTGGGTGAGATGAATCGGCCGTACTCCCGGATTACCTTGACGCCAAAGCCTTCAAAACGCTCCTGACTGTCCATGGGTTCGATCTGGGCGATAACACTCTGCACATGATCCTTGGCAGCTGCGTAATCCACTTGTGGCATCGCATCCGCGACGCCAAAAGCCGACGCGTGGGCCTGAGCATATGCAGCCTGGCCGCTGGCGATCAGAGCTTTGGATGGGACACAGCCGAAGTTCAGGCAATCCCCACCCATCTTGTGGCCTTCCAGCAGGATGACATCCGCACCCATCTGGCTGGCCCCGGCGGCTACAGACAACCCGCCTGACCCGGCCCCGATCACCAGGATATCGGTTTTCAACTCTTGCATGGATCAGGAGCCCTTTCGACCACGGAGGGATTTGATGACAATCGGCAGCGCTGCCAGCGCGCACAAGCCAATAATTGGCCCGATCACGAAGGGTTCCCATAACAGCGAGACATCCGGGGTTTCGCCGCGATCAAAGACACCACCCAGCCCAACACCGATCCAGGTATAGACAATCCCACCAGGGATGATGCCCAGCGCCGTCGTAATCAGGAAGTTTCGGAACTTTACCCCAACCAATGCGGGCACCAGATTGGCAACGAAGAAGGGCACCACAGGTACAAGACGCAGCAGGAACAAAACCGAGATTTCATTCTCACGCAGCCCGTCCTTCAGTTTCTTGACCGTCCCTTCCGAGGCTTCAAGCTTGGCGGTCAGAGATTCACCCAAACCCCAGCGTGCGGCCAGAAAGATCGTCGAAGCGCCTATGGTTGCGGCAAAAACATTAAAAGCCGTTCCTGCAAGCAACCCGAACAGGAACCCACCGGTCATCGAAGCGACCGCAGCACCGGGTAACGAGAAGGCAACAATAATGATGTAAATCCCTACGAAAGCTGCCGCCATCGCCCAGTAGTTTGAATCGCGCCAGGCCAGCAGAGCCTCGCGATTGTCACGCAGGGTTTCAAAGGTCAGATAGTCGCCCAGCGCAAAGAACCCCACGGCGGCAACGGCAAGAATCACCGCCAATGGGATATGACGCGCCAGCCCGTTGCGCGGGATCTTGGTGGTTTCGTTCATCTGGGTAGCAGGTTCTTGTTCATTCATCTTGCCCACAACATGCGCCGCCCGCGCGCGCTGCAACAGAGGCCTCACGGGGCCTTGATGTTTATGGCACTTAATGTGAGGGATACGCGCTCTGAACCCGGTTTTTGAAATCTTTTGCCCGGGCAGATTACAGATTTGTTGCAAAACGCACCAAAACCCCCACCTAGGGGTTTGACTTACCCCCCGCTACCCAGTAGAGGACGGGCTTCGAACACTAGGGCTAGGCGAATCCGCGCCGCACCCACCGCTATAGATTGGAGACGGAGCGATGAAACGCACCTATCAGCCTTCGAACCTGGTTCGCAAACGCCGCCACGGTTTCCGCGCGCGCATGGCCACCAAAGCCGGCCGCAAAATCCTGAACGCACGTCGCGCACGCGGCCGTAAGTCGCTGAGCGCATAAACCGCTCGACCTTTCAGGTTATGAACATGACGCCGCCGGAGGCCCCTGAGGATGGTAACAACCAGCCGAGGGTGATGCCCCCGGCGGCGTCCGTTTGCGCATCTGAATCATTGACCGTACTGCAGAATCGCTCGGACTTTCTGAAAGCCGCGCGGGCCAAACGGCAAGGCACTGCATCGATGATGGTGCAGGCGCGTAAACGTGGCGCTGATGAGGCTGCGGGCATTCGCATCGGGTTCACCTGCTCAAAGAAGGTCGGCAATGCCGTCGCCCGCAACCGCGCCAAACGCCGCCTGCGTGAAGCCGCGCGGGCCGTATTACCTATTCATGGGCATGCGGGCTGGGACTACGTGTTGATCGGCCGCGCCGAGGTTACCGCTGCACGGCCCTTTGATGCGCTGAAAGACGATTTGCGCTATGCGCTGCGCAAAATACACGGGGGTGGCAAATGACCCTCTTTGCCCATCTCCTCGCACTGCCCGTCCGGGCCTACCGGTTGATCTTCAGCCCCTGGGTTGGATTCAACTGCCGCTATCAGCCGACTTGTTCCGCCTATGCACTGGAAGCGCTTGATAAACACGGCGCCATCAAGGGCGCATGGCTGGCGGCGCGCCGGATCGGGCGCTGCCATCCGTGGGGTGGCGATGGCTATGACCCTGTGCCCGACGACGAACGACCCTGACCCTTGCCCGGTTCACCCAACTGCGATAGGCCCCGCCCATGTTTGATGAAGCCGACGATATCCATCCGCTTTTTGCCGGTGCGCCTTCAACCACCGAGTTCAAGAAGCTGCGCAAGCGCATCGTGCGCCAGACGCGCGAGGCCATTGAGCAGTACGGCATGGTGGACCGCACCGCCGAAGGTAAAACACCCCGCTGGTTGGTCTGCCTATCGGGCGGCAAGGACAGCTATACCCTTCTGGCGGTGCTCTACGAACTGAAATGGCGCGGTCTGCTGCCCGTGGATCTTCTGGCCTGCAATCTGGATCAGGGGCAACCGGGGTTCCCGGCAACAGTCCTGCCAGAATTCCTAGACCGTATGGGGGTGCCACGTCGGATTGAGTATCAGGACACCTATTCCGTTGTGATGGACAAAGTTCCGCAGGGCCGCACCTATTGTGCGCTGTGTTCACGCCTGCGTCGGGGCAACCTCTATCGTATCGCGCGCGAGGAAGGTTGTTCCGCAGTTGTGCTTGGCCATCACCGCGATGACATCCTTGAAACCTTTTTCATGAACCTGTTCCATGGCGGTCGTCTTGCAACCATGCCACCAAAACTGGTGAATGAAGAGGGTGATCTGTTCGTCTATCGCCCGCTGGCCCATGTGGCCGAGGCGGATTGCGAGAAATTCGCCAAGGCGATGAACTATCCCATCATACCCTGCGATCTGTGCGGCAGTCAGGACGGGCTGCAGCGCCAACAGGTCAAGCAGATCCTCGATCAGTGGGAAAAGAACAGCCCCGGCCGGCGGCAAGTGATGTTTCGGGCATTGACCAATGCGCGGCCTTCGCATCTTCTGGACCCAAAACTGTTTGATTTCGCAAATCTTTCGATCGATCCGATTCAAAAAGACGAAAATTCAGACGATATTCCCCAGTTACGTTAACGCCTGACTCAGATTGATTTCCTACGGTTGGCTTGCGCGATCCTAGCCCAAGCTGAAGGCCGTAAAACCTATGCGGAAATTCCTCTTTGTCGACCGTTGTTCCGAAACGCTGCGGATATTTCTCACCGGACCGCAGGTTCTGGCATTTATTCCCGCGGCGTGTTTAGCCGCCTTCTGGTTGGGCGGTGAACGTGCACTTGTTACCACGGCTTTGGGTTTGCCCCTTGCTTTTGCCGTCATCGGAAATTGGGGAAGCCGTTCTTATACAGCCCGCAGTTCAGGTATGCGCCCCAGCGGCCTGATTCCATATGACGTATTCCAATCAGAGTTGGAGGCGTTGAGTGAATCGGTCAGCAAATCAGGTGAGAATGCCGCCTGTATCGCAATTGCTTTGGACGGCTATGCCGAGCTTCAGGATCTGCACGGTCAGGCTGCCGCCACTCATGTAAAGCAGCAATTCAGTGATCGTATCCTGTCGATCATCCGAAATCAGGACATCTTTTCGCAGATCGATCAGAACCGGTTTCTCATTGGCCTGCATCCCTCCCCACATCTTGATCTGGAAGCCTGCATTCAAATGTCTGGCCGCATCCAAAGCGCAGTCGAAGAGCCGCTTTTGTTGAATGGCACAGGAGTTTACCAATCCTGCTCAATCGGGTTCTGCCTGCATTCAGACCTGCGACAGGCCGAGGCTGATGAGTGGATTGGCGCCGCCACCGCTGCACTATCCGAGGCGCAAAGAAGCGGTCCCTCCACCATACGTGCCTATTCAACCGCGACCCGTCGGCGATCCCTGGTCCGAGCCAATTTGAGAAAAGAGTTCGAGGCGGCATTGGACAATGGAGAGATTCGGCCCTGGTTTCAGCCTCAGGTTTCAACGGATAATGGGAACATCACAGGGTTCGAGGCTTTGGCAAGGTGGGAGCATCCAATAAAAGGTGTTCTCAGCCCGCAGGTATTCCTGCCCTTCGCCGAGCAAGCCGAACTGATGGAGCGGCTAGGCCAAATCATGCGTCACCATGCTTTTGAAGCGATGCAAGCTTGGGATCGTGCAGCATGCGTTGTGCCCCGGATCGGTATCAATTTCTCATCCGATGAGTTGCGCAATCCCGGCTTGATCGACCGCCTGAAATGGGAGTTGGATCAGTTTGATTTGACACCGGATCGGCTGGCGGTTGAGATTCTGGAAACCGTGTTCTCGCGCAGGCCAGATGACGTGATCACGCGGAATGTAACCGGCATGGCTGCGCTTGGATGCTGTATCGACCTGGATGACTTTGGAACCGGACATGCCTCGATCGCCTCGATCAAGCGGTTTGACGTCTCGAGGATCAAGATTGATCGGACGTTTGTCACCAAATCCGATCAGGATCCCAGCCAGCAGCAACTGGTCAGCGCCATTCTGACCATGGCTGAACGCCTGAATCTCGAAACGCTCGCTGAAGGTGTGGAAACGCCCGGCGAACACGCGTTGATGGCGCAATTGGGCAGTAACCACGTTCAGGGGTTCGGAATTGCAAAGCCAATGCCATTTGAGCAGACCCTGGATTGGATCGCGGCGCATCGTGCCAAGATCAGGGGTGCATCCAAGATCGGTCGCAAAATGGGATGAAATCTGCAATTACGGTGCGCCAAATCCAGCGCCGGAACGATTTGATGGGCGATTCCGCTTGACCTTTGGGGCTGCACTCTGTTGAACCCACCGGGTGTGTTTCACTGCTCAAGGTGGCTGTCCCCGATGGACGATCAGAACAAAAATCTCATCCTTGCAACCGCGCTCAGCTTTCTGGTGATCCTTGTCTGGTTCGTGCTGTTCCCACCGCCGGAATCAACCACGACGCAGGACGCTGCAGAAATTGCAGATCTGGAAGGCGACGAGGTGCAAACACCCAGCGCGACCAGCACCGTGGGTGAAGCCACAGCGACCGCCGAGGAAACACTGCCAGAGGAACAAGCCCCTCGCGTCAACATCGACACCCCCCGTCTGAAAGGCAGCCTGTCCCTGTCCGGCGGGCGGATCGATGAGCTGTTTCTGAAAGATTACAAAGTCTCGATCGAAGAAGGCGCGCCTATTGTTGAGCTGCTGTCTCCGGTTGGTTCGGAATCGGCTTATTATGCCGTTTACGGCTGGGCACCGGGTACAGGAGTTGCAGGTGCGGATGTCCCGGGCCCCAACACGCTCTGGACATTGGAAGAGGGTGAGACGCTTGGCGTAGACAGCCCCATCACGCTGGCCTGGGACAATGGCAATGGCCTGACTTTCCGCCGCACCATCGCGGTCGATCAGGACTACATGTTCACAGTTATCCAATCGGTTGAAAACGCGACCCAAACCGAGGTGGGCATGGCACCCTATGGCATTCTTGCGCGCCACGGTATTGGTGAAGATGGCGACCTTCCGGGCCTGAAAAACTTCTTCATCCTGCATGAGGGTGTGATCGGCATGGCGGACGGCACGCTTTCCGAAGTTGACTATGGTGATGTCCGCGATTTTGACATCGACCCGAACGAACGGGCGCAGGCCGAGGTCTATCAGGTCAAGGAAGATGGCTGGATCGGCTTCACGGATCACTACTGGATGACCACGCTGATCCCAGAGCCGGGCTCGACCTTCAAAGCAGCCGCAAAATATGACTCGCGCCGCAAAATCTATCAAACCGAAACGGTGCTGCCGACGCTGACCGTAGCGCCGGGTGAGACTGCCGAAGTGACCACACGCCTGTTCGCTGGTGCCAAGGAATGGGAAGCCATTCGGGAATACCAGGCAGAAGGCGTACAGAAATTCATCGACAGCATCGACTGGGGCTGGTTCTTCTTCCTGACCAAGCCGATCTTCTGGCTGCTGCACAACATCAATCTGCTGATCGGCAACATGGGCTGGTCCATCATCGGCCTGACCCTGATCATCAAGGCGATCCTGTTCCCGCTGGCGTTCAAATCCTACGTTTCGATGGCCAAGATGAAGGAACTGCAGCCCCAGATGGAGGCCTTGAAAGAGGCCGCAGGGGATGACCGCCAGAAGATGCAGCAAGGCATGATGGAGCTGTACAAGAAGGAAAAGGTTAACCCGGCCGCAGGCTGTTTGCCGATCCTGATGCAGATCCCCATCTTCTTCTCGCTGTACAAGGTGATTTTTGTCACCATCGAACTGCGTCAAGCCCCATGGTTTGGCCCGTTCCAGGACCTCAGCGCTCCGGATCCGACCTCAATCTTCAACTTCTTTGGCTGGCTGCCTTGGGCGGCACCGCAGCCTGAAAGCTTCATGGCGCTGATCTTTATCGGTATCCTACCACTGCTGCTGGGTATCTCGATGTGGCTGCAGCAGAAACTGAACCCGGCACCGACCGATGCAACACAGGCGATGATCTTTGCCTGGATGCCATGGGTGTTCATGTTCATGCTGGGCGGATTTGCCAGCGGTTTGGTGGTCTACTGGATCGCGAACAACACGATCACATTTACCCAGCAATACCTGATCATGCGGAGTCAGGGCTATACGCCCGATGTATTCGGCAACATCAAATCAGGCTTCAAACGAACGCCAAAAACGGACGACAAATGAGCGGTTCGGTCACCAGCATTTGGCGGCACCCGATCAAAAGTCACGGGCGTGAACGCCTTGATCGCATTACCATGATCCCCGGGCATACCATGCCCGGGGATCGTGTTTGGGCGGTTGCACATGAGGCGTCGAAAGCGGATGGATCGGAATGGGCACCCTGCGCCAATTTCAGCCGAGGCGCGAAGGCCCCTCAGTTGATGGCAATCTCGGCGCAGCTGCAAGGCGACTCGGTCACGCTGAGCCATCCCAATCGCCCCGATCTAAGCTTTGAGCCCGACGTGCAACAGGATACCTTTCTGGACTGGGTCAAACCGCTGATGCCTGCAGATCGCGCTGCGTCTGCCCGCATTGTCCGCGCCGCTAATCGCGGCATGACGGACAGCGATTTTCCTTCGATCAGTTTGTGCAACATGTCGTCGCATCGGGCGGTCGAACAGAAGCTAGGCAGGGATCTTTCTATCGCTCGCTGGCGCGGAAATATCTGGTTCGATGGCCTGCCGCTGTGGAATGAGTTCGACTGGATTGGCCGCGACATCCGGATCGGCGAGGCCGTTTTTCATGTGCGCGAACGCATCACGCGGTGTTTGGCGACAACCGCCAACCCTGAAACGGGTGAGCGGGATGCCGACACACTGGGTGCGCTGAGCAGCTGGGATCATCAGGATTTTGGCGTTTATGCCGAAGTTCTGGAAGGCGCCACCATTCACACCGGTGACGAGGTTCAGGTTCTATGACCACACTTCCCTTTCCACTAGCTGAAACTCCAGATGAATTCGCAACGGAAACCGGTCGAAAGCTGTTTGCCGGGCCATCCGAATTCGTCAAAGGCGTCGTTGCCATGGATGGCCTGCCTGCCCCCGATCGGCTGGAGGTATGTTTCGCCGGGCGTTCGAATGTCGGTAAATCCAGCTTGATCAACGCGCTAACGGGCACCAAGGGGTTAGCACGTGCCTCGAACACGCCGGGGCGTACACAAGAGATCAACTTTTTCACGCAAGGGCCTGAACTCTATTTGGTCGACCTGCCAGGGTACGGCTATGCGAACGCGCCGGTGAAGGTCGTGGAAAAATGGCAACGTCTGCTGAAACAGTATCTGAGTGGACGTCAGACCCTGCGCCGTGCCTTCGTCCTGATCGACTCGCGCCACGGGGTGAAACCTGTGGACGCCGAGATCATGAAGCTGCTGGATACCAGCGCAGTGACCTTTCAATGCGTTCTGACAAAGGCCGACAAGGTCAAAGCAAAAGACCGGGAAAAGGTGCTGGACCAGGTACGCGCCGCGCTTTCAAAACATCCTGCGGCATTCCCGGAGATCGTGTTGACCTCATCCGAGAAGGGCGACGGCATTCCGACCCTGCGTTCGATCATTGCGCATCTGGAGTGACGCTGTTCAGCAATATACAAGTCATGAGCTAAGGAAGCCGGGTCGCGCCCATCGGGTACGGCCCGTTCAGATTGGCTGTTTCCGCGATCCGGTCTTGGCACCATCCTCCAAACGCCCTAACACAGGGTCCCAGAGGGACAATCAGCCATGAAGACACGAGATATGAACCGGGATTGGATCGCCACCGCCGCCACATTGAACAGCGCCCTGCCCTATCTGCAGCGATACGACGGTGCGATTGTCGTCATCAAGCTAGGTGGCCACGCCATGGGCAGCGACGAAGCCATGGAAAGCTTTGCGCGCGATGTGGTGCTTATGCGTCAGGTTGGCGTAAACCCGGTCGTCGTGCACGGCGGTGGCCCAATGATCAATGCGATGCTCGACAAACTGGATATCCAGTCCAAGTTTGTGGGTGGTAAACGCGTGACGGACAAAGCCACAGTCGAAGTGGTCGAAATGGTCCTGTCGGGCCTTGTGAACAAGCGGATCGTGCAGGCGATCAATGCGCAGGGTGGCATGGCTGTGGGTCTGTCGGGCAAGGATGCCCATTTGATGATGTGCGAACAGACCGACGCCTCGCTCGGGTTTGTCGGCACACCGTCCGAGATGAACCCCAAAGTCCTGCATGACCTGTTTGCGCATGATGTTATCCCTGTGATCGCGCCGCTGGGCGCAGGTCGGAATGGCGAAACCTTCAATGTGAATGGCGACACTGCAGCCGGGGCGATCGCCTCAGCTCTTAAGGCAGACCGCCTGCTGCTGCTGACCGATGTAGCGGGCGTCAAGAACGCAGCAGGCGATGTCGTGACCGAGCTCAAAGCTGGCCAGATTCGTGAGATGACGCGTGAAGGCACTATTGCGGGTGGTATGATCCCAAAAACCGAAACTGCGCTGGACGCGCTGCATAATGGCGTTCGGGCGGTCGTTATTCTGGACGGGCGCGCGCCCAATGCGGTACTGCTCGAACTGTTTACGGAACACGGTGCCGGATCCTTGATCCGTCCTGATTAACGCCATAGTGATCTTCAACATCTTGCACCGGGCATTAACATGCCCGATTGTGAATGTATGGAGAACGAGCCCCTATTTCGCCTAAGCGTGTTTTTGATCCTGTTTGTTTTGTTTGCGGCGGCAGAGACAATTGCGCCAAAACGCTTACGAACCTGTTCGCGAAAAAATCGGTGGCTAACCAATCTATCAATCACTGTTTTGAACACACTGATGCTCAGGACTATGGCGATTGGGTTGCCCTTATTGGCAGTTGGCGCTGCCATTGATGCCGGGAAAAATGGATTGGGCGTTTTTAATTGGCTCGCCTGGCCAGGGTGGGTTGAGCTTATTCTGTGTGTGCTGATTCTGGACTTTGCAATCTGGCTACAGCATCTGATTACCCACAAGGTGCCAATCCTTTGGCGGCTACATCGTGTGCATCACGCCGACCGAGACATGGACGTCACTACTGCAGTCCGCTTTCACCCGGTTGAAATCGCGTTGTCCATGATCCTGAAAATCGGGCTAATCTATCTGCTCGGCGCCAGCGCCCTGGCTGTGATCCTGTTCGAGATCCTTCTTAATGGCACAGCGTTGTTCAATCATTCAAACTTGAAGCTCCCCCTTGCCGTTGACGCTGTGGTACGTAGGATTCTTGTGACACCCGATATGCATCGCGTACATCATTCGGTATTCCGAAAAGAGCATGACAGCAATTATGGCTTTGCACTGTCTATCTGGGACCGAATGCTGGGGACTTACATCGCACAACCTCGGGACGGGCACGAACAAATGAGCGTGGGATTGGAATGGCAGGACGATCGACCAACAAAACTGGGCTGGAGCCTGGCTCTGCCCTTCCGCCGTTGATGACCTACGCCAATCTCGAACGAGCAGCCACTCAGGTTGGGCTGATAGTTATGGGTGCACTTCATCCAAGGCCCAGTGAAGCAAAGCAACTTAATGACGGAACCCTGATCCTTCTGGGGGCTGCGGGGGCATTCTGGCCTGCTCTGAAGGCCTCGGCTGAGTGGCAGGATGGCCAACCCGACCCGGTTGATCGCTGGTCCAGACGGGTGATCGGCCAGCTTGCGCAGGACATGAGGGGCACCGCCTACTATCCGTTCGGCGGCCCACCATACGCACCCTTCATTGACTGGGCACTTAAGTCCGGTCGCACCTTCAGCAGTCCGGTCGGGGCCCTGGTGCACGATACGGTAGGGATGATGATATCATTCCGTGGTGCGTTGCATTTTGCGGATGAGTTTTCAATTCCATCCGTGTCTCAATCGTCACCTTGCACAGAATGCCCCGCGCCTTGTGCAACAACCTGTCCGGTTGGGGCATTGAACACCCACAGCTTCTATGACGTGGCAGCCTGTCATGATCATCTCGATACCAAGGCGGGACACAGCTGCATGAACAAAGGCTGCCTCGCCCGGCTCGCCTGCCCTCTCAGCGCCGGCGCAGAGCGCCAGCCAGAGCAATCTGCGCATCACATGAAAGCATTTCACCGATCATGACCCGCACACTGATCCTAATGCGCCATGCCAAGTCCAGTTGGGGCGATCCCTTTGCCGAAGATCACGACCGCCCGTTGAACAATCGAGGACGCAAATCGGCCCCCGCGATTGGGGCGTGGCTGCAAAGCAATGGCTGGCTACCGGATGACGTTATCTGCTCAAGCGCCAAGCGCACGCGGGAAACGTGGGACAGATTGGGGCTGAGCACCCCGAAAATCCGCTTTACCCCCGCCTTGTATCTGACAGGCCCCGATGAGATGTTCGCCGAATTGGCCACAGCCACCGGCGATACCTTACTAATGCTGGGGCATAATCCCGGCATCGCTGCATTTGCAAATCGGCTGATACGCAACCAGCCCGATCATTCGAGATTCTACGACTATCCGACTTGTGCAACGACTGTAATCCGGTTCGATATCCCCGACTGGAATGCGCTCGAATGGCATCAGGGTGAGGTTCTGGGCTTCACGATCCCACGCGAGCTGCTGGAATAGAAAAAGGCGAGGTCGACACCCCGCCTTCTTAGTTTTCTGATCCGAATTTAGTGTCCCAGAATCTGGCTGAGGAACAACTTGGTCCGTTCGCTCTGCGGGTTGTTGAAGAACTCTTCCGGTTCGTTCTGCTCCACAATCTGACCGGCATCCATAAAGATCACGCGGTTGGCGACCTGGCGGGCAAAGCCCATCTCGTGGGTCACACACAGCATGGTCATGCCTTCCTCGGCCAGTTCGATCATGGTGTCGAGCACCTCTTTGATCATCTCAGGGTCCAGCGCCGATGTAGGTTCATCGAACAACATGATCCGCGGCATCATGCACAGCGAGCGGGCAATCGCCACACGCTGCTGCTGACCACCCGATAGCTGACCGGGATACTTGTCGGCCTGCTCAGGGATCTTCACCTTTTCCAGGAAATGCATCGCGCGCTCTTCGGCCTCTTTCTTGGGCGTCTTGCGCACCCAGATCGGGGCCAGCGTGCAGTTTTCCAGAATGGTCAGGTGCGGGAACAGGTTGAAGTGCTGGAACACCATGCCAACCTCGGACCGGATTTTGTCGATGTTTTTCAGGTCATTCGACAACTCGGTCCCATCCACAATGATCGTGCCCTGCTGGTGTTCCTCCAGCGCGTTCAGGCAGCGGATCAGGGTAGACTTGCCCGACCCCGACGGCCCCGCGATCACGATCCGCTCGCCCTGATTGACGGTCAGATTGATATCGCGCAGCACGTGGAAGGCCCCGTACCACTTGTTCATGTTGGTGATTTCGATGGCGATTTCGTCGCTCACCTGCATTTTGGAGCGGTCGATTTCGCGTTCAATTGCAAGTTCAGACATGTGTTGAACTCCTTAACGGTGGCCAGTCTGAAGCTTGCGCTCCAGGTACATGGAATAACGGGACATGGAGAAGCAAACCACGAAGAACAGAACGCCGATAAAGGCAAACAGTTCCCAGTAGACGCCGTTCCAGGCGGTATCGGCGCGGATGCCGTTGGTCAGGCCAATCACGTCGAACAGACCGATGATCGAGACCAAAGTCGTATCCTTGAAGATACCGATGAACGTGCTCACGATGCCCGGGATCGAGATTTTCAGCGCCTGTGGCATGATGATCAGCCGCTGCGCCTGCCAGTAGTTCAGGCCCAGACTGTCTGCGCCTTCGTACTGACCACGCGGCAGGGCAGCCAGACCACCCCGGATCACCTCGGCCATATAGGCGGCCGAGAACAGGGTCATCATGATCATCACCCGCAGGATGATGTCAAAATTAGTGCCCGGCGGCAGGAACAGGTTCAGCAACAGCGATGCCACAAACAGCAGGGTAATCAGCGGCACGCCCCGAATGAACTCGATAAAGCCCACGCACAGGTATTTGACGATCATCAGATCGGACTGACGACCCAGCGCCAGCACGATACCGATAGGCAGCGAAACACCAATGGCCACGACACCCAACAGGATCGCTAGCATAAAGCCACCAAAGTCGCGGCTTTCCACCGGCGCGATACCGATCGGAATGATTGCATTGATTGCGTCAGCCACGGAACCGGCAGCAAACAGCCACCATAGTATGGGCAGCGCAATCGCAAGGATAATCGCGGCAAGAGACCCAGCAACCGGAAGCGCAAACTTGTACGCGAAATACCCGATGGCAAATCCGGCGGCGACCATGAGCGGCCCCCAGATCGACCCACCCCACATCAGCCAAGGCAGCAGGAACGGATAAGCCGCCGTTACAATCAACAGCTTACGCGGCACCTTAGTGAACAACACTGGCGCAATAGCAACCAACAACAGGATGAAGGTCAGGTTCGGACGGAAATAGGCCGGCCATGCCCCTGTTTCAGGCGGGTTCGACCATGTGGCATCCGGATGCGCCGGATACGGCGGATAGAACCCATATAGCAGCTGTAGCCAACGATCCTTGATCACACCCCAGCAGGCATGACCATGCGTATCGCCCCACGTAGCCATCATGATCTCACGACATTCCGACAGGGAATTGGCGTTCCAAACGGATTCGAACGTCCAGGACAGGATGTTGGAGAGCACATAGTAGATGAAGACCAGCGAGACGATTGTCAGGATGGCGTTCAGCCAGCTTGAAAACAGGTTATGCTTGATCCAGCCCAGTACACCGACCTCTGAGGCGGGTGGTGCCTGTTCCGGCAACATTTCCGTGCGGACAAATGAAACATCACTCATATTACCGCTCCACCAGTTTGACACGGTTGTTGTACCAGTTCATCACCGCCGAAATGCTCAGCGAGATGGACAGGTAGACCAGCATCAGCAGCAGAACGCATTCCAGCTCGCGACCGGTCTGGTTCATGGTGATGCCGCCCAGCGTACCCGTGATGTCCATATATCCGACCGCGATCGCCAGCGACGAGTTCTTGGTCAGGTTCAGATAGTTCGAGATCATTGGCGGGATGATCACCCGCAACGCCTGCGGCAAGATCACCAGACGCATGGTCCGGCCCGGGCGCAGGCCCAGTGCGGATGCGGCCTCGGTCTGACCCTTGGAAATGGCCAGAATACCGGCGCGCACGATCTCGGCGATGAATGCCGCAGTGTACAGCGACAGGGCCAGCCACAAGGCAATCAGCGAGTTACGAAGGTGGGTACCGCCGCTGAAGTTGAAGCCTTTCAGCTCAGGGTAGCCCAGGTGAAAACCCAGAACGCCCAGCAGGATGGCTGATGGCACGAACAAAAGGCCCAGTTGGATGTGCCAGATGGTCGGGCGATCGCCAGTCTTTTCTTGCGTTGAATTGGCCCAGGCCGAAACCTTGCGCATCGCAAAGATGCTGCCACCAAACACGATCAGGAAGGCGATCAGGTCAAGCGAAACATCAAAGCGCAGGCTTGATGTACCGAAAAGGTGGATATCGCCCAACCCGCGCGAGAACAGAAACTCGGGGATATAGACCCCGCGATTTGTGACCGCGACCGTGCCAAAAAGATCCATCGTGGCTTCGGGGTTTTCACCTCGGAAGGCGCGCGGTGCTGGCAGGCTTTCAATCAGGATCGCCATGGCGAACACGATCCAAAGCAGCACTGGAACGTTACGGAACATCTCGACATAGACCGTCATGATCCGCGCGATCAGCCAGTTATTCGACAGGCGCAAAACACCGACCATGACACCGATGATCGTTGCTGTGATACAGCCCAGAACTGCAACAACCAGAGTGTTTAGCAGGCCTATAAACGCCGCGCGCAGATGGGTATCGCGCGAGTCGTATTCCAGCAGGCGTTGGTTGATGTCATAGCTGGCCGGTTCGGCAAAAAAGTCGAACCCGACTGTTCTGCCCAGCGTTTCAAGGTTCTGAATGGTGTTGTTGATAATCCAGGCTGCCAGAAGCATGAAACCGATCATCGCTATGACCTGAATGGTCGCAGATCGGTACCGCGTATCATAAAGGAGCATGGACAGCCGGAAGTGCTCCTTCGGCGGGTCAGTGAGTGTCGTCATGACCTATGTATATCCCCGTGCATCCCGGATGTTGGCAGAGTTTGCCTCTGCTCAGATCGTTCCGGGCGTGTTTCTTATGGAAGGAAAAAGGGCGCGGGTTCCCCCGCGCCCTTTTCCGTGGATCTTAGCGGAAAGGCGGTGCGTACAGCAGGCCACCATCGGTCCACTGTGCGTTCAGGCCGCGTGCCAGACCGATCGGGGTTTCCTCGCCGATGTTCTTGGCAAACACTTCGCCGTAGTTACCGCCGACTTTGATCGCGCGCTGTGCCCAGTTCGCGTCAAGACCCAGCATCTCACCCAGCGTACCTTCGGTACCCAACAGGCGGTTTACCTCTGGGTTGTCGGTGGCACCGCTGGACATCTCGTCGATGTTCGCCGAGGTTACACCCAACTCTTCCGCTGCGATCAGTGCGTTCAGGGTCCAGCGGACCACATCGCCCCACTCGTGATCGCCATGACGGACAAGCGGGCCCAGCGGCTCTTTCGAGATGATTTCGGGCAGGATCACGTGGTCGCCTGCGTTTTCAAAGGTGGCGCGCGTAGCAGCCAGACCCGATGCGTCGGTGGTGTAAACGTCACAGGCACCAGCCAGATACTGCTGCTGCGCTTCGGCGTTGGTTTCGATCGGAACCGGCTCGTAGCTCATGTTGTTGATGCGGAAGAAATCCGCCAGGTTAAGCTCAGTTGTGGTGCCGGTCTGGATGCAAACGGTTGCACCGTCCAGTTCCTTGGCCGAGCTGACGCCCAGTGCCTTGGGAACCATGAAGCCCTGACCATCGTAGTAGTTGATGCCGACGAATTCGAACTTCAGGTCGACGTCGCGGCTGAAGGTCCACGTGGTGTTACGGGCCAGCATGTCAATCTCGCCCGAAGCCAGCGCGGTGAAACGTGTTTTACCGGTGGTCGGGATGAACTCAACGGCGCTTGGGTCGTCCAGAACGGCAGCGGCTACCGCGCGGCATACGGCCACGTCAAAACCCTGCCACTCACCATTGGCATCGGGGCTGGCAAAGCCGGGTACGCCGGTTGCGACGCCGCAGTTCAGCTTGCCGCGGGCTTTCACGTCGTCAACGGTACCCGCTGCAGCTGCGCCAGCAGCCAGGCCGGCAATGGTTGCCACGCCCAAAATTACGGATTTTTTCATTTTTACCTCTTCCTGATTTTCCATCCCTGAATGGAACGGTTCGATCCGGCGCATAGGCGCCAGAAAGGTTACCCAAAAGGTGTCTCCCCTTTAGTGGCCCGAGTTTGGGCGTATTCATCAACAAACGTCAAGGGCTGGATCAGGGAAAACGATAGGTCTTTTCTGCCAGAATCGGACACAAATTCACGATTTGACGAGAATCCGTCTCAGAACGAGAGGTCAAAGAACTGCTTTGCGTGCAGAAAGGCGGCCCGTTTCACTTCGGCGGCAGCATGTGCCTCATCGTCGTGGCCCCATTGTTCGATCTGCCAAAGCTCGTCCAGCCGAGAAATGCGCCATATCTCGTCCGGTTTGCGCCAATTCTGCGCAGCGGCAAAACCAAGAATCAATGACCCCGACAGGCTGACGAGGTCATGAAACGCCGCCAGCTGGAACGCATTCAGTCCATGCACCCGGTCACGCAGGCCTTGCAGCACCTCGGCAGCTTGCGGTTGATGCACCACCCCTGCACGCGGGATCAACCGCGCGCCCAGCGCGTCCGCAGCCCAATCCAATGCAGGATCCCAGGCCTCGGACTGCCGCTGCTGCAACGTTTCGGGATGGGTCGCCCGATAACACAGCAGATCCGAGTCGCCGTAATCGGCCAGCATATCGGCAACCTCACCATGCTGGTGCCGCACCTTGTCGATCGCCGCATTGGCCGAACGGGTGAATGGCATCGTGGTCGGATCGATTTCCTTTTCCTGTGCATCCCATTCCCGTGCAACGGCCTCGGCCATGGCACGCGTGGGCAGGTCCAGCGCAGCCTTGGCGGGCGTTTTGACCCGTCGACCATCCAGTTCAACCGTATAGCCCACGTCGGTCTCAACGACCGTGCTTGTCGTCCAGAAGCGTTTGGGTTTCCAGTCGCTCATCTCTTTAGCCCCAGATCTTGGCCAGTGCGCCTGGCAATTCTTCGAATGTTTCGATCACATGTGTCGCAGCCGTCAGTACCCGACGATCGTGATAACCCCAGCTGACACCGATCCCGGCAACCTGCGCGGCTGCGGCCATATCCATGTCAAAGCTGGTGTCGCCCACCATGACGGCTTGCGCAGCCGGAACGCCCGTTTCAGCCAAAGCTGTTTCTATCATCGACGGGTGCGGCTTGGACGGGTGGTGATCTGCAACCTGACGAGTAATAAAATGCTGCTGCAACCCATGCCCTTCAAGCAGCGCATCAAGCCCGCGCTGAGATTTGCCTGTGGCCACTCCCAAAAGAACCTCGGGCTGAGCGTGAAGAGCCTCAATCACTTGGCGCGCACCGGGATACAGCGGCGAGCTTGCGGCGCCCTGCTCCAACCTTTGCGCGTGATAGGCCTGCTTATATCCGTCAACCAATGCGCTTTGTATCCGTTCGGATTGATCTGCTGCCAGACGCGCCATTGCATGGGGCAGAGATAAACCGACGATGGACAGGATGGCGTCACGATCCGGGACCGGCAGTGACTGCGCCTGAAAACAGGCGGTCATTGCCGAAACAATGGCACCCTGACTATCGACCAGAGTGCCATCCACATCAAACAGGACCAGCCGCAATGGAGCGTTCATCGCAACTCCTCAAACGGATCATCTGCAGCGAGGTCTTCGGTCCAGCCCAGCGTATCCCAGCTGTGTTTCATATGATCCGGTAAAGGCGCCGTAAGCGAGATGGGTTTGCGGGTCATCGGGTGTTCAAAGGACAGGCTGCGGGCGTGGAGATGCAGCTTTTTGCTGATGATACCTCCCAACTGCGCGCCCCAGCCGTCGCCGAGGTTTTCCTGGCCCGAGCCACCGTATTTTCCATCGCCTATTATCGGATGGCCGATCGCAGCCATATGCGCACGCAGCTGATGAGTTCGCCCCGTCACCGGCTCCATCGCAACCCAGGCGGCTCGCCCTGCAACGCGATAGAGCGTTGCAAAGAGCGTATGCGCGCGTTTTGCGCCGGGCGTATCGTTCACCTCGCTCGGATGAACAGCGATCATCTTCTCGCCTTCGCCATGCTTACCATGCCCCGGTGCCTTGACCAGCCCGGTCTTGATTTCGCCCAGGTACGGAGTTGGAACACCAGCTACCAGCGCCCAATAGATCTTTTGGGTGTTTCGGTGCCGGAAGGCTGCCGTCAGCCCTTTGGCGGCCTCGCGCGTACGGGCCATCAGCAGAACACCAGATGTGTCCTTATCCAAACGATGCACAAGGCGCGGGTTCTCGTCATACCCAAAGCGCAACGCTTCGGACAGGCTGTCCACATGGCGGGTTTGACCGCTGCCACCCTGAACTGGCAAGCCATGCGGCTTGTTCAGCGCCAGCACGTGATCGTCTTTATAAATCACGCAAGACTGGATCATCTTTGCGTCAGCGTCCGAAACACGATGCTTTACGACAGCGGGCTTATGGTCGGCGTCTGGCAGCGGCGGCACGCGCACAGACTGCCCGGCCTCTAGCCGCGTCGAAGCTTTGACCCGACTGCCATCTACGCGCAGTTCACCCTTGCGGCACATTTTCTCGATCCGGCCCTGGCTGACATGAGGAAACAGGCGGCGCAGCCAACGATCCAGCCTCTGGTCGCCATCGCCCTCCGCTACGGTGATCACCTGTACGCCGCTCATGCCATTGCCCCTTGTTCCGCACGGCTGATCCGCCCGGATTGTGCTTGTTTCAGTGCCTTAGAAATCATGCGCGTCTGTCGCGCGCATCGGGTGCAGAGTCAAGTCTAGCCCTGATTGCGTTGCGTTCTCAGCTTGGCGAAGTATTCCAGCCGTTTTTTCAGCTCGCGCTCAAAACCACGCTCTACCGGCTGATAGAGAACCGGGCGCTTCATATCATCCGGGAAATAGTTCTGACCCGAGAACCCATCTTCGGCATCGTGGTCATAGGCATACCCTGCACCATATCCCTGATCCTTCATCAGCGATGTCGGAGCGTTCAGGATATGTTTGGGTGGCGGTTCACTGCCCGATTGCTTGGCCAGCCGCATCGCCGCCTTATACCCCACATAGGCCCCGTTAGATTTCGGAGCGAGCGCCAGATACACCAACGCCTGCGCCAGTGCCAACTCGCCCTCGGGCGAGCCCAGTCGTTCGTAGGTTTCCCAACTGTGCAGGCAGATCGATTGCGCCTGAGGATCGGCCAAACCGATATCTTCAACCGCCATCCGCGTGATCCTCCGCGCCAGATAGCGCGGGTCTTCGCCGCCAGTCAGCATCCGCGCAAACCAATACAGCGCCGCGTCAGGGTCCGATCCACGCACCGATTTGTGCAGGGCTGAGATCAGATTATAATGCTCATCCCCCGATTTGTCGTATTTTGCGGCCCGCCGCATCAGGCGCGTCGACAATGCATCCGGGTTCAGATCGGCGTCCACTTTCCAAGCAGCAACCTGTTCAATCAGGTTCAGTAGTGCGCGACCGTCGCCATCCGCCATCTCCTGCAGCGCCTCGCGGGCGGCAGACGTTAGCGGCAAGGCGCGGTCAAGCTCTTTCTCGGCGCGTTGTGTCAAACGCTCAAGATCAGCAAGGCTAAGGCGTTCCAGAACCAGCACCTGAGACCGGCTGAGTACCGCCGCGTTTAACTCGAAGGAAGGGTTTTCGGTCGTCGCGCCAACCAGGAGGATCGTGCCGTCCTCCATATGCGGCAGAAACCCGTCCTGTTGCGCTTTATTGAAACGGTGGATTTCGTCAACAAATAACAAGGTGCCTTGCCCGTTCTGACGACGGATTTTAGCAGCCTCAAATACCTTCTTCAGATCCGGCACACCGGTAAAAATCGCGCTGATCTGTACGAAATGCAGATCGGTCTCCTGCGCTAGCAACCGGGCGATGGTTGTCTTTCCTACACCCGGCGGGCCCCAGAAGATCAGGCTGGACAGGCTACCTGACGCGAGCATCACCCCCAATGGCGCATCTGGTCCCAAAACCTGCTCTTGCCCGATCACCTCAGACAGGGATTGTGGGCGCAAGCGATCCGCAAGCGGCCGGTGCGGCGACGCGGCTGGTTCCGCAGAACCGGTATCGAACAAATCACTCACGGATCACAACCGAAACCGCAATGAGATTAACCGGCTTCCCCGCTCAATCTCCATCTGTACCCGGCGAACTGGATCGGTCAGTGCCTGAACGATATCCTCCGGTGTCTCGGTTCTGGTTCCGTTGATACCTTTTACGACATCGCCCACACGCAATCCTGCGCGGCCGCCATAGCGGCTCGGATCAACCACTACGACGCCGGTCTGAGACAGCGACAAGCCAAGCTTTACGATCACCGCCGGATTTACACCCGAAACGATCAGACCTGGCATGACCGTATCCTCGTCCAGCGTAGTCTCATCCGCCGCAGGCGTTTCAGGCGGTTTGATCAGCGCCACTTCAATATCCGAGCGGTCTTCGCCCCGCAGCCGAGTCAGGACCGACTTTCCACCTACCCCGGCAACAGCCATGCGAAATTTCATCTCGGCCGGAGAATTCACCTCGTCCCCGTCGACATGGGTGACCACATCGCCGACCCGCAGACCCGCTTCTACCAGCGGACTCAGTTCATGTAAGTCAGAAATCACCACACCGAGTGGGATGGCCATACCCAGAGACTCGGCTATATCCGCGCTCATGTGTTGACCGGCCATTCCTGCCCAAGGACTTACGAAGCTTTCGTTGCCAGACTGCGCCTGCCGCAGGAATACGGCTACCAAATTGGCCGGAATGGCAAAGCCGATACCGTTCGACCCGCCCGAGCGGGTCAGGATTGAAGTATTGATACCAATCAGATCACCATTCACATCGATCAGCGCGCCACCGGAATTGCCCGGGTTGATCGCCGCATCGGTTTGAATGAAGTACCCTCGTGCGTTTCCGGTTGCAGTTCCGGTGCGCGCCAAACCTGAAATAATACCTGACGAAACAGTTTGGCCGACGCCGAACGGATTGCCGATCGCCAGCGTTAATTCTCCGACCTCGACCTGATCGGAATCGCGCATCTGCAGGAAAGGCAGATCGTTTGCCTCTTCCAACCGCAAGATTGCAATGTCGCTTTCTTTGTCGCCCAAAACCACCTCGGCAGTGAATTCACGACGGTCGGTAGTCACGACCTGAATTTCCGATGCCATCCCCACAACGTGGTAGTTTGACACCACATACCCATCACCAGTGAGGATCACGCCAGAGCCGAGCGAATTCTGCACACGGGGGCGTGGCGTCCCAAATCCACGGCCAAAGAAGTCCTGAAAGAACGGGTCAGAAAACAGCGGATTTGCCCGCCCTTCGCGCACAATCTTGGCGTAGATGTTCACAACCGCCGGGGCAGCCTGCTTTACGACAGGGGCGAACCCGAGGCTGATTTCGGTCTGGCTTTTTGGTACCTGCGTCTCTGCGGCTGCCGGTATTGCGCCCATCAGCAATACTAGGGAACACAATAGTCTTAGCATCATCGGCCCTCCGGCAATATCGCCAACCGGATATGCGGGGCCGATGCAAAGATTGCAAGCGACATAACCCGCTGCCTTCGACAATGCCGAGGACCTACCGCTTTCTTTTGAGCTATTCGCACAAATATCCTGCTTGAGCATTATGGCTTCGCAAAGCGTTGCAAAAGTTTCACAGGGAGTTGTGCTATGTGTTGGACTTGGCGCTGAATCCAATCAGAGGGAACGACCATGCACAAAGACCGGGAATTGACCTTTGCAACGGCCCTTGCCTCTCATCATCAAAATAAGAGCTTTGTGCGGGAAGAGCACGCCCACGAGTATTACCAGGCCTCACTACTGAGTGCCGTCATGCAGGGAGTCTATGACGGGACTGTTTCCATCGGTCAGCTGCTGGAACACGGAGATTTCGGTCTCGGTACCTTCAACGCCCTGGACGGAGAAATGGTGGTGCTGGATGGTGTCGCTTATCGCCTGGATGGGGAAGGCAAAGCGACAATTGCGGATAACGGCGCGCTGACACCATACGCAGCCGTCATTGACTTTGAACCAACGATTTCGCTCGCGTTGGATTCTCCGATTAACAAATCCGGTTTCGAGGAGGGTTTAGATGACATGGCCGATGCAAAGAACCTGTTTTATGCGGTTCGTTTCACCGGATTGATCAAACACATTGGGTATCGAAACGTGTTGAAACAGGAACGGCCATACAAACCTTTGCTGGAAGTGGTCAAAACGCAGGCCGAGTTTGAATTGGAAAACGTGGAGGGAACTATTCTCGGGTTCCGCTGCCCTGACTACGCAGTCGGGATTGGCGTGCCGGGTTACCACTTGCATTTCATCTCTGACGACCGGACCACCGGTGGGCACGTACTTGATTATACATTGACCCGGGGAAAGATCGAAATCGATCACACCTCGTCTCTTCATCTGGAACTGCCAGAGACAGAGGATTTCTCTGACGCCAATTTGTCCGCGGGAGCGTCAGCGGATGGTATTCTGAAAGCCGAAAGCAATTAAATTTAGATGGCCTTTGATTTTCACACGGAGCAAAAGAAAACCCCCGCGTCTGCGACGCGGGGGCTGAAACTCAGATATAGCCAAGGCTTATTCTTCGTCTGCGGCCTCTTCGGCGGCAACACGAGCTTTGTCAGCTGCGCCTTTGGCGTCGATGTCGCGGTCAACGAATTCGATGATCGCCATCGGGGCCATGTCACCATAGCGGAAGCCTGCTTTTAGGATACGGACATAACCGCCCTGACGCTCGGCGTAACGAGGGCCCAGAACTTCGAACAGCTTGGCGACGTCTTTGTCTTCTTTCAGCTGTGCTGCGGCCTGACGGCGGGCGTGCAGGTCGCCGCGCTTGCCCAGAGTGATCAGTTTTTCAACGATCGGGCGCAGTTCTTTTGCCTTGGGCAGAGTTGTTTTGATTTGCTCATGCTCGATGAGCGAACCAGCCATGTTTGCAAACAGAGCTTTGCGGTGCTCATGAGTACGGTTCAGGCGGCGATAACCACGTGCGTGACGCATTTTCTAGTTCCTTCTTTCGCGTTTTGCTTTGTCTGGCCGGCGATGCGTGTCACCGGCTCTCCTTGGGGCGGAAGTGCCCATATGGTCCCCGGCAGCCCGGGCATTTGTGAAGACGCGCTTAGAACGCGTCTTCAAATTTCTTGGCCAGATCTTCGATGTTGTCGGGCGGCCAGTCCTCGACATCCATGCCGAGGTGCAGACCCATACCGGACAGCACTTCCTTGATCTCGTTCAGCGACTTGCGGCCGAAGTTCGGAGTGCGCAGCATCTCGGCTTCGGTCTTCTGAATCAGATCGCCGATGTAAACGATGTTGTCGTTCTTCAGGCAGTTTGCCGAACGGACCGACAGTTCCAGCTCGTCCACTTTCTTCAGCAGCAGCGGGTTGAACTCCAGACCATCGTCCTCGTCCTGGCGGCCAGCCGATTCCGGCTCGTCGAAGTTGACGAAGATTGAGAGCTGATCCTGCAGGATGCGTGCGGCGAATGCCAGCGCGTCTTCCGGCGTGATCGAACCGTCGGTGTCGATCTTCAGGGTCAGCTTGTCATAGTCCAGAACCTGACCTTCACGGGTCGGCTGAACGTCATAGGCAACCTTTTTGACCGGCGAATAGATCGCGTCGATCGGGATCAGGCCGATGGGTGCGTCTTCGGGCTTGTTCTTCTCAGCCGAAACGTAACCTTTGCCGGTGTTGACGGTCAGTTCCATGAACAGGTCAGCGCCATCATCCAGGTGGCAGATGACGTGATCGCGGTTCAGAACCTCGATGCCAGCGCTTTCGCTGATGTCGCCAGCGGTAACTACTGCGGGGCCTTTGGCATTGATCGACAGGCGCTTGGGGCCTTCGACTTCCATGCGCAGCGACACGCCTTTGAGGTTCAGGATGATGTCGGTGACGTCTTCACGTACACCGGCAACCGAGCTGAACTCGTGCAGGACGTTGTCGATCTGAACGCTGGTGATGGCCGCGCCTTGCAGCGAGCTCATCAGAACACGGCGCAGCGCGTTGCCCAGGGTCAGACCAAAGCCACGTTCCAGCGGTTCTGCAACCAGGGTTGCCTGACGTGCGGGATCATTGCCCGGCTTGCCGTCAAGCTGGGTCGGCTTGATCAATTCTGCCCAATTCTTATGGATCATGTAATCCCTCCATTCCTGTCCGCGCCCCATGACCAACAAGGTGCAGACGCCCGAGGTTCAAAATGACGTGCTGGGGCCGTGCAAAAACACAGCCCCAGCTTAATTCAAAATCGCTTAGACGCGACGACGCTTCGGCGGACGGCAGCCGTTGTGAGCGATCGGGGTCACGTCGCGGATCGACGTGATGTTGAAGCCCACTGCAGCCAGCGCACGCAGAGCCGATTCACGACCCGAACCGGGGCCCTGAACTTCGACTTCCAGCGTCTTGACGCCATGTTCCTGCGCCTTTTTGCCTGCATCTTCTGCAGCCATCTGAGCGGCGTAGGGGGTCGATTTCCGCGATCCCTTGAAGCCCATGGTACCGGCAGACGACCACGAGATGGCGTTGCCCTGTACGTCCGAGATCAGGATCTTGGTGTTGTTGAAGGTCGAGTTCACATGGGCAACGCCCGATGCGATGTTCTTACGCTCTTTGCGCTTAACGCGAGTCTTGTCACGTGCCATCAGTCAGACCCTCCCTTATTTCTTCTTACCGGCAATGGCCTTTGCGGGGCCTTTGCGGGTACGAGCATTGGTGTGGGTACGCTGACCGCGAACCGGCAGGTTGCGGCGGTGACGCAGACCGCGATAGCAGCCCAGGTCCATCAGGCGCTTGACGTTCATCTGAACTTCACGACGCAGGTCACCTTCGACGGTGAAGTTTGCATCGATGTGCTCGCGGATGGCCAGAACTTCGGCGTCGGACAGTTCGTTGACGCGACGGTGCGCTTCGATGCCTACGGCTTCGCAGATTGCTTTGGCCGAGGTGTTTCCGATACCGGTGATATATGTGAGGGCGATTGGTACCCGCTTTGCAGTCGGGATGTTTACGCCGGCAATACGTGCCACGTGTCACTTTCCTTTTTGTTGCGGTTCCGTAACTCCGGAACCTTTTTTCACAACACTTGACCGTGGCAGTGACGCCAGAGGGTCCAGTATTATTCGAGGTGGTCGGGGCAATTGGGACGAATCCCGCATGCGGTTTTGATTCCCTTTAGGGATGGGGGTCGATATGGGCTTTTGGCGGTGCCGTCAAGCCCATATTGATATCAGCCAAGAACCGCCTCAATCGACGCGGTGACTTCCTTGATATCCGCCAGCCCGTTCACCGGACGCAGATCGCCTTTGGCGTAGTAGTAACCAATCAGCGGAGAGGTCTTCTTGTAGTATTCCATCAAGCGCGTACGCAGGCTGTCTTCGTTGTCGTCGGCACGACGGACGAAGTCATTTTCCTTACCGCAATTGGTGCATTTGCGATCCGCAGGAATCGGTTTGGTGTTGTCGTTATAGACCTCCCCACATCCGCCGCAGGTTGACCGCGCCGTAATCCGGTCCACCAGCGCGTCATCATCCACACGCATCTCGATCACCGTATGCAGCGACTGGCCCAGCTTGGTCAGCAGAGCCGACAGCGCGTCGGCCTGTGCCAACGTCCGGGGGAAGCCGTCAAAGATGAAACCGGCGCCTTTTTCGGTGGTCAGTTTCTCTTCGATTAGGCCGATCACGATCTCATCGGTGACCAGCTTACCCGCGTCCATTATCGCAGCAACCTTCTGGCCCATCTCCGTGCCCGAGGTTTTGGCCTCGCGCAGCATGTCTCCGGTGCTGAGTTGCACCATACCGCGGGTTTCAACCAGGTGACGCGCCTGCGTTCCTTTGCCTGCCCCCGGGGGGCCGAGAAGAATGATGTTCATCGACGAGCAGCTCCCTTTCTGCCGCGTTTCTTGCCTTTGCCGCGCAGCTGGGACTTTTCAATCAGCCCTTCGTATTGATGCGCCAGCAGATGGCTCTGGACCTGTTGGATCGTGTCCATGGTCACGGAAACGATAATCAGAACCGAGGTGCCGCCGAAATAGAACGGGATGGCAAACTGGCCCCGCAGGATTTCAGGCAGCAGACAAACGGCCGCCAGATAGGCCGAACCCAGCACCAGCACGCGGTTGACCACGTATTCCAGATACTCGGCGGTTTTCTTGCCCGGACGGATACCCGGTACAAAACCGTTCTGCTTTTTCAGGTTGTCCGCCACATCGTCCGGCTTGAACGACACGTTGAACGTGTAGAAATAGGCGAAGAACACGATCATCGACGCGAAGAATAGCAGATAAAGCGGCTGTCCGGGGCCGAAGTTGGCCAGCAGCCACGACATCACCGGGCCATTTGTGGCGCCCGACGAGAAGGTCGAGATCGTTACCGGCAGCAACAGCAGCGAGCTTGCAAAGATCGCAGGGATCACACCCGCCGGGTTCACTTTGACCGGCAGGTGGCTGGAGCCGCCTTCGTAGACTTTCATACCAGCCTGACGGCGCGGGTATTGGATATGGATCTTGCGCAGGGCCCGCTCCATGAACACCACAAAGGTGATCACGGCGATGACCATTATAATGACACCCACGATCACGGCGGGGCTGATTGCACCGCTGCGGCCCGAAGCGAAGAACTGCGCCAGAGCTGCGGGAACCTCGGCGATGATGCCGACGAAGATAATCAGAGAGATACCGTTGCCGATGCCGCGTGCAGTGATCTGCTCACCCAGCCACATCAGGAACATGGTGCCGCCGACCAGAGTGATCATGGTCGACATACGGAAGAACAGGCCCGGATCAGTGGCCAGATCACCCGATTCCAGCGAAACGGCCAGACCGTAAGCCTGAACGGTGGCCAGAGCCACGGTGCCGAAACGGGTGTATTGGTTGATCTTCTTGCGTCCCTGCTCGCCCTCTTTCTTGAGTTGCTCAAGCGCGGGAACCATCGATGTCAGCAGCTGTACGATGATCGAGGCCGAAATGTAGGGCATGATGCCGAGGGCAAAGATACCCATCCGCCCCAGCGCTCCGCCGGTAAACATCGAAACCATGCCGCCGATGCCCTGCCCCGCTTGCTCCATGAACTCACGCAGGGCTTGCCCGTCGATACCTGGGACCGGAATGAAGGTGCCCAGACGATAGACGATCAACAAACCCAGCGTGAACAGGATGCGGTTGCGCAGATCGGTGGCCTTGCCCAAAGCAGCCCAGCTTGTGTTGGCTGCCATTTGTTCTGCTGCTGATACCATAAATCGGTCTCTCTTATGCAAACACCGCCCGGAACCGTTTTCCGGCTCGGGCGGCGTCTTGGAAAACTCTGAGGTCTATGTAAGCGGGTCTGCGCCCGCTCACAAGCGCTTACTCTGCCGCAGCAGCTTTTGTGACCGTCAGTGAGCCGCCCGCTTTCTCAACCGCTTCAACAGCAGATTTCGAAGCACCGGTGACTTCCAGGTTCACTTTGGCGGTGATTTCACCTTTGGCCAGAACGCGGACACCGTCCAGCTTGCGACGGACCAGACCGGACGCAACCAGCGCGTCCTCGGTGATCGCAGCTTTGGCGTCCAGCTTGCCGGCGTCGACGAATTTCTGGATCAGGCCCAGATTGATAACGGCGAATGCCTTGCGGTTCGGCTTATTGAAGCCACGCTTGGGCAGGCGCTGGTACAGCGGCATCTGGCCGCCTTCGTAGCCATTGATGGCCACACCCGAACGGGATTTCTGGCCTTTGATACCACGGCCACCCATTTTACCTTTGCCAGAACCGGGACCACGGCCAACGCGGGTGCGTTTAGGTGCGGCGCCAGGATTGTCGCGCAATTCGTTCAGTTTCATTTCGCTTCTCCTAAGCCGGATGTGACCCCCGAAGCGTGATGGGCCAAACACGGCATATCTTGATTTTGATTCTCGTGGACGGAAATCCACCGGAGCGCTCTACAGCGTTGCGGCTTTGGTTGCAAGGTTTGTTGTGTCTTGGCGACAAAAACCAAAAGAGGCGCCGAAATGGCGCCTCTTCAACGGTGAGTGGTTGGGGTGTTACACGCAATATGCGTGGTCGCGTGCAATATCTGCGATATCACAACGGCGAACGCCGATATCGTCCAGCTCGCGATTGCTCAGGCTTTGCAGTTCGCGATAGGTGCGGCTGTATTCTGCAGCCCGAGCGCGGTTTTCTTTTACGCGCTCAACAAAGCTCGCAATACGAGCGCTCAGGTTGAATCCGCCATGTGTCAGTGTTGCTGTATGTGCCATATCTAATTTCCTTTCTGTTCCGAGGCGTATTCCCCGGGCGTTTCCATTTGTTCCTTTGTGGACAAGGCTCAGATAGGAGTGTTCGATATCGCTAACAACGCGCGTTTTGGTCTGGCCGATATGCGGTGGGGGAATGGCAAGCGGGAGTACGCAGGCTACTCTGAATGCAACGTATGTCCACTTTGCGGACAAAACCGACCTTGACTCCGTCGGATTTCACACGTCTTGATTTTTTAGGCACCTAATCACTGAGGCTTCAAGTAGTTCGCGATTCAACGGCATACTTTCGGCAGATGTGCCTAAGAGGACAACAGCCGTCTTCCAAGTCGCATCGCAAAACCCGGATGCATTCATCCATGCAACAAAGGCAGCGAACCGTATTCCATTGAGTTGTATCTCGTCAGGTTCATAGCTCGTTTCAATCGGAAACAATTCCAAGTTCGGCGGTTGGCCTTGGGCGACGTCCAGAGCAAGCTGTAGCCCAACGCCATCAATCGTATCGTTGATATCACCATCTTTCGTTTCCGAAATCAGATATTCCAAAAACTCTTGAAGTGTTTCCTCTTTGGATTCTGGGCTCTCAAGCAGCTTTGCAAAAGTAAGCAGTCTTCTTTGTTGGTATCCGTCCGGCTCAAGACGTTGTGCGAAGGTGCGAAGTAGTTCGGAATCTCCGACTGCAATCGGCATATAGTATTGGCTTATTAGTGAGTTAGGTGTTGCGGCAAGTAATTCCAGCGCTTTCTCGACGCACCCGTTCAGCCAGTAAGCTGCGATGATCCTGCTTTGGTCTCTGGGGTTTGAGCGGGAAAAATCAATGAGTTGAATGACATCGTAAAGCGACCCGTCTTGTAGTTTCTTTCTTAGTGCCCCTTTATCGCCATCGAACTGCAATAAAGCCGTACGCATCAAAAGACGCTGTAACTCATCCCGCTGTTCGTGGGCGGGTTCTTTAGACATAAGCAACATATTCAAGCTGGCCCGCCTAACGTCTTGCTCCGTGCCATCGCCCAAACCGTCCAAAAATGACTGTGTAAGAGGTTCGTCATGCCATGTTGGCGTATCAAAGCATTCCGCAAACGCGGGCATGGTGGAGCACGTTGTTCCTAGAGCCACCAATAGGGTTCGAAAATTCAAAGCGATATCATCCCGAATAAGTTTACCCCTATTACCAATGCGGAGGTTGGTACGCTATGGGCTCAAAGCGGACAAACACAATCGCAAACACGAAAAAAGCCCCCGAATCTTCGGGGGCCTTTCAATTCGCGAAAGAGACTGCGCTTAGCCGCGCTCTTCGATGATCTCAACCAGATGCGGGATCTTGTTGACCATGCCGCGGACCGAAGGAGTGTCCTCCAGCTCGCGGGTGCGGTTCATCTTGTTCAGGCCCAGGCCGATCAGGGTTGCGCGCTGTTCGGCGGGGCGGCGGATCGGGGAGCCGATCTGCTTGACGACGATGGTTTTTGCCATGGGTCGCTCTCCTTATGCTTCTGCTTCAGCAGCAGCCGGTGCTTCGTCCCGCTTGGGCAGGATGTCAGCAACCTTTTTGCCACGACGTGCGGCAACCGAACGCGGGCTCTGCTCTTTTTGCAGGCCGTTGATGGTGGCACGGATCATGTTGTACGGGTTCTGCGAGCCCAGCGACTTGGAAACAACGTCCTTAACGCCCAGCATTTCGAACACAGCACGCATCGGACCACCGGCGATGATACCGGTACCTTCAGGTGCGGTGCGCATAACCACTTTACCGGCGCCGTGACGGCCTTCGATGTCGTGGTGCAGAGTACGACCTTCACGCAGTTGCACACGGATCATCTGACGCTTGGCTTGCTCAGTTGCCTTACGGATGGCCTCAGGTACTTCTTTCGCCTTACCCTTGCCAAAGCCGACGCGGCCTTTCTGATCGCCGACAACCACCAGAGCGGCGAAGCCAAAGCGCTTACCACCTTTTACGGTTTTCGACACACGGTTGATCGCAACCAGACGATCTGCGAATTCCGGTGCTTCGTCGCGGTCACGACCACGGCCCCGGCGGTTTTCACGTTCTGCCATTTGGCATCCCTTTCCTCATGTGGCGCTTCTCGGCGCCGTTTGTTCAATCCAAGTGAGCCCCGACTGCTGCCGAGGCCCCCGGATCATCGGGGCGAATCGAAACCCGCCCGCAAGTCTTAGATCTTCAGACCACCTTCACGCGCAGCGTCGGCCAGAGCCTTCACTTTGCCGTGGAACAGGAAGCCGCCACGATCGAAATAGGCCTCTTCGACGCCTGCCTTCTTGGCACGCTCGGCGATGGCCGCGCCCACTTTGGTGGCCGCTTCGACGTTGTTCTTGCCCACAACACCCAAATCCTTTTCCAGGGTCGATGCTGCGGCCAGGGTCACGCCACGTACGTCGTCGATCAGCTGAACAGAGATGTTCTTGTTCGAACGGTGTACGGACAGACGCGGACGACCCGCGTTGACCTTGCGAAGTTTGTTCCGAACGCGCAGGCGGCGCTTCAGAAACAGGGTTCTTTTGCTGTTTGCCATTGTTTGCGTCCTTACTTCTTCTTGCCTTCTTTACGGAAGATGAACTCACCCTTGTAGCGGATGCCCTTGCCTTTGTACGGCTCGGGACGGCGCCATTCACGGATCTTGGCCGCGACTTCGCCCACCTGCTGCTGGTCGATACCTTCCACAACGATCTCGGTCTGCTTCGGCGCGGTGATGGTGACACCTTCCGGAGCAGTGAAATCAACATCGTGGCTGTAGCCCAGGTTCAGCTTCAGGGTGTTGCCCTGCATCTGAGCCCGGTAACCAACACCCTGGATCTCCAGCTCTTTTTTGAAGCCGTTTGTTACGCCTTCAACAAGATTAGCGACCATGGTGCGGCTCATGCCCCACTGCTGTCGCGCACGCTTGGACATGCCACGGGGATCGATCTTGACCACGTTGTCTTCAACCGACAACGTAACGTCGTCGGTGGCGGTGAAGCTGCGGGTGCCTTTCGGACCTTTCACTTCGATAGTCTGACCCGACACAGAGGCGGTAACGCCGCTGGGCAGCTCGACCGGTTTTTTACCAATACGAGACATTGCAGACCTCCTTAGAAGACGGTGCAGAGCACTTCGCCGCCAACATTGTTGGAGCGAGCGTTTGCGTCCGACATCACACCTTTCGGAGTGCTGACAATCGACACGCCCAGACCCTGACGGACCTGCGGGATGTCATTGACGCCCATGTAGACGCGACGGCCAGGCTTGGAAACCCGCTTGAGTTCGCGAATAACAGGGGTGCCTTCGTAGTATTTCAGGCTGATTTCGATGGCCGGATGACCGTTTTCACCGGTCGTCGCTTCGTAGCCACGGATGTAACCTTCGTCCGCCAGCACGTCCAGAACCCAGCCGCGCAGCTTGGAAGCCGGGGTGGAAACGGTGGACTTGCCGCGCATTTGCGCGTTGCGGATACGGGTGAGCATATCGCCGATAGGATCATTCATATCTATGTCTCCCTTACCAGCTCGATTTCACCATGCCGGGGATCTGACCAG
Organism: Ruegeria sp. C10; assembly: GCF_056537805.1. NCBI lineage: Bacteria > Pseudomonadati > Pseudomonadota > Alphaproteobacteria > Rhodobacterales > Roseobacteraceae > Ruegeria > Ruegeria sp. C10. The sequence continues at coordinate 867,946 of NZ_JBQFSC010000001.1, read as the reverse complement.
CAGAACCCAGCTCGCGCAGCGCGATACGGCTGACCTTCAGCTTACGGTAGTAAGCGTGGGGACGACCGGTCAGCTGACAACGGTTGTGCAGACGGGTAGCCGAGCTGTTGCGCGGCAGTTTCGCCAATTTAAGACGCGCTTTGAAGCGCTCTTCCATCGGCTTGCTCTCGTCATTCGCGATTTCTTTCAGCTCGGCACGCTTTGCGGCATATTTGGCCACCAGGCGTTCGCGCTTCTTCTCGCGTTCGATCATTGCTTTTTTAGCCATGTCTCAATCCTCCCGGCGCTTACGCGTTGAACGGCATGTTGAATGCTTTCAACAATGCCTTTGCTTCAGCGTCGGTTTTCGCTGTGGTGGCAATTACGATATCCAGGCCCCAGACCTCGTCGACCTTGTCGAAGTCGATTTCCGGGAACACGATGTGCTCTTTCATGCCCATGGCAAAGTTGCCACGACCATCGAAAGACGGCTTAACACCGCGGAAGTCACGAACGCGAGGCATCGCGATGGTGATCAGACGATCCAGGAATTCGTACATCCGGTCACCGCGCAGGGTCACTTTCGCTCCCAGCGGCATGTCTTCACGGACGCGGAAACCCGCGATCGACTTCTTCGCCTTGGTCGCAACGGCCTTCTGGCCAGCAATCGCAGTCAGGTCCTCGACAGCAGCTTTCGCTTTCTTCGAGTCTTTGACAGCCTCAGCACCACAACCGATGTTCAGAACGATTTTTTCCAGCTTGGGCAGCTGCATGTCGTTCTTGTAGCCGAACTCTTCTTTCAGAGCGGCACGGATGGTTTCGGCGTACTGAGCTTTCAGACGCGGGGTATAGTTTGCGGTATCAAGCATCGATCACGTCCCCTGTGGTCTTAGCGAAGCGCACCTTCTTGTCGCCTTCCATACGGAAGCCAACGCGGGTTGCTTTGCCGTTTTTGTCCAGCAGTGCCAGGTTCGACAGCTCGATCGGGTTTGCCTGAGGCAGGCGACCACCTTGCGAGGTTTGCGACTGACGGGTGTGGCGGATGGCGATGTTGATGCCATCGACAACGGCTTTACCGGCTTTCGGGTCAACCGAGGTGATAGTTCCCTCTTTGCCCTTGTCCTTGCCGGCCAGCACGACGACCTTGTCGCCTTTGCGGAGTTTAGCAGCCATGATTACAGCACCTCCGGAGCCAGCGAGATGATTTTCATGAAGTTCTTGCCGCGCAGTTCACGAACAACGGGGCCAAAGATACGGGTACCTACGGGCTCGTTGTTGTTGTTCAGGATGACGGCGGCGTTGCGATCGAAACGGATCGCGGTGCCGTCTTCACGACGGACTTCCTTGGCGGTGCGTACGACGACGGCCTTGCGGACGTCCCCTTTCTTCACGCGGCCGCGCGGGATGGCTTCCTTCACCGAGACGACAATGATGTCGCCTACGGAGGCGTATTTACGCTTGGAACCACCCAGGACCTTGATGCACTGAACTCGGCGTGCGCCGGAGTTGTCAGCGACATCCAGATTGGTCTGCATCTGGATCATGTGGTTTCTCCCGACCTGTGGGGGCTGGTCTCGTTAAATCCCCCAGGGTTTCGACAAATGAAAAGTCCTGGGGGCTTACGCCTCCAGAACCTCCCAACGTTTCGTCTTCGATTTCGGCGCGCATTCGATGATGCGTACGGTGTCGCCGACCTTGAAGGCGTTCTTTTCATCGTGAGCCCGGTATTTCTTGGACTTACGGATGGTTTTCTTCAGAACCGGATGCGTAAAGCGGCGCTCGACGGATACGGTTACGGTCTGTTCGTTGGCGTCGCTGGTCACGGTGCCTTGCAGGATACGCTTGGGCATCTGATTACTCCTCGGATGCCGCAGCAGCGGCCTTTTCGTTCAGAATGGTTTTGACACGGGCAGCATTGCGGCGGGCCGCTTTGATGCCGGCTGTGTTTTCCAGCTGACCGGTTGCCTGTTGAAAGCGCAGGTTAAAGCTTTCTTTCTTCAGGTTGGCCAGTTCCTCGCGGAGCTGGTCCGGGGTCTTGTCACGCAGTTCTTGGGCGTTCATCGCCTTTTTCCTTTGCTCAAAACACCAGAAGGCCCCCTTACAGGGTCACCTTTGACCTGGTGGATGAATGATAGACATACGAATCGCCCGACAACGCCGGGAGATCGCAGGATGCCGCCGTATAAGGGTTTGGGGGGTGGGTGGCAAGGGAAAGTTTCAAACCGTGTTCGGGCAGATGAAACTACCTGTTTCCAAATTACCGCCGCCCTCTGAAACCGGGTAGCAGATCACTACTGCGACCTTTCTGGATCCCGACAAACGCGGCCAAGTGCTCAGGCACCTTTCTCCTGCATTTTCCGAACCATTTTCAGGCGCGCGCGTCGCGGCAGCAACGGCATGACCCAACCCAGCACAAACGCGAGCGACTTATCGTTGATCACCGTGAGCTTCCCATCGATCATGGCGTCATAGCCGACTTTGGCCACGGCCTCAGCGGTCGCCCCTTTTTGGGCAACAAGCTTCGTGCCCTCAAGATTTGCCGCAGCAGCAAATTCGGTCACGACATAGCCCGGCTCCAGCGCCGTCACAGTGACGCCCTTACCTTTCAGCTCCTCCGCGAGCGCCTGACTGAAACTCGAAACATAGGCCTTGGTGGCAAAATAGGTCGCCTGCAATGGACCCGGCATATGCGCCGCAGTCGAACTGACATTCAGTATCTTTCCGCCACCGCCACTGATCATATCCCTGCCGAACAGATGACACAGAGAGACAAGGGCTTCGACGTTCAGCCGGATCATATCCAGATCGTCCGAAAGGCGGCGATCCAAAAAAGCCCCATGCCCTCCGAATCCAGCATTGTTGATCAGGTAGTCGACCGTCAGGTCTTTGCACTTGACGGCCTCATAAAGTTTTTCCGCGCCTCCAACAGCACCCAGATCAAGCGGAATGGCAGTGACAGTAACATCGTGGGCTGCCTCAAGCTCTGATCTGAGGGCATCTAACGCATCTCCGCGTCGCGCACTGATGATCAGATTGCCGCCTCGCGACGCATGATAACGTGCCAATTCCCGACCAATTCCGGCTGATGCGCCTGTGACGAGAGCTGTTTTGGTCATAGTATCCTCCGACGAAGTAGCTGGAGCGCTTTCACCTTGACGCTTTAAGACGCTTCACTCCCATTTATAGTTGAAGCTAACAGAAATCCGCTCGTCCTCGGCCATGTTCATCGGCACCTCGTGGCGCAGCCAGCTTTCCCACAGCAGGACGTCGCCCACCTGTGGCTTCATGTAGATGAAAGGCTGTAATTCCCGACGCCCGCCTTTCAGCCTCGTCGGGGCGGCCATCATACGGCCCGAACGTGGGTCTTCCAGTTTCAGTGCACTGGCCCCTTCCGGCATGGACACATAGGTCGTGCCCGAAATGACACTGTGAGGGTGCAGGTGACTGGCATGCATTCCGCCCTCGGGCAGGATATTGATCCACAGATCCTCAAGCTTCAACGCGCGGTCGTCCAGATCAAACTCCAAATCCTTGGCGAAAGCCGCGACGTGCTGATCCAGCACTTTGACAAGATCGGCAAATATCGGAAATCGCCAAGGCAAATCGGTCAGCGAAGCATAACTGGTGTAGCCGGGATACGCGTTCGCTTCACACCAGTCCTGCCCGGCCTCATCATCTTCAGCAATAACAAGGCATGAACTCTCCAATTCCTCCACGTCGATCCTGGGATCGAATTCGGACAAGTTTGCGCGATAGAGACGGGTGACGAAGAGTGATTCAATCTGTGCCATGGGCTGGGCATACCCCAGCCCTCTCGGCAAGACCAGCCGCTTAGGTCTTGATGGGCCCTTTGCCACAGCGTGGTATCGGGCGACCTCCGTCGGCATAGGCGAGGCACAGCACGATCTCATCCGGTTTCGGCGCATCTGGGATGTTCAGCGTCATCGTGTCGAAATGATCGAACGACCACGGATTGTCCTTGTGCCCCAGCGGAAGATCAATCGCGCAACCCGGCGCGCCCAGCTTGGCGTTGGACGGTATCACCGCCTCACCTCCGCCCACCGCAGCGCGCATGGGCGCACCGAGTTTGGGGTGGATCACCGCCCCGCCCTGCTCAAGATCGCCGTTCATGCCGACAATCGCGGCTTTGCCGTACGAAACCGGCGGCCCATCAAGCTGAGAAACTGCCTCAGCGGCGAGTTCCGAACCCAGAATGGCGCCGATCTCGAACAACTCTGAAAGATCGTCCGAGAAGTGCCCGGCCAGAGGGTTCTGCATCACCGCCAGCGCTGCAACCCGACTGATCGGATCACAAGGCTGGCCCAACTGGTCGGTGGTTATGACTTCCTTAATGAGCATCTTTTTGCGCAGCTGAACCATAGGGCCCTCCCATTCCTGCAAGTTAGCCTAGAGGCGGGGTGGCTGGAGGTCGACGTTTTTCAGGACCCACGAAATCACGGGCTGCCGAGCCAAAAGAAAACCCCCGCCGGTTTCCCGACGAGGGTAAATCTTGTGACGAGCGAGGCCATAGCCCCAATCGCTTACCAGTCTTCGCGGACCACAACGCGGGTCTTGATCGGCAGCTTCATCGCGGCCAGGCGCAGGGCCTCGCGGGCGATGTCGTCATTGACGCCATCGATCTCGAACATCACACGACCGGGCTTTACTTTCGCTGCCCAGAAGTCAACGGAGCCTTTACCTTTACCCATACGGACTTCGGTTGGCTTCGAGGTCACGGGGGTATCCGGGAAGATCCGGATCCAGACGCGGCCTTGACGTTTCATGTGACGGGTCATGGCACGACGTGCAGCTTCGATCTGACGCGCGGTGACGCGCTCGGGCTGCAGTGCTTTCAGACCGTAGGTGCCAAAGTTCAGATCGGAACCGCCTTTGGCGAGCCCCTTGATCCGGCCTTTGTGCATCTTGCGGAATTTAGTACGCTTTGGTTGAAGCATATCTTTCCCTCCTTAGCGACGACCGCCACCAGCACCACGAGGTGCAGGGCCGTCCTGGAGTTCCTGTGCTTTACGGTCACGTGCCTGCGGATCGTGCTCCATGATCTCACCTTTGAAGATCCAGACCTTGATCCCGATGATCCCGTAAGGAGTCATCGCTTCGGCATGTGCGTAATCGATGTCGGCACGCAGGGTGTGCAGAGGCACGCGGCCTTCGCGGTACCACTCGGTCCGTGCGATTTCGGCGCCGCCCAGACGACCAGCGACGTTCACCCGGATACCCAGGGCGCCCATGCGCATGGCGTTCTGAACCGAGCGCTTCATGGCGCGACGGAACGAAACACGACGTTCCAGCTGCTGAGCGATGGACTCGGCAACCAGCTGCGCGTCAAGCTCGGGCTTGCGCACTTCGACGATGTTCAGGTGCAGTTCACTGTCGGTCATGCGAGCAAGCTTTTTGCGCAGAACTTCGATGTCTGCACCTTTCTTGCCGATGATGACGCCGGGACGTGCAGTGTGGATCGTAACGCGACACTTCTTGTGCGGACGTTCGATGATCACACGGGCAACACCGGCCTGCTTGCACTCTTTGTTGATGAACTCACGGATCTTGAGGTCTTCCAGCAGAAGATCACCGTAGTCCTTGGTGTCGGCGTACCAGCGGCTGTCCCAGGTGCGGTTGACCTGAAGGCGCATGCCGATCGGATTGACTTTATGTCCCATTAGGCTTGCTCCTCAACTTGACGCACCTTGATGGTGATCTCCGAGAACGGCTTCATGATCTTGCCGAAACGGCCACGGGCACGCGGACGACCGCGCTTCATGACCAGGTTCTTGCCAACCCAGGCTTCGGCGACGATCAGTTCGTCGACATCCAGGTTGTGGTTGTTCTCGGCGTTGGCGATTGCAGACTGCAGGCACTTCTTGACGTCCTGCGCCACACGCTTGTTCGAGAAAGTCAGGTCGGTCAGAGCCTTCTCAACTTTCTTGCCGCGGATCATCTGCGCAACCAGGTTCAGTTTCTGCGGGCTAGTACGGAGCATGCGCGTTTTCGCCATTGCTTCGTTTTCAGCCACGCGGCGGGGGTTCTTTTCCTTGCCCATGACTTACTTCCGCTTCGCTTTTTTGTCAGCGGCGTGACCGTAATAGGTACGAGTCGGCGAGTATTCACCGAACTTCTGACCGATCATGTCTTCCGAGACGTTGACGGGGATATGCTTATGGCCGTTGTACACACCAAAGGTCAGACCCACGAACTGGGGCAGAATGGTGGAACGACGCGACCAAATCTTGATGACTTCGTTGCGGCCCGACTCGCGCGCTGCTTCGGCTTTTTTCAGCACGTAAGCATCGACGAAAGGACCCTTCCAAACAGAGCGAGACATAGATTAACGTCCCTTCTTCTTGGCGTGCCGCGAGCGGATGATCAGCTTCTGGGACGCTTTGTTCTTGTTGCGGGTACGCTTACCCTTGGTGTCCTTACCCCACGGAGTAACCGGCGTACGGCCACCCGAGGTACGACCTTCACCACCACCGTGCGGGTGGTCGATCGGGTTCATTGCAACACCACGAACCGACGGACGAACGCCCTTGTGGCGCATACGACCGGCTTTACCGAGGTTTTGGTTGCTGTTGTCGGGGTTGGACACGGCACCAACGGTGGCCATGCATTCCTGACGGACCATGCGCAGCTCGCCCGAGCTCAGACGGATCTGAGCGTAGCCGCCATCGCGACCAACGAATTGCGCATAAGTACCGGCCGCACGTGCGATCTGACCGCCTTTACCAGGCTTCATCTCGATGTTGTGGACTATGGTACCAATGGGCATGCCCGAGAAGGGCATTGCGTTGCCCGGCTTGATGTCGGCCTTGGCGGATGCCACGACTTTGTCACCAACAGCCAGACGCTGCGGAGCCAGGATATATGCCTGCTCGCCGTCTTCGTATTTTACCAGTGCGATGAATGCGGTCCGGTTCGGGTCATATTCGATCCGCTCGACGGTTGCCGCGACATCAAATTTGTTCCGTTTGAAGTCAACGATCCGGTAGAGACGCTTTGCGCCACCGCCGCGGCGGCGTGAAGTGATCCGTCCGGTGTTGTTCCGGCCGCCCGATTTGGTCAAACCCTCAGTGAGAGACTTGACCGGACGTCCTTTCCAAAGCTCCGAACGGTCGATCAGCACCAGCCCGCGCTGGCCCGGCGTCGTCGGCTTGTACGACTTGAGTGCCATGCTTTCTGTCTTCCGTTTAGCAAGTGCGGGGATTTTCCCGCTATGTGATAGGCCCCCGTAGGTGCCAAGGGTATAGGGCCCCGAAGGTCCCCGGTTACAAATATCAGAGGCCCCGGAACGAATCCGAGGCCGCAAGATTGGGAGCGTGTAGCAGTGTTGAGGATGGGTGTCTATAGGGTGCGGCCCAAGATTCTTATGGAGACCAAAGAAAAAGGCACCGCAACATTTGCCCCAGGTTCCAATTTCGCAAGTCGCGCGATCAGTGGGTATTACTTATCCGGCCGGAAGAACTCAGGTAGCTTGCCACTCACTGATACAATGCGCGAACCTCGGCGAAGGACAACAGGCGGCGGTGTTTTTCGTCCCACAGGTGCAACCGCGCGTTGGCAATGCTCTCACGAATGGTCATCCTGTTGCTGTTTGCCAACTCGTCGTGATCGCGCAGCACTTCGGTCAGGCGGTAGAACGGAATGCGGCTGTACAGATGGTGCACGTGGTGGATGCCGATATTGGCACTGAACCACTGTAGCACCGGCGGCAGAACATAATGCGAGCTTCCGTGCAGGGCCGCCTCGTGCAACTGCCAATCCTTGTCCGATTCCCAATGCGTTTCTTCGAATTGGTGCTGAACATAAAACAGCCATACTCCTGCAGTTGCCGCAATCAGGGTTGAGGGCAGAAAAATCAGTAGGACCGGCATCAAGCCGCCATAGTAGTAGACAGCAAAAAGTGCGGTCAGAATAGCTATATTGGTGCCCATCGCGCTGACCCAGAACCGAGCGCTACCAGTTAAACCCAAGGGCAGACGGTTTTGGAGCAGGAACAAATAGCCGGGACCAAGTACGAACAGTGTGACCGGATTGCGGTAAACGCGATACCAGAACCGGTTCATGGGAGACTTGGATTGGTACTCAGCCACTGTCAGCGTGTGGATATCCCCCATTCCCCGCTTGTCCAAGTTACCCGAACTGTTGTGATGGTAAGAATGAGTGCGGCGCCAGACATCATAAGGTGTAAGGGTCAGCACCCCGATCACCCGTCCGACCCAGTCGCTGACTGTCCGGTTCTTGAAGAACGCCCCGTGCCCGCAATCGTGTTGGATCGCAAACAGGCGCAGCAGGAAGGCCGCATTCAGGACCGCAATGGCAAATGCCAGCCAGTAGCTGATGGATAATGCCATCCAGGACAGCGCCCAAAGCACAAGGAATGGGATAATGCTGACACCCAGCTCAAAGGAACTGCGCCATTGATTAGGTTCGCGGTATTTGGCAAGCGTCGAAACCCAATCCCGCGCGGCAGTTCTATCCGGGTTTTCCCGGGTCGAGAGAGAGGTTTCGGTCATGCGCCTGCCATGTCTTTTGTTTGTTGGAAGCCGGATAGACTACCCGCGCGACATAGCAAGCGAATTGTGCAAAATATGAGAGTTTAGTGCTCAAAATTTTGTGTCGCCGCGTAAGAACAACCCCCATGAGCACGCCACTTACCTCTCCCCAAAGACGCGTCCAATCACGGACCGCCGGATATATCGATGTGTGGCCTCTCTTCCAGGGTTGCACGTGCTTCTGACGCGTTTCTGATGAGTCAACGAAACTCTTACCCCAACGACCGCCTTCTGCAGAGCGGCTCAGACTCTACCGCGATACGTTGCTTGAGTTGGATATGACCCAAAACCTTGCGAAATGCGCGGTGCTTGGGTTTGCCTTCCAGATAATCCGCCAGTTTGAGCAGGTTGATCGGGTGCTTCGTAATTAACGTCTCGATCCGCTGCACCGCTTCGTCCAGCACGTAGTGATCCACATACTGGCAGGCCACCTGTGTAGGCGTCAGGAGACAGTAATCCTGCGGGCGTTTCTCAGTATAGCGCGTGATGTCGAAGGGCGACGCACCGAGGGCGTGGAACTTGGGGATGTGCACACGCATCTCGGCCTCGACGTGTTCCAACACCGTACCCGAGGTCTGGCGAAACCCCAGCGGACCAAGCTTACCGACCACATGATTGCGCATCGCCGGAGAGATCATGTCCACATCCGCGCGGTCATATCTCAGATCGTCGAAAACCGACAACAGCCCCAGCTTTTCATCGGCGATCTGAAAATAGGGCTCGGCGCTGAAAGCCCGCATCTTCTCCAACACCTGCGCACGCGCAGTTTCAGGGTCTGAAACGAAATCGGCCCCGGCGGGTTGAACCGCCGGGGCCGTGAATAGTCGCAGTAAGCGTCGGATCAAAGACCGGTGCTCACGTCGATTGTGTTACCCTCTTCCAGGGTCACATATGCTTTTTTGACGTCTTTCCGACGGCCCAGCTGGCCGCGGAACCGCTTGACCTTGCCTTTGGTCACAGTGGTGTTCACCGCTTTGACCTTTACACCAAACAGCGCCTCAACGGCCTCTTTGATCTGCGGCTTGTTGCTATCGATCGCCACTTCAAAGACAACCGCGCCGTTTTCGGACGCCATGGTCGACTTTTCAGTGATGATCGGCTTGCGGATCACGTCGTAGTGTTCTGCCTTCGCGCTCATTTCAGACGAGCCTCCAGTGCTTCGACAGCCGCTTTGGTGAGCACCAGAGTGTCACGCTTGAGGATGTCATAGACGTTTGCGCCCATCGACGGCAGGATATCCAGACCTTCGATGTTCTTGGACGCTTTCAGGAACCCTTCGTTCACGGTCGCGCCGTCGATGACCAGAGCACGTTTCCAGCCCAGGTTTGCAACCTGTTTGGCCAGAGCGGCGGTCTTGCCTTCGGCTTCGGCGTTTTCGATCACAACCAGTTCACCGGCCTTGGCTTTCGCCGACAGAGCGTGGCGCAGGCCAAGCTTGCGGAACTTCTTCGGCAGGTCATGACCGTGCGAACGCACGACGGGGCCTTTGTAGATACCACCACCACGGAAGATCGGCGCGTTACGGTCACCATGGCGTGCGCCACCGGTGCCCTTCTGGCGATAGATCTTCTTGGTCGAGTAGCTGGTTTCCGAGCGGGTCTTGACCTTGTGGGTGCCAGCTTGCGCGTTGTTGCGCTGCCAACGGACCACACGGTGCAGGATGTCCGCGCGCGGCTCGAGGCCGAACAGGTCTGCATCCAGCTCGATGTTGCCGGCTTTGCCGCCGTCCAGTTTGATTACATCAAGTTTCATGCTTCACCACCTTCCGCGGGCGCTTCTTCCGCAGGTGCTTCGGTTGCAGCCGATTTCACAGCAGCCGGGAAAGGCAGGCCTTCCGGTGCTTTCTTCTTGACGGCGTCCTTGACGGTGACCCAGCCCGATTTCGGTCCGGGAACGGCGCCTTTGATGAAGACCAGATTCCGGTCGGCGTCGGTTTTGACAACTTCCAGGTTCTGGGTGGTAACACGGGCAGCACCCATGTGACCGGCCATCTTCTTGCCTTTGAACACCTTGCCCGGGTCCTGACACTGACCTGTCGAACCGTGCGAACGGTGGCTGATCGAAACACCGTGCGAGGCGCGCAGACCACCGAAGTTCCAACGCTTCATCGCACCGGCAAAGCCTTTACCGATCGAGGTGCCCGAAACGTCAACTTTCTGACCTTCCAGGAAGTGTTCTGCCGAAATCTCGGCGCCCACATCAATCAGGCCATCTTCGGAGACGCGGAACTCGGCCAGCTTACGCTTGGGCTCGACCTTGGCAGCGGCATAGTGACCGCGCATGGCCTTCGAGGTGCGTTTTGCTTTGGCAGCACCGGCGCCCAGCTGAACGGCAGTGTAGCCGTCTTTGTCAGCGGTGCGCTGTGCAACAACCTGCAGGTTGTCCAGGTGAAGAACGGTCACAGGGATCTGCTTGCCGTCTTCCATGAACAGGCGGGTCATGCCAACTTTTTTTGCGATAATACCAGAGCGCATAATCTATACCCTCCGATCTTACGACTGCAGCTTGATCTCGACGTCCACACCAGCAGCGAGGTCGAGCTTCATCAGCGCGTCAACGGTCTGGGGGGTCGGATCAACGATGTCCAAGAGACGCTTGTGCGTACGGATCTCGAACTGGTCGCGGGATTTCTTGTCAACGTGAGGGCCACGGAGAACCGTGAACTTCTCAATCTTGTTCGGCAGCGGGATCGGGCCGCGCACGTTCGCGCCGGTCCGCTTGGCAGTGTTGACGATCTCTTGCGTGCTGGCATCCAGAACGCGATAGTCAAATGCCTTCAGCCGAATACGGATGTTTTGGCTTTGCATAGATACAGCCTTTTATCAGGCGTTGAGGTTGAGAGGAGGACAGACGCGCATCGCCAACCCTCTTCGAACCCAAAAGGCGGGAATCATCCCGCCTTGATGTTCTTGATGAGAACTCGCGCGTATTAGTGGGGTTGGTGGGATTTGGCAAGGCCTATTTGATTGGACTTTCACCTGAAGTGTGCTTCTTAATCTGCTCTTCAGTGATGAGTTCTTCCGCAAGCGCACTCGCGAGACTATCAGCCACCCTCCAGCACTGAAAAAGCTCTTCATGCAACTCTTCTAAGTCAGCGACCATATCATCCCGCCCCACTTCGGACTGAATCTTAAAGTTATGACGCTCAAAAAACCCGTGAAAAAAGTTTGTTTCTTGCGACCAAGCCTCGTTTGAACTGTTTGATGATTAGATCGTCTTCAAACCGCAATTCTTGTTTTAGCATTTCCAGGACTCTGCCCAACGTGCTGCATTCAATAACTTCTAGAGCCCTTGCGGCCGCATTTGGGTCCTGTTCGCTGTACCAATTGTTGTTATGTCCCTTGCTCGCCAACACAACAGTTCCGAGCGCAGTCTCGAATAGCTGTGCCGCTTCCGCAGTAATTCCGAACTTTGCATAAAGCTGATCTCTACTCGCCATACAAAAATCTATTTCAACTTCAGAAGCTGATTACAAGAAAAAGGCCGCCCCGAGGGACGGCCTTCTTGATTTCCTCACTGAGTTGCTCTCGGCAGATTTTTCCATGGAAAATCGCCTGCCGCAACCAGGTGCGACAAGCGCGCCTTTCTCGATGATTTTCGATACTACACCGGCGCCGACGGTGCCGCCGACTTCGCGGATCGCGAAGCGCAGACCGTTTTCCATCGCGATCGGTGCCATTAGCTCAACGCCGAACGATACGCATGTCCACCTCGGCTCCATTTTCGGTCTGTTTCAATCAAAACTTAACCTAATTCCTCACTAACCAAGGATCTTCTACCTTCATGCCTTGATAAACCGCGTGCAGGAAAAGATGAGCAATCACAGGGTCATTTGAAAATGGCGAGAATTGCAAATTGCCCTCTCTGACGCCCTCCTCAGCTTCATAGACAACCTCATCCCCTTTGACAGTCACCAGCACCTCAAGTTCAGCCAGAGTCTCCGGATCGACTGCCGTGGGATCATCCGACAGGATCACAAAATCCGCCACTTTGCCGACCTCAATCGAGCCCTTCTCATCTTCCTCAAAATGCTGCCATGCAGGCCAGATCGTCATTGCCTTCAATGCCGTCATGACATCGACCCTCTGATTCGGCCCCAGAATGTCACCTGACCGCGTGCGACGCGTGACCGTAGCCGCAAGAACACGCATGCTATCTGGAAAGGCCACCGGCGCATCGTGATGCGTGCCGAACATCATGTCACGTTCGCGTAGCCATCCTGTAGGAGAGATATTGTCTGCATTGACCGGCCCAACAGTATGATCTCGGTGCCAATCGCCCCAATAAAACGTATGCATCGGGAATAACGACAGAAACACACCAAGGCGCTTAAAACTGGCAACCTGATCCTCTCTTAGAAACTGACCGTGCACCAGAACGGGCCGGTTGCCAGGGTCGCCATACTTGATCTGCGCCTCTTCGAGCGCAGCAATCAGCATGTCAGATGCTCCTTCGCCGTTGGAATGCACAAGGATCTGGAAATCATTCTCGTAACACCAGTTCACAGCGTCCTGGAGTTGTTCCATGGTTATGGCGGCATAACCTGCGTACCCGGCGGCATAGTTTCCAACCGGATCATAGTAGGGTCGATCCCGCAAAGCCGTGAAGCCCTGCGGCGAACCGTCAATTGTCAGCTTGCAGCCCCCTACCCGAACCCGGTTGTCATAATCCGCCGAGGTGTTTGCTCCGATATACTCCCTCGACTCGAGAACATCCGGAAACGCTACAACGTCGATAGGAAGCCCTTCTTCTGCGGCAACTTTCTTAAGAACTTCGACGATTTCACCTGAAGATCGACCTTCTTGTCCGGTCGTATATCCAAACTTTGCCCAGAGTTCGGTCCCAGCTCGGGCAAATGCTGCCAGACCTTCCTCACCCAAATTCCCCAGCATCGGCACGAGAACCGAAAAGAACGCGTACTCCTCCAGAACACCGTTTGGCTCTCCGGCCTCATCGCGTTGGATCACCCCGCCCGGAGGTGCTTCGGAAGCCGCCGTTATACCAGCCAATTCCAAAGCTTTCGAGTTTGCGACACCTATATGCCCAGACTGATGAATAATGACGACCGGCAAGTCCTCAGACACAATGTCCAGCTCTTGTCGTGTTGGGTGACGGAGTTCCCTTAATTGAGCATTGTCGTAACCAAAGCCGATGATCATTTTGACCTGCTCAACGGCTTGCGCATTCTCCTCGGCCCAGTCAGTCAGCGTGGATTGCAGACTGGCGATATCAATGACATCCCCGTCCGGTGGCGCAAGGAGGTTAGCGGACAGGGCTTGCAGGCCGCCCATGACGACATGTCCGTGGCTATCAACGAAGCCCGGAAGCATCGCGCGCCCTTCCAGATCATAGGTTTCGGTTTCCTCACCCTGATGCACCGACAAGTCAGATAGCGACCCAACCGCAAGAATGCGCCCGTCTTTGACTGCGACAGCTTCGGCGGACGGAGCCGTATCGTTCATCGTTACAATTGGTCCGCCCAAATAGATCCGATCCGCGATCTGTTGTGAGGACGCAGAGGTAGATGAGAAAGCAACCGCTGCGACAAGACAAACTGAACGCGCCCAAAAGTGCATCTTATGACCTCTTTCTAATTGCAATGTCTCAATACGAAAGAAGTTAGCATTACTGTTGGCTTAGGCAAAAACGAAAAAGGGCGCCCCGAGGGACGCCCTTTCTTTGTATATTCGCTTACGCGAATTACTCGATGATTTTCGAGACGACGCCGGCGCCGACGGTGCGGCCGCCTTCGCGGATCGCAAAGCGCAGGCCGTCTTCCATCGCGATCGGGGCGATCAGCTCGACGGTGAAGCCGACGTTGTCGCCGGGCATAACCATCTCGGTGCCAGCCGCCAGGGTCACGGTGCCGGTCACGTCAGTTGTACGGAAGTAGAACTGCGGACGGTAGTTCGCGAAGAACGGAGTATGACGACCGCCTTCTTCCTTGGTCAGGATGTAGGCTTCGGCTTCGAACTTGGTGTGCGGTGTAACCGAACCCGGCTTACACAGAACCTGGCCACGCTCAACGCCGTCACGGTCGATACCGCGCAGCAGGGCGCCGATGTTGTCGCCCGCTTCACCGCGATCCAGCAGCTTGCGGAACATTTCAACACCGGTACAGGTGGTTTTCTGAGTGTCACGGATGCCGACGATTTCGATCTCGTCGCCAACATTGATCACGCCACGCTCAACACGGCCGGTCACAACGGTACCACGGCCCGAGATCGAGAACACGTCTTCAACCGGCATCAGGAACGGCTTGTCGACTTCACGCTCAGGGGTGTCGATGTAGTCATCAACAGCCGCCATCAGTTCCTTGATCTTCTCTTCGCCGATTTCCGGGTTGTTGCCTTCCATCGCCGCCAGAGCCGAACCTGCGATGATCGGAATATCGTCGCCGGGGTATTCATAGCTGGACAGCAGTTCGCGAACTTCCATCTCAACCAGTTCCAGCAGCTCTTCGTCGTCAACCTGGTCAACTTTGTTCATGAACACGACCATCTTCGGGATGCCAACCTGGCGGCCCAGCAGGATGTGCTCGCGGGTCTGCGGCATCGGGCCGTCAGCTGCGTTCACAACCAAGATCGCGCCGTCCATCTGAGCGGCACCGGTGATCATGTTCTTGACGTAGTCGGCGTGGCCGGGGCAGTCGACGTGCGCATAGTGGCGGTTGTCGGTCTCGTACTCCACGTGGGCGGTCGAGATGGTGATGCCACGTGCTTTTTCTTCAGGCGCGCCGTCAATCTGGTCATACGCTTTGAAGTCACCGAAATACTTGGTGATTGCTGCGGTCAGCGTGGTCTTGCCGTGGTCAACGTGGCCAATCGTGCCGATGTTGACGTGCGGCTTATTACGCTCAAACTTTTCCTTTGCCATGATGGCCTCCTTTTTCGGTAATGAAGGGAGCGCGTTAGCCGCGCTCCCTCAAATCTTCGCTTATGCGTATTTCGCCTGAATCTCGTCCGAGATGTTCTGCGGGACCGGATCGTAGTGATCGAACTGCATGGTGAACTGGGCACGGCCCGACGACATCGAACGCAGAGTGTTGATGTAGCCGAACATGTTGGCCAGCGGAACAAACGCGTCGATCGCGATTGCGTTGCCGCGCGGTTCCTGACCAGACACCTGGCCACGACGCGAGGTCAGGTCGCCGATGATACCGCCGGTATATTCTTCCGGGGTGATCACTTCGACCTTCATGATCGGTTCCAGCAGTTTCGCGCCAGCTTTGCGCATGCCTTCGCGCATACACATCCGCGATGCGATTTCGAACGCCAGAACGCTCGAGTCAACGTCGTGGAACTTACCGTCCAGCAGGGCAACCTTGAAGTCGATCACGGGAAAGCCGGCCAGCGGGCCGCTATCCATGACCGAGTTGATGCCTTTTTCAACACCGGGGATGTATTCCTTCGGAACGGCACCACCAACGATGCGGCTTTCGAACGAATAGCCTTCGCCTGCTTCGGTCGGCTGGATCTCCAGCTTGACTTCCGCGAACTGACCCGAACCACCCGACTGTTTCTTGTGGGTGTAGGTGTGCTCGACCGGCATCGAGATGGTTTCGCGATAGGCCACCTGAGGTGCACCGATGTTCGCTTCAACCTTGAACTCGCGCTTCAGACGGTCAACCAGGATGTCCAGGTGAAGTTCGCCCATGCCCTTCATGATGGTCTGACCCGACTCCAGGTCGGTTTCCACGCGGAAGGACGGGTCTTCGGCGGCCAGACGGGCCAGACCCTGGGACATCTTCTCTTGGTCGCCCTTGGTTTTGGGCTCGACCGCGATTTCGATCACCGGGTCGGGGAAGGTCATGGTTTCCAGAACCACCGGATCCTTCGCGTCACACAGAGTGTCGCCGGTGGTGGTGTCTTTCAGACCCGCCAGCGCGATGATGTCGCCTGCAAACGCTTCTTCGATCTCTTCCCGGTTGTTCGAGTGCATCATCATCATACGACCGATGCGCTCTTTCTTACCTTTGGTCGAGTTCAGGATCGAGTCACCCTTGTTCATGGTGCCCGAGTAGATCCGGGTGAAGGTCAGCGAGCCAACGAAGGGGTCGTTCATGATTTTGAACGCCAGACCCGAGAAGGCCATGTCGTCGTCTGCACGACGGGCGATGTCACGAACTTCTTCCTCGTCGCCGGGTTTGAAGCCCATGTAATCAACAACGTCCAGCGGGCTGGGCAGATAGTCGATCACAGCGTTGAGGAGCGGCTGTACGCCTTTGTTCTTGAACGCCGAACCACCCAGAACCGGAACGAACGCGATTTCCAGAGTACCTTTGCGCAGCAGGGCGCGCAGGGTCGGAACGTCGGGCTCATTGCCTTCCAGGTATTCCATCATCGCGTCGTCGTCCATTTCGACGGCCGCTTCGATCATCTTGCCGCGCCATTCGTCAGCCATGTCTTTCAGGCTGTCGCGGATAGGAGCTTTGATCCAGCTTGCGCCCAGATCTTCGCCCTGCCACAGCCACTCTTCCATGGTGACCAGGTCGATCAGGCCTTCCAGCTCGGACTCGGCACCGATCGGAATACCAACCGGAACAGCGCGTGCGCCGGTGCGGTCTTCGATCATGTTGACGCAGTTGAAGAAGTCAGCGCCGATCTTGTCCATTTTGTTGACGAAAACCATACGCGGAACCTTGTAGCGGTCAGCCTGACGCCACACGGTTTCGGTCTGGGGCTCAACACCGGCGTTTGCGTCCAGAACGCAGACAGCACCGTCGAGAACCGCCAGCGAACGCTCAACTTCGATGGTGAAGTCAACGTGGCCGGGGGTGTCGATGATGTTCAGGCGGTGCTTAGGAGTTTCTGCGGTCTGACCGTCCTCGGTGCGTTCCCAGAAAGTGGTGGTCGCAGCCGAAGTGATGGTGATGCCGCGTTCCTGCTCCTGCTCCATCCAGTCCATGGTGGCTGCACCATCGTGCACCTCACCGATGTTGTGGGATTTACCAGTGTAATACAGGATACGCTCCGAGCAGGTGGTCTTACCTGCGTCGATGTGCGCCATGATACCGAAGTTACGGTACAGTTCGAGCGGATATTCGCGTGCCATTGGTCTAAGCCTCTCGGATTACCAACGATAATGGCTGAAGGCTTTGTTCGCCTCGGCCATCTTGTGGGTGTCTTCGCGTTTCTTGACGGCAGTACCGCGGGACTGAACGGCGTCCAGCAGCTCGCCTGCAAGGCGCTCTTCCATGGTGTTTTCGTTGCGGCCGCGCGCAGCAGTGATCAGCCAGCGGATGGCCAGTGCTTCGCGGCGCTCAGGGCGCACTTCGACCGGAACCTGATAGGTTGCACCACCAACCCGGCGCGAGCGAACCTCGACCGACGGTTTGATGTTGTCGAGCGCTTCGTGGAACACTTCGACAGGAGCGCGCTTTACCTTGTTCTCAACGCGGTCAAACGCGTTGTAAACGATGCGCTCTGCGACCGACTTCTTGCCGTCGATCATCAGGTTGTTCATGAATTTGGTCAGTACCTTGTCGCCAAATTTGGCGTCAGGCAGTACTTCGCGTTTTTCGGCGGCGTGACGACGTGACATATCAGCCTCTCCTTCTTACTTGGGACGCTTCGCGCCGTATTTCGAACGACGTTGCTTACGATCTTTGACGCCCTGAGTATCCAGAACACCGCGCAGGATGTGGTAACGCACACCGGGAAGGTCTTTTACACGGCCGCCACGGATCAGAACAACCGAGTGTTCCTGCAGGTTGTGGCTTTCACCCGGGATGTACGAGATGACCTCGAACCCGTTGGTCAAGCGCACCTTGGCAACCTTACGCATAGCCGAGTTCGGCTTCTTCGGTGTGGTGGTGTACACGCGGGTGCAGACGCCGCGCTTCTGCGGGCACTGCTCCAGGTGCATGGACTTCGAGCGTTTTACTTTGGGCTGCCGCGGTTTGCGGATCAGCTGTTGAATAGTTGGCATTCCGGTTTCTTCCCCGTTTTGCAACACACATGACATGCACGCGCGCTGCGTGCGGTTAAATTCGCTGCACTCATGCGTCCACAAGCGCAAAACCCGCGAGCGTTCCCATTCCGAGGTGAACGTCGCGGTTTGTTATCAGAGGGCGCGAACGATAAAAGTGTCCGGGCCTTGACCAGTTCATTACTGAAATCGGTTATGGGGCGGCCCCCGGTACCGAGATGTCGCGCGTATTAAGGGGAGTCGGCCCAAGTGTCAACAGCCCAGCGGGAAAGGCGTGTTGTACATAAGAGCTCCGGCCGTCTATCAGGAACTAATGGAGATTCCCACTGCGCCGACACATTGCAGCACTTCGGCACCGGATGCATAGTGAACATGCCCTGCAAACCATTGGATGCCCCATGCAAGTCTTTGGCCTGTGCCGATTTTCATTCCCTGCTCTGGGCGATTTCCAGATCGAACATGACACGGTCGCAGATCGGCGCGCCCATCTCTACAACCCTGCTCGTCTGGAAGAGCGGTTCCGCTTGTTCGAATCTGTGACGTTGCCCAGCTTTCGCACGCAGACAGATGGGGACTATCAGCTTCTGGTCGTTGTTGGGGACTGTCTGCCGCGAAAGGCGCTCGACCGGCTTAAGGACCTTACCGCTGACATCAAGCAGGTACGAATTGTCCAAAGACCCGTCGAACCAAGCCATAAACACCGGCAGGTCATGAAACGAATCCTTCAGGAAGCGCGTTCAAACCCGGACCGGCCCTGTCTTCAATTTCGCCATGATGACGACGACAGCATTTCGATTGATTTCATCGAAAGACTGCGCGAGTCCGCCGATGATGTTGCCGGGCTGATTGGAAAAAATCAGGCCATAGGCCTCGATTTCAACAACGGATACCAGGCCAGCTTTGGGCCGAATGGGGTTCGGGCGGCACAAGTCTACAAATCTTTGCTTGGGGTGGGCTTGGGCATGCTTATCGCGGGCGGGTGCGCCCACACGATCATAAGTTTTACCCACAACCGGATCGGGCGTTTCATGCCAGTGGTCAGTTATCCTGATCGCCCGATGTGGATCAGGACATTGAACAACTCCAACGACTCGCCGCGCGCTGAAAAGCAGAAGGCGCAGCTTGCGCCGATCACGCCCGAAATCGAGACCGATTTTGCCACGCGTTTCGCGCTAAACCCCGGTTTCGTACGTTTGCCTCACTTCTCCGCTTGACGCGACCGTTCGCGAAACAGAGTGAACATCCCTGCCCCAACTACCAATGCACCACCCAGCATTGTGATCGCGTCCGGCCAGTCACCAAACACAGCCCACCCCAGTCCCAGTGCCCAAAGCAGGCTGGAATAGCGAAATGGCGCAACAAAACCGACCTCGCCCACGCGCATCACCATGACACTGAACAGATAGCCTATCAGAACAAAGACCGCAGCGCTGGCGATCATCGCTCCAGATGCGGTCGAGACCGGCACCCATCCTTCAAACGTGGAGACGATGATCGCTGCCAATGTGATAGTGAGGGATGTCGCCAGTGTTACCACCATAGAAGGTACTTCAGCTGACATTCGGCGGGTGATCAAATCGCGAACTGTAACGGAAGCAACCGCAATCAATGCGTAAATCGCATAGATGCTGAATCCTTCAGGACCGGGCCGAACGATCAACAACATACCGACGAACCCAAGCGCAATTGCAGCAATACGTCTCCATCCAATTACTTCACCGAAGAATAAGGCAGCACCCAAAGTCACGGTCAGCGGCAACGCCTGTAGAACTGCCGTAACGTTGGCAAGCGGCATGTGCATCAGAGCCGTTAAAAAGAAGATGGTCGCCGCCAACTCTGCCAGGCACCGTAATGCGATAAGCCATTTGTCATGGAGGGGAAAATTCAGGTGAAGCGCCCCAAGATAACGGGCCATTATCAACACAAGAACTGTCGCCAAAACTCCGCGCATGGTCACAAGTTGGAACAGAGGCAGATCTTGCCCCACCACTTTCACCAACGCATCATTGACGGTAAAGGCCGCCATGCTGCCCATCATCAGCAGCGCGCCTTTAACGTTAGGACTCATTTAATCAACACCCGGTCTTCAATATATCGTCGTACTAACTGTTCAATCGATCACGAAGTCAATTTGCGCCTGACAATCCTACAGTAATAGTTCCGACGAGCTACACAAACTGTCGACTTTTCAGTCGTTTCAATCTGTCATCTGGGCGGAAGGCGTAGATTTCGAGATCTCGATCTCATCATCCGTCATCTCTTCTTCTACGCCATCAAACAATGGCGTCGAAAGGTAACGCTCGCCCGTATCTGGCAACATTACCAACATGACGGAACCTTCCGGAGCAGTCTCGGCCAGTTTCATCGCGACCGCAAAGGTCGAGCCACCAGAAATACCGGTAAAAATCCCCTCTTCCGCGGCCAAACGGCGCGACCATGCAATACCGTCGCTACCGGGAACGGGAATCAACTCATCATAGTACGAGTTATCAATGGCCTCCTGCAGAACCCACGGAATGAAATCAGGCGTCCAGCCTTGGATCGGATGCGGCTCGAAGTTCGGATGGCTCTCGGTCGGCTGGTGTATTTCATTGCGCGTGTTCACATATCCTGACGACACAATGGCTGCGTTGGCAGGCTCTGTCAGGATGATCTTGGTCTCAGGGCGCGCTTTTCTAAGAGCCCGGGCCACGCCCGAGACGGTCCCACCAGTGCCATAGCCCGTAACCCAATAATCCAGATTCTGCCCGTCAAAATCACCCAAGATTTCCCTCGCGGTGGTATTTTCGTGAATATCGGCATTGGCTGCGGTTTCGAACTGGCTGGCCAGGAACCAGCCGTTCTGCTCGGCCAATTCCTTGGCTTTTGTATACATGCCGAACCCCTTTTGCGCGCGCGGTGTCAGGACAACTTTTGCCCCCAAAAACCTCATCAGCTTGCGCCGCTCGACCGAGAAACTGTCGGCCATCGTCACAACCAAGGGATAGCCTTTGGCCGCGCAGACCATCGCCAGCCCGATACCGGTATTCCCCGAGGTCGCCTCAACTACTGTCTGACCGGGTTTTAAGCTACCGTCGCGTTCTGCCGCTTCGATGATGTTGAGGGCAAGGCGATCTTTGACAGAACTGGCCGGGTTAAACGCTTCGAATTTTACGTAAACCGTCACGTTTGAGGGCGCGATCCTGTTTATTCGTATGCTTGGCGTGTCTCCGACGGTGTCCAAAATACTGTCATACAGTCGCTTTCGCCCATGCGTTTGACGGGTTGTCATTGCGGCCCCCTCCTCTGTTGACGAAAGCATGCCACAAACCGGGTCACATTAGTAACTATCTTTGTGAGAGTTCGCCTCGGAGCGCTCACAACAAGAAAGGCCCCGCGAAATCGCGGGGCCTTTCTTAGTTATTGAGGGTGCCTATTCGCGGCTTTCCGGTGTTTCCACCAGAACGTCCAGCTCATCACCGACCATGTCGTCGTCGAAGGTCGGAGCGGCCAGAGCAGCGGCTGCTTCGGCCTCTTCCCGGCGCGCTTCGATAACCACGTTGTCACGCGACTGCGCGATGTGGCGGACGGCCTGAGTGGCCCCACCGGTCCCGGCGGGGATCAGACGACCAACGATTACGTTCTCTTTCAGGCCAACCAGCTTGTCTTTCTTGCCCTGAACCGAGGCTTCGGTCAGCACGCGGGTGGTTTCCTGGAACGACGCCGCCGAGATGAACGAACGCGTCTGCAGCGAAGCTTTGGTGATCCCCAGAAGGATCGGCTCACCCTGAGCCGGACGACCGCCACGCGAGATAGTCTTCTCGTTGGCTGCGTCGAACTCTTGCTTGTCGACATGTTCGCCTTTCAGCAGGGTGGTGTCGCCTGAATCCAGGATCTCCCACTTCTGCAGCATCTGGCGCACGATGACTTCGATGTGCTTGTCATTGATCTTCACGCCCTGCAAGCGATAGACGTCCTGCACTTCGTCGATCATGTAATCCGCCAGCGCTTCGACACCCATGATGGACAGGATGTCATGCGGAGCCGGGTTACCGTCCATCAGGTATTCACCCTTCTGGATGAAGTCCCCTTCGGCGACCGGGATGTGCTTGCCCTTGGGTACCATGTATTCGATGGTCTCCATGGACTCGTCAGCCGGTTCGATGCTGATGCGGCGCTTGTTCTTGTAGTCGCGGCCAAAGCGCACGTAACCATCGGCTTCTGCGATGATCGCGTGATCTTTCGGACGACGGGCTTCGAACAGTTCGGCCACACGTGGCAGACCACCGGTGATGTCCTTGGTCTTGGCGCCTTCACGCGGGATACGCGCAACAACGTCACCGGCTTCGATGGTCTGACCATCTTCGACGGACAGGATCGCATCCACCGACATCGGATAGTGAACCGGGTTGCCCGCATCGTTGCGGACCGGCTCGCCATCTTCACCGACCAGAATGATCTCGGGCTTGAGGTCGCTGCCTTTGGGGGCCGCGCGCCAGTCGATCACGATCTTCTGGGTCATGCCGGTTGCATCGTCGGTCTCATCCCGGACCGCAAGGCCCGAAACAAGGTCGACATATTTCGCGGTACCGGCTTTCTCGGCGATGATCGGCAGGGTGTAGGGGTCCCATTCGAACAGCTTGTCGCCACGAGCAACCTTGGTGCCGTCCTTGACGAACAGCTTGGAGCCATAGCCCAGCTTGTGGCTGGCACGCTCTTCGCCGTGTTCGTCGCTGATCACCAGCTTCATGTTCCGGCCCATAACGAGGCTTTCGCCTGCGGCATTGACCAGAATCTGCGGGTTCTCGAAGGAAACGACGCCTTCCTGGCTGGCTTCCTGGAACGACTGCTGACCACCTTGCGCAACACCACCGATGTGGAAAGTACGCATCGTCAGCTGCGTACCGGGTTCACCAATGGACTGCGCGGCGATGATGCCGACAGCCTCACCTGTGTTCACCATGGTGCCGCGTGCAAGGTCACGACCGTAGCAGGTGGCGCAGACGCCTTCCTCGGACTCACAGGTCAGAGGCGAGCGGATGCGCATCGACGCAACACCAGCTTCGTCAATGGTGTCCGCCATGCGTTCGTCGATCAACTGACCAGCGGCCACGATCACCTCATCCGTGCCCGGACGCAGAACATCGTCAGCCGCCACACGACCCAGCACACGTTCGGCCAGCGAGGCAACAACCTCACCGTCATTCACGGCGGCTTCGGCTGTGATCGCACGCTCAGTACCACAGTCGATCTCGCGAACGATGCAGTCCTGTGCGACGTCTACCAGACGACGGGTCAGGTAACCCGAGTTCGCCGTCTTCAGAGCGGTATCCGACAGACCCTTACGGGCACCGTGGGTCGAGTTGAAGTACTCGAGAACGGTCAGACCTTCTTTAAAGTTCGAGATAATCGGCGTCTCGATGATGTCACCGTTCGGCTTGGCCATCAGGCCGCGCATACCGCCCAGCTGTTTCATCTGAGTGACCGAGCCACGCGCACCGGAGTGGGCCATCATGTAGACCGAGTTCGGCTCCTGATCCGACCCGTCTTCGGCCTTGGCAACGTCAGAGATGGTGCTCATCATCGCTTCGGTGACGCGGTCGTTACACTTCGACCAGGCATCAACAACTTTGTTGTACTTTTCGCCCTGAGTGATCAGGCCGTCCATGTACTGCTGTTCAAAGTCCTTCACCTGACCGCGGGTGTCATCAACGATGCCCCACTTGTCATCCGGGATGACCATGTCGTCCTTACCGAACGAGATGCCCGCCTTGAACGCTTCTTTGAAGCCCATCGACATGATCTGGTCACAGAAGATAACCGACTCTTTCTGACCGCAGTAACGGTAGACGGTGTCGATCACCTGCTGCACTTCTTTCTTCCGCAGCAGGCGGTTGACCAGCTCGAACGGGGCTTTGTTGTTCATCGGCAGCAATGCACCCAGACGCAGACGGCCCGGAGTGGTTTCATAGCGCTTCTGAACTTCGTTGCCTTCGTCGTCGATCTGCGTGATCCGCGCGGTGATTTTCGAGTGCAGATGCACCTCACCGGCGTCCAGCGCGTGCTGAACTTCTTCGATCGAACCGAAGACCTTGCCTTCGCCCGGCATGCCTTCGCGTTCGAGGGTCACATAGTACAGACCCAGGATCATATCCTGCGACGGAACGATGATCGGTGCACCGTTTGCAGGCGACAGAACGTTGTTCGTCGACATCATCAGAACACGCGCTTCCAGCTGCGCCTCAAGGCTTAGCGGGACGTGAACGGCCATCTGGTCCCCGTCGAAGTCGGCGTTAAAGGCCGAGCAGACCAGCGGGTGCAGCTGGATGGCTTTACCTTCGATCAGAACCGGCTCGAACGCCTGAATGCCAAGACGGTGCAGCGTCGGCGCACGGTTCAGCATGACAGGATGTTCGCGGATCACCTCGTCGAGGATATCCCACACTTCGGGACGTTCTTTCTCGACCAGTTTCTTCGCTTGCTTAACAGTCGAAGACAGACCCTTGGCTTCAAGGCGCGAGTAGATGAACGGCTTGAACAGCTCCAACGCCATCTTCTTGGGCAGACCACACTGGTGCAGTTTGAGTTCCGGACCGGTCACGATGACCGAACGGCCCGAGAAGTCGACGCGCTTACCAAGAAGGTTCTGACGGAAGCGGCCCTGCTTGCCTTTCAGCATGTCCGACAGCGATTTCAGCGGACGCTTGTTGGCGCCGGTGATCACGCGGCCACGACGGCCGTTGTCGAACAGAGCGTCCACGGATTCCTGCAGCATCCGCTTTTCGTTGCGGACGATGATGTCAGGCGCGCGCAGCTCGATCAGACGCTTCAGACGGTTGTTCCGGTTGATGACGCGGCGATACAGATCGTTCAGATCCGAGGTCGCGAACCGGCCACCATCCAGCGGAACCAGCGGACGCAGTTCCGGCGGAATGACCGGGATCACGGTCATGACCATCCACTCAGGCCGGTTGCCCGACTCGAGGAAGGATTCGACAACCTTCAGACGCTTGATGATCTTTTTGGGCTTCAACTCGCCGGTTGCTTCGGCCAGATCAGCGCGCAGCTGCTCGGCTTCGGCTTCCAGATCGATCTGGGCCAGCATCTCACGGATGGCTTCGGCACCGATATTCGCGGTGAACGCATCCATGCCATAGGCATCCTGCGCATCCATGTACTCTTCTTCGGTCAGCATCTGGCCGTAGGTCAGGTCGGTCAGACCGGGCTCGATGACGACGTAGTTTTCAAAGTACAGAACGCGTTCCAGATCGCGCAGCGTCATGTCCAGCATCAGACCGATGCGGGACGGCAGCGATTTCAGGAACCAGATGTGTGCGACGGGCGCGGCCAGTTCGATGTGGCCCATACGCTCGCGGCGGACTTTCTGCAGGGTGACTTCCACACCGCATTTCTCGCAGACAACGCCGCGATATTTCATCCGCTTATATTTACCGCATAGACATTCGTAATCTTTGATCGGGCCAAAGATACGCGCGCAGAACAGACCGTCACGCTCGGGCTTGAACGTCCGGTAGTTGATGGTTTCGGGTTTCTTGATCTCACCATAGGACCAAGACAGGATCCGTTCAGGGCTGGCCAGCGAAACCTTGATCTCGTCAAAGACTTTCGGCGGTGTCAGCGGGTTGAACGGGTTGTTGGTGATTTCCTGGTTCATTTTGATACCTCAAATTTTGCGGAAGGGGGGACGGGAGGAAGGGCCGAGGCCCTTACTCCTCAACCTCCGCATCCAGGAGTTCCATATTCAGGCCGAGGCCACGGACTTCTTTAACCAGAACGTTGAACGATTCCGGTACGCCCGCTTCAAAGTTATCCTCGCCCTTGACGATCGACTCATAGACCTTGGTCCGACCGGCGACGTCATCCGATTTCACGGTGAGCATCTCCTGCAGGGTGTAGGCGGCGCCGTAAGCTTCCAGAGCCCAGACCTCCATCTCACCAAAGCGCTGACCACCGAACTGCGCCTTACCACCCAGCGGCTGCTGGGTAACCAGGCTGTACGGCCCGGTCGAACGCGCGTGGATCTTGTCGTCCACCAGGTGGTGCAATTTCAGCAGGTACTTGATGCCCACGGTGACCGGGCGCGCGAATTGCTCACCGGTGCGACCGTCGAACAGAACCGACTGACCGCTTTCCGAGAAGCCCGCACGCACCAGCGCGTCGTTGACGTCTGCTTCTTTGGCACCGTCGAAGACCGGAGTAGCGATCGGAACACCACGGGTCACGTTGCCCGCAGCCTCGATCAGGCCATCCTCGTCCAGACCGGTGATGCCTTCTTCGTAGACATCCTCGCCATAAGCCAGCTTCATCGCTTCGCGAACCGGGGTCAGATCGCCGGACCGGCGGTATTCACCCAGAGCGTCGTCGATGTTCAGACCCAGACCGCGCGCGGCCCAACCCATGTGGGTTTCAAGGATCTGACCGACGTTCATACGCGAAGGCACACCCAGCGGGTTCAGACAGAAGTCAACCGGAGTACCATCGGCCAGGAACGGCATGTCTTCCATCGGAACAACCTTGGAGATAACACCTTTGTTCCCGTGACGACCGGCCATCTTGTCGCCCGGCTGCAGCTTACGCTTCACGGCGATGAAGACTTTGACCATCTTCATCACACCCGGCGGCAGGTCGTCGCCACGACGGACTTTCTCGACCTTGTCCTCGAAACGGGCGTCCAGAGCACGCTTTTGCACTTCGTATTGCTCGTTCAGAGCTTCAACGATCTGTGCATCCTGCTCGCCTTCCAGCGCCAACTGCCACCACTGACCGCGGGTCAGGGTTTCCAGCAGATCCTCGGTGATCACCGACCCTGCCTTGACGCCTTTCGGGCCTTTGACAGCGGTTTTACCCAGGATCAGACCTTGCAGACGCGCGTAGATGTTGCGGTCAAGAATCGCCAGCTCGTCGTCCCGGTCACGGGCCAGACGTTCGACTTCCTCACGCTCGATCTGCAGCGCACGCTCGTCTTTCTCGACGCCGTGACGGTTGAAGACGCGGACCTCAACGACCGTACCGTAGTCACCCGGCTTCACGCGTAGCGAGGTGTCGCGCACGTCAGATGCTTTTTCACCAAAGATGGCGCGCAGCAGCTTTTCTTCCGGGGTCATCGGGCTTTCGCCCTTCGGAGTGATCTTGCCGACCAGAATATCGCCCGGCTCAACATCCGCACCGATGTAAACGATGCCTGCCTCGTCGAGGTTGCGCAGCGCTTCTTCACCGACGTTCGGGATGTCGCGGGTGATCTCTTCCGGGCCCAGCTTGGTGTCACGGGCGGCGACTTCGAATTCCTCGATATGGACCGAGGTAAAGACGTCATCACGCGCGATACGTTCCGAGATCAGGATCGAGTCTTCGTAGTTGTAACCGTTCCACGGCATGAACGCGACGACCACGTTCTTACCAAGCGCCAGTTCACCCATATCGGTCGACGGACCGTCGGCAATGACTTCGCCCTTTTGGACGGTGTCACCCACCTTGATCAGCGGACGCTGGTTGATGCAGGTGTTCTGGTTCGACCGCTGGAATTTGCGCAGACGATAGATGTCAACGCCAGCGTCGCCCAGTTCCAAATCCTCGGTGGCGCGAATAACGATACGCTGGGCATCGACCTGGTCAATGATACCGGCGCGTTTCGCCTGAATCGCAGCGCCCGAGTCGATCGCAACCTTTTCCTCGATCCCGGTACCGACCAGCGGCGCTTCGGCGCGCAGCAGCGGAACCGCCTGACGTTGCATGTTCGAGCCCATCAGAGCGCGGTTGGCGTCGTCATTTTCAAGGAACGGGATCAACGATGCAGCAACCGAGACCAGCTGTTTCGGCGACACGTCGATCAGGTCCACATTCTCGCGCGGGGCGAGGGTGTAGTCACCGGCCTGACGGGTCGAAACCAGATCGTTGATGAACTTACCATCGGCATCCAGCGTCGCGTTCGCCTGCGCCACGGTGTGACGCATTTCTTCGGTCGCGGACATGTAGTGTACCTCATCGGTCACCTCGGCGTCTTTGACGACGCGGTAGGGTGTTTCGATGAAACCATACTTGTTCACGCGGGCAAAGGTGGCCAGCGAGTTGATCAGACCAATGTTCGGACCTTCGGGCGTTTCAATCGGGCACATCCGACCATAGTGGGTCGGGTGTACGTCGCGCACCTCAAAGCCCGCACGCTCACGCGTCAGACCACCCGGGCCAAGCGCCGAGAGACGGCGTTTGTGGGTGACTTCCGAAAGCGGGTTGGTCTGGTCCATGAACTGCGACAGCTGCGACGAGCCAAAGAATTCACGAACAGCAGCCGCAGCCGGTTTCGCGTTGATCAGGTCCTGCGGCATGACGGTGTCGATTTCGACCGACGACATGCGCTCTTTGATCGCGCGCTCCATGCGCAGCAGACCGACGCGGTACTGGTTTTCCATCAGTTCACCGACCGAACGCACACGGCGGTTGCCGAGGTGGTCGATATCGTCCACGTCGCCTTTGCCATCACGCAGCTCAACCAGCGCCTTGATGCAGGCCACGATGTCTTCGCGACGCAGGGTGCGCAGGGTGTCCGGCGCGTCCAAAGCCAGACGCATGTTCATCTTCACACGACCAACGGCGGACAGGTCATAGCGCTCGCTGTCGAAGAACAAGGTGTCGAACAGAGCCGACGCAGCCTCGACGGTGGGAGGCTCGCCCGGACGCATGACGCGGTAGATGTCCATCAGCGCGCTTTCACGGTTCAGGTTCTTGTCCTGAGCCATGGTGTTGCGCATGTAGGGGCCAACGTTGACGTTGTCGATGTCCAGAACCGGGATGTCGGTGATGCCCGCATCCATCAGGTCCTTGACGGTGCCGCCGATCAGGTCGCCGTCTTTATCATACTCCAGGGTCAGCTCATCACCGGCTTCGACATAGATCGCGCCGTTTTCTTCGTTGATGATGTCCTTGGCGACATACTTGCCGACGATGTTGTCGAAGGGCACCAGCAGGTCGGTAACAGCACCTTCGTCGATCAGCTTCTTGACCGCGCGCGGGGTGACTTTCTTGCCCGCTTCGGCAATCACTTCGCCCGATTTCGCGTCGATCAGATCATATGTCGGACGGGTACCGCGCACACGCTCGGGGAAGAAGGGCGTGACCCAGCCTTTCTTCTTGTCCAGCTTGTAGGACACGGTGTTGTAATACGCGTCCATGATCGCTTCCTGATCCAGACCCAGCGCGTACAGCAGGGTGGTCACAGGCAGTTTGCGGCGACGGTCGATTCGGGCGAAGACGATGTCCTTGGCGTCGAACTCGAAGTCCAGCCAGCTGCCGCGATACGGGATGATGCGGCAGGCAAAAAGCAGTTTGCCCGAGGAATGGGTTTTGCCCTTGTCGTGGTCAAAGAACACACCGGGCGAGCGGTGCATCTGGGACACGATCACACGCTCGGTGCCGTTCACGATGAAGGTACCATTCGGCGTCATCAGGGGCATGTCGCCCATGAACACGTCCTGTTCTTTGATGTCTTTGACCGATTTCGCGCCGGTGTCCTCATCGACATCAAACACGATCAGACGCAGAGTGACCTTGAGCGGCGCGCTGTAGGTCATGTCGCGCTGCATACACTCTTCGACGTCGTATTTGGGTTTTTCCAGATCGTATTTCACGAACTCCAGCACGGAGGTTTCGTTGAAATCCTTGATCGGGAAAACCGACTGGAACACGCCTTTGATGCCTTCGCCGTCTGTGGGCTGTTCTGCATCGCCGGAGCGCAGGAAAAGATCATAAGAAGATTTCTGCACCTCAATGAGGTTCGGCATCTCCAGCACTTCGCGGATTTTGCCGTAATATTTACGAAGACGTTTCTGGCCAAGGAACGTTTGAGCCATGTCAGATGTCACCTTTCGATGTTCTCAGCGGGCAAAGACACCGTCGGGCCCCGGCATCTTGCACAATCGAGACGACACGTCCGGATCAATTCGTGACCACCGTCCCGAAGGTGGCCTCCCGATCCGAAAACCGTGTCTTAGAAAACGCCCCAGACAATGAGGCCCTTTCTAAGACAGGTTCGGCTGGACCCGGATTTCTCCGGACCCAGCCAAATTTTGCGGCGCATCAGCGATGCACCTGTCGGTTGGCTTAGGCCAGCTCGACTTCGGCGCCAGCTGCTTCCAGCTTGCCTTTGACTTCTTCGGCTTCGTCTTTCGACACGCCTTCTTTGATCTTGCCGCCAGCTTCGACCAGCTCTTTGGCTTCTTTCAGGCCCAGACCAGTGATGCCGCGAACTTCTTTGATCACGTTGATTTTCGAAGCGCCGGCGTTCTTCAGAACGACGTCGAATTCGGTTTTTTCTTCCTCAGCTGCGCCACCGGCGTCGCCACCGGCTGCAACCATTACGGCGCCGCCAGCTGCGGGCTCGATGCCGTATTCGTCTTTGAGGATGGTTTTCAGTTCTTGTGCTTCCAGCAGGGTCAGACCCACGATGCTTTCTGCGAGTGCTTTCAGATCAGCCATTGTATTAGCTCTTTCCGTTTTACAGTGTGTGTTCCAACGTCAGGGTGGTCCCCCTACGCAGATCATTCAGTGCCAACCGCTTACGCAGCTTCCGCCTTCTCTTCGATGGTGGAAAGGATGCTTGCGATGTTGCTTGCAGGTGCGCCAATCGCGCCGGCGATGTTCGAAGCAGGTGCGCCAATGCAGCCCACGATCGAAGCAATAAGCTCCTCGCGAGACGGCATTTTCGAAACGGCTTCAACGCCTTTGCGGTCCAGAGCGTTCTCGCCCATTGCACCGCCGAGGATCTCAAAATTCTTGTTATCCTTGGCGAAGTCCTCGGCCACCTTGGCAGCTGCCACGGGGTCCTCGGAATAGGTCAGAACGGTCATCCCTGTCAGCAGGTCGGCCATGCTTTCACACGGCTTACCCTCAAGGGCGATTTTGGCGAGCCTGTTCTTGGCAACACGCACGGCACCACCCGCGTCACGAGCACGTGCGCGAAGGTCCTGCATCTCGGCAACTGTCAGACCGGCGTAGTGCGAAACCACTACGACGCCAGAGCTTTCGAAGATTTGGCCGAGTTCCTCGACCACTTTCTCTTTCTGGGCTCTATCCACAGTTCTCTCCAAGTTAGGGGCGATATCTCACCCCGGCTCATATTTGCCGCAGCTTTCGCTCCGGCGTTCAGGTCCGTTGTTACGGGATTGGCCAAAATGCGCCCGAGGATCGTGACCCTCAGAATTCTTTGGTCTTACCCGTCTCAGGCAGGGAATTAAGGGGCCAGATGGACCCACCCACCGTCTTGGACGAAACAAAATAAAGCGCACGACGAATCGCACGCTTTATTCCGCAGGTCTACTTAGGACAGATAGGCCGAGTTTCCAAGAGGTAAATTTAGGCGACTTGCCCCTCCCGCGCAGGGGCTGCGACATAGTTGAAACTGTTCTGAGGCATCTCGGTTTCCAGAAAACGAGCCGACACTAAGGCTTGCGGATTTCGCTGCGCGCACCATAGCTACACGCCTGCTAAGACATCGCTCAATATCTGTGCGCAGAGCTGGCCAAGCATTCTGCCAACTAACCGCTATCGTGCAAATGCGGTCGCTGCTTGAGGGCACGGCGGCGGGGCGCTTTCAACCGCCGGTAAAGTCGTGCCGAAGCATAGGTGCAAACCTGCGGCGCGCAGTCCGCCAACGGAAATGAAAAAGCGGGTCCGGTATTCGCCAGTTTTCACCGTAACTCTGAGCCAGCAATGCTGGCGCGTCCTGCGGCAGCATGATTTCCCCACCATTAAGTGGTTTTAGCGGGAAAATCGCGCTTTCCGGCAAGTCGTTGAGTGAGTACGGGTACACGCTAAAGCGCCCGTTTTCCGTCCACGCCGGAAATAGATCTATATCAATACCCAAATTATTTTTAACTTTGAAGATTGGTATATTACGCTTTAACGAATTGGTATCCAGGCACTCATTGGCGAGCAACTCTCGCTGATAATCAATCCATTTTTCAGCGACGCCTTCAAGCGTAGACTCACCCAGATGCACTGCAAAATCGACATCGTCGTCGTGACCAATCAATCCACCCTCTCGAACGAGACCCAACAACGCGCCAGCGTATAGAATGATCGGCTTCCCTAAACGAATTACGGATTCAAGCTCGGCGTCAAGTTTTGAAAAGATATCATCGCCAGCCTTTTCTCCGAATGTTCTGTTATAGCCATGTGGTGTAATGTAATCGGGGTGTAGCGTCTGCTTCACGCGCTCAAAAAACGAGGCAAAGCGCGCCTCCATACCCTGTTCTGCATAGCGAATTTCCATATGCTTCAGCCTACCGTGCGTCCGGGCAGGCTTTAATCTTCTGTGGCAGCACAAAAGAAGAAATGTCTCTTCCCAATCATCATAGAGCGACTGGTTCTCCAAGCGCATTATGGGATCCTTTAGCGCCTCAACCGCAAGGCGCGTTTTGCGAGGTCGTGGTAGTGCCGTTTGGGCCGCAGCATGCGTAAAAACATGCTCGCGAAGCGACGCGAGCTCCTTGATCAATTCTGCTTCGGTCATGGTGTTTTTTCATAGATCGCGCGGGCGACGATCGCATCTTCTGTTTTATATTTTGCGAAACCACTGCCTTCGACGCCATAGCATTTTCGGAATTCGGAGGCTTCCATTTTTGAATCCAGATCCGCCGCACTTACGTATCGCCGGAAATGCGGCGCCGCAATTTTCGTTGTGGCTCGGTCCGCCAACGTTCGATATTCGAACGCTACGACATCGCCAGGCCTGCACCCGCTCCGCAGCGCCCGGATCAGAGCATCTTCTTCATCATCTGTGATCGCATGCAAAAAGAACCGAGCATAAACGCAAACGATTTCAGATCGTCGCTCGGACAACACACGCTCAACCAATCCATCTTCGAGATTGGTCTGAACAAATTCAAGATCGTCGCCGCCCTGCTTTTGTGCATGCTTTTGCGCTGACGCAATCGCTGCCTCAGACGCATCCATGCCGGTCACTTTGAACCCGTGTCGTGAAAAGAAAAAACTGTCACGGGCATTCCCACACCCTACGTCAATGACATGTGACTGCCGATCAATCTCATTTGCCACAAACGCTGCGAATTGCGACGGCAAGGTAAGCTCCCATGACCCTGCCGATTTCGCATAAAACTGGTCCCAAAAGGCGCGTCGATCTTCTGGAAGTGATTTCTGACGAATATTTTGGTTCATTGATGGGTATTCTCTAACAGCTACTACACGACAATGGGGGAACTGTGTCAGACCGCACCCCCTAGTTCAATCGCTTCTTTAGCCACCGCTGCTGAGGCATTGAATCTATGTTTGTGCGTATCGCTGCTTTTTAGTCAGCGTAGCTGTAACCGGGTTTGAAATTGGCAAAACTTCAAGATTTCAATTGATGTGCAAGCAACCACGCTATCACAAAACTACAGCCTGTTTCTCATGTGGCACGCAATAAAAATCCCGGGCAGTTCGCACCACCCGGGATCAAGTTCTCACAGCTTAACGCTAAGGCTTATTCGCCCGCAGCAGCCGCCACGTCCAGAGTCACACCCGGGCCCATGGTCGAGCTCAGCGCGATTTTCTTCATATAGGTGCCTTTTGCACCCGACGGTTTGGCCTTCGCAACAGCCGAGATGAAGGCACGGACGTTTTCGACCAGCTTGGCTTCGTCGAAGGACGCTTTGCCAACACCGGCGTGCACAACGCCGCCTTTTTCCGCCTTGAACTGAACTTCACCACCTTTTGCTGCTTCCACGGCTGCTTTCACGTCCATGGTCACGGTGCCAACTTTGGGGTTTGGCATCAGGTTGCGAGGGCCCAGAACTTTACCCAGACGACCGACGATCGGCATCATATCCGGGGTTGCAATGCAGCGATCGAATTCGATGGTGCCGCCCTGAATGGTTTCCATCAGATCTTCCGCGCCAACGATATCTGCGCCCGCTTCTTTCGCTTCGTCTGCCTTGGGGCCACGAGCAAATACAGCAACGCGCATCGCTTTGCCGGTACCGTTCGGCAGGCCAACAACGCCGCGAACCATCTGGTCCGCGTGACGGGTGTCAACGCCGAGGTTCAGAGCGATCTCGATGGTCTCGTCGAATTTTGAGGTTGCGTTGCCTTTGACCAGGGAAACAGCTTCTTCGACCGACAGGTTTTCCTTGCCAGCGACAGCTTCGCGCGCAGCGCGGGTACGTTTACCGAGTTTTGCCATCTTACTTCACCTCGATGCCCATTGAGCGGGCCGAGCCCAGGATGATCTGCATTGCGCCTTCGACGTCGTTGGCGTTCAGATCTTTCATTTTGGCTTCGGCGATTTCACGAACCTGCTTCGAGGTTACGGTTGCCACGGTCTCACGACCTGGGTTTTCCGCACCACGAGGGCGGTTCCGCTTGCCGACCGGCTTCAGACCAGCCGCTTTTTTCAGGTAGTAAGACGCGGGCGGCGTCTTGATGTCCATGGTGAAGGACTTGTCCTGATAGTAGGTGATCACGGTCGGGCACGGGGCGCCGGGCTCCATGTCTGCGGTCTTGGCGTTGAACGCCTTGCAGAATTCCATGATGTTGATGCCGCGCTGACCCAGCGCCGGACCAACTGGCGGCGACGGGTTCGCCTGACCTGCAGGAACCTGCAGCTTCATTGTACCAGCAAGCTTCTTGGCCATTTGGTTTTCCTTTCAACTTAGGTGAAACGCGTTTCACCCAGACTATGTTGCGTGGTCCGATCCGGGATCGCGATCCCAGCAACCTCCCACGAGAGAATCTCGCCCGAAGACGATAGGGGCGGCACTTACAGCGGAACGGCGGGGTTGGCAAGTGGCCTGCCCTGCTCTCACACATCGAATCAAGCCCCCAAGTGGGTCTTATACGCTCACGGCGTACAGATCGTTACTAACAAGGTGCGACTGACAACTCTTAAGAAATTAATATCAATGCAGAATCTGCGCGGTGGTTGCGGGATGGTCGGGTTTCCGCCACCCCCCTCACCTCAATACTCGCAGCTGTGCTATACTCGACGAAATTAGTATTTTTGGTGGAGGTTAATTATGATCATTCGTTTATTAATAACAGTTGGCATCGCGCTGTCATTTGCGGCGTCTTCTCCTCAGACCGCGCGGGCCGATGCTGGCGAGATACTGGGCGGTGCTGTGGTTGGTGGCGTCATCGGCTACGCTATCGGCCGGGATCAGCAGAGAAAACAGCAAGCCCGGACGAGGTCAACAACAACACGCACCTATCGCCCCGGAATTCCGTCGACCACACAAGGGGCGCAAACCCAGACCGCGCTCAACTATTTTGGCTACAACGCCGGTCGCGTTGATGGTCAGGTCGGTCGTGGCACGCGGTCTGCGATCGAACGCTATCAGGTCTCGATGGGCTACCCCGTGAATGGCTATGACTTCCAGCCCTATCAGCGCGACTTCCTGATGCAGGCCTATTACTGGGCGACAAGCGGCGGTCAGACGACAACCCAACTCGCAGGCCAACCGCTTTTGATGGAATACCGTCGGCAGATACAAACCGGCTCTGCCCTGGCTGCTGCCCCTCAGGCACCAGCACAAGCCCCAGCAACCACGATTCCGGTTGTGGTTCCTCAAGCTCAGGAACCAGAGCCCGAGGCCAATACAACTGAAACCGCCTCTGCCAGCCTGCCAAGCCTGTTTTCCGGCGGGACCGGCGGCCCATCGCTGGCCAATCGGTGTAGCGGGGTGATGCTGCAGACCTCGACAAACGGGGGCTACACGACGCTGTCAAATATGACGGATGCCGATTTTGCCCTCAGCGAACAGTTCTGCCTTGCTCGCAGCTATGCAATGGCGCGTGGCGAAGATCTGATGGCGGATATCCAGGGGCTGACGCCGGATCAGGTGAGCGCACAATGCGACTCGTACGGCGAAATGTTGGCACCGCAAGTTGATGCGCTGTCGATCAGCTCGAAGGCAGAAGCTGAAACCCAGGTACGCAAGCTTGCGCTGGACTCGGGCCTTAGCCCCGCTGATCTTGCAGCGACAAGCAAGGTTTGTCTGTCGATGGGCTACCGTCAGGACAACATGGACACGGCAGTCGGTTCTGCATTGATGCTAGTCGCGATGGGTGAGCCTGCCTATGGAGAGTTGATCGGCCACCACCTGCGCGAAGGCTTTGGTGTGCAACAGCGTCGCGATCTTGCGATGCAGTGGTACGATGCGAGCCTTTCGGCGTTGGATGCCGGTTCGCAGGCCGTCTTCCTGCCATCCCAGACCGACCGCCCGCAACTGTTGCGAGCCGCTATGGTTCAAGCGCAGTAAGTCGCGCACTCAGTCGTTTCAGCCTCTGCGAAGCTGATACAAATAACGCCGCGGTGTCAGTTTGCATCGCGGCGTTCTATATTGAGGGTGCCATTATGCCGACCCCACCGGAACCGATCTCAAAACATGACAAGATCGACGCTTTGATCGAGTGGATGGTTGACGGTGCCCGCCCAGCTGGAAATGCGGTCGATATCATCGAAGGTATCTGTACCCGTCTGCTGGATGCCGGTGTCGCCATCGACCGGTTCGGTTTGTTCATCTGGACGCTGCATCCCAATCTGATGGGTCGACGTTTCCTGTGGAAAGCGGGCGCTGGCGTTGATCGTGTCGACGCGCCGTCTCAATTGTTCACCGAGGCGATCTACACCGATAACCCCCTTCCGCATGTGATTGAGCGTCAGCAACCCATCCGCCGCCACCTGGAAGACCCCAGCTGTCCCGAGGATTACATCATTGTCGGCGAATTGCGCGAGCAGGGCTTCACCGATTATCTGGCGCAACCGCTGATCTATCTCAACGGCGATACCCATGTCTGCACCTGGTCAAGTGCCACGCCCGGTGGCTTTTCAGAGAGTGATCTGGCGATCCTGAACCGGGTTCGCGGTCCGCTCGCCCGCCTGACCGAGACCTATATGCTGCGGCTCGACGCGACCTACCTGCTGTCGACCTATGTCGGCCGTAACAGTGGCGCCCACATTCTGGACGGTAAAGTACATCGCGGTGATGGCAGCAAAATCGAGGCCGTTATCCTGTTTGCGGATCTCAAGGGATTTACCCGCCTTTCGAATTCGGTTTCCGGCGATACGCTGGTCCGGCTGCTGAATGACACGTTTGATTGCCTTGTCCCGTCGGTCATGGACCACGGCGGAGAGATTCTGAAGTTCATGGGCGACGGCTTTTTTGCCATCTTCCCAACCAGCACGGATCTTCCGCCAAAGGTGCAGATTCAGGCCGCCATCGCAGCGGTGCGCGAGGGTGTGGCGTCGCTGGCCGAGGCCGATTTCCAGCACAAGCTAGGCGTACGGACTGCGATCCATCATGGTCGCTTCCACTATGGAAATGTAGGTGGTGGGGATCGGCTGGATTTCACGGCCATCGGTCCCGACGTCAATTTGGCGGCTAGACTTGTAGCGGCGGCCACAGACTTGGATTGCGACCATGTCCTTTCGGATACAGCCGCAGCATTTCTCCCGAATCTCTGCGAACCGGTCGGAACTGTATCACTTAAAGGTATTGGTGAGGATCAAACTGTCTGGCAGATGAGCACGCCCCAAACGTAAAAAGGGTGCCCATAAGGCACCCCAAACGATGGTTCGATGGAAACCAATCAGCTCTGCTTGGTGACCTGCGTAAAGTCCAGCTCGACCGGTGTTTCTCGGCCAAAG
The DNA here is from genome assembly GCF_056537805.1 of Ruegeria sp. C10. NCBI lineage: Bacteria > Pseudomonadati > Pseudomonadota > Alphaproteobacteria > Rhodobacterales > Roseobacteraceae > Ruegeria > Ruegeria sp. C10. The sequence continues at coordinate 829,837 of NZ_JBQFSC010000001.1, read as the reverse complement.
ATCGAAACCGAAACTTTCAGTTTCTGGTTCTCGTCGTCCACACCTTCGACCATGCCGTCGAAATCCTCGAACGGGCCGTCGTTGACCTTGACCTTCTCGCCGACCTCGAAGCTGATCATCAGCTTGGGCGCTTCTTCACCTTCCTGAACGCGGTTGAGGATCTGGTTCACCTCGGCGTCGCGCATCGGCATCGGGCGGCCCTGAGGGCCCAGGAAGCCGGTAACGCGATTGATCGAGTTGATCAGGTGATAGCCCTGATCCGACATTTCCATGTGTACCAGCACGTAACCCGGCATAAAGCGACGTTCGGTGGTGACCTTCTTGCCCCGGCGCACTTCGATCACCTCTTCGGTGGGCACCAGAACCTCGTCGATATCGTCTTCAAGGCCCTGCTCAGCCACCGACGTGCGGATCTGCTCTGCGATCTTCTTTTCGAAATTCGAAAGAACGCTGACCGAATACCACCGTTTCGCCATGAACCTGTCGTCCTTGTTTGCCTTTGGGCTGCGACGCATCGCGCCCTTCGTTGAAATCCTATTGCGTCACCCGGAATAAAAAGCGGCGCGCAGCCCGATTCGCCGCACGCCCATTCCGAATAGTCATGTCACCTACTCTGACATCGCAAGCTGTGCAAGGGGGCAGTCGCGTTTCAGCTTGCCCAAACCGGCTTAGCTAAACGCGCCGAGTACCAGTTGCAGACCGCCGCGAATGCCCAGATCAACCAGCGCAAAGAACACAGCCGTCAGCGCAGCCATGATGAACACCATGACCGTGGTCAACAGCACCTCACGACGGGTCGGCCAGACGACCTTTGCGACTTCGGCGCGGACCTGCTGAATGAACTGGATCGGGTTTAAGGTTGCCATGAGGCTACAATCTCTCTTCTAGCGGATGGGCCGGACATAGCCGGGCATTGCGGCAATTTCAAGGGCTGTTGACGCCTCTGTCAGGGCTTGGGCTTGTCATCCCATTCGTCGCTTAGGATACGGCGCGCATCGCCTTCCGGATCCTCATACTGGTTCGAGCGGACCGTGTAGATAAACGCAACCAAGCCAACCCCGCCCAAAAGCAGGGAAATCGGGATCAGATAGGCAAGCACTTCCATCAGAGTTACCTCAGCCGCAAGGCGTTCAACGACACGGTAATCGACGAGGTCGACATCGCCAATGCCGCAATAAGGGGTGTCGCCAACCCGGCAACGGCCAGCGGGACCGCGATGATGTTATAGACAGTGGCGATCCGGAAATTCTCGCGAATCCGACGGGTCGCCCTGACGGCTGTATCGCAAGCCTCAGCGATTGGGGACAGATCATTGCCCAGTAGCACGATATCCGACGCTACCCGCGCGGCATCCAAGGCGCTGGCCGGAGAAATCGACACATGCGCCGCCGCCAATGCCGCCGTATCGTTCAGCCCATCGCCGACCATCAGAACGTGCCGACCCTGATCACTCAGCTGCTGCACCTTGGCGGCTTTGTCTTGAGGCAAGGCCTGGGCGATCCAGTTCTCAATGCCAAGCTTGCCCGCCAAGGCCTGAACCGCGCCTTCCGTATCGCCGGAAATCAGGATGACGTCTTTGCCTGCCGCACGGAAAGCCGCGACCGCCTCGGCAGCGCCTGCGCGCAGACTGTCGGTAAAAGTAAAGCGTGATGGCGTCCGCGATCCGATTGCGAGCCAGGCTGCGGTCTGCTCACCATCTTCGCCGCCGACCCAGGCCGCTCGACCCAGCCGGACCTGCTGATCACGGTAAACGCCCTCAGTGCCATATCCCGGCACCTCAACAACATCGTGCAACTTGGCAGGCTTGATCCCGGCTTCACGCGCAGCCTTTGCAAGGGCAAGAGACAAGGGGTGCGAAGACGCTTCGGCCAATGCCAGAGCCACTTGCAAATCGGTACGCGAATGATCACCAAGGTTGGTCAACTCAGGCGCACCGGATGTGAGGGTTCCGGTCTTGTCGAACACCACCGTATCCACTTCGGCCAACCGTTCTAACGCGGTCGCGTGTTTGATCAGCATGCCACTGCGGAACAATCGGCCTGATGCTGCAGTGGTTACCGCCGGCACTGCCAAGCCCAGCGCGCAGGGACATGTGATGATCAAAACCGCCGCAGCGATATTCAGCGCCGTCCGGATATCGCCCGAATAAATATACCATCCTAAGAAGCTGAGCGCGGAGAGTATATGCACCCCCGGCGCATAAAGCTTGGCCGCCTTGTCTGCCAGCGAGGTATACCGTGACCGGCCCGATTCAGCGATGGCTACCAGATCCGCCATACGGTGCAGCGAGGTATCTTCCCCGACTGCCGTCGCACGGATGGTCAGAGGGCCGGTCAGGTTAACCTCACCTGCACTGACGTTCAGCCCGGCCTCGGCAAAGACCGGGAGGGTTTCCCCGGTCAGCAGCGACCGGTCCAACTCGGACTGGCCCGAGATGATTTCGCCATCCACTGGCATACGCCCTCCGGGGCGAACCAGAATCAGATCACCCACGTTAAGGCTCGCCACCGCCACTTCCGCTTCGGTCCCATCCACGAGCCGGATGGCGCGCGGGACCTCCAGCGCGGTTAGTTCTTCGGCAGCCGAACGTGCCGCGGCACGGGTGCGATAGTCCAAATACCTGCCCGCTAGCAGGAAGAATGTCAGGGTCAAAGCCGCGTCGAAATAAGCATGTTCACCGCTGAGTGCAGTTTCCCAAAGCGACGTGACCAGAGCTAACAGTATCGCCAAAACAATCGGCACATCCATATTCAACCGGCGTACGCGCAGCGCGCTCCAGGCGTTGGAAAAGAAAGGCTGGGCCGAGAACGCAATTGCAGGCAGCGCAATCGCCGCAGATATCCAGTGGAACATGTCGCGCGTCGCATCGGTGGCGCCGGACCAGACCGACACCGATAACAGCATCACGTTCATCGAAGCAAAACCCGCCACTGCCAGCCGCATCAGCAGATCGCGCCCGGCCTTATCGGTTTGCGTAGCCGAAAGCGCACCCGGATCCAGTTCGTGGGCTTCAAAGCCAGCGCGCTCCAGCACCGGGATCAGATCGGCGGCGCGCGTATCCGGTGCCGCCTTGATCATCGCGCGTTTCAGCGTGAGATTGACCCGCGCGTCTTCAACGCCGGGATGGGCATTCAACTCACGCTCGACCGTAGAGATGCAGGCCGAGCAGTGGATGCCCGGCAGCGACAGCGCGATCTGCACATCCTCTGGGATTGGCCGCGCCGCTTCCGCCGGGGCTGCGATGCAGCCAGGACAGGCTGCCCGAGATGGAGTGGCTTGCGCAACCATCTCTAACCTTTCACATACAGGGGCACACGTTGCGCGAACTCGGCACCATCTTTTGCTTTGGCCACAAGGCGAATGTTCCAGTTCCCTTCGCCCAGGGCAGCCGGAGCGGCATAGGTGATGCCATCAAAAGTAAAGTCCGGCGAGAAGTCTTCCTTCACATGGGTGGCGCGCCCCACCACGGCCTGCAGATCTGCCACTTCAACAGGGGAACCGGTCTGATCGGTTATGTATAGCACCAGCAGCCCTCCGGTCAGCTCGGCCTTGATGTTCCAACCCAGGGCCTGCTGTTCCTTCAAACGTTCATTGAACTCCTGGCTGGCTACATAGGAGTTCTTCACCTCAAGCCCCGGAAAGGTCTTGATTGCACTATAAGCCAAGACGAGGTTCACCGTGATGATCACGCCAAAGGCCGCCACAAATACCGCCAATGCGTGTTTGCCTGTGAATTGACGTTCTGCCATTCTCAGCTTCCTCGTCCGTTGAAACTGGTATCCTTGTAGGCCCGCTCACCACTTTCCAGATCTTCGACCCAGATGCGAACCGATGTGCTGTCAGCCGCTGCAGGGGCAGTACCCTGCGGAGCGGTGATATAGACGCGGGTCAATTGTGCCGTATCTGCAGTGACATTAACAGTCTCGCCTTCAACACCTTCGATTTCAATCTGCAGCGATGGATCGCCCGCAATCGTCAGTTTGAATGGCCGATCCTCGCCATGTTTGTTGCGCAGGCGTACATCATAGGTGTTACGGATCGTGCCATCTGAAAGGGTAACGAAAGTCGGGTTCCGCACCGGCGCAACCGTCAAATCGATATCCGAACGAATGAACAGCGCAAAGAGCAATGCAAATCCGACCAGTGACCATAGCGCCGTGTAGAGGATCGTGCGCGGACGCAGGATGTGTTTCCAAACGTTTTTGGGTGGCTGACCTTCGCGTTCGCGGGCCTCATCACTCAGCGCCATGTAATCGATCAGACCACGGGGCTTGCCTATCTTGGCCATCATGTCATCGCAGGCGTCGATGCAAAGCGCACACGTAATGCATTCCAGTTGCTGACCGTCTCGGATGTCGATCCCTACCGGGCAGACATTGACGCAAGCCATACAATCGATGCAATCGCCCAGCTCGCTGTCAGCCGTACGTTTGCCTTTGCCGCGTGGTTCACCCCTCCATTCGCGATATCCGACGACCAGGGTATCCTCATCCATCATCGCGGCCTGAATGCGCGGCCATGGGCAGGCATAGATGCAGATTTGTTCGCGTGCAAAGCCACCGAAGAAAAATGTGGTGCCGGTCAGAATCAGCATCGTCGTATAGGCCACTGGATGCGCGTTTCCGGTGACCAGATCACGCGCCAGAGTTGGTGCATCCGCAAAATAGAAAACCCAGGCGCCACCGGTTGCGAGCCCGATGAAGAACCAAGCGATCCACTTGGTCAGGCGCAGCCGCGCCTTGCGGAAATCTAACTTTTTCTGCCTGTGCAGACGCAGGCGCGCATTACGGTCGCCCTCGATCCAGCGCTCGACAAGGATATACAGGTCCGTCCAAACCGTCTGCGGGCAGGCATATCCGCACCAGACCCGCCCAAGCGCCGAGGTGAACAGGAACAGACCCAATCCTGCCATGATCAGCAGCCCAGCGACAAAATAGAACTCGTGCGGCCAAATCTCGATCCAGAAGAAATAGAATCGGCGGTTCGCCAGATCTAGAAGAACGGCCTGATCCGGAAGGCTTGGCCCGCGATCCCACCTGATCCAAGGCGTCACATAGTAAATGCCCAGCGTCACCGCCATGATGATCCATTTCAAATTGCGAAACGGGCCGGACACACGTCTCGGGAAAATCGGCTCTCTGGCGGCGTAGAGACTGGGGGTGGGATTGGAATCGCTCACAGGCTGGCTCCGCAACTGGCTATTCTGAGTGTGTGTTCTTCCAGATCACGAGGCAAGGGACTTTGACATGGGTCAAAACGCGCATCGAGCAGACACCTTTAGACGCGTGAATTACTGCTGGCTTCGCGCTTCGCGCCTCAGCCAGTTGATGAAGATTTTCACGGATCGCCTAAGAACTTGTTTTTGCGTAACTATATGATACCCGCGCGTATCCGGCTCGGCGAACAGTTCGACGATGCGGCCCGCTTTGATGTCCGCTTCGACGAATTGTCGCACAGTGACGGTGACCCCTTGCCCAGACCGCAAACCATCCAGCAGAAGGTTACCGGGAAGCTGCGTACGCCCCGCGCCGCGTTCGGGTCCGACACCTCGCTCAGTCAGCCATTTTGTCCCCTCAGTCGTGCCAATTTCCTCAAGCCACGGCAACTGCGCAAGTTCTGCCGGGGACCAATCGGTCTTGTTACCCAATAGTGTGGGTGAGGCGACGATGACCATCGGCGTCTGCAACAACATCTCACACTCCACCCCCGGCCAACCGCCGGCGCCATAACGGATCGCTACATCCACCCCACCCGGTTGCAGCTCGACCACCTCAAAGGTTGGATCGAGGATCAGGTTTACGTCGGGATGCGTCGCGCGGAAACTCGGCAGTCGCGGCATCAGCCAAGATGCAGCGAAGGAAGACGTCAGCGACACATGAACCGGGCGGTCCTGAGCCGAGCGAGCCAGATCACCCACAGCAGCCTCGATCGCACCAAATCCAAGCTGCAGGGCACGGGCCAGATGCTCACCTTCCGCGGTAAGTGTCAGCGCTTTGCCCGTTCGGTCCAGCAGAGCCGCGCCCAGATGTTTCTCGAGCGCGCGAAGCTGCTGGCTGATTGCAGCGTGGCTAACATTGAGCGCAGCACCGGCCTCGACAACACTTCGCTTCTCAGCGAAGGCTGCAAAGGCCCTGAGAGAGGCCAACGGCGGCAGTGATAGCCAGTCCATATGTAAACCCTACTTACACATTAAAATGGTAATTGAGTCGCATTCGGCGTGCGAAAGGTCAATCTTAAAGCTCAGAAACGACTCTGCACAGGAGGGAAACCATGCTGACCGTATTCGCCAGATCTTTTTTGAACGCGACACGCATCAATACGCCTCACATCTACGATGCGCCAAAGCCGGGCCGTCGCAAGCGGCGCTGGCTGCCCGAACATCATTGGTGGAGAGAAAACCCGCGCGATGTAAATCTGAACGATCTTTGATACTGGTTTGAATGCCGTATCTGGACCGGCAGAGATTGCAGCCCTATTGTTTGAAAATCGGCACCGGCTGTTCTGGAAACGCGCGAACAGATGGAACAGCCGGTGCCTAGACCTTCGGGCGGGAGACCGCCCGGAGGTGTTCTTTTAACCCTTACTGACCACCACCCAACTGATGAACATACGCCGTCACGGCGCGGATTTGCGCGTCGGTCAGGCGATTTTCCCATGGGGGCATCACGCCAAAGCGGCTGTAGGTGACCGTCTCGGTCAGGGCCTCTTGGCTGCCGCCGTAAAGCCAGATCGCATCGGTCAGATTCGGCGCACCCTGGGAAACGTCGCCTTTGCCGTCATCACCGTGGCAAGCCGCGCAGTTGTCTTCGAACACAACCTTGCCTGCCTGCGCCGCCGCGTCATCGGTCTGGGCGTTGGTCAGGGACATGACGTATTGAACCACTTGAGTGATCTCATCCTTTTCGAGGATCTCACCAAAGGCCGGCATCTCGGAATAGCGTGCGTCGTCGCTTTCCTCGTTCCGGATGCCATAGGCGATGGTGTACTCGATATCCTCAAGCGAGCCGCCCCACAGCCAGGCATCATCCAGCAGGTTCGGGAAACCCGGCGCACCCTGCGCCCCCGATCCGTGGCACTGCGCACACCAGGTTCGGAACACAGCGCCACCAGAGTTAACTGCGTATTGTTGCAGCTCCGCGTCGGCCGAGATTTCTTCCAGCGGCGTTTCCACCAACTTGGCATTCCACGGCGCATTCGCTTCTTCGAACGCGACCATTTCCTGCTGCACCAGCTCGCGCGAGGACCAACCCAGCACACCGGCGGTTGCCGATTGAACCAAGGGCCATGCGGGGTACATGATCGTGTAGATCACGCCCCAAATGATGGTCGCGTAAAAGGTCCAAAGCCACCAGCGTGGCATCGGATTATCGAATTCCTCGATTCCGTCCCAGCTGTGACCCGTGGTGTTAGGATCGCCCGGCTGTTTTTCAGGTGTCTTACTCATTGCCGCGCCTCCTTGGATGTGGCGGGTTTGTCGTCGCCCCGACGGGGCGCTGGGGCATCAGCGTGCCGGAACGGGATGTTGGCGGTGTCCTTGTATTCCTTGCTGGCACCAGGGCGGAAAACCCAGATGATGATGCCAATAAAAAACGAGAACAGGAGCAGCAACATCCAGCTATCCGCGAACTGCCTTAGAATTGTGTATAGTTCCATCACACCCTCCTTTAACGGCTTGCGTCCGGGGTGAAGGTCGAGAAATCGACCAGCGTGCCCAGCATCTGGAGGTAAGCAACCAACGCATCCATTTCAGTCAGCTCGGGCTGACCGTCAAAGTTACGCACATTGACCTTGTCGCCATAGCGTTCCAACAATCCATCATAATCGCTGTCCGGATCGGCCTGCGCCCGAAAATCGGCCTGCGCCTGTTCAAGCATCTCGTCGGTATACGGGGTGCCGACCACGGCATTTGCCGCCATGATGTCACCGATATACTTGCCGTCTAGCTTACGATCCTCAAGGAAGCCGTATTTCGGCATCACCGATTCCGGCACCACCGATTGTGGATCGCGCAGGTGGTCCACCTGCCATTGATCCGAATACCGGCCACCGACGCGGGCAATATCCGGCCCGGTGCGTTTGGACCCCCATTGGAACGGATGATCATACATGGATTCAGCCGCCAGCGAGTAGTGGCCATAACGTTCAACCTCATCCCGCATCGGGCGGATCATCTGGCTGTGGCAAACATAGCAGCCTTCGCGCAGATAAACCTCACGCCCCGCCAGTTCGAGAGGGGTGTAAGGGCGCATACCCTCCACCTTCTCGATGGTGTTCTCAAGATAGAACAGGGGCGCGATCTGTACGATGCCACCGATGGTCACGACCAGAAAGCTGAAGATCAGCAGGAGGGTCGCGTTGGTCTCGAGGATCTTGTGTTTGTCGAGAATTGCCATTGCTCCGGCCCTCCTTATTCAGCCGGGACCGCGACGGTCAGGCTGGCCTCTTTGGCCGGCGCTTTCCGTACAGTCATCCACAGGTTGTAGCACATGATCAGCGAGCCAGCGACGAACATCACGCCACCCAGCGCACGCACCACATACATCGGGAACTTCGCGGCAACGGTGTCAGCGAACGAATTCACCAAGAAGCCATTGGCGTCCACTTCACGCCACATCAGGCCTTCCATGATACCGGTGACCCACATCGACGCCGCGTAGAGAACGATGCCAATGGTGGCGAGCCAAAAGTGCCAGCTGACCAGCTGCAGCGAGTACAGACGCTCACGCTTCCACAGAACAGGGACTAGGAAGTAAAGAGCACCAAAGGTGATCATACCGTTCCAGCCCAGCGCGCCCGAATGTACGTGACCGATAGTCCAGTCGGTATAGTGGCTGAGGCTGTTCACAGCGCGGATCGACATCATCGGACCCTCGAACGTGGACATGCCGTAAAAGCCGACCGAAATCACCATCATCCGGATCACTGGGTCAGTGCGTAGTTTGTCCCATGCACCCGACAGGGTCATCAGACCGTTTATCATACCACCCCACGAAGGCATCCATAGGATCACCGAGAATACCATGCCAAGGGTCGAGGCCCAATCAGGCAGCGCGGTATAGTGCAGGTGGTGCGGGCCGGCCCAGATATACAGGAAGATCAGCGCCCAGAAGTGGATGATCGACAGCTTGTAGCTGAATACTGGACGCTCAGCCTGTTTCGGGATGAAGTAGTACATCATACCCAGGAAACCGGCAGTCAGGAAGAAGCCCACGGCGTTGTGGCCATACCACCACTGGATCATGGCATCCTGAACACCAGACCAGACGATGACCGATTTCGATCCCCAGATGCTGACCGGGATGGTCATGTTGTTGACCAGGTGCAGCATGGCGACAGTCACGATAAAGGCCAGATAGAACCAGTTTGCCACGTAGATGTGCGGCTCTTTCCGCTTGATGATCGTGCCCAGATAAACAGCCAGGTAGGCAACCCAGACAACGGTCAGCCACAGGTCAACGTACCATTCAGGTTCGGCATATTCTTTCGATTGCGTTCCACCAAGTATATAACCGGTTGCCGCAAGCACGATGAACAGCTGATAGCCCCAGAACACGAACCATGCCAGGTTTCCACCCCAAAGTCGCGCAGCGCTGGTGCGCTGTACGACATAGAACGAAGTTGCGATCAACGCGTTACCGCCAAAGGCAAAGATAACCGCCGATGTATGTAACGGCCGCAGACGCCCGAAATTAAGATAGCCCTGCGCCCATTCGAAGTTCAGCGCCGGAAAGGCTAGCTGGAACGCAATAAAAGTCCCCGCCAGGAACCCGACTACCCCCCATAATGCGGTTGCGATCACGCCGTAGCGGATCACGTCATCCATATACTCACCAGAGCGGTCGACGAGGATATCTGGCTCTTCCGTGTTTCTAAGCGTCCAGATGAACAGACCGCCGGCGATCAACATCACCAGAATCGCGTGCACCTGATACGCCAAATCCCGTGCGTAGTTAGAGCCGATGGCTGCGAACAGCACCACCAGCCCAAGCACGATCAGCTTGATGTAATTTGACATATTGCGTCCCTTTGCCATGCCTCGCGCGATTCTTCGTGTCACGCGAAACCTTTTTGACTGCATGCTGTAATGCAGCGAGGTCGCCTTTGACGCTTTGATCTGCATCAAGACAAGCCCCTGTTTTCTGTGAGAGGTATTTTGCAGAAACAGACACGCGCTGGCAACGGACAGCGCCGGAAACATGAGGTCGACATGGCATTTAAATCTCTTCTTACGGTCATGACGGAAACCAAGCTTTCTCAGAACGCACTGGCACAAATGGTGGCATTGGCAGAAGGGCAGGACGCCCATGTCGAAGCGTTGTGTCTTGGCGTCGATCGCAGTCAGACCGGTTATTATTATGCCGGTGCAAACGCTTTGATCCTGCAGGAGACCCTGAGCCGCGCCAATGCCGAGGCGGACGAGATACTCGCCTACGCTCAGGATTATCTGGGTAAGTCGGGCGTGCGCTGGTCCGCTGAAAACGGGGTAGCTCAGATCGCTGATCTCGGGCGACATGTCGCACGCCGCGCACGCTTTTCGGATCTCGTGGTATTGCCGCGACCTTATGGAAAAGACCGCGACGCAGAAGCGGAACCCATCGTCGAGGCCGCCATGTTCGAAGGCCATTCGCCGGTGCTATTGGTGCCCGATGATAACAAACCGATTTCGGCCCCTAAAACCGTCATGGTGGGCTGGAACGAAAGCGTCGAAGCGATGCGCGCCATCCGTCGCGCGTTGCCATTCTTGAAGCAGGCCGAACTCACACGGATTGTTGTGATTGATCCACCGCGTCATGGGCCGGATCGATCGGACCCGGGCGGTCTGCTATCTCAGATGCTGGCGCGACATGGGGTGAAGTGCGAAATCGACGTGCTCAGCAAGACCATGACGCGCGTCTCGGACATCCTCAATCGCCACGCTGCCGATACCGAGGCCGATATGATCGTTATGGGGGCCTATGGCCATTCGCGCTTTCGCGAGGCCATTTTGGGCGGTGCGACCCGCAATATGCTGGAGCAATCAGAAATCCCCGTGTTTCTGGCTCACTGACGACGCCAACAAACGCAAAAGCCGCCCGTCTCTGGTGCGGCTTTATGTCTTGCGGATCAGGCCGATCAGGAACAGCAGGATCACCGCGCCGATAGTGGCAAAGAAGATCGAAGAGATGAGCCCTCCGCCAACCGCAAAGCCCAGGGCTGGAAAGATCGTGCCTGCCAGAAACGCACCGACAATCCCGACTATAATATTCCCGATCAGGCCGAACCCACGCCCTTCCATGATTTTTCCCGAAAGCCAGCCAGCAATCGCGCCGATGAACAGCATGGCGAGTAAACCGCTAAATTCCATAAGGGACTCCCAATTGTTCGAGGGCGGCGGGCTGAGGCATCAGACCAGAAATCCGCCATCGGTATCGTCGCCCGCCTCTTCCATTAGGCGCCCCATATCGGGGATTGTTACATGGCGTTTACCTTCCAGAGTAATGACCTGATCTTTCTTCAAGGCGGAAATCTGCCGGCTGACAGTTTCCAGGGTCAGCCCAAGATAGTCGGCCATCGCCTCGCGCGTCAGTGGCAGGTCAAAGACAATCGGAGCTACCATTCCGGCTTGATGAATCGATGCGTCCCGGCGCGCGATGATCGAAAGCAGGCTGGCAATCTTTTCCCGCGCCGTCTTGCGCCCAAGCACCAGCATCCACTCACGGGCCGCATCCAATTCGTCCAGCGTCATTTCCAGCAGACGCTGCGAGATGTGCGGCGTCGTGATCATCATGTCCTCGAACGGCTTTTTGCGGAAACAACACATCATCAGATCGGTGGTCGCCACCACGTCGTATGGCGCGTTGTCTCGTCCAGGGCGACCCACGAAATCGCTGGGCAGCAGCAGGCCGACCATTTGCCTGCGCCCATCCTCCATCGTCTGTGTCAAAGACGCGATTCCCGACACGACCGAGCCGACAAAATTCATCGGATCGCCGGACCAGATGATTGTCTGCCCCGCCTCAAAGCTGCGGTAGTACTTGATGTTCTCAAGCTCTTCCAGCTCGTCCTTTTCGCAATGCGCGCACACCGCACGATGCCGGATCGGGCATTCTGCGCAATTGGTGTGGTCGAATTGGGCCTTGAGTGTCATTCGCGCTTCCATTTGATTTCGGTCAAAGTACCCTGGGCCCTCCAGCTATAGTCATATCTTTATGACACTGAAACCTCAACTGGCACGGCTTGGACTTTTTGACGCGAAAGTACCGCGTTACACAAGCTATCCCACCGCACCCCACTTCAGCAATGACGTTGGGGCCGATCTGTTTAGCGACTGGATTTCCGGGATTGCTCCGGGCAGTTCAATCTCGCTTTACATCCACGTACCCTTCTGCCGTCGGCTGTGCTGGTTTTGCGCCTGCCGGACACAAGGCACCCAGACTGATAACCCGGTCATTGCCTATGTCGACGTGCTAAAGGCCGAGCTGGACCTGCTGGCGGCACGCCTGCCAGAGGGTGTTAAATTGTCGCGGCTACACTGGGGCGGCGGTACGCCGACGCTGTTGAATGCAGACCTGATGCGGGATCTGGCCGCGCGAATCCTTGAGATTGTGCCTTTAGGCCCAGACGCCGAGTTTTCCGTCGAGATCGATCCGAATGAGATCGACGAAGCTCGGCTGGATGCACTGGCCGAAGCCGGGATGAACCGCGCATCGATCGGCGTTCAGGATTTTGACGACGAAATCCAGAAAACCATCGGTCGCATTCAAAGCTATGACACCACCCGCGAAGCTGCCGAGATGATCCGAGCGCGTGGTATATCCAGCCTGAATGCGGACATCCTTTATGGCCTGCCCCACCAAACCAAGGCACGCATGACCGAAAGTGTGCAAAAGCTGTTGTCGCTGAACCCTGACCGGGTCGCACTCTATGGCTACGCGCATGTGCCGTGGATGGCCAAGCGCCAGCAGTTGATTCCATCAGATGCCCTGCCCACACCGGAACAGCGACTGGAACTTTTTGAAACCGCCCGGCGACTGTTCCTATGGGACAATTATGCCGAGATCGGGATCGACCACTTTGCAACGCAGGACGATGGACTGACCCACGCGTTGCGCGCGGGTCGCCTAAAACGAAATTTCCAGGGCTATACAGACGATCAAGCTCCTATTCTGATTGGCTTGGGTGCCAGCTCGATCTCACGCTTCCCGCAAGGATATGCGCAGAACGCACCGGCAACCTCGGCTCATACGAAGGCCATACGCGAAGGGCGGTTCTCGACGTCGCGCGGGCATTTGTTCAAAGATCAGGATGTTCTACGGTCTCGTCTGATCGAAGCATTGATGTGCGATTTTCAGATCAACTCGGCCGAGATTCTGCGCGATTATGACATTTCAACTGCGGAACTGCAGCAAATGTACGCAACGGCAAACGCGGCCTTCGACGGGTTGCTACGCGTGGATGAAAACGGATTGTTCATACCGCCCGAAGCACGTGCGCTGACCCGCATGATCGCGCGCAGCTTTGACACGTATGATCTGAGTAAGGCTGGGCATAGTTCCGCGATCTGAACACTCTTCGGCAGGTCGTTTTTCGCGACCTTCCCTTACAAACCGGCACGGGGGCTTGACGCATGCCTTCGGTTTTCTCCACACTCAAGGGGTGGAGAGACCCACCTCTTCACAGCCTGAGGCAGGCAAACGCAGACAGTTCTTGCCGACGCGCATGCGTTCGACAGCCCTTTTCGTGCAGCCATACTGCAACCTGAAAGAGGGACAGCACTCATGCGCGTTTTCACCGTCCTCGGCCCCAGCCAATCGGGCAAATCCACCTTGGTCGAAGCGATCAGCCGCCTCGACGGGCGGCCCACCACATTCGATGTTGCCGGAACCGTGCATCTGCACGGTTTTTCTTATTTAAACGAACCGTGGTGCGCGGTGGACGTAGACGGAGGCGGCGATGCGCTGGCCTATGTCGGCCCGGCCATGGCGATCTCGGACGCAGCAGTTGTGGTTGTCCCACCTGACCCCGATGCTGCCGTTCTGTGTGCCCCGTATCTGAGGTTGGTCGAAGAAGCAGGCATTCCCTGTTTTTTATTCATCAACCGCATGGACAGCCCCAACGGTCGCATCCGCGACATCGTTGCTGCACTGCAGACCTATTGCACCCACCACATCGCCCTGCGGCAGGTGCCGATCCGCGACGGAGACACCATTATCGGCGCAGTCGATCTGATCTCGGAACGCGCCTGGAAGTATCAGGAGGGGCAGCCCTCGGCCCTGATCGAGCTACCGCAATCAGTGGAAGACCGCGAACAGGAAGCACGCACCGAGTTGTTGGAGACCCTATCGGATTTCGATGACAATCTGCTGGAGCAACTGATCGAGGACAAACAGCCCCCCAGCGAGGAGGTCTACGAGCTGGCTGCACAGGTCTTGCAGAACCATCAGCTGATCCCGGCTTGTCTGGGTGCCGCGAGCCATGGCAACGGTCTGACCCGCTTGATGAAGGCGCTGCGCCATGAGGCACCGGAATTCAACATTGCAGCTGATCGGGATGAGGCCGAAGAAGACGCACGTGCCATCGCAGGCTTTGCAGATGTGAAGAAGCATATCGGTAAGATCACCGTATTGCGTGGTCTGGGCGACGGTGTGAAAGCACATGAATCCCTTGGTGGCGAAACTGTGGGAAACCTGACAACCCTGGACGCCAAGACCCAAATCAGCGCGCTTGAAGCCGGGCAGATCGGCCTTGCTGTCAAATCAGACCACCTCAATCCCGGTTTTATCTATGACAGCGCGGCGGCAACGCCGCTGCCGGAATGGGCCTCATCCCATCCAGCCGCGCATCGTCAGGTCGTATCGCCCGCGCATGAGCGAGACGACGTGCGCCTGTCGAACGCATTGACCCGGTTGGTTGAGATCGACCCCGGCCTGCACCTGGAGCAAGACGAGTTGAGCGGTCATTCTATTCTGGGCTCACAAGGCCCGCAGCACATGCGCCGCGTGACCGCCAAACTCGCCGAAGATTTCGGCATCGAGATTGAGGCCGAAGCCGCCGGAACCGCCTATCGCGAGACCATCCGCACGAAGGTCGATCATCGCCACCGCCACCGCAAGCAATCCGGCGGTGCAGGTCAATTCGCTGATGTGGTGATCTCAATCGCGCCGCTGCCGCGCGGCTCGGGGTTTCAGTTCGAAGAAGTGGTCAAAGGCGGGGCCGTGCCCCGGAACTACATTCCTTCGGTTGAACATGGGGCCAAGGACGCACTGGTTGAGGGGCCTGAAGGTTTCCCTGTGGTGGACGTCAAGGTGACGCTCAGCGACGGCAAACACCATAACGTGGATAGTTCCGACTATGCTTTCCGCACCGCTGGCAAGAATGCCGTGCGCGAAGCGCTACCCGAGGCGAAACCCGTCGTCCTGCAACCTATCCTGAACGCCGAAATCCATCTGCCCTCAACCTTCGTCGGCGATCTTGTCCCGACGATCAGCTCGCTGCAGGGGCAGGTTCTTGGGTTTGAAGGCAACCCCAACGCCTCAGGCTGGGAAATATTCAATGCGACACTCCCCGCCGTGGCCGAGGATGAACTGCACCGCACACTTGCCAGTGCTACCCGCGGGACCGGTTGGGTCAAACTACAATTCGATCACTATGAAGAGCTACGCGGCCCCGTTCCCGCGTCAGCCAAAAACAAGGAAATAGCCTGACATCAAAGGCGCGGGCTGCGTATCAGCCCGCTGCCGCGATCAGTTCGCGCGTGTAATCGGTCTGGGCGTGTTCGAACAAATCTTCGGCAGCGCCCATCTCGACGACATCGCCGTTTCGCATGACGATTACGTTATGTGACATCGCGCGCACGACCTTCAGGTCGTGGCTGATAAACAGGTAGGCCAGCCCGTATTTCCTTTGCAGGTCACGCAGCAGGTCAACGATCTGCACCTGCACGGTCATGTCCAGCGCACTTGTAGGCTCGTCCAGAACCAGCAGCTTGGGCCGCAACACCATGGCGCGGGCGATGGCGATCCGCTGGCGTTGCCCGCCGGAAAACTCATGCGGATAGCGGTCCATCGCAGAGGGGTCCAATCCGACCTCGTTCATCACTTCGGCCACCAGATCGCGCGGGGCGCGATGAGGATCGACCTTATGGATGGCCAACCCCTCGGCGATGATCTGCATGCAGGTCATCCGCGGGCTGAGGCTGCCGAACGGATCCTGAAATACGATCTGCATGTCCTTGCGCAATCGCCGCAACTCGCGCGTTGACCAGCGGCGCACATTCTGGTCGCGGAAAGTGATCCCGCCCTCGGACGCGATCAGACGCATGATCGCCAGCGCCAGCGTCGTCTTGCCCGAGCCGCTCTCCCCCACGATCCCAAGCGTTTCCCCGGCACGGACGCTGAGGGTCGCGTCGTTGACGGCCTTCACATAGCCTACGGTCCGTTTCAGGAAACCGCGCTGGATCGGGAACCAGACTTTCAGGTGATCGGTGCGGGCTACCTCTTCGGCATCCGGGGCCACCGGGTCGGGGTGCCCGGACGGCTCGGCCTCCAGAAGCTTGCGAGTATAGGGGTGTTGCGGGTTGTCGAAAATCTCCGTTGTCACTCCGGCTTCGACGATTTCACCGTCCTTCATCACGCAAACCCGGTCGGCGATGCGGCGGACGATGCCAAGGTCATGGGTGATGAACAACATCCCCATGTTCTCGGACTTTTGCAGTTCGGCCAGCAACTCCAGAATCTGCGCCTGGATGGTGACGTCCAGCGCCGTTGTCGGCTCATCCGCGATTAAAATGTCCGGCTTGTTCGCCAACGCCATCGCGATCATCACGCGTTGACGCTGCCCGCCGGACAACTGGTGCGGATAGCTGTCGAGCCGTTCCTCGGGGTCTCGGATGCCGACCTTGGTCAGCAGTTCTACAATCCGTTCCCGCGCCTCATCGCCGGTAACGCCCTGATGCAGAGCCAGCGATTCCGCCATCTGTTTCTGGATCGTGTGCAGCGGGTTGAGCGAGGTCATCGGCTCCTGAAAGATGAAACTAATGTCGTTGCCGCGCACGTCCATCAACCTGTCTTCGGACGCGCCGATCATCTCTTGCCCTTCATAAGTGACCGAGCCTTCGACAATTGCGCTATCACCCAGCAGCGACACAGTGCTCAACGCCGTCACGGATTTGCCCGAGCCGGATTCGCCCACCAAAGCCACCGTTTCACCCCGGTCGACGGTAAAGGACACGCCTTTGACTGCCGCACTCACCTGCCCGTCCTGCCGAAACGAGACCTTGAGGTTGTTCACATCCAAAAGGCTCATGAGAAGGTCTTTCTGGGATCAAACGCATCGCGGACGCCTTCAAAAATGAAGACCAACAGCGACAGCATGATGGCAAAGGTGAAGAAGGCAGTGAAGGCCAGCCACGGTGCCTGAAGGTTCTGTTTCGCCTGCAAAGTCAACTCTCCAAGCGACGGTGCTGAAGACGGCAAACCGAAGCCAAGGAAATCCAGCGAAGCCAGCCCACCGATGGTTCCAGTCACGATGAACGGCATGAAGGTCAGCGTGGCGACCATCGCATTAGGCAGCATGTGGCGAAACATGATCGTCATGTTACCCACGCCCAGCGCCCGCGCGGCACGGACATACTCCAAATTTCGTGCCCGCAGGAATTCAGCGCGCACGACGCCCACCAGTCCGGTCCAACTGAACAGGATCATCAGAATCACCAAGAGCCAGAAACTTCGCCCAAGAATCGCGAACATGATGATAATGACATAAAGCGAGGGTGTCGCCGACCAGATCTCGATAATACGTTGGAAGATCAGATCCAGCCAACCGCCAAAGAACCCCTGAATGGCCCCAGCAAAAATGCCGATCAGACTGGCCACGCCGGTGACGAGTAAAGTGAACAGGATCGACAGGCGGAAGCCATAGATGACACGAGCCAGCACATCTCGCTTGGTGTCGTCAGTGCCGAGCAGATTCTGACCATTAGGCGGCAGCGGTGCAGCGCCCGGGCGGTCCACGCTGGTGTTGAAGGAATACGGGATTGGAGGCCAGATGGCCCAGCCTCGCTCAAACCCATCCGCTTCGAACGTGCCCGCCTTGATTTCGTCGATGATACCTTCGGGGTCGTCGAAGCACTGATCCAATCCGCCGCTATCGATCAGGCACATGACCTCGGGGTCGCGATAGATCGCCTCGGTCTGGAAATCGCCTCCGAATTCCGTTTCAGCGTAAAAGTTGAAGACAGGCGTGTAGATTTCACCCCGGTACTTTACCAGGATCGGTTTGTCGTTGGCGATGAACTCGGCAAACAGCGATAGGCCGAACAACACCGAGAAGATGATCAGCGACCAGAACGCCCTGCCATTGCGCCGGAAATTGCGCCAACGGCGCTGATTGAGAGGGGAGAGTGCCATTTACCCCTCCCGCTTTTCGAAATCGATACGCGGGTCAACGAGCACATACATCAGATCGCTGATAATGCCGACGACCAGCCCCATCAGGCCAAATATGAAAAGCGTACCAAAAATCACCGGATAGTCGCGCGCCACTGCCGCCTCAAAGCCCAGACGCCCAAGACCATCGAGCGAGAAAATGGTTTCGATGATGATCGATCCACCGAAGAACACACCAATGAATACAGCAGGGAAACCTGCAATCACGATCAGCATCGCGTTGCGGAAGACATGACCATACAGCACCTTGCTTTCACTCAAACCCTTGGCGCGAGCGGTCATCACGTACTGCTTCTTGATCTCATCCAGAAACGAGTTCTTGGTCAGCAGCGTCAGCGTCGCAAAGGCCGAGATGGTCAGCGCGATTATCGGCAAAGCGATGTGCCAGAAATAGTCAGTAATCTTTCCAAACAGGCTGAGGCTGTCCCAATTGTCCGAGGTCAAACCCCGTAGCGGGAAAATCTGCCAGTAAGAGCCACCGGCGAACAACACCAGCAGCAGAATGGCAAACAGGAAACCGGGGATAGCATAGGCCACGATGATCGCACCGCTGGTCCAAGTATCAAAGCTCGACCCGTCCTTGATCGCCTTGCGGATACCTAGCGGGATCGAGACCAGATAGGCGATCAGCGTCGACCACAGACCCAGCGAAATAGACACCGGCATCTTTTCCAGCACCAGATCAATCACACTGATCGAGCGGAAATAGCTCTCGCCAAAATCCAGCGTCAGGTAGTTGCCCATCATGCCTAGAAAGCGTTCCAGTGGCGGTTTGTCGAAGCCAAACTCTTTTTCCAGTTCAGCGATGAATTCGGGCGGAAGGCCACGCGCACCGACGTATTTGTCATCAAAGGCACCACCTGCGGGCTCGGCCCCGGCTCCGGCATCGCCACCACCAGCGAACCCAGCAAAGACGTCGCCCTGCCCTTCGATCTGCGCGATGATCTGTTCAATGGGACCACCGGGCACGAACTGCACCAGCGTGAAGTTGACGATCATGATGCCCAGAAGGGTCGGAATGACCAGCAACAGGCGTCTTAGGATATAGGCGCCCATGTTATCGCAGCGCACCTTTGGCTTTCAGGTCAGCCTCTTTCTCGGGGTTGATCCACCACAGATCGAGATACCCAAGCGAGAATGGAGGCAGGTTTTCAGGGTATTCGTACATGTCGTAATAAGCCGTCCAGTAATCCGCCACATACCCATCGGGAATGACGAAGAACTCATAACGCAAGACACGATCCAACGCCATCAGCGCAGCATCCTGTTCCGCCTGATTTGTCGTGTCGAATGACGCTTCGATCACAGCGTCAACAAGTGGGCTGGCAAGACCGGCAGGGTTGAACAAGCTAAACGCGGCTTCTTCCGATCCGTACATCTGACTGAGACCCCCGCCGGTCGACAGGAACGAGCCGTAGCGGTTCGAATATACCATATCATAATCACGCTCACGCCGCCGCAGGGTGAATTGAGAAGGATCTACCTTCTCGGCCGAAGCATCCACACCGATCGACTGCAGGTTCTGCACATAGGTCTCGATCATGGTGGCGGTCGAGGTAGGAATGCTCGACGCATACGGAATATTGACCTTCAGCGTCTGCCCATCGGCATTGCGGCGCAGATTGCCGTCGCCGACGGGCCAACCAGCCTCGTCCAGCAGTTTCGAGGCTTGCCGCAAATTGCGACGGTCGTTCAACCGAGCTGGATTGGATTCGTGGACGACAAGCGCAGGCTCGCTGAACACCTCGGCCGGAACCACGTCACCCAGCGTTTCCAGAAACGCCAGTTCGGCACCCTCCGGCACGCCTGTCGCTTCAAGATGTGTCCCCTGCACAAATGAACTGCGCGGTGCGTTCAGACCGAACATCAGCGATTCATTTGCCCATTCGAAATTGAACGCCAGCGCCAGCGCTTTACGCACATTCTTGTCGGCAAATTGAGGCTTGCCCAGATTGAAAACGAAACCCGACGGCGTTGGTGGGCTACCATCCACGATCTCGTCCTGCACGACAAACCCTTCGCTGAGTTTCGGGAAATCGTAACTAGAGGCCCAGAGCTTGGGGTCACTTTCGATACGCATCGTGTATTCGCCCGCCTTGAACCCTTCGAAGGCTGCGGTTTGATCCGCGAAATACTCGATCCGGATAGTGTCGTAATTGTTGCGGCCTATGTTGATCGGCAGATCCTTGCCCCAATAATCGTCGCGACGCTTGTAGACGATCCGACGATTGATGTCGTAGCTGTCCAGTTTGTAAGGGCCAGAGCCAACCGCGACCTCCAACCGGGGTTCGTCGAGGCGACGGCTTTCATCAGCCTCGAACCAGGCTTTTGAAAATACCGGAGTAGACCCGACGGTTTCGATCAACCCGCGCCGGGTGACATCCGGACTAAAAGTAAATTTTACAGTGTGGTCGTCCAGAGCTTCAGCCCCTGTAACCATGCGCCCGACGGCTTGCGCATAAGACGGCAAACCCTGCTCAATGAACAAACGATGACTATAGACGACGTCTTCGGCAGTCACCGGGGTGCCATCCCAGAACATAGCTTCGGGGCGCAGATTGAAGATCACATAATTGCGCCCTTCGTCATATTCCATACTTTCCGCAATAACCCCATAATACTGCCCGACACTGTCCGCGGTACTTTCGATCAGCGGGTCATATTGAAGCGTGGTCAAAGCGCCTGCTCGCCCCTTGCGCGAATAAGGGTTCAGGGAATCAAACGTACCTGAGCCCGCCAAAGACAGCTCTCCGCCCTTTGGTGCGTCTGGGTTGACGTAGTTCAAGTACGGATAGTCGGCCGGATAATCCAGATTTCCGAAATAGGAATACCCGTGGCTGCGCGTGACGCCCTCTTCATTGGCACGGGCAGGATCGCTGCTGCCCAGAACCAGTGTCGCCGAAATCCCCAAAGCCGCAGCCCAAGCGTGAATTCCGGTAAAGCGCATCTGGGGCAGAAGGGGTTTCATCAGGCTCGTCCTCTGAATTTCTGTCGTCTTCATTGTCGTGCCCGCCAGCTAAAGGTCCAGCACTGTCAGTTGCAAGTTTAGAATGCGTGAACGCTTTGTGAAGTTCTTCTCAGACAAAAAATAAAGCCGCTGCGCAAGGCAGCGGCTTTAAATCCTGCAAATCTGATCAACAGATCAGTTGCCGATGGTCTGCAGATACGCAATCAGATCGGCGCGTTCTTGTGGTTTTTTCAGGCCAGCAAAGCTCATCGAAGTGCCCGAGATATAGGCGCTTGGGCGTTCCAGGAACGCGTCCAGGGCTTCGGGTGTCCAGTTGCCGCCATGCGCCTGCATCGAGGCCGAATAACCGGTGAAGCCTTTTGCTGAGGCAACCGGGCGATCTACGACACCGTAAAGGTAAGGACCTGTACCATTGGCGCCGTCTTCCAGTTTGTGGCAAGCGGTGCACTTGCGGAATACGCGCGCGCCTTTTTCCGGATCGGCTGCAGCCAACATATCTTCAAAGACTACTTCTTCGCCGTCCGCGCTTTCGCCCGAGCTTTCGGTTTCGATAATGTAAGCAGCTTCGGCAAGATGGCTGTCAGAGCTATAGAGGACATCCGCCCCCCATTTTGCCAGAAGCAACACCAGGAAGGTGCCAAACAAGCCGGCTGCGGCTTTGGTAACTGTCATCGTGTCGAACATTTTGATCGCGTGTCCATTTCAGCTGTCTGCGGGGTGTCTAAGGCTTCCCCTGAGAAGACGCAAGGTATAGACACCGCGACTAAACGCCCAATTCAAGAACTTGTTGCACGGAAACGACCAAATGACCAATCGCATAGCATTTCAGGGAGAACCCGGGGCATACAGTCACGAAGCCTGCCGGAACGCGCGACCGGATATGGACGCCCTGCCCTGCCGCACTTTCGAAGATGTGATCGAATCAGTGCGCTCAGGTGAGGCTGATCTGGCCATGCTACCGGTGGAAAATACCACCTATGGTCGTGTGGCCGATATTCACCGCCTGCTTCCGCATAGCGGGCTGCACATCATCGACGAAGCATTTGTGCGCGTGCACATCAACCTGTTGGGCGTACCGGGCGCGACTCTGGAGGATATCACTGAGGCGCATTCCCACCTCGTCTTACTTCCACAATGCGCAGGTTTCCTGAAGCAGCACGGAATTCGTGGCAGGGTCAGCCCCGATAATGCTCGTGCCGCACGCGAGGTCGCCGAGATCGGCGACCAACACTCCGCAGCGTTAGCCAGTGAGCTGGCAGGTGAGATTTACGGCCTCAACGTTTTGGCCCGTCACATTGAGGATCAGGGCGACAACACGACCCGTTTTCTGGTGATGTCTCGTGAGGCCGACGAATCGCGCCGTGGTGATCACGGCATGATCACAAGTTTTGTCTTTCAGGTGCGTAACATCCCGGCAGCGCTGTACAAAGCGATGGGCGGATTTGCCACCAACGGAATCAACATGACCAAGCTGGAAAGCTATATGGTCGACGGGTCCTTCACCGCGACCCAGTTCTATGCCGATATCGTGGGTCATCCAGGCGATCGAAATGTGCAACTGGCGATGGATGAGCTTGAGCATTTTACCACCAACGTAGAGGTCCTCGGCGTTTATCCGGCGGCGCAACCTCGTGGTTAGTGCAGGCAATCGGCTCGCCCCTTCAAAGGAACGGCCTGGATAGGCGGGGCAGCTACGCTTGCAGCTTAGAACGGTAGCTAGAGTCCTTCGGAGCGACATCCTGAAAGTGCGGCGGACTACGGGTTGGTCACTCCGGTCCCCATGCGAAAGACCTTGCATATCGCGCCATCCATCTGCCGGTACTCTCTGAATCCCATCGCCTCATAATAGCCAAGGCCGTCGGAATTATTGGCCCCGATCGTAGCATCGATAGCGGGCAATCCCTGCTGCCTAGCGGCTTGAAGAGAACGTTTGAACAACGCCCGACCGATACCACATCGCGCAGCGGACGGTTTGATATGCGTCCCAATGATGCCCCACCCGACCGCAACGCCATACGGGTTGTTTCGGGTGGCAAGCTTCAACGACTGGAAACCCAGTATCTGTCCGTCCGGCGCAACGGCAAGGCTACACTGAATCCGCTCAGGGTCGCAGATGTAATGCGTCAGTGCAAAGGCGCTGTCGGCGGGCTTGGTCCGCTTTCCAGCCGCTACAAGCGCTGTTAGCACACCGGACAAGCCATCCGCATCGGCTTCGACAGCGTCGCGTATGATCGGTCTCGTTAAAGTGCTCATCTACTTCTCGGTTGTCAGACACCATGGAGGTGTCGTTCCTCCATATCGCGCGCGAATTCGCTGAGACGGGTCTGGAACTGCCGCCTGAATCGGGATTGCCCTAACTTCAGGGATTGAAGCAATAGGCGGGCGGGCAGCGTTTTCGCACCCAGCGATGTTTCAACGCGCAGCCGTGTCCGACGTTGGGAAAGCGCCAAAAGCTCGATCACCGTGTCGCCGTTCATTCCCTTGCTGCTGGACTGGAACCGCATCAAGGACGGGCGGTCGCATTCAGTCATCTCGATAATAATATGACGTGGCTTGCCACGTATCTTGAATTCGGTCTCCCAGCTTATTCCGGCCTGCGGCACAACCGACCCCGTGACCCGACGCACATCGACCCCGCGCCGCAAGGCTTTGCGTTCGAAGCGTTCAAAATCCGAGACCATGGTGAAGACCGTCTCGATTGGGACATCGATATCTTCCTGCGCTGAAAACTGCATGTTTGCTTTTCTCTGCCCTAGATTGGGTTCAGTTTCTCGTCAGTCCAACGTGTCTGCAAGCCAATGTTGCAACAAAAAGTGCGCAATCGCACCTTTTCGGGCAGGCAACAGCTTAGGGTGATCCCCAGCGAAGACCTGCATCATCTCGGTCCGAGTGACCCAGATCGCATCCTCGATCTCGACCGGATCGATCTGGATATCGCGCGATAACGCCTCGCCTGCGCATCCAAACATCAGGGATGCGGGAAAGGGCCAGGGTTGGCTTGCGAGATAGCTCACCGCACCCACGGGCACGCCCGCCTCTTCCATCACTTCGCGCCGCACAGCGGCTTCCAGCGTTTCACCGGGCTCAACAAAACCAGCCAAAAGCGAATACATGCCTTCAGGCCAGCCCGGAGAGCGCCCCATCAGCACCGAATTGCCATGGGTAATCAACATGATGACCACAGGATCGGTGCGCGGGAAATGCTGGCCGCCGCAGGCCGGGCAACTGCGCTGCCACCCACCCTGAGACATCTCGCTGCGGGCACCACATCGGGCACAGAATTGATGCGTTTCGTGCCAGCCGATCACCGCCTTGGCGGTTGCCGCAATCTCTGCGTCTCGTGGGTTGAGGCGTGTCATGATGCGGCGCAGCTCGGCAAAGACACACCCCTCGGGCAGATCAGGGTGCTGCTGTTCGCTGCGGTCGACAAAATCTCCGACACCGGATAAATCCAGCCCTTCAGCCGCCCAGCCCGAGATGTCCATGGCAAAAAGCGGCGATCCATCCTCGGATTTTCCAAGGAAAATCGGTTGCTCGATCACACCGCCCGGGCCCTGTTCGAGAATCTTGTGCGTCATCGGAAGCCGGACGAGCCGGTCCAGTGCCTCACCCTCAACCAACAGTTTGCCGCGCCACAGCAACACACATGTTGCCAAAGGGTCACGATAAACCTGTGCCAGTTTGTCCGCGTCGCCGCGCAGCAAACCCGCCCGATCCAGTGCCGAGCCGCCAAATGTCACCTGTTCTGCGCGTTTCATGCCTGCCGTTCCTGACTGCCGCGCAAAGGGCTGCCACGTCTTACCTGATCGTGCAACGGGTATCGACCAAACATTTTTCGACCCTGCCGCGGAATGACCGCAGCATCGCCCCGGAAATTGCATTAAATCGACCCCATGGTGAAAACGTTGGCACACTGACAGCTAGAAGTTGAAGATATTGAAATCAAAGCATTTAATGCGACAACCAAGAGATGCAGATGATGGCGCACGGATTCGAATCCTTGCTACATCCGATCTACACATGCACCTAACGTCATATGATTACTATTCGGATCGCCCCGAACCCGCGATTGGTTTGACCCGTACCGCCAACCTGATTCACGAGGCGCGCAGACAGGCTGAACGCGATGACGCCCTTGTGCTGTTGTTTGACAATGGTGATAGCCTGCAGGGAACGCCATTTGGCAACTGGGCAGCTGAAAACGTGCCAGACGCCCATCCCCTGCCACGCGCGTTCAACACGTTGAACTATGACGCGATCGGATTGGGCAATCACGATTTCGGGTTTGGGCTGGAACTCGTCAATCGCATCGCTCGCCAAACCGCCTGCCCAATGATTTGCAGCAATATGCAAACCACTCAGACCGAACAAGGTTGGGATGCACACACGATTCTGCATCGGGTTGTCAGACTAAATGGACAGGACACCGCAATCCGCATCGGGGTTCTTTCTGTTTTGCCCACTCAAACCGCACAGTGGGAAGCACATCTGCTAACGGACCGGGTCGTGGTAACAGACATTCTGGCCGCTGCGTGGCGCGCTGCTGAAGATCTCAGCGTGCAAGGTTGCGACCTGATTGTCGCCCTTGCGCATACCGGACTGGGATCGGCAATGGCCGAGCCGGATATGGAAAACGCGATCATCCCGCTGGCCGAGATGCCGCTGATTGATGCCGTCGTCGCAGGCCACACCCATCTGACACTGCCCGGAAAGGCGCATGATGGTTATCCATTCGTCGACAGTACGCGGGGGTTTGTGCATGGAACTCCGGTTGTCATGCAGGGTTGGGCCGGGTCTCATCTTGGGATCATTGATCTGACACTGCAAAAAGATACCACCGGCGATTGGCGCATTACAGGCAGCCATGTCGAAGCGCGGGCAATCGCTCAATCGGGCGCAGAAATACCCGAATGCCAAAGGATCACAGAGCTGTTTGCGACCGGCCACGCTGCGACGCGCAAAAGGGTGACCAGGCCAGTGGGCACAATCCCACACACGCTGCACAGCTACTTCTCATATTGCTTACCGGATCGCGGTCTGGCCTTGGTTGCGGCGGCTCAGGCCGCTGCCCTACGCCCGCATTTGGTCGATACCGACTGGGCAGATTTGCCTATCATATCGTCAGCCGCCCCGGCAAAGTTCGGCGGGCGCGCAGGAAGCAAGTACTACACGGATATCCCCTCAGGCGAGATTTCAGTTCGACATATCGCCGATCTCAGTGTCTTTCCTAATGAATTGCGCGCGGTGCTGGCCTCAGGTTCTCAGATTCGGGACTGGCTTGAGATGTCAGCCGGGCTGTTCCATCAACTTGGATCAGACGCCCCGATCGATCTTGCCGATCCTCAGCGCACAGGCTTCAACTTCGATGTCCTGCATGGCGTCACCTACCAGATCGATCTTTCGCAACCGGCACGGTTCGATACGCTCGGTCGAGTGATTGATCCGGCATTTTCCCGCATACGCAACCTGGAATTCGATGGGCAGCCGATTGCGCCTGACCAGAGTTTCCTTGTCGCCACCAATAACTACCGGGCCAATGGCGGTGGTCATTTTCCAATTGCGCGACAAGCCCGTATGATTGACCTGCCGCAGATCAGCATACAGGATGTTCTATGCAAATACGTCGCGGGCACATTGCCCGCCGACCCACTTGCGCATGCACCGCGCCCCTTTTCTTTTGTACCAAACCAAAGGCAGGGCGCGATCCTGACAACGGGGCCGCGCGCGCTACACCATGTTGCAGAGCTTGCTGAGTATCATCCACGCATTCTGCCCGACGATGCGGATGGTTTCATGCGCATTCATCTGACCTTCTGACGGGTTGCCATTTTCAGGGGATGCACCTATATCGGCTTTGAGAGGTTGGCGCGGGCGAGCGCCTCGCCAACCTGGTCAGGTCCGGAAGGAAGCAGCCACAACGAGCCCCGCTTGGGTCGATGTCCAACCTCTCACTTAGAACCCATCAGCCGCAGGAGGGCGTTTATGATTGTAGCAAATTCCCTTCGGGCAGACCGGTTCTGATCCTTTCCGATCAACTGACTGCCTGAACACATCACCAGCGGATGCGCGATTGCCATCCGGCGGGATTGCTGTTTCTGATCACAGGCAGACCAATGTTACTTTCCTTATCGGACCTCGGATGGTCCTCTCATTTCGCGGCTCAGCATGCGGCTGATCCGTCACTTCTACCGTATCGCATCTCGGCCGTACACCGGGATCGACTGATCGGGCTGAGCCCTGAAGGTGAATCGCCTTTGTTATCTCTGGATCAATCAACCGGCGCATATGCCGTTGGGGATTGGGTTCTGGCGGATGAAAACAAACGCATACGCCGCGTGCTGGACCGGCGCAGCCTGCTGCAGCGCCGGGCCGCAGGTACAGGGGCAGCGGCGCAGCTGATTGCTGCAAATGTTGATGTGCTGTTCATCGTCAGTTCCTGCAACGCCGATTTCAATATGCCACGATTGGAGCGGTATCTTGCGCTGGCACATCAGGCAGGCTGCTATCCGGTGGTCGTTCTGACCAAATCGGACATGTGCGATGATCCGAGCCTTTATGTAGATCAAGCCCAATCGCTCGCCCCGTTTCTGACGGTACTTGCGGTCAACGCGCTGGATCACGGCGATCTCGAACAAGTTCTGTCGTGGTGTCCGAAAGGACAAACCAGCGCCTTGCTTGGATCATCCGGCGTTGGGAAAACGACGCTCGCCAACGGGATGACGGGGCAGGATCAGGCCACCGCAGGTATTCGCGAAGACGATGCGCGCGGCAGGCACACAACAACCTCACGCGCCTTGCATCGCATGCGCAATGGCGGCTGGCTGATCGATACGCCCGGCATGCGCGCGTTACGTCTGCTAGATGCGCAAGAGGGGTTGGATGAGGTGTTCTCGGACATCTCAGACCTCAGCCTGAATTGCCGCTTCTCGGATTGTCAGCACGAGACCGAGCCCGGATGTGCGGTGCAGGCGGCAATCGACGCTGGTACGCTTGATCCCGCGCGGCTGGACCGCTGGCGCAAGCTGCGGCGCGAAGACCAACACAATTCCGCTTCGGTGGCGCAGGCCCGCGCCCGCGACAAGGCGTTCGGCAAGATGGTGCGCAGCGTGATGCACGAGAAAAAATCCCGTAAAGGGCTATAACGAAGCTGGGCACCGGCCTACCGGTGCCCAGCGCTATCAGGCGATCAGCCTAGGCCAGACTGCCGCATTCCGTCTTGCGAATGCACCGATATGGCCGATCTTGGATACTCCGAATTCGCTTGGTGCAAGCAGATGGCGCCCGGCTTTGGGTCCATAGAGATCGGCAAGACGCCAGACAGCATCCGGCGGCACCATTTCATCATCTGCGAAGGTAAACAGATCGACACGTTTGCCCAAGTCTTCCCAGCGGGCGGCGGGCAGTGTCGTGCCGATCTCTGGCACATAGCTTTTGGGGGCGGTGCACCATTTGCGCCATTGCCAATAGACTTGGGCAGGCAGGTCCGATCCAAACCCGACCAACCGTCCGGGCAGGTAGCCAAGCGCCTTGACCACCAGCGGCGCGTGACCATACCAGAACAACGCCGCCAAAGCGCGATAAGGCCAAGGGTGATCCGCCAGCGTTACCAGACCCGAACAGACACAGATCATCCTGTCAATCTGATCGATATCGGGTTGGATCGGACCAAACATTCCGCCCAAGGAATGACCGATGCTCCATAGCTTGGCCTGCGGAAACCGTCGGCGCATCTCGGCCCGGGCGGCTGGAATGTCGATCAACGCCCAATCGGCCATGGTGACATTTGACCGCTTTTGCGAACCCACCAAAGAGTGACCAAAATCCCGGTAGTCATAGGTCAGGCAGGCCATACCCTGTTCCTCGGCAAGCCATCGGGCGAAGTGCTGATAGTAATCCCTCGGCACCCCAGTCGCACCGTTTATGACGACCACCTTTTCGGGGTCGGCAACCGGACGGTAAAGCCGCGCCGACAACATTGCCGGGTCGGACGGGATCTGAAAATCCTCGGTCACAACCGCCTGCTGCGTGTCCAACATGGTGCCCTCCAATACCGACTGAACTGATCAGTTCACCCGAAGCGCCTCAAGTCAAGGTTGACGTGGCTGGACCGTACGTCACTTGCCTGACGCAATCTTCTTGACTCGGGCACGGCGCAGCCGCTAGCCATGTCGCGATGGTTCTCGCGCCCAATCGGGCCGGGATGAAAAGGGAACACGGTGCGGTTCTGCACGGAGAAAACCGGAAAGAACCTAGTCCGAGACTGCCCCCGCAACTGTAAGCGGAGAGCAATGCCGAGATACCACTGGCCTTGAAGGCTGGGAAGGTCGGCAAAGCGATGACCCGCAAGTCAGGAGACCTGCCATCAGATGTAGAACCGAAACTCGGGCGGGGTGTCCGGGACGGGTTTGATCGTGCTCTGCACCGACCAACCTGTGCCACGCCCTCGCCCTGCGCGCGGAGGGCGCATTGATGATCTGGAAGACTAAAACGCACGAATTCGCGGCGACCGTGTGCCAACGTACTGGGGCAACCTGCCCCGCACTGGCGCAAATGGCGCGGGCTCTAACGCAGGCCATGTCCACCACAAAACCGGTCACAAAATCTGGGTTTGAGATTGAAGGCAGTATTGACCTGTCGCACTGCCCAGAGGGATGTACCGCCCGCTTTCGCGCCCAATGCGACCAGATACGTGTATTCTGCGGAACCGATCCTGAAATCGATACCGGCCGGCTGGATGACTACGCAGACATGATGTTCGGAACCGAGTACCGCAGCCTACCCGCAGACCTGCTAAGGAATCCTCCTTGCGCCATGCTTGAGGCTTCGCTTCTGGTGCAGCACAACGGTGGCGAAATCTCGCCACATGTTGGTGTCTAAGCCGTCAAACGGCTTGAACACGGGCCGGTTCAACGGCCCAAAGCATCTGGGCATTTGTCTCGACTGCGCAAGGACGCACCGTACGCAATCGCTTCAATGCCGCCTCAGGCCGTTCACCGCATTCAACCATCAGACGCAGAACCACCATCCCGGATCGGCCACAGCCACCACGGCAATGCACTAGCACACGGCCACCACCTGACAACGCCTGACGGGCAGTCGCGCCAACGCGGGGCCAGCGCTCCACAATCTCCTTGGGTGGCGTGCCAAAATCTTCGATCGGCAAATGCACCCATCTGCTGGCACGCCCCTGAATATCAGCGCCAAAATTCCGCGCACCATCCTGAATCATCTCAACCTCAGTCGTCATCGAGATCACAAGCCCGGGCTTCCAGTCTGCGATAAGATCAAGGTCTTCTGTATACGTTCCTCCACGCCCAGGCATCGAGGACAAGGCCAAGGTGCCTCCGCCGACCTGCAACGCATAAACCACCAGTTGCGACATAATCTCCCCCCAAACAAACTTCACCCAACAACATACTGGTCCAGTAAATAGAATAGAGTGGATTTTAGCCGCATACCCACGCATTCCAAAATGAAAATCGTCCCGGCTGGCTGTGGACGCGGGCGGCGGGGGCCTCTACGCTGCGGCGTAACGCGAATCCGACAGAGCAGACATGACCGAGACGCCCAGCCCCGCCTACCAGGTTCTTGCCCGCAAATACCGCCCCGAAACCTTTGCCGATCTGGTCGGTCAGGACGCCATGGTGCGCACTCTGAAAAACGCCTTCGAGGCGGACCGGATCGCGCAGGCCTTCATCATGACCGGTATCCGCGGTACCGGCAAGACGACGACCGCTCGGATCATAGCCAAGGGTATGAACTGCATCGGTCCCGATGGCAGCGGCGGCCCTACAACCGAACCCTGCGGTCAATGTGAACATTGCGTGGCTATCATGGAGGGCCGCCATGTCGACGTGATGGAGATGGACGCCGCCAGCCGCACCGGTGTCAATGACATCCGCGAGATCATCGACAGCGTACGCTATCGCGCTGCATCCGCGCGCTACAAGATCTATATCATCGACGAGGTTCACATGCTGTCGACCAGCGCTTTCAACGCGCTGCTCAAGACGCTGGAAGAACCCCCCGAACACGTGAAGTTCATCTTTGCCACCACCGAGATTCGCAAGGTCCCGGTGACCGTCCTGTCCCGTTGCCAGCGCTTTGATCTGCGCCGGATCGAGCCGGAGGATATGATCGGACTGCTGCGCAAAATTGCAGGTGCCGAAGGGGCACAGATTGCCGAGGATGCGTTATCGTTGATCACCCGGGCCGCCGAGGGATCGGCGCGGGATGCGACCTCGCTGCTTGATCAGGCGATCTCGCACGGGGCCGGTGAAACCAGCGCGGATCAGGTGCGCGCGATGCTGGGGCTGGCCGATCGGGGCCGGGTGCTGGATCTGATGGATATGATCCTGCGCGGCGATGCTGCAGGCGCGTTGACCGAGCTGAGCGGGCAATATGCCGAAGGGGCTGATCCACTCGCCGTCTTACGCGATCTGGCAGAAATCACGCATTGGGTTTCGGTGGTCAAGATCACCCCGGATGCCGCCGAAGATCCCACCGTTTCCCCCGACGAACGCGCCCGAGGTCAACAAATGGCCGAGGCTCTGCCCATGCGAGTCCTTACACGCATGTGGCAAATGCTGCTGAAAGCGCTCGAGGAAGTTTCCGCCGCACCCAACGCAATGATGGCTGCGGAAATGGCCGTGATCCGCCTGACCCATGTGGCCGACTTGCCTAGCCCGGAGGAGCTGATCAAGCGTCTGCAAGATACGCCTCCGCCGCCCAATGGTGGGCCCGGCAAGGGAATCGGTGCGCCGGGACATGCTCCTGCCGTGCCGCAGGCTGCGGCCCGACCGGCCTATGCCGCATCGGGAATCGGCGGCAACGCAGGCGGGCCAACAGCCGCGCTAGCCCAAGATGTGCAGGCAGCGCTGGCACGCTATCCAACATTTGAACATGTGGTCGAACTGATCCGAGCGAACCGGGACGTGAAGTTGTTGGTCGAGGTTGAAAACGGCGTGCGTCTGGTATCCTACCAACCAGGCAGGATCGAGTTCGCCCCAACCGACAACGCCCCGACCGACCTGTCACAACGATTGGGCGCGTCGCTGCAGCGTTGGACAGGCAACCGGTGGGCCGTTTCTATTGTCGCTGAGGGCAACGCACCGACCATTGCCGAGGTACGGGACGCTGCAGACTTGGCCCTGAAGGCCGAGGCTGAACAGCATCCTCTGGTGCAAGCAGTGCTGACTCATTTCCCGAAAGCGCGGATCAAGAGCATCGAAACCGCAGAACAACGCGCCGCTCAGGTCGAAACCGAAGCCCTGCCCGAGGTCGAAGACGAATGGGACCCGTTCGAAGAAGACTGACCAACTAGCACACGGGCACCTTGTCCAAATGCTCCCGCACCCGCCACGGGCCATCGGCTGACGCCGATACCCCTGAGCGGCTTTGGGTCCGGCAGCGCGCCTTGCGCGCTGCCGGGCCCAACGGGAAGAAAGGTCTTGCCAAAGACCTTAACGACGAGCGGGAGTATCCTGACCTCTTGTGCCGCACGGTTACGCTTCGTATCTAGGCCACAAATCGAGTGACAGGAGATTACCGATGCTAAAAGGTTTAGGCGGCCTGGGTGACATGGCCAAGATGATGAAATCCGCGCAGGATCTGCAGACCAAGATGACAGACATGCAGGAAGAGCTGAACACCATCATGGTTGTCGGCGAATCCGGTGCCGGGCTGGTCAAGGCCACCGCGACCGCCAAGGGCGAGTTGAAAGGTCTGGATATCGACCCGTCGATCTTTAACGGTGACGATAAGGAAGTAGTCGAAGACCTCATCCTCGCCGCGATCAAGGACGCCCAAACCAAGGCGCAGGAACGTTCGCAGGCAGAAATGGCCAAGCTGACCGAAAGCATGGGCCTGCCCGCAGACATCAAGCTGCCGTTCTGATACACCCTCCTGACGGATCTATGGCCGGGGCGTGTTTCCCTGGCCCAATTGCGAGGGTCTCACGGTGAGTTCGAATAGCGACATCGACAATCTGATTGACCTTATGGCCAAGCTGCCCGGCCTCGGCCCTCGCTCGGCCCGCCGCGCAGTCCTGCACCTGATCCGCAAACGCGCCCTGCTGCTGACGCCGCTTTCAGACGCGATGCAGCAGGTGGCCGTCACCGCCCGTGAATGTCTGAACTGCGGCAATGTGGGCACCACCGATATCTGCGACATCTGCAATGATGAGGCCCGCGCAACCGGAGAACTGTGCGTAGTCGAAGACGTCGCAGATCTTTGGGCGATGGAGCGCGCCGGGGTCTTCAAGGGCCGCTATCACGTTCTGGGCGGCACGTTGTCGGCTTTGGACGGAGTCGGCCCGGATGAATTGCGCATCCCCCGGTTGAAGGACCGGGTTGTGGCCGAGGGTATCACCGAGATCATCCTCGCCCTGAACGCCACCGTCGATGGTCAGACCACCGCCCACTACATCGCGGATCAGTTGGAGGGGCAGGTGCGCCTGACCTCGCTGGCACAAGGTGTGCCGATTGGGGGCGAGTTGGACTATCTGGATGATGGGACGATTACGGCGGCTTTGCGGGCGAGGAAGGAAATCTGACAAAGTGTGTTCGGCATGCACTGTCAATCTACACTAGAAATTAGCTTGTGGGTAATTCAGGAAACCGCATTGACCAAGTACCCCGATCTTTTTGTCCTAAGACATGGCGAAACCGAGTGGAATACCTTGGGCAAGTTTCAAGGCCGCAAGAACTCTCCGCTAACGGAAACCGGTATCTATCAGGCGCGGCAGCAGCGGGAGATACTTGGCCGTATCCCCAACCACCCTAAACGCGTGTTCGTCAGCCCGCAGGAGCGGGCGCAACACACCGCAAGGCTGGCGATTGCACCCCAGTTTGATTTCGCAAACGATGACCGGTTAACGGAAATCGCATTTGGCCAATGGGAAGGCGCGACGCGGGAATTCATTCGGACTCAAATCGATTGCCCATACGAGTCCTATCATTGGTATTTTCGCAGCCCGGATGGCGAAAGCTTTGACGAGATCTATGAGAGGGTACAATCGTTCTTAGACGAGCAAGACGAATCCGCAATCGTGGTGACGCACGGGGTTACGTCACTGATATTGCGCGGGATTTGGCTGGGCCTTGGCATCAACGATCTGTTAAAACTTCCCAGGACCCAAGGATGTGTTTTTCGCCTGTCAAACGGCACCGAGACGATCTTGACCAAGACGGGTAGTTTGCAATGATC
This sequence comes from Ruegeria sp. C10, assembly GCF_056537805.1. Taxonomy (NCBI): domain Bacteria; kingdom Pseudomonadati; phylum Pseudomonadota; class Alphaproteobacteria; order Rhodobacterales; family Roseobacteraceae; genus Ruegeria; species Ruegeria sp. C10. The sequence continues at coordinate 795,238 of NZ_JBQFSC010000001.1, read as the reverse complement.
TTGGCGGATAAGTGTTTTTGGTGTCCTTTAGATTCAAATCTCAAATTAGCTTGAAAAACGAACAGAGTTAAATTCCACTGAGCGAAAGACTTGGAGCACATAATGACCCGCCTTCTCGCACTCACCTTAGCCGCCTTCGCCGCCACTGCCGCCCTGTCGCAGGAACTTATCGACAAAGGTTTTGTCGAAGGCTGGAACATCATGATGGACCCCAATCTTGGCAATGGGTGCCTGATACAAACCGTGTATCAGGACCTCTCGGTGGTGCGGCTAGGCTATGACGCGTTGGATAATCGCGGGTATTTCACAGTTTACAACAAGGCTTGGGGCGACATTAAACCGGGGGAACAATACCCAATCCGGTTTGAGCTGGACGGCAAGAGCTTTGATGCCACCGCCATCGGGTTCAAGCAGGATCGCGTGCCCGGCGCGACGGTGTTCTTTACGGACCGGAGTTTCGTCACCTCGATTGCGCAGAACAAGACCATGACCGTCTACAATCCAGAAGGTCAGACCGTCATGGCGATTGATCTGAAAGGCACCGCCAAAGCGCTGGATTATGCGCGCGACTGCCAGAACAAAAAACTCTAACGAATCGGATCAAACACCGCGTCTTTAGCGGTGCAATCACGGATCACGTCGCGGCCACAGGGCACCGGGTCAAGATCGCGGGACAAGCACAGGCGGACCTCTTCGATATAGCCTTGCTTGCAGGTGATGGTGATCATGTCGGGTTCAAGCGTGGGATTGGCCTTGAGAAAGGCCTCTTCCACCACCGAAGCGGGCAGTTTGACCGTCGCGTCCAGCTTGCGGAACACTTCGGGGCGCGCGACTCCTGCATAAGCCTGCCGCGACAGGGCGAAATAGTCGGGTGCACTGAGGCCCGAACAGGTGCCGTGCTTTTTCCATTGATGCCAGGCCAACCCGGATGAGCCCTGAATATCCTCCATTTCCCGCGTCATGCGGCGTGTGGGTGGCGCTTCGGACGTGCGACAGTACGAAGGCCAACCCTGATGGAATTGCGGCCAGAGACCATGCAATATCCATCCGTGATCGTGTCGTGCGTTGCACTGATCCGATCCGCGCGCATCGCCTTCGCGGGCGCACCAATTGGGCGACCAGCTGAGCGACAGGACGTAGTAGTCAAAATCGCCCGCCTTTTCGCCCTCGGCCATCGCAGCCATGGCACTTAGCACCCACAAAATCGCCCAGCGCATTCGCCTCTTCCCTTCTTTAGCTGTCGCGACTATATAGGCCCCAAGTTCCCCGACAACGGAAACCTGCCCCATAGCTTCGGGGCCGCCGAATTCCGGCGACGGGACAGATGTATTTATAGGAGACGGGCTGATGGCAAAACCGCTTATGGCCAAGGCAACCGCCGTATGGCTGGTGGACAACACCACGATCAGCTTCAAGCAGATCGCGGATTTCGTAGGCATGCACGAGCTGGAAGTGCAGGGTATTGCGGATGGTGATGTGGCTGCAGGTGTCAAAGGGTTTGACCCGATTGCCAACAACCAGCTGACTCAGGAAGAAATTGACACAGCGCAAAACAACCCGCTGCACAAGCTGAAGCTGAAATTCAATCCGGCGGCATCAGGCGAAGAGAAACGCCGTGGTCCGCGCTACACCCCGCTGTCCAAGCGTCAGGACCGTCCGAACTCGATCCTGTGGCTGGTCAAGTTCCACCCGGAACTCAGCGACGGCCAGATTGCCAAGCTGGTCGGCACCACCAAGCCGACCATCCAGTCGATCCGCGAGCGGACGCACTGGAACATCTCGAACATGCAGCCGATCGATCCGGTTGCCCTGGGTCTGTGCAAACAATCCGAACTGGATGCCATCGTGCAAAAGGCCGCGGCCAAGAAAGCAGCCGAAGGTGGCGTGATGAGCGATGATGAGCGTCGCAAACTGGTCTCGACCGAACAGTCGCTTGAGATGGATTCAGCGCCCAAGATCCCGACCGCGATCGAAGGTCTCGAGACATTCTCGTTGTCCGAGGACACCAACGAGAAGGAAGACGAAGAGCCCATCGTCGATGCGGATAGCTTCTTCAACCTGCCCAAGGGTGGTGGTGATGAAGAAGACGAAGACGATCTGCGCCCCTGAGATGCGCATGGTCCCGGCCTCGAATAGCCGGGACCCGATTTTTTGGGTGATTTGATGCTAAAGGTTCTATCCTTATTCTTCGACGCGCATCGTGCCGTTTCAATCTATGTGTTCCTGAAATCCTGGTGGTTGGCCATTACAGGTGCCGTAGTGATGATTGCAATAGTCGCTGGCTTGCTATTGCTGAATGACGACGGCAAGCACGAGCACGAGGCGTTTCTCACCGTCGCGGTTTTGTCGGCGACACCGATCAATGGCGATCTCAAGAACGGGGTCATTGCTTCGGTGCGCTTGCCGGATGGCTCAGCAGCATCAATCACCTCGACCGAAGGGCCGATTGCTCAGACAGTTGGAACCCAAGCCTGTATCGAGAAACGGGTTTTCGTTGAAAGTGGAGAGCCAAGGTATCGGTTCAAACTGCCACGATATTGCGAAGCGAGCTAGAAAAGCAAAACCGCCCGATGGCTCAACCGAGCGGTTTTTTGTTCAGATCATCTGAAACAGGATGCCTGCTACGATAGCGCCGCTGATGCCCAATCCCAGATAGGTGGCAAAGACGCGCGGTTTCACCAGTGACCACACGGCCGCCATCGCAGGTATCGAACTGACGGCGCCGGCCACCATGAACGACATCGCAGCACCCGCACTCATACCCTGCTCCATCAGACCCGCAAGAAGCGGTGGTGCGACGTAAGAGTTCAGATAGGCAGGCATTCCGACCAAGGCTGCGATGACGATTGGTACAACACCCTCACCACCAACAACGCGGGCGATCAGGTCTGCCGGAACATAGCTGACCAGCAATGCTTCGAGCACGTAGGCAAATGCCAGCCATTTGAGCAAGAACAGACCGTTATGAACGAACTCAACCCGAAAGCGCGTCCGACGGTCAGGGTCTTGCCAGAACTTCCAGACGGGTTTGTCATCTTGCTTTGGTCCGCAACCGCAGCAACCAGCGGGTTTGTATTCACGCAACGGCTGCGCAAAGGCACCTCCCTGCATCAGGGTGCGCACGGCAAACCCGCCGAACAAACCCAACGCGACAGCGGCAACCGCTTTACCAATTGCAAACGGCCAACCCAGCGCACCCGCAGTAATCAGCAACGTCGGGGGGTCGATCAACGGTGAACTGAGCCAGAATGCCATCACGGCCGACAATGGCGCACCCAGAGCCAGCAAGCCTGCGATGAATGGGATCACTTCGCAGGAACAAAATGGGGCCAGCCCGCCAAACAACGCGGCCAGAAAGATCATCCGTGTCTCGCGACCCTCAAATGCACGGGCGACCATCACTTCGGCCCCGGTTGCCTTCAGGTATGATAGCAGCAGAACAGCAAACAGGATGTACTGGCCCGTATGCGCAAGCGCTTTGGCTGCAAAACTCACAACCTCGGTCCAGTTGCCCGGATCAAGAACGGCCACCAGCGCCAGTATGACCACGATCAGAGCCCAGGGCGTTTTGATCAGGTCGATCAGGTTTCTGGCAAGTGGCTTGGGGTTTTGTGTTAGTTCAGCCATCGTTTGCGGCCTTTCCGATTTCGTCTGCGCAGCATTCACTAAGGATGAACTGCGCCAGGTTTCTCAATTCGTCAAAGCACGCGCGGTTGATCGTGCTACGCCCGATCTTCTCTTGCTCAACTACTCCGCCAGCAGCCAGAAACCGCAGATGATGCGCCAGAGTCGAGGGCGCGATTCCTGTCCTCGTCTGAATTTCTCCAACGGTCAGGCCTGCTTCCCCAGCACGAACCAAGGTCTTAAGAACCTTCAATCGGGCTTCCGAGCCCATGGCAGAGAAACCTGCGGCAGCTTCTTCCCACATCCTTTATCTCCATTAAACTAGATTTCTGGTTATTTAGTTTAATTCATATCCTGCGTCAACCGCGCATGTGCGGAAAACTCCCAACATGGTTCGCAGGGCCATAAGTCCAGATTGCCACCGCCTTAGGTCCAACCTATAACGATGCAATGGGTATTTCGGTCGACACATTCTTTTTGGAACGCAATGGGCAAGGCACCTTACAGGCGCAGCTGCAACAGCTGATCGCCGAAGGCATTCTGTCAGGACGCTTCCACGTCGGGGAAAAGCTGCCCTCGTCCCGTAAACTTGCTGCCCATTTGGGTGTCAGCCGGATTACGGTCACGCTTGCCTATACTGAACTGCTGGCCAATGATTACCTGACCGCCAAAGGCCGGTCGGGATACTATGTTTCAGAAAATGCGCCAGTGCCGCCGACCTACACGCCAGTGCGGCGCGACACCGAAGTGGTTGACTGGGATCAGGCGTTTGCCCGCCGTTTCTCGGGCGGTGATGTGCTGACAAAACCCAGCAACTGGCGTGACTACCGCTATCCCTTCATTTATGGCCAAGTCGACAGAAAGCTGTTCGATCATGCAAACTGGCGTCTCTGCGCGGTTCGGGCGTTGGGACATAAGGACTTTGATTCTCTGACCGGGGACTATGTCGATCAGGACGACCCGCTGCTGCTTGAATTCATCGCCCGGCATACTCTTCCCCGCCGTGGAATTGTAGCCCGGCCCGAAGAAATCTTGATCACCCTGGGCGCTCAGAACGCCCTTTGGCTGGCGTCTCGCATATTGCTGAACCGGAACCGTAGGGCAGCGATCGAGGACCCCTGCTATTACGCCCTGCGCGATCTTCTGATTCACTCGGAATGCAAGCTGTCTTATCTGAAGGTCGACCGGGACGGGTTGCCCCCGGAAACAATCCCTGACGATACCGACGTCATATTCACCACCCCCAGCCACCAGAGCCCGACAACCGCGACCATGCCGGTGGACCGCCGACATGCACTGCTGCGTCGTGCCCGCGAATTGGATGCCATGATCGTCGAGGATGACTATGAATTCGAAATGTCATTTCTCGGGGCCCCGTCACCGGCGCTCAGGTCAATGGATCGCGATGGGCGGGTGATCTACGTAGGCAGCTTTTCCAAGTCGCTGTTTCCGGGGCTTCGATTGGGCTACATGGTCGGGTCCGAACCCTTTATCCGTGAAGCGCGCGCCCTGCGATCTCTGGTCTTGCGTCACCCTCCTGGCCACATGCAGCGAACCGCAGCCTACTTCCTATCGCTCGGCCACTATGATGCTCAGATCCGGCGCATGTCTAAAACGCTGCAACGCCGTCGCGAAGCGATTGAGGAGGCGATTGGACAATATGGTCTGACTGTTGCTGGGCGCGGGATGCTGGGCGGATCATCGATCTGGATGCAAGCGCCGCTGCATGTAGACACCAGCAAACTGGCCCGAGACCTGCAGCGCCAAAGCGTCCATATCGAACCGGGTGAGGCATTTTTTTCAAGCCAGAACAGGCCAAAGAACTTTTATCGGCTGGGCTACTCTTCAATCTCGTCGGATCGTATCGAACCGGGAATCCAACAGATTGCTGAAGCGATCCGGCGTTCTTAAGCGCTCTGGACTTAAACCGCTACCGGTTCTGGCCCTAACGCCACAGACACCCGTACGCCAAAACCGATCAGAAAACTGGGTGCAAAACCCCCGTTCCATCCTTCTATGATCGGAGATTACGCAGATGAAGATGACCACCGAAGAAGCCTTTGTAAAAACCCTGCAGATGCATGGCATCGAACATGCGTTCGGTATCATCGGCTCGGCCATGATGCCGATCTCCGACATCTTTGGCAAAGCAGGCATCACTTTCTGGGATTGTGCCCACGAAGGGTCCGGCGGCATGATGGCCGACGGCTATACCCGCGCAACCGGCAAGATGTCGATGATGATCGCCCAGAACGGCCCCGGCATCACCAACTTTGTGACCGCCGTCAAAACTGCCTATTGGAACCACACTCCGCTGCTGCTGGTCACTCCGCAGGCCGCAAACAAGACCATGGGTCAAGGTGGTTTCCAGGAAATGGAGCAGATGCGCATGTTCGCAGACTGCGTTTGCTACCAGGAAGAGGTGCGTGACCCCAGCCGTATGGCCGAGGTTCTGAGCCGGGTGATCATGAACGCCAAGCGCGCTTCGGCACCTGCGCAGATCAACGTTCCGCGCGACTTCTTCACTCAGGTGATCGACATCGAGCTGCCTGCTGTTGTTGAGTTTGAACTGCCTTCGGGTGGTGCATCGGCCGTATCCGAAGCTGCCGCTCTGCTGTCGAACGCAAAGAACCCCGTTATCCTGAACGGTGCAGGCACCGTTCTGTCGAAAGGCGGCATCGAAGCGTCGAAAGCACTGGCCGAGCGTCTGGATGCCCCGGTCTGCGTTGGCTACCAGCACAATGACGCTTTCCCCGGTTCGCACCCACTGTTCGCTGGCCCGCTGGGCTATAACGGCTCAAAAGCCGGTATGCAGCTGATCAAGGAAGCAGACGTTGTTCTGTGCCTCGGCACCCGCCTGAACCCGTTCTCGACCCTTCCAGGTTACGGCATGGAGTACTGGCCTGCAGATGCAAAGATCATTCAGGTCGACATCAACCCCGACCGCATTGGCCTGACCAAGAAGGTCTCGGTTGGTATCGTGGGCGATGCGGCGACCGTTGCCACCAGCATCCTGAACCAACTGTCCGACACAGCCGGTGACGAAGGCCGCGACGCGCGCAAGGCGAAAATCGCCGAAACCAAATCGCGTTGGGCGCAAGAACTGACCTCGATGGATCACGAGCAGGACGATCCGGGCACCACCTGGAACGAGCGCGCTCGCGCTGCCAAGCCGGACTGGCTGAGCCCGCGCAAAGCATGGCGCGCGATCCAGTCCGCGCTGCCGAAAGAGGCGATCATCTCGTCCGACATCGGCAACAACTGCGCCATCGGCAACGCCTATCCTTCGTTTGAAGAAGGCCGCAAGTATCTGGCCCCCGGCCTGTTCGGCCCCTGTGGCTATGGTCTGCCTTCGGTCATTGGCGCGAAGATCGGCTGCCCGGATGTACCGGTTGTCGGCTTCTCTGGCGACGGTGCCTTCGGCATTGCAGTCACCGAACTGACCGCCATCGGTCGCGAAGAATGGCCCGCCATCACTCAGGTTGTGTTCCGCAACTACCAGTGGGGTGCGGAAAAGCGCAACTCGACCCTGTGGTTCGATGACAACTTCGTCGGCACCGAGCTGGACACAAAAGTGTCCTATGCCGGCATCGCCAACGCCTGTGGCCTGAAAGGCGTCATCGCGCGCACTCAGGATGAACTGACAGCGGCGCTGAGCCAGGCGATCGAGGACCAGAAGAACGGCATCACCACCCTGATCGAAGCAATGATCAACCAGGAACTGGGTGAACCCTTCCGTCGCGACGCGATGAAGAAGCCGGTTGAGGTTGCAGGTATCGACGCAAGCGACATGCGTCTGCAGCAGGTTTGAATGCTGTCAAAAACATAAGTCGGACCGGGTTCAACCGTTCCGCTTAAAGAAAAGCAGAGGAAGGGGGTGCCTGCACTCTCTTCCTCTATATGGTTGAGCCCGGTGTGCTTACGCTCCAGTGTGTTCAACACGTACAGGTACCAAGGCGATCCGCCACAGGGAGAGACAGCGTGAATCAACAACCGAACCTCAACCTATCCCCACCCGTGTCAGACGAGATCCGCCGGACTACATGCTACATGTGTGCCTGCCGCTGCGGTATCAACGTGCACATGAAGGATGGGAAGGTCGCCTATATCGAAGGCAATCGGGATCATCCGGTAAACAAGGGCGTTCTCTGCGCCAAAGGCAGCGCAGGAATCATGCAGGTGAACGCCCCGTCGCGCCTACGCGCACCGCTCAAACGCGTCGGCCCGCGTGGGTCTGGCGAGTTCGAAGAGATCAGTTGGGACGAGGCGCTCGAGATCGCTGTCGGTTGGCTAAAACCGATCCGCGAAGACAACCCTGAGAAACTGGCCTTTTTCACCGGCCGTGATCAGAGCCAGAGCTTCACCAGTTTCTGGGCACAGAATTTCGGCACCTGTAACTATGCGGCCCATGGCGGGTTCTGTTCGGTCAACATGGCAGCCGGTGGCATCTACACGATGGGCGGTGCATTCTGGGAATTCGGTCAGCCCGACTGGGATCACACCAAGCTGTTCATGCTGTTCGGCGTGGCAGAAGACCACGACAGCAACCCGATTAAAATGGGCATCGGCAAGATCAAGGCGCGCGGTGCCCGGGTGATTGGGGTAAATCCGATCCGCTCGGGCTATAACGCCGTGGCAGATGATTGGGTCGGCATCACCCCCGGTACCGATGGCCTGTTCATCTTGTCGATGATCCATGTGCTGATGAAGGCAGGCAAAATCGATCTGGATTACCTAAGTCGCTACACCAACGCGCCGGTCCTGATCAACGCATCCGACGGTCCGGAAAAGGGTCTGTTCCTGAAAGACGATGACGGCAAGCCATTGGTCATCGACCGCAATACCGGCAAGCTGACTGCTTTCGACACCCCCGGCGTCCGCCCTGACCTATCAGCGACCTACGAAAAGGACGGTGTCACTCACCGCCCCGTCTTCCACCAAATGGCAGAACGGTATCTGGCGGATGAATACGCCCCCGAGGCAATCGCAGATAAATGCGGCGTGCCGGCGACCCGCATTCGCGCGATTGCTGGCGAGTTGGCCCGTGTGGCCTTTGATGAAGCGTTCGAACTGGACCATGAATGGATCGATTTCCGGGGCGAGAAACACTCGAAGATGATTGGTCGCCCCGTCGCGATGCACTCGATGCGCGGCGTTTCAGCCCATGCCAACGGTTTCCAGACCTGCCGCGCCCTGCATGTGCTGCAGATCCTGCTTGGAACGGTCGAAGTCCCCGGCGGCTTCCGCTTCAAGCCGCCCTACCCCAAGCCAGTTGAGGCGCATCCGACTCCGCATTGTAAGGTGACGCCGAATACGCCGCTGGACGGGCCGCATCTGGGGTTTGTTCGCGGCCCCGAGCATCTGGCGCTGAAAGAAGACGGCAGCCCGGCGCGGATCGACAAAGCGTTTACATGGGAAAACCCGATGTCCAGCCACGGGCTGATGCATATGGTGATCTCGAACGCACATGCGGGCGATCCCTACAAGATCGACACGTTGTTCATGTACATGGCGAACATGTCCTGGAACTCGACCATGAACACCAAGGGTGTCATGGAGATGCTGACGGACAAGGATGAGAACGGCGACTACGTGATCCCGCATATCATCTATTCCGATGCTTATTCCTCGGAAATGGTGGCCTATGCCGACCTTATCCTGCCCGATACAACTTATCTGGAACGACACGACTGTATCTCGCTACTGGACCGCCCGATCTGCGAGGCCGAGGCAGCGGCAGACGCGATCCGCTGGCCGGTGATTGAACCCGACCGCGACGTACGCGGCTTCCAGTCGGTTCTGATTGATCTGGCCAACCGCATGGGCCTGCCCGGCTTTACCAACGATGATGGCAGCGCCAAGTGGACGGATTACGCCGACTATATCGTCAACCACGAACGCAAGCCGGGGATTGGACCGCTTGCCGGTTTCCGGGGCGAAAACGGCGACAAGGAAGGTCGTGGCGAGGTTAACCCCAACCAATTGAACCAATACATCGAGAATGGTGGCTTCTATGTCGCGCATATTCCCGAAGGTGCGGATTACTACAAACCTTGGAACACTGCCTATCAAAAATGGGCTGTGGGCATGGGTATCTATGACAGCCCACAGCCCTATCTATTCCAGCTCTATTCCGAGCCGATGCGTAAATTCCAACTGGCCGCCGAAGGCTACGGGGAACGCCAGCCCCCAGATCACCTGCGCGCGCAGATCCAAGATACAATGGACCCCTTGCCCATTTGGTACGAAATCGATCAGACCGGCAATGAAGGTTTCACCGTCAACGCTCTGACCCAGCGGCCAATGGCGATGTATCATAGTTGGGGCACACAAAACGCCTGGTTGCGTCAGCTGCATGGGCGCAACCCGCTATACGTCCCGACCAAGCTGATGCGTGAACACGGTCTGCAAGACGGCGATTGGGCCAAAGTCAGCTCTCCACATGGCGAGATCACGGTACCCGTCATGGAGATGGCTGCGCTGAACAACAATACCGTGTGGACTTGGAATGCCATCGGAAAGCGCAAAGGGGCCTGGGCCTTGCAGAAAGGCGCCCCCGAGGCCACCAAGGGTTTCCTGCTCAACCACCTGATCCACGAACTGCTGCCCCCCAAAGGTGACGGCCTGCGCTGGGCAAACTCTGATCCGATCACCGGTCAGGCCGCCTGGTTCGATCTGAAGGTAAAAATCGAAAAGGCCGCCGCTCCAAGCGATGCTGAAAGCCAGCCAGAATTCGCTCCAATCAAATCGCCGGTCGGGCAGGGGCCAAAGGATTTGGCCTGGAAGGTGGGCAAATGACCCGATCCGTTCTTCATCTGGCTATAAATATCTCGGGGTCTGGGGCAGAGCCCCAGCCCGCCCTGACCACAATCGCAGAGGCAAGGCAGTCATGACCCAGCTCCCCCAATCAACCGAACGCAAGATGGGTCTGGTCATTGATCTGGACACCTGCGTTGGCTGCCATGCCTGCGTCATTTCATGCAAAGGCTGGAACACCGAAAACTACGGCGCGCCACTGTCGGATCAGGATGCTTATGGTGCTGACCCTTCAGGCACCTTCCTGAACCGGGTGCACTCTTACGAGGTGCAACCCGCCGAAGGGCATGCCCAATTGATCCACTTCCCAAAATCCTGCCTGCATTGTGAAGACGCACCCTGCGTGACCGTCTGCCCCACTGGTGCCAGCTACAAGCGGGTTGAGGACGGAATCGTTCTGGTCAACGAAAGTGACTGCATCGGCTGCGGCCTGTGCGCGTGGTCCTGCCCCTATGGCGCACGCGAGCTGGATCAGGCCGAAGGCGTTATGAAGAAATGCACGCTTTGCGTCGATCGAATTTACAACGAGAACCTACCCGAGGTGGATCGTGTGCCCTCTTGTGTGCGCACCTGCCCGGCAGGTGCCCGGCATTTTGGCGATCTCGGCGACCCTGGCAGTGATGTCAGCAGGTTGGTCGCCGAACGTGACGGCATGGATCTAATGCCTGAAATGGGCACCAAGCCCGTCAACAAGTACCTGCCGCCCCGACCCAAGGACAAAATTGAGGAGCAGATTGACATCCTGGCCCCTCTGCTGGCCCCGGTCGCCGAAGAGCCCAAGGGTTTCCTCGGCTGGCTCGACAAGACCCTGGAGAAGCTCTGATGCACCCGGCACCTTCCGTTATCATCTTTACCACCCTGTCCGGCCTCGGATTTGGACTCTTGTTCTTCCTGGGGCTCGGCATACCTGACGTCTCGGGCTGGGTCGCGTTTGTGTTTTTCGCAATTGCCTATGGCTTGTCCGTCGGCGGTTTGCTCGCGTCGACCTTCCACCTCGGCCACCCAGAGCGCGCCTGGAAAGCCTTCACACAGTGGCGCTCAAGCTGGCTCAGCCGCGAGGGCTGGTGCGCGGTCATCGCGCTGCTCGTCATGGGGCTCTATGCAATTGGTGCGGTCTTTCTAGGCCAACGCTGGGGTGTGCTGGGCTTGATCGGGGCGGCATTCTCGCTGGCCACGGTCTTCACCACATCGATGATCTACACGCAGCTCAAGACCATCCCTCGCTGGAACATGAACCTGACACCGGCCATGTTCTTGTCGTTCAGCCTTGCAGGCGGTGCTTTGTTGGCCGGAGCGGAAGCGCTTGCCCCTTGGTTGCTGGCTATTGCCGGCGCTGTACAGCTTGCCTATTGGGCCAAGGGCGACGATGCGTTGTCCCGATCGGGAACCACGCTGGCAACCGCGACAGGGCTTGGTGAGCGAGGCGCTGTCCGCGCATTCGAACCACCTCATACAGGTACAAACTATCTGCTGCGTGAGTTTGTGCATGTGGTCGGTCGGAAGCATGCGCAGAAACTACGGATGATATCTTTTGGTCTGGCTTTTGTGCTGCCTTTACTGCTGCTTCTGATCCCCTTTGGCGGCGTTCTGATCAAGCATGTCTTTGCGCTTGTGGCGGTGTTGTCGCATCTCACCGGCGTTGCTGTTTCACGCTGGTTGTTCTTCGCGCAAGCAGAGCATGTGGTTGGGTTGTACTACGGCAAGCGTTGATGGGGGCTCTGCCCCCGTCGCGGCAAGCCGCGCCTCCCCCGAGGTATTTCTAGCCAGATGAAATTTGGATCCCGAATTAAAAAAGGGCGGCGCTCGATCTTCGAGGCCGCCCTTACGAGTCCGTATATTGATTTCAGGTTAATCCAGCATGCGCCATTGCTGCTTCGATATCGGCTTTGGTGCTGTCTTCCAGCTCGGTCAGAGGCGAGCGCACTTCGGTGCTACACAGGCCAAGTTTGCTGAGCGCGTATTTTGCGCCAACCAGACCGGGCTCGATGAAGATCGCTTCGTGCAGGGGCATCAGGCGGTCCTGATACTCCAGCGCCATTTTGTAGTCGCCATTCAGCGTTGCCTGCTGGAATTCAGCACAGAGCTTCGGAGCCACGTTTGCGGTGACCGAGATGCAGCCCACTCCGCCATGAGCATTGAAGCCCAGTGCAGTCGCGTCTTCCCCGGACAGCTGGTAGAAATCCGCACCACAGCTTGCACGCTGCTGGCTGACGCGCGCCAGATCTCCGGTCGCGTCCTTGACTCCGATGATGCGCGGCAGTTTCGCCAGCTCACCCATCGTTGCAGGAGTCATGTCGATGACCGAACGACCCGGGATATTGTAGATGATGATCGGGATATCGGCACTGTCATGCAGAGTTTGGAAATGCGCCAGCAGCCCCTTCTGGGTCGGCTTGTTGTAATAGGGGGTTACGACCAGCGCCGCATCCGCACCGATTTTTTGCGCAAACTGAACAAACCGAATTGCCTCGACAGTATTGTTGGAGCCCGCGCCTGCGATGACAGGCACGCGACCTGCTGCAGCCTTCACCACTTCGGCGATAACCGTTTCATGTTCTTCATGGCTGAGGGTCGGGCTTTCGCCGGTCGTACCAACCGGAACCAGACCGGTCGAACCTTGCTGTATTTGCCATTCCACCAGGTGTTTGAGCGTTTCCAGGTCCAACGCGCCGTTGCTGAACGGGGTGACCAGGGCTGGCATTGAGCCTTTAAACATGGAACGCTCCTTAGGTGTTTTTTGCGCACCGGTCTGTCACGATTAAGGGTTTGTGAGTTGATCCCGGCGGCGCAAGGTTTATCCTGCATGGCTGTATCCTTGGTTTGTTGGGGAATGCAAGGGATGAGACGTATTCTGTCGCTTGGAATAGCGATGATTCTGGCGCTGATGCTACAGCCGCATGCCACTCGTGCGGATGCGACGCAGGATTTGCGCGCGGGACTCTATGAGATGCGCAAGGGCGATTGGAATGCCGCGCTGCGCGTTGCAGGCCAGCGTGGATCGGTGGCGCGTGACATTATTGTCTGGCATTGGCTACGCGAAGGTTTTGGCAGCTCGGGCGATGTGCTGGTGTTTCTTGAGCGGCGCCCGGATTGGCCCGGTTTGGCCTGGCTGCGCCGTAAAAGCGAGACATCATTCACCGGGGCCGATCCGAATCGAGTTCTGAAATTCTACGAAGGGATGCCTCCGCAAACAGCAGAAGGTGCTTTGAATTATGCCGTGGCTTTGAAAAGCCAAGGCCGCAATGGTGAAGCAGAAGCCGACGTCGTAACCGCTTGGCGGACCATGCCGATGGGGTCGGGCCTGCAAAAGGATTATCTTGAGAACTTCGGGAAACTTCTGAGACCACATCACGAGGCCAGGTTGGATCGGATGTTGTGGGATGGGCATCTGGTCAGCGCCGGGCGGATGCTGCCCCTGGTCAACTCTGATCAGCGCAAACTGGCCGAGGCGCGCATTGCCCTGCAAAAGCGCGAAAACGGAGTGGACGGCAAAGTCGCCGCAGTGCCGGAATCACTGGCCAAAGACCCTGGCCTGGCATTTGATCGTTTCGTGTGGCGGGATCGCAAAGAACTGGACGACAGCGCCATTGATCTGATGTTGGCACGCTCGACCGGACCAAAATCGCTGGGTGAACCCGACAAATGGGCGGAAGGGCGACGCAGACTGGCACGTCTTGAGATGCGCACGGGAGATGCCGAACGCGCCTATGCGATTGCCGCCAATCACCACATGACCCCCGAAATGGGCTATGGCTACGCTGATTTAGAGTGGCTCTCGGGATTTCTGGCGCTGCGCAAGCTGAATGATCCGGCCACGGCGGTGCGGCATTTCCAGAATTTCTCGGAGGCGGTGCAATCGCCAATTTCGAAGGGTCGAGGTGGATATTGGCTGGGCCGCGCCTATGCGGCGCAGGGGGATGCTGACAAGGCGCACGAGGCTTATGCCGAAGGCGCGAACTATCAGACCTCGTTCTACGGGTTGCTGGCGGCGGAACAAATCGGCCGTCCGTTTGACAGCGAATTGGCCAACCCACGCCGCGCGCCGCATTGGAAACAAGCCGCATTCGCTGACTCAAGCGTGTTGGAGGCTGGATTGCTGTTGCAGCGCGCAGGAGAGGGAAACCTTTCAGAACGGTTTCTGACCCATTTGGTGGAAGGTCTCGATCAAACCCAAGCCGCTCAGCTGGGGGACCTGGTGATCGAACTGAACGAACCGCATCTGGCCGTCATGATCGCCAAGCGCGCGGCAACAACCGGTGTTGTTTTGCCTGCCGCTTATTACCCAGTGCACCCGGTCGCAGATATGGGACTTCCCATGGCGAAGGAAATGACGCTGGCAATTGCCCGACGCGAAAGTGAGTTCGATCCGGTAGTCATCAGTGGCGCAGGCGCGCGCGGTTTGATGCAGGTCATGCCCGCTACCGCCAAACTTGTGGCTCAGGATTTGGGTATTCTGGGTGGCCATAAAACCGCGCGCCTAACCTCGGACTGGCAATATAACGCAAAGCTGGGGGCGAATTATCTTGCAACGCTTGCAGAGGACTTCAACGGCAATGTCGTGATGATGGCCGCTGGATATAACGCGGGGCCAAGACGGCCGATTTCGTGGATGGAACGCTATGGCGACCCGCGCCGGGGCCAGGTGGACGTGATCGACTGGATTGAGACCATTCCTTTCAAGGAGACGCGCAACTATGTCATGCGTGTCGCCGAAAGCCTGCCGGTCTATCGCGCTCGGCTTGGGCGGCCAGCTTTACCAGTGCCATTCTCAAAGGAACTAACCGGTTCAACCCTTTCGTCGTTCGCGCCATAAGGTGAACAGGCCCGCCGCGATCACCAAAGCTGCGCCCAGAACAACCTCGGGGCGCAGGGTCTCGTGGAAGATCGTGATGCCGAGAATTGCGCTCCACATCAGATGGAAATAGGCAAAGGGTTGCACGGCGCTGGCCTCAGCCATTTCGTAGCACTTAATCAATAGCCAGTGTCCCAGAGCGCCTGCGATGCAAAGCAACCCCATCCAAAACCAATCGCTGCTGGCCATGGCTTCCCAAAACCAGACACCAACAGCAGTCATTGCGACTGCACCAGCCACCCCAGTCCAGAAAAAACTGGTCGCAGTACTGTCCCGCCGAGCCGCATACCGTGTCAGCAGGCCATAAATCGCGAACATAAACGCCGAGATCAGCGGGATCACAGCCCAAGGGTTGAACACACCGGCACCGGGCTGCAGGATGATCAACACCCCGATGCAGCCGACCCCGATGGCAGCCCAGCGACGCCAGCCGACTTTCTCACCCAGAACCGGGCCGCTGAGGGCAGCGATCAGCAGCGGATAGCTGATGAAAACGGCCTGGCTTTCAATCAAGCCCAGAATGGTAAAGCTGAAAACGGCGACACAAATTTCTGCGGCCAGTAACACACCCCGGAATATCTGGAGTCCCAACTGGCTGGTTTGCGCCGCCGCCCGCAAACCTCCGCTGGATCTCGCAGCCAGAGCAATCACGAATGCGGCAAAGAACCAGTACCGGATCATCACCACCATATACGTATTGTAGGTACCGGCCAGATGGCGCGAAATCCCATCCTGCAAAGCAAACACGATCGTCGCGCTGACCATAAGCGCTATACCGGCGTTGACGTTGTTCTTCTGGCTCATTGCTTCACCGCCCGGGTCATGTGCCGTTTACGGCCAAAGCCGGGGCTGCGGGTAACATCAAAACCTGCATCGGATAGACCCCGACGCACGAAACCCGCGGCAGTATAGGTTGCCGCTGTACCGCCTTGGATCGTGTGCTCCGCCACCTGCTGCATCAGGTCAGCCTCCCACAGCTCGGGGTTTTTTGCGGGTGAGAAGCCATCCAGAAACCACGCATCTGCCTCACCTGCCCATGTGGGCAAGGTCTGGCGCGCGTCTCCGACCATGACCTCAAGATGCAACGTGTCCAGCACGCATTTCTGCCCATTCCATGTTTCCAATAAGCGATCGGCCCACGGTGCCACCTCGGGAAAGGCCGCCAAAGCACGCGACATATCGTCAGGCGCCATCGGAAAGGCCTCGAAGCTGGTGAACCGTAAAGGTGTAGTCTGCCCTGCTGCTTCCCACGCCGACCACGCGGTCAACAGATTCAGGCCGGTGCCAAAGCCTAGTTCAGCGATGTGAAACCCCGGTACAAAGCGCGTTGGCAGATCGTTGCCTGCCAGAAACACATGCCGCGTTTCCTCTAACCCGTTCTGCAACGAGTAATAGGGGTCATCGAACCGATCCGAGACCGGGATCTGGTCTTCCGTCCAAGTAAGTTCGGCGCGCTGGTCTGCCATCGGGGAATCCTGTAGCTAAGCGGCGCGACACTGAACAACGAAAAGGGGATTGGCAATGGTCGATGTGACGGTGCGGGGCGCAGGAATATTTGGCCTCTCCATCGCCTGGACCTGCGCACGGCGCGGCGCGAAGGTTCAGATCGTCGACCCATTTGGTCCGGGCGCGGGGTCCAGTGGAGGGCTTGTTGGCGCGCTGGCCCCACATGTACCCGAAAACTGGAACACCAAAAAGGCGTTCCAGTTTGAAAGTTTAATCATGGCTGAACCGTTCTGGAAACAGGTCGAGGCCACCGGTGGTGTGTCGCCCGGCTACGCACGTCTTGGGCGTCTGCAACCCATACCAGACGCACGCGGTTTGGAGCTGGCCCAAGCGCGTGAACAAACAGCTGCAACACTCTGGCAGGGTCAGGCTAATTGGCGCGTCCGGTTTATAGATCAGATTGGTGCCTGGTGCCCACCCAGCCCGACGGGATATGTCGTCCACGATACGCTAAGCGCGCGCATGCACCCAAGGCGTGCCTGCGCAGCGCTGGTGGCCGCGCTTGCCGTAATGGGAGTAGAAGTTACCGCCGAAGCGCCCGACAAGGGACAAGTCGTACACGCCACTGGACTTGCGGGTCTGCAAGAGCTCAGCAAGGCGTTTGGCAAGACAATCGGTAACGGCGTGAAAGGACAGGCGGCGTTGCTGCGATTTGATGCGGGTGACGTACCACAGTTGTTTGCCGATGCCGTTCACATCGTGCCCCATGCCGATGGTACGTTGGCCATTGGCTCGACATCAGAACGTGAATACGACGATCCGACCAGCACAGATTCCGCTCTGGACGATGTACTGGACCGCGCCATGCGTGCCGTGCCGGTCCTGCACGGGGCGGAAGTGATCGAACGCTGGGCCGGTGTCCGCCCCCGCAGCAAAAGCCGCGCGCCGATGCTGGGCGCGCATCCCCTGCACAAAGGGCAGTTTATCGCCAATGGGGGATTCAAGATCGGTTTTGGTATGGCACCGAAGGTGGCCGAGGTCATAGCCGACTTGATGCTGGAAGGGCGCGATAGAATCCCGCAGGATTTTCTCCCCGAAGCTTCACTCTGATTGCGGTATTGCCTTGGCTGACATGCATTGTCGGCCTCCGGGTCCACGCACCCAAAACTCCTGACCGTTCCGACACAGGGTCGCCGTTTCGAAATGCATCAGCGGCGACGATGCGCGAAACGTAAACTCCGCCAGAGGCCCCATCAGATCGGTTGCGAACAACATGAGGAATTGGGCCAGCAGAGGCCCATGGACAACCAGCCCGGCATAGCCTTCCACGTCGCGTGCATAGTCAAGATCGTAATGGATCCGGTGTCCGTTAAACGTCAGCGCCGAATAGCGGAACAACAGGGTTGTATCAAATTCAACAATGCGGTGATCCAACTCATCCGTTCGAGCCATCGGAACTTTTGGAGCCGGTGCGTTTGATGAGGGATCTTCACGATAAACCAGATCCTGCCATTCGGTCACGCTCAGCGCGCCCTTTTGCCAAATCTCGTGACGTAGGGTGACAAATGCCAACGGTCCGCTACGTCCTGTCTTTGCCAAGGCGCTTTCTCTGACCGTCCGACGCTCGGCTGCGACCCCTGCCACAAAGGGCTGATGAAACTGCAGTCGCCCACCTGCCCACATGCGCCTTGGTAGTCCCATATCGGGGATCAGACCTTGGCCTACCCGAGGATGTCCATCACGCCCCAGATCGCTCGGCACATGCGGCGACCAGAAATAGAGCTGATGAAAGAAGGGAGGTAGTACTAAGCCTGCCTCAATCGTCGGTTCCCGCCCCAATGCTACCTGCAGTGCAGCCGCTCGGGCAGAATCTACGACATCGGCCTGAGTCTCTATCTGGTCTTGATCCTTCATCCGCATAACCTAGAAGTTGCGGTACAGACCGGCAAGCAAGGGGGATTAAAACCCGGCCTCTGCCCGCAGCTTCTGCATCAGGTTATGCAGCGTATGCTCGTAGCGGTCGTTAGACAGCCGCCCTTCTGCATCAAATTCATTCGAACTGTCAGCTAAATGAAGCTCGGGGCCTTGCAGAATGCGCGGCTGAAAGGGGACCATGAAGGATCGCAAGATCATTTGCGCCCGTTCCCCCCCGGCCCGGCCCGCAGCGGCGGACATGACGGCGAGCGGTTTATCCATCCATGGCTTGCCTTTCGTCCGGCTGACCCAGTCCAGCGCGTTCTTTAGAACACCCGAAGGCCCTTTGTTGTATTCCGGCGTTGATATGATCACCGCGTGGGCCTGGGCAATCTGATCGGCCAAAACCTGCACGGCTTCAGGTATGCCTTCGCCAACTTCGAGATCGCCGTCATAAAGCGGCAGATTGAGATCTGCCTCAATGAACATGCCGGGTTCGAACAGGCGTGCAGCTTCGCGCAGCAATTTACGGTTGGTCGCATCCTGCCGTAGCGAGCCGGAAAGGCCAAGAAGGATCGGTTGGGACATGGGGAAACTCCGCTTTGGTGTTTCCCCTTAGTTATCCCGAGACACCTTCGAACCAAAGGCCCGATGACGCGCAGTCATTGTGCGCGAGACGCGTGATCAGGTGTTGTCGCTGGGAACTACCACAATCTCGACCCGCCGGTTCTGGGCTTTCCCCTCGGGTGTCAGGTTCGATGCGATCGGGTTGTTTTCACCTTGCCCGACAGTAGTGATACGGGCGTAGCTGACACCATTGGCCTGCAGAATATCAGCCACCGCATTGGCGCGGCGTTCAGACAGTCCGAGGTTGTAGGACGCCTCTCCGTCACTGTCAGTATGACCGATAATCTGGACATTCGAATTCGGGTAGTTAACCAAATTCTGCCCCACCTTCACCAAATCGGCACGCAAGGCCGGGCGCACGGTGGAACTGTCGGTGTCAAAAGTGATGTCATTCGGAACCGTGACGATCAGGCGATCCCCGGCGTTGACGATCGTTATGCCGTCATTGGCCAGTTGCTGCCGCAGCTCTGCCGCCTGCCGGTCAAGCTGGTTGCCGATCACGCCACCGCCTGCAGCACCGATGGCCCCACCGGCCAACGCCCCCAACAGTGGG
Source organism: Ruegeria sp. C10 (assembly GCF_056537805.1). Lineage (NCBI taxonomy): Bacteria > Pseudomonadati > Pseudomonadota > Alphaproteobacteria > Rhodobacterales > Roseobacteraceae > Ruegeria > Ruegeria sp. C10. Next base: position 775,406 of record NZ_JBQFSC010000001.1, on the reverse strand, counting down.
TCAGAGTCATTGGCAATTGCGCCCACACCAGCGCCGATCAGACCACCCAGCAACGCGCCTTGCTTGGCATTCTGGTTGGGATCGTTCTGCACGCTGAGAGTGCCCGGGTCGGTACACGCCCCCAAAAACAGGGCTGAACACAGTCCAACCGTCAGTACACATTTGGAAATCGTCATTGAATCACCTTCTGCTCACGTACCCGTTCACCGGGTTTGTTTCGTTCCGCTTAGTATAACACAGTGAGAACAAAGAGCCTCAAGCAACAATTGAGTGAAATCGGCGAATACCTGCCATTCAGGCGACCCCTTTGGAGCTATCCCAGCTGTTCTGCTCCTGCCAGATCGCGCGCAGAGGTTCCCCTTGCCCGCAGAAATGATCCTCGGTCAGTTCGCATGCCCAGATCCGATCTGTGCGGAAATGGCGAAACCCATTTCGCAGCTCGCACCACGCGGCCAGCATAGTGCATTCTATGTGGTAGATCAGGGCGACGGGCCGCACCGTGCGTTCGGTACGTTCGCCTTCCGAATTCACGTAGGTGATGCGTATTTTGCGTTCAGCCCGGATCGCTTCGCGGTAGTTTACGACCGGCACACAGCCCTTTTCCGGATCATCCATCGGCGCGCCCCAAGGCGCAACCTGAAGCCAGTCAGCTGGCGCGCGCAGGGCTTCGATCTTACGACACACCCGATCAGCGGCCTGTTGCAGGGTACTGTCACCAGTGCGGGCCAGCATCGACAGGCCCACCCACAGAGCCTCAACCTCTTCCGCATCGAAATTCAATGGCGGCAGATCATAGCCGCGCCGCATCAAGTAGCCAACACCCGCTTCGCCTTCGATTGGCGTACGCTGGGCCTGCAACGCGGCAATATCGCGGTAGACGGTGCGCACCGAAACCTCGAGCTTGGAGGCCAACGCATCGGCCGTCACGGGCGCTTCAGCAGCACGCAAGATCTGAATGATTTCGAACAGACGTGTCGATCGGCGCATCCGGGTCTCCTAAAGATCTGCTGACAACTTAGCACACCCCCCTGACAAGGTGGTGTCAGGAGTGTTGGGCGAAGATTGGGCAATTGCAATTCAGGAGAGTGACCATGCCCTACCTCGACAATCACGTCATGATGACCTTGAAACTGGATCGCTGGTCCCAAGATCACGTTTTGCGCGGATTCGAAATCGAACGTGAAATTGCTGCCGCACGGGAACGCCAAGTTATACGCCCGGTCAAACGCACCAGGCGGTTTTCGCTGGGAAACCTGAAGATGCTTTGGACCAGTAACGCTTAGAATCAGAACTCGGCTGGCGCGCGAAATTTCATCGACACCCCGCCTTCGGGATTTTTGAGGCGCAGTTCTTCCGAATGAAGCATCAACCGCGGGAAGTCGCGTGCCGCGCCATCGGCATAAAACGGATCACCCAAGATAGGATGCCCCAGCGCCTGCATATGAACCCGCAACTGGTGCGATCGTCCGGTCTTGGGAGACAGGCGAACACGCGTTGTCTCGCCCTCGAATTTAACCACGCGCCAATCCGTAACAGCAGGCTTGCCGGTGTCGTGACAGACCATCTGACGGGGGCGATTGGGCCAATCGACGATCAGCGGTAGGTCAACCGTTCCCGTTTTTGGTTCTACCCGCCCCCATACGCGCGCGACATAAGTTTTGCGGGTCTGGCGATTTTCGAACTGTAGCCCCAGATGCCGCTGGGCATGCGGCGTCTGTGCAAACACCATTACACCGGATGTATCCCGATCCAACCGATGCACCAGCAACGCTTGTGGAAACGCAACTTGCACGCGGGTTAGCAGACAATCAGCAAGATGCGCGCCCCGCCCCGGCACCGATAACAAACCCGCCGGCTTGTTAACCACGATCAATTGCGTGTCTTCAAACAGCACATCCAGAGGAGAGTTTGGGGGATCATAGGTTTCGCTCATGCGCGCTTGCCTATCTCAGGCGGCCCCCTCCCGCAACGTCGTCCTTGCGTGAGTGAAAAGGTTCAGCAACTCTTTGGTCAACAAGAGGGAAGACGGTATGCACCCGACGATCAAACGAATGCAAGAAGTGGTGGCCAAAGGCGATGAAGGCCTGATCCAAGAGTTGCTGGCCGAAGATGTGCGGTTTTCACCACCCACTTACTACAGCACCTGGACCGGGCGTGAACCTGTTGCAGCGGTTCTGGGTCATGTGGGTCAGGTGTTTTCCGAATTTCAATATCGTCGGATCATGGGCGACGGCGACGATTGGGCATTGGAGTTTCAATGCAAAGTCGGTGCCTTGGACGCCGTGGGTGTAGACTTGATCACGCTAAACGCAGACGGGCTTATTCAGGAATTTGAGGTCGTCATGCGTCCTTACAAGACCGTCGGAGCCTTGCGCGAAGCCATGATGGCACGAGTCATGAAAGATGCGCGCTTTCTAAAGTTCAAAGATGCACTGAGCTAACGGTTCCTTTGCCTGTTGCCGCCGATCAGATTCTCAGAATTCCGCTTTTGCCTGTTCTCGCCATTCAGGGGATCGCGGTAAGACGCAATGCGCAATTTCTGCCAGAACCGACTGGTCCCCGCCAAGGGCGTGCAGGGCGCGGGCCCAGACTGCGCTTGTTGATCACTGGGGACAGCTCGGCCGCTGGCGTTGGGGCGGGCACACAAGGCCAGGCACTATCCGGGCAACTGGTCGGCCAATTGGCAAAGCGTTATACTGTGGAATGGCGGCTTGAGGCGGCCACCGGGAATACCACTCAAAACACAATTGAGCAGCTGCAAGGGCTTTCCGAACAGTTTGATGTAGCCATAACGGCGCTGGGTGTGAACGACGTGACCCGAGCGGTAAGTAGACAGAGCTTTGAGGACCACCAAGCACGCCTATTGGACCTTCTGACCGGGCCGATGAAAGCCCGGCAGGTGATCGTGTCTGCGGTTCCTCAGATGGCGCGTTTTCCCGCTCTGCCTCAGCCGCTCGCCTGGTTTTTGGGGCAACAGGCTGCAAGGCTGGATCACGGCTTGCAGACGGTGGCTGCAGCATATCCGCAAGTTTCACATCTGGCGCTGAACCTGCCCGATGACCCGGCGCTCGCCGCGCCGGACGGATATCATCCAAGCCCCAAGGCCTATGCAATCTGGGCGGAACAGCTTGCCCAGCTCATTCGCTAGGCCTGAGACCGTATTTGCCGGATCATCGGGATCGAATACACAATCAACCCGGCCCAGATCAGGGGGAACGCGATCAATCTTGCCTGATCAATACGCTCTCCGAACAACGTGATCGCGGTGATAAAAATCATCGTGGGCGCGATGTACTGCAGGATACCCATCGTCGACAGACGCACCAGTTTGGCCCCATTGGCATAAAGCAGCAACGGAATTGCAGTCACCAGCCCCGCGCCCGCAAGCAGCGCAGTGTCTGACACGGCTGCTCCAAAATGCCCGGCACCACTTGTTCCAAGCCAGGTGACGTAGGCCAGGGCGGGTATCAGTAGAATCAGGACTTCCAACAAAAACCCTTGGTTGGGCCCAATTGGGAGTGAGCGCTTGAAGAACGCATAAAACCCCCAGCTGAACATTAAGCCCAAAGCCGCCCAGGGTAAGCTTCCCGCCTGAAACACTAGTACCAACACCCCCAAAGCGGCCAGCCCGACCGCAACCAACTGTGTTCGGTTCAGAGGTTCACGCAGCAATATCGCACCCAACGCAATGCTGAACAAAGGGTTGATATAATAGCCCAAAGCCGCGTCCAGCGCATGCCCCGATGAAATCGCCCAGACATAAATCGCCCAGTTGACTGAGATCAGCGCCGCTGTAATTGCCGCCATACCCAACATTTTGGGATTGCGAAGTGCAGTTTTCAGATCGCCGGTCCGCCCGAGCGCTATCAGCAGCAGCCCGGCCACCGGCACCGACCAGATCACCCGATGCGCGACTACCTCGATCGGGCCGATATGTTCCATTGCTTTCATGTAAAGCGGCAGGAAGCCCCAAAGCACATAGGCCATCACAGCCAACGCCAGCCCTTTGGGCGTATCGGTATTGTTTGGTGGTACGCGGGTGTCTGCCACAGAGAGTCTCCGACTGATACCGTGTTTCTCTACGGCAAATCAGATGGGCTTGGGAACTATCAAAACTGTGAAGCAGGGCATCAAAGTTTCTGATAGGTCGCGCGTTCTGCAGCCAACCTACATGCGAAGCGCTGTCTCACGCTCATGGATATTGTTGGCCAGATGAGCAGGTGATCCCTTGTTGATCTGGCCAAAAATACTCTCGCGCGCGTCGCCCGTTACGGACGGTGGGGCAGAGCCTACCCCTGTCGATGTTTTCTAGACTTTGACCCGCTCGGATTTCGCATCGTACATCGGTTTCAACGACGCCTCTGCCTGGACTTTCACACCACAGACATCGATCTCATAGGTCGAGGCCAGCACGTCTGCAGGCTTTTCGCCCTCGCAGGGCACATAGCCCAGACCAATGGCACCACCCAGCGTGTGACCATAATTGCCCGAGCTAAGGTAACCTACATATTCACCATCGCGCACGATTGGTTCGTTGTGGAACAACAGTGGTTCGGGATCAGTCAGTCTAAACTGGACAAGCCGGTTCTTGGGCCCGCTTTCCTTTCGGGCCATCACCGCCTCGCGACCGATGAAATCGCTGCCTTTGTCCACTTTGACGGCAAATCCCAATCCCGCGTCGACCACGTGATCCTCGCAGGTGACGTCATGACCGAAATGGCGAAAACCCTTCTCGATCCGGCAACTGTCCATCATGTGCATGCCGCAGAGTTTCAGGCCCATATCTTGTCCGGCTTCGTGCAGCGCCTCAAAAACATGACCTGCCATGTCGGACGACACATAGATCTCCCACCCAAGCTCACCCACATAGGTCACCCTGTGGGCGCGAGCGAGACCCATACCGATCTCAATCTGTTGCGCCGTGCCAAAGGGGTTGGTCCTGTTCGAGAAATCAGCGGGCGAAACCTTTTCAAGCAATGCACGTGCATTCGGCCCCATGACGGCCAAAACGCCCTCGCCAGCGGTGACATCGGTGATAACCACATTGAAGCCGCCTGCATGACGCATCATCCAGGTCTGATCCGCCAATCGGGTCGCCGCGGGGGTGACGACCAGGTAGGCGGTCTCAGTCAACCGTGTGACCGTGACATCTGCTTCGATCCCACCGCTACGGTTTAGGAATTGGGTGTAGACGATCTTGTCATTGGGCACTGAATAATCGCCGCCGCCGATATAGTTCATGAATTTCTCGGCATCCGGCCCTTCGACGCGGATTTTGCCGAAGGACGACATGTCATACATGCCTACATTTTCGCGCACGGCACGGTGTTCGGTAGCCGAATTCTCGAACCAGTTCTGCCGTTTCCAGCTGTATTGATACTCCCGTTCCTGCCCTTCGTGGGCAAACCAATTGGCGCGCTCCCACCCAGCCAATTCGCCCATCACGGCACCCTGCTCGATCAAGTGGTGGTGAAACGGTGTCCGGCGCACACCGCGCGCGGTGGCCTTTTGGCGATAGGGATAGTGGTCGGCATAAAGCAGGCCGAGCGTCTCTTTCGAACGCTCAAAGAGGTACTGCTTGTTGCCCTGAAACGGCTGCATGCGACTGATGTCAACATCGCCCAGATCGAACGGTTTCTCGCCCGAGTCCATCCACTCGGCCAGTGCCATACCAGCACCACCCGCCGACTGAATACCGATCGAGTTGAACCCCGCAGCGACCCAAACGTTATCCATCTCGGGGGCGAGTCCCAAGTGATAGGCATCATCCGGCGTAAAGGATTCGGGGCCGTTAAAGAAGGTGTGAATCCCCGCCTCGGCCAACATCGGCATCCGATTGCAGGCCGCTTCGAGTATTGGTTCAAAGTGATCGAAATCCTCTGGCAACTGGTCGAATTCGAAACTGTCGGGGATGCCGTTCATCGCCCAGGGTTTTGCATTTGGCTCAAACGCGCCCAGCAGGATTTTTCCGGCATCCTCTTTGTAGTAGGCACATTCATCCGGTACGCGCAGCACCGGCAGTTGGGTCAGCCCGTCGATCCCTTCGGTCACGATATAGAAATGTTCGCAGGCGTGAAGCGGCACGTTCACACCTGCCATCTTACCAACCTCGTGGCCCCACATGCCCGCACAGTTCACCACCATGTCGCATTCGATATGGCCCGAGGAACTGCCATCGTCCGCAATCCAGTCCACGCCGGTGACTTTACGACCCTGCTTGACGATGTCGGTGACTTTCACACGTTCTTTGACGACGCCACCGCGCTGACGCGCACCTTTAGCCAAAGCCAGAGCGATATTCGCTGGATCACCCTGCCCGTCCAAAGGCAAATAAACCGCCCCCTTGACCCCTTCGAGGTTGAGATGGGGATACAGCTCTTGCACACGATCATTGCCGATCTCTTCGACCTCAACCCCGAAAGCACGTGCCATGGCGGCCTGACGATAGATCTCTTCCTTGCGCTCTTCAGTCAGCGCCACCGTGATCGATCCGCAACGCTTGAACCCTGTGGCAACGCCAGTTTCTTCCTCAAGTGCGCCATATAGTTCCTGACTGTACTTAGCCAGCTTGGTCATGTTTGCGGTCGCGCGCAGCTGCGCAATCAGACCTGCAGCATGCCATGTGGTGCCGCTGGTCAGTTGCTTGCGCTCAAGCAGCACAACATCGGTCCACCCTTTCTTGGTAAGGTGATACGCGACCGAGCATCCGATGACGCCGCCGCCGATGATGACCACACGGGCCTTGGTGGGAAGATCAACCATCCTGATGTCTCCGCTGTCTCAGGTTTTTTGCAAAATGCCATGAAGGATCGACAAAAAAAGCGTCAAAAACGTCATCTCAATCGCGAAAATCACCTATATTCTGCACGTCTTTTTTGACGTCTCAGAACAAACGGAGTGACGCCAAAGACGCTTTTGTAAACGGATGAGAATCCGTTTGGAAAGCCGCACACCAAGCCGATTTCCCGTACGCTCATCGTTGTGTTCAAAAGCAGGTTGTTGGCTTTGGCCAAGCGCATTTCTCGGTAGAATCCGTTTGGAGTGGTTGCGAAAGTTGCCTTGAACTTGCGCTCAAGCGATCTGTTCGACACGTGTAACATGTCAACGATCTGATTGATCGGTAACGGTTCTTCGATATTCGCCTGCATCAGCTTGATACATTGATCCAGCTTTGCGTCACCTGTGGCTGTATTCCGAGCGCCCGAAAACGGCTGCATGGATGAGAAATCGCGGATGTTCTCGTGCAGCATGATATCCGCAACTGTCATCTTGGCGGCACCCGAAATGTGCCGCCCAATCACCGCCAGTGCCACATCCGTCGTTGCCTCCATTCCTGCGCAGGTGACCACTGAACCCTGTTCGGTCGCAATTGAAAGCTTGGCCTCAAACCGCGCGCCACGTTCGCGCAAGAAAGAAGCGTTTTCCCAATGGGTTGCCATATGATCAGCGCCGTTTTCGTCGATGTACCTGCTTGCCGCTTCGGCCAGCAAAAAGACCTGCGCTCCCCGGTACGTATAGTCGGGCACGACGCGACCTAAAGAAAGCTCTGGCTGATCCGGATCCGAGTTTCCGATCACAAACAGATAATCCGCATCGGGCTGCGCAGGTATGGTTTCGGTCGACACCGTCGCGCAACTGCTGCTTTCAACAGGTCCCCCCTTTCGGGACCGGTATGTGAATGTGAACGGAGGATGCGCGCATACCCGGTTGGCCAGGCGCAACACATCGACCAGCGACGCGAGCTCCAGCAACACAAAACCGGGTGCAACCAGAATATCGAAATGCTGCTGATCCCGATCTTTTCGCCGTTCAGGTTTGTTGCGGATCGACATGAGGCACACTCAAACAATTGTGTGCCCGGCCGCGCATAAACTGTCGGCAAGGGTTTTAATGTGATCGGGTCCAACTTCGCAGCAACCGCCAACAATCGTCGCGCCCTGCGCCACCCAGCCCAAGGCATGCTGCGCATAGGCGTCAGGGTCTAGGTCATGACGGCTTTCCAGAGAGTCAACCGTCGGGGCATCCTTCAAAAAACCGTCTTTGATACCAGTAAAGCCATTGGCATAAGCGCCGAACGGGCGACCCAGCTTTGCGATGATCTCCAGTGCAGCCGGAATCGCTTCCGGGCGCGCGCAGTTGATCAAAACGGCCTCGGGGGCGTAACGCGCAACAAGCGGGGCGATGTCCTCCAGCGCTTCGCCTGACCGCAATCGCGTGCCGTCATCATCCATAACCGACATTGCCAGCCAGACGGGTTTGCCGCAATTCTCGGTACCGCGAAGCGCACCTTCGGCTTCCAGAACCGAGGACACGGTTTCGATCAGGAACAGATCAACCCGGTCTGCCATCAGTTGAGCCAGCTCGGCAAATTTTTCAGCCGCATCGTCTGGGTCGGGGTTCAGATCGGGCCGGTAGCTGGCCAAAAGCGGACCAAGCGCACCAGCGATACGACCGTCAGTTCCCGCGCAAGCCTGCTCGGCCCGCGAAAGAGCAGCCTCGATCAGACGTGGCATCTGGTCTTCGATCCCCTCACGCACCAGCCGCGAGCGGTGAATGGCATAGGTATTCGTGGTGGCAATCGTCGCGCCACTGCGGAAATAGGCCTCGTGAACTTCGGTCAGCAAGTCAGGTTTGTCGATCATCACCCGCGTTGACCACAAAGGCGTGGGCTGGTCACCGCTGCGTTTCACCAGTTCCTGCCCGATCGAACCATCTAAAAGCGTAATGTCAGCCATCTACCCCCCTTTCACGGTATTAATACCAGTTTCCCGGGCAAGGTCTTGGACAGAAAATCCTCTTGCGCCTGAACAATGTCACGCAACGGGTAGGTTTTTGAGACCAAAGGCCTGATCCGACCTGCATTCACCAGCACAACAAGTCGGCCAAAGACTTCGGGAGGCTGATGGGTGCAGCCATGGATTGTGATGTCGCGCAGATAGATGTCTCGCAAATCGGTGCTGACGATGGGGCCAGCGATTGCACCTGACACCGCATAGTGCCCGCCGGGTTTCAGCGCCAGTATGAGATCGGGCCAAGCCGAGCCGCCCACCACATCGATGACGACATCGAACATATCCTTCGGCAGTTGCGCATCCCGGTCAAAGGTTGCCGACGCCCCCTGCGCTTTGACCACATCCGCCTTGGCAGCACTTGTCACCCCCCAGACCGTCGCTCCTCGTAGCGCCGCGAGCTGGACCGCGGCGAGGCCCACACCGCCTGAAGCCCCTGTAATCAGCACTGTGTGGCCTGCCGATACTCCAGCGCGAGTCAGCAGGTTTTCTGCGGTCCCAAACGCGCAGGGAATAGCGGCGATTTCCACGTCTGATAGGGGCGAGGCGGTCACATCATAGAGATCATTGCTCTCGACCAGACAGTATTGGGCAAACGCTCCGTCGATTTCTGAACCAAGCGCAATAAAACCATGCGGTCTACCTGGCCCCGGGCGTGGCAAGTTGATAGGACAAGTCACGCGTTGTCCGGGCTTGAACGCTGCCCCCGGTCCAGCCTCTTCGACAATCCCACACAGATCACCGCCTTGGATGCGGGGAAAGTGCAGCGCACCTCCCCACCCGCCGGCCTCAACCTGCTGATCTACCGCATCCGTCGATTCTGTAACATCCGACGAGTACCAGCCGATCCGCGTGTTGATGTCGGTGTTGTTCACCCCGGCAGCGGCGACGCGCACCAGAACCTGCCCTGGACCGGGGGTCGGAACGGGGACGTCTTCCCGCCATTCCAACACCTCAGGACCTCCATGGCCAGTCAGATATACGCCTTCCATCTGCCGGGTCATATCAGCGCCTTTCTGTCGTAGGGGTCAGGCCCTCAACCGTTCATTTGCAGGATCCCAGAGCGGCTGATCCTCCTGAACAACAGCACGACATTTCTGACCGTAGATTTCAACCTCTAGCTCAGTTCCCGGGACAGCCAGATCTGCGCGCACCATGCCCAGCGCGACCGAGGCACCAATGCGATACCCCCACGCACCCGATGTGGTTTCACCCACGATCTCATCACCGCTCCAGATGCAGGACATGTAAGGCGCATCGACCTCACCTGCGTCCACGATCAGAGTGACAAAGGACTTTTTAACGCCTTGCTGTTTTTCGTTCTGAATGGCTGCTTTGCCAACAAAATCCTGTGGTTTATCGAGCTTGACAAAGCGCCCCAAACCACCTTCCAGCAGAGAGTAATCTGTGCTTAGGTCGCCTTTCCACGCGCGATAGCCTTTCTCGATCCGCAGCGAATTCAACGCATACATGCCAAAGGGTTTCGCTCCGGCAGCCAGCACAGCTTCGTAGATGGCGGGCATCGCATCATTTTCAGCATGGATTTCCCAACCCAACTCACCCGCGAAAGATACACGGATCAAGAAGGCATCCTGCCCGGCCACTTTGGCGAATTGGTGGGTCAGCCACCCTTGCTGCAAATCTGCATCGGTGATGCCGGACAATACATTCCGCGTCATCGGTCCGGTCACGATCAGTGTGTCGCGCTCGGTTGTGGTTTCCCGAACGGTCACACCTTCGGGCACCGAATTGCGGATCAAATCACCATCGTGCCACTGTGCCGTGGCAGCAGTGATTAGGACGAAATTGTTCTCAGCCAGACGGATACAGGACAGCTCGGTCAAAATGCGCCCTCTTTCATCCGAGACATAGATCAGATTCATGCGCCCTGCTTTAGGGATACCTCCGGTACAGAAGCCACGCAGCCAGTCATCCGCCCCCTCGCCTTGTATCCAGAACCGCGAGAAGCCCGGCAGATCCAGCACCCCGCAGTGATCGCGCACGGCTTCGCATTCTTCTTTGACCCGTTGCTCCCAGGGGCCCGAACGTCCCCAGGTATGGGTGGCTTCCAGTGACGTGTCATCGCCGGTTTGCGCAAACCAGTTTGCGCGTTCCCAGCCGTTGTACGCGCCCATGACACCGCCCAATTCCTTGACCTTGGCGTGCACAGGCGAGACCTTCTTGTCGCGTGCGGCAGGCCATTCGTGATGTGGGAAATGCATGGCGTATTCGTTGCCGTAAACTTCCATCCCTTTCTGATTGCAATAATCCTGATCGGTGTAGTCGGTGTAACGACGCGGATCGACGGCCCACATATCCCATTCGGTGTGACCATCGACGATCCATTCGGCCAGAACTTTGCCTGCACCACCACCTTGGGCGATACCGAAAGTGAAAGTATGAGCCTCGAACGCGTTTGTCACACCCGGCATCGGGCCAATCAACGGCAGACCATCTGGCGCATAGGGGATCGGGCCATTGATGACGCGACCAACGCCCGAGGTTGCCATCAGCGGAACCCGTTCCATCGCATCGGTCACGATATCCTCGATCCGGTCCAGATCATCGTTCCACAGTTGGAAGCTGAAATCCTCGGGCATCGGGTCATCCTCGGTCATCCAGTGGCCCTTGCAATTGGGCTCATACGGGCCAAGGTTGAAGCCGTTCTTCTCCTGCCGCAGGTAGTACGAGATATCGACATCGCGCAGCAGCGGCAGCTTCTTGCCACCATTTTCTTTCGACCACGCTTCGATTTCGGGAACTTCGTCAGTCAGCAGATACTGATGGCTCATGACCATGGCCGGGACGGTTCGGCCGCCAAAGGGTTTGAACCATTCCCCTACGCGCTGCGCATAGTAACCGGCGGCGTTCACCACATAATCGCAGGCAATATCACCCTTTTCGGTATGCACGGTCCATGTGCCGTCGTCCTGCTGTGTCACACCGGTTGCCGGGCAGAATCGGATGATCTTTTGCCCCATATCCCGCGCTCCCTTGGCCAGAGCCTGAGTCAGCTGCGCCGGGTCAATGTCACCATCGGTCGGGTCATACAGAACGCCTTCAAGATCATGGGTCTCCAGGAAAGGATAGCGTTCCTTGGCCTCTTCCGGAGTCCACATCTCCATCGGGATGCCTTGATAGCGGCCCATAGACATGGCCCGTTCGAATTCCTGCATCCGCTCCTTGCTGTGCGCCAGACGAATTGACCCGGAAACGTGGTAGTTCATCGGATAGTCGACCTCGTCCGCGAGGCGCGAATACAGTTCGGTCGAATAGCGCTGCATGTTCATGATCGCCCACGAAGTCGAAAACGTCGGAACGTTACCCGCCGCGTGCCATGTCGAGCCTGCGGTCAGTTCGTTCTTTTCCAGCAGAACACAATCCGTCCAGCCCTTCTTGGCCAGATGATACAGCGATGAACAGCCCACAACGCCGCCGCCGATGATGACCACACGGGCCTTGGTTGGAAAATCACTCATGTGTTTGGTTCCCTATTAGTGTGCCCGCTGGGGCAGGTCGTCTTTGATGTCATAGTAATCGCCCTTGTCCGCAACGAAGATGTGCTGGGCGAGTTTCAACCCGGTCGGCTCATCCAATGAGCCCACGGAAATTGCGATCGTGTCCTCGTCATTGTGCTGCCAGAAGAGGAACGAGCCACAAGCGCGGCAAAATCCGCGCTTGGCAATGTCAGAGGCGCGATACCAGCCCAGCGTTTCGCTGGTGGTAAAGCTGAGATTGTCCTGTTGCGTAACGGTCGAGGCCCACAGGTGACCCGACTGTTTGCGACACTGCCCGCAATGGCAGGCATTTGGTGGCGTGAGGTCTCCGTCAACAACAAAAGCGACCGCGCCGCACAGACATGATCCGGCATGCATATCCTTACCCCCTCGCTGTCGGCGTCGAACTGGCACCCAGCAAAACGCCATAAATGATGAAACAGGTCGCCATCACGCGGCGTACCCAGATATTGAACACCGCCCCCAACGCAGCCTTGCCCATCAGCGCCCCCAGCAAGGTGAACCCGGTATAGCTGAGCGTCGTGATGACCAGTGCCGTCGGCATGATCACCGCCATCTGCTGCCAGATGGGTACATCCGGCTGCACAAATTGCGAAAACGCCGCAAGGTATCCGGCGACGCTTTTGGGGTTGATCGTGGCAACAGCCAACGCGTGAAAGTAAACATGTCTTGCCGGACGCTCTGATGCCGGAGCGGGTTTCGCTGCGTTCATCCAACCGCGAATGCCCATCCAGATCAGAAACCCGGCCCCGATCAGCTTGGCGACAAAGAAACCTGTTGGCGACGCGGCAATCAACGCAGTGATCCCCACTGCCGAGAGGATCAGGAACGCACTTGCCTGCGTTAGAATAGCCAGCACTCCCAGCATAGCTTTTGGGAATGGCAGGCTCATCCCATTTGAGATGCAATTGACCGCATTAGGCCCCGGGGTGGTAACGAACACCACCCAGAACAGGGCGAATATGGTCCAGGCCTCGAAACTCATCAGTACACCGGTGGGGCGATAACCCAGATGGCCACAGCGGGCTCATCAAAGGGGTTGGACCAAGTGTAGGGCTCGTGCTTGATCCGGAAGCTATCGCCGGGGCCGACCTGAAAGCTGCGCGAGCCGATCGTCAGTTCCAGACGGCCTGAAACCATATAGCCGACTTCCTGCGTCGGCCGGTTTGCCGGGGTCTGCATCTGAGAATGCGGCTCAAAGGTCGAATGCACCATCTCGAAATCGTCGGTCAGGTCAGGCGAAAGCAGTTCTTCGATCAACCCTTCTTCGCCAGAGCCCATCGGGCGACGGGACCCTGCCCGCACAATATACCCTTGCTCATCCACCGGCGCAGCGGAATGGGCAAACAGCATCGACATCGGCACACCCAGACATTCGGCAATCTGGCGTAGATCCGAAATCGACGGCTCGGACATGTCACGCTCGACTTGGCTGAGCCAGCCAACGGACCGATCCAATCGGTTGGCGATCTCGGTCAGAGTCAGCCCACGCGCCTTGCGCAGTGCGCGCAGATCGGCACCGAGGGATGCGCTATGAGGGGCTTGCGAATTCAAGTTGCGCTCCGAGTCTGCGTGAAATTTTCTGTTACTTTTTCACGGTGCCTCGAATCGGTGAAATTTCCAAGCATTTTTTCACTTGGTTCTGCAATTTTAGTTGGCTATGCACGGTCCATGTGGATTGCCGTAATCTATCTTTGGGTCATTAATGCCCTGACTTTGATGGCGTTTGGCTGGGATAAGCTGCGCGCGCGCCGTAGAAGGCGACGCATCCCCGAGCGGCGCTTGTTATGGTTGGCGGCACTAGGAGGCAGCTTGGCCGCGCTACTGGGGCGCTGGATCTTCGGGCACAAGACCCGCAAGCGCGGTTTCTCGGCTTGGCTATACACGATCACAGCGTTTCAGGCCGGGCTTTGCTATCTGATTATGTCCCGAGATCTTGGCGCATTTTTGCGATAGCTCGGAACCCTCTAACGCGCAAATACATCCGTTAGAATAGCACCAAGTGCAGTCGCATCATCTTTGGTAAACGCGTCGGGCTGGTCGCTGTCGATATCAAAGACAGCGATCACGTTACCATTCGCATCCCGCACTGGTAGAACCAACTCGGACCGAGTGGATGACGCACAAGCGATATGGCCGGGGAAAGCATCTACATCCGAAACCAATTGCACTTGCCCTGTACGGGCAGCCGCACCACACACACCGCGTTCAAAAGGGATTACTAGGCAGCCATGCCCCCCCTGATAAGGCCCGATCTTTAGCACTTCGGGCTCAGTTACGCGGTAAAATCCCGTCCAGTCGAATCGGTCGTCCGAGTGATGCACTTCGCATGCCACCGTAGCCATCAATGCAACCTCGTCGGTTTCACCTTCGGTCAAGGCGGCAATGGTTTTGGCGAGTGTGTCGTAGTCGGCTTTCATGTTGGTAGACCTTGCATCCGAGGAACTGCGGGCGCTGCCGCCAATTCCCCGGAGTATTTGCAAAAAGACAAAGCGTCAAACGCGTTCTATTGCTATGGCCGTCCCTTCTCCGCCGCCGATGCAGATTGCCGCGACACCGCGCTTGAGGTTCCGCTTTTCTAACGCATTCAGCAGCGTGACCATGATCCGGGCCCCAGAAGCGCCAATCGGATGGCCAAGCGCACATGCGCCGCCATTCACATTCACGATCTCACGCGACAAGCCCATTTCGTGCATGAAAGCCATGGGCACAACGGCGAAGGCTTCGTTGACCTCCCACAGATCGACATCTTCTTTTTTCCAACCGATACGATCCAACAATTTCTGCGCTGCCGGAACCGGAGCAGTTGTGAACAGCCCCGGTGCCTGCGCGTGACTGGCGTGGCCAAGAATTCGTGCGCGCACGGTCAGGCCCTGCTGTTCTGCTGCCTTTGCCGAGGCAAGCACAAGGGCGGCTGCGCCATCCGAGATCGAAGAAGAATTGGCTGCCGTAACCGTTCCATCCTTGCGAAAGGCTGGTTTCAGTGTGGGTATCTTCTCGGGCCGCGCCGATTTGGGTTGCTCATCCGCGTCCAGCACAACCTCGCCTTTACGAGTCTGAATCTTGACCTGTGTAATTTCCTGGTCGAACGCATTATTTTCCTGCGCGGACAGCGCGTTCGAAAGCGATCGCAGGGCGTATTCGTCCTGCGCCTCGCGCGTGAACTGATAGGATTCGGCACAGTCCTCGGCAAACGTGCCCATAAGCCGACCTTTGTCATAGGCGTCTTCGAGCCCGTCCAGAAACATGTGATCGACGACCTGCCCATGTCCGATCCGGGCGCCACCGCGCATCTTGGGCAGCAGATAGGGCGCGTTGGTCATGCTCTCCATCCCGCCAGCGACCATGGTCTGAGTATGGCCCAAAGCGATCTGATCAAACGCGATCATTGCGGCCTTCATGCCTGAACCGCACATTTTGTTGAGCGTTGTGGCAGGTACATCTTCTCCCAGACCGGCGGCAAACCCAGCCTGACGCGCCGGGGCCTGTCCCTGGCCGGCAGGCAGGACGCAGCCCATCAGCACCTCATCCACGGTCCGAATGCCAGCACCCTCCAGCGCTGCGCGGATAGCAGCACCGCCCAGATCAGCAGCGGCGACGCCGTCAAACATGCCCTGAAAGCCGCCCATTGGTGTACGCGCGGCACCTGCTATCACAACCTCGTTCATCCGAAATCTCCTTGAACTTTCCAGCCTATGGATACCGAATGGTAAGAATTACCGTCTAGCGTATTTCTACCATCATTTTGCATTGCCAAAGGCGGACGAACATGGGGCTCAGCAGCGAGATCACCGGCGAGACACAGATAATATCCGTTCATTGTGATCGAATTGATGCCGCAATGGCGATTCAATTCAAGGAAGATATGCGCGCGGAAACCCAAACCCATGCCAAACGGGTGGTGTTGGATTTGTCTTCTGTTGAATTCATCGATTCCAGCGGTCTGGGCGCCATTGTCGCCTCGATGAAACAATTGGAAAAAGGGCGCAGATTGGATCTGGCCGGCTTGCGCCCGATCGTTGAAAAAGTGTTCCGCCTGACCCGCATGGACACCGTGTTCAGACTGTTCAAATCGCTGGATGAGGCGATCGGCGCTGGTGCAGACTGACGATCGGCAGAGGTGGAACAGCGTGTGCTCGAATTGCAAACAAAACTGCCTGGAGGTGAGCTTTCCCGCGACACAAGTGCAGGCCAGCGCAGGGATCGCGGCGTTAAGCGCACGGCTGGCGGCGCAGGGATTGCCGGAAAGCAAAGCAGATGACGTAAGAATCGCGCTGACGGAAGCGATCAACAACGTGGTCGAACATGCCTATGCCGGGGTGGCCGCCGCTGACGTTCAAATCGATTGCTCATTATGTGCAAAGAAGCTGGTGATTCAGATCACCGATACCGGCGACCCGATGCCTGAATTGCGGATACCGAGCGGCACTCCACCATCTGTCGACACTGCTTTGCAGGACCTGCCCGAGGGCGGCTTTGGCTGGCACCTGATTCATCAACTTGCCAGCGACATACAATATGAACGCAAAAGCGGCGGGAACCTGCTCTGCTTGCGGTTCGACTTTGACGAGATGCCCTAGCAGGCATCAAATGGCCACAATAAGGCCTAGATCGAACCATTGTCGCGCCGCAAACAAAGGTCATAAGTAAGGGGTAGCTCAGATAGCTTCCCTCGGCGCCTAGCGTCACAGCCCCCACCCAGTGAGCGGCGCCGAGGACCTCCTTCCTCTGATAGCATTGGACAATTCCCAGCTGCGGCTTAGTGTCTGCGTGTTTGCAGAAGGAAAGACCCATGCGCGATTTTCACAAGACAGGACGTTCTGAAGTTTTGGCAACCGAAGGGATGTGCGCAACGTCCCATCCGTTGGCCGCCAAAATCGCGCTAGATATTCTGCAGCAGGGCGGCAATGCCATGGACGCAGCCATTGCAGGCGCGGTGCTTCTGGGAATTTGCGAGCCGCAAATGACCGGCTTGGGCGGAGATTGCTTTGTTCTGTACAATCGCGCAGGCGAGCAGACTGTTCGCGCACTAAACGGTTCGGGTCGGGCCGCGGCAGCAGCGGATGCACAGGCATTGCGGGATCGCGGTTCAAATTCGGTTCCCGAGACCAGCCCGGATGCCGTGACAATTCCCGGAGCGGTTGAGGCATTCTGCCGTTTAGCAAAAACCGAAGGTCGGCTGGGCCTGGAAGCAATCCTACAACCCGCAATCCATTATGCCGAGTCAGGTGTTCCGGTGGCTCCACGCGTTGCCTTTGATTGGAAGAACGGCGCATCCACCCTGCAAGGCGCGGCCCGTGATCATTACCTGATTGACGGCAAACCCCTGCAAACCGGGCAGGTTTTTCGCGCCCCCGGTCAGGCAGAAGTTCTTCGGCGCGTGGCCCAACACGGTCAAAAGGCATTTTATTCTGGTGAGATTGCCGATGACATGCTTGCGGCCCTTTCCGATCTAGGTGGAGTACAGACTGCGCAGGATTTCGCGGCCGTGCAAAGCGATGAAACTGTGCCCGTCAGCGGAGATTATGGCGGTGTCGAACTGGTCGAGCACCCACCGAATGGTCAGGGCGCGACGGCAATCCTGTTGCTGAATATCTTGAAGCACTTCGATCTGGCCGCAATGGACCCTTGGGGGGCTGAACGCGTACATATCGAAGCCGAGGCCAGCAAACTGGCCTACGACGCACGCAATCGTTTCATCGCCGATCCCGACCACAGCACGCGGATGGCTCATTTTCTTGCACCTGAGACAGCCGCCCAACTTGCCGCGCTGATCAATCCGAAACGCGCCATGGCTGCCGCCGCTCCCTTGACCGAGTCTGTTCACAAAGACACCGTCTATATCACCGTGGTTGACCGGGATCGCATGGCCGTTTCACTTATTTATTCGATCTACCACGGGTTCGGGTCGGGCATCGCTTCGGAAAAGTTCGGCATTTTGCTGCAGAATCGGGGTGCTGGTTTCAACCTCGAACCCGGTCATCCAAATGAGCTTGCCGGTGGAAAGCGACCAATGCACACAATCATACCGGGAATGTTGCGCGCCCAAGGCCGCATCGCGATGCCCTTTGGTGTCATGGGAGGTGCCTATCAACCAACCGGACACGCGCGGTTAGTGTCAAATCTCACGGATTTCGACATAGAGCTGCAGGAAGCCATCGATGCGCCTCGGGCATTTGCAGATGGGGGTGTTCTGAAAATTGAGCGAGGCTATTCCGATGCCGTTCTGCAACAATTATCAGATATGGGGCACACTGTCCAAATACCGGAAACGTCTCTGGGTGGTGCGCAAGCCATTCGAATCTGTTCAAACGGAGTTCTGGAAGGTGCTAGCGATCCCCGTAAAGATGGTTGCGCATTAGGCTACTGACACACGCCATTATGACGGACATATTCAGTTCAACTGAAAGTGCAGCGGATAAGATCCATCCTGAAACGGGCCGAACATGTTGGGGATATCGGGATGGTCTACCGGCTCACCCGATTGGTCCTCAACCAGATTTTGTTCTGAAACATAAGCGACATAGAAGGATTGATCATTCTCAGCCAGCAAATGATAGAACGGCTGATCCTTCAGCGGGCGACTGTCTTCAGGAATGGCCTGATACCATTCCTCCGAGTTCGAGAATTCCGGATCGACATCAAAAATAACCCCTCGAAAAGGGTGTCTACGGTGTCGAACCACCTGTCCCAGGCGGTACTTGGCTTGTGTCTTTAGCATTGTTTCGGCCCCCAAAGCATTTAGTACATCTTTTCGGGCAGAAAAGCCAACCAATGAGCTGAAATTCGGGGAAACAGTCTGTGAACCTACTCCTAACAGTGTTCGAAATCGTTGCCCCAGTGTTCCTTCTGGCCGGGATCGGGTTTGCGTGGGTCAAGCTCGGGTTCGAGTATCGGCTGCAATTTGTCACGCGGTTTGCGGTGACGCTTGCAGTGCCCAGCCTGATCTTCGTAGCTTTGACGCAAACCGACATTCCTGGCGATGAATTGACCGTTTTCACGCTCGCTGCGATTGCATCACATGTTGCTTTGGCGGTGGTTTTCTGGGTCTTTGTACGTGCCTCAGGGCTTGAGCAGCGGACCTATCTGTCACCTCTTATCTTCGGTAACACTGGGAATCTGGGCCTGCCTTTGTGCATCTTTGCCTTTGGGCAGGCTGGGTTGGGTTTCGCGGTGATCTTTTTGGCCGTTACCGCTCTGCTTTCTTTTACCTACGGTATCTATCTGGTCGCGGGGCGCGGCGCCTTTGGCAAGGTTCTGCGCGAGCCGATGGTCTGGGCCACGCTGCTGGGGGCATTGTTTCTGTGGCGTGGATGGCAGACGCCACTGTTTCTAACCAACACGCTGGAACTGTTGGGCCAGATGGCGGTGCCTATGATGCTGATCACCCTTGGGGTCGCGATTGCACGCCTGACAACACAGAAGCTGCAACAGGCTATATGGTTGTCCTTGCTGAAACTCGCGGTGTGCTTCGGGTTGGGCTGGGCTCTTGCCATCAGTTTTGGACTGGGTCCTGTAGCCTTCGGAGTTCTGGTTTTGCAAATGTGTGCGCCGGTCGCCGTCACCTCATACCTGCTGGCAGAGCGGTTTGATGTGGATTCCGACGCGGTTGCAGGCATGGTCATGGTCTCGACAGTATTGTCGGTCGCCGCATTACCGATAATTCTCGCTATTATTCTGTAACGATTGTGATTTCCTCAGAGCTCAATCTGCGCTAGAATAAAGAAAAAAGGCACGAGGCACATGAGCAGAATTCTTTTCGTACTCTTCGGGGTGCTGCTTTTGGCATCCTGTGGTGGCGGGTCCAAACAGCCACCGAGCAGACTGAATGACGCGTGCAGCATTGCGCGCGAAAAACCCGATTATATCAAGGCTTTCAAAAGCACCGAGCGCAAATGGGGTGTCCCCGTTCACGTTCAGATGGCCACGATTTACCAAGAAAGCCGTTATCGCGCAGATGCGCGCACACCGCACAAATACGTGCTGGGCGTCATCCCGATGGGTCGCCAAAGCAGTGCTTACGGCTATGGTCAGGCACTTGATGGCACGTGGGAGCAGTATCAACGCGAAACCGGCAAACGCCGCGCCAAGCGGGATCGCATCCGTGATGCGTCGGATTTCATTGGCTGGTACATGAACAAAAGCTATGAGCGGAACGGGATTCATCCCACCGACGCGCGTAACCAATACCTGGCCTATCACGAAGGGCAAACCGGCTACGCGCGCGGCAGCTACAACAGCAAATCTTGGCTGTTGAACGTTGCGAATGATGTAGACGCCCGAGCGCAACTGTATCAGGCGCAGCTGGCGAACTGCCGTTACTAAACAAACCCTGTCAGGTCAGCGATCGTCTGACCTGATACGGGTTTTGCTTGAAAACACGCTGGAATCGAGGTTTCCGCCTTCAGTCAACGGCCCCAGCAGTACGGTCGTTTGACTTCCAGCGTTATCGTGGATCACCCATTTGCGCAGCTCAACCGGATTGGATGTAAACATTAACTCGATCCGCCCGCTTTCCGGGTTCTTGGGGTCCTGAGCCGTCACAACCGTGGCGGTCCCGTCAAAATCGTGCCCAACAACCATATTGGCTTGCCCCAGATTGACATTCCGCGCCAACACCAGTGACAGCGGTGTGCGTTTCAGCGGGTACTGTTCGGGCGGCTGATTGGATTTCGGGTCAAAGATCTGCACCGTCCCCGACCGCGCCAGAACTACCGCGCTGTTGGGCGGATCATATTCGAACCGCATTTTTCCGGGCCGCTCGAGCCACAGCTTACCGGTGCTAAGCGATCCGTCATCATTCACCTGCGTGAATGTGGTCTGAACCGTCTTCATCTGGTTCAGGTAGTTAGAGATTTGCGACAGTGGCAGCTTTTCAGCCGCCCACGCGGCGGGCGCAGCCAGTGTCAGAGCAAGGGCAAAAGCAATCTGTTTCATAGGACCCAGATAGGCGTTCTGCCCTTGTTATTAAATATCTTACTGCTCGGGGACGAGGATTTCGCGTTTTCCAACGTGATTTGCCCCGGAAACAACGCCTTCGTCCTCCATCTGCTCAACAAGCCGCGCAGCTTTGTTGTAGCCAATGGCAAGTTTTCGCTGAATGTAGGACGTCGAGCATTTGCGATCTTTGATCACAATCGCCACTGCCTGGTCGTAAAGGGCGTCTTCTCCGTTCGTGTTGCCACCCGTGTTCAGGCCCAGAACAGCGTCGATATTGTCAGCCTTTTCCTCGGCCGGGCCATCTACCACGCCACTCATGTAGGCCGGCGGACCGAACTGTTTCAGGTGGTTGACGATTTCTTCGACCTCTTCATCCGAGACAAACGGACCGTGACAACGGGTGATCTTCGCCCCGCCCGCCATATACAGCATGTCGCCCTGCCCCAGAAGTTGTTCGGCACCCATCTCGCCCAAAATGGTGCGACTGTCGACTTTCGAAGTCACCTGGAACGAAATCCGGGTCGGGAAGTTCGCCTTGATCGTCCCGGTGATCACATCAACAGAGGGGCGCTGAGTGGCCATGATCAGGTGAATGCCCGAAGCCCGCGCCATCTGCGCCAGACGCTGGATGCAGGCCTCGATCTCCTTGCCCGCGACCATCATCAGGTCGGCCATTTCGTCGACGATCACAACGATATAAGGCATTGCTTCGGGCGCGAATTCTTCGGTCTCGAACATTGGCTCGCCGGTTTCATCGTCAAAGCCGGTCTGGACCGTGCGGCTGAACATCTCGCCCTTGGACAGCGCATCCTTCACGCGGCCATTGTAGCCCGCGATATTGCGCACGCCCATTTTGGACATTTTGCGATAGCGATCCTCCATCTCGCCCACGACCCATTTCAGGGCCACAACCGCCTTTTTCGGGTCGGTCACAACGGGCGAGAGCAGGTGCGGGATACCGTCATAGACCGACAGTTCCAACATCTTGGGGTCGATCATGATCAGGCGGCACTCATCCGGCGTTAGCTTATAAAGCAGCGACAGGATCATCGTATTGATTGCCACCGACTTACCGGAACCAGTCGTACCAGCGATCAAGAGGTGAGGCATTTTTGCCAAGTTCGCCACCACGGACTCACCGCCGATATCCTTGCCCAACGCCAAGGGCAGCGCATGATTACCATCGCCGAAATCGCGACTGGCGAGGATTTCGCGCAGCACCACCATCTCACGGTTTTCATTGGGCAGTTCAATGCCAATAACCGAGCGCCCCGGTAGAGTTGAAACCCGCGCGGACAAAGCCGACATTGAGCGCGCGATATCGTCGGCCAAACCAATCACACGGCTGGCTTTTAAACCCGGTGCAGGCTCCAATTCGTACATGGTCACAACCGGACCGGGGCGGACGCTGACGATCTCACCCTTGACGCCGTAGTCATCCAGCACGTTTTCCAGCATCCGCGCATTTTCCTCGAGCGCCTCATCGCTTAGGTGATGGCGTTGGATGCTTGCAGGGTTGGACAGAAGGCCCAGCGGTGGCAGTTCGAAGTCGGAATGCCGTTCCTCGAAAGAAAGTGTCGGCTGTGCTTCGGCTTGCGCCCTGCGCGAAGGCGGAGGAGTGCGTCGGACCGGTTGAGCTACTACAGGTTTACGCGGCTCAGCAACGGGAATCTTGACAGCCTGTCGCGGTTGGAGCGCGGGTTCGGAGGCATCATCAAACACGGCCTCATCATCATAGGCCGGTTCGGAAACATAGTCCTGCTGCATCCAATTATCAGCCTCGGAGTGAGCCGCCAGCGTCTCAACATCAGATCCTGCTGTCAGCGGTGGTTCGGGTGGCAAACCTGCAGAGGTCATCGGGGGTTCGGGCGGCAACTCGTCTGCCGCGCCAGAGTTCAAAATCAACGGGTCCGGTCCCCTGCCCCGCCCTTTGGTCAATGGCAAGTTGGGATCGGGTTCGGGCGTTAGCACACCAGCGGCCACTTTACGATTGCGCACAGCGGCGGAAATCTTGGACCGGATGCGATCCTCACCCGGCATGTCGTAATACCCTTCGACCGCAACGTTTTCGACCAACTCAGGCTCGGGCATTGGGTCAGGACGACGGATCAGGGAAGGCATTCGAGCCAGAAGGCCTGTCTTGGCGACAGGTTCCTGCGCTTCAATCTCAGGGTCTTCAAAGACCGGATCAGCGTAGGCCAGGTCGTCGTCAAAATCCGCCTGAACCGGAACTGCACGTTCGGCCTTGCGCTCGGCCCATTGGGCCTTCCGGTCCCGTGCTGCCCGCGCTGTCGCCGATGCCCCGCGTCCCAGCGCGTTCATCAACAGATCATAGGCCATGACCAGTCCCAACAGAAACGCCCGGAAGCCATTGCGAACGTCCGCTTTGCCGAAACCCAACACAAATACACCCAGAGCCAGCATACCGACCGCCATCGCCAGCGACATCAGCTTGACCAGGAAATGCGATGAGATCGGCAACAACGTCAAAATCGCGCCCATCACTGTATCGCCGAATAGACCGCCCAAGCCATAGCTGTGCGTCGCCCGCCATTCGGCACCCGGCACCAGAGTCGCTGCATAGACAGCCAGAACGGCGATCCAGATCGGCGCAAAAATCAGGCGGGCAATGGCACGGTCTTCACCTAAATGACCTGCAAATCGAACGCCCCAAGTGATCAGCACCAAGGCGACACCCAAGCTGCCCCAACCCACGATCATAAACAACGGCGCGGCAATCGAGGCCCCAATGCGCCCCATCCAGTTTTGCACGGGCGCATCGGTCGAAACCATCCAGTTTGGATCATCGGGCGTATAGGACCAGATCATCGCTGCAGCGGCCAACCCCAACAGGATCAAAGCGATCCCGATCAGTTCTTTGCTACGCCGTTCAATGGCGGCTTGCGTGTTGCTGTCCAGCA
This sequence comes from Ruegeria sp. C10, assembly GCF_056537805.1. Taxonomy (NCBI): domain Bacteria; kingdom Pseudomonadati; phylum Pseudomonadota; class Alphaproteobacteria; order Rhodobacterales; family Roseobacteraceae; genus Ruegeria; species Ruegeria sp. C10. Next base: position 751,238 of record NZ_JBQFSC010000001.1, on the reverse strand, counting down.
GCGGGTCACGGTTTCGCGCGTTATATGATGCCATTTTGCCCTCGTACCTCACGAATAGATGCAGTCGCGGAGTGTAATCAGCCCGCGCTTCATCTCTGTTTTTGGGGCCACCATCGCGACCCGGATAAATTGCTCGCCCGGGTTTTGCCCCGGATCACCTTGAGAAAGATATGCACCCGGCAGAACCCGTACGCCGGTTTCCTGCCAAAGCTTCAATGCGGTTTCTTCGCCGTTTTCGACGGGTAGCCACAGGAAGAACCCGGCCTCGGGCGGCATGTAGCCTTGTACGCCTGCGAAAACCTCATCCGCGACGGCGTATTTCTCCTGATACAGCGCGCGGTTTTCCTGCACATGCGCTTCATCCGCCCAAACCTTGGCGGCGGCAGCCTGCAGCGGGGCGGGCAAAGGGGCACCCGCATAGCTGCGCAACAGTTTGACACGGCTGATTGTTTCAGGTCCACCTGCGATCAGCCCCGACCGCAACCCGGCCAAGTTCGACCGCTTGGACAGAGAGTTGAACAGCGTGACACGTTCGGGGTCAGCACCCAGTTCCTGCGCACCGGTCAGCGCGCCAACCGGCGCAGCGTCGCGGTAGATTTCGGAATAGCATTCATCGGCAAAGATGCGGAAATCGTACTTTTCAGCCAATTGAATCAGCTCAACCCAGTAATCGCGCGAGGCGACCGCCCCCTGAGGGTTCGCGGGCGAGCAGATATAGGCTACAGCAGTACGGTTCAGAACCTCTTCGGGCAGGCCTGCATAGTCTGGCAAATGACCAGTGGCAGCGGTTGCCGGCACGAAATATGGCTGCGCACCGACCGAAATCGAGGCAACCATGTAGACTTGATAGAAGGGGTTCGGGCACAGAATGATCGGTTGCTGCCCATTTTTCTGTTCGGGGCAGAGCGCCATTGCAGCGTTATAAAGACCCTCGCGCGTACCGTTCAGTGCCATCACATTGGCATCTGCATCCATCGACACACCATAGCGGCGGTTGATCCAACCCGTGATCGCTGCGCGCAATTCAGGTGAGCCTTCGTTCGGGGGATAGCCCTGAAACCCGGCGGCGTTTTCCATGATCACGTCAGTCACCCAAGAAGGGAAATCATGCTTGGGCTCGCCAATGGTCATGTGAACGACTTCACCACCCGGCTGATGATGATCCAACAGGGCGCGTAGACGCGGAAATGCGTATTCCGGTAGGTTCGAAAACCGCTCGGGGAAATTCATGATACTGCCTCAATTTCGGGGTCATTTTGCGCCCCGTTTTATGGCAGATTACAGATCGACCCGGGCTTCGTCCAGACAAAGAGGTGCCGAATCAGGGGATTGTGGCATTCAGGTCAAAGCGCTTTCGGCTGCTGACCCGAGCCGTAACAAGGCCTCTTCCGACCCCGGATAGCCCAACATCATCAGCCCGCAACCGGGTGTTCCCGTGGGCAAAGTCAGTGCCGCAAGCCCCATCAGATTGCCGATCCGGGTGTTGCGGAGAGCCAAGAGATTTTCGGTAACATAGTAGTCATGATCATTCATCAACCGGTCGAGATTGGGCGGTAGGATCGGGGCCGTCGGCGCAAGCACGGCGTCAAAGCCCGCAGTGGCCGCATCCCAAGCCTGTCGACAAGCGGTTAGTTTCGACCAAGCGGCCACGTAATCGGGGCCGGAATAGGCCTTGCCCATTCGGAACCGTTCAAGGATTTCGGGATACATCGCCTCGGGGTTCGCTTCGATCACATCACGCCACAAGCCGTAGGCTTCGGTTGTATAAAGCACGCCCGACAGGCTCATCGCTTCGTTCAGCTCAGGCACGTCAAGCGGAACGATCTCGGCCCCGGCCTCTTTCAGGCGCGCCAGCGCATCATCATAGGCGTTGGCTGGAGCTTCGCGCAGATCGTCCTTGGCGACGTTCTGTAAATCAGCAAAGCGGCGACCGCTCAATGACGCCCCGCGCAGGTCAGCCGGGGCGGTGCCCTCAAGCGCGGCAAGCATATGTGCGGCGTCCTCAACTGATCGCGCCAGCGGCCCAACGGTATCGAATTTCAGACACAGCGGCACGACGCCCTCAAGGCTAACGCGCCCCGCCGTGGTTTTCAGCCCCACCAGATCGTTCCAGGCCGAGGGAATCCGCACCGATCCACCCGTGTCCGAGCCAACGCCGCCTGCAGCAAGCCCCCAAGCCACCGAAGCTCCTGCACCTGAAGATGAGCCGCCCGGCACTGCGTCTTCGTCATTCACGCATGGAGGCGTAGCCGTCACAGGGTTTAGACCCAAACCCGAGAACGCCAATTCGCTCATATGCGTTTTACCCAGACAGACCGTACCCATCGCGGTCGCGTTCCGCACCACCTGCGCATCGGATTCGGGCACGCGGCCTTCCAACAGGGCCGAACCGGCCTCGGTCCCTACGCCTGCCGTGTCAAACAGGTCTTTCCAGCTGATCGGGACGCCATCCAACAAAGACCGCCGCAGGCCAAGCTTGGCCCGCTCTTGCGCCGCAAGGGCCTCGGCGCGGGCGCGATCGTGGGTCACCCGGGCATAGATCCGATCGCGATGTGGATGGGCGTCAATCGCGCTGAGATAAGTTTCTGTCAGTTCAACCGGATCGATCTGCCCCATTCCGATACCACGGCCCAAATCACATGCCGTCATGGTCAGCCAGTCTTGCATCCGGTCCCCTCCCGAGTAATTCCGTGATCGGACGGTAGCGACAGGACCGCACATGGACAATCCCGAAAGGGCGCGCATATTGCAGCACATGGAACACAGATCCGATATCCTGATCGTTGGTGGTGGCCTGAACGGCCCTGCCCTTGCGCTGGCGCTGGCCCAGACCGGGCATTCAGTCGTGGTTGTTGACGCTCTGGCAGAGAAAGTGCGCAAGAATGCGGCCTTCGACGGGCGCGCTTATGCGCTTGCATTGGCGTCGCAACGTCTGCTCGACGCGATAGGCGTTTGGAAAAAGGTGGAAAAGCACGCCCAGCCTATGCTGGAGATCAAAGTAACGGATGGTCATGCCGGTGCCGGACCTTCCCCGTTCTTTATGCATTTCGACCATGCCGAGATCGAAGAAGGCCCGATGGGCTATATGGTCGAAGATCGCCACCTGCGGCGGGCTTTTCTGGAGGCCATGACCGAACAAGACGGGATTACCGAAATCAGCGGCAAAACGGTCGTGTCTCAGGACATCTCGGCAAACGGGGCAACACTTACACTGGATGACGGGTCCACCTTGTCCGGCAGCCTTCTGGTGGGTTGCGATGGCCGCCGCAGCGGGACCGCTATGCGCGCCGGAATCAAGCGAACCGGCTGGGACTATGGCCAGACCGCTCTGGTCTGCGCCATTGAACACGAGCTACCGCATCACGGTATCGCCCATCAGTTCTTCATGCCCCCCGGCCCGTTGGCGATTCTGCCGCTGACCGGGAACCGCAGTTCCATCGTCTGGAGCGAACGCACTGATACGTCCGCGCAGATCAATGCGCTGCCCGAGGCAGATTACCTACAAGTTCTGCGCCCGCGCTTTGGTGATTTCCTGGGGGATATCCGCCTGCAGGGTGACCGGTTCACATACCCGTTGAACCTGACCATCGCCAATTCCTTCATCTCGGACCGGTTGGCTTTGGTCGGAGACGCCGCCCATGGCATGCACCCCATCGCCGGGCAAGGCCTGAACGCAGGTCTGCGTGATGTAGGTGCATTGGCCGAGGTTCTGACCCTTGCGGGACGACGTGGCGAGGATATCGGATCAACGCTTGTGCTGGAGCGCTATCAAGAGTGGCGCCGGTTCGACACAGCCTCGCTTGCGATGGCGACTGATGTGTTCAACAAGCTGTTTTCGAACGATAATCCCCTGCTCCGCATAGGTCGGGATATTGGAATGGGTATCGTCGGATCGCTGCCCGGGCTGCGCCGAGGTTTCGTGCGCGAGGCTGCAGGTCTGACCGGAGACCTGCCGAAACTGCTGCAGGGACACCCGATCTAGTCCAGCTCTCGGGCCTCATCCACTAGCATCACTGGAATACCGTTGCGGATTGGAAAGGCCAGAGCGGCGGCTTTTGACACCAGCTCTTGCCGTTCGGCATCATAGTGCAGCGTCGTGTGGGTCTGCGGACAAATCAACGCCTCAAGCATATGGCGGTCAAAGGCGTGTTCGGTATCGCTCATTGCAGTTTTTCCTCATTCGATCCGCCGCGCATGGCGAATTCAATTAATGTCACCAAAGTTTCGCGCCGGGTGCGTAAGCAAGGGGCCTCAAGCAAAGCCTGCTTTTCCTCCGGGTCAAATTCCAGCATCATGGACAGGGAATTGACCAAAAGCTCATCATCGGCATCTTTCATTGTGTCCCAATCGGTGGACAACTGACGGGACGAAAAAAACCGTTCCAACAGCCGCAGGAACCTGTTCCGATCAAAACCGTCATCTACCTCGGCCTTGCCCAGATCACGGTCAAACCCGTCCCAAGACACCGAAACCCGGCGATACGGGGTGAAACTGTCCAACTCTGATTTGACCCTGAACCGAGAGATTCCCGTCAGCGTAATCAGATACCTGCCGTCTTCGGTCTCGGAAAACTGGGTGACCCGTCCAGCGCATCCAATCTGGTGCAACTTAGTTTCGTCCCCCTGACAGGTATTCGGTTGCACCATCCCGATCAGGCGTTCTTGCGTTTTCAGCGCGTCGTCCAGCATCTGTAGGTAGCGCGGCTCAAAAATATGCAGCGGCAGGCGAGACCGTGGCAGCAGCAGCGCTCCGGGCAAAGGGAAAACGGATACCGTTTCCGGCAAATCGGCAGGATGCATCATGTACCCGAGTTTAGTTCTGATCGGGGATTAGGCAAATATCATCGAGCTGAGCTTGCGCCGCCCGTTCAGAACAATCGGGTCATTGGGCTTGAGCGCATCGAAAATTGTGAAGAGCTGCGCCTTTGCTGCCCCATCATTCCACTCGCGATCGCGGCGGAACAATTCCAACAGTTGAGCCACTGCCTCTTCGACATCGCCATTGGCATGCAGGGCCTGCGCCAGATCGAAACGGGCTTGATGGTTGTCTGGCTCGGCCTCAACTGTTGCAGTCAACTCACCTACCGGACCAGCATCTGCAGCCTGCTTGGCCAATTCCAGTTGCGCATGGGCCGCTTCAACCTCGGGTGAAGTGGAAATCTCGGCAGGCGCACCATTGAGGATCGCCTCAGCCTGATCCAGATCCCCCGATGCGATATGCGCGCGCACCAACCCGCCATAAGCGGCGGCGTGATTGGGGTCTTCACCCAGTATGGCGGCAAAAGTCTGTGCCGCGTCTACAGCGGCCCCCTCGGTCAACATTTCTTCGGCAGCCTGCACAGCATCATCCAGTTGACCACCCGGGCTTTCACCGCCCGCAGCTTCGATCACACGATCGATAAAGGCCTTGATCTCGGACCCTGGCAAAGCGCCCTGAAACCCGTCGATCGGTTGGCCTTTGTGAAATGCATAGACCATCGGAATCGACTGGATGCGCAGTTGTCCTGCAATCATCTGCGCTTCGTCCACGTTGATCTTGACCATCTTGACCGCACCCTTGGCAGCGGTCACGGCCTCTTCCAACGCCGGGCCCAGCGTTTTGCAGGGGCCGCACCAAGGCGCCCAGAAGTCAACGATGATCGGCGTCTCTTGTGAGGCTTCGACCACATCGGCCATGAAGGTGGCCTCGGTCCCGTCTTTAATCAGATCAGTGGCTTGGGGGCTGCCTGCGCCGTTCAGAAGGTCCATGGCTTATACTCTCTGGTTCGAACTTGCGCCCTATATGCAGCCCAATGCGGCAGAAACCAAGGGGAGAGTTCGGCGAATTTGCTTCGGTCAGACGTCAAACGTGGCAAATACCGGGGCGTGATCACTGGGTTTTTCCCATCCGCGCGCGTCGCGCAGAATGCGGCTGGAATGACCCGCGTTCGAGATATCGGGCGTAGCCCACACATGATCCAGCCTGCGTCCCTTGTCGGCGGCATCCCAATCTCGTGCCCGATAAGACCACCAGCTGTATAGCTGGCCCTCGGGAATATCCTGCCGGGTGATATCGACCCAGCCACCTGCATCCTGAGTCTCGGCCAGCGTTTCAACCTCGATCGGCGTATGTGAAACCACCTTCAGCAACTGCTTGTGCGACCAGACATCATCTTCGCGGGGCGCAATATTCAGATCGCCCACCAGAATGGACTTTTTCGGCTTTTCCGCACGGAACCAATCGCGCATGTCAGCGAGGTAATCCAGCTTTTGGCCAAACTTTTCGTTCACTTCGCGATCCGGCACATCGCCCCCGGCGGGGACATAGAAATTATGAATGGTCACGCCATTCTCCAACCGCCCCGCAATGTGTCGCGCATGACCCAGACCCGCGAAATCCTTATCCCCTACTTCCTCAAGCGGAAGGCGCGACAGTATGGCGACGCCGTTATACCCCTTCTGGCCCCGCGCAATCATATGCGTATAGCCCAGCTCGGCGAACCCTTCGGTCGGGATTTTGTCGACCGGCGATTTGCATTCCTGTAGACACAGCACATCCGGTGCCTCTTCCTGCAGCAATTTCAGAACGATAGGCTCGCGCAGGCGGACCGAATTGATGTTCCATGTGGCAAGGGTGAAGGGCATATCCGGGGGTTCCTTTGTCGAAGTTGCCGCAGGTTAGCGCGGCGCTAAGCGAGGTGCCATCGAAAAACAAAGCAATGTTGCCTGACCCGGCGGTTACGGAAACTTGCAAAGTTTCCGGTCCGATTTCATTGAATGAAATCGGATGCCCGGTGCCGATATCGCCCTGCACGATACAGTTGCACCTTACAAAAAAAGCCGGGCCATCAGGCCCGGCAGTCCAACAGGGAGGTGCATGTCATAACCCGGACATGCGCGGGTTGGGAGTAATCTAAAGATACCTACAGAGTATCACTTTGATCCAAGTCAATCCACCATTAGTCAAGCAACAAGGCGATATCCGCCCGATTCTGTGACCAAAAGGCGCGCATTCGACGGGTCGGGTTCAATCTTCTGACGCAGACGATAGATATGGGTTTCAAGCGTGTGCGTTGTAACGCCTGCGTTGTAACCCCAGACCTCATGCAAAAGAACATCACGTGCAACGACGCCGTCAGTTGATCGATAGAGGAACTTGAGAATGTTAGTCTCTTTCTCGGTCAGGCGGATCTTGCGATCATCTTCGGTCATCAGCATCTTCATGGCCGGTTTGAAGGTGTAGGGCCCCAGAACAAAGACCGCATCCTCGGATTGTTCATGCTGGCGCAGTTGGGCCCGAATCCGGGCCAGAAGAACCGGAAATTTAAAAGGCTTGCTGACATAATCATTAGCGCCAGCATCAAGGCCCAGGATCGTGTCAGCATCGCTGTCGTGCCCAGTCAGCATCAGCACCGGGCTTTTGACGCCCTGCTTGCGCATCAGGCGACACAGCTCACGGCCATCGGTATCCGGCAGGCCGACATCCAGAATCACCAGATCGTAAATTGCTTCGCGCGCGCGTTCCATTGCCGACGCGCCATCGGACGCCTCGAACACGTCAAAGTCTTCGGTCATGACAAGTTGCTCGCTGAGCGCTTCGCGCAGGTCTTCGTCGTCATCCACCAGCAGGATTTTCTTGAGCTGAGCCATGTACGGTCCTCCTAAGCCTTTTCCATCACTTGCGTATGAAGAATGCAATCAGCAAGATTTACTGCAGTCGTCTCACGCCCTCGTGTCTGACGCCGAGGAAATGTTTCACATTTTCCAGTGATCGGGGTAGGACAGGGTCTGATCGTTTCAAGGTAAACTGCATGAGTCTCACTCCCGACATCACCGAATTGCTGGCACGGGCGCGGGCTGACCTGCGTATGGGTGTTCCCGTTGTTCTGACCGACGAACTGGGATTTGGAGTACTCGCATTTGCCACCGAGACCCTGAGCCCGCAAAGGTTGGCCGATTTGCGCGGCTTGGGCGGGGATCCCGTTGTCGCCATAACGGTTCGGCGCGCTGAAACACTTAAAGCGCGCGCATATGACGGCGATCTTGCTCGCGTCATGATCCCGGCGGATGCTGGGCTGAGCTGGGTGCAGGCGGTGGCCGACCCGTCCGATGATCTAAACGCCCCGATGAAGGGCCCGCTGATGACCGAACGGCAAGGCAGCGCAAATCTGCACCGGATCGCTATTGCGCTGGCCAAGTCGGCGCACTTGCTTCCGGCCGCCGTCGTCGCCCCAATTCAAGACGGGCGCGAATTTGCGGCAGATCATGGTCTGACCTGCATTGACCATGCCCGGGCCGCGCCACATCTGACAGATCGCAGCGCTCTGCACCCTGTCGTCGCCGCACGCCTGCCGATGGAAGTGTCGGAGGCCGGGCGCCTACATGTATTCCGCCCCGAAGATGGTGGAGAGGAACACTATGCGGTTGAAATCGGTCGCCCCGACCGCGACAAGCCCGTCCTCGCGCGGCTGCATTCGGCCTGTTTCACGGGCGATCTCATGGGCAGCCTGAAATGTGACTGTGGCCCGCAACTGCGCGGGGCCTTGGCCCAGATGGGGGACGAGGGTGCAGGTGTCCTGCTCTATCTGAATCAGGAAGGACGTGGGATCGGGCTCGCCAACAAAATGCGCGCCTATTTTCTTCAGGATCAGGGATTTGACACAGTCGAGGCCAATCACCGGCTTGGATTCGAAGACGATGAACGGGATTTCAGGCTCGGCTCGGATATCCTGAAATCGCTGGGCTTCAATTCGGTCCGTCTACTGACCAACAACCCTGCAAAAATCGCGATGATGGAACGCACAGGTATCGCCGTCACCGAACGGGTTCCGTTGAAAGTAGGTGAAACAGATTTCAACCGCGCGTATCTGGCGACCAAAGCTGCAAAGTCAGGCCACCTGCTGTGACACCAAGCGATCTGGTTCTTACACCACGTGGCATTCGGTTTCTCGGGCAGCTGTTCCCCTGCGCGATCGGCAAAGGGGGCTTGAGCCCAACCAAGCAGGAAGGTGACGGAACAACACCAACAGGTGTGCATCACATTGTGGGTATGCTCTATCGCTCAGACCGAATGCCACGGCCGGCGCATTGGGCACGACCGATCGGACCGCGCGATTTATGGTCAGACGACGTAGAGGACGATGCGTATAACCATTTGGTGCGGGCGCCTCATGATTTCAGTCACGAAAAACTGCGTCGCCCAGATCCGCTTTATGACCTGATCTTGATAACCGATTGGAACTATCCCAATTCAGAACCCAGTCGGGGATCGGCCATCTTCCTGCATCAATGGCGACGCCCACGGTTTCCGACCGAAGGCTGCATCGCATTCAGGCGCGATCACCTACGTTGGATTGCCCAAAAAATCACGCCGGGCACACGGCTGATCATCCCTGAGGCTTAACCCGCGCCCCGAAAATGGCAGACCCAACACGGACGTGTGTGGCACCCAAGGCGATTGCCGATTCAAAATCACTGCTCATTCCCATCGACAAACCCTCCAGCCCATTCCGCTCTGCGATTTTTGCCAATAACGCGAAGTGCAACGCGGGTTCTTCTTCAACCGGTGGAATGCACATCAAACCTCGGACGGGCAGGTCCAGGCTGCGGCACTCAGCAATGAACGCATCAGCATCTTGTGGAAGAGTACCGGCTTTCTGATCCTCTTCGCCTGTGTTGATCTGTATAAAAAGATCAGGGCACTTACCCATCTCTTGCGCCAATCGCGCCAATGTTTTGGCGAGCTTTGGTCGATCAACTGAATGGATGGCATTGCAAAGCTCAATCGCCTGCCGTGCCTTGTTTGTTTGCAATGGACCGATCAGATGCAGATCGATGTCCGGAAAACTCTCGCGAAATGCAGGCCATTTGCCAGCGGCTTCCTGCACACGGTTTTCTCCGAAACACCGGTGGCCCTGCTTCAATACGGCTTCGACCCGGTCGTTAGGTTGCACCTTGGAAACCGCGATTAATTGCACCGAGCCTTCGGCGCGTCCTGCCGCAGATTCAGCTTTGGCTATTCGATCGGTGATTTCTTGCAGCGACATGGGTCCCTCATTCTGCGTTTGCAGCAGCAAAACACCATGTGGCGGCAAAAGAAAAGGGCAGGTCCGAAGACCTGCCCTTGAACCTTGTGGTTCAGACCAACTTAGAAGTTGAACTGAGCACCAAAGTCGGCACGCAGCTGGCTGTCGCCGTCGCCACGCTTCTGGTTGCCGATACCACCGCGCAGCGATGCACCGCCACCCAGGTCGTAGATGGCACCGATGCCGTACTGCTGCAGATCGTCGTCTGCCGAACCGTCACCGTAAGCGAAGGTCAGAGTGGTTGCCGCGCCCAGGTTGTAGGCTGCCGACAGACCGTATGCGGTGCCGTTGCGGTCATCGTTTGCAACGTCATCGTCTGCGACGAACAGAGTACCGGAGAAGTCACCGAATTCTGCACCCAGGGTCAGAACGGTCAGGCTCTGCTTGTCGGCGTCGCCCAGACCGCTGGTCTGACCGTAGGCCAGAGCGGCAGTCACGTTACCGAAGGTGTAGGTCGCGCTGATGTCCCAGCGGTCTGCATCATCAGTGTCCGCACCCGCAACAGCTTCGTCAGCAAATGTGCGCTGGTCATACGACGCGCCGAAGGCGAAGTCGCCAACTGCGTACTGGAAGAACACAGCGTTTGCGCCCGAACCGGTCGACGAGTACGCCAGGAAGTCATAGTCGACGCCCGAGTACTGACCAATGAAGCTTTCCAGGCCAGGCTCGTTACCGTAGTAGTTTGCCAAGTTGTCGAACGAACCGGCTACGTTACCGGCGTCAACACGCAGACCACCGAAGATGACCGAGAAGCGTGCGCCGTTCAGGCCAGCGGAGTTTGCTTCGCCGTTGCCGGCATCTTCGTCTGCCTGCAGACGAACACGGCCTTCAAAGCGAACGCCACCGTCAGTTTCAACGATTCCGTCGATGTTCAGACGGAAGCGCGAGACCAGGATGGTTTCGTCGGTTTCTACGCCGGTCGCTTCACCACCACCAATTGCGTCAACGGTACCTGTACGGTCTTCCAGGTATCCCAGACCAAAGCGGCCGTAACCGCTGAACTTTACTTCGGCCGCTGCAACACTTGCGGTTGCAATCAGTGCGGTCGTTGCGAAGAGAACTTTTTTCATCTTGTTTCCCTCGGTTTCAAAGATTTTCTACTCGACACATGCAAAGCACGCGTCTCAGCACGGACACCGTTTCGCTTTTTTTGCCCCCGTTGCGCAAGCTTGGCATAAACGCAAAGACGTCATTCGGCCCAAATTGGTGCAAGGATGCCACAGTCGAATTCAACGGATCGTGCGGTTCGCGCGAGTCGATCATAAAAGAATAGGGTTGTTGCTGTACGGGTCCTTGTCTAGGAGTATCACTCGACAGAGCAAAACAAGTGACACGGGACCTTCCAACGATGCGCCGTATTACGATTCCAGGTTTGATCATGGTAACGGCTGCCTTATCAGCCTGCGGAGGGCCACCGCCTGGCGATGCAAGTGTGTTGACCGCTGATGGCAGCTCGACAGAGGAACGCGAACTGAATGACCCGAATCGTTCGACGATCTGGGACGTATTCGGCCCGAACACCTCAGAGCAGGTCACTCAGGTAAATCGCTATCTGTGGGCCGCATCGCTGGATGTACTGAATTTCTTGCCGATCCAAGAGGTCGATCCGTTTACCGGAGTGATCGTAACGGGTTATGGCACACCGCCCGGCGGCGGGCGTTCCTATCGCGCGACAGTTCACATCAGTGATCCCGCTTTGGAAGCGCGTTCTTTGTCCGTAGCTCTTCAGACCAGTGGCGGTTCTCCGGTCAGTGCTGCAACGTCGCGCGCCGTCGAAGATGCGATCCTGTCTCGCGCGCGTCAGCTACGCATTGCGGACAACAAGTTCTAGAAACCCGACAAAAATCACACTATTACCACGCCGGGTTCCTACCCGGCGTTTTCATTCACGAAGGACCGCATGATGTCGCGCTACTCGGCCAACGAAATCGAAGCAAAATGGCAGGAGGCCTGGGACAAGGCCGGAATCTTCACCGCCAATCACAAGGCGGATAAGCCGAAATACTATGTGCTTGAGATGTTCCCCTACCCGTCTGGCCGTATCCACATGGGGCATGTACGCAACTACACGATGGGTGATGTGATCGCCCGCCACAAGCTCGCAACCGGTCATAACGTGCTGCACCCGATGGGCTGGGACGCGTTCGGGATGCCTGCGGAAAACGCCGCAATGGCCAGCGGCGGCCACCCCAAAGATTGGACCTACGGCAATATCGCCGACATGCGCGGACAGATGAAGCCGCTGGGCCTGTCGATCGACTGGTCTCGTGAATTCGCCACCTGTGATCCGGAATACTACGGCCAGCAGCAGGCTTTGTTCCTGGATATGCTCGAGGCCGGTCTGGTTTATCGCAAGAACGCCGTGGTGAACTGGGACCCAGTCGATATGACCGTTTTGGCCAATGAACAGGTAGAAAACGGCCGTGGCTGGCGTTCAGGCGCCTTGGTTGAGCGTCGCGAGTTGACTCAGTGGTTTTTCAAGATTTCCGATTATTCCGAGGAACTGCTCGACGCGCTGGATACGCTGGATAACTGGCCCGCCAAGGTACGCCTGATGCAAGAGAACTGGATCGGCAAGTCCCGTGGCCTGCAATTCGGGTTCGAACGCACCGATGGAGGTGAGCCGATCACCGTCTACACAACACGGCCCGATACGCTGATGGGCGCGTCGTTTGTTGGCATCTCGCCCGATCATCCGATTGCCAAGCAGCTTGAGGCAGAAAACCCGAAAGTCGCTGAATTCGTTGCCGAATGCCGCAAGGGCGGCACCACCGAAGAGGCGATCGAAACCGCCGAAAAGCTGGGTTATGACACCGGCATACGTGTAAAACATCCACTCGACCCCAGCTGGGAGCTGCCGGTCTGGATCGCCAACTTTATCCTGATGGACTATGGCACCGGCGCCATCTTTGCCTGCCCAGCTCATGATCAACGCGACCTCGATTTCTGTCGCAAATACGGCCTGCCTGTGGTCGATACATTCTTTGCACTGGATGATGACACTCCAGTCGACAAAATCGCGTTTGTTCCACCGAAAACCGAAAAAGTACGCTGGGTGAATCATTTTGCGGGTCTCACCGAGGCAACGGGTGACGAGGCCATCAATGCCACCGTTGATTTCGCCGAAAAGGCCGGTTGGGGTGAAGGTGTTACCAAATACCGCCTGCGCGATTGGGGGCTCAGCCGCCAACGCTATTGGGGCTGCCCGATTCCTGTTGTGCATTGTGATCAATGCGGCACGGTCCCCGAGAAGAAAGATAATCTGCCGATCGAGCTGCCTTATGATGACGGCAACGGCAAACCCATAGATTTTTCGATCCCCGGCAACCCGCTGGACCGCCACCCCAGCTGGCGCGACACCCCTTGCCCTTCCTGCGGCGCTCCAGCCAAGCGGGAAACTGACACGATGGACACGTTTGTCGATTCGTCGTGGTACTTCGCCCGTTTCACCGCTCCACGCGCGGAAACGCCCACCGATCTAGCCGAAGCCGAGTATTGGATGAATGTCGACCAATATATCGGTGGGATTGAGCATGCGATTCTGCACCTGCTCTATTCGCGCTTCTTCGCGCGGGCGATGAACATCACTGGTCATTTGCCGAAGAAAGCGATTGAGCCGTTCAACGCGCTGTTCACTCAAGGCATGGTGACTCATGAAATCTATCAAACACGCGACGCCAACGGTCGCCCGGTCTATCACCTGCCCGAAGACGTGACCGACGGCAAGCTGACCGACGGCACCGAGGTTGAAATCATCCCCTCAGCCAAAATGTCCAAGTCGAAAAAGAACGTCGTCGATCCGGTCAGCATCATCTCGGCCTTTGGTGCGGATACTGCGCGCTGGTTTGTTCTGTCCGACTCCCCACCTGAGCGCGACGTGGAATGGACCGCGTCGGGCGCCGAAGCCGCGTTCAAACATCTCAGCCGCGTGCACCGCATCGCCGCAGAAATCGCAGAATCGGACTTGCCGGCCACAGCAGATGACGAAACGCTGCTACGTGAGATGCACAAAGCCATTCATGACGTATCGGGCGGGGTCGAATCCTTTGGCTTTAACGCATCTATCGCAAAGCTTTATGCATTCACCAACACGCTTGCCAAATCCAAAGCGGGCTCTGCAGTCAAGCGCGAGGCAGCCAAGACACTAGCGCAGCTGATGTCGCCGATGACGCCACACTTGTCCGAAGAACTTTGGCAGATGCTGGGCGGCGAAGGCCTGGTTGCAACCGCGCCTTGGCCCATCGCGGATGAGACCATGCTGATCGATGACACCATAACCCTGCCGATTCAGATCAACGGCAAGCGTCGGGCCGAGATCAGCGTAGCCAAAGATCTGGATAAAGCAGAGGTTGAAAAAATCGCCCTCAGCACCGAAGCTGTGCAAAAGGCGCTGGATGGCGCTGCACCGAAGAAAGTGATCGTTGTTCCGGGCCGGATCGTTAATGTCGTCGTTTGATCGTAGAACCCTGTTATTGATGCCGCTGGCGCTCGCCGCTTGCGGGTTCGAGCCGGTTTATGCGCCCGGAGGATCAGGCTCGGCCTTGGATGGCAAGGTCGAGGTGTCAGCGCCGAATACCGTTGAAAGCTTTCTGCTTGTCCAGAATCTGGAACGCAAATTAGGTCGAAGCGCGACCTCGGGCAACGAATACAAGCTGGATGTGGGGGTTTCGACGGTCACCCGCAGGGCCTCGATCACCACAGCAAATGAAACCAATCGCTACACCATCGACGGGAACGCGACTTACGCGCTGAAATCCAACGCAACCGGGCAAATCATTGCCTCGGGCAACGTTACCGAGTTTGTCGGTTATTCTGCTGCAGGCTCGACCGTGTCTACACTGGCAGATGAACGCGACGCGACCGAGCGCTTGATGGTGATTCTGGCCGATCAGATCGTAAATCGCCTTTACGCCACACCGGGCCTGTCCTCATGAAGTTGAGCCCGCGCGAGGCTGATGGGTATTTTGCCAAGCCGGACGCGGACAAAGCCGGGCTGTTGATCTACGGGGCGGACGCGATGCGCGTTGCTCTAAAGCGTCAGCAAGTTCTGGCGGCTTTGTTGGGATCCGGCGCTGAAGAGGAAATGCGCCTGACCCGCATTCCCGGAAGCGATCTACGCAGCGATCCGACCCTGTTGCTGGACGCGGTCAAGGCTGTCGGATTTTTCCCCGGTCCCCGCGCGGTGTTTGTTGAAGACGCCACCGATGTCGCAGCGCCTGCGATTCTCACAGCCCTTGAAGACTGGGATCATGGTGATGCACAGATCATCGTAACGGCCGGGCAGCTCAAACCCAGCTCGAAAATCCGCAAAGCATTCGAAGCGAACCCTGCCGCATACGCTGTTGGCATCTACGATGACCCGCCCTCGCGCGCCGAGGTGGAGCGCATTCTGGCGCAAGCCGGATTGAAGAATATTCCGCGCGATTCGATGTCGGCGCTAAGCGAACTTGCAATGGCGCTCAGCCCTGGTGATTTCACTCAATCAGTTGAGAAACTGTCGCTTTACAAACGCGGTGACGCCGGTGAACTGACGATTGAAGACATTGAAGCCTGTGCGCCGCGGTCGACCGAGGCGGCGCTGGATGATGTATTGAACGTCGTTGCCGAGGGCCGGGCACAGGAAATCGGCCCCCTTATCCGACGCCTTCAGGCGCAGGGCACCAACGGGGTCACCTTGTGTATTGGGGCGACGCGGCATTTCCGAACGCTCTATGCCTGCGCATCCGACCCTGGAGGCGCGGCGCAGGGAATCGGCAAGCTGCGCCCTCCGGTCTATGGCAAACGACGTGACCGGATCCTGAGGCAAGCTCAGGGATGGGGGGCGCCCAAGCTGCAGACCGCTTTAACCGTCCTTACAGATACGGACCTATCCTTGCGCTCGGCAGGTCAAACCGCACCTGCGATGGCACTGGTAGAGCGTGCAATGATCCGACTGGCGATGCTGGCCCGATCGGGTTAAGGCCTAGCGCGCCAACCACGTTGCCGCCGACTGACCGGCCCAACGTCCCGTCGCCAGACAGGCGGTCAGAAGATAACCACCGGTCGGGGCTTCCCAATCCAGCATCTCGCCCGCGCAAAAAACGCCCGGACATGCTGTCAGCATCAAACCGCTGTCCACGGCACCCAATGCTACCCCGCCAGCGGTTGAGATCGCCTCATCCATCGGGCGTAGCCCAGCATACCTGATGGGCAGGTTTTTCAGCGCACCGATCCATTGCGTTTGCTTCAATGCGCGGCCCTTAGTCATTTCGTGGAACAAAGCGACCTTTTGCGGAGACAGACGCAGACCATTCTTCAACCAATGCGAAAGCGTTGCCTTTGATTTCTTCGCGTCCAATCGCGCCTGCATCCCTTCAGCCGTCACATCCGGGACCAGATCAACAAACAGCGGCGCCCCCATCCGCAGCGCAGGGGTCAGGGCATACATACCGCCACCTTCCAGGCCTTTTGCGGAAATAGTGGCCTCACCACGGCTATCCAGATCGCCCGCCATCCACCGCACCGACTTGAGCGCCGCGCCAAAATGTGGCTGCATATAGGGGCTCCAATCGACTGACAGAGCGGCGTTAGCCGGTGCAAACGGTGTTAGATCAACTCCGCTGTCCGCAAGCCACTGGGCCCAAGCCCCATCCGAACCCAACCGCGCCCAGCTGGCGCCCCCTAATGCAAAAACCGTCGCGTCGGGCGAGCAAAACTGCATGCCATCTGGCGTCTCAAAAGCCAACGCGCCACCTTGCCATCCCAGCCAGCGCCAGCGTGTCCTGATCTGAACACCGGCCTGATCCAATCTGGCCAGCCAAGCCCGCAGCAAGGGTGAGGCCTTCATGACTTTCGGAAACACGCGCCCGGTAGAGCCCGTGAACATCTCTTGCCCAAGATCACCGGCCCAAGCCTTCACCGCCTGTGCGTCAAACGCTTGTATCATCGGATGCAACCAATCCTTTGCATCCCCGTATGCGCCCATAAGCATGTCAAAAGGCTCATCCTTGGTCAGGTTCAGGCCGGACTTCCCCGCCATCAGGAATTTACGCGCGACAGACGGCTTGGCTTCGGCCACTACAACCTCGTGCCCGGCGGCGGCAAGCTGTTCGGCGGCCATTAGCCCCGCTGGTCCTGCCCCGATAACCATGGATTGCGCCATTGTGTCCCTCTTGCCCTGTACACGCATCAGCGCGAAGTTAGGTCATGGCAAATTCCGATCCGATCTGCCCGCTCTGCAACCGTCCGATCCCCGAAGGTGGTGGAAGCCTGCACCATCTGATCCCAAAGCTTAAGGGAGGCAAGGGCGGGCCCACCGTTTTATTGCATCAGATATGCCACAAAGAGATCCACGCGACACTGACCGAGGCCGAACTGGCGCGTGACTTCCACACTGTCGATGCACTGCGCAAACATCCGAGGCTTGAGAAGTTTCTGATGTGGGTGCGCAAACGCCCGCCGGGGTTTCGCTCAAAAGTGCCTGGCAAACGACGCGGGCGATGATCAGGCAGGAAGCCAGGGATCACCGAATGCATCCTTTTTCGGGTCAGCCAGCCCTTCAATTTCGATCCCAAGATAGTCCGGCACCGGTGCAAACCGGGCATTTGGGATGTGTTGGTATTCCAACGTGGTATATGGGCGCTTCCACAGCCATTCGCGATTCTCAACCGCCCAGAGATCGGGGTTGGGAGGCTCCTCTGCGGTGAACGCATAGAAATGCAGATCGAACCCGTGAGGTTCGACATCCTGCAGAGACAGCAAAGACAGTCCCATGGATCGGCAAAACGCATCTTCGGCGACAATATCGCCGGTTCGCAAAGTGATCTGGCCGATACAGGCCTTCGCGAAGGGGGCGTCCGGGCTTGTAGCATCAACCGGTCGGTTGCCCTCGAAATCCTGCTGCAGCAGTTCAATGGCAAACCCTTCGGGGTCATTCAGATGGCACATATAGCCGATATCCAGAAACTGCCGCGGCGCGCTGACCGGGATACCCTTCTGGCGCAGGTGTTCTGCGGCAAGATCAACATCCGGCAACGTGATCCCGATCTTCCAATACCGCTGCCCCGGATCATGGCGGTAGCCCCCGCCGCCCGGCATCAGCAACAGATCGGCATCCTGACCGGAATATCCAAGACGACGATTGGCGCCTTCAACCCTGACAGACATGCCAAGCGCATCACGATAAAACGCCGCCAAAGCATCCGGGTCCGCCACCCGCAATCGGAGCGCGGCCAACCTCATGGGCACAATCCGGCTATGCCCGCAGCAACCGACGGATCTGCGGACAGGCTGTCGGCTACAAGTTCTTGTGCAGTTGGTATCAAATGTTCGGGCTCAACCACCCGATCAACCAGCCCAAAGCTATAAGCTTCTTCTGCAGAAATCTTCTGTCCCGCCATCAGTATGAGTCGGGTTCTGGCCGGACCGATCAACTCTGCCATCCGCTTGGGATCCGAGGGCTGCGGCAAGAATCCCAGCTTCATTACCGGGTAAAAGAACTTGGCCGAGGGCACTGCGATACGCAGGTCACAGGCCAGCACCATACCGTTGGCTCCACCGGCCAAAGTGCCGTTGAGCGCGGCCACCGTCAGGCAGGGCAAGGCGGCAATGGCACCCGACAACCTCTCCCAAAGATCGGAGGTCGCAAGGCCCGCCCGCGCTTCTTCAAGATCGGCGCCCGCACTGAAGACCCGGCCCGCCCCCGTCAGGATCAATGCACGTGCCTCGGTCGCCGCCTCTGCGATGCGAACCAATTCGCTTAGCATCGCTGAGGTCAGCGCATTGGCCTTGTCCGGATTGTTCAACGTGACGGTCCACAACCCATCATCCTGTGTCAGTTCGATCACGTCAGCCCGACCCTTTTTCGGATGTCTTCGTTGCGCAGCGATATCTCGGTCCCCAAGAACTCATCCGCATCTGCCGAGCACATCCACATCAACGCCCGCGCGGGCCAGTCTGCGGGGATGTGATCGTCCCAATCCAGCTGACTTACTGGATTGATTCCGCTGGCCTTGATCACCCGCTGCATATCTGTGGCCACAGTTCCCGGGGACAGGCCCATTGCGCGAATACCGTGATGCGCCTCTTCCAGATGCAGGCATTCGGTCAGCATCTTGGCCCCGGCTTTTGATGCGCAATAGTGGCTCCAGGCTTCGACCGGATTCGACGCGGCACCGGACGAGACTGTCAGAACGGTCCCGCCGCCTGCTGCCCGCATGATGGGCAGGACGGCACGCATTCCGTAAAAGACACCTTTCAGGTTGATGTCGATTGCTTGGCTCCAGGCCCGGGTGTCGGCATTCGACAGATGAAAGATCGGATCAATGACGCCCGCGTTCCCGATTAGCACATCCAGCTTGCCGAACCGGTCGATGCAATCGGCAACTGTCTGTTCAACCTGGGAAAAATCGCTGACGTCGCAGGCCAGCGCCATGGCGTTTTCACCCAATGCCGCAGCCAGAGCGTCAATCTGATCGCGGCTGCGGGCGACCAAGGCCACATTGGCCCCAGCTGCGGCAAAAACGCGCCCGGCTTCCGCTCCGATGCCTCGGCTTGCCCCTGTGATCAGTACCGTTTTCCCTTGCATATGCATCGTTTAAATCCCTGCATTTGAAATTGTCTTAACTCGTACCCTGCAAATGGGGAATTGGTCCACCCCTTCCCCCTTGACGCTGGCCGCTACAGGCACGACCATGCCGGCAAATTGATCAAGAAGGGTTCTCTTATGACTGTTTTCCTTCGCCGTAGCTGCGGTGCAGCTTTGGCCTACGCTGTTGCAACCAACGGCGCCTTTGCAGATGTTACCGCCAATGATGTCTGGGCCGATTGGCAGGCTTATCTGGGCGGCATGGGCTATGACGTCACTGGCGATCAGAGCGTTTCCGGCAACGTCACCACCATCGCGAACATGACGATGGCCATGGCCATTCCGGACACCGAAGGCACCTTCGACATGGTCATCCCCGAGATGACGTTGACCGAAAATGGCGACGGTACAGTCAATATCGGCTTTCCTGCCAGCTTCCCGATGACAATTTCGGGTGAAGCCGAGGGCGAGACATTTTCGGCTGATCTGATGTACGCTCACGACGCCTTGGAAATGGTCGTTTCGGGTACCCCCGAAAACATGACATATGACTATACGGCGAACAGCCTGACTCTGTCGATGGACTCGATGGAGTTTGATGGCGAAACCGTATCCAGCGACATGTTTGCCTTGAACGTTCAGATGAACGAAATCGCAGGCACATCGCAGATGCAGATCGGCGAGATGCGCGATATCGCGCAGCAGTTCACGGCCAGCAGCCTGTCCTATGATGTGGCCTTCAACGAGCCCGAAAGTGAAGACACGGGCCGGATCAGCGGTAAATTAGATGGTTTGAAATTTGATGGCGATACAATCATTCCACCCGGTATGGATGTCGCCAACATTGAAGACATCTACAAGGCCGGGTTCGCCGCTTCAGGTACATTCACATACGCCTCGGGCAGCACCGAAATGGCAGGCACTGCCGAGGGTGAGCCATTCTCGCTCAGCAGCAGTTCCGAAGGAGGCAGCTTTACCGGCAGCATCGATGCACAGCGCCTTGTCTACGATCTTGCGCAGAACAGCACCAAACTAGCCGTCACCACGTCGGATCTGCCTTTTCCAATCGAAATCGCGATGGCAAATGCAGGGCTGAAATTCGAGCTTCCGGTGCAGGCCTCGGAAGAAATCCAGCCATTTGGGTTTGGCATGAACCTGACGGATTTCACCATGTCCGACGTGTTGTGGAGCATGTTCGACCCTGCTAGTGCGCTGCCGCGCGATCCGGCGACCATCGCGTTGGATGCAACCGGCACCGCCAAAGTTCTGGTCGATTTCATGGACCCGGAAGCCGTCGAAGAGCTTGAGACATCTGATATCGTTCCGGGCGAACTGCATTCGCTGAAGATCAACAAGCTTCTCGTATCATTGGTCGGAGCCCAATTGAGCGGTGATGGCGACTTTGCGTTCGACAACTCCAACACGGAAGAGTTTGATGGACTGCCTGCCCCGTCGGGTGTCGCCAACTTGAAACTTGTTGGGGCCAACGCTCTGCTGGACAAGCTGATCGGCATGGGCTTTGTGTCGGAAAACGACGCGCTGGGCGCGCGTATGATGATGGGTCTGATGGCTGTTCCGGGCGAAGAACCGGACACGTTGAACTCGAAAATCGAGTTTACCGAGGATGGACAGATCCTGGCCAACGGTCAGCGTATCAAGTGACAAACAAATCGGGAAAGGCCGCTGCGCTGGCCTTTCCCGCCCGAGGCACATAAAGCCAGTGGGCTGCAGGCCTTGCGGGACAGGCTATCCGAGGCTAGGTCCAGAACAACAAGACCGGAGGCCTCATGACGCGAACACCTCAAACAATCAGTGAAGAGCTGCTGAATGCAGCCCGCAAGGCAGGTGCCGAGGCAGCGGATGCCATAGTAATTGATGGCTCATCCGTTTCTGTGGAGGTACGTAGTGGTGCATTGGAACATGCCGAACGCTCGGAAGCGACCGATCTAGGGCTGCGGGTCTTCCTTGGCAAACAGCAGGCAATCGTATCCAGTTCGGATAGTCGCCCCGATACGCTTACCGCGATGGCCGAGCGCGCCGTGGCCATGGCACGGGAAGCGCCGGAAGATCCGTTCACCGGCTTGGCCGCGCCTGACCAATTGGTCGCCAACTGTAATATCGACGCGCTGGAGCTGTTTGACCCAGCCCCTGAACCCAGCGCTGAAGCTCTGATGCAGGATGCGCTGGCGGCAGAGGCAGCAGCGCTGGACGTTGCGGGAGTCTCACAGGTGTCCGACGCTGCGGCCGCCTATGGTACCCACCGGGTCCATCTTGCCGCAACAAACGGCTTTTCGGATGGCTACATGCGCAGCAGCCGTTCAACCTCATGCGTCGCCATTTCCGGCGAAGGGACGGGAATGGAGCGTGACTATGACGGTGACAGCCGGACTTTTCAGTCTGACCTGCGCAGCCCCGCCGAGATTGGTCGCACGGCTGGTGAACGTGCGGTTCAGATCGTGGGAGCACGCAAGCCCCAGACCGGCAGTTTTCCGGTGGTGTTCGACGAACGGATTTCATCATCCCTGATCGGCCATCTTCTGGCCGCCAGCAATGGCGCGGCGATAGCCCGCGGGGCCTCGTGGCTGAAGGAAAGCCTTGGGCAACAGGTTCTACCGGCACATTTGTCTTTGATTGAAGACCCGCATCGCCCGCGCATTTCGGGCTCGCGCCCGTTCGATGCCGAAGGGCTGGCAACACGGCGCAGGGCGATCGTTGAAGATGGCGTACTGACCGGCTGGACGTTAGACCTGTCCAGCGCCCGCAAATTGGGAATGACCTCGACCGGCAACGCAGCGCGCGGCGTATCCGGGCCGCCGTCGCCCAGCAACTGGAACCTGAGCCTGACGCAAGGCGAGAAGACCCGCGCCGAGTTGTTGCGCGACATGGGTACCGGGCTTTTGGTCACTTCGATGATCGGATCGACCATCAATCCGAATACCGGCGACTATTCACGCGGCGCTTTGGGATTTTGGGTTGAGAACGGCGAGATCACCCATCCCGTCAACGAGTGTACCATCGCTGGCAATCTTCGCGACATGCTGATGCGAATCATTCCGGCAAACGATGCGCGGCCTTACCTATCGCGCGTTGTACCCTCGCTGTTGATCGAAGGGATGACACTTGCCGGCAACTGACCTGCCCCTGCTGATTGACGCTGCGCTTGAGGCCGGAAAGATCGCCACGCGCTATTCGGGTCCTGATGCCCAGCGCTGGGATAAACCCGAAGGCGCAGGCCCGGTGACCGAGGCCGATCTGGCCGTCAACGCGATGCTAGAACGTGATCTGCAGGCGGCCCGCCCGGATTATGGCTGGCTGAGCGAAGAAACCGAGGATTCACCCGATCGTCTGGCCCGTGATCGGGTCTTCGTCATCGATCCCATCGACGGCACCCGCAGTTTTGCCGAGGGGTCGCGCACATGGGCCCATTCGCTGGCCGTAACCGAGAACGGTGAGGTCACGGCAGCCGTCATCTACCTGCCCTTACGTGATCTGCTGTATGCGGCTGCAAAAGGGCAAGGTGCAACGTTGAATGGCACTGCCATCCAAGTGTCAGGGCAAGCGCACCTGCCCGAAGCCGAGATTTTGGCGGCAAAACCCAATCTAGATCCGCGCCACTGGCAATCCGGTGCTGCACCTGACTTTCGCCGTGTATACCGCCCGTCTCTGGCCTATCGGATGGCGCTGGTTGCGCAGGGACGGTTTGACGGGATGCTGACGTTGCGACCCAGTTGGGAATGGGATATCGCCGCCGGAGATCTGATCCTGCGCGAGGCAGGCGGGCTCTGTACCGATCGTTTGGGGCAACCTCTGCGCTTCAACAATACCCACCCGCGCCTGAACGGCGTGGTGGCGGCAGGTTCAGCGGTGCATTCGGACCTTCAGACCCGACTTAACCCGAATGGGGCCGGAATTCCGGCATGAGCAAGCCGCGATCTCTGAGCCTTGCGGCCTATCGAGTCCTGTCCTGGGGCGTCCCGCAAAGCACGGGTCACCCCGAGATTGCGCGCCCGGAAGGTGAACTTCTGTGGGTCCATGTCAGTACACCCGATCGGTTGCGGGCCGTCGACAATATTTGCTGTCGGCTGCTGTCTGTGCGACCAGAACTTTCGCTGTTGCTGACCGCCCCACCCGATGTTGATCTGAAGGACTGGGAAGATTGCGATACCCCGATCACAATGCTGCCCGCCGAGCATACCGGCGCGGCGCGCACGTTCTTGGATCACTGGCGCCCTGATATGGGGCTGTGGTTTGGCGGTGGGCTGATGCCCAATGTCATAACACGCGCACAGGAGCGGGGCATTCCGCTAATTTTGCTTGAGGCTGTGGTCGACGTGAAAACCGCAAGGGGTGGACGTTGGCTACCTGATATCACGCGATACACGCTGGATTGCTTTACAGCGATACTTGCGCCCAATGATGACAGCGCACGCCAAATCCGACGCCTGGGAGTGAACTCGGCAAAAATCTCGGTCGCGCCACCACTTCATATCAGCCCCAACCCAGAGCCCTGGCCCGAAGATGAATTGATCGAGACCACTCACACAATGGCCGGGCGCCCAGTTTGGCTGGCCGCATGGGTTCAGGACAAGGAATTCATCTCGGTTCTGACGGCCCATCGTCAGGCCTTGCGGATGCTGCCACGTCTGGCTTTGGTCCTGCATGTGGCGGATATGTCCGAGGCATCGCCCCTGTTTAAACGCCTCGAAGCGATGGACCTTCGATGCGCCAACTGGGATGAAGGCCATCCAATCGAAGACACCACACAAGTGATTCTAACAGCCGAGCCCGAGGATCTGGGCCTTTGGCATCGTGTATCCGCAGTTACCTTCATGGGAAGTTCACTGGAACGCGGGGCGCGGGGGCACGACCCTCTGACCGCAATCGCCTTGGGATCTGCGGTAATCCATGGGCCTCATGTCAGCAAGCATCGCAGTCTCTATGACAGATTGGGGCAGGCAAAAGCCGCGTTGAAGATACGAACCGCAACAGAGTTGGGCGATGGCGTTGTCGAATTGTTGGCACCTGACCGCACAGCAGACATGGCATTGGCCGGATGGCGGATTGTCACCGAAGGGGCTCCACAGGCGGACCAACTGATCGATATGGTACAGGATACACTGGACCGGCGAGGGCGTGACGATGCGGGCACCTGACTTCTGGAACTCAGCCCCTGATCGGTTGGATCTGCGCGCCAGGCTGTTGGCGCCACTTGGTCGCCTCTATGCCGCTGCAACCGCCCGTCGCGTGGCGAGCGGGCAAGGCATCTCGCCGGGCGTACCGGTTATCTGCGTTGGCAACCTGAATGCCGGTGGCACAGGGAAGACACCGACGGTGATCTGGGTTTTGGAATATTTGAGGGATACCTGGCATCAACCTCATGTCGTGACCAAAGGCCATGGTGGCTCGCTGGAAGGCCCGGTGCAGGTCGACCCGCGCAAACACACAGCGGCTCAGGTCGGGGACGAACCCCTGTTGCTCGCCGCGTTTGCCGAGGTCTGGGTCGCCAAAGATCGTGCAGCGGGCGCGCAGGCAGCCGCAGCGGCAGGGGCAACCGCGATCGTGCTGGACGACGGTTTTCAGAACCCCGCAGTTGCCAAGGATTTTTCCATCATCGTGGTGGATGCGCAGCGCGGATTTGGCAATGGCCTTTGCCTGCCTGCTGGTCCACTGCGAGAGCCTGTGGCCGTTGGATTGAAACGTGCCGATCTCGTGTTGTCGCTTGGGGACGCCGCAGCGCAGTCAACATTTTCAGAAAGATGGGAACCTGCCCTGACGGTCCCACACGCCACCGGCGAGGTGTGTCCGCTCCAAACCGGAATGGACTGGAACAATACACCCGTTCTGGCCTTTGCGGGCATAGGCTATCCGGACAAGTTCTTTGGAACTCTGCGACAGCAAGGCGCTAAACTGCTGCGGGCCGAGGCACTGGATGATCACCAACCACTGACTTCAGCGCTGATGACGCGGCTTGAGAACGAGGCCAAAGCACTGGGCGCGCAACTGGTGACAACCGAGAAAGACGCCGTGCGCCTGCCCGCCACATTCCGCAGCAAAGTTCTGACCCTACCGGTTCGGTTGCAAATCAATCAGGATGACAAAGTCAAAGAGTTGTTGGCGAAGGCCGCGCCTTCACCTTAGGCAGATGGCCAGCCCAAAACAGGCTGACCATTCAGGATTTAGCTGCCAAGCTCGGCTTCGATCAGCGTCTTGAAGTCGTCATAAGGCTGATTTTCAACCTTCTTCCCATTCACGACGAAAGTAGGCGTCGCCTGAATTCCATCGCGTTCGGCATTTTCCTGATACCAGGCCACCAGTGTCTGCGCGCGGGTACCGTCCTGCAGGCAAGCCTCAAGCTGATCATTGTCTATGCCAGCGAGACGCCCGATCTTGCGCAGTTCATCAACGATCTCGGCAGGACCTCCGGCCCGAGTCCATTCCGACTGGCCTTCATACAGCAGGTCGGTGATGCCAAAGAACTTTTCAGGTCCTGCACAGCGCGCGACCATCGAGGCCCACAGGCCATAGCGGTCGAAATACACCTCACGGTAAGTGAACTTTACCTTGCCGGTATCGATGAAGTCCTTTTTGAGCTGCTTGTACGCGCCCTGATGGAAATTCGCGCAATGCGGGCAGGTGTACGATGCATATTCGATGATCTCGACTGGCGCGTCTTCGGCCCCCTGCACCATCTCGACGATGGTCGAGGTGTCCAAATCCGCCTCTTGCGCCTCAGCAGCACCAACAAGCGGGTTCGAAGGGATCGTGTTACTCGACGTTGTCAGCCAATAGCCGCCAGCGGCCACGGCGACAGCCGCACATATTACGGTTGCAATCCGGCTCATTCATCAGCCCTTTCTTAGCGTTTCTGTCTGGATAAAACGTTGCGGCCCAAACGTTCAAGGGCCGCGCGCAAATCTTCATCATCAACCGCGCGCGACACATTGTCGGCCTCAGCTGCGATTTCTGGTGAAACAACCGGTTTCGTCTGTTTCGGTTTGTGATCGAAACTCGCCTGCCCCTCAGCAAATCCGGAAGGCGCGGTCTGGGTGATACGCACTCGATTGATCGCGTTGTAACCATAGACCGCATTCACTTTGTCGCGCAGCTGTTCTTTCTGCATCTCCAGCATTGGCGCCTGCGGCCCGGTTGTCAGCACCGTCAGTGTCGCGCCAAAGCCACCCTTGGCGTATCCCACATTCACCGGCCGGGCGATCGACGCGATGTCCTGGCCCACAATCTCGGCCCAATGGGTCAAAAGGCGCGAGACGGCAAATCCCCGGCTTTCCCCGGCCTGCCTGATCCGGTCGTTCAGCAAAGTGGCGGTGCGCTTGAACCCGCGGGTCGAGGAACGTCTGCGTTGCATCTGGTTTCCAACTCCTGCGTCGCTATTGTAATAGGCTGATACCCGGACGCCAGCGAAACCCGACAGAGAGTTACATAAAACTTGCGTGACTGCACCGAATCTGACCTGAGCAATACGCTGCTGGATTGGTACGACCGCCACGCACGTGAAATGCCTTGGCGTATCGGCCCGGCAGCGCGTACCGCTGGCGTAGCACCAGACCCCTACCGCGTCTGGCTATCCGAAGTGATGCTGCAACAAACGACCGTTGCCGCTGTTCGCGACTATTTTGTTCGTTTCACCACGCGCTGGCCAACCGTCGAAGCCCTTGCCAATGCGCAAGATGATCAGGTCATGGGGGAATGGGCTGGCCTGGGCTACTACGCCCGCGCCCGCAACCTTCTGAAATGCGCGCGGGTGGTTGCGTCCGCGCATAACGGGCAGTTTCCCGACAATTACGATGCACTACTGGAACTGCCGGGCGTTGGCCCCTATACGGCGGCGGCCATAGCAGCCATCGCATTTGATCGGCCCGAAACTGTCCTGGACGGCAATGTCGAACGGGTCATGGCAAGGCTCTATGATATTCACGAACCCCTGCCCGCCTCAAAACCCCTGTTAAAGAAAAAAGCCGCGGCATTGACCCCGCAGCACCGACCCGGAGATTACGCGCAGGCTGTCATGGATTTGGGTGCAACGATCTGTACTCCAAAATCTCCGACCTGCGGCATTTGCCCCCTGCATGCGGCCTGTCTGGCGCGGAAGGCGGGGACGCAGGTGGAACTGCCGCAAAAAACGCCCAAGAAGCCCAAACCCACCCGGCTGGGCCACATCTACATCGCCCAACGCGGCGATGGTGCTCTGCTGTTGGAACGCCGCCCCGACAAGGGTCTGCTGGGCGGAATGTTGGGCTGGCCTGGCTCGGACTGGTCCGAAACACCGCTGGAAAGCCCTCCGTTCCCGGCGCGATGGCACGAAATCCCCGGTGAAGTGAGACACACCTTCACCCACTTTCACCTGATCCTGCGTATTTGGACAACCGAATTGCCAGACGGTTGCGATCCGAACGGTCTGACAGTCATGGACAAACACCAATTCAGGCCCAGCGACCTGCCCGCGGTTATGCGCAAGGCTTTTGACCTCTGGCGCGGCCAATAGACTGCTGGGCAAAGCCCAGTGCGCGGTCTACGGTGCCGCCAACGTTTCGGAGCCTCAACATGATCGCATCTGACACCCTGTCTCGCTGGCAATCCGCCCTTCCCTTTTGGGTCTCATATCTCCTGATCCCACTGATCTGGATGACCACTACGGCAGGCGGATGGTGGGTCCTGCTTGTACCGCTTTCGACATGGTGGGTCTTTGCGGTGCTTGACCGGCTGACCGGCCTAAACCTTGAAAACGCCGACCCGGACACGCCAGATGCGGGGCTGCAATGGTATATCTGGCTGACCAAAGCCTGGGCACCTGTGCAATTCCTCACGCTCTATGGGCTGATCTGGTACACTACCCGAGCCGTAGATATGAGCTCGGTCGAAAAAATCGGCGTGTTCCTCGGCATGGGCGTCCTTTCCGGAACGATCGGGATCAACTACAGCCACGAGCTGATGCATCAGAAAGGCAAACTGGAACGCTGGCTGGGCGATTTCCTGTTGTCGATGGTCCTTTATTCCCATTTCCGGTCCGAGCACCTGCTGGTTCACCACCGCTACGTCGGAACTCCGCGTGATCCGGTAACCGCTCGCTACAACGAAGGTTTCCACCGGTTCTATCCGCGCGTTCTGCGCCAAAGCCTCATCTCAGCCTTTCGCGCCGAGCGGGAAAAACTGGCCCGCAAAGACCGCCCGTGGACCGACCCGGCAAACCCGTTCTGGCGCTATTGGAGCCTGCAAGGAGCCATGCTGCTGCTAGCATTTCTGATCGGCGGATGGGCAGGGCTAGGCCTGTTTTTGGTACAGGCCGGCACCGCGATCTGGCAGCTTGAACTTGTTAACTATGTCGAGCACTACGGGCTGACGCGCAAATATCTGGGCGATGGCAAATATGAGCATGTGCACCCGCGCCATTCCTGGAACGCGTCACAAAAGGCCTCAAACTGGCTGTTGATCAATCTGCAACGCCACTCGGATCACCACTACAAGCCCAACCGCCGCTTCCCATTGCTTCAACACCATACGCAGGACGCAGCGCCGCAACTGCCTCATGGATATCCGGTCATGACCCTTGCCGCGATGATCCCGCCCTTGTGGCGGCGTATCATGAATCCGAGGGTCCGCGCTTGGCGGCGTCAATACTATCCCGAAATCACCAACTGGAAGCCTTACAACAAAGCGCGCAACCCTGCCCCTCGCACCTGACTGCATCGCGCACCAGCGCGCTGCCCGGCCCAACGGGAAGGATCACATCTTTGATCCGGTGCTGACAGGCGGGAGCCCTGGTTGCTACAGCACCCAGACATCCATCGGGGCTGTAACACCGCGAACAGGCTGGTCCGAGTGCTGTGCAAACCCGGTCATCATGTCTTGCGCATTTGGCGTCTCGCTTAGAGCCTGAGACCGCAATGCATCGCTGACAATGATGCGCGCTTGAAAATCGCGCGTCAGGGCCTCTAGCTTCGCAGCAACATTCACCGCATCGCCGATCACTGCAAATTCCAGCCGGTTTGCACCGATATCCCCCAGTACGACCGAGCCATAATGAACCCCGACCCCGATCCGAATCTCTGGCTCACCCGCGCGCTTGCGCTCCAAATTCCAACGGTCGATCATCTCGACCATGGACCGCGCGCATGCCAGCGCATTGCTTGCATCCAGCTCTCCGGGTACGGGGGTTCCAAACGTGGCCATCAGCCCATCGCCCAAGTATTTGTCGAGTGTTCCGTGATGGCGAAACACCTCGGTCTCCATTCGGGCGTGGAAACCACGCAAAACTTCAATAACCTCATATGGATCACGGCCAGCCGAGAACTTGGTGAAGCCAACAATGTCGATAAATAGAACCGCGATATCCTCTTTGCGGACCTGCTTCAGAGGTTCGTCGTTCTGGCTCAGCTCATCCACCACATTCGGCGAAAAGTATCGAGACAGATTCGCGCGTTCACGTTCAAGCCCAGCATTGGACATCAGCAAGCGATTGAGGCGGCGCATCGACACCCCAAGCGTCACTGCGACCATGACAAAAACGATCACCTGCTGGATGCGTAGGGTTGGCATGAAACTGTTGGGATCCATGAACTCAGCCACATCCGGGTAGCCTGACAAAGCCTCGGCCACACGCTCGCTAATCCCAGGGATCGGGGTGGCGACCCACCAAGCGATCACCCATCCAGCCGTCCACATCATCGCCGTCCACGAACCGATCGCAATGACAGTGCGCCAGGAATAGGCAAGCGTCCCTGCTGCCAGGATAATGAAGAAATACTGAAAATTGTCGAACCGATACTGCATCGCCAGTGGTCGCACATCGTCGCTGAACGGGTTAGGCACAATCATCCCCAGCGTCATGATCAGCAGATCGACGAAGATCAAAAGCAACTCGGTCCGGGATTGCCCCACACGACCCGCGCGTTGGATCAGCCAACCATTGGCGCAGATCAGAAGCAGGATGAAATGGTACCATAGGACCTCCCACTGGGGATTCAGATAGATCAGCAAAAGCCCGGTCAACGCCATCGCGATCCAGCGTGCACGAACAGCCAGTTCAAGCCCCTCTCGCTTGTGTCGTTCCAGTGCCGCCTCGGTATATTTGTTGTCCAGATCGAAGTTGTCCGGTTGCGTAACAAAGAACCGGCTAAGGCGGGATTGACTGGCGGTGGTCTCGGTCATTGCCTTTATCTCCCAAAAAGGGCTGTCAGGGGCTGCCCTATGCAATCATCTCACAGGCAAAAACAAAAGACCCCGCCGGTAACGGCGGGGCAAGGCGTAGTGCCTTGTGTCAGGCCACAGGCACCGGCGGTATTCAGTTATGCAATTCGGCCCTGATCTGCTGACGCAACACGTCGATGGGCACGGTTTTGCCATCGCGTTTGAAGCACCAATAGGTCCAGCCGTTACAAGACGGTGCATTTTCCAGATGCGCGCCAACCTGATGGATCGAACCTTTGACGTTCTGCCCTACCAGAGTCCCGTCGGCGCGGACCTTGGCTTTATGGCGTTGGTTCATCGAATACAGTTCCTCACCCGGGCGCAGCATACCGCGTTCGACCAATTGGCCGAAGGGCACGCGCGGCTCAGCGCGCTTGCTAGCGCTGACTTCCAACGCTTCGCGGTCAAACTTACGGACCTTTGAGATACGCTTTTCAGCCACCTTGCGATAACTTTCTTCGCGCTCAATCCCAATGAACTCACGCCCCAGCATTTTCGCTACAGCACCTGTGGTGCCCGTGCCAAAGAACGGATCCAGCACCACGTCACCGGGATTGGTCGAACCAATCAACACGCGATGCAGCAGTGATTCCGGTTTCTGCGTCGGATGCGCCTTGTCGCCGTTTTCGTCCTTGAGCCGTTCATGCCCGGTGCAGATCGGCAGTACCCAATCGCTGCGCATCTGCACACCTTCGTTCAGCGCTTTCAGTGCTTCGTAGTTAAACGTGTATTTGGCCCCTTCGCGCTTGGACGCCCAGATCATTGTTTCATGCGCATTGGTAAACCGCTTGCCACGGAAGTTTGGCATCGGGTTGGATTTACGCCACACAACGTCGTTCAGAATCCAATAACCCGCATCCTGCAGGGCGGAACCCACGCGGAAAATGTTGTGATAAGACCCAATCACCCAGATCGCACCATTGGGCTTCAGCAGACGATGCGCAGCCTTCAACCATTCCCGCGTGAACTGGTCATAAGCCCCAAAGCTGCTGAACTGATCCCAGTGATCATCGACCGCATCGACCTGAGAATTATCGGGCCTGTGCAATTGACCTTTCAACTGTAAATTATACGGGGGGTCCGCAAAAATCAGGTCAATCGACGCCTCGGGCAGACTGTTCATCGCCTCGATGCAGTCACCGGATAGAATCGTGTTTAAAGGGAGCGCGGCTGCGCCCTTTGTCTTGATTGTGGTCATATCACTGCCTCAGTTCCACGGCGCTTTTGCGCTCATTTGGTTGAGACAAGGATGAGTCAAAGATGATTCGCCGTCAATTTCTTTTTTGAATCAGCGACTTACGATTTACTCTTGATACAAGATATTGTGGACCGGTTTGAACGAACGTCTATGGTGTGGGGTCACGCCAAGATTTTGCAACGCCTCGCGGTGCTGTTTTGTCGGATATCCGGCATTCGCCTCCCACCCATAGCCGGGATGCTGTTGCGCCAAATCCACCATCAGCCGATCACGCCAGATTTTTGCAATGATCGACGCTGCCGAAATCGACACCGACCGTGCGTCGCCCTTCACCACCGCCTGCGAGGGTAATTTCATACCGCGCGGGATCATGTTGCCATCAATCAGCAAGAAATCCGGAGCCGGGTCCAGCGCAGCTACCGCGCGTACCATCGCCAGATGCGAGGCGCGCAGGATGTTATGCTCATCGATCTCTGCAACCGTGGCTTCGGCCACCGCGACCTCTGCCCGGTCGCGCAATATCTCATCCAAACCGCCGCGACGCTTGGCCGTCAGTTTTTTTGAATCGTTCAACCCAGCGGGAATGTCATCCGGGTTCAAAATAACCGCTGCGGCTACAACCGGGCCGGCCAGCGGACCGCGCCCAACCTCATCCACCCCGGCAATTCGGGTATATCCGCGTGCCAGCAAAGCCCGTTCGAGTTCATAATCAGGTGTCGTCATACCCTTGGCAAATCGCGTTTCGTAGCGCTTCGCAAGAAAAAAGAGAGGGCAGCTTGCGCCACCCTCTCCCGCGCGGCGCTTCTATGGCGCCACTCCTGCTCGAAACCTGTTACTGGTAAACGACACGGTATCCTTTCTGGCGCAGGCAGGCGGGTTCGTATGCCCGTTTTACCTTTTTACCATTCCAGAAACCAACCTTGCATTGGTGTGGCAGGCTATCGGCATGTTTATAGTACTTCTTCAGGCAATTCGGCCCAAGCAGCGGACGCTTGTTCGAATAGGCATTGAACGTGCGCAGGCAACGCTGTGGTAGGTCATAACGGGCCACGCGCTTTGGCAACGGGCGTACAGCATGTTTTTTCTTGGCCTTCTTCGCCTTGGCTTCAGCCTGCTTGTGACGCTTGCGGCGCTCTGCCTCTTCGTCGCGCTTTTTCTCCTGATGATAGTGGTTGACCGCAGCACCTATGAGCGCGATCGCAGCCAATCCGCCGAGAATATCTCGGGTATCTGCCGCCCGTGCCTGCGACGCCGAGATCCCCGTGATGGCGACGGCGGTTGCTATGATCAGAGCGATAAATTTCCGGTGCATGATGCGTGTCCTTTCGGATAATGGGCAGGCCGGTTACCGACCGCGGAATTGATAACCTGACACTGCGACCACCCCGTTCAGACAAGCAATAACGGCATACTGTTATTCAATATCAGCACCACAAACCCCCTGAGGTTATTGAATATCCACCCAACCCATGCGCAGGATGCAGCCCATGAAACAGATCCTCTCTTCTCTGGCTCTGACGGCCCTGATATCGGTTGGGTCGCAAGCCATCGCGGCAGATTGCTATGCCGACTACAAGGCCAAGCAGGACAATCCCTTACGCCTGCACTATGGCGTCATGCAGGTCTCAAGCTGCGATAAAGGCTCGGCCCGGAAAGAAGTCGCCAAGCGGCTGAAATCAAACGGCTGGACCCTGCTGAACGTGATGACCGTTTTCGAGGCGGGTGGATTGGATCAAAGGAAGGCCAATGCCGGAAAATACTATCTCCGTTACTGAGGCGCGTCGTTCGGGGGTTCGGCTGGTTGGTCTGGGGATTGCGGCAATCGTCGCGATCCTGGTGACTGCAGCGGTTTTCCTGTTCTGGACGCTACCGGACGCAAATGCCTTCAACGCGCGGGTTGAACGGCTGTTTGTCGAGGCTGACCTGACCTCGCAATCGGAAATCCGTCTGCTCGAGATTCTGGCGCAATCGGGCACCGCCTTTGCCGATACGCTATCCAGCTATCGAATGGTCATCTTCGTGCTGTTGGTCTTTGCCAGCGCCATGCTGATCACCGCGCTTGTTTTTCTGGTCATGCTGGTTCTGCTGAACCGCCGCATGGCCCAGATTGAGCGGACGGGGATCCAGGTAACATCCCTGCTGATCAGCCGTGAAGAGAATACCGTTTATCTCAACAACATGGATTTTAAGTTGACCCCCGCCGCGATGGAAACGCTTTCGGTTCTGGCTGAATCCCGCTTGGATGACGAGGTCCTGTCGGGTGCCCAGATTGAAGCGATGATCTCGGGCAGAAACGCTGCAGATTGCGATGAGGCCGCCGGGGCAACCCGGATCAAACGCCTGCGCGACGCTTTGGGAAATCAGATGGTCAGTGAGCTGCTGGTGAAGAACATCGCCAAGAAGGGCTATATGCTATCGATTGAGAAAGACGTTATTCAAATGGTCTGAGGATGCCATTGCAGTAAAATCTACGTGCGCATCTTGGAATTCTCGCCCTCAAGACCCATGATATAAGGGCTTGGCCAAGGGAGGTTGCAGATGAACGTCCATGCCACACCGAATGTCAAAGGCTATGGGATATCAGTTGAGCCGCTGCAGGGACGGATCGCGATCTACCGTGGTGATATACTGCTGGCCGAAAGCCACAACGCCAAAGTGATGTACGAAACGCGGCTACCTCCCGCGATCTATGTTCCGCGCGAAGACCTGTGCGTCGAGCTCAGCCCTGAGACCGAATTGCAGACGTTCTGCCCCTTCAAGGGTACCGCAACCTATCACGACATTAGCCTACCGGAAGAGCGCCTTACGAACTCGATTTGGGCTTATGAAGACGCCTTCCCTGAAAGCGCGGCCATTCAGGGCCATATTGGATTCATGCCGGATACCGCGACGCGGATCGACCTCGGCGACAACCAACTGCGTCAACCCGACGATGGCAATATCAGCGGCCCCCTGATCGATTGGCTGATGCGCGGTGCGTCCGAAATTAACACTCCTGATGCCTTTACAAAAACGCTGGCCGAGAAAATGCTGGAACATGGCATCGCTATTCAACGCCTAAGCATTCTGGTCTGGTCGCTGCATCCGCTGATCGCAGGCAAACACTATATCTGGGAGAAAGACTCGGCTGAGATTTCGACCCACACTCCGACCTATGAAATTCATGATCACCCTGCCTTTACCAATAGCCCTCTGCGTCACGTTTCAAACGGGTTGGGTGGTGTCCGCCAGCGCCTGAACAACGACAATCCGCATAACAGCTTTCCGATCATCGAAGACCTGCGCGCAAAAGGGGCCACCGATTACGTTGCCATGCCACTGCCTTTCTCGGATGGGCGGACGAATGTCCTGACCCTGACTTGCGATCATCCCGATGGGTTCACGACCGAGAACCTGGGTCTGGTTTTTGAATGCTCTACTGTCATCGCGCGGTTCTACGAGGTCTTCATGCAGCGCGAAAACGCGCAGGTTCTGCTGGAAACCTATGTAGGCAAGCGCAGCGGTGCGCGCGTTCTGGGGGGCGAGATTCGCCGCGGTGATGGCGATGACATAGATGCGGCGATCATGTTTTGCGATCTTCGAAATTCAACCGCATTGGAAGAAAAACTGGGGCGTGATGACTATATCGAGCTACTGAATGCGTTTTTTGAGACAGTTTCAGGGATCGTGCACGACCATGACGGAGAAGTTCTGAAGTTCATCGGCGACGCTGTTCTTGCCGTCTTCCCGGCGGGTGACGATGCCGCCAAAGCCCGATCCAGCGCGCAGCTTTCGGCAACAGAGATCGTCGAAAAACTGGGTGAATTGCGCAGTGACGGAAGTGATCATGATTTCGACTGCTCGATTGGTGTCGCCTATGGCCGCGTCACCTATGGCAATGTGGGCTCGCGCGAACGGTTGGACTTTACCGTGATCGGTCAGGCCGCCAATGTCGCTGCCAGATTGGGCGAATATGGCAAAACCGTCGGACATAGAATTGTTGTCTCGCAAGATATCGAACCTGTTTGCAAACAGGCGATCCCTTTAGGGGCGATCAAGCTGCACAACGTCTCGCAACCGATCAAATCATTTGCCCTGCAAACCTCAGCCGATGCCTGATTTGGCAGTTCACTTCGCAAGAGTTGAACCTCAAATTGTGCCACCCACTATCTCGGATCGGTCAACCTATGGCCTTGCACGAGATACCGTACACACCGTGTCTAGTTGACATCAATGTTTCAAAAACCACCGCCCAGCAGGATCAGAGCCGTCTGCGCAGGTGAGATCGTCTGTTGGATTTGATTGATCTGATTGCGGGCCAGATACGTGTCGGTCAGCTTTTCGATTGCCTCACTTTCAGTGAACTGCGCCAGATCGGATGAACCCGTAATACGCTGCAATCGATCTTTGAAAACCTCAAGCTGCTTGTCGATATCCAGTTGCGCAAATGCTGCAGGCAGCCGCAATGCCGTTTCCATCATATTGCGCAAGGGAGGCAGCCCCATCAGATCAAACCACCTTCTGTCCTCACTGCCACCCTGGCCAGCCAGATCGCGCAATGCATGCTGGGTGTACAACGCGATACGCATCGATTCATCTGCTTCGCCAACCGAGATTTCAAATCGCGCAATCAAGTTGTCGTCAGCGATCTTTTCCATGGCGTCCACCAATCCGGTCTTGCGCACATCGCCGGGACCAAGTCCAAAGGCATTGGCAAAATCACGGTACCTGCCGTCGGCCAGCCTGTTCGCAAGCGCATCGTCAGCCTGCGTTCCATCGGACAAGATTTTTTGGACAAAATACCGATTGTCGAGATCACTTTCCAAGCCAAACGCACCCAATGCCACCTGCAACAACCGTCGGTCCGAAACCAGATCCTCGGCCGTCTGGACCTTGCCGATATTGTCTAGAAAATACCTTGAGTCCCGTTCATTGATCCCCGAGGCAGAATAGCTTTGAAGCTGCGCATCATAGGTACGCTGCAAAAAGCGCCAGCCAACCAGACCACCTGAAGGTATGACCGGCTGGAAGGTCACTGCTGATACGCCATCAGACGTTCTTCGCGCGGCAACAGTGAACGCAAGGCCTTTAAACACTTATAGTATTGCTCTGCCACCAATGCTTCAGTTGCGTTGGCAAGGACCCGGCGACTGTCGGCATCCGTGAAAACCTGGCTCAGCTCTTCCACGCGCCGCAGAAGTTGCTGGCGCGCCTGCTCAGGTTCGGTATCGCCTGACAGAACCAACTGCGCGGCATAGCAGACACGGCGTACCGGCGTGTTGACCTCTTCCGGGTGAATGGCATCGCGCAGGCGCAGGACATTTGCCTGAGGTGTCATGATCGAAAACCGACTGCGTCGATCCCCGTTTTCGATTACAACACCATTGATCAGAACCCGTTCCTTTGGGGCAAGTTTCAGGACCAGACCCCCCATCAGTTGCCCCTCATTTGACGTAGCCCGCGCAACACGGCCATGTTGATCTCAAGCAGCGGCTCAACGGTCGCCTTGTTCGCCAGCACCTGGCTGCTGTGTTGTTCGGTAAACTCAGCCAAATAGAAAATCCGCGCCCGCAGATTGCTCGGCAGCCCGTTATCCGCATCCGCCACATCGGTTGCCAGCACAGTCCACAGCCGGCGATTTTCGTGCAAGGCTTGAACGAACCCTCCGAAATCAGCCGCTTTCCGCGTGGAAGCAGCCTTCAACCGATGTGTAATCCTGGAAATCGCCTCATACTCTGTATCCCGAGGTGTTCGCGTCGGTGCAGCAGATTGCGCATAAGCGCGGTGAGCAAGCGTTTGCGGTGTCACTTGAAATCCTTCCAATTGTCCTTCAGCGGGCGATTAAGTCCGGGGCACAGCGTGCGTGCCCCGGATCAGTTCCAAAGTTAGCGGAACAGCGACAGGATGGACTGTGGCGCCTGGTTCGCGA
Organism: Ruegeria sp. C10; assembly: GCF_056537805.1. Classification (NCBI taxonomy): domain Bacteria; kingdom Pseudomonadati; phylum Pseudomonadota; class Alphaproteobacteria; order Rhodobacterales; family Roseobacteraceae; genus Ruegeria; species Ruegeria sp. C10. Next base: position 713,302 of record NZ_JBQFSC010000001.1, on the reverse strand, counting down.
TCGATAGCGATTGGGTTGCCAGCTGTTGCTGGACCTGCAACGCTTGCAGTCGCGCCGAGGTTTCTTCCATGTCAGCGTCAACCAACGAGCCGATACCGGATTTGAACGAGTCAGACAGGTTCGAGATGAACTCTTTCTGGGTCTCGATCCGACCCTGCGCCGAACCAAAAGCCGCCGAGGCATCAATCGCAGTATCGATGAGGCCTTCGATCGCGCCAAGCGCTGCGGATGCGCCGGCAGAAGTCGACACATCAATCGAGGCCAGAGCGCCTAGACCGCCAGAGTTCGCATTGGCATATTGACCGCTGATCTGCAGCGAATCCGACCCTTCGTTGGTGATATCGAGTTGCGCAGCATTCGTACCCGGATCATAGACGACCGAAACATTGGCATCCGAAGCTTCGATGGCAGCTTTTAGCCCCGCAGCGATGATCTCTTCGGGCGCGTTGCCTGCGGCGATATCCTCAGCCCGGACTGTATAAGACGCGACATCGTCGCCCAGTCGGACCGTGAAAGTATCACCAGCGGACAATGTGCCCGGATCAGCGATCACGATGCTTCCATCATCATCGCTTCCGCCGTTTCCATCCAACGAAAATCCGAATGCGTCGGCCGTATCCGCAGTGACCCCGTCAGTTCCAGTGAACACGTCGGCAGCAGTGTAACCACCTGTCGACAGGTTTTGCGCCGATACACTAATGGAAGACGCTGTCACGTTGCCTGCATTGTCTCGATCCAAAGAGGACAGAATGCTTGCGCCAGCCCCACCGTTCACCAGATTGAGGCCATTGAACTGGGCAGCGCCGACAACCGATTCGATCTGATCCCTGAGCGCGGCCACATCGGTGTTGATCTTAGCACGATCAACGTTGTCTTCTTGTGCCGCAACGATCTTGCCTTTCATCTGGTTCAGCAGATCCGTCACAGTTTCTGAGGCGTTTCGTGCAACTGCGACAGTGGATTCACCCAAGGCCAGGCTGTCCTTGATCGCATTGAAGCCGTTGACGTCTGATTCCATCACCTTTGAGATGGCCCAGACAGCCGAGTTATCCTTGGCTGTAGCCACATCCTTGCCGGTCGAGATCGCGTTTTGCGTCTGCGCGAGGTTCTTGTTGACCGATTTGAGAGTTTGCAGCGCAACCATTGCGCCATTGTTCGTCAGAATGCTTGACATATTTGTCATCCTCTTAGCGTTCGGGCGCGTTTGACGCCCATGTTGGACCCACCAAACCGGCAGGCATTCTGTCGTTCTGACCTGTGCGTCGTGCCTTGTGGCCTTCGCGCCACCCGTTGTTTCAGGTGCATCGCCACATTTGCCCCCGATCTCCTAACGGAGTGCTAAGACGGGCAAATCCGAAATCTCGGATTTGAATCAAACCTGATGCTATGCCCGTTTTTCCAGCTTTGCCCGCGATCGCAAGGCAAACCCACTACGCTGCCCCGAGGCGTCATAAGTGCTGAACTCCTGCCGGACCTGTTTCAGTTCCGCCATTCGGTCCGCCACAGCCCGAATACCCTCGGCCGCACTGTTCAAAAGGGCTTGGTTGCGCACGACCTTCTTCTGGATCCGGATCAGATCATCGCTTTCCAACACCTGCAGATCATTTATTGCACCGATCAAGTTCTCTTTTTCAGGCACCAATCGATCCAGATCGGTCAAATCCCCCTGGACCAGCGCTGTGCGCTCCAGATCCAAAAGGTCTTCCAGTGCATGAATCGGATCTTTATTCATCGGACTTCTCCATCATTGCATTGAACAAAATTTCCGAAAGGCCGATTCCACCCGCCTTTGCCATTTGCTGTGCCTGCTGTTGCACCAGAAACGAAGCAAACTGATCTTCGCCTGCACCACCGCCAAAGGAACTTCGTGCTTGGCCGAGTCCTGCTGACTTGAGCATTTCAGCCAGAAAAGCGGCCTCCAGCTCAACAGAGGCGGCTTTCAGCTTCTGTGGAATCTGGGCGGAGTGCATGGTCGCACTGGTAGATGTAATCGTCATCGGATTCTCCGAAAATTGCTATGAACTTTCTCGATCAAAGGGGAAAGCGGTTAAAATAAACGTAACTTCCTGTGGGCACAGTGCCGGCCAGATCAAAGAAACCCCGGAGCGAAAAATGACCAACCCGCTGACGATCATGTCGCCTGCATCTGCCACGGGTGACAAACCGGGGGCATCTCAGGGTAAAGAGCGTGATACCAAAGGTGGGTTTGCCTTTGAGGAAGTGCTTAATGAGGATGTCGAACAAAATGAATTGAAGGATGTTGATCCGTTTGTGGCTGATTCAAACCTGCCACCCGAACAATCAGAAATTCCATCTGTTTCTACGGCAGATTCAACTGAGACAATCAAACCCGACGAACTAGAGCGCGCCCAACTGCAGGTGGCTGCGCAAGAGGTCGCAAATGCGCCGAAACACCAAGCGGATTTTGCCGTCGGTGAGACGAACCATGTTGCCGCTCCGCCCAGCCCGGTACAGCAAATTTCGCAGTTGGCCCCTGAAAATTCAACGCTAAGACAAAATACAGGCTCGCCCGAAGCGGCTGTCCCAAGGCCTGACGCAAACGTGCTTCGAGCGCCAACCCAAGTTCCGATCCATGATGTTAGCGGAAATGGATATCTACACCAAATGCCGGCCTCACACGCGCTAAATGCTAGCTTTGTTGGGGATACTTTTTCGAAACTAGAACCGCCAAGTCCTGAAACAGAGGTGCCACTCGTCGCACGCGCAGTTGAGCCTGTAGAGGCTCGAATAACCCAGCAAACTGTCATTTCTGCCGCCTTGAAACCGCAGACAACAGCTTGGAATCTCAACCGGGCTCCGGGCGATGCTATTGCTGAAACGGCGATCAGCGCGGAAGTTGATGACCTTTTTGCCGTCAAAGATACTGCGGTGGGCCACACGATACGCGACACGACGCAAGCGATGCCCGTCGCCGCAGCCCGCGCGGAAACGGCACGCACGATTGCGGGGCAACTGGCCGCTTCGATTTCGACCCGACCAAATACCGGTGGCGTTGAAATAGCCCTGAACCCCGAAGAGCTTGGGCGCGTATCAATCACGCTCAACGGTCGAGAAGACGGGTTTCATCTATCGATCGCGGCCGAACGGCCCGAAACACTGGACCTGATGCGGCGACACATTGCGATCCTGTCGGCTGAGTTCGAAAAGCTGGGTTATGGGGATCTGTCGCTTGATCTTAGCATGTCCGGGGACTCGTCCCGGCATGGTGACCCATCAGAGCCTGACCCTTCCTCAGAAACGGTCGAAATGGTTCGCGACGCGGACCATAAGGCACCCACACTTTCGGCTGGCCCTGAAAGGGGCCTTGATATGAGGCTTTAATTGATGATTTCAGCGACCAATTCAGTGACCGCAACGGGTGCAAATCCCGGCGCAAACAACAATTCGGAACGCTCGGCACTGACGTCAGATTTCGAGACCTTTCTGCGCATGCTGACCGTGCAGGCGCGCAATCAGGATCCGCTTGAACCTCTGGATTCCTCCGAATATGCCTCTCAGCTGGCGCAGTTCTCGATGGTCGAACAACAAGTCAAAGCCAATGAGCTTCTGTCTGGCCTCGCGCTGACAATGGGGGCAGTCGATCTTAATCAGCTCACCGGGTGGGTTGGGATGAATGTCAAAACCGATGCACCGTTTCGCTTTGTAGATCAGCCTGTTCCGATTTTTGCTCAGGCCGAACCCACTGCCGACCGGGCCGAGTTGGTCATCCGCAATGACCAGGGCACCATTGTCGATCGCATCCCTGTGCCTACTGATAAGGCCGAATTCGAGTGGGCCGGGGTCAGCAGTGCCGGTGATCCCTTTCCCGCTGGCAGTTACTCAGCCACATTGGAGAGCTTCAAAAGAGGTGAGTTACTAACCAGCACGCCCGCATCTGCCTTCGGTCGGGTGGTAGAGGCACAGGTCAGTGAAGGTGGCATCATCCTGAAACTGGAGAGCGGTGCAGAGGTGTCCGCCGAAATGGTCACGCAAATCCGCACGGGTGCTTGATCTAGAAGGCAAGGCGGGCCAAAGCTTGGTGCATCGCGACTCGCCCCCTAAACCGGTATCTCTCCTGTCTGATCATCACCAACCTCCCCCGGGTCTTGTTGCCCAGCTCAGCACCCAAGGTTTGATCCGCCACGACGTGACCTTCGAGGTGTTGTACGGTGGGCGGACCAATCATGTCTGGAAGGTTTTGTCCGGCAATAGTGATGCCGTTCTGAAGTTATACAGCACCGGGTTTCAGAACCCCTTGTTTCGCAACGATGCCCGGCTTGAGTCAGAATGTCTGCGCACGCTCAACAGCTTTGGCTTCGTGCCCAATTTACGTGCCACGGGTTCCTTTGGAGACGATAGCTGGGTCTACTATGACCACGCACCGGGCGTCCCTTGGCAGGACGATGTTTCGGGCGTGGCCCATCTGCTCGGAAGGTTGCACCAAATTCCGGTCAATCTGGACCTCCCTAACGGCTGCAATGGCAGCGAAGATCTGGAACAGCACGCGTGTCAAATTCTGGCTGATTGCCACGCGGAAGAGCGGCGATCGTTGCTTGCAAAAAAACCTCAGGCCCAAGTACCGCCATTATCCGCGCGGTGCTTGATCCATGGCGATCCGGTCGCGGGAAACATCCTGCAATCGAAAAATGGGCTGACGCTGATCGATTGGCAATGCCCGGCCTTCGGTGACCCATGTGAAGACTTGGCGATATTCCTTTCACCTGCGATGCAGCAACTCTATCGTGGCGCGCCCTTGTCCGAGGCCGAAGAGACGCTGTTTCTTAAGGCCTACGACCAACCCGATATCACCGAACGCTATCTGTCATTGAGGCCTTGGTTTGCCTGGCGCATGGCCGCTTATTGTCTTTGGCGGGCCGAAAACGGTGCGGCTGATTATGCCATTGGGTATGAGTTGGAAGTTGAGGCCTTATAGGTCCGCCAGACCCAGATACGCATAGGCTGGCGGCATGACAGCGCGACGCCAACGGCCAAAAGGAAACCGCCCCGGCGCACCCGCAATAGGGGACGGAATGTCTGCGGATTGCCCCAGCACCAGTCGCGCCAAAGCACGTCCGCAATAGGTTCCCATCGCCACACCATTGCCGTGGTAAGCAAACCCTGCATACATCCCCGGATGCTCAGGAACCGGTCCAACAAAGGGCACGAGGTTGCGGGCAAGGCAAACCAAGCCGGACCACGTATGTGTGACATCGACACTGTTCCAGGCGGGGAATAGCCCCTTGAAATCCCTGAAAGCTTTTTGCCGAATGCGCGTCTCAGCCCCAGGGGATGAAAGCAGCCCCCCTCGTGTCCCAAACAGAAATCGTCGATTGGGCATCAATCGGAAATAGTGCAGCAAATTACGCGTGTCATAGGCCATCTGATCCGACGTCCAGCCTTGCGCCTGCAGCTCGACATCAGTCAGAGGCCGCGTCACAATAACCGTTGACTGTGCAGGCATATAACGCGCGGCCAACCAGGGCGGCAGATCCTCGCTTGAGTAGCCATTTGTGCACACCAGAACCTTCGAAGCACGAACGTGACCCGCAGGCGAGGTCAGCACGAATCCCGAGGCGGCCTGTTTGATCTGCGTGATCGGGCTGTTCTGGAACAGAGTTGCGCCCTTTGCCTGGGCGGCGCCAGCCAAACCGAACAGATACTTTCGGGGGTTCAGGGCAAAGCCAATTGGCGTTGTATAGCCACCGAAAAACGCCCCACCCAGCCCGAGGCCCTGCAGATCGTCAATCTCATGTAATTGTCCGGCCGGATCGGCCGACCGGCGCAATCGTTCCATCGCGCGCCGTGAATGGGCCAGTTGAGTTTCACCCTTGGAATGCGTTTCGGCGTCGATTTGGTTATCACGCAGAAGGTCAGCAACCAGTGAAACGGCGTCTTCTTCCGCTTGGTAATAGGCCTGCGTTGCCACCTGACCATAGCGACGGGTCAGACCAGCCTTGCTGAGCTTTGACCCGCCCAGACAACAAAAGCCCCCGTTTCGACCGGACGCCCCCCAGCCCGGTGTTTCCGCCTCGAACACAGCGACCGAAACCCCTGCCTCGGACAGATGCAATGCGGCGGACAAGCCGGTAAACCCGCCCCCGATGACGGCGACATCAACGCTGATATCGTCTTCGAGCTTTGGCCAAGCAGGGGTCGCGATCGTCTCATCCCACCAACACCCCGCGCGTGGCGCGGGGCCGTAGGCATAATCAGGAAATATACGCCTCATTCAGCGCTTGCCGCGGCCAACTCATCCTGTTTCTGCCTAACCATCGCCCGCTTGGTCACCAGGGACGCGGTAATAACGCCCACCGTGACAACCGCGATCATTAATGTTGACAGCGCATTGATCTCGGGACTGACGCCCAAACGCACAGCCGAGAAAATCTTGATCGGCAAGGTGGTGGCAGAAGGCCCGGATGTAAACGAAGCAATCACTAGGTCATCCAGCGACAGGGTGAAAGCCAGCAGCCATCCTGAAATCACCGCCGGAGCGATGATCGGCAGGGTGACCAAGCGAAACGCCTGCGCAGGAGAGCAGCCCAGGTCCAGTGCGGCCTCTTCCAACGACCGATCAAAGGTCACAAGACGCGAGGATACGACGACCGAGACAAAACACATCGAAAACGTCGTGTGCGCCAGAACGATGGTCAAGATCCCCCGGTCCAATCCGATGCCAATGAACAACAACAGCAGCGACAGACCCGTGATCACTTCGGGCATCACGAGCGGGGCATAGATCATCCCGGAAAACAGTGTTCGCCCAAAGAACCGCCCACCGCGTACCAGAACATAGGCCGCTGCGGTGCCCAGAATCGTGGCCAGCGTTGATGAGAATACGGCAACGCGCAGCGTGACCCAGGCTGCATCAAGAAAGGCTTCGTTCTGCATCAACTCGCCGTACCATTTGGTCGAAAAACCGGCCCAAACGGTGACAAGCTTGCTTTCGTTGAAGCTGAAGATGATCAGGATGATCATCGGGATATACAGAAAGGCAAATCCCAGCGTCAGTGAGACAGTGTTGAACCAGCTCAGCCTGTTCATTGTTCTGCCTCCGTCTGCTTTTGCTGGTTGCGCTGGAACAGCACAATCGGGATCACGAGGATGAGCAACAGAACCACGGCCACCGCGCTGGCGACGGGCCAATCGCGGTTCGAAAAGAACTCTTCCCACAACACCTTGCCGATCATCAAAGTCCCCGATCCACCCAGAAGCGACGGGATCACGAACTCGCCAATCACCGGGATCATCACTAGGAAGCAGCCCGCGATGATACCCGGGCGGGACAGCGGGATCGTGATCAACCAGAAAGCCTGCATACGCGAACACCCAAGGTCTTCTGCGGCTTCGATCAGCGAACCGTCCATCCGTTCAAGAGACGAATAGATCGGCAGGATCATAAACGGCAAATAGGTGTAGACGATACCGATATAGACTGCGGTATTCGTGTTCAGAATGGTCAACGGGGTCGAGATGATGCCCGTCCACAGCAGCAACTGGTTCAGATAGCCTTCGTTGCTGAGAATCCCCATCCATGCGTAGACACGGATCAGGAACGAGGTCCAGAACGGCAGGATAACCAGCATCATGAATGTCGGCCGCCACTCTTCAGGCGCGCGCGCCATCGCATAGGCGATCGGATACCCGACAATCAGCGTCAACACCGTTGAGATCAGCGCGATCTTTAAGCTGGACAGATAGGCCTTCCAGTACAGATCATCCTCGGTCAGCCAGACAAAGTTTTCCAGATCAAGCTGGCTGAAGAAATCCTTGATACCCGCCCAACCTTCGGACAGGTCCAGCGTCGGAGTATAGGGTGGAATGGCAAGTGCGGTGTCTGAAAGCGATATCTTCAGGACGATGAAGAACGGCACCATGAACAGCGCCAGCAGCCAGACATACGGGACAGCAATAAGAAAAGCGCGGCGCATCAGTTTTCCAGCAGAACTGCGGCAGTCGCTGTCCAGGACAGCCAAACCGGGTCTTCCCAGGTGAACGAGCGGCGCGAGATGCGGCGGGTATTCGCTGTTTGCGCTTTGATAATCGTGCCGTTTGGCAGTTCGACATGATAGGTCGACAAGTTGCCCAGATAGGCGATGTCATGCACCTTGCCTTGAATGGCGTTGATCGCATCGACCGGGCGCTCGGCAGAGATCGCGACCTTTTCAGGCCGGATCGCCAGATGACAGCTCTGACCATTGGACAGTTGGGTCGCGGAAGACGCCGCTAACGGGGGTTGCCCTTCTGCCCACTCGATCTGATAGCTTTCGTCGCCTGCTGCGGTAGCGCGTCCCTCAATGATATTCACATCCCCAATGAAATCAGCAACATAAACCGAGTTTGGCGTCTCATAGATGCGATCTGGAGTTGCCACTTGCATCAGTTTGCCCTGATCCATCACGGCCACTCGGCTGGCAACGGTCATCGCCTCTTCCTGATCGTGCGTCACGATGACAAAGGTCGTGCCGGTTTTTTCCTGAATGTCCATCAACTCGAACTGAGTATCCTGACGGAGTTTCTTATCCAAAGCGCCCAAAGGTTCGTCGAGCAATAGCAGTTTTGGTGCTTTGGCCAATGACCGGGCCAGCGCAACGCGTTGGCGTTGACCACCCGAGATCTGGTGCGGCTTGCGGCGTGCGAACTGTTCCAGCCGGGTTAGGCGCAGCATCTCATCGACCCGCTCTTCCAGATCACGTTTGGGCATGTTGTCCCGGCGCAGGCCAAAGGCGATGTTGTCCCAGATGCTGAGATGAGGAAACAGCGCATACGACTGAAACATCATGTTTACCGCCCGTTTGTTGGGCGGGATCGGGTCGATATCCTGTCCACCCAGAAGGATGTGACCATCGGTAGGGGTTTCGAATCCGGCCAGCATCCGCATCATCGTGGTCTTGCCGCAGCCCGACGGGCCGAGCAGCGCAAAGAACTCACGCTCGTAGATATCCAGTGAAAGATTGTCGATTGCGGTGAATGCGCCAAAACGCTTGGTGACGTTCTGGAACTGGATCAAGGGTTTCGCCTGCGGGTCATCCCACGGCGCAAAGACTTCAGAATTCAAGGCGGCCCCCGTTTATCGGTCAGGATAAAAATGGCGCAAGGCAGTGGGCCCGCCTTGCGCTATGATCAGATCAGGTGCCTGATTTCACTTTGGTCCAGAGACGTGTCACCACTCGCTGGGTCTTTGCCGGATAAGGTGTGGTGATGTAGAGGTTCTGCATGGTCGCATCATCCGGATAGATCGCCGGATCACCGATCACGTCCTCTTCAAGAAACTCCTGCGAGGCCTTGTTGCCGTTGGCGTAGTACACATAGTTCGACGCCGCAGCCATGTTGTTGGCATCCAGGATAAAGTTCAGGAACTGGTGCGCGCCTTCGGGGTTTGGTGCGTCGACCGGAATAGCCATCTGGTCAAACCACATCAGCGAGCCTTCCGCAAAGGGATGGTATTCAATTTCCACGCCGTTATCCGCTTCCGCCGCACGGTCGCGTGCCTGCAAGATGTCGCCCGACCAGCCGACAGCAACGCAGATATCACCATTGGCGAGCGCATTGATGTATTCCGAACTATGGAATTTCTGAACATACGGGCGCACACTGGTCAGAATCTCTTCGGTTTTCCCAATTACGTCTGTGTCGTGGCTGTCAGGGTCTTCGCCGATATACTGCAGCACCATCGGAATGATCTCAGACGGTGCGTCCAGGAAATGCACCCCACACGAGGCCAGCTTTTCCATGTTCTCGGGCTTGAGCACCAGATCCATGCTGTTAAGCGCAACATCGTCGCCCAGCACTTCTTTGACCTTGCCGACATTCAACCCGATACCTGTCGTGCCCCACATATAGTTGATCGAGTAGGCGTTGTTGGGGTCATACCCTGCAGTTCGTTCCTGGATCACATCCCATAGGTTGCCTGCATTCGACAGCTTGGCGGCATCCAGTTCCTGGAATGCGCCGGCCTGGATCTGGCGTTGTAGGAACGTGCCTGAAGGCACAACCACATCATAGCCTGACCCACCGGCCAGCATTTTTGTTTCCAGAACCTCGTTGCTGTCGAACACATCGTAGATCAGGGTTAGCCCTGTTTCTTCTTCGAATTTGCTCAGCAGATCTTCGTCAATGTAGTCGGACCAGTTATAGACGCGCACTTCTTCAGCAAACGCGGCCGAAGTCCCCAATGCGACGATCGCTGTCATCCCCAGCGTTTTCAGTTTCATATTTTTCTCCCTGCAACTGTGCGGCCATTTTGACCTTTTTTTGGATTTGATCAAGTTTTGCGTTTCACGACGGTTTCACCTATGGTCGGAATAGGTGAAGATTCTGGCAAGACAGAAACACTTGGATTGGGGCAAACCTTTTGGATTTGATCAAAAATAAAGCAGATACACCTCCGGTAGATGAAGAAAAACGCCCAGCGCACGAACAGGTCTATCGGACACTGAAATCCCAGATTCTGTTTGGCGATCTCGTGCCCGGGCAGCCGGTCACGATCCAGGGACTGACTGATTCGCTTGGTGTCGGCATGACTCCGGTGCGCGAGGCGATACGCCGTCTGATTTCCGACGGCGCGCTCATTTTTCAGGGCAATCGTCGCGTGAGCGTCCCGCTGCTTTCAGCCAACGACATCGAGCAGATGATTTTTGCAAGAATTTCAATAGAAACAGAGCTTTCCAGGCGATCCACAAAGAACATATCTATAACCGAGATCGACTATCTTGAGCAGCTGGATCAACGATTGGACAATATGATCGCGGATGGAGATGTAGGGGGTTACCTGCGTTTGAACCACGCCTTTCACCAATCTCTGTATTCCCATGCGGACGCTCCGATACTTGTTGATTTAGCCGAACGGCTATGGCTGCGATTCGGCCCTTCGTTGCGCATCGTTTGCGGTCGCTTCGGCACTCAAAGCCTGCCCGACAGACACAAAGACATTATTGCCGCGCTACGTGAGCGAGATGCAGAAAAGGCCGCGTTAGCAACAGCGCAGGACATTGAGCAGGGTATGGGAATGATGGGCGATGCTTTGCCAAGCACCTAGAAACCAGCGATTCGATTGACAGCATAAAATTTGATCATATTCTATCTGGCAACGACGCTTGCTGGAGAATCCGAGATGTCCACCATCACCAATCACATGCCCACTGCCGAATTGCAGGCGCTGGACGCAGCACACCATCTGCATCCTTTTTCAACCAATGAGTCGCTGGCAGACGAAGGTGTCAGGGTCATCACCCGTGCCAAGGGCGTCTATCTGACCGATAGCGAAGGTCATGAAATTCTGGATGGTATGGCCGGATTGTGGTGCGTGAATATCGGATATGGCCGCGACGAGCTGGCCGATGCAGCCGCACGTCAAATGCGCGAGCTGCCGTACTATAATACTTTCTTCAAGACGACCCATACGCCCGCCATTGCGCTGGCTGCAAAACTGGCTGAGCTTGCGCCAGGTGATCTGAACCATGTCTTCTTTGCCGGAAGCGGGTCCGAGGCCAACGACACCAACATCCGTCTAGTGCGCACCTATTGGGCCGAAAAAGGTCAGCCGGACAAGAACATCATCATCAGCCGCAAGAATGCCTATCACGGTTCTTCTGTTGGATCGGCGTCGTTGGGTGGCATGGCAGGAATGCATGCGCAGGGCGGCATTCCAATCCCGAATGTCCACCATATCAACCAGCCGAACTGGTGGGCGGAAGGCGGCGATATGAGCCCCGAGGAATTCGGCCTTGCCCGCGCGCGCGAGCTGGAAGAAGCCATTCAGGAACTGGGCGAAGATCGCGTCGCTGCCTTCATCGCCGAACCTGTGCAGGGCGCAGGCGGCGTGATAATCGCACCCGACACATATTGGCCTGAAATTCAGCGCATCTGCGACAAGTACGATATACTGCTGATCGCGGATGAGGTGATCTGCGGGTTTGGCCGAACCGGCAACTGGTTTGGCTCGCAAACCGTCGGGATCAAACCGCATATCATGACAATCGCCAAGGGCCTTAGCTCAGGCTATGCACCTATTGGCGGATCGATCGTCTGCGACGAAGTCGCCCGTGTCATCAGCGCCACCGAGTTCAACCATGGCTACACCTATTCCGGCCACCCTGTTGCCGCAGCAGTTGCGCTCGAAAATCTGCGCATCCTCGAAGAAGAAAACGTCGTCGATCATGTGCGCAACGTGGCCGCGCCCTATATGAAAAAAAAATGGGACGCATTGGTCGAGCATGCGCTGGTCGGGGAGGCAAAGATCGCGGGCTTGATGGGGTCCATCGCATTGACGCCTGAAAAGGCAAGCCGAGCCAAGTTCGCATCAGATCCCGGCACGATCGGATATATCTGCCGCGAACATTGCTTCAAAAACAATCTGATCATGCGTCATGTGGACGACCGCCTGGTCATCTCTCCGCCGTTGGTCATTACCACGGCCGAAATCGACGAGATGTTCGTGCGCATTCAAAAATCGTTGGATGATGCGTTGGTTGAAATCAACGAAAAAGGTCTGATGAAGCCTGCGTCTTGATCATTAGATCATGGGCGACCCAATTGGGTCGCCCTGATTATCAGCGCATCCTTTCCAAGAGGCCGAGCGACGGGTATCCATCCGGGATCAACCCCTGAGCAACCTGAAAGGCGCGCACCGCGTTAATCGTATTTGGCCCGGTGCGCCCATCGATCCCTTGTGTATCGAAGCCCGCCTGAGTCAGCCGACGCTGTAGTTCTTTCTTTTCAGTAAAGCTCAATACGCGATCGCCACGCGGCCAATCGGCCTCAAACGGAGAGCCTCCTGCAAGCCGGTCGGACAGATGCCCGATGCCGATCACATAGGCATCGGCGCCGTTGTAGGCCTCGATCACTTTGAAATTATTGAAGATCATCAGGGCGACACCCCGACCACCCGCCGGTAACAAGATTGCTGCTTGCCCGTGATCGGGCACTGCCTTGCCCGAGTAAGCAAGAACCCCTCGGGCCGCCCATTCCGACGGCATCAGAGTGAAATCTCGCCGCGCGTTGGCGTAGTCAAAGTCGGATGGTAGTTGCACTTCAACCCCCCAAGGTTGGCCTTTGGTCCATCCATGTTTTGCCAAATAGGAAGCGGCTGATGCTAAGGCATCAGTTGGATTATCGGACCAGATCTCGCGACGCCCATCTCCATCGAAATCAACCGCGTAATCAAGAAACGAGGTCGGCATGAACTGTGTATGCCCCATCGCCCCAGCCCAACTGCCAACCATATTCTTAGGGTCGACATCCCCTGCCTGCAGTATCTGCAACGCGGCGATCAGCTGTTCCTCAAAAAAGCTTGCTCGTCGAGCATCAAAGGCCAAAGTCGCCAGCGACCGAATGGTTTGCTTGCTTCCTCGGTAGGTGCCGAACGAAGTCTCAAGACCCCAGATCGCGGTCACAACCTCTTTTTCGACGCCGTACTGGGCTTCGATCCGGGTCAAAGTCTCGCGGTGCTTGTCTAGTCCAACGCGACCGTTGGAAATCCGCGTTTTTGAAACCGCTCCATCCAGATATTCCCAGATCGGTTTGGAAAACTCCGCCTGATTGCGATCGCGTTTGATGATGTCACTGTCATAGGTCACCCCAGCCAACGCCCGATCCAGCGTATTGACCGAGATGCCCTGCTCTTGCGCCCGCTTGCGAAATGCCCCCAGCCAAGCCTGAAATCGGGCATTCCCGTCTGCCGATACACGTTGCACCTCGACCTTAGGCCGCAGCACGGGCCGTACCGAGACCGTCACATCCGCCGAGGCCAGTTGCACATTGTCGACCATAGGTCGGGCCAGAGGCCGTATCGAATTTTCTGTTGTATCCGCCTGCACGATGGATGCCCATAATGCGGCGGTCATAACGCCACCTACACACTTACGCATTCCGTTTTATCCTGATTACTGCTCAGAGCCGATGATAGCGCACAATCGGAATTTCTCAAAACGCAGAACGTCAGGTTTCCTGATCCTGTTCCTCACGTTCCGCGCGAATACGGGCAATGGCGTCACGCAATAGCGATACGCGATTGGGTCGGAAGCTATCCTCGGTCACATCCATGCCCTGCATACGATCCAGCCGAAACACTCGGAAATCCTGACGCAGGTGGCACCAACTCAGCAATACGCTGGCACGGTCCATATAGACGATGCTCAGCGGATTGACCCGACGACGGGTGTCTGCGCCTTTGGCATCGGTATAGGCGAACTCGATCACGCGTTCATCCCACGCGGCTTGGCGTAAAATGGCAACGTCAATTGTTGGCACGGCTGGCCTGTCAAATCGCGTGGCGGTCAGAACAGCATGGCTCAGCCGATGCGACTGGCGCTGCGGCAACCGGCCCTGCAGCTTGCGTAGGGCCGCGCTTGCAGCATCCGACAGCGCCGGGTCTCCGATCAATTGCACCTCGCGCAAGCCCAACACCAGCGCTTCGAGCTCGTCATTGGTGAAACCCAACGGCGGTAGGGTCGCATCCTCGATTAGGGTGAACCCGAACCCGGCCTCTCCGTCGATTATCGCCCCGAGGCCACGCAATGCATCGATATCCCGGTGCACTGTGCGCGGCGAAACGCCTAAATCCTGCGCCAATTGAACCGACGTTCTGGGCGAGGGGCCAGATCGTAGGGCCTGCATCAACTGAAAAAGACGGGCGGTGCGGGACATAGTATAGTCTACTCTAAGCCTAATGTCAGAATCTGTCATCAGTCCGGCGTACCCATCAGGCGTCCCAACTATGGAGCTGATGATGCTGACCCTTCTCACCTACCCCTCCGCCTTTGGCCTGTTCAGCGCCAGCCCATTCTGCGTGAAAACGGCCCTGATGCTTCAAAGCGCGGGCCTGCGCTGGCAACGGTCCGATCTGCTGGACCCACGCAAGATGCCACACCAGAAGCTGCCGGTTCTGCGCACGCCTGAACGTCTGATTCCGGACAGCGACCTGATCCGCGACTGGATTGAGGCTCAGGGGGCCGATTTCGATGCTGGCCTGACTGACCTGCAAAAAGCCCAGTCCCGCGCACTGGTCCGCATGGCCGAGGAACACCTTTACTTTCATGTCGTGCAGGACCGTTGGGCCAATGATGAGGTTTGGCCAATCCTGCGCGATACATTCTTTACCGTCATTCCCGCACTGATCCGCAAGCCGGTTTCGAATTCGATCCGGAAATCCGTTCTCAAGGGGCTCGCGTTTCAAGGTGTATCCCGCTTTTCGCCCGTCGAACGACAAGACCGGCTGGAGCGCGACTTTGAGGCGATCTCGGCCTATCTTTGGCAATCGCCCTACCTGATGGGAGAGAAACCTACCTCGGCGGACATGAGCGTTGGTCCAATGCTGGCGGCGATGCGCGCGACACCATCAGACACCCCCCTGACCCGTCGGATTAAACAAGATAAGCTGCTCAACAGCTATATCGACCGAATGGAGCAGGCGATCCCGCTATCATGACAGCCTTTGAGAACAAAAAAGTCGCTGCAGCCTATGAGGCGCTACCGGAAGAGACGCGCAATGGGGCACTAGCGCTGCGCGAGTTGATCTTCGAAACTGCGGCCTCGCTGCCACGCGCTCAGCCTCTGGAAGAAGCGTTGCGGTGGGGCCAGCCCGCCTATCTGGCGCCCAAAGGCTCGACGATTCGTTTGGGCGGACACAAGGCGGCTTGCTTTGCGCTGTTCGTACACTGCCAAAGCCGACTGATGGGGGATTTTACCTCCGCCTTTCCTGGCGAGGATCGGATCGACGGCAATCGCGCGATTCTGTTCGACCGGCCCGATCAGATTGATCCTACGCGCCATGGCTGGCTGATTGCGCGCGCGCTTACTTATCACCTCTGACGGCGTTTGCGTTCGACTTTGCGCTTGATCTTGTCCTTCTTGCGCTTGGTGCTGGCGGCCTTGCGCCGCGTTCCGCGCTTGGCGGGGCCACGGCCGCGCGGCAGCGCCTGATCATCGATGGACAACAACTCCAATTCCAATCCGCCCGTCACCGGCGTCGCCTCGGTCAACCGCACCGTGACACGCTGGCCAATGGCGATGATCAGCCCGGTGTCCGAGCCCATCAGCGTCCCGGCCTCTCGGTCGAAATGGAAAAACTCTCGCCCCAGCGAACGCACTGGAACCAGACCGTCCGCTCCGGTCTCGTCCATCTTCACGAAGGCACCGAACCGGGCAATACCGCTGATCCGGCCAGAAAACTCATTGCCGACCCTCTCGCTGAGATAGGCCGCCAGATAGCGATCAGTCGTATCGCGCTCGGCCATCATCGAGCGGCGCTCGGTATCCGAGATATGGGTTGCCGTTTCTTCCAACCGTGCAATCTCATCCTCGGTCAAACCGTCCTTGCCCCAGCCATGGGCTGAGATCAGCGCGCGATGCACGATCAGATCAGCATAGCGCCGGATGGGAGAAGTGAAATGCGCATAGTTCCGCAGAGCCAGTCCAAAATGGCCGAAATTTTCGGGGTTGTAATAGGCCTGCGCCATCGACCGCAGGGTCGTCAGGTTGATCAGTTCCGCATCCTCGGTACCAGCAGCAGCGTTTAGCAGCGCGTTCAAATGTCGGGTCTGCAATACCTGTCCTTTGGCGAGATTTAGTCCCGCCGCCTGCGCCGTCTCTCTCAGGCTTTCCAGCTTTTCAGGCGCGGGCTCTTCGTGGACGCGGAACAGTAGCGGGCGGCGTTTGGCGATCAGGGTCTCGGCAGCGGCGACATTGGCGAGGATCATGAACTCCTCGATCAGCTTATGCGCATCCAGCCGGTCACGGAACGCGACGCTGGTCACCTCACCCGCATCGCTGAGTACGATTTTGCGCTCAGGCAGGTCCAGTTCCAACGGCTGCCGCACGGTACGTGCCTTTTTCAGCGCAGCATAGGCGGCGTAAAGCGGATTCAGTACCGTATCCAACAGCGGCCCGGTGCGGTCGTTCGGGTTGCCGTCGATGGCCTCCTGCACCTCGGTATAATTCAGCGAGGCGGCAGAGCGCATCAGGCCGCGCACGAACCGGTGGCCGATCTTGTTGCCTTCGGCATCAATCTGCATCCGAACCGCGATACAAGCGCGCGGGACGCCTTCGTGCAGGGAGCATAGATCGCCGGACAGGCGATCCGGCAGCATCGGCACTACGCGGTCCGGGAAGTAACTGGAGTTGCCTCGCTTGCGTGCCTCGCGATCCAGAGCCGTACCGGGTTTCACATAGGCGGCGACGTCAGCGATGGCGACCCAAATCACATGGCCACCCGGGTTCTTGGGATCGTCATCGGCATGGGCATAGCAGGCGTCGTCGTGGTCCCGTGCATCCGCAGGATCGATGGTCAGCAACGGCATATCCCGCAGGTCTTCACGCCCTTTCAGTCCAACGGGTTTGGCCTTGTCGGCTTCTTCGATCACCTTGTCCGGGAAGTCGTCGGGAATACCGTGTTGGTGGATGGCGATCAATGAGACAGCCTTGGGCGCGGTCGGATCGCCGAGCCGTTCAACAATACGCGCACGCGGCAGACCCATGCGGTTCTTGGGTCCGGCCTGTTCGGCCTCAACCAACTCACCATCCTTGGCCCCCAGAACGGCCCCGTCCGCGACCAGCCATTCTGTCTGACCAGCCTTGTCGATGGGCACGATCCGCCCGCCTTCGGCCCCTTTGCGGAAAATGCCGACGATCTTGCGCGGGTTGGTGCCGATGCGGCGGATCAAGCGGGCTTCGTAATTGTGATCTTCCTCATGCACCACGGTCAGGCGGGCCAGAATGCGGTCACCCTCACCCAGCGCCGGATCGCTGGCACGCGTTACGAGCAGAACGATGGGCTCGACCCCCTCTCCGTGCCATTCCAACGGGCGCGCAAACAGGTCGCCATCTACGTTCGGGGCCTTCACCTGCAACACGCTGACCGGCGGCAGACGATCCGGATCGCGATAGCTGCGGTTGCGTTTTTCCAGATGGCCGTCGGCCTCAAGTTCTTTCAGGATACGCTTCAGATCGATCCGATCCGCGCCTTTGATGCCAAAAGCCTTGGCGATATCACGTTTCGAGGTCAGGGTAGGGTTCGCCGAGATCCAGTCGAGGACCTCTTGCTTGGTCGGAATGCGTGTCATGAGTTTGGCCTAGCACGGGCATGCGACCGCGTCATGGTCAAAAAGCGGTGCCTCATGTCAGCCGTGCAGATCGGCCACGGTATCCACATCGCGCAGATTATCCAGCAACGCTACTCGGCACCCGCGAACCGAATTCAGTGTGTCTTCCAACGCGTGTTCCGTTGACCAGCGCACATCGCGGAATAACCCTGAGGGCAGCGCCCCATAGCGCTGCGAACCGACCAGCCAATAGCCGCCATCCGGGGCGGGCCCGAACACCATCTCAGCCCGGCCCAACGCGCGAAAGGCCCGCGCAATGTGACCCCGTGTGATGCCCGGAATATCCGCACCGATCAGGCACACCGGGCCATCGGGAGCACCGCGCAACATCCGCCCCATGCGGTCGCCCAGATCTCCGCGCCCCTGAGGCTTCCGGGGTAAATCAACAGGCCAGACCCGACTGTTCATTCCCTCCCTATCCGGAGAGACCGCCAGTACAATCTGCCAGCGCGGATCACGCAGATGCCGGATCAGAGATCGCGTTTGATGCCGAAACCACCAAGCAGCCCCAACCATGCCGATATCGCGCCCCAAACGGGTCTTGACCCGCCCTGGACGTGGCTCTTTCACCATGATGACCAGCGTTTTCTGCATGGATCAGGCGAAGTAGTCCATCAGAATACGGGTGTAGATCGCCTTGAGTTGATGAATTTGCGCCATTTCGACACATTCATCGACCTGATGCATGGTGTGCCCGACCAGACCAAACTCGACCACCGGGCAATGATCTTTGATGAAGCGGGCATCCGAGGTCCCGCCGGTGGTCGAAAGCGCGGGGCGGATATTGGTTTCTGCCTTAACAGCATGAGCTACCAGATCAGACAATGCCCCCGGAGGGGTCAGAAAGCTTTCACCCGAAATCTTGATCCGGGTCTCGACATCGACGCCAAACGCCTCGGCAACGGTGTCTGCCTCGGATTGCAACCAATCGCTCAAACTGGCCCCGGAATGCAGGTCATTGAACCGGATGTTCACTGTCCCAGAACATTGCGCCGGGATCACATTTGTCGCCGAATTACCGGTGTCGATCGTGACAACTGCCAAGGTCGAGGCGTCAAAGTGATCGGTCCCCTGATCCAGTTCTTGGCTGGCCAGCCGATCCATCAGCCGCGCCATCGCGGGCACCGGGTTCTTTGCCCGATGCGGATAGGCCGAATGCCCCTGCACTCCGGTCACAGTGAACCACGCAGTCATCGAACCGCGCCGGCCGATCTTCATCATTTCGCCCATCGTGTTCGGGCAAGTGGGTTCGCCCACCAGACAAACCGACATCCGCTCATCCGTTGCGGCCATGTGATCCAGTAAAGCAACAGTGCCATCCAGTGCGTCGCCTTCTTCATCACCTGTGATCATCAGGATCACCGCCCCATCCGGGGGCGTGTCACGCACAAAATCGATAGCCGCTGCCGCAAATGCTGCCACGCCCGATTTCATATCCGTCGCACCCCTGCCGTACATCACCCCGTCCCGGACCTCAGCGCCGAAAGGGGGCATGGTCCAGGCCGCCTCATCCCCTACCGGAACTACATCCGTATGCCCGTTAAAGCCAAAGCTGCATGCATGACCCTTCTGCCCCCATCGGGCGAAGAGGTTGCAGATTCCACCACGATCTACGCGAGTGCAATAAAATCCGGCCTCCTCCAGCACTTGCTGCAGCAAGACCAAAGCCCCGCCTTCATCGGGTGTGACCGATGGGCAACGGATCAGATTTGCTGTCAGCTCAACTGGATCGGTCATATTGGGCCTCTTGTCCTTAGGGGTGCCTGTGTTCGCGCACAGATTCAACGAATTGCCCGGATTGCCAACCCCGAATAGTCGAATTCCGAGACCGAATGCCCAAGCGGCTTGATTTTGCACCCCAACAAAACATGAGCGTTGACCCAGCGGCTGCCTTGCCGCGCTGCCCTTAAGTGCGTTAGAGGGCCGCGAAACAGGTGATTCCACATGAAGCGTGTCTTCTTCGCATTGATCTGCCTGACTTTCGCGACTCTTGCGCAGCAAAGCCAGGCCCAGTCTCTTACGGTTACAACGGTAACCCGTCCTCCGTTCTCATTTGTCGAGGACGGTGCCCAGACTGGTTTCTCGATGGATCTTCTGGCGGCACTGTCTGAATCACTCGGCTGGGAATACTCGGTCAACCGCGTCGAGACATTTGGAGAAATGTTGGGCGCGGTTCAGGATGGTTCTGCCGATCTGGCGATCGCGAATATATCGATCACCGCCTTGCGGGAAACCCGAATGGATTTCACGCAACCGATATTTGAGGCCGGATTACAGATCATGGTCCCGTCAGAGGCCGCTCGCCAGCCATCGCTGTTGCACGCTTTGCTGTCTCGGGAATTGTTCATCGCCATCGGGCTGGCCTTTGCGATCCTGCTTGGTGGCGGCATGCTGATGTGGAGTTTTGAGAAACGCGCGCAGCCCTACTTTGATCGCAAATTGAATGAGGCGTGGTTCCCCTCGTTCTGGTGGGCCCTCAACCTGGTGGTGAACGGTGGCTTTGAAGAGCGGATGCCGCGCACCCCGTTTGGCCGCCTGTTGGGTGTAGTACTGGTGGTGTCATCCCTATTCATCGTCTCCGTTTTCACGGCCCGGATCACCTCGGTGATGACGGTGGACGCAATCACCGGCAGCGTCAATTCGGTCAACGACCTTTACGGCAAACAGGTCGGGACGATTTCCGATTCAACCGCCGCCAGTTTTCTGAACCGGCGCGAGATCGACTATACCGGCTATGGCGATCTGCAGGACATGCTGAACGCGTTTGAGAATAAGGATTTGGATGCGGTCGTTTTCGACGCTCCGATCCTGTCCTATTATGCAAGCCACGAAGGGCGCAGAATGGCGACAATGACCGGGGGCATCTTCCTGCGTGAAAACTATGGGATCGCATTTCCAACCGGATCGCCATTGGTCGAAGACGTCAATCAGGCGCTGCTGTCCCTGCGCGAAGACGGCACCTATGACGAAATCTATCGCAAGTGGTTCGGGGTAAGAAACTAAGCAGTTTCCTCGTCGCCGAAGAATGGTGTCATCTGTGCCACGATAACCGCGTTTTCATCCAGCGCCCGTTGCATCAATGCCCGCTCATCCGGATCGATATCATGCCCTTGCGCCTCACGCTCGGCCAGGGTGCCATAGCCGGTGACATCCAGCGGTGCAGTATCGGCCTGCTTCAGGATCGCTACTGTCTCACGCACGGCTTCGGCCTCGTCCACGCCGCTGGCAAAACACATCAACGCCGCCCCGGTCGCGCCTTCGGGCAGGCCGTCGCCATCTTTGCGACCGATCTGAACCAACAACGTATAGACTTGCTGGCGCGAAGGTTTTTTCTGCTTTTCCATAGTGCCCGCAATACGCTGGCCCGATGGCACGGTCAACTCAGTCGCAGGTGCTGTCGTATAGGTGGTCCAATAGCATCTGCGCTGCCACGCGCTGCGTGTCGCGCCATTCCGCCCGGGGTCGCAATGGCATCACAGCATCCGTATTGAAATAAATTGCGGACATACCCGCTGCCACGGCTTGGACCCCTTGCATATTGGCAGCAGGCACTTCGTTCATGATTTCAGCAGCGATCCTTGCCTCGAAGTCATAGACAAACCCAAGCAAGGGTTCTCGCAAATCCGCGTGTCTTTCTGAGGCTGCGACCAAAGCGGCAAACACCGCAGCACTTTCCGAAGAATAGGTGCCGCGTCCGAACAAAGTGTCCAGCATCGCTGCAACCCGATCAGTGCACGGCAGAGTGTCGAAGAGCGCCTCAACCTGATCCGCGAAGACTTTCAGGACGTGATCCAGCAGCTTGCGAACCATCTCATCCCGGTTGCCCAGATAGTGGCGCAGCAATGGCCGCCCGACGCCTGCCTCTTCTGATATGCGCGCCAGGGTCGAGCCATCCAGCCCGTACCGCGCGACACAACGCATAAATGCGTTCAGGATTTGCTCGGATCTGGCGTCTTTCATACTGGGACGGGGCATCAGAATCCGTTCGCAACTGGTGGAAAAACATCCGCCAGAACGTAGAGAACGCCCAAACCGATCCACAAACCCGTCAGCGACCAGAACAGTGCCGGATCTGTCGCGCGGTTTATCGGTTCGATCAAGAAGGCCTGCCCCGAGCGCACCGCCAAGAGCCCCCAAAATATGAACAACAGACCCCAAAGGCCGTAATACCCGGCGAAGGTCGAGACAAGAAGCGCCGCCAGAATTAGCAGTGTCATCCACCTTTGATTCCTCAGGGTTTGAATAAAAGTCATCCTGCCTCCAAGCGGGTTCAGAAAAATCTTAAGGTGAAATCTGGACATTCGAAGGTTTATTGTCAATATTGATGATTATCATTTTTGACAATAAACGGACTCGACAATGCCGCCTGACGCACTTCCGGATCAACCCAAGCAACAACTGCCGCGTGAGGCATATGTCTCTGACAGTTGGTATGAGGCCGAACAGAAAACCCTGTTCAGCAAGTGCTGGAGTTTTGCCGGCGTGACTATGGATTTCACCGAGCCTGGCGATTTCAGGACGATTCAGGCCGGGGCTTACGCTCTGATTGTCATAAGGGACGCAAATGGCGACTTGCGCGCCTTCCACAACCAATGCCGCCATCGCGGAACCGAGTTGTTGGAAGGTTGCGGCAACGCAGGCAAGACCATTGTCTGCCCTTATCACAACTGGGTCTACAATCTGGATGGCGCATTGCGCGGAGTACCAGCCCAGCGCGAGTGCTTTCCGGATCTGGACAAGAAGGCAACCGCGTTGTTCGGTGCCTCAGTCGGTGTCTTCCGCAACCTTGTTTTTGTTCACCCAGAACCGGATCAGAGCTTTGACGCGTGGCTTGGCGATCTGGCTCAAATACCTTGGCCTCATGATCTGGCATCAAGCGAGCTACAAGAAAACCCCGACGACGTGGTCTATGAGATCAACTGCAATTGGAAGGTCTTCTTTGAAAATGCAATCGACGGCTATCATCTGGCCTATCTGCACAAAGACACGTTGGGCGGGCCATCCCATGACAAGAATCTATGGGAGGTTTTTGGCCAAAACATGGTTTGGTGGTCGACCGAGCGCGAAGGCGTCAAACATCGTATCCCTCAGTTTGTTGAAAACTCGGCCAAAGGGTCCGGCCTGAAAACGGTACGGAATGCAGACACGCCGGGCTATGGCGGGGTCTACATGCTGTTTCCGACCACGATCCTGACGCCAAACCCCTGGGGGTTTTCGATATCGACCATGGAACCGGTCGACGCCAACACAACACTTCTGCGGGTCAGAAACTGGTCGCCTAAAGGCTGGTTCACCTATACGCATCGCGCGGCGGACATACCCGGATACGACCCAGAATCCGGTCGGATCAAATCCTCTCACTGGACCCAGCACCCACTGGAGACGGGGGATTTTCAGACCGAGGATGTCTGGGTGTGCGAAAAGATGCAGCGCGCCCTTCAATCGCCCCGATATCAAGTCGGCCCTCTGGCCAAAGGGGCCGGAGGTGAGGCGGCGATTGATTTCTTTCAGCAAACAGTGCTGGAGTTCATGCCAAAATAAGAAAGGCCGCAGAGCATGCACTCTGCGGCCTATTCAGACTGAAACGACGGGATCAGTCGCGCAGTAGCTCATTGATCCCGGTTTTCGAACGGGTCTTTTCATCGACGCGCTTCACGATGACCGCGCAATACAGGCTTACATTGTTCTTGGACGGCATCGAACCCGCAACAACCACCGAATAGGGCGGAACCTCGCCATACATGACTTCACCGGTTTCGCGGTCCACGATCTTGGTGGATTTACCGATGAACACGCCCATGCCCAGAACCGAACCCTCGCGGACGATGCAGCCTTCGACCACTTCTGAACGCGCACCGATAAAGCAGTTGTCCTCGATAATGGTCGGACCGGCCTGCATCGGCTCCAGTACGCCTCCAATGCCGACGCCGCCCGACAAGTGCACGTTCTTGCCGATCTGCGCGCAGGAACCAACGGTGGCCCAGGTATCAACCATCGTGCCTTCATCGACATAAGCGCCAAGGTTCACGAACGAGGGCATCAGCACCACACCAGGTGCGACATAGGCCGACTTGCGGACCACACAGTTTGGCACGGCGCGGAACCCTGCCGCGCGCCACTGGTTCTCTCCCCAGCCGGCGAACTTGCTGTCGACCTTATCCCACCAGCCGCCGTCTTGCGGGCCTCCGGTCTGGATTTCCATGTCCTTGATGCGAAACCCCAACAGAACTGCTTTTTTCGCCCACTGGTTCACGTGCCAATCACCACTGTCGAGCTTTTCAGCCACCCGCAGCGAACCGCTGTCCAGCGCGCTCAGCGTGTCTTCGATTGCTTCTCGTTGCTCGCCGGTGGTCGCAGGGGTGATTGTGTCACGTACTTCCCAGGCGGCTTCGATGGCGGCTTCCAGTTGCGCATTGGACATGGGGCGTCTCCCTAGAGAATCTGTTCACGTTGATGTGGCCTATACGCAAGCGAGACCCATGGCGCAATGCGACGCGGATACCTCGGTTTGCGTCAATCATCGGTAAGTGCGCTGAGTGCGGCAAACATATCCCGGTCATTTTGGGTTCCGGCATTGGGTGCGGTCAGCAACACATCGCCGTAGAAAACCGAATTTGCACCAGCCAGAAAGCACAAAGCCTGCTCGGCAGTTGAAAAATCCAACCGCCCTGCGGACATACGCACCCGTGTTTGCGGCATGGTGATCCGCGCGGTCGCAACCATGCGCACCAGATCAAAAATGCCCACCTTTTCTAGATGCGCCAGCGGCGTGCCTTTGATCGGGATCAGCGCGTTTATCGGTACGCTTTCGGGATGCGGGTCAAAATTCGCAAGGACCTGCAACAGCGAGGCACGATCCCGCAGGCTTTCACCCATACCGATAATGCCGCCGCAGCACAGATCAATGCCTTCGTCCCGGCAATAGCTGAGGGTCTCAAGACGATCCTGATAAGTACGAGTTCCAATAATCTCGCCATAGAATTCCGGCGAAGTATCCAGGTTATGATTGTACGCCGTAAGTCCCGCCTCCGCCAATCGTTTGGCCTGATGTGGCTTGAGCATGCCTAGGGTGACGCAAGCCTCCATGTCCAGATCGCGCACGCCCCGCACCATGTCCAGCACATTGTCGAATTCTTCGCCGTCGCGCACCTGACGCCATGCAGCACCCATGCAAAACCGTTCAGCCCCCGCATCACGCGCCCGTTTGGCAAGCGAGATGACATGCGCAGGGTTCATGAGCTTTTCCTTGGTCAGCTCGACCTCGCGATGATGGGCGGATTGCGGGCAATAGGCGCAATCCTCGGGACAGCTTCCGGTTTTTATCGACAGCAGGCTGGCTTTTTGGATGTCGTTTGGATCATGATACGTCCGGTGAATTACATTTGCGCGACCTACCAGATCCAACAGTGGGAGGCGCATCAGCGCCTCCACTTCATCCACGGTCCAATCGCTGCGGATATCTTGCCCGGTATCAAGCATCTGGCTGCGGCCCACGGATTTTCTGCATCAGACCCGTCGGCAGGCCAATCACGAGAACGGCTGCCAATGCAATCTTCACGAGATCACCCAGAATGAAAGGGCTGAAACCGTAAACCAGAACCTTGTCTGCAGGCACGAACTGAGCCAACCAACCCAGACCCAGCGCATAGATCACCGCAAGTCCAGCCAGCATCGCCGGAACCAGAAACAGTTTGCGCAGATTGTCCGCGGCCCATCCAACCATTACCGAGGCGACCACGAAACCCAGCAAATAACCTCCGGTTCCGCCCATCATATAGGCCAGCCCGATGCCTTTTTCGGGCGTTCCGGCAAACACCGGCAAACCCACTGCCCCGGCAACCATGTAACCGATCACGGTTGCAGAACCGAGACGCAGCCCAAATGCCGCGGCGATAGCCATGACAGCGGCGACTTGAAGGGTCATGGGCACAGGCCAAAATGGCACCTGGACTTTTGCACTGGCGGTCAAAAGAAGAATACCCAACGCGACACGAAGGATCTGACCCGCAGGGGTTATTACTCCGGCGGCCGGGAGGGTGGATTGCAGAGTGGCTTTCATCGTCATTCTCTTTTTATAGATAATATTACATAGATTCGGAATTGATCATCATTTTTATCTATTAAAAATCAAGTCAAATCTTCTGAGGAGGCACAGATCGTCGTTTCAATGGCAGAAAGTATCAACTGGCACGACGGATATGGCGCACAAGTATCGAGTTTGCGGCGGAAACGTCTTTTCTCTTCAGCGCCTGAATGATCGCAGCGTGATCCGTATCGACGCGCTGCACCCATTTGGGCCGCCAATGTGCAAACAGGTGCCTGGCACTGGCGATGTGCAGGTCATCGACAGAATGCAAAAGGCGGGGCAACCCGCATGGTGTCAGGATGGCACGATGAAACACCCTGTTCCGCGCCTCCCACTGAGGCATGCTCTCTGCCTCATCACACGCCTTTCGTGCATCATCAGCGGCCTTCAGAGCAGATGGGGTCATGTTTTGCACGGAATACTGCATTGCCAGCGTTTCCAGCGCGACACGCATTTCGATCACCTCACGCACTTCGGCAGGGTCCAACGCGGTGACGCGCATGCCCTTTCGCGGCTCGCTTTTGGCCAATCCATGCGCCTCAAGCCGCAGCAGTGCTTCGCGCACCGGCACATGGCTGGTCTCAAAGTCGCGCGCGATATGGTCCTGACGCAGCTTTTCACCGGCAGGAAGATCGCCGGTGATGATTTTCTGGCTCAGGGCATTATAGATTGTGTCGGCAATGGTCGCGGTCATGAATTATAGATAAAATCCATGAACAACATCTACAAGCCGTATTCTCAACCTGTTAGCGGATCTGGCGCGATGTTCCCGCCGCAAATCAGCACTGCGACACGCTCACCCGGCTCCGGCTGGTAAGCGCCCGAAATCAGTGCGGCAAGCGCAGCAGCCCCTGCTGGTTCAACCAGTATTCGATGCGTCTGCCACAGAGCATTCTGGGCTTGCGATATCGCATCGTCAGAAACCAGAACCGAACTCATGCCTTGGGCCAGCCGAAAGCAAATATCACCAATTCTCCGTGCGCCCAGTGCGTTCGCTGCGATGCCCGAAACGGAAACATCAACCGGTTCGCCCGCAGCCAACGCCGCATTCAGCGCGCAAGAGGTTTCCGGTTCGACCGCCACGACTTTGCGCGCACCCTGAAACCATGCCAAAGCTCCGGCAATCAGCCCACCGCCGCCCACGGCCACCAATACTGTGTCCGCCTGCAAGCCCTGCGCGTCCCATTCAGCAAAACATGTCCCCTGCCCTGCCACCGTCGCTGGCGCATCATAGGCATGGATTTGCATTGCGCCGGTGCTTTCCTCATGCGCCTGCGCCATGGTCAGTGCATTGGCGTATTCACCCGAAACAACACTCAGATCAGCCCCGATCCGCTTGATCAGCGCAATCTTGGAGGGACCTGCAAGTTCGGGCACAAAAATCTTCGCTGGATAGCCCAGTGATTGCGCGGCATAAGCCGCTGCCGCACCGTGGTTGCCACCGGAAGCCGCCACGACGCCTGCCGCAGGCACATCCATGCTGAGCAGGGTATTGAACGCCCCGCGCGCTTTGAAGCTGCCGGTGTGCTGCATATGTTCAAGCTTCATTTCAATCGGATAGCCCAGAATATGGCTTTCCATCACCGGTGTGACCTGCGCGTGTCCGGCAATGCGATCCCGCGCTGCCAATATTTCACTTTTCCAATCCATTCTTGTCTTTCCGTGACTGGCACTCTGCCCGCGAACCCTATAGCTGTTTTGGAAACACGCAAGCAGGGAACCCCGCATATGAGAGAAGATCGCCTCAGCCCCTTTCGCGACGCACAGACCGACCGCTCGACCGCAAGCGAAGTACCGGATACCCCGCAAACGCGGTCTTCAGCTTATCGCCTTGCCTTCGCTGATGATGACTTCCTGTGCCGGGATGAGCTGCGCCCCGTTCGCCTGCAACTGGAACTGCTGAAACCCGAAATGATCATGACCGAGCGTGAGATCACCTCGACCATCGTCATGTTCGGTGGCGCGCGCATTCCGGAACCGGCCCAGAAACACACGGCGCGGACCGAGACCTTGTCCGGGCTGTCGAAGTACTATGATGAGGCGCGCGAGTTTGCGCGTCTGATGACAGAGAAATCAAATCATACAGGCTGCCGTGAAAATGTAATCGTCACGGGTGGCGGCCCCGGAGTGATGGAAGCGGGCAACCGTGGTGCTCAGGATGCAGGCGGGTGTTCCATTGGCCTGAACATCGTGCTGCCGCACGAGCAGGCACCGAACCTCTACGTAACGCCTGATCTCAGCTTCAACTTCCACTATTTTGCCATCCGCAAGATGCACTTCCTGATGCGCGCCCGCGCCATCACCATCTTCCCAGGTGGCTTCGGTACGATGGATGAGTTGTTCGAATCCCTGACCCTGATCCAGACCGGTCGCATGGAGCGTGTGCCCTTCCTGCTGTTCGGGCGTGAATTCTGGGAGAAAGTCATCAACTGGGAGGCGCTGGCAGACGCGGGCACCATCTCGGACGAAGATCTGGACCTGTTCCGCTTTGTCGACACCGCGCAAGAGGCGGTCGAGATCATCGAGAACTGGGAACCCGCGCCCCCACGCGATGAAATTCCGGGGCGCTGAGCCATGAGCCCGAAGACCGGAGAAATGTTGCACCTGCGCGGGAATACCCTGAACAAGGGCGAGCCTGTGGCCCTGCCGTTGACCCAAAGCAGCATGTACCATCTGCCCGGCGCGCCGGATGGGCATGCCAGCTATGGCCGGGTCGACAACCCAACCTGGGTACATCTGGAACACGTTCTTTCGCATCTCGAAGATGCGCCTTGCCTCAGTTTTCCCTCAGGTATGGGCGCGATTTCGGCGGCCCTGTTTGCGACGGTCAAAGCCGGGTCGCGCCTGCTGATCCCGTCCGACGGATATTATGTGACACGCCTTTTGGCTGATCAGTTTCTATCAAATCTGGGTGTCTCGGTTGTTGAACGTCCAACCACTGCCTTTTCCGAAGGCGGCTTTGATGGATTCGATGTGGTGTTTCTGGAAAGCCCCTCGAACCCCGGTCTGGACATGCTTGATCTGCCGGTAATCGCCGAGGCCGTGCGCGCGGCCGGCGGCATCACCATCGCCGACAACACAACGATGACCCCTTTGGGCCAACGCCCACTGGATCTTGGCGTCGATGTGGTTGTGAGTTCAGACACCAAAGCGATGGGTGGGCATTCTGACCTGTTGATGGGCCACGTCGCCAGCCGCAATACGCAAATCTTGGAACGAGCGGAAGAATGGCGTCGCGTCTCTGGTGCGATTCCAGGGCCACATGAAGCGTGGTTGCTCCATCGTGGTTTGGAGACGCTGGATGTGCGGTTTGATCGGATGTGTAGCTCAGCACAAATACTGGCTGAACGGCTGGCGGCGCACCCGGCCGTGAAACAGATCCGCTATCCCGGACTGACCGATGATCCGGCGCACACATTGGCGACGGCTCAAACCACGCGCTTCGGGTTTCTGCTAAGCATCACGCTTGAGACCGAGACCAAAGCCGAACAGTTCATCAATAGCTGCCCACTGCTGCGTCCGGCTACATCCTTCGGCGGCGTCCACAGTTCGGCCGAGCGGCGCGCCCGTTGGGGGGATGCTGTCGATCCTGCTTTCATCCGCCTGTCCGTGGGGTGCGAACCGGTGGACGAGTTGTGGCAGGCCATCGAGGCCAGTTTAGACGCGATATGACTATTTCTTAGGGTCGCGCAGTTCGGGAAACACGTAGATCGGCAGCACAATACTGCCGATCAGAGCGCCCAACCATACCAGCAAGGTTGCGGCCAACAGATTTGAGATACCGCCAATGGTCAGGCCGGATGTGATCAGATCGGTGACCAGAAGGCCAACAAAGGTCACGATCAATGCAATTCCGCCCTTCAGCGCCGGTGCCTTCTTTTCTCCCAGCTTCAGGATCAGCGGTTCGGCTATCACTTGGACAAGAGTAAATACGATCACCACGACGATGAAGGAAATCGGTCGGATCGCAAACTCTGAAAGCAGCAAACTGGCCAATAATAGCCCGATGGCGTTCCCAGCCAGCAAAGCCAGCACCGATTTGAGCTTGCGCGTCATGGGGCGATCTCCGTCAATGATCAATCTGAAACACATTGATATTAGCAGAGCATAACGGATTTACGAGACAATTCAGCCGTCTCTTCTTTTTGACCTGTTGAAATCAATTGATAAAATACCTTCATCAAGGCCAAACCCCACATCGACGAGAGGCAAGATGAGCGACGATCCCTATTCCGTTCTTGGCGTCGCCAAAGACGCGAGCGATGCTGAAATCAAAAAAGCCTACCGGAAGATCGCCAAGGAGTGTCACCCTGACCTCAAGCCGGGCGATGCCGAGGCCGAAGCAAAGTTCAAAGCGGCAGCCGCCGCCTATGATCTGCTGAAAGACCCCGAGACGCGCAAACGCTACGACAATGGCGAGATTGATGCTTCGGGTCAGGAACGTCCGCAGCAGCAGTATTATCGCGACTATGCAGAGGCTGCAGGCAATCCCTATCGCGGACGCGCGGCCGAGCAGGACGATATGTCCGACATCTTTGCCGAATTCATGCGGGGACGGGGGGGATATGGTCAAAGAACCCAAGAGTTCCACGCGCCGGGCCACAACCTGAACTACTCGCTGCAGATCAGCTTTCTTGACGCCGTTTTCGGAGCCAGCCAGAAATTGACCCTGCCAGATGGGAACCGGATTGAAGTGAAGATACCTGCGGGTATCACGACCGGGCAAACCATCCGCCTGCGTGGCAAAGGGGCCCCGGGGTACGGCGATGGGCCTCCCGGCGATGCGCTTGTGACGATCTCGGTTGCGGATCACCCGGTGTTCGACCGTCAGGGCGATGACATCCACATCACGCTGCCCATCACCATTGATGAGGCCGTTCTGGGTGGCAAGGTTCCCGCCCCCACCATCGACGGTGGCGTCAATGTCAGTGTCCCAGCGGGGACCAGCAGCGGCAAAACCCTGCGCCTGCGTGGCAAAGGAGTCAAGAAACGCGGCTCGTCCGAGCGGGGCGATCAGTTCATAGAACTGACCGTCGCAATGCCAGACAAGGTAGACGATGAATTGAAGCACTTCATGGAGACATGGCGCGAAACCCACGGCTATGATCCGCGCAAAGGAATGCCGTCATGAGCCGCACATTGACCGAAGCCGAACTGATCGACGCCATCACCCGCCTGACTTCGGATCGCCTGACCGAATATCTGGCCGCTGAGATCGTGATCCCCGAGCAATCGGAGCAAGGTCTGCGATATCAGCGTATCGACGTTGCACGTCTGGAACTGGCATGCGAACTGCATGACCAGTACGACATGGAGGCCGATGCACTGTCGATGATGATCTCTCTGATCGACCAGATGCATGGGCTGCGCGCCGAACTGCGCGAGGTTTTGAACGCAGTCGAGGCGCAACCGGAACCGGTTCGCCAACAACTGATCGAAGTGATCGGAACAGCGCGATTCCGTCGCAGTTAACGGGGTTTTGGGAGCCGGGATTTTGGCGTAGAAGGCGCCCTTGATCCTTAGCCCGGTATCCCCATGACCCAGTCCAGATCCGAATTGCTGATGCCTGCGGGCAATCTGCGTAAGTTGAAACTCGCTATCCTGTATGGCGCGGATGCGGTCTATCTGGGCACACCGGATATGTCGCTGCGCACTAAATCCGAGTTCTCGCTGGAAGAGGTGATCGAGGGGGTCGAGTTCTGCCACAACCATGGCCGGCGCGCGTACCTGACGCTGAACCTGTTCTCGCACAATAAGGACATTCCGAAGCTGGACGAATACATCGACACTGTCCGCACGGTGAAACCTGACGGGCTGATCATCGCCGACCCCGGAGTGTTCCAATACGTCCGCGAACGCGCGCCGGAACTGCCGCTGCATATCTCGACGCAAGCCAATATCTGTTCGTGGTTGTCGGTGAAGTTCTGGCAGGATCAGGGGGCCGAGCTTGTGGTTCTGGCCCGCGAAGTCTCATACCCCGAATTGGTCGAGATTCGCGAGAAATGCCCCGATATCAAGCTTGAGGCGTTTGTGCACGGGGCCATGTGCATGACCTATTCGGGCCGCTGCCTACTGTCGAACTTCATGGCCGAACGCGGGGCCAATCAGGGCAACTGCGCCAATTCCTGCCGCTGGAACTATGGCCTGAAACTGCGCCTCAAAGATGGCACGCATCAGGAGCTGCGCATTACCTATGAAAACGCTGACCTATTCGAATTCCTGCTGGAAGAAGGCTGTCGCCCCGGTGATTTGATGCCCATCGAAGAGGATGATCGGGGATCCTACATCCTCAATTCCCGCGACCTGTGCATCATGCCCAAGCTGGATGAATACTTGAAGATCGGTGTCGACAGTCTGAAAGTCGAAGGGCGCGGCAAATCGGAATACTATGCCGCCATCGTCGCGCGCGCCTATCGTATGGCCATCGACGACTATCACGCCGACCCCGAGAACTGGGACCCGAAGCCCTATATGCGTGAACTCGAAACAGTCGGGAACCGCGGCTACACGCTGGCTTTCCACGAAGGCCGCCTGACCAATTATGCACATGATTACGAACACACAGCCTCGATTGCGCAGTGGGAATATGCCGGGATCGTCACCGAGGTGACCGAGGATGCCTTTCTGGTCGAGGTGAAAAACAAGCTGGAACCGGGGGATGTATTGGATTTCGTCTCTCCGATTTCGCGCGAGACGGTTCTGCTGCGGGTCTATGACTTTGAACGCGCTCATGATGGGGCGCGGCTGGACGTTGTGCATGGCAGTACCAAAACCATCATCCGCCTTCCCTTCACCCTGTTCGATCACGAGGATATCGACGATCTGCGCGCCCGTTTCCCGGTCTACTCCGTCCTGCGCAAAGAACGTGCCCTGACCGACGAACACTGGAGTCGCATTCGGTTTGACAAGCTGGTGCAGGGGCTGGAAACCTCAGGTCGCGACAACCCTAAGGCCTATACCCGCCGTCGTGACGAGCTGGTCGAGAAAATCGGCGAAGACGGCAATGAGCGCCGCTTCAAAACCAATCGAATCGGAACCGAGGGATGTTGCGGCAAAGGCTGCAACGGCTGTTTGATCTTCTGGCAGGATGAGAAATACGCGCTCGCCCGCGAGGTCCTATCCAAACGCAAACAGGGTGAGCAACTCAGTCGTCAGGAAGCGACCGAGCTGAAGCTGCCTGACCCGGCGGCCTGAAGATCACTCTGCGACACGATACTCTTCGGGTACGTAAAACGTATAGTCCCGGTCCGCGACGGCCTCGTGGCAGACATGGCAGTAATCGACCTCTGACGCGCGAAAGCCCATCGTATCACCGAACAGCGAACCGTCCGGCATCACCATGATATAACGCCAGTCGGCTGTTTCTTGGTTGGTGCCTTCTGGCAGTTTCTCCATCACGAACAGGGCACCGGGATGGATATTGCCCTCATCTGTGACAGTCATACTGTCTTTGGCCAGGACCGAGCCTGCAGGCAGCTCTTCGCCTTCTTGCAATGTGCCGTAGTTGTGGGCCATGCGGTTCGCATAGCTGTTGACATAGCGCTGCCCATGCGTGGCCGAGATGTAGGGCGCATCGTTGAACAAAGGCCAGTTCTGATAGTTTCGGATCAAGTCCATCTGTGCCGCCGCATAACCCCGCGACATGCGTCGTATCAATGACTGATAGTGTTTCTGCGCTTGCTCCTTGGTCAGATCGGCTGGGTTTTCAATCGCCAAATGCGCATCCTGATCTTTGGTCTGAGCAGATGCCGCGTGGAGAACAAATCCCGAGATCGCCAGAACAGCCGCGATACCCAAGACTTGCCGGTGACTTACAATCATATTGTGGCCTCCCTGACTGATCAGTTCGCCTAAATGCCGCTTTGCTTCAGAAAAATGGTAGCGGCCTTAATTGGTGTTACCAGCACCGCCCCGGCAATCTCACCACCTTGTGTCTGTCGGTGAGTTCCCCATCCAGAGCGGGTCTGCGCCGAAGATACCAAATTTTGAACAAGGAAACAGCACTCAATTCATTAAGTTTTTCGCGTGAAGCCACGGCCCATGCCCTTAACGGTTTAGCCCGGCTTCAGCCTCGATCTGCTTTCGCGATTTCCGGGCCCGTTCGGTGGCCGATTTTAACTGGCCACAGGCCGCCATGATATCCTCACCCCGTGTTTTGCGGATGGGTGAGGCATAGCCCGCCTGATAGATGATGTTCGCAAAGGCGCGGATACGATTGTTCGAGCTGCGCTTGTAGGGCGCGCCCGGCCATTCGTTGAACGGGATCAGGTTGATCTTGGCCGGGATGTTATGGCGCTTGATATGTGCGATCAGGCGATGCGCGTCTTCGTCGCTGTCGTTCACGCCATCCAGCATCACGTATTCGAACGTGATCCGTTCAGAATTCGAGGCGTTGGGATAGCTGGCCAACGCTTGCAGCAGTTCCTCGATATTCCAGCGCTTGTTGATCGGAACAAGTACGTCGCGAGTTTCATCAGTGGTAGCGTGGAACGAGATCGCCAATAGGCATCCAATTTCTTCAGCCGTGCGCGCGATCTCGGGTACCACACCCGAGGTCGAAAGCGTGATGCGGCGACGGGACAGAGAAATCCCCTCGGGGTCCATCGCGATCTTCATTGCGTCACGGACGTTTTCAAAGTTGTAAAGCGGCTCGCCCATACCCATCAGCACGATATTTGACAGCAGGCGTGTTTCATCTTTGGGCGCACCCGGTGTTGGCCATTCCTCAAGATCGTCACGCGCCATCATGACCTGCCCGACAATTTCGGCCGCTGTCAGGTTGCGCACCAATTTCTGCGTGCCCGTGTGGCAGAAGGAACAAGTCAGCGTACAGCCCACCTGAGATGAGATGCATAGAGTTCCGCGATCATCTTCAGGGATATAGACAACCTCAACCTCGTGCCCGCCCGCGATACGGCACAGATATTTGCGGGTGCCGTCCTCTGAGACCTGACGGGTCACGACTTCGGGGATTTCGATTACGAACTGCTCGGCCAGTTGCGTGCGATAGGCCTTGGCCAGATTGGTCATCTCACCAAAATCACGCACACCCCATTGGTAGATCCATTGCCAAATCTGCCCCGTGCGCATCTTCGCCTGCTTTTCGGGCGTGCCGTGTTCAATTAGCGCCTCACGCAATTGATCGCGGGTCAAACCGACAAGGTTCATCTTCCCCTCGGGCAGTTTGCGGGGGATGGTCATGACGTCTTGAGTGATCGGCGCTTTGGGCGACATTGGCGTATCTCGGTGGATTCTGGCTTGGGATGCGCCTCTATATAGGAACACACGTAAAGATCAAAAGAATTCGTGCTTCAATTTGCGTAACGCAACAATTCGTCAACCCGCGCCCGGCCAAGGTCAACCCGACAGGCTGTGATGGCGATCCCCGTACCCGATCCTCCGCCGAACGAAGCGCCTACCGCTTCGCACTGCGCATCGCGATAGGCCACCCACGCGTTTTGCGAGGCCTCCAGCGCAGGCACAGCGACGACCCGTCCGGTGACCTCGTCCAGTTCTTGTGCGGAGCCAAGCGCCAGCGAATAGCTGGAGTCTATCGCAGCGTTTACCCGCAACTCCATATCCGAAACACAAGATCCAATTTCCACCTGCGAACCGGCGTCAATACACTCCATAGTTGGATCCGCGCTTGCGGATATCGGAAACATCAAAAAAACAAACGCCCATCGCATCCATCAATCCTCCAGACAGAGATATCTGTCTATCACAGATCAAGATGCGCGCCCAATCAAGATGGGCCACTAAAGCAGAAACTTAAGTGGCCCACTGTTGTTAGTTTACTGCGGGCGGGATGTAGCAATCTTCTGCATCCAGGGTCTTTACGGGATCTTCCGGACCACATTGCTCACCCGTTATCGGATAGGTTTCCGATCCTTTCTCACAACCTGCAAGGATCACCGCAGACGCCATCAAGAGCACTGCCAGGTTTTTGCTTAAGTTCATTGCCGACTCCTCAACAAATTCTGAACTAAGTAGTTCAGAAAACGGGGACGCAGGCTTTGACACGGATCAAGAAACACCGCTCTACGTAGCGTAAATTTCTGAAAACACACAGGATCGGACCAAACAAATAAAACCCCGCCGGAAAGCGGGGTTTCGGAATTTGATCTGCTTGTGGCTTAGTTCGTGCAGCGCGTTTCCGCGTCTTCAATCGCGGCCGTAAAGCCCAGCAACGAGAAAGTGTCCTTGGTCTGCGTACCACGTTCCGAACGGGCGGTCAGCACCGCCTCACTTCCGCGCTTCATCGCTGTGACGATCTTGGCATCATCCGAGGCGGTCGCAGGCCATGCCCACTCACCATCGGTGAACAGCTCGAACTCGCTGCCATCGACAACCAAATTGACAGTAGAACCAGACGCAAACGGATAGCCGCCGGTAAAGGTCACCTGCCCTTTAACCTCGGCATTCGGACGATAGAACACAAACAGCAGGATATCGCTGCGCCGAACGGAAACGACCCGGCCACCGCGTGTGTTCACGGTCTCTTTCGGGGCAGATACGCTCCAGCATTCGGTTGGGTCGTCCTCGACAAACACGCTCCAGTCCGTTTTTGCAGCGACGCGATTGGTACTGGTTGCCTGCTGAGCAATTGCCGTTGTCGCCATTCCTGCCATGCACAGGCCCGCGATCACGCGGACGAGCTTTAATCCCATCGGTTCAGCCTCCTAGCCCGACCTATTACCTCATACCCATCGGAAATACGTGCGAACTCTGCCGGTTCGTCTGTTCAGTTGCGTATTCCGATGATTGTCGACATACACACACTAACGCAGGTTTCGCCACAGGCGAAAGGGCGATTGGCAGATTTTTGCGCATGATTGATGGGGTGGACATGACACAAGCCGTACCAATGACAGAACTCTGGCGCGGGTCACTGTTGGAAAGCCTGCATATGGGCCATGCAGTGATCTGTGACGATAGTGGTCAGATCGTGCGCAGCTGGGGTGATCCAAACGCGGTGATCTATCCCCGTTCCTCGGCCAAAATGATCCAGGCCCTGCCGCTGATTACCTCGGGTGCGGCTGCAAAATACGGTTTGAACAGCGAGCATCTGGCTCTGGCTTGTGCCTCGCACAATGGTGCACAAATCCATACGGATCGTGTTTCCGCCTGGCTGGATCACCTCGGTCTGTCCGAGCCTGACTTGCGCTGTGGCCCGCAGGAACCGCAGGACATGGCGGCCCGCGACGGGCTGATTCTGGCTGACGATACGCCTTGCCAGATTCACAATAATTGCTCAGGCAAGCATTGCGGTTTCCTGACTTTGACGCAGCATATGGGGGCCGGGCCGGAATACTTGGAAATCGACCATCCAGTTCAGCAGGCCTGCCTGTCCGCCATCGAGGAAACCACTGGCGAGACCAGCCCAACCTATGGGATCGATGGTTGCTCCGCCCCAAATTTTGCGACGTCTCTGGTGGGACTTGCGCGATCGATGGCTTGGTTTGCCTCTGCCGCAGACCGTTCGGACCGCTCCAGCGAAGCAGCGGTACAGCTCACAGAAGCAATGGTGAAACATCCCGAACTTGTCGCAGGTGAAACTCGCGCTTGTACCGAGTTGATGCGAGCGATGAACGGGCGCGTTGCAATCAAGACAGGGGCCGAGGCCGTCTTTGTTGCCATCATCCCTGAACAGCGAATGGGCGTTGCGCTAAAAATCACTGACGGCACTACCCGCGCCAGCGAATGCGCCATCGCCGCGATTCTAGTGCATTTAGGTGTGCTAGAGGCCGATCACCCGGCCACCCGCAAATTCATGAACGCCACGCAATACAGCCGCCGCGGGTTGGAATGTGGTGTAATCAAACCCTCACCGGGATTCCCCGGCTGAGGCTTACATCTCGATCTCGTGCACCTCGGCCACTTCGACCGAGCCCGAGCCATTCACGACCATCGGGCAGCCTTTGGCCATCTCGGTTGCAGTCTCAATGCTGTCGGCCTTCACCACCGTGAAACCTGAGGCCGGATTTGATCCGCCATTGTCTTCAACCCCTCCGCTGCTGACAGTGTAGGACTGGCCTACAGGATTTCCCGGAATCTCTAATGAGTCGCCGATTTCCTGAAACCAAGCGCCCCAAGCGGCCATGGTCGCCTCGATCTCGGCGGGATCGGTTGGGGTGTGACCCCCGTGATAAACAAACAAATATTGGGGCATATCGCTCCTCCCTGATGAAAACCTATTTGCAAAGTGCTTCGAGTTTGCGCAGCGACGATGTCCAGCCTTCGTTGTGGTTCGTGGCCGACTCGGCATCGACAAGTTCACGGTGATCAACCACCAGCCGTGATCCGCTGTTGGTCGCGGTAACCGAAAAGGTCACATGGCTTTCCGCACCGCGCTGGTCCTGATCGTCATGCCAAGCCCACGTAAATCCAACAGATTTTGGTCGATCGATATGGGTAACATGACCCGAGACTTTGAACTGCTGACCCTCGCCATTCTGCATAACCGAATACCAGGGACCAATGCGCGAAAAGTCGAGATCATGTTCCGGTACATGCAACCCTTCGGGCCCCCACCACTGCAGAAGTTTCGCACCATCGCTGACCCATGCGAACAGGACCTCGGGACTAACGGGAAAATCTCGTTCCAGTTTCAGGTCGGCCATGAATTTTCCCTTTCAATAAGCTCTTCCAAACGGTCGAGGCTGCTTTCCCAGAAATGTCGTTTCGAAATCGTCCATTCGGCTATCGCGCGCAGCCCCTCGGGCTGCACCGAATACATCCGTTGCGTGCCGTGTACCCGCTGCTGCACCAACCCGGCCTCGCGCAAAACCTTCAAATGGCGCGAGATCGCGGCCCCTGACATGCCCTTGCCTTCTATCAAATTACCGACGGGCAGTTCGCCTTCGTCCATCAGTTGCTCGACAATCGAGAACCGAGTGGCATCAGACAAAGCGGAGAATGTGACCAGAAGCGTATTCATGGCTTTATTTAACACAATAGTTAAATTAAAGGAAGCCCCTTAGAGGCCTTGAAATTCTGACCTGCCATAGCCCTGTAGATACAACAACGCTGTCAGATCGCCGTGATTTATGCGGACATCACATTCGGCAGCGACCGAAGGCTTGGCGTGCAACGCGACACCCGTCCCCGCCCGACCCAACATTCCCAGATCATTCGCTCCATCGCCGACGGCAATCACGTCAACCTCGGAGATACCTAGGCGTGTTGTGATCTGCTCCAATGCCTCTATTTTGGCCTGTCGCCCAAGAATGGGCCGCTTCACGTCGCCGGTAAGCTTGCCATCCTCAGCCAGCAATGTATTCGCCCGGTTCTCATCAAACCCTAGCGCTTCGGCGACCTTAGCCGTAAAAGCCGTGAACCCACCCGACACCAGCGCTGCATAGGCCCCATTCGCGCGCATCGTGGCAAGTAGCACCTTACCACCGGGCATCAATGTGATCCGTTCATCCAGAACCTTGCCGATCACGCTTTCATCCAGCCCTTTCAATAAGCCCACACGCTCAGTCAGCGCACCTTCGAAATCCAGCTCGCCGTTCATTGCGCGCGCGGTGATGTCCTTGACCCGATCACCGACACCAGCCTCATCCGCCAGTTCATCAATGCATTCCTGTTGGATCATGGTGCTGTCCATATCGGCCAGCAGCATCTTTTTCCGGCGACCGTCGGCTTTTTGCACGACCAGGTCCACGCCCATCTGTTGCAACTCGTCCCAGACGTCCCAGCGATTGTCGGGAGTTTCTGGCAGGGAAAACTCGGCCGCCTCATCGAGGCTCAGCCAGTTCGCATCACCCCCGCCCCATGCATTCCGCAACGACTCAACCAGCGTCGCCTCTAAAGAAGGGGCCGCAGGGTTGGTCAGCAGAGTAGCTACATACATGTCAGGCCTCCGATTAGCGCACCTGCGGGATATCGCAGGTGCAGCATTTTCACCAGAGGCAGATTGATCTAACCGAGAATACCAGGCAGGCGCAGCCCATGTTCGAGGGCGCAGTCCTTGGCGATCTCATACCCCGCATCTGCGTGACGCCAGACGCCTGAGGCAGGGTCGTTCCACAGAACGCGCTCCAATCGCCGCGCGGCATCATCGGTCCCATCGGCGCAGATCACAACACCCGCGTGCTGACTAAAGCCCATGCCCACGCCGCCGCCATGATGCAGCGAGACCCAGGTCGCACCG
Organism: Ruegeria sp. C10; assembly: GCF_056537805.1. Classification (NCBI taxonomy): domain Bacteria; kingdom Pseudomonadati; phylum Pseudomonadota; class Alphaproteobacteria; order Rhodobacterales; family Roseobacteraceae; genus Ruegeria; species Ruegeria sp. C10. The sequence goes on along the minus strand of NZ_JBQFSC010000001.1, from coordinate 672,960 downwards.
CTGGCCGTATTGATCAGAGCGTTCAACAGCGGCCAATCCGACACTGCGTCCGAGCCGTCCAGCATCGCCTCGGTCTCGCGGTTCGGGCTGGCGACCGAGCCCGAGTCCAGATGGTCTCGGCCAATGACAACCGGCGCTTTCAACTCACCATTGGCCACCATTTCGTTGAACGCCAACCCAGCGCGATGACGATCGCCAAGGCCGATCCAGCATATACGTGCGGGCAGACCCTGAAACGCAATGCGTTCCTGCGCCATATCCAGCCAACGATGCAGATGCTCGTTCTCAGGGAACAGCTCCTTCATCTTGGCGTCGGTCTTGTAGATATCCTCGGGGTCACCCGACAATGCACACCAGCGGAACGGGCCGATGCCCTTGCAGAACAGCGGCCGGATATAGGCGGGCACAAAGCCGGGGAAGGCAAAGGCATTCTCCAAGCCTTCATCCTGCGCCACCTGACGGATGTTGTTGCCGTAATCCAACGTCGGAACGCCCGCGTTCCAGAAATCGACCATTGCAGCGACATGCTGTTTCATTGAGGCACGGGCGGCCTTTTCAACCGCTTTAGGATCAGTTTCGCGCTTGTCCTTCCACTGCGCCATGCTCCAGCCAATCGGCAGATACCCATTGATCGGGTCATGGGCGCTGGTTTGGTCAGTGACGATATCGGGGCGCATGCCACCGGCCTGCATCCGCGCATAAATTTCGGGGAACACCTCAGCCGCATTGCCTAGCAGACCCACAGATTTCGCCTCGCCCGCCTTGGTCCAGCGGTCGATCATCTCAAGCGCTTCGTCGAGAGTCTCGGCTTTTTCGTCCAGATACTTGGTGCGCAGGCGGAAATCGATAGAATCCGGATTGCACTCGACCGCCAAACAACTGGCCCCGGCGAACACTGCCGCCAGAGGCTGTGCGCCACCCATGCCGCCCAGACCGCCGGTCAGAATCCACTTGCCAGTCAAGTCGCCGCCATAATGCTGACGGCCAGCCTCGGCAAAGGTTTCGTAGGTGCCCTGTACGATGCCCTGCGTACCGATATAGATCCACGAACCGGCCGTCATCTGGCCGTACATCATCAGCCCCTTCTTATCGAGCTCGTTGAAGTGATCCCAGTTGGCCCAGTGCGGCACGATGTTTGAGTTGGCGATTAGAACCCGAGGCGCATCCTTATGGGTGCGGATGATCGCCACCGGTTTGCCCGACTGGACGATCAGGGTTTCATCCTCTTCCAGATCTTTCAGCCCCGCGACGATCCGGTCGAAATCGTTCCATGTCCGCGCCGCGCGACCGATGCCGCCATAAACCACCAGCTCGTGCGGGTTTTCGGCCACATCCGGATGCAGGTTGTTCATCATCATCCGCAACGGCGCTTCGGTCACCCAGCTTTTTGCGTTCAGTTCGGGGCCGGTGGGCGGATAGATATCGCGGGTATTCTTGCGAGGATCGGTCATGTCAAAGCTCCAATGCAGTGTCTTGGATGGCGTCGAGAATATCCACCAACCAGCGACGCAGGCGCTTGGCTTTCGCCTCGTCAAACGCCCACGGAGGGGTTTCGGCGGACAGATAGGTAGATTGCGCCAGCTCCATCTGGATCGCGTGTTGGCCTTCATCAGGACGGCCATAGTGGCGGGTCGTCCAACCCCCTCGGAATCGCCCGTTCAGGACGGTGCTGTAAGGGGAGGAATGCGAAAATTCATAGGCCGCGGCCTCAATGCCGGGGGCACAGGTCGCGCCACCATCCGTGCCGATGTTCATATCCGGCAGGGTGCCTTCAAAGAGGAACGGAATCTTGCTTCGGATCGAGTGGCAGTCAAACAGGATCGCAACACCGTGTATTGCCCGCACCCTTTCAAGCTCTTGCTCAAGCGCGTTGTGATAGGGCGCGTGGTAGGCGGTTCGACGTACCTCGATCTCATCGACTGAGGGCTCCTGCCCCTCGGTCCAGATCGGCTGACCGTCAAAATCGGTCAACGGCACCAGAGTTGTTGTGTTCTGCCCAGGATACAATGATACGCCCGCAGGGTCTCGATTAGCGTCAATGACATAGCGGTGGATATGGGATTGCACGACCGTCGCGTTGGCAACGAGCCCATCGTAGAGCTGATTGATATGCCAATCCGTATCCGCCAGCGCCTGCCCATTCGCATTCAGTCGCGCAGCAATGTCGTCGGGCACATACGTGCCGCCATGCGGCTGTCCCAGCACGATGGGCCCATCGCCACGCTGAACACTGAAAACCTGCATCACGACAGCTCCGGCATGGGCATTGCAGCTGCCTGCAAAATAGTTCCGCTTTCGACTAGGGACTTCGCGGTTTCCAATTCAGGCGCCAGATAGCGATCATCGCCAAGCGACGGGATATCGTCGCGCAAACGCCCAACCACGCTGGTTAGCGCTTTGCTGGTCGCAAGAGGTGCGCGGAACTCGATGCCTTGCGCGGCGCAGAGCAGTTCGATCCCCAGAATATAGTTCAAATTATCAACCATCCGGCCTAAACGCCGCGCCCCGTGGGCAGCCATCGAGACGTGGTCTTCTTGATTGGCCGATGTAGGTGTGCTGTCGGTCACACATGGGTTGGCCAGATGTTTGTTCTCGCTCATCAACGCAGCCGTCGTGACCTCGGCGATCATCAGACCCGAGTTAAGCCCCGGCTCGGGCGTCAGGAAGGGCGGCAGATCAAAGCTAAGCGCCGGGTCGACCATTAATGCGATCCGACGCTGTGCGATCGCCCCGATCTCTGACAGGGCCAAAGCAATCATATCGGCGGCAAAGCCTACCGGCTCGGCGTGGAAATTCCCGCCCGAAACGATTGCATCCGGATCGGTCAGAACCAGCGGATTATCAGTGGCCGCGTTGGCCTCAGTTACAAGAGTTGCGGACGCCTGCCGGATCACATCCATCGCTGCGCCGGTCACCTGTGGTTGGCATCGGATGCAATATGGATCCTGCACTCGCGTATCCCCATCACGGTGACTTTCGCGGATCTCAGAGCCCTCCAGAGTGGCCCGCATCGCCGCCGCCGCTTCGATCTGCCCACGATGCCCGCGCAACGCGTGAATCTCGGGTTGCAGAGGGGCGGTGGATCCCATGATCGCATCAGTTGAAGCCGCCGAAATCACCAGCGCATTTTGTGCTGAACGCCAACCTTCGAACAATCCGGCCAGAGCAAAGGCAGTCGAAAATTGCGTCCCGTTGATGAACGCAAGGCCCTCCTTTGGACCAAGTTGAATCGGCTCTAGCCCAGCTGTTTTCAGAGCCTCTGCACCCGGCATAACAACACCGTTCACCTCTGCCTCGCCCTCACCGATCACCACAGCGGTCATATGGGCCAGCGGCGCAAGATCGCCAGACGCGCCGACCGAACCCTGTGCCGGGATCACAGGTGTCACACCACACGCCAGCATCTGTTGCAGCAATTCGACAAGTTCCCAGCGGACACCCGAAGCACCTCGGCCGAATGACAGCAACTTCAGTGACATCATCAGCCGCGCCAGACGACGCGGCACTGCCGGACCCACCCCGCAACAATGGCTGAGGATCAGGTTGCGCTGCAGGGTTGAGGTATCTTTGGCCGCAATCTTGTGACTCGCCAGTTTGCCAAAGCCGGTGTTGACGCCATAGACGGGCTCGGTCCCTTCGGCAGCCTGCGCAATGCGGGCAGCAGCGACCTCAACCTTGGGTTGGCAGGTGGCGTCCAGCGAAATGGCGGCTTCGGTCCAGTAGATCTGGGCAAGCTGTTCCAGCGAAACCTGACCGGGGACAAGCAACAGAGGTGTCATTCCAGACCTCCAAAAATACGTTTATGCAGAGGGTTGAAACCGATGCGATAGGACAGTTCTGCAGGGTGAGTAGCATCCCAGACGGCCAGATCAGCGCGCAATCCGGGCGCGATCACGCCGGTATCATCCAGACCCAAAGCACGGGCCGCGACGCGGGTAACACCTGCCAATGCTTCCTCAGGCGTCATGCGAAACAAAGTGCACCCCATGTTCATTGTTAGCAGCAGAGAAGTCAGGGGTGAGGACCCCGGATTGCAATCGGTCGCCAGTGCCATGGGAACATTCTTCTGGCGCAACAATTCAATCGGCGGAGCTTGCGTTTCATGCAGCGTATAAAACGCGCCGGGCAGCAGGACCGCGACCGTTCCGGCCCCAGCCATGGCGGTAACGCCGTCGGCGTCCAGATATTCGATATGATCAGCGGATAGCGCTCCGTAAGCTGCCGCCAGCTTAGCCCCACCTAGATTTGAAAGTTGCTCAGCATGCAGCTTCACCGGTAGGCCAAGCTCTTGCGCGACAACAAAAACCCGTTCGATCTGTGTGGGATCAAATGCAATGCCTTCGCAGAACCCATCGACCGCGTCCACCAGCCCTTCGGCATGAGCCGCGCGCAGTGTCGGAATGCAGACCTCGTCAATATAGGCGTCATCCCGACCCGCATATTCTGGCGGAACGGCATGTGCGCCAAGAAAACTGGTGTTGACCCGAATAGGGCGCTCCCGCGCAATACGGCGCGCCGCGCGCAACATACGCAGTTCGGTTTCGGTATCGAGCCCATAACCCGACTTCACCTCGATGCAGGACACACCTTCGGCCAGCAATGCGTCCACGCGCGAAAGCGCGCCTGCAAGCAGCTCTTCTTCTGTTGCTGCCCGCGTGCCGTTTACGGTCGACAGGATGCCTCCACCCGCGCGGGCAATTTCTTCGTAGGTCGCGCCCTTCAGGCGCATTTCGAACTCAACCGCGCGGTTGCCGCCAAACACAACATGAGTATGAGCATCAATCAGAGCAGGCGTGATCAAGCGGTCACCATAGTCGTTCTGCGGCCACTCGGCATATGACGGCGGCATTGCCGACCGAGCGCCAACCCAAACGATTTCCGACCCATCGATGGCAATCGCACCATCCTCGATCATCCCATAGGGTTGGTCGCCCCCCATGGTGGCTACATGTTTGCTACGAAGAACAGTTTTTTTCGTCATGGCGATTCTTTTGGGCTCCCCCTGCGCTTGTTTTTTTCGTATACGGCTAAAAATATAAAGTCTACACAAAATGGAATTACGATGACGGTTCATGCCAAAACGGCCCTGTTAGGCTCTGAGTGGGTGCACAACCTACGAGTCGAAATCGAAGACGGTCGGATCGCTGCGCTGAAATCAGGGACCGAGCCAAAACCCGAAGACACTCGGGTCGACGTGTTGCTGCCCGCTTTGGCGAACCTGCACAGCCATGCCTTTCAACGCGCCATGGCGGGCATGACCGAAACGCGCGTAGCAGGGCGCGAAAGCTTCTGGACCTGGCGTACCTTGATGTACCGATTTCTGGACCGCCTCACTCCTGCACAGATCGAGTCCATTGCCGCATTGGTCTATATGGAGATGCAGGAGGCCGGGTATGCTGCGGTCGGGGAATTCCACTACGTCCACCACCAACCCGGCGGCACGCCTTATGCGCAGTTGTCTGAGCTGAGTCAGCGCATCTTCTCGGCGGCCAGCCAAACCGGGATTGGATTGACACATCTACCGGTGCTCTACACCTATGGCGGCGTCGCGCAAGAGCCTCTAACCGGCGGTCAATTGCGGTTCGGCAATGAGGTGGAAAGGTTCCTGCAGCTTGTCGAGGACTGTAAGCCGCTGATGCCTTATGCAGACAGCCAGATCGGCATCGCACCGCACTCTCTGCGTGCGACCTCGCCTGATGACCTACGGCAAGTGCTGAACGCTACCCCGCGAGGCCCTGTGCACATCCACATCTCTGAACAAGAGAAGGAGGTCACGGATGTAGAAGCCGCTCTGGGTCAACGACCGGTAGATTGGCTGCTGAGCAACGTGGATGTGAACGAACGATGGTGCCTGATCCATGCAACTCATATGACAGACGATGAAACCCGCGCTCTTGCCCGATCCGGGGCTGTGGCCGGTCTGTGCCCGATCACAGAGGCCAATCTGGGGGATGGTATTTTCAATGGTGCCGTCTACAACGAGCAGGGCGGTGCCTTTGGTGTCGGTTCAGACTCGAATGTGCGTATTTCACTGCCCGAGGAATTGCGTACGCTGGAGTATTCTCAACGTCTGCGCGACAAGGCCCGCACTGTGCTGGTACGTGGCGAAGGCTCGGTCGGTCAAACGCTGTATACCGGAGCCGCCCGCGGTGGCGCACAGGCGCTGGGGCGCGACGCCGGAGAGATCGCAATAGGTCATCTGGCCGATCTGGTTGCGATCGATCGAAGTCACCCCACTCTGTGTACTTTGCGCGACGATCAATTGATTGACGGCCTGAGCTTTGCCGCGCCTGACGGAACAGTGACCGACCTTTGGTCTGCCGGGCGACATCAGGTGCGCGGCGGGCGCCATATCGCCCGCGATGCGATCCTGAACAATTATCGTGCCGCGATAAATGACCTTTTGGAAGACATCTGAACTGATATGACCCAAACCAGCGACACAACCAGCTACAAAGACATTAAGCAAACCGTCCTGCGCCGCATCCGCTCGGGCGAGTTGCAGCCCGACGCTCTGCTTCCCAATGAGCAAGAATTAGCGGTCGAGTTTTCGTGCACCCGCACCACAGTCAACAGAGCACTGCGGGAACTGGCGGATGAAGGGTTTCTTGAACGGCGCCGAAAGGCAGGCACCCGGGTTCTTAGCGCACCGCAGCGACAGGCGCGTTTCACAATTCCACTGGTCCGAGATGAAATCGAAGCGGCGGGCGGAACCTATCGCTACGCTCTTGTGTCATGTGAAACGCAGATCGCCCCAGACTGGCTGGCGGCCCGGTTAGCCCTACGTGCTGATCAAAGTGTGATGCACGTGCGATGCATGCATTTCTCCGGCAATTCGCCGTTTCAGTTCGAAGACCGCTGGATCGTGATAGACAGCGTACCTCAGGTCACGCAGGCAGATTTCTCTAGCGTCGGACCTAATGACTGGCTGGTGCAAACTGTCCCGTTCACCAATGTCGAGTTGACCTTTCTGGCCAGCCGCGCCGATACCACTTTGGCCGGTTTTCTGGACGTTCCCGAGGGTGAACCCGTTTTTACTGCCGAGCGTATCACATGGCTGCAGGGTCAGCCGGTAACGTTTGCCAAGATGTATTTTGCAGCCGGATATCGGATGACAACCGAGTTCTGATTGTCCGGGCTTTACGCTTCCCCAATTCCACGACAGATTTGCTGCAGAATGTGCGCGTCTGCTGGAAAGGATATCGGGATGGGCAATCCGCTTTATGATCGTTTGCTGGGCATCCATGCAGGCAAGGATACGCCATTTTTGCGCCTTCCGGATGGTCAGACTCTAACCCATGCCGCGTTTCTGGACACGGCGGCCCGTCTGGCGAACGCCCTGACTGGTCTTGAGCTGGAACCGGGTGATCGCGTGGCTGTGCAGGTAGAGAAGTCCGCCGAAGCACTGGCGCTTTATGCTGCCTGCGCGCAAGCCGGGCTGATCTTTCTTCCGCTGAACACTGGCTATACGACGCTAGAGCTGAGCTATTTCATAGAAAACAGCGGCGCTTCACTAGTGGTGTGCGATGAGGCAAACGAGGCAGGGCTTGCCGAGATCGTGCAAAAGAACAATGCCCGGCTTGAAACGCTGAACGCCGACGGTTCAGGCAGCCTGATGCGACGCGCCCTAGGCATGCTTCCGGCCTTTCAGCCGGCCCACCGATCAGAAGATGATCTGGCTGCGTTTCTATATACTTCAGGCACGACGGGGCGTTCGAAAGGGGCAATGCTGACGCAGGCGAATCTGCTGTCGAACGCGGAGACCCTTGTGCAGGAATGGCGATTCACAGATGATGACGTGCTGTTGCACGCGCTGCCGATCTTTCACACGCATGGACTGTTTGTTGCGACAAATGTCGTACTCGCATCGGGCGGGTCGATGATATTTCTGCCGAAGTTCGACCTGGAAGATATGTTACGCCTGATGCCACAGGCAACGGCGATGATGGGGGTGCCGACGTTTTACACCCGCCTGCTAAGCGACGACCGCTTCGCCCAAGATCTGACTCAGGATATGCGGCTGTTCATCTCAGGTTCAGCGCCTTTGCTGGCAGATACCCACGTTGAATTTGAAGACCGTACAGGTCATCGCATTCTGGAACGCTATGGCATGACCGAGACGAACATGAACACTTCTAACCCCTATGACGGCGAACGCCGGGCGGGAACGGTCGGGTTTCCCCTGCCGGATGTTGAACTGAAGGTCACAGACCCCAAAACAGGTCAAACCCTAGCAGATGGTGAGATCGGCATCATCGAGGTGCGCGGTCCCAATGTGTTTCAGGGCTACTGGCAAATGCCCGACAAAACCGCCGCAGAACTGCGTGAAGACGGGTTCTTCATCACTGGCGATCTGGGTCGGATCGACGAGGACGGCTATGTCCATATCGTCGGGCGCGAGAAAGACCTGATCATCTCGGGCGGGTATAATATCTACCCCAAAGAGATCGAGCTGCTGCTAGACGAGCAACCCGGCGTGCTGGAAAGCGCGGTAATTGGCGTCCCGCATCCGGATTTCGGAGAAACCCCGGTTGGCATTCTGGTTCCTGCCCCCTGTCACACGCCAGATATCGAGGCCATCATGGGTGCGGTTCGGGACGCGCTCGCCAGGTTCAAACATCCCCGCCAGTTGATCTTGCTGGACGAGCTCCCCCGCAACACAATGGGCAAGGTGCAAAAGAACATCCTGCGTGACCGCTGCAAAGACCTTTTCACCAAGACCTGATATTCAAGGCAAAAGCGCAACGCGACCCTTGTCCGTCAACAACCAGCAATCCTGTCCTTCGAACACCGCAACGCCAACCGGGCGGCCATACCCTGCGCCGCTATCCAGGTTGATGCGATTGCCGTAATGCGTTGATTGATCCACCGGCGTATGCCCATGGACGATCAGTTTCGGATGCGGACCTCGGTGGTTGTGAAAGGTTTGCCTGATCCAGACCAGATCATTTTCCCGTTGTTCGTTCAGCGGAATACCGGGCCGAATGCCCGCATGGACAAAAGCAATCTCGCGCGTTTGATGCATGGCGATGAGCCCTTGCAGAAATATCCGATGCGCATCGGGAACCGCACCCCGCGCTGTTGAATGCAGATCCTCGAGCCGTGTCTGCTGATCAAAGAACACGCCATAGCTTTGTAGTGTTTCGACACCACCCAACCGCTCGTGCAGCCAATGATACCCGACCAACATATGCGGATCGTGACGCGGGACATCTTCGAGGAACCATGAAAACATCCGGTCATGGTTGCCCAGCAGAGTGATCCAGCGCTTGCCCGCATCGCGACCAGCGATCAGCCGATCCAGAACGCCCCGGCTGTCGGGGCCCCGATCAACGTAATCGCCCAGATACACGATCTCGGCATCGGGGCCGCCATCGCGTTCGATCAGCGCCAAGGAGCGCTCGAACTCATCCACGCGGCCGTGCAAATCTCCAATTGCGTAGATCGGATTGGTCATCAGCTTCCCCTCGGGCAATGGTGATTGCCGCACTTCTGGCGCAAAATCAGCACTTTGAAAAGGCGATGCCCACGCTTTGGACAAGCGCGGGCATCAATCTGTCACAGAAGTTCAACAGCGACCGTCAGGCCACGTCAAACTCCAACGGTTTGATCTGAGTAAACAGACCTGTCTCGGCGAGTTTGGCGCGCGCCTCGGCTGGTACCGGTTCATCAACATAAAGCAACGCAATCGCCTCGCCGCCGGCTTCGGATCGTCCAAGAGTAAAGTTCGCGATGTTCACATCGTTCTCGCCCATGGTCTGTCCTAAAGCACCAATGATGCCCGGCACGTCTTCGTTAGTCGTATAGAGCATATGCGCCCCGATCTCGGCATCGATATTGATGCCCTTGATCTGAATAAACCGCGGCTTGCCGTCACTGAACACCGTGCCACCGATTGAGCGTTCACGCTTTTCAGTCACCACAGTGACCTTGATATAGCCTTCGAACGCACCGGATTTGTCCTGATTGGTCGTCGAGATCTGGATGCCACGCTCTCTCGCGACAACCGGGGCCGAGACCATGTTCACCTCGGGATTGAATTTCTTCATGATTCCGGCAACGACCGAACAATTCAACGCAGCCAGATTCATGTTCGCAGCGACACCGTCATAGAGGATGTTGATTGCCTTGATCGGCTCATCCGTCATCTGACCAATGAAGCTGCCCAGATGCCCGGCCAGCTTGATCCACGGCCCCATGACCTTGGCCTCCTCTGCCGTCACACTGGGCATGTTCAGTGCGTTCTCGACCGCTCCGGTCAGCAGGTAATTCGAGATCTGCTCGGCCACTTGCAGCGCCACGTTCTCCTGCGCCTCAGTCGTGGCCGCACCCAAGTGCGGTGTGCAAACCACATTGGGTAGGTTGAACAGGGCGTTCTCCTTGGCCGGTTCCTCACTGAACACGTCAAAGGCCGCACCGGCGACATGACCCGATTGCAACGCCTCGGCCAGCGCGTCCTCGTCAACCAGACCGCCACGGGCGCAGTTGACAATGCGCACGCCTTTCTTGGTCTTGGCCAGGTTCTCACGGCTCAGGATATTGCGCGTCTGATCGGTCAGCGGCACGTGCAGAGTGATAAAGTCAGCGCGGGCCAGAAGCTCATCCAATTCGACCTTTTCCACACCCATCTGCGCGGCTTTCTCTTCGCCAAGGTAGGGATCATAGGCGACGACCTTCATCTTCAGACCCAAAGCACGCTCGCATACGATGCCACCAATGTTGCCCGCACCGATCACGCCCAGGGTCTTGTTGGTCAGCTCAATCCCCATGAACTTGGACTTTTCCCACTTGCCCGCATGGGTCGAGGTACTGGCCTCGGGGATTTGCCGCGCCACGGCAAACATCATCGCGATGGCATGCTCGGCGGTGGTGATCATGTTGCCGAAAGGTGTGTTCATCACGATCACGCCTTTTTTCGAGGCCGCATCCTTGTCGATATTGTCGGTGCCGATCCCGGCACGACCAATAACTTTTAACTTGTCTGCCTTCTCCAGAATGGTTGGCGTGACTTTGGTGGCAGAACGGATGGCGAGGCCGTCATACTGACCGATCACCTCGGCCAGTTTGTCTTTGTCCTTTCCCAGATCGGGCATGAAATCCACGTCGATGCCACGGTCGCGGAAGATTTGTACGGCGGTTTCGCTCAGCTTGTCAGAGACGAGTACTTTGGGAGCCATATTTTTGGTCCTTGAACATTGTGGAAGGTCCGGGCCGGATGCGGCCCGGTAGAAAAGGTCAGGCAGCTTCGGTTTGCGCTGCAATCTCGGCTTCAAAAGCCCATGCAAGCCAGGGCAGCATCGCCTCGATATCTGATGTCTCAACCGTGCCGCCGCACCAGATGCGCAGACCCGCAGGGGCGTCGCGATAGGCACCGATATCAAGCGCAATGTTTTCGGCCTCAAGCCGTGTGGCGACGGCTTTGGCAAAAACGGCACCATCTTGAATGCGCGTATCGGTGAACTTCAGACAGACCGACGTATTTGATTGAGTTGTCGAGTCTTCGGCCAGATTGGCGATCCAGTCATTTTGGTCGCAGAACGCATGAACCGCGCCAGCATTGGCATTCGCACGAGCAATCAGCCCCTGCAAGCCTCCGACTGAACGCGCCCAGTCCAACGCGAAAAGGTAATCCTCAACCACGAGCATTGAGGGTGTGTTGATCGTCGCGCCGGTGAATATCCCATCAATCAGCTTGCCACCTTTGGTCAGGCGGAAGATCTTCGGCAATGGCCATGACGGGGTGTAACTCTCCAAGCGCTCGACCGCGCGCGGAGACAGGATCAGTATCCCATGAGCCGCCTCTCCGCCTAGAACCTTCTGCCAGCTGAACGTTGTCACATCCAACTTGTCCCATGGCAAGTCCATCGCGAACGCAGCGGATGTCGCGTCACAGATCGTCAGACCCTGACGATCATCAGCAATCCAGTCGCCATCTGGGACCCGCACACCCGAAGTCGTTCCGTTCCATGTGAACACCACATCGTTGGCGAAATCGACGGACGCGAGATCAACGATTTGCCCGTACTCGGCGGTTTTCACTTCAGCGTCGATTTTCAGTTGCTTGATCACATCAGTCACCCAACCCGCGCCAAAGCTTTCCCAGGCCAGCATTTCAACTTTGCGCTTACCCAGCAAAGACCAAAGCGCCATCTCAACCGCACCGGTGTCCGAAGCTGGTACAATGCCGATGCGATAATCCGCTGGAATGCCTAGAATCTCTCGCGTGCCTTCAATGGCCGCCTTCAGCTTGTCCTTGCCAACCGCAGCCCGATGCGAGCGGCCCAAGGCGGCATCCGCCAGTTTGGTCAGATCAAATGTGGGGGGTTTGGCACAGGGGCCCGAGGAAAAACGCGGGTTGGCCGGCCGCGTCGCCGGTTGTTCGATAGTCATGTGTATTACCCTTCCAGATACACGCCCCTCGTTGGGGAGGGGTGTCCCACGCACAGAGGTATGGGTCGTTTGCACCTGCAGCAAGCGTAAAAGACGCTTCATCAGCGGAAAACGACACTGGAAATAGGCTCAGATCGGAACACAGGTTTCCGATGGGCGAAAACCCCCGCCAGTTGGCGGGGGTTTATTGATTAAGGTTTATTCAGCTGCGTCCATGTATTCGGTCATTGGCGGGCATGTGCAGATTAGGTTTCGGTCTCCGTATGCGTTGTCGACGCGGTTGACGGGGGACCAGTATTTGTCGACGCCCATGGAGCCCGGGGGGAAGCAGGCCTGTTCACGGGTGTAGGGGCGGTCCCAATCGCCGACCAGATCGCGCACCGTGTGGGGGGCGTTTTTCAGCGGGTTGTTTTCCGCGTCGATCTTGCCGTCGATGATGTCCTGTGCCTCGGAGCGGATGGACAGCATGGCGTCGCAGAAGCGGTCCAGCTCGTCCATGGGTTCCGATTCCGTGGGCTCGACCATCAGGGTGCCGGCCACCGGCCAGGACATGGTGGGTGCGTGGAAGCCGCTGTCCACCAGACGTTTGGCAATGTCATCGACGCTGACATGGGCCGCCTCGTCCAGCGGGCGGGTGTCGAGGATGCATTCATGCGCCACGCGACCCGTTTCCGAGGTGTAGAGGATCGGGTAGGCATCCTTGAGCCGCGCCGCGATGTAGTTGGCGTTCAGGATCGCCACCTTGGTCGCCTGCGTCAGACCCGCGCCGCCCATAAGCAGCACATAGGCCCAGCTAACCGGCAGGATGGACGGAGACCCAAAGGGCGCCGCCGAGACCGGACCCACGGCAGTGCCGTATTCCGGGTGGCCGGGCAGATGCTCGGTCAGATGCGCCTTGACGCCGATCGGACCCATGCCGGGGCCACCGCCGCCATGGGGGATGCAGAAGGTCTTGTGCAGGTTCAGGTGGCTGACGTCACCGCCGATGTCTCCGGGACGCGACAGGCCGACCATGGCGTTCATGTTGGCCCCGTCGATATAGACCTGACCGCCGTGATCATGGGTGATCTGGCAGACCTCCTGCACGGTGGTCTCGAACACGCCATGGGTCGAGGGGTAGGTGATCATGCAGGCGGCCAGATGATCGGAGTGCTTTTCAGCCTTGGCGCGGAAATCATTCAGATCAATGTTGCCATTCTCATCCGCCTGCACAGGCACAACCTGCCAGCCGACCATCTGCGCCGAGGCCGGGTTGGTGCCATGGGCCGAGGTCGGGATCAGGCAGACGTTCCGCTGCCCTTCGCCGCGGGCGAAGTGATAGTTGCGGATGGTCAAGAGGCCTGCGTACTCACCCTGCGCGCCCGAGTTGGGCTGCTGGCTGATCGCGTCATAGCCGGTGATCTGGCACAGCTTGTCGTTCAGATCGTCGATCATCTCGTGATAGCCCTGCGCCTGATCTTCGGGGCAGAACGGGTGCAGGTTGCCGAACTCGGGCCAGGTGACCGGGATCATCTCGATCGTGGCGTTCAGCTTCATGGTGCACGAGCCCAGCGGGATCATCGCCCGGTCCAGCGCCAGGTCGCGGTCGGCCAGACGGCGCATGTAGCGCGTGATCTCGGCCTCGGCCCGGTTCTTGTGGAAGATCGGGTGGGTCAGGTACTCGCTTTCGCGCAGCGCGTAATCCGGCAGGCGATAGGCCACGTTCGAGCTGTCATCCTTGCGGTCGATGCCGAAGGCCCCCCAGACCGCCTCGATGGTCTCGGGCCGGGTCTGTTCGTCCAGGCTGATGCCCACTTTCGTGTCGCCGACCTTACGCAGGTTGACGCCCCGGGCCACAGCGGCCTCCATGACCGTTTTCTGCAGATGGCCAACCTCAACCGTGATCGTGTCGAAGAACACTTCCGGCTCCACAGCAAAGCCTGCCTCTTCCAGACCGGCGGCCAAACGCGAGGTCTTGCGGTGCACCGATTGCGCGATGGCCTTGATGCCGTCGGGGCCGTGATACACGGCATACATCGAGGCAATCACCGCCAGCAGCGCCTGCGCAGTACAGACGTTCGAGTTGGCTTTCTCACGCCGGATGTGCTGTTCGCGGGTCTGCAGCGCCAGGCGGTAAGCCTTGTTGCCCCGGCTGTCGATGCTGACACCGATGATCCGGCCCGGCATCGAGCGCTTCAGCTTGTCGGTGGTCGCCATATACGCGGCGTGCGGGCCACCATAGCCCATCGGCACACCAAAGCGCTGGGTCGAGCCGATGGCGATATCCGCGCCCATCTCACCGGGCGACTTCAGCAGCGCCAGCGACAGGATATCGGCGGCGACGATGGCAATCGCCTTGTGTTCATGCAGGGCCGCAATCTCGGCGGTGAAGTCGCGCACATGGCCATGGGTGCCGGGGTACTGGAAGATGGCGCCAAAGACCGCGCCCGCATCCAGCGTGTCCGGATCGGCCACCTGCACCTCGATGCCCAGAGGCTCGGCGCGCGTTTTGATCACCGCGATGGTCTGCGGGTGGCAGTTCTTGTCGACAAAGAAGGCCGCGTTGTTGGCCTTGGACCGGCCACCGCGCTTGGCCATCGCCATGGCTTCCGCCGCAGCAGTCGCTTCGTCCAGCAAGGACGCGTTGGCCACGTCCAGCCCGGTCAGGTCGCTGACCATGGTCTGGAAGTTCAACAGCGCCTCAAGTCGGCCCTGGCTGATCTCGGGCTGATAAGGCGTGTAGGCCGTGTACCAGGCCGGGTTTTCCAGAATGTTGCGCAGGATCGGCGCCGGCGTGGTGGTGCCATAATAGCCCTGACCGATCAGCGAGGTCAGAACCTTGTTCTTGCTCGCCACCTCTTTCATGTGAAAGAGCGCATCGCGCTCGGTCATCGCCGGACCCCAGTCCAGCGGCTCTTTCTGCCGGATCGCGGGCGGGACGGTGGCGTCGATCAGCTCGTCCAGCGTCTTGAAGCCGATCACCTTGAGCATGTCGCGCATCTCGGTCGGGCTGGGCCCGATATGGCGGCGGTTGGCGAAGTCATAGGCTTCGTAATCGGTCAGTTTGAAGGCCATGTGTGCGCTCCTCAAGGATAGGTCAGGCCCGGCGGAGACGGCAGGAGCCTCCGGCGGAAGTATTTGGAAACAGATGAAGGGGCGGGGCCGCGCACGGACCCGCCGCCTGAGTTAACCGATGAAGGCCTTGTAGCCGGCCTCGTCCATCAGGTCTTCGAGCTGCGAGGCGTCCGCGATCTTGATCTTGTAGATCCAGGCCTCGCCTTCGGGGTCTTCGTTCAGCGCGCCGGGATTGTCGGCCAGTGCCTCGTTCACCTCGGTGATCTCGCCGTCGACCGGTGCGTAAAGCTCGGACGCCGCCTTGACGGATTCAATCACGCCGATCTCGCCGCCTTTTTCGAACTCGTCGCCTGCTTCCTGCTGTTCCACGAACACCACGTCACCCAATTGCTCGGCGGCGTGTTTGGTGATGCCCAGCGTGGCGGTGTCGCCGTCAACGCTCAGCCATTCATGCTCTTCGGAATAATAGGTTGCCATGTCTCTCTCTCCTGACTTCAACGCTTGTAATTCTGTTTGACGAAGGGCAGCGCCACGATCTCAGCCGGTTGCGGCTTGCCCCGGATGATCAGGTTCACCTTCTCGCCCGGCTCGCCATGGCCTTTGCTCACATAGCCCATCGCCACCGGTCCACCCACCGTGGGGCCAAACACGCCCGAGGTGATCTGACCGATGCTGTTGCCCTCAAGGCACCGCACTTCCACACCCTGACGCGCAGGCGCACGGCCTTCGGGCTTGATGCCCACCAGCTTGCGCGCGGGACCTTCGGCCAGTTCCTTTTGCACGCGGGCCGCGCCCGGGAAACCGCCCTCTTCCTTGCGGCGCTTTTGCATCGCCCAGCCCAGCGAGGCCTCGACCGGCGAGGTGCTCTGGTCGATGTCATTGCCATAAAGGCACAGACCTGCCTCCAGCCGCAGGCTGTCGCGCGCGCCCAGACCGGCCGGCTCGCAATCCTCATGCGCCAGAAACGCCTTGGTGATCTCGATCGCCTTGTCCTCGGGGATCGAGATCTCGTAGCCATCCTCGCCGGTATAGCCCAGCCGCGAGATACGGCACTCAACACCGTTGATATCGGCAACCGTGGTTTCCATGAACTTTAGATCCCGCGCGGCGGGGCACAGTTCGCCCACAACGTTTTCCGCCGCAGGGCCCTGAACCGCCACCAGCGCGCGGTCGAAAATCTCGATCACTTCAACGCCTTCAAGGTGCTCACGCATATGCGGAATGTCCTGATGCCGCAGCGCCGCGTTCACCACCACAAAGTAATGATCGCCCGCATTCGACACGATCAGGTCATCCATGATCCCGCCTTCTGCGTTCGTAAAGAACCCGTACCGCGCCTTGCCTTCCTTCAGCGTCGCATAGGCCTGCGGGCAAAGCGCTTCCAGCTTCTCACCCACATTCTCGCCCCGCAAAATCACCTGACCCATATGAGACACATCAAACACCGCCGCCTTCTCACGACACTGCTTATGCTCCCCCATAATCCCCAAAGGATACTGAACAGGCATCTCCCAACCCGCAAAATCAACCAACTTACCTCCCAACTCAACATGCAAAGCGTGCAAGGGAGTGCGTTTTAATTCGGTCATCAACTTAACCTTTCAATCAGCGGGACTGGTCGCGAACAACCGTGACGGTGCAATGCGCGTTGCGCACGACACGGGCCAGGTTCGGGCCAATCTCATAGTTCGGAAAATCGCCTTTGGTCGAAGCCATGACGATCAGATCAAAACCCTCTTTGTAGGCGAGCTTCAGTATCTCACGATAGACGCTGCCTTCTTCGATATGGATCGCCACATCAGATGCACCGTTGTGATCCAGTATGGCCTGCACCGCATTGCGCACGTGGTCTTTTGCGCCTGCGCCATAGTTGGCGGGCAGGTTCGGCAACTGGATGATCTCAGGAATGACGGCAATCGCGTGCAATTCGGCACTGTAGAACTTTGCTTGTTCTTGTGCGAGCGGCAGGGCGTTCTTCCACGAACGGTCGTCGGTGTGATCAATCGGCAGCAGGATTTTCGTGGCCATCACGTCTCTCCTCGAGAAATGGAATTCTGTTTGAAGCCGGGGGGCCGGGATGGCCCCCCGTATTTTCATCCGAGATTATTCGGCGGGTGTGCCGCCTGGCTCTTCGGACTTGCCACCTGAGGCAAAGAACTCTTTCGTCAGTTTGAAGACGATCGGGCTCAGCAGCGCCAGGGCGATCAGGTTCGGAATGGCCATCATCGCGTTCAGCGTATCGGCCAGCAGCCAGATGAAGCCCAGATCCGCTGTTGCGCCAAAATAGATCATGACGATCCACAGGACGCGGTAGGGCATCAGGGATTTCACGCCCAGCAGGAACTCAACACATTTCTCGCCATAGAAGGACCAGCCCAGAATGGTGGTAAAGGCAAAGATCGACAGAGCGATGGCGATCAGATACCCACCGATACCCGGCAGCGACAGTTCGAACGCGTGACTGGTTAATGCTGCACCGGATTCACCCGATGTCCAGGCACCCGACGAGATGATAGCAAGACCGGTGATGGTGCAGACGATGATCGTGTCGATGAACGTACCCAACATCGCGATCAGGCCCTGGTTGACCGGACCTTTGGTCTCGGCTGCGGCGTGTGCGATCGGAGCGGAACCCAGACCGGCTTCGTTCGAGAAGACACCACGTGCCACACCAAAGCGGATCGCGGCCCAAACGGCAGCACCCGCGAAACCACCTTCGGCGGCCGACGGGGTGAAGGCGTAGGTGAAAACAAGCGACAGAGCGGAGCCGATGTTACCGATGTTGATCAGTAGAACCAGCAGGCCTGCGACGATGTAGGCAATCGCCATGAACGGAACCAGTTTACCTGCAACCGCACCGATGCGGGTGATGCCGCCCAGGATCACGGCCGCGGTCAGAACCATCAGGACAACGCCGGTAACCGAAGTGTTCAGGCCGAAGTTCGACTCCAGAACCTGTGCAACACCATTGGCCTGTACACCGTTGCCGATGCCGAACGCCGCGATTGCGCCGAACAGGGCAAATGCAACACCCAGCCAGGCCCATTTCGCGCCGAGGCCGTTTTTGATGTAGTACATCGGGCCGCCGACATAGTTACCAAGCTCGTCTTTTTCGCGGTATTTCACCGCGCAGACAGCTTCGGCATATTTGGTGGCCATGCCCACCAGGGCGGTCATCCACATCCAGAACAAGGCGCCCGGACCGCCCAGGAAGACAGCAGTGGCCACACCAGCGATGTTGCCCGTACCGATAGTCGCAGATAGCGAGGTCATCAGCGCGTTGAACGGGCTGATCTGGCCCTCGCCCTGACCTTCGCGGCCTTTGAACAGCAGGCTGAAGCCTGTGCCAATGCGCAGGATCGGCATGAACTTCAGGCCGACCTGCAGGAAGAAGCCAACGCCGAGAATGAGAACCAGCATCAGCGGCCCCCACACGACGCCATTGATGGCCCCTACGATTGAATTTAACGCTTCCATGGTTTCCCTCCCATTTGCGTTAGGTTTATGCCCTGTTCGCCAAAGCCCGCTGGCGGGCCTGCTTGAGGGCGGCAAAGTCTTCGTCCGCGTGGAACGATGATCGGGTCAGCGGCGTTGCCGACACGTGCAAAAAGCCCTTGGAACGCGCGATCTGTTCCAGTTGGGCAAATGCTTCCGGTGTCCAGAACCGGTCAATCGGATGGTGTTTAGGGGTCGGTTGCAGGTATTGGCCGACGGTCAGGAAATCGACATTGGCCGCGCGCAGGTCGTCCATGACCTGACGGACATCGTCCAGACTTTCGCCAAGCCCGACCATCAGGCCAGATTTGGTAAAAAGCTCCGGGTTCGCGCGTTTGGCATCATCCAGCAGACGCAGCGAGGTGTAATAGCGTGCACCAGGTCGCACAGTTGGATAAAGGTGCGGCACAGTTTCCAGATTGTGGTTGAAAACGTCCGGCGCCGCTTCAAATACGAACTCTGACGCAGTGCCTTTTCCAAGAAAATCGGGTGTCAGAACCTCGACAGTGGTACCGGGGTTCTGATGGCGCACGGCACGGATGGTCTGAGCGATATGCTCGGCCCCACCATCTGCCAGATCATCGCGATCGACCGAGGTGATCACTACATGACGCAGGCCTAGCTTCTTGACCGCTGCCGCAACACGGCCAGGTTCAAACACATCCAGAGCATCCGGGCGACCCGTTGAGACATTGCAGAACGAACAACCCCGCGTGCAAACCTCACCCATGATCATCATGGTGGCGTGGCGCTTGGACCAGCATTCGCCGATATTGGGGCAGGCGGCTTCTTCGCAGACCGTCGCCAGATCATGCTCGCGCATGAGGCGTCGTGTTTCATAGTATTCAGCGCTGTCGCCCTTTTTCTTGCGAATCCACTTGGGCTTGCGCGGGATGACACTGTCGGCCTTTTTGGCTTTTTCCGGGTGGCGAGGACGAAGCTGGATGGTCATCTGGCTGGTCTCCCTTATGCGTGGATCGCGCGGCCCAGGGCGTCGAGGCAGGCTTCTTTGACGGCCTCGCCCATGGCCGGGTGCGCATGGCAGGTTGCAGCGACTTCGGACACCGTTGCGCCCTTTGTCATCGCCAAAACCAATTCGGCGATCAGATCGCCGCCATGGGCGCCGCAGATATGTGCACCTAAAATCTTGCCGCTCGGGTCAGCCAGCACCTTGACCGCACCGTCGGTTTCACCGGTCGAGCGCGCGCGCGAGTTCGCCAGAAAGGCGAATTTGCCAACGGAATACTCGGCTCCGGCCTCTTTCAGTGCTTCTTCGGTCAAACCGACTGAGGCGACCTCGGGGTCGGTGTACACAACGCCGGGGACAGTGTTGTAGTCGACATGACCGGTTTCGCCTGCCAGCATCTCAACACACGCAACACCATCTTCTTCGGCCTTGTGGGCCAGCATCGGTCCTGGAACGCAGTCGCCGATCGCGTAGATGCCGGGAACGGACGTTTGGAACGTGTCATTGACCTCAACGAAGCCGCGCTGGTTTACAGCGACGCCAAGCACCTCCAGACCAAGGCCGCGGGTGACAGGGCGACGCCCGACAGCGATCAGAACCTTGTCGGCCTCGATCACTTCTTCCTTGTCCTTGCCGACGCGATCCACGGTCAGGGTTAGCCCAGCATCAGACTTCTCGACCGATTTCAGCGCGCGGCCCAGTTGGAATTTCAAACCGCGTTTGGACAGGGCGCGCTGCGCCAGTTTGGCAATCTCACCATCGATGCCGGGCAGCACCCGATCCAAATACTCGACAACGGTGACCTTGGCACCCAGTCGCGCCCAGACCTGACCCAGTTCCAGACCGATCACACCTGCACCGATAACCACCAGATGTTCCGGCACGGATTCCAGCGCAATAGCGCCGGTTGAGTTGAGGATGTCCTGCTCGTCAATCTGGATTCCCGGCAACGAGGTCGGTTCAGATCCGGTTGCAATCAGGATATTTTTGGCCTCGTGGACAACATCTCCGACCTTGACCTGTCCAGCGGCGGGGATGCTGGCCCAACCTTCGATCAGATCGACACCGTTTTTCTTGAACAGAAAGGCAATGCCCTTGGTCAGATCGCCTACAATCTTGTCCTTGCGGCCCATCATTGCGGGTACATCAATGCTGGCCCCCTCGACCGCAATACCGTGGGAGGAGAGATGTGCAAGTTCGGCATACTTAGCCGAGGAGGTCAGCAACGCTTTGGAGGGTATGCACCCCACATTCAGACAGGTTCCGCCAAGAGCACCACGCCCTTCGACGCAGGCAACTTTCAGGCCCAGTTGTGCTGCGCGGATCGCGGCGACATAACCACCCGGACCGCCCCCGATGACAATAAGATCGTAAGTCATTTGGTCTTCTTTCAGTAGATCGGGTGGCTTGCGCAGAGCGCGCGGACCTTTTCACGGGTTTCCTTTTCGACGGACTCGTCACCGTCAGACGATTGTGCCAGCGCGTCCAACACATCACCGATCATGTGGCCAATCTGTTTGAACTCTTCTGGTCCAAACCCACGGCTGCAGCCTGCGGCAGTACCAAGACGGATGCCGCTGGTGACAGTGGGCTTTTCGGGATCACCCGGAACGCTGTTTTTGTTGCAGGTGAATCCTGCACGCTCTAGCGCCGCTTCGGCGTCTTTGCCGGTTACGCCGACTGGGCGCAGATCAACCAGCATAAGGTGGTTTTCAGTGCCGCCCGAAACGATGTCGCACCCGCGCGCCATCATCACGTTGGCCAGTGCCGAGGCACTGTCGACAACGCGCTGCATATATTCTTTGAATTCAGGCTGCAGCGCTTCACCAAATGCGACTGCCTTGCCTGCGATCACATGCATCAGGGGGCCGCCCTGCAGACCCGGGAAAACAGCCGAGTTGATCTTTTTTGCCAGCGCTTCATCGTTTGTAAGAATAATCCCACCGCGCGGACCGCGCAGCGTCTTGTGCGTAGTCGACGTAACAATGTGTGCGTGCCCGATGGGCGAGGGGTGCAGGCCGGTCGCAACCAAGCCCGCGATGTGGGCCATGTCTGCCAGAAGCCACGCGCCAACTTCATTGGCAATGGCGCGGAAGCGTTCGAAATCGATCTTTTGCGAATAGGCCGATGCGCCTGCAATGATCAGTTTGGGCTTTTCGGCTTTCGCCAATTCTTCAACCTGATCATAGTCAATCAGCCCGGCCTGGGTCAGGCCATATTGAACCGGACGGAACCACTTGCCGGACTGGGCAGGTTTTGCGCCATGGGTCAGGTGACCCCCAGCATCCAACGACATACCAAGAATCGTGTCACCCGGGCTGAGTAGTGCCAGCTTAACCGCCCCGTTGGCTTGCGCGCCCGAGTGCGGCTGCACGTTTGCATATTCGCAGCCAAACAGCTTCTTCAATCGATCAATGGCTTCGGCCTCAACCTCATCCACATATTCACACCCGCCATAATAGCGGCGACCCGGATAGCCCTCGGCGTATTTGTTTGTAAGTACGGAACCCTGCGCATCGATCACTGCCTGAGAGACGATGTTCTCGGAAGCGATCAGTTCGATCTGTTCAGCCTGGCGTGTGCCCTCGCGTGCGATCGATGCTGCGATGACGGGATCAGCCTCGGTGAGCGGTTTTGTGAACATGATCTCCTCCTGTAATCTCGTTTCCAGTGTACGAAATTTTGTTTCCTATAGTGGAATTAGTGTACGCAAGGCAACAAAAATTTCATCACAGTAAAGTTGTTTGGCTCGGGGGAAATGAGTAAGCTTTGATAAAACAAGGAGATTCCCATGTCTGAGGACAACCTGAAAGATGGTGCCGGACCGGAAGAACAGGACGAGGGGGCGGCTTTGGGTCGGTCGATCCGGGATGCACGCCGCGCAAAAGGCTGGACATTGGAGGAGGCCGGGCGCGAAGCGGGAATCGGTCGATCAACACTTTCAAAGATCGAAAACAACCAGACACGTCCAAGTTTCGAGATCGTGCGGCGGCTGACACAGGCCTTGGACATGAATACGCCACAGCTGTTCTTGCAGTCCGCCCAATCGGGAATTTCGGGGCGACGTGATTTTACGCCGAAAGGGCAAGGTGAGATAAGAAATACGCCGACCTACATGCACGAATTGCTGTGCTCGGACCTGACCAGTAAGCGAATGCTTCCTTATATCGCGACGATAAAAGCGCGTGACATATCAGAATATGAGAACTGGATCAGGCACACAGGCGAAGAGTTCATGTACGTTATCAGTGGCGAGTTGATATTCGTATCCGAGCATTACCGCCCCTTACCGATGAAACCCGGAGATTCTCTGTACTACGATAGCGGTATGGGGCATGGCTGTATTTCTACGAGTAGGGAAGACGCCAGGGTCTTGTGGGTTTCGCTGGAATGACACGTTAGGCCACGGCGCTTTCGCGCAGAATACCAATACCAACCTGAGCAAACGGATATCTCATGGACCGGACTATTTTCACTGGAACGATGCCTGCCCTTATGACGCCGTGTAAGGCCGACAGGACACCTGACTTTGACGCGCTGGTCGAAAAGGGCAAAGAGATGATCGCGGCCGGCATGTCCGCTGTCGTCTATTGTGGCTCGATGGGGGATTGGCCGCTTCTGACGGATGCCCAACGGATGGAGGGCGTGGAACGACTGGTCGACGCTGGCTTGCCGGTTGTCGTGGGGACGGGTGCCATCAACTCGAATTCCGCTGTGGCGCACGCAGCACATGCACAGAAGGTCGGCGCGGCAGGGTTGATGGTTATCCCTCGGGTTCTGTCACGAGGCTCATCGGTTGCCGCGCAAAAGAACCACTTCAAGGCTATTCTTTCTGCGGCACCGGACGTGCCTGCGATCATCTACAACAGCCCTGTCTATGGGTTTGCCACTCGTGCGGATTTGTTTTTTGCACTGCGGGCCGAGCATCCGAATTTGGTTGGCTTTAAGGAGTTCGGGGGCAAGAGCGACCTGCGCTATGCCGCCGAACATATTACATCGCAGGACGATCAGGTCACTTTGATGGTCGGCGTCGATACTGAAGTCTACCATGGGTTTGTGAATTGCGGCGCCACCGGATCGATCACCGGGATAGGAAC
Organism: Ruegeria sp. C10; assembly: GCF_056537805.1. Taxonomy (NCBI): domain Bacteria; kingdom Pseudomonadati; phylum Pseudomonadota; class Alphaproteobacteria; order Rhodobacterales; family Roseobacteraceae; genus Ruegeria; species Ruegeria sp. C10. Next base: position 648,957 of record NZ_JBQFSC010000001.1, on the reverse strand, counting down.
GGCACTGCCCAAAGAGGCATTGTTGCTTGCGGCGCTTTCGAAAAAGGCAGCAGAGGGACATGCAGAAGCACGGTTGCGCGCGCGGGAGTTGGACGAGGCATTTGGCGTTCTGGCAAGTTTTGACGAAGGCACGGATCTTGTTCTTTACTACAAGCATCTTCTGGTGCTGAACGGCGAAGAGGAATACCGCCTGCATTTCAATGAAACCGACGTGTTATCTGACGCCCAGCGAAATTACTGCGAGCAACATTACAATTTGTTTAAGTCGTGGTTTACCGATTGGGTTCGTCAGGGTGGAGTCATTGCGGAATGCATGTGATTGACAGCCATACCGGTGGAATGCCCACACGGGTCATTCTGGACGGGGGGCCTGATCTGGGTTCAGGATCACTGGCTGAACGCGCCAAGCGACTGGCAACGGAACATGAGCGGTTCTACAAGTCTGTTCTACTGGAGCCACGCGGCCAGCCCGGCATGGTCGGGGCGCTCCTTGTCGAACCGGTCAGTGCTGAATGCAAAGCGGGCGTGATCTACTTTGACGCGGATGCGGTACTGGGCATGTGCGGCCATGGGACGATCGGGTTGGGCGTGACATTGGCGCATCTTGGACAGATCGAGGTTGGCGCGCACCGAATCGAAACTCCGGTAGGTGAGGTTAAGATTGATCTGCTGGACGCCAACACCGTGCAGGTCACCAACATTGAAAGCCGCTGCGTTCATCAGTCCGTGACGGTCGAGACTGCACCGCATGGCCCCGTCACCGGCGATGTCGCTTATGGCGGCAATTGGTTCTTCATTGTCGAGCCAAGCCCGATCCCGGTTGTGCCTGAGAACATTCGCCCGCTGACCGATATGGCTATCGCAATTCGCGAAGCCTGCATTGCGCAAGAAGTTGGTGGCGAAAATGGCGAGCCGGTTGATCATGTGATCTTTCAGGGCATCTCACCGAATGCAGGTATCCATAGCAGAAACTTTGTTCTGTGCCCCGACGATGACTATGACCGTTCGCCATGCGGCACCGGCAGCTCGGCCCGGCTGGCCTGCCTCGCGGCCAGTCGGCGCTTGTCCGCTGGGGAAGAAATCGTTCAGGAAAGCATCATCGGAAGTTCGTACAGGCTGTCCTATCAGCCGGGGCAGGGCGGGGGCATTGTCCCTCAGCTAACTGGCCAGGCGCATGTGATGGCAGAGGGTAAGCTTTTCTTTGCGCAGAATGATCCGTTTCAATTTGGTATTGCGCGTTGACGCAAGGAGACGAGCAAGACGGAATCCCACTCGGGCGTTGTGTTCAGAAAATCGTATCAGGTGGACAAACCGGCGTAGACACTGCCGCATTGGAGTTTGCCCGCGCAAACGGCATCCCTTACGGCGGCTGGGTGCCGAAGGGTCGAACGAATGAGGATGGGTTGATTCCGGCGCATCTCAGCGGGCTTGTTGAAACGAAGTCTGAAGATGTGGCTGAACGGACAAGGCTCAACGTCTTTGCCAGTGACGCCACGCTTGTTTTTATCGACGGGTCAGACAGTCCCGGCACGCGGAAAACGGTTGAGTTTGCAGTTGATGCTGAAAAACCGCATCTGGTGGTGGATATCAGAAAAGGAAAGGCCGATTGCGCGCAACAGATACGTACTTGGCTGAGCGCCAACCCTGTAACAGTTCTGAACATTGCAGGTCCGCGCGCTTCGGAGGCCCCCGAGATTGGTCCGCGTGTGAACGAGGTGCTGGACGCTTGTCTGGATCAGTTCATTCAGCCCATGTAATCGCGCAGCGCTGGCGGAGGATTGTTGAAGAGTGTCTCGGTCTCAGCAGGTGGATGTGCGATTTGATCCGCAACCAATACGGTTTGGTCGGTTATCCGAAGCGCATCCCGTGGGTCGTGGCTGACCATAAGCAGGGTGGTTTTGGTCTCGGCAACCAGTTCTGCGACCAGATCCAGCATCTCAGTTTTCAAGGCGGGTCCCAGCGCTGCAAAAGGTTCGTCGAGCAATAACACCTGACGCTTTTGCACAAGGATCCTCGCCAGCGCCACGCGGCTTTGCTGACCACCTGACAATTCGGCGGGCTTTCTGGCCGCCTTTCCCTGCAGGCCAACGCGGCCGAGGGCCGATTGAATGTGGTGTTGGTCGTCTGCAGTCAAACCTCCATTGGGCCTTAGGCCCAGGGCGACATTCTGTTCGGCGCTCAGGTGAGGAAACAGGTTTCCGTCCTGAAACAGCATTGCAATCGGTCGACTGCCTGGTGGTAATGTCGACAGGTCATGATCCTTCCAGTGGATGTGCCCACTTCTCAGGTCTCGAAAACCGGCGATAGTTTCAAGAAGTGTTGATTTTCCTGCCCCCGACGGACCGATGATCGCAACGCTGGATCCGGCCTTGACCTCAAAGTCAGCGCTTAATTGGAAATTGCCATTTGCAATGATGCAATCGTCAAGCTTCAGCATGCCAGCGACCCCCTCGATCCAGAACCCAGAAAACACCCATCGATAGTATAAGCAGCAGCAGCGCGCCTCCTGCTGCGGCCTGCATCTGGTAGGCGCCCATCAGGCGGTAGATTTGCAGGGGCAGCGTTGCGATCTGGGCATCTGCAAACAGGGCGATCACACCCAGATCACCCATGGACAGTGCCGCCGTCAGGCCCGCGGCAAAACCGACCTGGGGGCGCAGGCGTGGAAGCATGACACGCAAGAAAAAGGACCAGTTGTTCATGTTCAGGGCCAGTGCCAACCGCCCGTGCCGTTCCAATACATCACGCGCTGCGGGAACCAAAATTCGAAGGGCGAAGGGCAAGGCCATGACCGCGTTCACAAGCGCGGTTACCGGCAACGCAAGAGTTGTCGGATTGGCCAGCGGGCGGATCAGAATAAAGAGACCCGTACCAATGACCAAGGGCGAGGCGGCGAGGCCAAGAAGTCCGCCAAGTTCGACGATGCCGAACCGGCCTGTCGCGACGGCTGTCGCCATGGGCAGTGCCAGCAGTAATAGGAGCATGGTACTGGCGGCGGCAACACAGATTGAAATTATAGCGGCACGGAACACCAAAACCGGCATCTCAAACAGCCCAGCGATACCCGAAATCGTGACGGATGCCAGAGGTAGCAGCAGGAACGCGGCGGCGATGATAATCCAAAACGCATCCAGCAGTGGTCCTCGGCCATCCCAGCGCCGGATCTCACGATTCAGGCCGGTACCGAACCCGTCGCCGCGCGAGAACTTCAAGGCTGCCAACGCAGCCGCTGCAGTCAGGACAAGTTGCAAAGCGGATAATAAGGCGGCGCGCCCTAAGTCAAAATCATATGTAAAGGCCTGATAGATCGCGAGTTCAATCGTGGTGGCGCGCGGCCCTCCACCCAGCGTCAGGGCCACCGCAAAACTGGTCAGGCAAATGGCGAAGATCACGGCCAGCACTCCGGGGAGAATGCGGCGAAGCATTGGCAGTTCGATCAAACGGAACATTGCCATTCCTTCGCACCCAAGTTGCGCCGCCAGCCGGAAACGCTCGGCAGGGATCTCCTGCCAACCCTGCAAGATCAGGCGTGTTGCCAGAGGTAGATTAAAAAATACGTGGGCCAGAACGACACCGTGCAGCCCATAGATTCGAATGGGCGGCAGACCGAAATAGCCCAACGCGTCCGAAATCCATCCTGCCCTGCCAAAGACCTGAAGCAATCCCAGAATGGCGACGATGACCGGCAGGATGAAAGGTGCACCCAACAGCGTGATCAGGACGCGCCTACCGGTGAACCGGCGGCGGGCCAGCGCGCGGGCGACCGGAATAGCCAGACCAGCGCTGAACACTGCAGAGAGTGTTGCTTGCAACAGGGTGAAGCGTAAGGCTGCCCAGTCGGCTGGACCAAACCCACCGCCAGAATCAGCGCGCACCGCCACCATGAACAGTGTGCCCAATATCAGCGCGGCAACGATCGCTGCAGCACTGACACCAGGAAGCGGGTTTACTGGCTGAGTGCGCCCAACCATTCCGAAAGCGCCTGTTCCCGCGCGATGGCGGCTTGGTCCTGATCAAACAGCAAGGACTTCTGAGGGATCGTTAGAGTTTCAAAACCTTCGGGCAGACCGGAAGATGGGGTTACGGCCGGGTACATCCAGTTGGTCGTTGGAATGATCGTCTGAAACGCGTCAGACACCATGAAGTTCAGAAACTGATCTGCCAGCTCGGGCTGATCGGAATTGGCTAGCTTGGCCGCAACCTCGACTTGCATATAATGGCCTTCGTCAAAGGCTGCCGCTGCTTTGCTGGCATCTTCCTCGGCAATCAGGTGATAGGCTGGCGAGGTCGTATAGCTTAGAACCATGTCGGCCTCACCTTCAAGGAACAAGCCATATGACTCGGACCAGCCCTTGGTCACCGTCACGATATTGTCGGCAAGGTCAGCCCAGATTTCTTGGGCTTCATCGCCATACGCGGCCTTGACCCACAGCAGAAGACCCAGCCCCGGCGTCGATGAACGCGGATCCTGAATGATGATCTTGATGTCACTATCTGCCAACTCGCGGAAGCTGTTAGGAGCGGCAAAATCTGCATTGTGAACAAATGCAAAGTAACCCCAGTCGTAGGGGGCAAAAACTGTGTCGGTCCACTCGATGGGCAGAGCATACTCGGCAGTGATTGAATGAGGTGCAAACAGGCCGGTTTCTTTAGCTGCCGATATCAAGTTGGTATCCAAACCCAATACAATATCGGCGTCGCTGTTTTCGCCTTCCAGCCGAATGCGTGACAGCAGTGCCGCGCCATCTTCGACGCCGACAAGGTTCAGGTCGCATTCGCATTGCGCTTCAAACGCCTCTTCGACCTTCGGGCCGGGGCCCCAGTCCGAAACGAAGCTGTCGTAAGTATATACGGTCAACGTGGGCTTATCGGCTGCCACAGCCGAAGTCGCAGTCAGTATTCCCGCAGCAATTGCCAGATGTTTCATATCATCCTCCAATGCGGCGAGAGGGTAAGGATGGATGAAACCTGTACCTTTCCCTCCGCCGGTTCTAGCCGGTTCAGGTTCAACGGGTTTGCCAATTGGCATCTCAGCGCGGTCTTTAGCGCACCCCGAGGTAGGGTCGTGATTAGGGGGATGAGAGGATGATTTCAACCGAAATCGTTAGGTTCTCGTTCAATAAGCATTGAATGAAATACCATAAGAACGAGCCACGAAGCCAGAGAATTCCTTTAGGAGATATGCGCATATTTGACGCGCATATAGTATATTGATATTCTCAGGCACATGGAGACCAAGACAGAATGAACGCTCAACCACGCAAACCGACCAATCTATCACTTGATAGCGCTTTGCTCACCGAGGCCAGAGCGCTGAACGTGAACCTGTCGCGTGCCGCCGAAGAAGGAGTGCGTGCCGCCGTTGCCGCTGCGAAGGCCGCGCAGTGGAAGGCTGAAAATGCCGAAGCGCTGCAAAGCTCAAATTCATATGTTGAACAACACGGGTTGCCCTTGGACGGCTTTCGCCAGTTCTGATGCCGAAATACGATGTATTCCCCAACCCATCCGGCGATGGCTATCTTCTGGATGTGCAAACCGATCTTCTGAGCGATCTGAATACCCGCATGGTGGTGCCGCTTTTGTCAAAAGCACGTGCGCCGAAACCAGCGACCCGCTTCAACCCTGAGTTCCTGATAGATGGTGAGCAGGTTGTAATGGTGACCCAGTTCATGGCTGCTGTTCCTGTGGGACTCCTCAAATCACCCGTGGGTCATCTGAAAGATGATTTCGAGCAGATCACCGTGGCCGTAGACATGCTGATGCAAGGTTTCTGAACGACAATGGCTGGCCTCATTGGCCAGCCATCTTGCACGCATAACACCTGTCAGGTGTTATGCTTCTGCTCTACTTGTCGCGCAGTACCACGACACTGCAATGTGCATGACGGACCACACGTGCCGCCGTTGAACCGATCAGATAGTCCGAAAGGCCCGGTTGGTGTGACGCCACTACTATGCAGTCCACTTTGTGTTCCTCGGCCCAATCCAGAATGGAATTTGTTGGATGACCTGTAACAACATGGGTGCCGATCTTCGGAGACTCCATCGATGCGTTCAGTTTGTCCTCAAAATCAGAAACGCTTTTCTGAACCTGCTCGGGTGGAAAGTACGACCCGATATACGAAGGTAGTTCTTCGAGAACGGACAGCACCGATACTGTCCCGCCATCCGACAGCAAGCGGCTCGCTGCATCCAGAGATTTGGCACAGTCGTTGATGTGATCAGGGGCGACTGGAACGAGGATATGGTTATACATCTGTACCTCCGGACTATTTCAGGATGTTGGGCAACCAGGTGGCGATCTGCGGGAAGATGAAGATCAGGGTCAGGCCAACGAACTGGAGCGCCACAAACGGGCCAACCGAATTGTAGACATCCCCCATGCTGACATCTTTGGGCAGAACCCCTTTGATCCAGAACAGCACAAAACCGAACGGAGGTGTCAGGTAAGCGATTTGGATGTTCACGATGAACAGCGCGCCAAACCACAGCTTGTCGATCCCCAATTCGTCGATAATCGGGATGAACAGTGGTGTGCACAGCATGATGATGGCCCAATCATCCATCACCATACCCAGGACGAGGATGATCAGCATCATCATCAGCAGGATGCCGGTTGCACCGCCGGGCATGGAAAGAACCAGATTGGTCAGCAGGTCCTGGCTGCCAAGCGTGTTGAACACATTAAGATAGACGGTGGCACCAATCAGAATCCAAAGCCCCATACCGCTGAGCTTCAAGGTGGACACCAACGATTCCCTCAGCACCTCCCAGGTCAGTTTGCCGTAGATCAGGTTGATGACAAAGGCGCCTGCGGCACCAAATGCGGCAGCTTCCGCCGGTGTTGCGATACCGCCCCAGATGACGCCCAGAACGATGATGATGAGTAAGGCAAACGGCCAGATGCTGAGAACGGCGGTCAGTTTTTCGGTGCGGGTGAATTTCTGATCAGCGGGCAGGGCGGGGCCCAGCTCGGGCTGGATTTTACAACGTACGCCGATGTAGATCGTGTAGAACGTGGCCAGCATCAGGCCGGGCAGCAACCCCGCCATGAACAGGTCACCGATCGAAACCTTGGCGAGCAATCCATAGAAGATGAACGGAACGCTTGGTGGGATCAGCGCACCCAACGCACCGCCTGCCGCGATACAACCGATCGCGATACGGCGATCATATTTGTAGCGCATCATCGAAGGATAGGCGATCTGACCCATCGTGGTGGTCGCCGGTGGCGTGATGCCGGTGATTGCAGCAAAAACAGTACAGACCTGAACTGTACCCATCGCGAGACCACCATGAATGTGGCCGATCAGCTTGTAAACGGCATCATAGGCCGTTTCGGCTATCCCCGAAAATCTTATGAGTGAGCCCATGAACAGGAACAAAGGCACTGTGACCAGTACCGAATTCCAAGGCGTTGAATAGAATGCACTGGGCACGGACAACAGCGCGCGAGGTTCGAAAACCAGGGCAAATAGAACCGCTGTTCCGCCCAAGCCGAACGCAACCGGCAGCCCCATGAAAAGGATCCCAAACAGTATTAAGAAATACAGCGCTGTAATTAGTTCGAGGCTCATGATCTTTAGTTTCCCTACCTAGTGGCCGTTCGCGCGGTCTTTGCCGGGTTGCGTGTCAGCAGTGCTTTTAACACTGACATGCGCCCGTCTGGTCCGCTGGCCCGACGATCGGGCCAGCGAAAGAGTTTTAGCTATATTGGAAAGATGACATTGCGCGGGATTATTGCGCGTTCGCCTTGTCTTCCAGGAACCTCTTGAAGATTTCCACGCCTTTGGCGTTGCCCTCGGATGCGGCCGCAACCTGCGGCCAAACTTCGGCAATGGATTTCTCGCGCATACGAGCAACTTCTTCATCGCTCAGCTCGATTACTTCACCACCGGCATCGCGCAGGATTTGAAGCGCTTCTTCGACACCTTCCGCATGCATGCGGCTGGTTTCGAAATAGGTTTCTTCGAAAACTCCGTTGATCTTTTCGCGCTGCCAGTCGGTCAGTGCGTTCCAGCTCTGCAGGTTGATGAAGATCTCCTGGTGCTGAGCAGGGTTCCAGCCGGGCATGATCGCATAGTCGATTACTTCCTGGAACGACATGTCATCGATGCCGCCTGTATCCCAGTAGGTGCCTTCGATGGTGCCCAGTTTGATTGCGGTGTAAATCTCACCACCGTTCATCGAGACCGGCGCGCCGCCCATGGTCGAGTGGAAGATGGCCTGGGGTCCACCGGCGCGCATCTTGCGGCCTTCCAGATCTTCCAGTTTTTCGACCCGGAACTTGGTGAACATTGCGTTCGGTCCCTGGTTGGTCCAGCCTGCCCATTGCAGGTTCCGCGCGTTGGCGGCCTCTTGCACGATGTCACCAACGCGGTAGTCGGGGTTGCCCCACATCACTTCCCACGCTTCTTCGGTGTTGTCGGCGCCCATGGCCATGCCAAACGCCAGCATGCCTTCGGGCATGTCGCCACCATAGACTGAACCCCAGCCCGCGTAACCATCGGTCAGACCAGCCGCCGCTGCGCCAAAGGCCTCTGCACCACTGACCAGCGCCCCTGCGGGCTCAACACGGATTTTGACCGTGCCTTCAGTCGCTTTTTCAACTGCTTCAACCCAAGGGATCAGGCCATTGTCCCAGCCGGCATCGGTCTGGTCAAATGCGGGCTGGAAGGTCCACTCGGTTACTTCATCCGGCGGCCCATCTTGTGCGACGGCAATGCTTGCGGTCACGGCTATGGCGCCTGCCCACATGGTTGTGTGCACAAACCTGTTTGGTTTCATGTTAATTCCTCCTCGTTAGTGGATCAGTCTGTTTTCGTTTGTATTTACAGGCGCCCAGAACAGCGTGCCTAACTGCGCCCGAAGATCGTTTGCAGATCGCGGAGCAAGTGTTTCAGGACCACCAAGAGAACCATTGCACCGCTGAGTGGGATCGCAAATTTGATCGGATAAATCGGGATCGGAATGGATGTCGGGGTCTTCTGATTAAGCATCAGAGACAGCGATGCGGCTTCGTAACCCTTCCAGATCAATGCGACCAGAAACAGGATTGCAATCGGTGCCGTCAGGACATCCAAAATCGCTTTTGACCGCTTGCTAGCGTTTGCATAAAACAGGTCGAGTTTGACGAAACTGTCATGCTGCAACGCATAGACGCCGCCGGTGCAGGCCAACAACACCATCGCAGCTTGCAATGTGGTGCCGATCCACTGGGAGGGCGCGTTCAGTACATAGCGCATGAATACGTCCGACACGCCAAACGCCATGCAATACAAGATGAGAAACCAGCCTATGCGGCCCATGACTTCTGAGATTGCGCTTGTCAGCTTTTCCAGACCGCGCATCAGCATGCCAACCTCGTTGTGTTTTTCATGGATCTGGTTCTCCCTCAAAAAATCTGTGCGCTGAATTGATGTACCGGACCCTTCGCGTCGGGGTTCGGACGGACATCAGAGAAACGTCTGCTGAATCGCTGTTCACAGAGTCGACGCATATCCCACTCCTGCAAAACCATGCGAACGGTCTCCCTCCCTAGTCGCATCGAACGGCCCGGGTGATCCCTAATTTCGACATGGAACTTCCCGGATCGCTACAGCAAACGCGAAGGAGTTCGACTGAGAAAGATACAGTTGTTTGTAATAATGGGTACAGATTTCATCGCGCCAAGTGACTGTTCGATGCCGCGATTCAGTCCCGAGCGTTAAGATGTTACAAGTTCAACAATGGCAGCGCAGGTTGCTTAAGCACATCTCAGGTCAGTATAAGTACTTTAAAAACATAGCGTTGGCTGAAGTCTCTTTTTTGAGTTATCATCAACCCGCTTTTAGTAAGAGCGCTATTGCTTTCAGCATTGCCAGTACAGAATTGGGAAATTTGGCGTCGTTTCCACTTTGCATGGAGCACTTGAAAACATGGATACAGTTTGCAAATCGCGTCGCAGAATTTGCGACTAGAGCCTGACAGGACATGACACAACGGTTGAGCATCGACAAAACTCAGTCCAGCGGTTTGCGAGATCAGATCGTCTCGCAGATTTCACGACTCATTTTTGAAGGTTTGATGCCGTCTGGACTAAAGCTTGCCTCATGTCGGGGGTTGGCGCGGGATCTCGATGTTTCGATCAATACGGTCGTCGCGGCTTATCGAAAGCTTGAAGAAGAGCAACTGATCGAGGCCCGGCCCCGCTCGGGTTATTATGTCTGCTCTGACGTAGGGATTCGCACGGACGGTGATGCGATTGGGCGAACCAGCACCAGACAGCGCACATCGATTGGCCAGAAACTGAACAAACTGCGCCGCACCGAAGAGATCGAAACCATCCAGCGCCCAAATGACTGGTACAAGTACGACTATCCGTTTGTGTGCAACCAAATCGATGATGGCGCATTCCCGGTTGCGGATTGGCGCGAATGCACTCGGTTGGCCATGAATCGAAAGCATCTGAAAATCTGGTCTGCAGACGGGCTGTACGAGGATTGCTTTGAACTTATCGAGCAGGTCCGGCAGCGCATCCTGCCCCGTCGCGGTATTTTTGAACCCAGCGATTCAATCCTGATCACATTGGGTTCGCAAAACGGGTTGTTTATCACCAGCCTGTTGTTCGGCGGGCGCGATAAAACTGCGGTTATGGAGGATCCGGGATATCCGGATGCACGCAAGATCCTTCAGGCAAATTTTGGGAATGTAAGGTTTCAACCCATTGATAGCGAGGGTTTGATCGTCGATGAACGTCTGCGCGAGGCTGACCTGGTATTCGTAACCCCCAATCGCCAGCACCCAACCACCGTTACGATGTCCGAGCGCCGCCGCAAGGCCTTGCTGCAGGCCGCTGAAGAGTATGATTTTTACATAGTCGAAGACGATTACGAATGCGATGTGGATTACCGGCATTCTACTTTGCTGCCGCTGCGCAGTCTGGATGACACGGATCGACTGATCTATTTGGGCAGCCTTTCCAAAGGTCTTTCACCAGGTTTGCGCCTGGGGTATCTGGCGGCTGCGCCAGAATTTATTGACGCCGCGCGCGATTGCCGGGGAATGATGATGCGCCATCCACCGATGATTCTTCAGCACACTGCTGCCGCGTTTATTAACTTGGGGTACTATGATGGCTTGTTGCGCAGGGTTCGCCAGAATTATGAGCTGCGCTGGCATCTGGCTGATACGACGATCCGTGAAAAGCTACCCCATTTCCTGAAAACGGGCGAATTTGGCGGAACGGTTTTTGTGCTTTCTGATCCCGAGGCCCGGTTGGATGCCATGACGATATGTCAAGCCGCCCTAAAACGCGGTGTTATTGTGGAGCCGATCGGGCCCTGTTTTTCAAATAAAACCGCAGGGAGATACCACTTTCGTCTTGGCGTCTCGTCAATCCAACCCGGTTCTATCCGAAAAGGGATTGAGCTGTTGTCCGAAGTGATTTCAGACCTACGCGCAACAAACTCGTAATGTACCAGGGCGGGGGGCAAACCAATAGTCCGCAAGCTTAAAAAGATTGATCGATGGTTCAATCTCCGACAGCTGAGTTTTCCCCCCACAGCATACGTGACACCAGGCTGGCTAGAAGGCTCAGGACGTACCAAGTCAGCAGAAAGCCGACGCATTCCAGGGCGAATGACCCCCATTTGTAGAATAGGTCAGCAATAACAAAGGCGATAAGTAGCCAGGGGGCTTCCTGCCGCAAGAATGACTTTACGCCTTGTGATTTAATCGCTCTGTGCATGATGTATACCCCTGAATTATAAATGGTTATAATGTTTTAGACGATAACGGGCGGATGGCGACGTGGTGCGTCATAGCGCTGCTGTGCGAACCAGGTCATGGTTGGTTCGATGTCAGTTTGGGTGTTCCCGCCCTGTAGCGTGTACCCGGCTGCCAGCCAGGTGAAGCCATCATCGGCAACCTCGGCACAGTTGGTGTAGTCGCCCCATTTTCCCAGACCCGGAGTGTCTGTGCCCCGTCGAGCGAGGGCCAGCCGCCAAGTCAGATCGATATCGTCGTATGAGCCAACAACATGGCTCGGATGCAAATTCCCACCACCCGCAAAGACCGAAAGCCCTACATCACCAACCCGGTTTACAGCTGTTGAGGGGTAGGCGAACGCGATCTGACTGTTCCAGATATCTGGTTCGTCAATCAATGACATGGTTGCTTCGTCAATGCGGACGGTCCTGACGAAAGGGAGTGGCCTGTTGGTCTGACGATTAGCTGTCCACATAAAGCCCAGAACGCCGCGTCCCAGCCAACCAGCCATAATGCGTGGATCAGTGCGCGACATCCAGTCGCCACCGGTGGTCAGCGCGGAATAATTGCCTGCGGACCAAGGCGTGACATCGATGTCGAATTCATCTACGTCCGAGGCGTTCTCGGCCCATCTGAATACGCGGATCTGCGAGTTCGTGTTGTGGCTGGCAAAGTACATCGCGCCGCGTGCGCCTTGTACGCAGCGCAGAGAAAAGTTGTCTTCTGTTTCGAATATGTCGAATGATAGCGTTGCCGCGGTCGCCAGTTCGTCCAGTGAAATCCGCAGAATGACCGAGCGGGTAAACTGGTTAGCCCCGGCCGAGAACACATTGGTGCCCGCATACATATAGTTTTCGGACAACGAAACGTGGTTATAGTCGAACCACTCATTGTTCCACGCGGGATCAAGCCCAGCGGGGGTGAAATCCCAAATGTTCCATGTGTCGTTCCCCAAGGTGCGCCCTTGTTTGACCGCAACCCGCAGTGTGTTGGTGCCCCCCTGTTCGATATATTGAAGCAGCCAGATTAGCAGATCCCGGCTTGGGTCGTAAATCGTGGTCTGGTCACAGCAAAACCCCCCGTCAACAGGTGGGAACAACGTGAAAGGGCTCATGTGAGACCAGCTTTGGCCGCCGTCCAGTGACCGACTTGCATACCAGTTGCCAGTGGCCAGAATCTGGCCTCCATTGCTGGAAACTGTCGGCTCGCCCACAGTAGAGGTTTGGCCGTTAGTATCGAAATCCGTAAGGTTTATTGTGTTGAAAATCCTTGGCTGATGGGTCGAGGGCATAGCAGCCTCCGTAATCTACTCATGTCAAAAAAATGTGCGTAATTGATTAGTAATCCAGTTCCGTCGGATCAGCGTCATTGCCGGATTGATCCGAATTATCTTCTTCCAAAGCAGGCCCGCCCTTTTTGCGAGTTTTTGAGACGCGCTCATCGCGTTCACTCAGCATTTGCGGGGTCATGAGGCCTGACGCCCCGGCCCGCTCGCTCAGGGCGGAATGGGCCGATGGTTGTGGTCTCACCTCAAGTGTGCCCTTTCGGGTCGTTCGCTTTCCACGTGCTTGATTTGCCATTCAACTCTCCTATCCGTTCGTCAAGAAACGCATCCGAACTCGCAGGTCGTCGGATGGTGTTGAATGCATTAAACATAGCAGATTTGCCCCGACTCTTCAATTGAGCCGGCTCGATGCGGGTCTCGCTCTGCTTGAATCCGCGCGCTAAAGCGGCACCATCCGCGATAAGCGCCCCGATAGCGGGAACAGGCAAGCCTGCAATGAATGATAGATATCCGGTTTGCCGTCAAAGATGGATGTCACGATGTCACCGGATTCATCCACCGCCGGGAACCAGCCGCCATGTTGGTGATCCACGAACGTTTCATTCGCAAAGGTCCAGAGTTTTCTGTACCAAAATTCATCCTCTTGCCTTTTATCCAGTGCGATCAGGGCTCCAACCGCACCAATGGCTTCAGCTACTGGCCACCAGAACCGCGACGCATTTGCGACCCGACCCCCAAAATCCAGCGTATATGCCATGCCGCCGCCGGCCAGCCATGCATCCTTGAGGGCCTGCTCAATCAATCGTCGCGATGACTCGGGCGCGCCCGAGTTTGGTCGGCCTGATAAATCCCAATGCTGCAGCTGAAGTCGCCCAAGCTCGAACGAATGGCCCGGGGTCGTGCCTGCGGGACGAAACATCGGGTCACCGGCATAGCCTCGGTCAATCTGCCAATCTGAAGTGAAATGCTCGGGCAAGCGCCAGTTTTCAGCAGGTGCGATCCGGCCAATAAAGAAATCCAGAATACGACCGGCGCGGGTAAGATAGATTTCGTCGCCTGTCGCCTCAAAAGCTGCAAGCAGTGCCTCAACTCCGTGCATATTCGCGTTCATTCCGCGATATGTGGAAAACGGCGTCCAATCGCGGTTCCATTCGTCGCGGAACAACCCGGTCTCATCATCCCAGAAATGTGTATCAAGGATATCCCGGATTTCGGTCAGCAGTTTGTCAGCTTCCGGGTGCCCTATCTGTTTTGCGCTTGAGGCAGCGAGCAGAACAAAGACATGCCCGTAGGCAAGTTTGCGATCATCCTTGATGTTGTCGCCATCCAAAGCCCAAAGGTAACCGGCGTGATCCCGGTCTTTGTGGTGGCTGTTGAGGTAGGCCATACCGTGATCGATGATCCGCTCTGCGCCTTGAAATTCAATCAGATGCCCCAGAGCGTAAGAATGCACTAGGCGTGTAGTCGTGTGCAGTTCCTGCAATGTGTTTGGCAGCGGGCTGCCATCATGGTCGAGGATGAAAAATCCTGGCTCGGTCCGACAACTTGCGCTGAAAAACGCCAACTGTCGCATAGCCTGATCTTTCAACCACGTGCGGTGTTCAGTTGTATCAAGCCAAAAGCCCGGTTCGGAATGCGGGCCAGGTGGCAGAGGCAAGGTGTTGTCCATATTCTTCATCTCGCTTGAGGAATCATTCGGAATCGAACGAAAAAGCGCCGCAAAGCGCCAGTCGCCAATGAACCAAACACCGCGAACGAAGGCAATCGGCAAACCCGCACCGGACTGTCAGGGGTTGCCGTTCAGCCGTCGCAGTTGGCGGAAAACTCTTGGTAACTGCTTCAGGTTAATAGGTTAATCCCGGCCAGAATTACCACGGCGATGAACAACGTCTCCACTATGATGAGGGCGATTGCGGCTGCACCGACCGACAGGATTTGCTTAAGGTTTGTCTTCATCCCCACAGCTGCGATCGCAACAAGCAACAACCATCGAGAGCATTGGCTTAGAAATTCTGAAATCGCTGGCGGGATCAATCCGAATGAGGATGCCGCAGCGAGAACCAGAAATCCTAACACGAATCCCGGCAACAGCGGTGGACGTTTCCCGTCTTCGTCCATTTCAGCAAAGCCACGAATAATCAGTGAAGCGACCAAAACCACCGGTGCCAGCATCGCCACGCGGAACAATTTTACCAGCGTCGCTGTATCTCCGGTTTGTTCCGAGATCGAAAATCCCGCGCCGACAACCTGAGCCACATCATGGATGGTGCCACCCAGAAACACACCGCCCGCAATCTCGTTCATCCCCAATGTGCGTACCAGGATCGGATAGGCGATCATGGCGATGGTGGACAAAACGGTCACGCCCATGACCGTAAAAATCAGACGCTCTTCCGAGCGTTCGTCCTTGGGCAGGATTGCACTGATCGCCATTGCCGCCGATGCACCGCAAATTGCAACCGAACCGGCGGTCAGAAAGGCAAAGCGCCATTTGTGGCCAAAAAAACGAGCTACGGACAGGCCAAATCCTATGGTCAACAGCACTCCGACGATCACAAGGGCAATCAGGTCCCAGCCCAGACCCAGCATCAGGGTCATCGACACGCGCACACCCAGCAAGGCCACGCCAAGGCGCAGAAGTGTGCGTGCGGCGAATCCGATCCCCTCAACGGTTTTTCCTTCTTCGCCCAGAAAGCTGACCGCAATCCCCAAAAGAAGGGCAAGCAGCATGGCCGGGGTAGCATAATGCTCGGACAGGAACTTGGCGGCGACGGCAACGGTTACGGCGATCATGACGCCGGGAAAGAGCGTGCGAACACGCTCCTTGCTCCGCTCGGTGAGGGATAGGGCTGAAGGATCGGCGGACGCCATAACGGATGGTCCTTTGTTTGTAATGAATGGGTCGCGGGCCTGCGCGATAAAGCAGGCGGGCTGCCGAGTTTAGGGTTCGCGCGCCTGCAGGATGGTCACCGCGATGATCTGCGTCACATCTTCCGCGCTGCATCCGCGCGATAGATCATTGGCCGGTTTGGCGAGCCCCTGCAAAACCGGACCGATCGCCAGATAACCGCCCAGCCGTTGAGTCATCTTGTACCCGATATTTCCGGCATCCAGATTTGGGAAAATCTTGACGTTCGACTGACCCGCGACCGAGGACCCGGGGGATTTTCGCTCACCAATCGACGGCACGAAGGCGGCATCAAATTGCAGCTCTCCATCCACATTCAACTCTGGGTGTTTCGCCCGCAGAATTTCTGTCGCGTTGACGACCTTGTCCACCGCTGGGTGTTGGGCGCTGCCTTTTGTTGAGAAACTCAACATCGCGATCTTTGGCTCTTCCTGCAGCAATGCCCGCGCGGACACCGCTGAAGCGGCCGCAATGTTTGCCAGTTCTTCGGATGTCGGATCGATCACCAAGCCGCAATCTGAATAGAGCATGGCGCGAGCGCCCTCAGCGGCGGCCTCGGGTGGGTACATCAGGAAGAACGAGGATACCATTCCAACATCGGGCTTCATTCCAATAACCTGGATGGCAGTTCTGACCACATCGCCTGTGGTATGGACCGCCCCGCCCACGGTTCCTGTTGCGTGCCCCATTCGCACCAGCATCGCGGCATAGACCAGCGGCGATTCTGCGGCTTTGCGTGCCTTGGCTTCATCGACACCTTTGTGTTTGCGCAGAGAATAATACTCGGCCGCAAAAGCGTCAGTCAGTTCCGAATGCGCAGGATCATGGATGGCAATACCGTCCCCGGTTGAGCCACCCTCTGCCGCGAGCGCCGCTTTAACGTCGGCCTCAGGTCCAACGAGAATAATATTGGCCAGACCAGCCTTATGGGCGGCTAATCCTCCGGCAACAATGCGGGGATCGGTGCCTTCGCTCAGCGCTACAATTGGGCGGGTTTCCGAGGCACTGGCCGCCAACAGCTCGATCGGTGTTTTCGTCATGCGTCTCGGTTCCTGAACTGTTGTTAATCGGTGTCGGAACAGGTGCCTTGAGGTTAACGATGATCGTTTTGGCGCTGTTCCGATTTCGTTTCTTGATTGCTTGGTTCTGGTTCACCGTCAAGCTGTTGCCGATAGGTCCAGAATCGCCATCTGGCTATAGGCGGCGGCTACTCTGGACTTACTGTTCACTTGATCAGAACCTTGGCGGGTTTAGTCCGGCCTGAAACCAGTTGATGAAAGTAACAATAGAAAACACTGGCAAACCAGTCGCCTGCTGTATGTCCGCCGCGTAAGGGCACATGTTTGTACATTCCAGTACAATTGCACCAAGGTCGGGATTGCCCGCTTGCAGCGCAAGCGCTGCTTCGACATTGTCGTCGCGGGCTTTGTCCACATCCAGCGTCAATGCGTTTTCGAGAATAGCGGTTGTGAATTCGCTGCCGCCTTCGGTGGTGCCAATCGGAGTTCCGTCGGGGACCTGTGCCTTTCGCAGGTGCTCATCCGTAAGTGTTGAGGCGGAGATGGTTAGAATGCCGGCGCGCTTTCCTGCAGGAAGGATACGGTTCACCATATCGACCTGCATCATCGAGGACGTCGCGACCGGAACAGGAACCGCCTCGGCCAGTTCATCCTGAAACAGCGAAAGAAAGCCGCAATTGGTGGTGATCCCGTCTACCCCGTCTTTGACAAGTTCCCGTGCGGCATCGATGAACGCTCCAAGCATTCCTTCAGCACCTTGTCGGACCACAAGATCAGGCGAGGCGTTGCGCACGATGCGATAGAGCACGGGAAACGGCCATGTCCGAGCGTTGCCCATATCACCGGGAATACGTGGAAACTGTGCGTCCAACATCAGGATGCCGACAGATGCGCCGTATATGGATTTTCCGCCCTGCGCGATCATGACTGCGCCTCCTGAATGATGCGGGTCGAGATATCGTCCGACCCTTCCATATAGATGCTTGATATCCCATGGCGCACC
Organism: Ruegeria sp. C10; assembly: GCF_056537805.1. Taxonomy (NCBI): domain Bacteria; kingdom Pseudomonadati; phylum Pseudomonadota; class Alphaproteobacteria; order Rhodobacterales; family Roseobacteraceae; genus Ruegeria; species Ruegeria sp. C10. Next base: position 630,995 of record NZ_JBQFSC010000001.1, on the reverse strand, counting down.
GCGTCCTGCACCTGATCCATCCGCTTGTTGATATGGGTGCCCAAAGCCTGTGCGGCCTCATCAGCGTCGCGGTTCATCAAGGCCTGCATGACACGCTTATGCTCATCTTTTGAGCGCTGGACCCGGTCCAGACTCATGGAAATCCATCGGATATAGCGAATGCGCTCATTAATCCGTATCAGGGTTTGCAGCAATTCCATGTTGCCAGACAGCCGGGCGATGCCCAGATGAAACGCTTCATCTCGCGTGACGGCCTCTTCAACGGTAAGCCCGGTGATATCGATACCCGTCGCATAAAGTTCGTCGTGAAGCGCCTGCAGTTGTTCTGTGGTGGCCTTGGTGCACGCTGCGCGGACGGCGGCGGTTTCGATGATTTGGCGCAGCTCGAACAGGTCAAAAATGCTTTGGGCATCCAATGGGCGGCAAAAGAAACCCTGTCCCGGGCGGAAGTCGAACAAACGTTCGGCGACCAGCCGGTTCAGTGCTTCGCGCAAAGGGGTGCGGCTGACGCCCAGCTCCTTCGACAGGGCGACCTCGTTCAAACGATCGCCGGGACGCAGGCGGAATGAAACCGCCATGGCCTTCACCTGATCGTAGATATCATCAACGCGTGGACCTGCCATTGGTACTGCCTTTTGGTCGTTGCCCCACAGGTGCCACAGGCCAGTCTTGAAATCAATATACAAAACTGTATACAGGTCTGTGTGCAGATTAGATTGAGGGAGTCGCCGACCATGACAGGAACGAATTACCTGACCGGAGCCGAGGCAATGGTCCGTATGCTTGAGGCGCATGGCGTGAAGCACATGTTCGGCCTATGTGGTGATACAACCTTGCCATTCTATGATGCGCTATCTCGGATGGATCACGGTATTCAGCACATTCTGACGCGGGATGAACGTCATGCGGCCTACATGGCGGATGGTTATGCAAGGGTGACAGGTAAGCCGGGTGTCTGCGAAGGCCCGTCTGGAGGCGGGGCGACATACATCCTACCTGGGGTGGTCGAAGCCAACGAAAGCTCGGTTCCTATTCTTGCGATCACCTCGGATGTGGCGACAACCAGCCGGGGAAAGTACCCGCTGACCGAATTGGACCAACCCGCGCTGTTCAAGCCGCTGGCCAAGTGGAATGCGTCGCTGGATGACGCCACACGATTGCCGGCCATGGTACGTGCGGCATTCCGGGCTATGACCACCGGAACACCTGGGGCCACACATCTTGCCTTACCCTTCGACACTCAGAAGGCGCAGGTGGATGAGGCTGAGATCTGGGCGGATGCGCGGCACCGCAGCTATCCGGCGGAACGCGCAGGTCCCGATCTGGATGCAATAGAGGCGGCGGCAGAGATACTGGCAAAATCAAAGTCTGCGGTTGCCGTTTGTGGCGGTGGACCCGTTCTGTCAGGGGCAAGCGACGCACTGCGCCGGGTCGCGGGTCTGTTGGACATGCCCGTCGCCACGACTGTGTCGGGGCAGGGCTCGATTGCCGAGACAGACCCGCTCGCGCTTGGTGTTGTCGGATCGAATGGCGGGGTGCCTGCCACCCGCGCTGTGGTAGATGCGGCGGATGTCGTTCTGTTCATCGGATGTCGCGCAGGATCCGTCACGACCGAGCGCTGGAGAAGCCCTGCGCGCGATGCCACCATCATTCATATCGACAGTGACCCGATGGTGATCGGAGCCAACTATCCGACCGAAGTCGCTATTTGTGCCGACGCGCGTCTCGCGCTGGAAGCATTGGCGGACGCATTGGCGGCACGCCAAGACCTGCCCAGGCTGGGCGGGGCGGCCAAATCAAACGCGGCATGGGCGGCCAAATTGGCTGCGTTCGCCCCGCTTGCAGCCAGCCGAGAAACGCCGATCCGGCCCGAGGCTGTCATGGCTTCGCTAATGGATATCCTGGATGATGATGCGATTGTTGTCGCTGATCCCGGCACGCCATGCCCATATTTCAGCGCGCATTACCGCTGGCGGACACCGGGGCGGCATTTCATCACTAACCGGGCGCATGGGGCGTTGGGGTATTCATTGGGTGCTGCAATGGGTGCGCATATTGGGCGGCCTTCGGTCAAAACCTTGTCGGTGATGGGTGACGGCTCATTCGGCTTTGCCTGTGGTGAGTTCGAAACCATGGTGCGGCACAACATGCCGATCACCTCAATTGTATTCTCGAACTCGGTCTTTGGCTGGATCAAGGCCGGACAGGACGCAGGGTTTGGGCAGAGATACTACAATGTTGATTTCAACCGCACCGACCACGCCGCTGTTGCAAGCGCCTTTGGTGTGAAATCATGGACTGTCAAAGATCCCGAAGACCTGTCCAAAGTTCTGAAACAGGCTATCGAGCATGATGGCCCGACATTGGTCGACATTTACTCACAACCGCTTCACGAGGCCGCAGCACCGGTTTCGGAATGGGTGGCATAAGAGGCGATCGAAGGGGTTAGCTGAGCCAGAAAATCCTGTGCAATCGTTGATAGGGGTCGCCCTTTCGCGGTGATAATGGCCAGATCAAGCATCACAGCCGGTCGGAAGTGGCGGGTTTGATACCCGCTCTCGTCGTCAAAGGTGACAGTGAAGGGATCGATCATCGCGACCCCCATGCCCTGCTTGACGAAACTTAGCAGGTTTTCTGACAGATGGGTGTGAATCTGGGTCCGCCAGTTGCGCCCCGCTGATTGGAAGATGTCCCGAGTTCGTCGGTGGGTTTGATGCTCTGGCCCCATCACGATGAATGGTTCGTTTTCAAGAATTTCAGGTGTGAGCACATCATAATCTGCCAAAGGGCTGGTTTCCGGAAAGGTCGCCAGTGTTTCGAATTCAAAAACCTGATAGTTCAGTGTGTCATGCAGAATGGGCATCTCGACAATGCCGATCTCAAATAGGCCAGAGATTACCCATTCTTGAATCTTCGAGGAATACTGCGACTGAAAGCTTACCGACAGGTTCGGGCGGCTTTCTGCGAAGCGAGCGATCTCACGCGGCATGAAGCCGAAGGATAGCAAATGTGGTGCGGCGATCTGCAATTGACCCGGATGCTTGTTCTGCAGATCCGTGACCGCCTGCGCTACGTGATCCAGCCCCCGAACAACCGTATCAACCTCGCGGTATAGAAGTTCAGCTTCTGGCGTAGGCAGCAACCGGCCTTTGTTGCGTTCAAACAGCGGCAAACGCGCTTCGCGCTCTAACTGTGCCAACAGATTGCTGATCCCGGGCTGTGAAATCCCAAGCACCGAGGCCGCTCCCGTGACAGTGCCGGTTTCCATGATGGCGTGAAAAGCCTGTAGCTGACGAAATCGCAGGGACATCGCTATGGTATCATTTTTCCTGATGACCTCTAGATAATATAGTATTTGAAATGATATCCTCGTCAAGGCAGGCTTCGGCCATTGGCAGGGGGTGCAATGGGCGATCTGACACAGAAAATCATCGGCTATGATCTCTGGCACCTTGAGTTGCCCGTGACGTCTCGCCGTGATCATGGCATCGGGTCCGTCGAAGGAACATGCGAAGTCGTCGTCCTGCGGCTGAGATCCGAGGACGGCAGTGAAGGATTTGGTGAGGCCTCCCCCTGGTCTGTCTTCACGGGCACCCCAGAGGCCACTTATGCAGCCCTTGATCGCTATTTGCGCCCACTTGTGGTTGGGGCCAGAGTGGGCGACCGTTCAGCGATCATGGCACAGGCAGCTTATGCCGTGGCTCATTGCACCGAGGCAAAGGCTGCATTGGAAACCGCTTTGCTGGATCTTGCGGGCAGAATCAGCAAGGTTCCTGTTTGGTCTCTGCTGGGCGGGAAGTGCCGGGGAACCATTCCACTCAGTTGCTCAATTGCGAACCCGGATTTTGCTCAGGATGTTGAGCTGCTGGCACAATTGCAGGCCGATGGCGTTCGGATTGTAAAGCTCAAGACCGGGTTCAAGGATCACGCCTTCGATATCATGCGGTTGGAATATCTCGCGCAGAACCATCCGGATTTCAGGGTTCGTGTTGATTACAATCAGGGGCTCAGTATCGAGGACGCACCGGCTCAGGTTCGCGATGTTGCGCAATTCGCTCCGGATTTCATTGAGCAACCTGTCCGCGCTCATCAATTCAGCATGATGGGCAAGTTGCGACAGATGATTGACGTCCCACTTCTGGCTGATGAGAGCGTCTTTGGCCCCGAAGACATGGAGCGGGCAGCGCGTGACGGTATCTGTGACGGGGTTTCAGTGAAAATCATGAAATCCGGTGGCCCGACACGAGGCCAGACTGTGGCCCGTATCGCTGCAGCACATGGTCTGACAGCCTATGGCGGTGATATGTTCGAGGCCGGATTGGCGCATCTGGCGGGCACACATATGATTGCTGCAACACCTGAGATAACGTTGGGCTGCGAATTCTATCAAGCCTCCTACTTCCTGAAAGAGGACATTCTTGAAAGCCCCTTCCAAGTAAGCAGCGGCGAAGTTGTAGTCCCTGACGCACCCGGCCTCGGCAACAGGCCTGATGTAACCAAGCTTGAGCATTATGCAATGGCCAAGGCGGTGGGGGCATGAGCGAGAAGAAGACCATAGCGATCATCGGCGCTGGGATTGTTGGCGTGTCTGCTGCGGTATGGCTGCAGCGGGATGGTCACGAGGTAATCCTGATCGACAAGGTCGGACCGGGAGAGGGCACCTCACATGGCAATGGGGGCGTGCTGGCGTCATGCTCGATTGTTCCGGTGACTGTTCCAGGGCTGCTCCGGAAGGCGCCCAAAATGCTGCTCAGCCCGTCTCAGCCGTTGTTTCTGAGATGGGGGTATCTTCCAAAGCTGATCCCTTGGCTAACCCGCTATTTGAGTCATGCGAATGCATCAGATGTGGAACGCATAGCTTCAGCTTTGACGCCAATTGTTGGCGATAGCCTGAACGACCACAAAGCATTGGCCGAGGGCACAGGCGCTGAAAAATGGATCGTGCCCTCTGACTATCTGTTCCTGTACAACGACCGCGCGCATTTCAAAGATGATGCGTTTGGCTGGGACATTCGGCGCAGGAACGGATTCACATGGGACGAATTGGAAGGCCCTGCCTTTCACGCCTATGATCCGGTCTATAGTGAAGACATTGGATTTGCGGCGAAACTTTCGGATCATGGCCATATCACGGATCCTGGTCGGTACGTCAAAGATCTGGCGGCGTATGTCGAGGCACATGGGGGCACAATCCTACGTGCAGCGGTCGATGACGTGGTTCAGGAAAATGGTCGCGTAACCGGTATACGGGCGGCAGGCGAAACCATCGCGTGTGATACGGCAATTGTAACTGCGGGCGTTTGGTCGGGACCTTTGGCTAAGCTTTTGGGCATTTCTGTTCCCCTTGAAACCGAACGCGGCTATCATCTTGAATTGGTGGAGCCTTCTGCCATGCCGCGCAGTCCGGTCATGGTGGTTTCCGGCAAATTTGTCGCCACACCGATGGATGGCCGCATTCGTTTGGCTGGCATCGTGGAATTTGGCGGTCTTGATGCGCCACCCTCACGCGCGCCGTTTGAATTGATGCGCAAGAATGCCCGGATGGCCTTCCCGGGTTTGACATGGAAGGAGGAAGTGGAATGGATGGGGCACCGCCCAGCACCAACCGACTCGATCCCGATTATCGGTGAGGTTCCGGGGATCAGCGGTGCGTATATGGGCTTTGGGCACCATCACATTGGCCTGACAGGCGGGCCGAAAACGGGGCGACTTCTGGCCCAGATGATTGCGGGCAGAACACCGAACACTGACATGAGCGTCTACGCGCCCTCGCGTTTCGCAACATAGAAATGACTGGCGAAGAACGCCGGCGTCTCAAAACTCAACAGGGAGAAACATGATGAAAAAACTGACAAGCCTTCTGGCAGCAACCGCTCTGACGGCTGCCGCAGCAGCTCCAGTAATGGCAGAGAAATGGGATATGCCGATGGCCTATTCGGCATCGAATTTCCATTCGGCCACCGGCGCGGAGTTCGCCAAATGTGTCACCACAGGAACCGGTGGTGAGATTGAAATCGTCACACACCCGTCCGGCTCGCTGTTCAAAGGTGCCGACATCAAGCGTGCGATCCAGACCGGGCAAGCCCCGATTGGTGAGCGTCTGCTGTCTGGGCACCAGAACGAAAACGCGCTGTTCGGCTTTGACTCGATCCCATTCCTGGCAACGTCGTTCGACGACAGCGCCAAGCTGTGGGATGCGGCAAAGCCGTCCATCGAAAAGCTGCTGGCTGAACAGAACCTGACGCTGCTTTACGCCGTGCCTTGGCCGCCTCAAGGGCTTTATTTCAAGAACGAAGTGAACTCGGTTGCGGATATGGAGGGGATCAAGTTCCGCTCCTACAACAACGCCACCTCACGCCTGGCCGAACTGACTGGGATGCTGCCCGTCACCATCGAGGCGGCTGAGATTAGCCAGGCCTTTGCCACCGGAGTAGCGGATTCCATGGTATCATCCGGGTCGACCGGCTATGACCGGAAGGTCTGGGAAAGCCTGAACTACTTCTATGAAGTGGATGCCTGGTTGCCGCGCAACTACGTGATGGTGAACTCGGATGTCTGGGCCGGTGTCTCGGATGCGAACAAGAACGTCATCAAAGGCTGTGCGGAACTGGCCGAGTATGCAGGTAACTGGCGCGCCAAGGAATATACCGGCTTTACGCTTCAGGGTCTGCGCGATGGCGGCATGACAGTTGGTCCTGCATCCGAACAGATGACGAATGAGCTGAAAGAAATCGGCGTCACCATGACCAACGAATGGCTTGAGGCCGCCGGAGACGAAGGCAAAGCTATCGTCGACGCGTTCAACTCTCAGTAACCATTCGAATGCGGGCGGCAGTTCATCCTGCCGTCTGCTCCCAATCCACAAAAAGCACAGCGGGGACAGCATGGCGGCAATGCGAGGGCTCAGGTCCGTACTGGATTTCATTTATCTGGCAGCAGGGGTTCTGGCGGCGCTCAGCCTGATTGCCATTCTGGTGTTGATTGTTGTGCAAATGCTGGCCCGTTGGACCGGTGAGGTGTTTCCCGGCGCGCCAGACTATGCTGGATATGCGATGGCCGCTGCGTCTTTTCTGGCCTTCGCCAACGCCCTGAACCGAGGCAGCCATATTAGAGTCTCCATTCTCCTGAACGCGGTTCCCGATGGCTTTCGCAGAATTCTGGAAATCTGGTGCTTTGCGATTGGTTCGGCGGTCATGTGGTATTTCTGCTGGTATGCCTATCGCTTTGTGTACTGGAGCTGGAAGTTCAACGATATCAGCCAGGGGCAAGATAAAACCGCCCTTTGGATACCGCAATCTACCATGCTGATCGGAGCGGTCATTCTGGCCATCGCGCTGACCGATCACCTGTTCCATGTCCTGTTCAAGGGTGATCACCGCATCACCCGTGATCTGGCCGATCAGAGCCACGGAGAGTAAGAGCATGGAAAATATATCCGTTATTATCCTCTTCCTCTTTGTCCTTTTCACCTTGCTGGGCACCGGTGTCTGGGTCGGGCTGGCCCTGATGGGCGTCGCCTGGGTCGGGATGGAGCTGTTCACGACGCGCCCCGTAGGCGATGTCATGATCACCACGATCTGGTCGGCGTCCTCCTCCTGGACCCTGACCGCCTTGCCTATGTTCATTTGGATGGGCGAGATCCTCTACCGAACGCGATTGTCCGAAGACATGTTCAAAGGCCTGTCGCCGTGGATGGCACCTTTGCCCGGAGGGCTGGTTCACACGAATATCGTAGGCTGTACGGTTTTTGCCGCGGTATCGGGGTCATCTGCCGCGACGTTGACCACGGTTGGCAAGATGTCGATCCCGGAACTGCGAAAGCGCAACTATCCCGAACGCATGGTCATCGGTACGCTGACCGGCGCGGCAACACTTGGGCTAATGATCCCACCGTCACTGACGTTGATCGTGTACGGCGTTACGATCAACGAGTCCATCACCAAGCTGTTCTTTGCAGGCATCCTACCCGGTCTTGTGCTTGCCGCAATGTTCATGGGCTATGTCGCCATCTATTCCAAAGTTGGCAAAGACTGGAACCCCAACGATGAGAGCAAGCTGACCTTTTCCGAAAAGGTTAAGAACTCTCGCTTTCTGTTGCCAGTGATCCTGCTGATCATGGTGGTAATCGGATCGATGTATCTGGGTTATGCTACGGCGACCGAGGCGGCGGCTTTCGGTGTGATTGGCGGACTGCTACTGGCAGCAGGGCAGGGATCGTTGAACTGGAAGACCTTCACTGAAAGTTTGATGGGCGCAACCCGCACCAGTGCGATGATTGCGCTGATCCTAGCGGGTGCTGCGTTCCTGTCATTGTCGATGGGCTTTACCGGCCTGCCGCGCGGGCTTGCGGATTTGATCGCGGGCTGGGAACTGACCCGGTTCGAACTGCTCATGGTTCTGCTGGTTTTCTACGTCATTCTGGGCTGCTTCCTTGATGGGATTTCTTCGGTTGTGCTGACTATGGCTGTTGTCGAGCCTATGATCCGGGACGCCGGGATCGATCTGATCTGGTTCGGGATCTTCATCGTGGTCGTTGTCGAGATGGCGCAGATCACACCTCCTATTGGTTTCAACCTGTTCGTGATGCAGGGCATGACTAACCATGAAATGAGCTATATCGCCCGCGCTGCGATCCCGATGTTCCTGATCATGGTGCTGATGGTGTTCGTTCTGATCTGGTTCCCCGAGTTGGCGACGTGGCTGCCCGAAAACCTGCGTCAAAGCCCCGGTGGGTAGACGCCGTTGAACCCGCTTCACTTCGCGGCGCGTCACGGCCCATATGTGTTGGTATCGGGCCTTGCCGCAGGCCTTCTGCTGCCGGGGCTGGCCGCACCGATGCGGCCTCTCTTGCCGCCCTTGGTCATGCTCCTGCTGTTTTTGACGCTGCTGCGAATGCAGCCGGGGGCCATTGTGGGTTCGCTGGTTGACCTGCGAAAAGTTGCGGGAACGATTGCCGCCTTTCAATTGGTTTTGCCGTTGTCTGTCGTTGGGATTGGAATTGCCTGCGGATGGACCGGTTCGCCAGTTTTTTTGGCATTGCTTGTCATGGCTGCAGCCCCATCAATATCCGGCAGCCCCAATATGTGCCTGATGATGGGCTATTCTGCGGAACCGGCGATGCGACTGGTCGTGGTTGGAACGGCTGTTTTGCCACTGACCGCGTTACCGATCTTTTGGCTGATGCCGGAATTGGGTGATCTCAGGGCGGTCCTGATGACCGCGCTTCGGCTTTTTCTTACCATCACAATAGCAATTCTCGCGGCTGTCATATTGCGCCGCACGATGCTGCGCCAACCTTCAAAGTCTACGCTTTTGAACGTGGAAGGTGCGGCAACGATTACTCTGTCCGTTTTCGTTGTTGGCCTGATGCCATCATTGAGCGCAACCGCACTTGTGGACCCGCGTGTCGCGCTGTTCTGGATCGCGTTTGCCTGTCTGATCAACTTTGGGGCTCAGGTTGTCTCATTCCAATTCACACGAACTCGAATGCCCGGTGCTGAGGCTACGGCGGTGTCTCTGATCGCCGGAAACCGGAACATCGCGATATTCTTCGTGGCACTGCCACCTGAAGTGACCGCGCCGATCATGGTGTTCATCGGGGCCTATCAGATACCGATGTATCTGACGCCGCTGATCATGCGCCGACTGTATCAGACGGCTGCCACAACCAGCTGATTTGGGCCAGAGGCATTGGCGGTGCCAGCCCTAACGCTGATCCCCAACCCCGACGCCGACATAGGTTTCAAATCCCGATCCCAGAACCATCGTGGACGAGTAGATATTACGCAAGTCGACCATTCGGGGGGATCTCATAGTCTCTGCCAGCTCGCTCAGGTTCAGGGCGCGGAACTCGTTCCATTCTGTCAGCAAGACAACAACGTCCGCATCTTTGGCCGCGGCGTAGGGATCATCCATCCACTCGACGCCAGGAAGCAGCGCTTCCCCCTCGGCACGGCCTTGCGGATCGACAACGCGGACCTGGGCACCGCCGCCGATCAGGGCGGGAACGATGGTCAGGGAAGGTGCGTCGCGCATATCATCGGTGTTGGGCTTGAAAGTCACACCCAGAACCGCCACGGTCTTGCCATTGAAGCTGTCATCGCAGGCATCCCGGATCTTCTCGATCATCCGCTTCTTGACCTCATCGTTTACACGAATGACGGTTTCGGTGATCTGCATCGGGTGGGCAAAATCCTGTCCGATCCGGGCAAGTGCAGCGGTGTCTTTCGGAAAACACGAGCCGCCATAGCCAGGGCCTGCGTGCAGAAACTTGTTGCCGATCCGCCCATCCAGACCAATGCCGCGCGCCACCTCTTTGACATCGCCGCCTGCCCGCTCGCAAAGACCGGCGATTTCATTGATGAACGTGATTTTGGTCGCCAGGAATGCGTTCGCCGCGTATTTGATCATCTCGGCGCTTTCTAGATCAGTGGTCAGGATCGGAAAGTCACGCAGATAAAGCGGGCGGTAAATCTCGGCCATTACATCCGCCGCTCGTTCGCTTTCGACCCCTACGACAACACGATCCGGGCGCATAAAATCATCAATTGCAGCGCCCTCGCGCAGGAATTCGGGGTTCGATGCGACGTCGAATTCCGCCTTCGGATTTGCCCCCGAGACAACTTCATGAACCTTGCGGTTGGTGCCGACCGGGACAGTCGATTTGGTTACGACAACCGTATAGCCGGTGATGGCATGAGCGATTTCTTCGGCGGCGGCCATCACATAAGTCAGATCAGCGTGCCCGTCCCCGCGTCTCGTAGGTGTGCCCACCGCGATGAACACCGCGTCCGCGCCGTCGACCGCAGCGGCCAGGTCGGTGGTAAAGGTCAGGCGGCCAGCAGCCACGTTCTTGGCCATGAGCACATCAAGGCCCGGCTCGTAAATCGGCACTTCTCCATCCTGAAGCATCTTGATCTTGCGATCGGATTTATCGACGCAAATCACATCATGGCCAAAGTCCGAAAAGCAAACCCCGGACACCAAACCGACATATCCGGTGCCAATCATCGCAATGCGCATTTATCGAATTCCTTCTTTTGGGTTTCGCCAATGGCGCATTTCCTGGTCTCTTTCAACCGCTGAACTAAGAGCTTTTGGGGCTCGATAATTACAACCGCCTAAGCATTGCCGGCTTGCTTTCGACAACAGCTCGGCACTTCTGAGGTGTTGCGGGCGATAGGGCAAAATCATCAGACTGTTTCTTGGCGACCGAATATGCTTGTTGTGGTGAATTGTTCAAGTACTGTTCGTGGCTTGAGTTGAACTGGCTATCTGGTCTCGGCGAAGAACGGCGTGTTGCGATCAAGATTCGTTGCCAGATCGGATTTCCGACGATGTCATTCGTTCGACCGCTGGCGCGCATTCTCAATCCTACATGTAATATCAGGCACTTCTTCGCTTCAGCAGGCGTTGGGCATAGCCAGAATGCGAAGCTTCATATAGTCTCACAATCAGTTTTCGTGGTGTCGAGCGGCGGTGCGAGCAATCTGTTAATTATTTTAAGGCTTCGCGATGGGGGGCATGTTCTCGTTTTTGGGTTCCGGGGAAGGCGTTGGCCTTAAATCTCCACGCCGCATGAGCGCCGGTCGCGGAGCGCGCTGATGGTGCTGCACCCCACCGGCCCGGAAACTGATCTTGGCGCGATGGAGCACCGCCATCTGACTGTCATGATGGTGGATCTTGTCGAGTCTACGGTATTGGCTCAAATGCTTGAGCCCGAAGATTTGCTGTCTACGACATTACGTTATCATAAACTGGTCGAACAAATTGCCGATGAGTTCGGGGGCAGGGTGCTGCAGATCGTGGGCGACGGTATCCTCGTCGCCTTTGGTTGGCCTGCTGCGTCTGAAAATAATGCCGAGCGCGCTCTACGCGCTGCGCTGCGCATCCATACTGATCTGCCCGCAATGGCGGGTCCGCTCGATCTCAGGTGCCGGATTGGGATCGCATCCGGCGTAGTTCTTGTCGGGGACATCGCGCTTGGGACCAATATTCAGCCGGACGCGATTTTTGGATCGACGCTAAATCTTGCGGCACGTCTTCAGTCGTTGGCGACCCCCGGTGGAACAATGGTTTCTGCGGCAACACGAGCGCTTGGGGCCGAACAAATGGAGTTCGAGCCGCAAGGCGTTCAGAACCTCGCGGGGTTCGATCGGCCTGTTCCAGTTTATCGATTGACCGGTGAAGGCAAGGATCAGGCACGCCGCCATAACCGCACCCCGTTGCTTGGCCGCAAAGCCGAACGCGGACAACTCCGCCGCGCGTGGAAAGATGTGGAAGCCGGAAGAGGGCGGGTGATTCACATATTGGGTGAGGCAGGGATTGGCAAATCGCACCTGATCCGTGATCTGCGTTCGTCGGTCGGGCCGCAGGCATGGGTGACCTATCACTGCAGCCCGTTCCATGTCAGCACACCGTTCTTTCCCTTCATATCACAGGTCGAACGGTGGTGCGGCATCCACAATCAGGACGATATTGCCGCGCGTCGCAACCGGTTGTCAGAACATCTGAGCGATATTCTGGACGACGCGCAACTTCGCACGCTGTATTTCATTCTTGCCCCGGGCCCTGGCGACAGCGGGACGACCAGTGAGGACGAACTGCGCGCGCAACTGAGTGACATATTCATCCGCGTCTACCAAAAACTCAGCCGAGAGGGGCCGGTGCTTGTCGTGGTTGAGGATATGCAATGGGTCGACCCATCGACCCTTTCGGTGCTGCGCGACGTGGCCGAGCATCTGACATCACTTCCCGTCCTGATGTTGATGGTTTCGCGGATGCCGGCGCCATCAGCGATCAAAGAGAGCATACCGTCTCTTGAGCAATTGTCGCTTCCACCGCTCGATGATGCGACATCGTCAGAACTGGCCAAGGCGGCCTCGGGTGAGCGCCTTGACGACCGCACCACGGCGCAGATTTTGGCGCGGGGCAATGGCGTGCCCCTTTTCATCAAGGAGTGCTCTGCCGCCATCGCTGCGTCGCCTGAACGTATCGTGGACAACATTCCCGCCACCTTGCATGACCTCCTGGCGCAACAGGTTGACGAGGTCGGAGAACTCCGACGTGCCGCGATCGAGGCCGCTGTTATTGGTGGTGCCTTTGGGGCGCCTTTGCTGGCTCAGATCAGTGAACTGACTGAAGACGAGTCCGAAGACGCGATCTTTGGGCTCGCCGCCACGGGTATTTTGCAACATCTGCCCGGCGCGAATGACGACGCAGAAATGATCTGGCGGTTCCGCCATGAATTGGTGCGTGAGGCGGCATATCAAAGCCTTGTGCGGGACCGTCGCATTCATTTGCATCGACGCACGGCAGAAGCCCTTGCCGCCCAACCGGAAGCCGCCCGACAGCCTGAACAAATAGCGCGGCACTGGGAACTGGCCGGTGAAACAACGAAGGCGGTGGCCGCTTGGTCGGAGGCCGCGCGGCTGAACCTGAGGCGCCACGCAAATCGCGAAGGGGCTCAGCATGCCCGAAACGGATTGCGGCTGTTGGACGAGTTGCCCGCAGGCCAACGCGATAAAGCTGAATTGAACTTGCAATTTCTTCTGGCCGCTGCCGAACGCGTGCATGTCGGTTATGGTGCCAAGCCCGCAATCGATGCCTTTGGGCGCAGTTTTGAACTGGCTGAAAAGCTGGGCGACAGGCGTACTCTTGTGCGCGCGGGCAGGGGTCTGTTTACCGCTGCAATGGTCAAAGGTGATTACCAGAACGCCGAGCAATGGGGGCAAGCGATCATCGATGCGTATGACGATCACCACACCCGAATGGTTGGAAACTACATCTGTGGGGCCGCGCTATCCCCGCGCGGTCGGTTTCAGGATGCGGCAGCAGCTCTGGAACAAGCGGCGTCTCATGCGGATGCGCATCGCGCCGAAGCTGGAAACAGCCCCGATATTGCAGCCGTGATACAAATCGAGAGTATGAGCGCGCTGGTTGACAGCTTTCAGGGCAAAACTGAGGCGGCACTCGCCAAAGCCAAGCGGGCAGTTGACGCCGCGATGGCGTCGGGCCAGCCCTTGATCATTGCAAATGCAATGCACTGGTTGACCGAAATCCACATGCAGATGGACCACCCGGATTATGCGCGTATGGCCAAGGCGCTGAGCGCGACTGTTCAGGACAAGGGCGGCCCTTATTACCAAGCTGTTGCGACGGCCCATCTTGCCGGGGCTGCCATCAGAACCGGCGAGGCCACAGAGGGCGTGGCCATGCTGCAGGCCGCTTGGGGAAGGATGCACGCAACGGGTGCCGAGGCGGCTGGCGTGCTCGTCAACGCCGAGCTCGCACGGGGCTATCTTGCTCTGGGTGAGATTCAGAAAGGGTTGGATGCGGTGGAGGCTGGTCTGACATGTGCAGAAAACACTGACGAGCGGAACTATGAGGCTGAAATCCACCGGATCAAGGCAGCCCTTCTACTGGAACAAGGTGCTCCGTTCGACGCGGCTGAGGCGGCTTTGCGTGAAGCTATAGCCGTGGCGAATGATCAGGGCGCGGCGCTGTATGAATTGCGCGCGCTGAGTGATCTTGCCTGCATCCGGCCAGCCGATACGGAAGTTGCCGCGCGGATTACTGAGCTGGAAGAGCGCGCGGTCGCGTCTTAGGTCCCGCCGGGACGTCGACCTAAAGTGCAGTCTTCGGGTTGCAGGTCCAAGCCAACAAAACGCGCCACCTGCGAGAATGACGAAGTTTTCTTCAGCAACTGAAAACCTTTCTCTGAAAAAGTCTCAGCCGAGTACAAGTTTTTGGACACCATCGGGTTGTTCATAAGCTGCGTGATTGCGTCATACGCCACCATCGATGTCATCAGATCGCCCATGATCACATCGCCCTTGTGCTGTTCCGCAAAGAGACCAGGGAACAACTCGACCCTATTGACGTCGCAATAAAGCCGGCTCAGGTCGGCAATCAATTCGTCCGCAAACGGCTGATCACCAACCATCTCAGTAAAGCTTGAATGCGGTTTGCGGCAGAAATGATGACGATAAGTGTTCAGCGACGGAAGACGCGCCTTACGCGTCAGGGCAATTGTAGCTTCGACAGGGGCAGGAGCACCGGGCGCAGGCCTTTGGAACAGGAAATCGGGCGTGTTGCGCAGCGACATGCGGGCTGCAGGTTGGCGCGACAATGATCGGATCATTTCCGCCAAGCCCGTTTGTTCGACCAGTCGTGGATTGAACCTGAAGCCTTCTGGGCCAACCTGTGCGCCGTCGATTATGAACCGTTCGGGGATCATCGAATGCCAGCGGTAGAGCAAATTGAACTCAATCGCGATCTGGTTGGAGTGATGCCAGGGTTGCCAGCGATTTACGCCAATGGGCAGTTTGAATGGCATATTGGCGATGTGGGCGATGTAATCCTCAAGCACAAGCTTGATCAGCAATGCGATCAAGGTGCAGCGTGTAGTCTGGAACACACGCTCTTTATCCCAGCCCGAAATGCCGCGCTTTTCGCGCCACAACAGATCGGCGAAGGTGTTATGGGCGCGCAACATCAGTGTATTGATCGCGATATAGCCTATGGTACCATTGCCATTATCGAGCCCGGTTGCATGAAAATCGAGCAGTAGCTGGTCAATCGCGTGATCGCTGAGACCCGGATGCGCCCGTTTCACCGCATTCCACAGCTTGCATGGATCGTGCAGGGGCTTTCCGCAATTCTCGCCAGTGGCAATACTGCCATCAAAGGGGGGCGCAAGCTTAACACCACCGGATTGGTTCTTTTGAAACAGCTTCGGGGCCCACATCTCGCCTTGTGTATCCAGACGAAAGGCCAACCGGTGGGTTAATTCATTGGTATCGGGATCGCGTTCGCGCAGCATGTCGGTCTGAAAATCGTTCAGCCCGTAGATTTGGCACAGATCGACCTCGTGGTTCGAATCCGTCTGATCAACCGGTCCTTTCGCCCCAAAGGTGCGCAGGAAACTGTCGGTAAACCATTGTGCGGCCGAGATAAACAAAAGTGTCGATCCTTGCGGGCACATCAAGGTAAGCGGGCTGCCATCCATTTGTGTCCGTCGGCGAAAGAGATCAGCAACTTCGCTTTCCGACGGCAGGACGGGTGAGAGGTCTTCTGGCGTTGTATGCCGACCGATCCAGCGATGGGAAAACACGCCGGGCCATGTCGTGTAGTCTGCGCCCATCGTATAGGGCCGCGGTCGGTGGATCTTCGCGGCGTTTGCAAGCCTGATCGCGGCTAAATAGCTCGTAACGGGTGGGGAGATCTTGAATCCGAGTTTGATCAGATCATCAACGTCCAGCATCAATACATCTCCGTTTGGTCATCGATTCGGGAACCGGGCGCGGGCCAAGCTCAGATAGGTTCTGAGCCGGATCGCATTAATCGGTCCTAAAGGTTCGTGATCTGCCGTGACACGCCAGGGCGAGAAGCTCATCGCGTCGCCATTCTGCGGATCAAATTCTGCACCTTTGGGAATCGTGATATCCGCCACGGGCGTGACGGTATGATGGTACGGATCAAGAGGTGCATCTGGTTGCGGATCGCATGCCCACCGGATGCGATTGTCTAGCACATCGAATTCGTCGGCCGGGCGCGGGGGCTCAATCACACACAGCTCGAAGTGATTATCTCCATCGGCCACGTCTTGCCGCAAACACTGCCCGATCCCATCTGGATCGTCTACCGGATGTGCCGGAATTTTTGGTTTAGCGCTGCGGGCCAGGTATCGGACTGTTAGATCGGGGCCCAGCCGATACGGTGTTGTCGACCAGAAATGGACCTCAAAAGGCGAGTGCATATAGTTCGAGGCAAAATCACTCGCGACGCGAAACTGACGCTTGCCTTCACGAGTGAGGAAGGTGCGAAATCCTGCGCGCAGCCCTTTGGTGATCAACCTAAGGCTCCATTTTCGTCGCCCTTTGATCGCGTGCTGGACCGCTTGTAATGTGGCGACAAGCCTGCCCAATCGCTCATATTCATCGGGGAAGTAGCTGGGAAACACATCCTGATCGACCAATACGAAATCGAACTCGTCGCTGAGTTGTGTGGTCCCCAGATGCGCAAGTGCCTCGGCGTCGATCAGCTTGGGGCTTGGCACGTCAAAAAGCTTGATCGCCATCCCGTGGGCATCCGATTTCCGGTCATCCAGATGCGCGCCGTTGGAAAAGCGAAGTGCGGCTGAATAGGCAGCGGGCTGTTCAAACAGGCCGTGACGGAACTGTTCTGGTAGATCGTTTCTGACGGTGAATGTTGCAGCCACGCACCCGTGACTGCGCCCATGCTGAGCCCTTAAGCGATGGCCTTTCCACCGTGCAACGGCCTCGAGATTGTGGTCAATGACATCATCAACAATATCCGGCGGCAATGCGTTTTGCGAAACATGCGTCAAAGAACCGTCTCCTTGGATAAACCCAGGCAATGATCAAACAGGGGTAAGGCGCTGACAAAGCTAAACCTCTAAATTTGTTCAGCTTACCTCAGATTGTCTAATTTCCAAACACACCAACTATGGACAGCCGTGGCCAGACAAATTCGGCGCGCAGCCCAAGCTATTCGGCTGGTGCTTCGGACACGTGGTTGGCGGCGCTCGATCCTCGACCAGAGTTGAGCGCCTTCGACTTTATCATTGACGTGTCCGGTGTTCTCGGGCACTCAATCGATTGATGGTTCCCGGTGGTGTTGCCGCGGGATGAAAAGGGAATACGGTGAGGTTTGCCAAAAGGTGCCAATTCCGTAACTGCCCCCGCAACTGTAAGCGGTGAGCAAGGCCAAACAGCCACTGGTCCACAGGGTCGGGAAGGTTGGCCGAGCGCGGACCCGCAAGTCAGGAGACCTGCCATCAGATGTTTAACCAACCCGGGGCGGGGCGTCCTGGAAGGAGGCTTTGATGGCGCGTCAATCGCGTGTTTACATTGTCGGCAGCTTCCGCATGCGCTTGGAAACAAGTGGAGTGGACCATGCCAGATACGCCTGATCATTTCATTCTAGTCTGCGAAAGCTGCACTGAAGGGCTGCCCCTTGATGAAATTTGCGATGCGTTGACCGGGAAATTACATCGCAGTTTTGCGATCCGCGCGTCGTCTTGCATGGCAGGCTGCGATAGTCCCAGAACGGTTGGGTTCCAGGCCGTAGGAAAGGCGCAATACCTTTTTGGTGGCATTCAGACCGCGGATGAGGTGCAGGCGCTGACTGAGTTTGCAGCGCAGTATCGTGAAAGCCCGGATGGCTGGACAAATGCCACTGATCGCCCGCAGGCGTTGTTCAATAAAACCCTCTCGCGCATGCCGCGGATCGAACAGGGGGCATCGCAATGACGTTGCCACCCTTTCTGATTGCCGAAAACCTTGAGTATTATGCCCTTAACGGAGATGTCCTGTTGCAGGGCGTCTCGTTCGAGTTGGACGAGGGTTCCATTCTAGCCATCGCCGGCCCGAACGGGGCGGGGAAAACGACGCTTCTCAATCTGTTGTGCGGCGCTGAGCCGCTGGCACTTGGCGATGTTCGGATCAAAGGACGCAGTCTGAAACAGCTCACGGCCAAAGAGCGTGCGCGCATGATTGCAGTGGTAGGTCAGCAGGAACTGCCCGATGGACGCTTGGCGTTACGCGATTATGTTGCGCTGGGGCAAATACCCATCCGTGCGGACCGCTCTGCCGAAGGCCACGCGCAAGAGCTGGACCGGATTTTAGACCTGACCAGTCTCGCCAATCTCGCGGACAAGCGCATGGCCCAACTGTCCGGAGGCGAACGTCAGCGTGCCCATATCGCGCGTGCTTTGGCGCAGAACCCTTCGTTGCTGTTTCTGGACGAACCGACCAACCATCTGGATCCTGATGCAAAAGGGCGGATGCTGTCTTTGGTCGCTGAGCTTGGGATCACCGTGGTCATGATCGTACACGATCTGGTCATGATCCCCGAATTCGCCACACACGTGGCGCTGATGAAATCGACCCGCATGATCGAGTTTGGGTCGGTGGACAAGGTGCTGACACCCGAAAGAGTCCGCGAAACTTTTGGCGTTGATTTCCTCTGCTTTCTCCACGAAGGCCGCGTGATTCCGGCGCTTGATATTCGAAGAACCACAGTCTCAACTTAGTCGAAGGAACACACTGAGATGAAATACATCTGGCCCGTGGCGTTGGCCACCGCCATGGCAAGCGGTGCTGCTGCGCAAGAAGTCACCGTAGACAACTGCGGCGAACCGCTGGTTTTTGATACCGCGCCCGAGCGCCTGGTTGTGCATGACATGAACATGACCGATATGGCGTTTGCATTGGGTCTGCAGGACAAGATCGTCGGCCTGACCGGCATCACCGGCTGGTACAAGACCAGCCCTGATTTTGATGCTCTGCGCGGCGACATCCCCGAGCTTGCGCCGAAATATCCGACCGTTGAAAACTTGGTGGCGGTTGAACCCGACCTGTTCTTTGCCGGTTGGTACTATGGCATGAAGCCGGGTGGTGATGTGACCCCAGATACATTGGAACCGTTCGGAATCAAGACCTTGGTTCTAACCGAAAGCTGTGTCCATCTGGACAACGATCGCCCCGAAGCCAGCATGGATCTTCTGTTTGGCGATGTGTTGCGCTTGGGCAAGGTGATGCAAGTCGAAGACAAGGCCGAGGCTCTGGTCTCGGGCTGGAAAGAGCAGCTGGCAGCGATCGAAGCCAAGACTGCTGAACTGCCCAAGCCCCGCGTCTTTCTTCTGGATGGTCCTGCAGATGCTCCGTTTACCGCCGGTAAATTCGCGATTCCCGATGCGATGATCACAGCCGCCGGTGGTGAAAACGTCACTCATGACATGGACACGAGCTGGGGCCGCACCTCGTGGGAGGCCGTTGCCGCATCGAACCCGGAATTCCTGGTTTTGTTGGATTATCAGACCGGCAATGGCGCCGAGGACACCTTCAAGTTCCTGCAGGAACATCCCGTCATGTCGCAGACTGATGCCGTCAAGAACGAACGCTGGATCGGATTGCGCTACGAAGAGCTAACGCCGGGACCGGCAAATATCGAAGCGATCTCGAAGATGGCGCGCGCGATGCATCCGGGTCAGAGCTGATATGGGCCGATTGGGCCTGACGTTGTTGCTGGGGGCGGTCGTTCTGACCGCCCTTTTGCTGATTTCCACGATCTACGGCACAACCTCGATTCCTTTGTCCGACACCTTCACCGCGATATTGCGCGGTACCGGGTTGCAGGACGGAGAGATGTCGCCGCTGCATAGGATCGTATTCGACCTGCGATTGCCCCGCGCGTTGTTTGCAGCCGTGATCGGTGCCGGGCTGGGCATCGTTGGCGTGGTGCTGCAAACGACCACACGTAATGACCTTGCCGATCCATTTCTGTTCGGCCTGTCCTCGGGCGCGGCAGCGGGGGCGGTGTTTGTAATTACCGTGACCGGAGATATTCTGGGTTTCTGGACTCTGCCTCTGGCTGCCTTTTGCGGCGGTCTTGTGGCGTCGGGCATCGTGCTGGCGCTGGTTCATGGGCTTCGCACCAGCGCACCGGAGAAGCTGATCCTTGCGGGTCTGGCTGTGTCGTTTTTGTTTTCGGCCATCACCAACTATCTGATCTTCGCCGGTGATAGCCGCGCCGCCCATTCTGTCATCTTCTGGATGCTGGGGGGGCTGGGCCTGGCCCGTTGGGAGACGTTCCCGCTGGTGTGCATCGGTCTGCTGCTGATCCTGAGCTATTCGCTTTATCGCAGCCGCTGGTTGGATGCGCTGCTGACCGGGGATTTGACTGCCGCTACTCTGGGTGTGCCGGTTCGGGGTCTGCGGTTCAGCATGTTTTTCACCGCAGCTTTGGCAACGGCCGTGTTTGTTTCCGTAGCCGGAGTGATTGGTTTTGTCGGTCTGATGGTGCCGCATATTGCACGCGGGATCGCAGGTCCCCTGCACAAAAACCTTCTACCTACCGCCGCTATGGTTGGTGCTGCCTTGTTGACCGGCTCTGACATTCTCAGCAGGCTTCTGCTGGCTCCGCAGGAATTGCCGGTGGGGATCGTCACAACTTCAATCGGATCGGTGTTTGTGTTCTTGCTTTTATTCAGGACAGCGAGAAATCAACGGTAAGGCCCTCGATCTTCGCTCCCAAGATATTTCGTCCTGATCAGGTCTGAGCCGAGTTTAAACCTTTCCGTCAACCGCTTGGCCGAGCCACTTGAACACAAGCTTGGCTCGGTCGGATGAGGTGTTGTGTAGTTTCACGTAGAAATCCAGTTGCGATGAGATGGTTTGCGGCAACAGTCTGACCAGTTTTCCGGATGCGGTCAGCTCCGAGGTCAGTCCCTCCCATCCCAGCACTGCGCCCATATCGTCCTGAGCGGCCTGAAGCGCAATCGTGTAATTGTTGACCCGATGCGCGGAATTCAGCGGGCCTTCATAGCCCAGTTTACGGGTCCAGGCCCGCCAATCGGTCCAACCGGTATCTGGTGCATCAAGATGGATGAGCGGCACTTTGGCGATCTCGCCGACATGCTCGATTGGGTTCTGTTTCGCAAACCGAGGGCTGCATAAGGCCATGATGTTGTCGTGAAACAAGGTCTTGATAATCCCTGAATCGCGGCGTGTATCACCGTAGTGAATGCTTAGATCACATTTTGAGGTATCGACCCCGAGATCGGTCACAACTTGTGTCACAGAAACATGGCCATGCGTTTTCCAAAACTGGGCAAGCCGTGGTGTAAGCCAAAGCGAGCTGACCGCCGTAGAGGAACGGATCGTCACGCCTTTGTGGTCATACTGTCGGCGCAACTGCCCAAGGGCCTCGCTGATCCCTTCAAGGCCACGTTGAAGGGCGACCAGCAAATAGGCTCCGCTTTCGGTAAGTTCGACGCCGCGATGATGGCGCAGAAACAGCGCGCATTGCAGCTCGTTCTCAAGCGCTTTGACCTGATGGCTGATCGCTGCGGGCGTAACATTCAGCTCTTCAGCAGCAGTTTTGAAACTCACATGCCGCGCTGCGGTTTCAAAGCTGATCAGAGAGCTTAGGGGCGGAAGATCATATGGGCGGTTGGGCAAGATGTTTTGACCTGTGACAAGTTGAAAACCCGATAATAAGAACGCAATCAGCAGCGATTTGGCTTAGTTCATCTTATGCAGAGTGAATCTTTTTGCAATTGCCCGCCAGCAGTTCAATGTGAAAATTCGCCACAACCGTTTGAGACATGATCAAGGGATGTGCCAAGGGTCCTCAAGCCCCTTGGACATCATATCGATCTTTCCTCATGCAATTCGATCCCCGGTTGGTCGTGCACAATTTGAAGGAGTTGCAGTATGCAGTCACATGCAAAAGTCGTGGTTGTCGGTGGCGGATGCGTCGGGGCGTCAATTCTATATGGGCTGACCGAACATGGATGCTCTGATGCCGTTATGCTGGAGCGCACCACACTGACCTCGGGTTCGACGTGGCATGCGGCTGGTTTGCTAGTGACCTTTGTGCGGTCGCACAACGTGTCGAAGATGACGATGGAAACCATCCGCATCTACACCGAGGTGGAAGAGAAGATGGGCAGTTCGGTCGGACTGCGTAAGGTAGGACAGCTGCGGGTCGCCAATACCGAAAAGCGCTGGGATGAGTTCCAGTCCTATATCTCGATTGCCGAAGCTGCGGGCGTGCCCTGCCAACTGCTGACGCCGGAGGAGATTGCCGAGATTCATCCCTTGCTGAACCAAAGTCCAGATATTCGGGGTGGTATTCTGCACACGGAAGACGGCTATGTGAATCCCGCCGACATTACCATGGCATTGGCCAAGCTTGCGCGGGATGCCGGCGCCAAGGTATACCAGAACACCGAAGCGCAGGCTTATGAGAAGCTGGACAATGGCCACTGGAAAGTGACCACCAATCAGGGTGAGATCACCTGCGAGCATCTGATCTTTGCCACCGGAAACTACGCCCGCGAAAATGCGCGCCGCGTGGGGCTGGACCTGCCATGTATCCCGATCGTTCACCAGTATTGGACGACCGAGACGGTGCCGCTGTTGAAAGAGCGCCGGGCGCAAGGCTTGCCCGAATTCCCAATCCTGCGGGATGAGGACTACGGCGCTTATCTGCGCGAAGATGTGGGCGGGATCCAGTTCGGGCCGTATGAATTCACCAAAGACCTTAAACTATTCGCCGAGGATCGTGTCCCGCCCGAGTTCGGGGCCGATCTGTTGCCCGAGGATTTTGATGCCGTGGAAACCCAATGGGAACGCGCCATCGAACGTGTGCCGACCTTGGGTGAGGTTGGGATCAAGGCCAACACCCGTGGCCCGTTCCAGATGACCCCGGACGAGCTGCCTCTGGCCGGACCCGCACCGGGGCATGAGAACCTTTGGCTGGCCGAAGGCATGCCAGGTGGCATCCTCTGGGGCGGCACCGTTGGTAACCGTTTGGCCAAATGGATCGTCGATGGCGATCCGGGCATGGATATGTCGGAGCTCGACCCGCGTCGATTCTCGGACTACGCCTCAAAACGTTGGACCATGGATAAGGTGCGCGAGACATGGGGCACCCATATGGATGCGCATGTTCCGGGTGAGGACTTCCCGGATGCGCGCCCGATGAAGACCATGGGGTCATATGATCTTTTGACTGCTCAGGGCGCGGTTTGGACCAGCTTTAACGGCTACGAATTTCCTCGCTGGTTTGCCAAATCGCCCGAAGAGGCGATCCCCGAACACAGTTTCCGCCGCACCAACCATATGGAGCGTGTTCAGGAAGAGGTGCGCACCACCCGTGAAGAGGCTGGCTTCATCGAAATGTCGCCGATGACCAAGTTCACAGTGCGTGGACCGGGTGCAGCCAAATGGCTAGATAGCCTGATGGCCAACAAGCTGCCCAAGGTGGGCCGCATGACCTTGTCGCTGATGTTGAACGATAAGGGCGGCATGGATGCGGAGTACACAATCGTGCGCTATGCCGACGACGATTTCTACCTGATATCGACGCCGAACTGGCGAGCCTACAATTGGGATCAGTTACAGCGCGTGCTGCCAGGTGATGGCTCGGTGGTGATCGAGGATATCTCAGAACAGCTGGGCGTGATCGCACTGGCTGGACCCAAGGCACGGGACATCCTGCAACCATTGACCGATAATGATTTGTCGAACGAAGCATTCCCATGGCTGTCGGCACAGATGGGCGAGGTGGGCTATGCCAAAGGTGTGCACTTGTTGCGCGTCTCCTACACCGGTGAGTTGGGATGGGAACTGCACCACCCGGTCGGGTACAATCGCCACCTCGTTGATTTGCTGCTGAAATCGGGTGTGAAACCTTTCGGGCTTGAAGCGTTGGAGTCGATGCGGCTTGAGAAATCCTATCGCGCAATCAACCGCGAAATCTGCAAGGACCTGACCCCATATGAGGCCGATTTGGGCCGTTTCGTTGCAATGACCGAGAAGATCGGCGGGCAGGTGGCCGAACGTGATTTCATCGGCAAAGCCGCGTTGCAACAGCAGCAGGAGCAGGGTGGATACAACACACTGGTCACACTGAAGCTGCCGTTCTGCGACACCTCGGTGATGTTTGACGAAGGCGTCTATGCCGATGGCAAGCTGATCGGACGCGTCACTTCGGGCGGGTTCTCGTATTACTGCAACCACGACATTGCGATGGCGCTGGTTCCACACGAGATGACGGCACCCGGCACCAAAATGCAGGTGCTCATCCACAATGAAATGCGCGAGGCCGAAGTGATCGATACCTGCGCCGTTGATCCCACCAGCGCCCGCGCGCGCGCCTGATCCGGAGGATTTGAGATGGCAGAAGTCAAAGCACGCTCGGGCCGTGGCGGTGGACGTGCCGCGCGGGTCAAGGCTCGCACCAACCCGCTCCCAGTCTACTTGTCGACGCTGAACCGCAAAGTTGGCCCGATTGATCTGCTTGGTCCTGAAGGCGTTGAGAAAATCCACAACGCGGCCATGACTATACTTGAAACCACAGGGATTGAGTTCCGCGATCCGGTGGCCTTAGCGGATTGGAAGAAGTACGGTGCGGATGTTCAGGGTGAGCGGGTGCGCATCGGACGCGAGATGCTTATGGACCTGATCTCGGCCGTTCCCTCGGAATGGGGCTATGCCGCGCGCAACCCGGAACGCTCGCTGCGGGTGGGCAATCGGCATTCGGTCTTTGCCAATGCGTATGGCGCGCCATTTGTCTATGGTCTGGATGGTGTGCGCCGCCCTTCGACGCTGGAGGATGCGCATAACTTCTTCAAACTCAGTCAGATGAGTCAGTCGATGATGGTGCCGGGTATTTTGCCGGTCGAGCCGCAGGACGTACCCGTCCCGCAACGCCACCTGGAGCTGGTTCATGCCGCACTGACGCTGACCGACAAACCTATCAAGGGTTCAGTTCTATCCGAACAGGCAGCGTTGGACTCGGTAGAGATGACTCGCATCGTGTTTGGTGAGGAGTTTGTTGACAACAATGTGGTGATGGCAGCCCTGCTGAACTGCAACACACCGTTGGTCTGGGATGAGACCATGTTGCAGAGCCTACGCGTCTATGCCGCCGCCAACCAGCCCTGCCTGCTGTCGCCCTTTGTTCTTGCCGGGGCGAGCACACCTGCAAGCCCGCAGGGTGGTGTCGCGCTGCTGATTGCAGAATCTCTGGCCGGTATGGCCTACAGCCAGATCATCCGGCGCGGAGCCCCGATGGTGCTGGGGGTGGCAATCATGGGCGTTTCGATGAAGACAGGTGCACCGATGATGGGCTCTCCGGAACCCGGGCTGATGAACCTTCTGGTGGGTCAGATGGCACGGTTTTATGGTGTGCCATGGCGGACCTGTACCATGTGGACCGGATCGAAATCCCCGGATATGCAGGCTGCGTTCGACACCGCAAACACCATGTGGCCGGTGCTTCTGGGCGGTGCAAACTACATCGTACACTCGGCAGGCTTCCTAGAAGGCGCGCTTGGGGTCAGCTACTCAAAATGGGTGCAGGACGCGTTGCAGTTGGAGAACTTCCACCGTTTCTTCAGCGGCCTGCAAGAGGAAAATCTGGACACGTTGCTGGGCGACATTGACAAAATCGGACCGGGTGGGCATTTCCTTGGTACTGACCACACGCGCGAAAACCCAATGCATATGAACCACTTGCAAAACAATGACAGTTTTGAACAGTGGGAGGCAGAAGGTGCGAAAACCGCAGAAACCGTTGGCACGGAAGAGGCGCAGCGTATGCTGAACACCTACGTCCAGCCACCAATGCCGGACGATCAGCGCGGGGCGTTGGATGAATTCGTCGCTAAGAAGCGGGTGGAATACAGCGCCTAAACAGATCTGCAAGCGGGCGCTTATGTGCCCGTTTCCTCAACCAACGACAGGATTAGGCACATGGCTGATAACTCGACGATCGCTCTCTCACTCGACGAAGTAGAGGAATTGGCAAAATCTGTCCTTGTGGCTGCAGGCATGGATGAACATGGCAGCACGGTTCTGGCCGGGCTTGTGCGGATGAGCGAGCGCGACGGCCCACGTAGCCATGGGTTAAGGATGTTACCTGTTTATGCGCAGAGCTTTTCTTCGGGATATGCCAACCCCGAGGCCGACCCGAGTGTCGAACGGATCGCACCGGGGGTTCTGCGCGGAGATGGTGACAATGGCTATTACCAGATCGTGGCCGCCAAAGCTCGAAACGAGCTTATTGAAATGGCGCGCGCGAATGGTATTGCCGCGTTTACTTGTGCCAATTGCCACCATCTGGGGGCACTACGTTTCGATACAGGTCCGCTGGCGGACGCTGGGCTGGTAGCGCTAGGTGTTGTGAACTCGCTCTCGATGGTGGTGCCGCAAGGCGGCACCCGCCCTGTTTTTGGCACCAATCCGATGTCCTTTGCTTGCCCGCGACCGGGTCGTGCGCCGGTTGTTTGGGATCAGGCCTCGTCAATGATTGCGCTGATGGACATCCGGATGGCCGCGGCTGAAGGGCACGAATTGCCGCGCCCTGCGGGGCTTGACCCGAACGGTCAGCCAACCAGCGATCCCAACGCGATTTTGGAGACCCGCAGTCTGTTGCCGTTTGGCGAGCACAAAGGCGCGGCGATCGCCTTCCTGATCGAAGTTCTTGGCGCGGCACTGGCCGGTGGAACATTGTCCGTGGACAATGCCAACCGCAAAGCGCACGGTGCCTTGAATATCAAGGGCGGCTCAACGTTGATCGCGATTGATCCGGCGCGTTTCGGGAATGCCGCATTTGAAGGCTATGTCCAACGCATCTGCGCTGAGATTGAAGGTAACGGGGATGCCCGCGTTCCCGGAGATGGCCGCTTGAAGAACCGTGCTGCCGCCGAAGCGGATGGTGTTCGCGTCACGGCGGACTTGATGAAGCAACTTCGCGAACTTCTGTAGGGGTCCCAGTAATGGCACGGGTGGTTGTAATTGGCGGCGGCATCGTCGGAATATCCTGTGCGCTGACACTGCAGTCGCAGGGCCACGAGGTCACCGTCGTAGAACCGGGTCCGGTTGGTGAGGGCGCGAGTTGGGCTTCCTGCGGGTGTATCGCAGTGGGTGAGATCGTGCCGTTGTCGCAGCCGGGGATGCTGATGAAAGTGCCGGGCTGGTTGCTGGATGCCGAGGCCCCGTTGACACTGCGCCCGGCCTCAGTAGCGAAGCTGCTGCCGTGGTTTGCACGGTTTACGGCCAATGCGCGTCGCTCGAAGATGCGCGCAATCGCCTCCGATCTGGCAAGACTTACGTTTGCTGCAACAGCGGATTTCAAGGCTCAGCTTTTAGATGTAGGCCATCCTGAGCTTTTGGTCGAACGGCCGGTAATCAAGTTGTTTGACGACGACAATGACCTTGCGACCATGCGCCCAGCTTTTGAGTTGGCGCGTGAGTTGGGCTGCACGATTGATCAAGTTACAGGTCAGGAAGCGCATGAAATCGATCCTGCAATAGCATCTGATTTCAAACATGCAGCTTTGCTTAGAGACTGGAGTTTTGTGACGGATCCTAAGGTATTGGTTGAAACGCTGACGCAGAGTTTTAGCAGCCGCGGCGGGGCAGTCGTCGCAGGAAGAGCAATCGGTTTTACGCAGGACGGACAACATATGAAAAGCGTGAAGCTGAGCGATGGGCGATCGATCAGCGCAGATGATTTCGTCATCGCTGCGGGAACGCCGTCTAGAATCTTGGCCAAGACGCTGGGTGTTCAATTGAGGATGGAAGGGGTGATCGGATATTCGACTGCGTTGAAAGATAGCGGGGTCGAGCTCCGCCATACGGTGTTTTATGCCAAAGGTGGGTTTGGCATTACACCGTATCAGCAGGCGCTGGCAGTGGCTGGTACCGCAGAATTTGCCGACCTGAACGCGCAGCCGAATTGGAACCGAGCCGATGTGCTGGTCAGGCGTGCATGCCGCGTATTACCGGGTTTGAAGACCGATAGTGCGGAACGCCGGATGGGTCGCCGCCCGTTTACACCGGACACACGTCCGATCATTGGCCGCAGCAGGCGACTGGCTAACGTCGCCTTTGCGACGGGTCACGGACAGCTTGGCCTGACACTAGGCGCGACGACGGCGCGGATAATCGCAGATGTAATTGCTGGCAGATCACCGGACATCGATATAGAAGCCTTCAGCCCAGATCGGTTCTCGTCCTGAGCCAAAGCCCGCCCAGCTCTTTTTGAGCCACATGGGACGTCATCAGCAACGCGATCATCCAGCCAGTCACCACGGCACCTGCGGTGCCGAACCAGACACCAATTTCATTAAAGCCGAGCAGGCCGACGAAAATCCAGACAAAAAAGGCGACGCCAAATCCTTGACGATATAAGCTGATCCACACGGTCCAGATCGGTCGCTTCAAGGCTTGCAATAGCGAGTTGATGGAAAAAAGCATCATGTAGATCGGGAGGATCAGACTATCGACACGTAGATAGCTAAGTCCGACGCGGATCACTTCGGGATCGTCGGTGAAAAAGCCCATCATAAGGCGGCCAAAAATCCACAATATGGGGGCTGCGATGGCGGTCATGATGAACCCGACTTTCCAGCAATAAAACAGTGCCTCGCGTACCCTTTCATAGTCGCGGGCACCGAAATTCTGGGACGCGATGGGCAGTAGTGCCCCCGTGACCCCCAGCACCGGCAAAAGCAAAATCTGCTCAAGCCGAATGGCAATGCCAAAGCCAGCGATTGCGTGCTCTCCAAAGATTTTCAGGGCGAACTGCATGACGAAACCTGACAGCAGCATCACGAAGAAAGATGTCGCTGTGGGAAGTACCTGAATCGAGATCTCCTTGAACTTCTGTAGGCGCGGAATGAAGTTTCGGGGGCGCATGCGCCTCATCCTGCGGCGTCTGAGGACCTGACGGATCAGAAACACCATCACACCGGTCTGGCTGATCACCGTCGATACAGCGAGGCCATCAAATCCGATGCCCGGGATCATGCCCGGAATGCCGTAGATCAATAGGGGGTTCAGACCGATATTGGCAAAAAACGCCACCATGAGGGCGCGTTGCATCGATACCGCGTCACCATGTGCCTGAAGAATGCCATTGCAACCGAAGGCCAGTAGAAATCCGGGCAAGGCCAATAGGAGCCAGTGGAAATAACGTAAACCTGCATCGCGATAAGGTCCCGGTTCCGAAACCAGAGTTATCAGCGCAGGGCCGTACCAGAGACCAGCCGCCGCCAGAACACAGGCTGCAATGAAGCCATAGATCATTCCCTGTGCCGCAAACCGCCGCGCTGCTCGAGTGTCTCCAGCGCCTAATGCGTTGCCGACCAGCGCGCTCATCGCGGCACCCAACCCGACCCCGACCGAAATGGCAATGAAAAAGGCCTGAAACCCTAGTGCCAATCCAGCCTGCGCGCTGGTCGAGAGAAGGCCGGCGAAGAACATGTCGACAACGTTGTAGAGAGTGTTGAACAACATCCCGATTGCGCCCGGGATCGCCAGGGTTCGGAAATGGGTCGAGATTGGCCCGCGCGTCAGATCAATTTCAGTTGGGATGGCCATATCAACTGGCCACTACGGACGCTCGGCCTGAACGGTCAGGAAGACGAACTCGGGGGTCAGTACCTCTTCGAAGCCGTGATTCAGCTCTGCATCGACGCTGATGCTGTCTCCTGCTGAAAGAGTAAATCGGGCCTCGCCATAGCGATAGATGGCCTGCCCTTCGAGAACCTGCACAAACACGACGCCATGGCCGACATAAGTGGGCGGCTGCCCCTCGTCGCGCAACAACGTGACACGACGGGCCTGAAAGCGCAGGTCCTTCCGGGAATGCAGCGCAAGGTTGACGTATTCGTGCGAATGGCCGCCCGCCAGTCGCGTAGACTTTAGCCCTTCGCCATGGCGAACCAGCGTATAGTCGGTGTGATCTGTCCGCGCTTCGCGAAACAGCGATACGATTGGTACTTCCAACGCCTCGGCAAGTGCAGCCAGCGTATCGATTGACGGAGAGACCAACCCGTTTTCGATACGGCTGACCATTGCAGCCGAGATACCAGACTGTTCTGCCAACCGACGGGCGGATTGCTTGCGGCTTTGGCGCAGCTCCCTGAGCGAGGCACCAATAGCGCGATCAATCTGTCTTCCCGGCGTGTCATCGTGCATGATTCAATCCGTCAATCCTCAGCGTAGTAGCCCACCACGTCCCCTTCCGTTGTGACACCCAGACCATTCAGCAATCGGTTGGCATAATTGAAATATCCGACGATCTGGTTGATCTCGAGAATCTCTCCGTCTTCCCAGCCGGCATCTTTCAATGCGCGAACTTCGGATTCCTCCATTGCACCCGGCGACAGGGTCAGCTTTTGCGCATAGATCAGCGCGGCCAGATGCGCACCCTCAAATGCGTCTTGCGGACGATGGGCCTTTAACGCGGCCTCGATTGCGTCGGCGCGTGCGTCGTCACCGATCAGATGTCGGGCGTTTGCCCAGTGGTTGGCATAAGAATAGGGGCAGGTGTTCAACGTCGATACGTAAGAGCTGATGACTTCCTGAAACCACATGGGTATGGAATTGGCTTCATCATGCAGGCACGCGCGATACAGAATGACGTGACCTTTCATGGTGTTGGGACGCAGTGAATGCACACGCATCACGTTGTCCACGGTCCCGTGTGGTGTGCGCGCCAGATCCAGAGTCGCTCTCAGGTGCTCGTCGGCATCTTCGTCAGATATCATCCGAATCCAGGCGGACATTCACGTTTCCTCTCGTGTTTTCTGTTTCTATTTTCGCGGCGTGTGCCGTTCGGCTGAGTTTTTTATTGACGAATATTGCACATTAAGCAACCATATTGAACAGCGCGCAACGAATTTGAGGATTCTGAAGCTTTGCCAGATCTCTCCACTCTGCCTGAATCGCCGCGAATGACTTCGTGCGCATGCGTGCATGACCTCATGTTGCGATCGCACTACCACAGCGTCATAGATCAGCGACGCCAGCTGATCCGCATCTTGACAGGTTCGGCATGACACAGCTCTCCCCCATGATCGAAGTGACCAATCTGGATAAGTTCTATGGGACTTTCCATGCGCTCAAGAACATCGATCTGACCGTTCATCAGGGCGAGAAGGTGGTAATCTGCGGCCCGTCCGGATCGGGAAAATCCACGCTGATCCGCTGTTTCAACGGGTTAGAGTGGCATAATTCCGGGCGTCTCGTGATCGATGGGATCGAAGTCTATGAAGGTGCCAAGGAAAT
This sequence comes from Ruegeria sp. C10, assembly GCF_056537805.1. NCBI lineage: Bacteria > Pseudomonadati > Pseudomonadota > Alphaproteobacteria > Rhodobacterales > Roseobacteraceae > Ruegeria > Ruegeria sp. C10. The sequence continues at coordinate 599,379 of NZ_JBQFSC010000001.1, read as the reverse complement.
CCGTGAACTGCGACAGGAAGTCGGCATGGTCTTCCAGCAGTTCAACCTGTTTCCGCACCTGACTGTGCTTGAAAACCTGATGATCGGACCGATGAAGGTGCGCAAGCTATCCAAGGCGCAGGCCGAGGAAACCGCGCGCAACTATCTTGATCGCGTTCACATCCCCGAGCAGGCCGACAAGTACCCGGCGCAATTGTCGGGGGGGCAGCAACAGCGCGTCGCGATCGCGCGGTCCTTATGCATGGAAACACGGATCATGCTGTTTGATGAACCGACATCCGCGCTTGATCCCGAAATGATCAATGAGGTGCTGGATGTGATGGTTGAACTGGCCGATACGGGCATGACCATGGTGGTTGTCACGCATGAGATGGGGTTTGCGCGCAAGGTCGCCGACACGATGGTCTTTATGGAGTCGGGGCAGATCGTTGAAATCTCGCCGCCCGATCAGTTCTTCACCAACCCGTCAAGCGAGCGCTGCCGTCTATTCCTGAACCAGATATTGGAACACTAACGTGACCGATCTTGGCATATCACAGGGACGCGGGCAAGCGCTGCCGAAGCCACCACTATACAAGCGGTTCTTTGGTTCGGTGTTAGTGTCCGTCGTGATCTATGCGGTTATTGTCGGGTTGATCGCCTACGGGTCATATGTTGGCGCGCAGGGTATGGGCTATAACTGGCAGTGGTATCGCGTGCCCCAATTCCTGTACCGCAACACCGAGATTGGGTTCGAGTGGGGCGAAATCCCCATCGGACTGGTTGCCACGATCAAGCTGTCAGTTACCTCGTTTCTGCTGGCCACAGCTATCGGGTTGCTAGTGGCGTTACTGCGCTTGTCCGGCTTGGTAGTTGGCACTGCTGTCGCGGTTGCCTACCTTGAACTGATCCGCAATATCCCGCTGCTGGTTCTGCTTTACCTGTTCTATTATGTCCTGGGTCCTATCTTTGGATTTGATCGATATACCGCCAGCATCCTGACTTTGGCGGTGTTTCATTCAGCCTTGATTTCAGAAATCCTACGGGCGGGGATCAACGCCATCCCATCTGGTCAGTGGGAGGCGGCCAAGTCTATCGGTATGACCCCCTATCAGACCTACAGATATATAATTCTGCCGCAATCTGTTCGCTTTATGCTACCGCCCATGACGGGCGAGGTCGTCCACCTGATCAAATCCTCGGCTATTGTCAGCGTCATTGCCGTGGCCGAACTCACCACCTTCGGGCGCAACATTATATCCGACACGTACATGAGTTTTGAAATCTGGTTCACCATCGCGCTGGTCTATCTGGTGGTGACCCTGATTCTGTCGATTGGCGTTAGCTATCTGGAGAAGAAATATGCCGTCGACCAATAACCACAAGAACTTAACCGGACAACAAGGAGAACCAAGATGAAGCTATCTCGCAGAATGCTCGGGGCGGCCCTGGGCGCGGTCGTGGCAACAGGCATGGCGACCTCAGGCTGGGCGCAAAGTGCGACTCAGGAACTGTCCCGCGAAAGTGTGATTGAAACGATCAAACAGGATGGGGTAATCCGGATTGGTCTTTCGCTGTTCGTGCCGTGGTCGATGCGCGACAAGAATGGTGATCTGATCGGGTTCGAACTGGATGTCGGTCGCAAGCTGGCCGAGGACATGGGTGTAGAGGTCGAGTTTGTACCGACCGCCTGGGATGGCATCATCCCGGCGCTCGTATCCGGCAATTTCGACGTGATCATCTCGGGCATGTCGGTGACTGCGCAGCGAAACTTGACGATCAACTTCACCGATCCCTACGCGTATTCGGGCCTGGCTATTATGGCTAACAAACAGTTGACCGATGGTATGTCTTTGGAAGATTTCAATAAACCTGAGGTCACCTTTGCCGCTCGTCGCGGTGCGACACCAGCTACAGTGATCGCGGAAAACTTCCCCAACGCGACGCTGCTGTTGTTTGATGAAGACGGTGCATCAACGCAAGAAGTGCTGAACGGAAACGCGCATGCCTCAATGGCGGCCCAACCCACACCGAACCGCGAGGCCGGTCGTCATCCGGAAACTCTGACCGTTCCGTTCGATAACCTCTATGATCCGCGTGGCGAAGCGTTCGGAGTACGCAAGGGCGATCCGGATGCCATGAACTTTTTCAACAATTGGATCGCTCAGAACTGGCGGTCGGGTTGGTTGGAAGAGCGTCACAACTATTGGTTCGCAACTGAAGAGTGGGCAGACCAGGTTGCCCAATAACCAATTAGCCGGGGGCGGATCAGCCGCCCTCGGGCCTGAAGCGGAGCGCCCAGGTGCCTGAATTTCTTAGAAAACTCAGATGGCCGGATTATCTGATCGTGGCGGTATTGATCGCCTTCTTCGGATATATCTGGCTGTCGATCGAAGGCACGCTGAACTATAAGTGGCGGTGGGAATTGATCCCCAGCTACATCGTCGGCTGGCATACTGGGCGAGAAGAGTATTTTGCCAATCTATTGCTGCAAGGCTTGGTGGCGACGGTTCGTATCAGCATTTATTCCGGCATTTTGGCGCTCATTCTGGGTACGATTCTGGGGATCGCGCGCTGTTCTGCGAACCTGACCATACGCATGCTGGCACGCACTTATCTTGAATTTCTGCGTAATGTGCCACCGGTTGTTGTTGTCTTTATTTTCTTTTTCTTCCTGTCGCAGCAACTGATCGACGCACTAAACCTTGAACGCTGGGCGCGTGGAATTGCGCGGCAGGAAGACAACCAGATCTGGACATTTTTCTTTGGTGAGATGCGGCGCTTTCCGTCGCTTGTCTCAGGTGTCATCGTTCTGGCGCTGTTTGAAAGCGCATTTGTCGGCGAAATTGTCCGTGCCGGTATTCAATCGATCCCCAAAGGTCAGCGTGAAGCTGCACGCTCGATCGGGATGAGCCGTTTGCAAGAGCTTCGCTATGTCGTGCTGCCGCAGGCGATGAAAAAGGTCGTGCCGCCGCTGGCCAATCAGTTCATCTCATTAATCAAGGACAGCTCGATCCTGTCGCTGATCTCGGTTCAGGAACTGACCTACAAGACCGTCGAACTGGTCGCTTCGTCCCGGATGATCTTTGAGGCATGGATCACAACGGCTGCATTCTATTTTGTCGTCTGCTTCGGCCTCAGCCGCATCTTTGCGCGGCTAGAGAAACGATCTGACAAGCGCTAGGTTCAGGTCACATTCGGACCTGAACCATTCCATCCTGAATCCGTGTATCAAAAACCCGCATTGCTCGGGTCGCAGGCGCCGAAACGGGCTTGCCATCACGCACATCGAATGCGCCCTGGTGCAATGGGCATTCGATAACATGCCCATCAAAATAGCCGTCACACAGATCAGCCCCGCCATGGTTGCACAATGCCAGCGAGGCATAGACACCGCTGGGCGTGTCATATACCGCAATCAATCTGGGTCCGATCTGAACCCGCGTGACCCAGTTTTCTTCCAGTTTCGATGCCTCGATCACATCGCGCCAAGATTTGTCTGCCACCATCTCTCAGGCCTCGGCTTTGCGTTGCATGATCTGCCGTAGAATGTCGCGATGCGCAGCCAGATATCCACCTTTCTCGACGAAGATATGATCCTTTAACTTCTCATGCAGACGGGGCAGAGCGTGGAAGGGAACTGAAGCGACATAGTGATGTTCGGCATGATAGTTCATATTCCAGCATAAAAATGACATCGGCTTTGACACCAGATTGGTGCGCGTGTTTTCTGACATCTGCGCCACGGTGGGACGTCCGACATGCTCGGTCATTCGTATGAATCGCATCACCGGCTCACCCAGAAACAGGGGTATGATCCAATACCAGATCAATCCCCACCATCCGGTGAAGGCCATAGCCAGAAAGATCAAAGCGTAAATGGCCAGCATGCGGCGCGCGTCCCAATAGACCGACTGATGCTCCTCTTTGGGAATGAAACTCAACTCGGCCCTGCTGAGCTTCCCAAAGGCATGTCGGAACAGCTCGGTAAACTTACCGCGCCAATAAGGCAGGGCAGACAGGTACAGAAAGTACTCGCCAAGGGATTTGGGCAGCGGGATTAGTTCGGGATCCTCTCCGTTCAGTTGCGTATACGTGTGATGATCACAATGTTCGTATCGGAAGAACCGATGCGGCAGAATGATGATCAGCCCGCAAATCTGACCAACCAGATCATTCAACCACCGGGTGCGAAACACGGTATAGTGCACACACTCATGCTGAAGTGAGAAATGATGCACCAAGACGACCCCTTGCAGAAACATCGCGGGCCAAATCAGCCAACTGTTCCAGGCTAGGGTGATCAATGTTGTCGTGCAGGCCAGCACTAAAATCCACATTGCAAGATGACGTAACCCGTGCGCGTTCGAGCGTTGCATGAATCCCTTGAGTTCTTCGCGCGTCAGTTTTCCTTCGGCCAGAGCCTGAGTCAGCGGCGTAACAATAGCTTTTGACATGTGATTTCCATGATTTTGCCGGAGCGGGGGTCTTGCCCTCTGCGCATATTCCGGCACCGGAGACGGGAGTGCTCCGCACCATAGGGCCAACTCGAACAGACCCTATTATCTAAGAGTATTTCCACAGCTCGTGATTCGATCAAGCCGCTATTGATCAGCCAACTGCACGTAGACCGATATCCGGATCGGGATGGGCGAACAGGGCGGCCGCGCAAGGGTGCCGATCCAGGATTGATTGACCGCTAGGTAGCCGTTCGGCATGGAATGTACCGTGGTCCCAATAAGTTACGCCATCGATTTCGATGGAAGGATCAATAACGTTCCAGCTGATTTCACCGGGGGCGTACGCCCCGCAGGTGTGGAAATGCAGGATGCGTGGATTTCCGAAAGCTGAGCCGCCCCAGCGTTCATAGTTTTCGCGCATATCCCAGGGGTAGCCGCAGCCCGGATGGATACCTGCATGCCAAGAGTGCACGAAATTGCGATCAATTCCCAACTGGTTGGCTACCCGGTCATAATGCGCCTCGGCCCGTGCGGCGTTGTCGGGATCGCCGTCAAAACGCTGCAGCCGTCCATTCTCCATCATCGCAAAGACAGGGCGGTCGAATTCGATGGTGTAGTCATCGTAATACTTCGACCCCGTTCCCGTCAGAAAACTGATCGCCACACGGCCCAAGAAACTGTGGGCAGGAACCGGAGTAAAGACTGACATCGGAAAGCGCAGGATCGAGGTGTCGCCCGATGGTTGCAGGTTCATCACTGGCCGACCGCTTACATCAGTGCCCAAAGGGCAAGTGATCCGCACCTCGCTGGCCGCGTCCAAGACCGCGTTGATATCGGCCTTAAGCTCCATGAACGCATCGTGGTGGCCGTTGGAGAAACCAGATCCCAGCATTTCTTTGGTTAAAGCGAAGCTAACGATGACTTTCTTACCCTGCGGCATGTCCGAGAACCGCAACTGATCCCCAAGTCGGGCCAGAAATAGAATGATGTCTGCCGCTTCGAACCGGGCAAGCAGATCGGGCGATAGTTGCGGATTGTCCGGATTGAAGCCCACATCAATCGTGTCGACCCCCAGCCCAAGTTGACGGGCCGCCTGACGGACAACATTCACGCTGTCGGCGTCGAAATATCCAAACTCTGCAGGTTCATAGGCAATCAGCAGCCTTTCACCCGCCGCCGCGCGGGCGCAATTGACCAGCAGATTGTAAGCGCCCCGCTCTGGCGTCATGTCGGACATCGACATCTCCTGATTACTTGACATTATCAACTTACGGCCTAGGGCCGCCGGCAATCCATTTGAAAGTGATAATGGCTGACATTAGGATGACTAATATGATCTTGAATCTGCCATACTCTGCGCTGCGAGCCTTTGAGGCAGTTGTACGCCATTCCGGCTTTTCACCTGCCGCCGAGGAACTGGGGGTCAGCCAAAGTGCCGTCAGCCAGCACGTCAGATCGCTTGAGGAATGGCTTGGGCGGGATTTGCTGGTGCGCGGTGCGCGGCAATCGCGACCTACCCGCGAAGGTGAGCAATTGGCGCAGGCAATCTCGGATGGGTTGGGGCGCATTTCAGATGTGTGTGCGCAACTTCGCGATCGAACGCGTGCGGACCGGACCATCGTGATTTCATGCTTGCCGGGGTTTGCATTCAACTGGCTGTTTCCAAGGCTTCTGCACTTTGATTTGGCCCACCCGGACCTGTCTATTTCGATCGCGACGGATACGGGATACTATCCGTTTTCCGGCGCAGATTCCGATATCGGCATTCGATATGGTCTTGGTGAATATCCCGGGTTTGAAGTGGATTTGCTAATGCGGGAAAGGCTGTTTCCCGTTTGCGCGCCCGCGCTGTTGCCTGAACTGAAGCGCATTGAAGATTTGTCACAGCACACACTGCTGGTAGATGAAAATCTGCACCATGGTACGTCCAGCCCAACATGGGAGTTCTGGGCGCGGCAATCCAATCTGACATTGCCGTCTGGAGTGCGCACGCGCCGATTGGGCCAATCAAACATGGTCATACAGGCAGCGATTGAGGGGCTGGGGGTGGCGCTTGGGCGCGAACCGCTGGTGATTGATGCCTTGTGCGATGGCCGTCTGGTGCGACCGTTTCAGCAACTGACCCAATCGCCACTTTCCTATTGGCTCGTCCGGCGCCCTGATAGCAAAGACAGCCAAAAAGTCAGCGAGTTCCTGAACTGGATCAAGGCCGAAGTTGCTTCGCAGCCCGATCTGCCCCCGTCGGTAATGCTGCCGAATTAGCTTGCCTTATATGTATCATTACAAATCCGGAATGGTGTATTGCACTGACGCTGCCATAATGGCGCTAAGCCAACTGATCAAATTGGAGAGCAAACCATGTACCTCAGAAATTGCTGGTATGTTGCCGCCTGGAGCAAGGATATCGGGCGCGAACTGAAGGCTGAGACATATCTGGGTGAGAACATTGTGCTCTATCGTCAGCAGGATGGGACGCCCGTTGCGCTTGAGAATGCCTGCCCGCATCGCAAGCTCCCGCTATCCGATGGCAATCTGAAAGGGGATCTGGTCGAATGCGGCTACCACGGGCTGACATTCGATTGTTCGGGCAAATGTACGGACAGCCCAACGCAGCGGGGGATGACGCCTCGGCGCGCGGTGGTGAAGTCTTATCCAGTTGCCGACCGCTATCGCCTGCTCTGGATCTGGATGGGCGATCCTGAACTGGCTGATCCGGACCTGATTTTCCCAATCGAAAACTTTGATGACACGAGTTGGGGCCTAACCGATGGCGGGGTGATGGATATCGATTGCCATTATCTTTGGGTTTGCGACAACCTGCTTGATCCCAGCCATGTGGCCTGGGTACATGTCTCGTCATTCGCCGGCGCGGGAACGGATGAAGAGCCTCTGGACGTCAAAAAGACAGATCGCGGCGTGATTGTCTCGCGCTGGATCGAAAACAAACCTCCATCGCCTTACTATGCCAAACTGGTCTCGTTCGACGGCGATTGCGACCGCTTGCAGCATTACGAAATGTGCATGCCCGCAATCGGGCTGAATAAGTCCATCTATACTCCGGTTGGCACGGGTGGATATGACAAAGATCCTGTCGATGAGACATTCATCAACATCTCTTACAACTTCATGACGCCAATCAACGAGGATCAGACCAGGTATTTCTGGTTCCAGCATCGCAACTCTGATCCGGACAATGCCGAGGTTTCGAAATTCATGAATGATGGTGCGCGGATGGCGTTTCTTGAAGACAAAGATGTGCTGGAAAAAGTGCACAAGGGCATGAAAAACGCTCAGACACCGCATATTGATCTGGGTTTGGATGCCGGGGCAAAAATATACCGACGCGTGCTCGACCGAGCGATCGAGGCCGAGGTCGCTGTGCCAGAGGGTGCAATTCGGCAAGCCTAAAACTTGAACAGGGGCCAGTTCCCGGCCCCTTATCTTAGGTGTTGCTATAGATGACAGGGAAGCGCCCACCGGCAAAGGGAGCACCCGATTTCAGGTCGTCATCATGCAGCCATTCAGTAACGCTATCGCGCGGTTCATAGGTGGCACCTTCAACGGCAAAACGTACCGCATATCCACGCCTGCGACGGGTCGAGGTTCGGTTGCCCATCGCCGAATGCACAGTCATTCCATCGAAGGCCAGGGCATCGCCAGGTTCCATCTGTTCATAGTGGAATATGTCATATTTAGTGCGATCCGCCTCGAAATCGGGCATGTCGATATAGTCCGGGTTATCCTCTTCCAGATAGTGAAGAAACTTGCCAAGTTGGTCAGTTTTGAAAGGCCGGTATTTTGCGCCCCAAGCGTGCGAGCCACGGACAAATTCCAGCGCTCCATTGTCTGGGTCGACAGGATCAAGTGCGATCCACATTGTCATGATGGGACCGGCCACAGGCCAATAGGGCTGATCTGTATGCCAGCCGGTCTGGGTGCGTGTGCCAGGTTCTTTCACGAAAATTTGGTCATAGATCAACGAAGTCCAGGGGCTGCCCGCCACCTCGGCCACGCGCTTTCCAATATCTGAGTTCAGACAATAGTCCTGAAAGATACCCGGTTTTTCACGCATATTTTTATAGGCAAAATACCGGTCACCCTTTTTGACCTCTTCGTCCACGGCATCACGCAACTTATTTAACCAATCGTCCCTGAGGATGTTTCTCAATAAAACGACGCCGTCGCGCGCATACGTTTGCTGAACAGTATCTGTATCCGGTGTGTTCATCATAGTTCTTCCATCCATAGCATCCGCTTCATTTCCCGGCGGGTTTGAATTCAGGCGCAAAGCGCCACGGTCTGCATGGAGTCAGAGAGAGGGTGAACTGCGGCAGTTTATGATGAAGCAGGGCCAGCGGGATCGGGCCGACCATTTGCCAGCAAGATTCCGATGAAACTGTTCAATTTTGAAGGTCATGCGCCATGGTAGCCCACGACCTTTGATTGCCCAAGAATTTTTGCTTACCGGTAAATATATTTATTGATGATAGATTATTTTTAGTAAATATTATGATTGCTATGCAAAAATATTCGGCATTCTCACTCGCGCGAAACGCACTTTCGGGCCACAAAAACTGGGCTCGGGCTTGGCGAAGCCCTCCGCTCAAAGATCAATACGAAGTCGTGGTGATCGGGGCAGGGGGTCACGGGCTGGCCACGGCTTATTATCTGGCCAAAGAGTTTGGCATAACCGACGTCGCCGTGCTGGAACGGGGCTGGTTGGGTGGCGGAAACATAGCGCGCAATACGGTTACGATTCGGTCAAATTACATGCGTGACGAGTCGATCCCGTTCTACGTCAAATCCGTCGAGATGTACGAAGGGCTGACGCATGAGTTGAACTTCAACATGATGCATTCCAAGCGCACCATGGTGGATGTGGTGCAGACCTGGCCCAAACTGCGAGAGTTGCGGCGTCGGCAATTGGTCATGGACATCTATGGCTCGACATATGAACAAATCACGACAGAAGAATTGCGCAAACGCATACCTGCGCTAACAGGCGGTGGGCCAGATGCGCGCCTGCCGATCATCTGCGGAATGGTCCACACGGACGCAGGTGTAAACCGTCATGATGCGGTGGCCTGGGGCTATGCCCGCGCGGCGGATGCGATGGGGGTGGAGATGCACCAACAGACCGCCGTGCAAGCATTGATCCGTGGCGCTGATGGGCGCATCGAAGGTGTCGAGACCAATCGCGGCACCGTGCGGGCGAAAAAGGTTGTGGTGGCCGTATCGGGCCATACCACGACATTGACCGAGACAGCGGGGCTCAAGCTGCCATTGCGCACGATGAACCTGACGGCCTTTGTGTCCGAACCAGTGAAGCCCTTGGTGGATGTCATTGTAAATTGCCCGGACAGTGGGTTCTATTTCAGCCAGTCTGACAAGGGCGAGATGGTGATCGGCGGCGCTCCTGATATGGGGCAAAGCTTTCGTCGCGACATCAAGCAACATGTGTTCGAAGACACTGTGACCGCGATGCTGTCGCTTTTCCCGAGCTTCAAGAAACTCAAACTAATGCGCCAATGGGGTGGGCATCTTGATATTGCCCATGATGCCTCGCCCATCATGGATCAGACTGACGTACCGGGGCTGTTCGTGACCGCTGGCTGGTGGGGCGGATACAAAGCCATTCCTGCGGGCGGACTGACGCTTGCGCATCTGGTCGCCAAAGGCGAGCCGCATCCGCTGATGGCCTCGTTCACTTTGGACCGTTTCCGCCATCTAGAATTTGTGATGGAAGCCGGCACCACAACGGCGAGATAGGAAGGGACAGGACCATGATGCTCATCCTCTGCCCATTCTGTGGCAAACGCAATGAAAGTGAGTTCGTCTATGGCGGCCCGGTCGGTGCTGCTCGACCCGATGCCAACGCCGTCAGCGATGCTGATTGGGTCGAATACCTGACCATAACGCCCAACCCGATGGGGCCTGTGCAAGAGCGGTGGTGGCACGCACGGGGCTGTGGCGAGTGGCTGACAATCTGGCGGGATACCGTGACACATGACATTGTGGAGGTGCCCGATGGCTCAGATTAATCGCCGCGCAGTGGGTGGTCGTGTTGATCGAAGCCGCCCTCTGACGTTCCAGTTCAATAGGAAAACTTACGAAGGGTTCGAAGGGGACACTCTGGCCTCGGCCTTGCTGGCAAACGGGGTGCGAGTAACAGCCCGTAGTTTCAAGTACCACCGCCCACGCGGCATTGTCGGACACGGTCCCGAAGAGCCAGGAACGCTTGTGGAGCTGGAAGGCGAGGACGCCTCGGGCAACCGTCCAGCGACCACGGTTCCATTGCGCGAAGGGCTGAATGCACGCTCGGTCAATTGCTGGCCTTCACCCGAGTTTGATCTGGGTGGGATCAATCAACTGCTGAGCCGTTTCATTCCTGCGGGCTTCTACTACAAAACTTTCAAATGGCCTAACTGGCATCTGTTTGAACCGTCTATTCGCAAGGCAGCGGGTTTGGCCGCAGCGCCTGCGCACCCGCCGTCATCGGGGCATTTCGAAGCGCGCTACGCTCATGCAGATGTCTTGATTGCAGGTGCAGGTCCCGCTGGCCTGCAAGCTGCACTTGAGGCTGGTCGGGCGGGCAAGCGTGTCTTCCTCGCAGACGAGGGAACCGAAGCGGGCGGCAGCCTCCTGAACCGCACCCTGATCATTGGCGGGCGTCCGGCGATGGATTGGGTGGGCGAAGCGGTTGAAGAACTAAGCCAAATGGCAAACGTCACCCATCTTCAGAACGCGACCGTATGGGCCTATCGCGAACACAACCTACTGATCGTCAATGAACGCGAGCCGGATCAGGCCAGCATTCTAGAACGCAACTGGCGGGTCCGTGTTGCTGAGGTGGTGATCGCCACCGGGGCTACGGAACGGTCGATGGTGTTTGCCAATAATGACAGGCCGGGCGTCATGTTGGCCTCATCCGTGCAGGCCTATGTCAATCGTTGGGGCGTGACACCCGGTCAGAGTGTGGTTCTGTTCACCAACAACAACAGCGCTTACGCAGTGGCCGCCGATCTGGTCGCAGCTGAGGTAACGGTTAACGCGATCCTCGATAGCCGCGACACGGTTCCAAGGGAATCTCTTGATCTGGTGTCGGGGATAACCGTCCATGCCGGAACAGTAGCCGCCGATATCCGAGGGTACAAAAGCATCCGTGCTGTCAAGGCCGTTCCCAAGTCCGGGGGCGCAGGCACCTGGATCGACTGCGACTTGCTGGCTCATTCCGGCGGTTGGAATCCGACGGTGCACCTGTGGTCTCAGTCCCGCAGCACATTTCGGTTTGATGAAGAACTCGCTGCGTTTTTGCCCGATCAACCGATTCAATCCTGTCGGGCCGTCGGCGCGGCGGCGGGGGATCTCACACTGGATCGGATCATCGATGACGGTTCAGAGCTGCCTTATTCGATTGAACCGCTATGGCGCGTAGATGTGCCAGGGCAACGCGGAAAGGCATTCCTGGATATTCAGAACGATGTTGCGGTCAGCGATGTGCATCTGGCGCTGCGTGAAGGATATGACAACGTGGAACATGTCAAACGCTACACCACTGGCGGGATGGGCGTAGATCAGGGCAAGACGGGCAATATCAACATTATTGGCACCGTTGCTTTGCAAAAGGGCGTTCCATTGCAAGATGTTGGCACGACGACATTCCGCTCTCCCTACACGCCGGTCTCATTCGGTGCGATTGGGGGGCTGCGTGAGGACTCGGTGTTGTTCCCCTACCGGCACACGCCGGTGACCCAATGGAACAAGGATTATGGCGCAGTGATGTATGAGGCTGGTGCCCGATGGCGCCGTCCGGGGTTTTTTCCCAAACCCGGTGAGGGCCTGCAAGAGGCGGTGAACCGGGAATGCCGCGCGGTGCGTGAAGGCGTTGGCGTATACGACGGTTCGCCGCTCGGCACGTTCGAGCTTAAAGGGCGCGATGTTCCGCGCTTTCTGGATTTTCTGTATTCGAACATCATGTCCAGCCTGAAGCCCGGCGATGGTCGCTATGGTCTTATGTTGTCGGATGACGGTCTGATCATAGATGACGGGGTGGCCTTTCGGCTGGATCAGCACCGCTGGATGATCTCGACCTCAACAGGTCACGCGGACGCCATCAACCAGCACATGGAAAAGCTGCTTCAGACCGAGTTTCCTGACTGGCAAGTCATGATCACAACTGTGACAAGCCAGTGGAACAACGCCACCATTTGTGGTCCCCGCGCGCGCGATGTCATGCACGCGCTGTGTACGGATATCGATCTGTCGCCCGAGGCATTCCCCTTCATGTCGTTCCGGGACGGTACGGTTGCGGGGTTCCCTGCGCGGGTTGTGCGCGTCAGTTTCACCGGTGAGCTATCCTATGAGGTCAACGTTGCCCCACGCCACATGGCCGCCTTGTGGGACAAGGTGATGGAGGCTGGTGCACCCTTTGGTATCCTGCCTGTAGGATCAGAATCCAGCCATGTCTTGCGTGTGGAAAAAGGCTTTCTTTCGCTGGGGCACGAGGTCGACGGTACCGTGGACGCCTATGACTTGGGCATGGGCTGGGCAATGTCGAAGAAAAAGCCCGACTACCTAGGCAAGCGCTCGGTCCACTTGCGCCGTGAAGCGGTAGGGGAACGCCGGGAATTGGTCGGCATCTTGCCCGAAGACCCTGACAAGCAAGTGCCCGAAGGCGCGCCACTGACCCCCGAAGGTCGCAAAGAAGCGACCGAAGGGTTGGTTACCGCCTGCGTCTGGAGCGTCGTCAACAATCGCTGGGTTGGCCTGGCGTTGCTGAAGAACGGGCAGGAGCGACACGGGCAAACCGCGCATGTTCGGCTGAAAGACGAGGTGATTCCGGTGACCATCACAAAGCCTGTATTCCATGACCCCGAGGGTCAGCGCCTGAGGTCCTGAGATGAGCTACGACGTCAAGATCGAACGCCAAACCCTGAATGCGCTGTTTGACCTCAAAGGGGATCCCGAGGTCGTTCAAAATTGGGCCGAATTTTCTCTGCCAAGCCGCCCCAACACGAGGGCGATGCAGGAAGCGTTTGAGGTATATCACATTGGACGCAATCACTGGATTGTACGTGCTTCGCTGGAACTGGAAGAGGCACTGGAAGCACAGCTCAAACCAACGGATTGCCCTGCGGACATCAGTATAGTGCGGATATCGGACACCCTTACCTTCTTTGGTGTCGCCGGACCCCAAGCCGCTGAAGTGATGGCTATTGCCTGCCCGCTCGATCTGCATGTCACCGCTTTTGATGAAGACGCAGTAACCTATTCCGAGTTGTTTGGCCTAAAAGCACTTGTGATGCGCTGCGAGGCTGGTTTTGAGTTTGCGGTTGAACAGAGTTTTGGCGACATGGTTCAGGATTATCTGACCCGAGCAACCGCCTGACGCAATTCGAAGCAGGGGCGGTTTACGCCTCATGGCTATTCATTATCTCGGCGGTCTATATGCGTATCGTCTGGGAACAGGGTTCAGATAAGGACCTATCGGATTTATCGAAAATCATTGGCTGGCACAAAATCCTTTGTGAAGTGTTGCTTTTAGACGGGACATCGCGCCACAGGTGCAAGGCTTGCAAGTTCCGGTCATTTAGTATACCGCCGCATACAATTAGGATCCTCGGGCGTTCATAACGTCTTTGAGCCCCTGCTAATCGAGCCACATATACCGGAACGAGCCATGAGCCTTTACACCAACTACCTCGACGAAATTGAAGCCCGCAAAGCGCAGGATCTGCATCCAAAACCGATTGATGACGGCGCGCTTGTCAAAGAGCTTGTTACGCAGATCAAGGACGTCGATCATGCGCATCGTGCGGATTCTCTAAACTATTTCATCTATAATACGCTGCCCGGCACGACCAGCGCCGCTGGCGAGAAGGCGCGTTTTTTGAAAGAGATCATTCTGGGCGAAGCGCTGGTTGACGAAATTTCAGTACCCTTTGCCTTTGAACTGTTGTCGCACATGAAAGGCGGTCCTTCGGTTGAGGTTCTTCTTGATCTGGCTTTGGGTGGTGATCTCGAGATCGCAAGGCAGGCAGCCGAAGTGCTGAAAACACAGGTCTTCCTGTATGAGGCTGATACGGATCGTTTGAAGGAGGCGTTTTCTGCCGGAAATCCGGTCGCACGCGACATTCTTGAAAGCTATGCACGGGCCGAGTTCTTCACCAAGCTGCCCGATATCGAGGAAGAGATCAAAATTGTCACGTATATCGCTGCCGAGGGCGATATTTCGACTGACTTGCTGTCGCCGGGCAACCAGGCACACTCGCGCTCTGATCGGGAGCTGCATGGCAAGTGCTTAATCTCGCAGCAAGCGCAAGACGAGATTCAAGCATTACAGCGCCAGCACCCAGATAAACGCGTGATGCTGATTGCTGAGAAAGGGACAATGGGCGTTGGCTCGTCCCGGATGTCGGGTGTCAACAACGTGGCGCTTTGGACCGGCAAGCAGGCCAGCCCATATGTGCCATTCGTAAACATTGCCCCGATCGTGGCCGGCACGAACGGTATCTCTCCGATCTTTCTGACCACCGTTGGTGTGACGGGCGGGATTGGTATCGACCTGAAAAACTGGGTCAAGAAAGTCGATTCCGCGGGGAATCCGATCCTCAACAATGACGACAGCCCTATCCTGGAGCAAAAGTACTCGGTCGAAACCGGGACAGTGCTCACGATCAATACGAAAGACAAAAAGCTTTATGACGCCGATGGCGCCAAAGAGCTTGTTGATATTGCCTCGTCCTTCACTCCGCAAAAGCAGGAGTTCATGAAGGCCGGCGGATCCTACGCCATCGTGTTCGGCAAGAAGTTGCAAACATTTGCAGCACAGACACTGGGAGTCGAGCTGAAGTCGGCATTTGCGCCGTCGAAAGAAATCAGCCGAGATGGACAGGGCCTGACCGCGGTTGAAAAGATCTTTAACCGCAACGCTTTGGGAGTAGCGGAAGGCACGGTCTTGCACGCCGGGTCGGACGTACGGGTCAAGGTCAACATCGTAGGATCGCAGGACACCACTGGCCTGATGACCTCGCAAGAGCTTGAGGCGATGGCGGCGACCGTGATTTCTCCAACCGTCGATGGCGCGTATCAGTCCGGTTGCCACACCGCCTCGGTCTGGGACAAGAAGGCGCAAGCCAACATCCCCAAACTGATGGCGTTTATGAACAATTTCGGCCTGATCACAGGGCGCGATCCCAAGGGTGAATATCACTCGATGACCGACGTGATCCACAAGGTTCTGAACGATATCACCGTGGATGATCGCGCCATCATCATTGGGGGCGACTCGCACACGCGCATGTCCAAAGGTGTGGCTTTCGGGGCGGATTCGGGCACCGTTGCCTTGGCACTGGCCACGGGCGAAGCAACCATGCCCATTCCGGAATCCGTGAAGGTGACGTTCAAAGGCAAAATGGCCGATCACATGGATTTCCGCGACGTGGTCCACGCGACACAGGCTCAGATGCTGAAGGCTTTCGGCGATAACGTGTTCCAAGGGCGTATTATCGAAGTTCATATCGGAACCCTGCTGGCGGATCAGGCTTTTACCTTCACCGACTGGACGGCCGAGATGAAGGCGAAGGCCTCGATCTGTATTTCCGAAGACGAGACCCTGATCGAGTCACTGGAAATCGCCAAAGGTCGGATTCAGATCATGATCGACAAGGGCATGGAGAATGAGGCGCGGACCCTGCAAGGCCTGATCGACAAAGCCGACGCACGCATTGCCGAGATCAGATCCGGCGCAGTTCCAGCCCTGAGGCCGGATGAAAATGCCGCGTATTTTGCCGAGCTGGTGGTTGATCTGGACGAGATCAACGAGCCCATGATCGCCGACCCTGATGTGAACAACGCGGATGTCTCCAAGCGTTATACGCACGATACGATCCGGCCTGTTTCCTACTACAAAGGGGAAAAGAAAGTGGATCTGGGATTTGTCGGGTCTTGCATGGTCCACAAGGGTGATCTGATCATCGTGTCGCAGATGCTTAAGAACCTTGAGAAGAAGGAGGGCAAGATTGAATTCAAAGCCCCTCTGGTCGTCGCGGCGCCAACCTACAACATCGTTGATGAGTTAAAGGAAGAAGGTGAGTGGAGCATTCTTCAGGAATATTCCGGTTTCGAATTCGACGATCTTTTCCCCAAGACATCAGCGCGAACCGAATACGAAAATACGCTGTATCTTGAGCGTCCGGGCTGCAACCTTTGCATGGGTAATCAGGAAAAGGCTGAGAAAGGTGATACTGTTCTGGCGACATCTACTCGCTTGTTCCAAGGGCGTGTTGTCGAGGACTCGGAAGATAAGAAAGGTGAATCCCTTCTGGCTTCCACACCGGTAGTTGTACTGTCTGCCATCCTCGGGCGAACTCCGAAAATCGAGGAATACAAGGCCGCTGTCGAAGGGATCGACTTGACCCGCTTTGCACCTCCGGTCGCCAAGCCCGCAAATTCCAATTCGGCACATTTCTGATTGGAGAAGGCCGGTCGCCGCTCAGGCGCACCGGCCTTATGCTGTCTAATAGAATCCATTCTGAATCGATAAGTCTAGCAATGCTTGTATTGCGGAATGAGATTTAGCCATTTCAGTAGGGTCATGATCCCCAACCAATAGAGACGGTTTCCGCGAGAGCGATGTCTGCGAGAAAGACCTTTGGGCAGCCTTCATAGCGCGTTGCGCCGCGTCTACAGCCCTTGAGCCGGCCGAACATGATTTCAACGCGGTTTTGCCGCTTGCATCTGCGTTTGTCGTATTTGAAGTTGTACTTTGTTGCTTTCGGCCTGGAATGCCAGCGCGTATCCCCTTGTCTTGTGAAGACTCCCTGAACTGGTTTGCATCAGAGCCGCCATCTGCGAGGTGAGTCCAAGCAGAAATCAACGATCTCGACTGACATTGGGGTTGACGCAAAGGGATTCATACTCGCGACGATCCTTAGAGCTAAAAATACGGGTTCGCTAGAAACGTTGACAAGCATTGTGGATGGTCTGGAGGCGGTTGCGAAACAAAATCCGGTTGTCTTGCCATTTCATCAACGTACTGCCGCAAGGATAAATGGAATCGGTCGTAAATTCGGACATGTCTAAACGATAAACCCAGTCGGGTACTTGGATATGGTCGCTCTAGAAAGCAATGCGGTGCTGGTTTCTACGGGCTCTAGCGGAATGCAGAAAGAAGCGTATCTCTACGGCGTACCCTGCGTCACTATTAGAACGGAAACAGGGTCGATTGAGCTTGATGAAAGCGGCTGGAATCGTATCGTTTCGCCCATAGAAGGGGATATCGAGGATGGTATCCTAAGTGCGATAGGGACTAGCGGAAATCAGATAGAAATCTATGGTGATGGAACCGCTTCGCAACAAATCGCACAGATACTAGCCGCGCGAGTTTAAATACCTTCATAGAGCGCCGCCAACTTCTTGGCTTGCGCAGGCCAGCTGTAGGTCTCCCAAAGCTTCCTTCTGTTGTCGACGCTTAACGTAAAGCGTTCGGGATGGTCCAAGACATCCCGAATAGCTTCAGCAATGCTCTGAGGATCTGTTTCGTCCATTGCTCGCCCCAAACCGAGCGATTCTGTAAAACGGCGCATGTCGGGAAGATCGGAGACACAGATCGGCAATCCTGCAAACGCGGCTTCGAATAGCTTATTGGGCATTGCAAACCGATAGCTTAATGACGCATCTTGAATCGGAATGACTGCAACATCTGCGGTACTAATCGCTATGGGTACATCTGGAGCAGCGACTGGTGGAAGCAAGGTAACGCGATCATCCACACCTAGGTCATGAGCGACACTCATGAACCACTTGTCGTTTCGGAGGTGCCGTGGGCCCATCGAAGCTAACTTGACTTCGGGAAGATGAACCAAAGCCTCAAGTACTTTATCTAACCCACGATGCGATGTTTGAATGCCGCCAGTAAAAATAATCAAGGGCGCCCCGTCTGCAACTTTTGCCTGAGCACGAATTGAAAGCTGATCCAATTCCTGTTTATTACGACCGTCTATGTAATCGACATCTATCTCTGGAGCGTTGAGGATTAGTGTCGGACTATCTTTGAAGCGTTTGGCATACAAATCTGCGATGGACGACGATACGGTGATCATATAATCGACGAAGGGGAGGCAATCGTCTTCTAGGTTTTCTGCAAAGTTCGATCCATCAGTTGGATTCTTCGTCGCCCGTGCTGGTTCATATTCATGTGCGTCATATACAAGCTTCGCCCCAAACTGTTTTGCAAGCACAACGCCCGCCGGGAGACAATAGATGTCATGAGCGTGAATGACGTCCGGGGTATCATCAAATTTAAGGTGGCAAAGGTTTTCTGCGTAAATCAATGATTCCAACTGATAGAGTTTAAAGAAATTCTCTCTGACTTTTCGGGCCATCAACATAAATGACTTGAGGTTTTTCGGGCCCTTTCCGAATCCAAGTCCAAGCCGTGTTTTCCAAAGCAGCCGCTTGTGTACGAGTTTTCTAGCCCGCCTTTCATCACCACCGAAGTTTTTGTAGTACATCGGGTCAAGCTTTTGGACGGCTTCGTCCGTGAGGAAAGTCTTCAACCAGGTTTTTAAAGAATTTAGCTGAATAGCGGATTCGACATACGGTAAGACACGTTGCTCGACTTGAGCGGACGTTCGCTCCATAAACGAGAAACGTTCAAGCAATTTTTCAGTGATGTTCTCACAAGACTGCCAGTTGAATCGAGTGATCTGAATGCCATCAATGACCTCTTCTTGCGGCGAGCCTCCAGGCCAGTCGCAGAAAATGTGGACATCGTGGCCCGCTGCTTGAAGCGCGCGCGCTTCTTTGAGAACGCGCGCATCCGCCGTAATTTCGTGGTAGGTAAGACAGAATACGGTTTTTTGAGATTTGGCACGGGTGTCTGACATCGGTCGAAGATCAATCTAGCTCTGACAATTCCGAACTGCTCTAACAGAGGTTGATCGGGGTTTCCAGCGTGATTGGCGATGCTTGAAATGCCTTCCTCTCTTGACTTCCCAAAGAAATTCTTGGAAGCGCTGTAGCACAATTTGAGCACTTGGGACGCACCGAATGAGCAACTTTGCATTGATAGGAACCGCAGGATACATCGCGCCGCGCCACATGAAGGCGATAACGGATACCGGAAACACGTTGTTGGCTGCTCTGGACACAAGCGACTCCGTTGGGATTATCGATAGCCACTTCCCCGATGCACATTTTTTCACAGAGTTTGAGCGTTTTGATCGCTATGTTGACATGTTACGTCGCAGCGAAGCGGGCAAAATTGATTATGTCTCGATCTGCTCGCCGAATTACCTCCACGACAGCCACATGCGGTTTGCATTGCGTTCTGGCGCCGATGCGATCTGTGAGAAGCCGCTGGTGTTGAACCCAGAGGATATCGATGGCCTGGAAGCGATTGAGCAAGCGACTGGACAGACCGTAAACACGATCCTGCAGTTGCGCGTACATCCCTCGATCATTGCTCTGAGGGACAAGATTCGAAACAGCCCCAAGGATACCAAGTACGAGGTCGATCTGACTTACATCACGTCCCGTGGACGTTGGTATCTGGAGAGCTGGAAGGGGGATGTCCGCAAATCTGGCGGTATTGCCACCAACATCGGCGTGCATTTCTTTGACATGCTGCACTTCCTCTTCGGAGATCTTCAGGCAAACCACGTCCATCTCAATGCCCCGACAAAGGCTGCGGGTTATCTGGAGTTCGAACATGCCCGGTGCCGTTGGTTCTTGTCGTTGGATATTAACGACGTTCCGGCAGATGCGCGGGAAGCTGGAGCCAGAACCTATCGGTCGATCACGATCAATGAAGAAGAGGTCGAGTTTTCTGGTGGTTTCGCTGATTTGCATACGCGAAGCTACGAAGAGATTTTGAAAGGGAACGGGTTTGGGCTTAACGAAAATCGACCAGCGATTGGTATGGTCAACTATATCCGCAATGCACCAATCGAAGCTCGCAAGGGCGAGCAGCACCCCAAGTTGAATTCCGGCACTGATCAATGATTGCAGTGTTCGCCTACGCGTTTCCTCATCGAAAATCTCATGATTTTCTCGTAGAGCTAGCGCTGATGGGTCAACGAGAGGTGACCGTAATCGGTGCACCTTTTCAAAAGCTGCCATCAATGGATCGCACAGTTTACTTCCCACATACGCTCAGGGCAGTACCACCGCTTGATACAAAGGAACTCTGCGAGCGCTTAGGTTTTTCTTTCGTTGAAATGCCGCATAGTGATATCGACGGCATCATTAATCTGGTTGATGAGCATGGTTTGGAGCTAGGTATCATATCCGGCGCGCGAATCCTCAAACGACCAGTTATCGAAGCCTTCAAGCAGGGTATTGTGAACTTTCATCCCGGAAAGATTCCCGAGACATCCGGCCTGGATGCATTTTTCTATACTCTCAAAAATGGAGTCGATGCCGGGGTTACGACTCACCTGATAGACCCCAGGGTTGACGCGGGGCAACATCTGGCATTTGACGCTACTCAAATCAGCGCGACGGATACTCCTGAAATAGTTCAGGAAAACACCTATCGACTGCAAATCACAGCGCTAAGACAATTCTTGGATTGCTGGACCAAATCGGAGCTGTCGCCAACTGCGCTTCATAGGCCCACTAAAAATGAGCCCATGGCACCCTCCAAAAAATGGGAAACCTTACTTAACTTCCCAGCTTGGCGTGCAACTAGGGTCCGTATGCAGGCATTTGAAAGCATGAAGGTGGCGTGCAACCAGGGTGACGTACAGGCTGTTTCGAAGATACTTGAAATCCATCCTGATCTTCTGGAAGAGCGCACTGAAAAAGGGTGGACGCCACTGATCATGGCTGCCTTCAATCAGCGCCTTGAATTGACAAACTACCTGCTAGAGCACAGGGCAAATCCGAACGCGACCGGAAGAAACGGCACTACTGTTCTAATGTATGCAAAAACCGCGCTTATGGCTCATCCAAATGCAAGTTTTGAACTTTTGGATACGTTGTTGGCAAGTGGAGCAGATCCTTTGCGAACAGATATGCATGGCCGAGCACTTATGGATTATGTAAAGGATGCAAAGGCAGAGCACCTAGAACGATATTTTCAAGAGAAGATAGGGCGTCATTAGATCAATGCAATTTATTGACCTGGCGGAACAACAGAAACGTATCAAGGATCAGCTTGATGCCGGCATTGCCAATGTGTTGGCGCATGGGAAGTACATTCTTGGCCCAGAAGTGGCTGAACTAGAGGCACGGCTGACTGCCTTTACGGGTGCCAAACATTGCATCACTTGCGCCAATGGAACGGATGCATTGCAAATTGCCTTGATGGCGCTTGAGGTCGGGTCGGGGGATGAGGTCATCACGCCCGGATTTTCATATATCGCCACGGCTGAAGCCGTCAGATTGCTGGGCGCAAAGCCGGTTTATGTCGATATTGACCAGACTAGTTATAACATTGATCCCAACAAGCTTGACGCTGCGATCACACCCCGGACAAAGGCAATTATACCGGTGTCGCTGTATGGCCAACCTGCTGATTTCGAACGAATTAACGAGGTAGCTGTGGCAAACGGCTTACCTGTCATCGAGGATGCTGCTCAGAGCTTTGGCGGATCGTTGCGTGGCAAACGGTCAGGAAACCTGTCAACGATTTCCTGCACCAGCTTTTTCCCATCGAAACCCCTTGGCTGCTACGGCGATGGTGGTGCGATCTTCACCTCGGACGATGATCTGAGCGTCATTCTTCGCCAGATTGCCCGGCACGGGCAGGATCGGCGTTATCACCATATCAGGGTTGGCGTTAACAGCCGTCTGGACACGTTGCAGGCTGCGATCCTGCTGTGCAAGCTGGATATTTTCGAGGATGAACTGGTCCTGCGAGACACCGTCGCGGACCGTTACAAAGTGCTACTGAAGGAAACCAATATCGCCGCTCCAACGCTGATGGAGGGGGCGACCAGCGCCTGGGCGCAGTATACGATACGCGTGGACAATCGTGAGGATGTGCAAGCGAAGCTCAAAGACGCCGGGGTTCCGACCGCCGTGCATTATCCACTGCCGTTGAACAAGCAACCAGCCGTTTCTGACCCAAATGCCGACTTGCCTATTGGCGATCAGGCCGCCGCAACAGTGATTAGCCTGCCGATGCACCCGTATCTGCAGGAGAATTCGCAAGAGCAGATAATCGAGGCACTGAGAAAAGCGATCTGATCGCGCTGACGGTTTAATCGGTGCTGTGGCCGGCGAATTCAGGTTTAGGCAGGTTCGCAGGTTCTATTTTCCGTAATATGCGCGATACCAGTCCACGAAGGCCTGAATGCCGTCCCTGATTTCGGTTTTTGGGCGATAACCGGTCAGGCGGTGCAGCAGATCGGCATTGGCCCAAGTTGCAGGCACATCGCCCAACTGCATCTCCATATAGTTTCGGATCGCGGGTTTGCCGAGGCTTTCTTCGATGGCGTCGATGAAATCCAACAAACGCACTTTGTCTGAATTTCCAATGTTCACTATGCGATAGGGAGCGACCGGGCTCAGGCTGTCACCTTCGGCGATGTCTTCGGGGGCTTTGGGGCGAACAGGCACAACGTCGATCAGCAGAGAGATTGCGCGCACCAGGTCATCCACATAGGTGAAATCACGATACATGTCGCCGTGGTTGTAGATGTCTATCGGGCGGTCGTTGAGGATTGCATCGGTAAATTTGAAGAATGCAAGATCAGGGCGTCCCCACGGGCCATAAACCGTAAAAAACCGGAACATGGTTGTCGGTATATCCCAAAGATGGGCATAGGAATGCCCCATCGCTTCATTTGCCTTTTTGGTGGCTGCGTACATAGTGAGTTGATGATCTGCTTTTTCGCACTCGTCGAAGGGCATGTCAGGATTTGCCCCGTAGATCGACGAAGTCGAAGCCATCAGCAGATGCCGCACTTTGTGCCGCCGCGCAGCTTCCATCACGTTGAACGTCCCGACAACATTGCTTTCGACATAGGCGCGCGGGTTTTCCAGGCTATATCGGACGCCAGCTTGCGCTGCGAGATGGATGATCACGTCCGGTTCAAAAGCATCAGCGATCTGGTCGAACTTGGCGGTATCTTCCAGCATCCCTTCATCGCACGAAAAATTTGGGTTCTCCAGCAACAGCGCATGTCGGCTCTGTTTGAGGCGGACATCGTAATAATCAGTCATCCCGTCAAAGCCATGAACCCGGCAACCGTTCTCAAGCAAAAGTTTGGCAAGATGGAACCCGATAAATCCGGCAGTACCTGTGATCAGAACCTTTTGCATGAGGTATTTCCTTGTTTCGGGGCATCGCGCGTGCGTTCGAAGGCACATATGACGCCAAGAGCCGAAGGGCTCAAGCGGTCATTTCTTGGCTGAGCGAGCATGCATCACTGGTGGTGTGCATTGCAATCTTCAACAAGCCTTCAACCGGGCCAAGGAAGCGAGTAGGTTTTGACATTCGTAAAGAACCTGATGGCCTCGATGACCCCTTCTTTGACACCATTGCCCGAATCCTTGATGCCGCCAAAGGGGGACATTTCGATACGGTATCCGGGTTGTTCCCAGATATTGCAGGTGCCCACGTTCAGCCCATTGATATAGGCAATTGCGCGGTTCAGGTCATTTGTACATACCCCCGACGACAGGCCGTACACAGTAGAGTTCGAGATGCGCATGACCTCGTCATCGTCGTCGGGTACGCGAATGATGGGAATAATGGGGCCGAAAGTTTCCTCCATCACTAACGCAGAGTCGTGGGGAACGTCGTCGACCACGATCGGCGGCAGCAGCGCGCCCTGACGTCCGGGGTGGTAAAGGACTTGTGCTCCCGCTTTCTGGGCCAAGTGAACACGATCTTCGAAAAGCTTGGCCGCTTCCTCGTGGATCACGCAACCCAGCTCGGTCTCAGGATCCTGCGGATCGCCGAACCTGATCTTTTTGGCCCTCTCCAGCACCAAAGGCACAAAGGTGTCCGCGACACTCTCTTGCACCAGTATTCGCTTGATCGCAGTGCAGCGTTGTCCCGAATTGCCGGTGGCCCCGGCTACGGCGATCGTTGCTGCCCTGTCTAGATCGGCATCGTTGAGGTCATTCAGAACAATCAGTGGATCATTACCACCCAACTCCAGCGCCTGACGTTTGTAAACCGCCTTCTCTGCGATCATCTTGCCCACGGGAACACTACCGGTGAAGGTTATGATGTCGATGTTCTCATTGACGATCATCTCATCCCCAATGTCCTGTGGCCAGCCAGTGACCACCTGAAACATCTCAGGCGGCAGTCCTGCCTCATAAAGGATATCGGCCAGCGTCAGGCAGGTCAGAGGCGTCAACTCGGTCGGTTTGCAGACCATGCAGTTATTGGTGGCGATCGACGGAGCAACCTTGTGGCTGACCATGTTGAGTGGATGGTTGAATGGAGTGATCGCGCTGATTGCGGTCACAGGCTCGCGCATCGTGAAAATCTTGCGGGCTTTACTATTTTGGGTCAGATCGCACGCAAAGATTTCGCCATCATCCTTCAGTGCCTCGGCCGCCGCAAATTGAAAGACATCCTGCGCGCGCTTGGTCTCGTAGATCGCGTGTTGATGGCAGATGCCAAGCTCAAGCACCAGCCATTTGGTGAGGTAATCGCGACGTTCACCAATCAGCTCTCCAGCCCTTTGCAGGATTTGGCTGCGTTCATAGCGGGTCAGTTCGGGCTTGTAGTTGGCCGCAATTTCGAAGGCGCGGCGCGCGTGTTCAGCCTGCCCTGCGGGCATATGGCCCACGACCTCATTGGTATAGGGGTAGTGAACCGGGATGGTCTCAGCGGTAATGATGATCTCGCCACCAATTCGCATCCCTTCATTACGGATTTCGGTGACTGCCATGGCAAAAACCATCCAATGAAATCGGACCGCGTACCGGTCTATTACTCTGAAAACACATCAAACGCCTTCAACGCCTTGGCGCTGTAGGCGTAAGACGGGCCGCCGCCCATATAGGTGGCCATAGCCAGCGCTTCGCACAGCTCTTCGCGGGTCGCACCCAGCCGCACCAATGAGCGGACATGGAAACCGATGCAGCTGTCGCAGCGCGTCGCGATGGCAATCCCCAACGCCATGAATTCCTTTGTCTTTTCACTCAGCGCACCATCTGTTTTGGCGGCCTTACCCATGATGCCAAAACCACGGACGGTTTCAGGCACTTCTTTCGAGAATGCACCAATATTGGCCTCGGTCTCGGCCATGAAGTCTTTCCAGTTCATCTTATGCTCCTTATCCGCGCTCATCTGCGCCCATCCGGCGCTCGAGCCAACGCACACCGGCGCTGATGATCAGTACCAGCACCAGATACTCGAAGATCAACAAGGTATAGATCTCAAGCGGGCGGTATTCCGTCACTACCAGCTCATTCGCACGGCGTGTCAGTTCTTGCATGCCGATGACGCTGGCGAATGCGCTCATCTTCACGATGTAGATGAACTGGTTGGCCAGCGGCGGCAGAATGCGCCGGATCGCTTGCGGCAGGATCACATAGCGCATGGTCTGAAAATAGTTCAGGCCAATCGTTTGCGCCGCCTCGCTTTGCCCTTTTGCGATAGATTGTATACCGGCACGGTAGATCTCGGCGGTAAAGGCGCTGTCCGATATCGCAAGGGTGATAATTGCGCCCCAGAAGGGATCGATTGGGATGTCCATACCCATCGACTGAAAGACAATCGGCAACCCGTAGAACACCCAAAACAGCATAGGCAACAGAGGGATCGAGCGGACAAATTCGACATATACCCGGTTTACCAGCCGCCAGCCGCGCTTTTCCGACAGACCCGGCAGGGCGACCAGCAATCCAATGACAATCGACAAAATCGCCGCAATCAGCGAAATCTGAATGGTCGCACCCATGCCCGAAATCAGGAATTTTACATTGGTCCAGCCTGAAGCCGTGGTTGGATCGATGACGTACCAACCCCAGGTCTGCGAGGACGAACAGCCCGTGATCAGCAAGAAAAGGGGGAGGAAGAGAAGTGTTTTTTTCATCGGACCCAACTCAATGCTGCAGAATTTGGCTCAGGAATTTCTGACACCGCTCAGACTTTGGATTGGTGAAGAAATGCTCGGGCTTACCTTGTTCGACAATCTCGCCTGCATCCATGAACACCATGTTGTCGGCCACTTTTCGGGCAAATCCCATCTCATGGGTCACCACAACCATGGTCATGCCTTCCTCGGCAAGTTCAACCATCACGTCGAGCACCTCGGAGATCATCTCAGGGTCGAGCGCTGAGGTGGGTTCGTCGAACAAAAGGACCCTGGGCTCCATGCAAAGCGAACGGGCAATTGCCACTCGCTGCTGCTGTCCACCCGAAAGCTGTATCGGGCGCTTGTCGGCCTGATCGGGTATATGAACACGTTCGAGGTAATGGCGCGCTTTGTCTTCGGCTTCTTTTCGGCTCAACCCGCGGGCCTTGATGGGGCCAAGGGTCAGGTTTTCCAGCACTGTTAGATGCGGGAACAGATTGAATTGCTGGAACACCATGCCAACTTCTGACCGGATGGTGGCTGCAGATTTGGCATCATCGTTCAGTTCGACCCCATCGATGCGGATGGTGCCCTTTTGATGTTTCTCAAGCTGATTGATGCATCTTACGACCGTTGATTTACCCGATCCGGATGGGCCGCAGATCACAACCTTTTCACCACTTTTGACTGTCAGGTTGATGTTCTTGAGCACGTGAAATGTGCCAAACCACTTGTCTACGTCGACAAGCTCGATCGCTGCGTTTGGCATCTGCTGGCCCACTTATGATTACTATGAGTTAATTAGTTGCTTGAGGTTATCTTTTTCTTTACGCTTAAATCAAGAAGCAATGTCGTGATAAAAGACTAACGCCACCAACGGGAGAACCACATGAAACGTTTTGTTAAAGTCGCGGCTGCGGCTGCGCTCGGTCTTGTGATCAGCGGCGCTGCGCAAGCACAGTCGGCTCTGAATGAAATTTTGGATGACGGCGTGCTGAAAGTGGGGACAACCGGTGACTGGAACCCGATGTCACTGCGCGACCCGGCGACTAACAGCTATAAAGGCTATGATATCGACATCATGAACGCGCTGGCCGCTGATCTGGGTGTTGAGGTCGAATATGTGCCCACCGACTGGAAAACATTGGTCAATGGTGTGGTAGCGGGGAAGTACCACATCACCGGTTCGGCTTCTATCTCACCTCCGCGCATGAAAGTTGCAGGGTTTTCCGACAGTTACATCGCGGTTGAGTTGTTTCCCTACACAACCAAGGAAAAGGCCGACAAATTTGATGGCTACGACTCGATCAACAAGCCAGACGTGAAGGTTGCTACTACCCTGGGCACCACCTTTGAAAAGCGCGTGCGCGAATGGTTCCCCGATGCGGATATCAAAGTGGTCGAAGCTCCTGCGCGTGGTTTTCAGGAGGTCTTGGCCGGTCGTGCAGATGTGTTCATAACCTCGAATATCGAGGGATCGACCCTTGAAGCAAAGTTCCCGGTCGTCCGCGTCAAGAATGCCGGGCCGCGTTCTCCTTCTCCTATCGCGATGCTGTTGCCGCAAAGTGATCAGGTCTGGATCAACTATGTGAACAACTGGATTGAAGTGAAAAAAGCCCAAGGCTTCTTTGACGAAAACCGGGAACGCTGGGGTCTCTGATCAGAGGCCCTAGTAACTGGAGCGCCTGCGAGAGTTTTCAAATTCATGAAACTTGAGCACATGACATGGTACGAGGTTGACACTCGTATCAATGCCGGTGCGGCCGTGTTGCTGCCGGTTGGATCGACCGAGCAGCACGGCCCGATGGGTCGCATTGGCACCGACACGATTTGCGCCAAGGCTGTCGCGCTCGCTGCTGCCAGGCAATGCGAGGGTATCGTCGCTCCGGCGCTGGCCTACACGCCAGCGCCTTTTAACACGGGATTTCCCGGAACGGTGTCTATTTCAGCCGAAACCTTTCGCACCATCGCAGATGAGGTGATCCGGGGGCTTTTGAAGCAAGGTTTCGTTGGAGTGTTCATAGTGAACGGACACGGGGCCAATCTGGCGCCTCTTCGGCAGATCGAAAGCGAAATTGCCGGTGGTCAATTGCTGATCCGTAGCTGGTGGGAGCCGAACGCAGTGAATGTTCTGCGACAGCAGCTCTATGGAGATTGGGAAGGGATGCACGCCACCCCCTCGGAGATTGCCATAACCCAGTCTTTGCTTGGACCATTGCCTGCCAATCAGGCCGCTGAGCCGCCCCAGAAACTCAGCGCCGAATACATCCGGGATCACGCAGGGGATCGCCATGGTCCACCTGACGAGCATCGCGCGGACTTCCCGGATGGCCGCGTTGGATCGCATTCAGCTTTGGCCAATCCTCAGGATGGCGAGCGTCTGCTGGCGATAGCAGCTGCGGCTATCGCTGCCGAGTTCCGGGCATTCGAACAAGGCCTCTAGTCACGGAGCGCCTGCGACGGGTGTCGCGGCCCTATCCTGCTTCGACCCCAAGCCCGTCAGTCGACAGGTCATCGAGTTTCGGCATCAACCGCAACAGTTCTTGCGCGTATTCGGTATTCGGACTGGCAAACAGATCGCTGGTGTCCTGAACCTCGACGATTTGTCCCTGTTTCATGACCGCAACTCGGTCACACATCTGGCGCACCACTGGCAGGTCGTGGCTGATGAACAGCATGGTCAGGCCCAGATGCTCTTGCAGGTCTTTAAGAATGTTCAAAATCTGCGCCTGGATCGAAACGTCGAGCGCGCTTGTGGGCTCATCGCAGATCAGGAACCGGGGTTGTGTCGCCAATGCGCGGGCAATCGAAATACGCTGGCGCTGACCGCCCGAGAACTCATGTGGATATTTCAGCCCGGCCTCTGACCCCAACCCCACTTGATCCAGCAATTCGTCCACGCGGCGCTTGACGTCGGCACCTTCCATCAGGCGGTGATGGCGGATCGGCTCCGCCACAATTTCATCCACCCGCATACGCGGATTGAGAGACGAGTAGGGGTCCTGAAAGATCATCTGGATGTTCTTGCGGTACTCTTCCTGCACCGTACGATTACTCAGATCGCTTACCAGTTGTCCGTCAAAGGTGATGGTACCACCATCCACAGGATAGAGCCCTGCAATCATCCGCGCGACGGTGGACTTGCCCGATCCGGACTCACCGACAACCCCAAAGACCTCACCTGAACGAATGTCAAAGCTGACGTTGTCGACAGCGGTGAAGTAGGTACGATCCCAAGGCAGTAATCCACGCTTTTGCAGGAATTTCTTCGTCAGGTTGCGGATTTCAAAGATCGGTTTGCTGGCGTCGTTATCCACCTTGGGCCAGTGGCGTGCCATATCCTCGATCGCGAAACGCGTTTCACGCCCGCCATAGCTGATCTGAGGGAAACGATGCAGTTTCAGCGTCGGGCGTGGTACCGCGGCGATCAGGGACTTGGTGTATTCGTGTTGCGGCTGGCCCATCACCTGTGCCGTGGTGCCGCTTTCAACCACCTTGCCCGCATACATCACGGTCACGCGGTCAGTTGTATCGGCGATCACGCCCATATCATGGGTGATCAGGATGACACCCACCTGACGCTCTTGTGCCAGTTCCTTGATCAGGTCCAGAATCTGGGCCTGAACGGAAACATCCAAAGCCGTCGTGGGTTCATCGGCGATGATCACATCCGGTTCGGTGCAAAGTGCCAGAGCAATCACCACGCGTTGCCGCATGCCGCCCGAGAACTGGTGCGGGTACTGATCCAGCCGAGTATCCGGGTCTGGGATGCCAACGCGATCAATCAAATCACGGGCGCGCTTGCTTGCTTCGGCCTCGGATCCACCCAGATGGGCCTGGATCGTCTCGACCAGTTGTTCGCGCACTGTAAATAGCGGGTTCAGCGACGTAAGCGGGTCTTGAAAGATCATCGAGATCTTCTTGCCGCGTAGCCCGCGCATCGCCTCGGCATCGATGCCGCTGATCTTATCGCCGCCCAGCTTAATCTGGCCGCTGGCAATGCGACCTGGGCGTTCCAGAAGGCCCATCACGGCAGCGCCGATGGTGGATTTACCTGCCCCGGATTCGCCCACAAGTCCGTGGATTTCGCCGGGTTCTACAGAAAGGCTGGCGTGGTCCACTGCGGTAAACAGCTGGCGGCGGGTCGGGAATTCGACGGTGAGGTCTTGGATGGTCAGAAGGCTCATGAAATCACCGCAGTTTTGGGTTCAGCGCGTCGCGCAGCCAGTCGCCTAACAAGTTGACCGACAGGGCGAGGGCCAGAAGCGTGCAGGCCGGGAAGAACAAAATCCACCATTCGCCCGAGAACAAGAAACCTTGCCCGATCCGGATTAGTGTTCCCAGCGACGGCTGGGTCGGGGGGGCGCCCACACCCAGAAAACTCAATGTGGCCTCAGCAATGATCGCCAGCGCCAGCGAGATGGTCGCAATAACAAGAACAGGGCTGAGGACATTGGGTAGGATGTGACGGAACATGATCGGGAACGATCCACGCCCGATCAGGCGCGCGGCTTGTACATATTCCTTGTTTTTCTCAACCAGAGCAGCACCACGGACGACGCGTGCGAACTGCACCCAGTCCGACAACGCAATTGCGATGATGAGAACATAGATTGCCATCTCATCGCGGTATTCCGGCGGAGTGATCCCTTTGGCGATCCCAAAGATTAGCATCGCGACCAGAATGGCCGGGAACGTCAGCTGCACGTCTGCGATACGCATGATCAGCGTCTCGATCCAACCTCCGAAATACGCAGCGATCAGACCGAGGATCACGCCGATGATCAAGGCAAGAAGCACAGCAGAGGCACCTACGAACAATGAAATGCGCAACCCGTAGAGGATGGTCGAGAACACATCGCGCCCTTGGTCATCTGTGCCTAGCAAAAAGGTCTCTTGCGTAAACGCATTGGGCGTACCTGGTGGTGTGAACCCGTTCATCAGGTTCAGTGTTGCTGGATCGAACGGGTTATATGGCGCGATCAGCGGGGCAAAGATCGCCGCCAGCACCAGAATGACCACGACCAAAGATGCGATCATGGCTACCGGAGAGTGCCGGAAAGACCAGGCGAAATCGCTGTCCCAGAATTTAGCCATACGCGATTTAGGCGCGACTTTCGGGGTTTCCATCGTTTCGGTCATGTGGCCCTCGCGTCGACGCGCAGGCGCGGGTCAATGGCATAGTACAGAAGGTCGACAATCAGGTTGATTGTCACGAACATCACCGAGATCAGCATCAGATAGGCAGCCATAACGGGGATATCCACGAACTGGATCGCGTTGATGAACAGCAAGCCGACGCCCGGCCATTGGAACACCGTTTCGGTGATGATGGCAAAAGCGATGATCGACCCCAGCTGAAGGCCCGTGATGGTGATCACCGGCACAAGAGTGTTCTTCAGCGCGTGGCGGAAATTGATCACCCGGTCCGACAGCCCTCGGGCGCGGGCAAAGCGGACATAGTCAGCGCGCAGAACCTCCAGCATCTCGGACCGGACAAGCCGCATGATCAGCGTCATTTGATAGAGGCCCAGCGTGATTGCAGGCAATATCAACGCCTTGAGCCCCGAGGTCGTCAGAAACCCGGTGGACCAACTGCCAATCATAACGGTCTCGCCCCTCCCGAAACTGGGCAGTAGGTCAAGTTCAACCGAGAAAACATAGATCAGCAGGATACCTATGAGGAACGTCGGCAGCGAAACCCCGATCAAGGAAACGGTCATGATCACATTGGCAGCGATCCCTTGTCGTCGGATTGCAGTAAAGACACCGAGGGCAATGCCCATCGTGATCGCAAGAAAGCCGGACACAAAGGCCAATTCCAACGTCGCCGGAGCGCGTTCCACCAGGATGGTCGAGACCGGTCGCCCCTGGCGATAAGACACACCGAAATTGCCCTGAACGGCGCCTTGCAGGAACTTGGCGTATTGCACCACAAAAGGTTGGTCCAACCCAAGCTCGGTCCGTAGGCGGTCAATGTCGGCCTGCGTGCGCTCTTGACCCAGCATGTTGTCGATCGGGTCGCCAACAAATCGGAACATCGAAAAGGCGACCAACCCCACGACCAACAGCACTATGACGGACTGGAACATCCGTCTGACGATATATGCGAACATATGTTTCCCTCGTAGATCGGTCTCTCTAGGCCGACCTTGACCAGATGGTCAAGAGAGTGCTGTCAACTCAACGCGACGTTGCCGCCGATCAATTCACATTCACCCAACGCAGCAGGAAGAAGTTGTCCGGACGCTGCGTGACCTCTACATTGCTGCGCGTGCCCCAAACCAGCGGCTGGACATACATCGGCACATAAACGTGTTCGTCCTGATAGATTTGAGTAACCTCGTCCAGCATCGCCTGACGCTTGGCCTCATCCAGTTCTGACTGGATCATCGGCAACAGCTCATCGACACGTGCATTCGAGAAGCCGCCGAAGTTCCAGCTACCCAGCTTTTTCTCTTCGTTCGGGGTTGCGACAAGGAACCGGACCGGATGCTCGGCGTCGAACGTACCGGGGCTCCAGCCCAGCAGGTACATGTCGTAATTATCTTCGCGCAGTTCCGGCCAATAGTTCCGCACTGGCATCGCGTCCAGCTCGGCGGTGATCCCGATCTGAGCCAGCATACCAACGACGGCCTGACAGACGGCCTCGTCATTAAGGTAGCGGTCATTGGGGCATTTCAGGCCAAATGAGAAACCATCTGCATATCCGGCCTCGGCCAGCAGCGCCTTTGCCGATTCCACATCAAACGCGGGGCGTCCGGCGTTGGCTTCGGAGAACCCGCTCATGGCTGGGCTGACGAGCTGCGATGCGGGCTCGGCATTTCCGCGCATGATCGTGGCCAGAATGGCGTCGACATTCACCGCTTGCGCAACTGCCTGCCGCACGCGCGCGTCACGGAACGGGTTGGGTTTGCCCGCATCGTCTGTGTATTTCAGCGTGTCAGCCTCGTGGTCGAAGCCCAGCATGATCACACGCGCTTCAATGCCCTGGATGACATCGACTTCTGCGTTCTGCTGCAGCCGTGCGACGTCCTGAATGGGGACCGGGTTGATCATGTCCACATCGCCCGATAGAAGCGCCGCTACGGCCGTGGCAGGATTTTGGATCGGATTAAATTCTGCACGGGTGATGTTGTGTTCAACATCCCCCCACCAGCCTTCATAAGGTTCCAACACGGTCTTAAGACCCGGCTCGCGCTCGGTCACCTTGAACGCGCCGGTGCCGTTGGCGTTGATGGTGGCGTAGTTTCCGGTTTCTTTGTCGGGGACCACGGCGTCGTTGGCCTCAGTCCAGTCTTGATCCATGATCATCCAGTTGGCAATCGATGACGGAAACAGCGGGTTAGGTGCTGTGGTCATGATATCAACGGTGTAGTCATCAACTACAATGACGTCACTGACAGGAGCGAACCAACTGCGCGTGTCCGCCGCCTCACCCGAGGCGCGTTGGTAGCTGAACAGCACATCTTGCGCGTCAAAGCTGCTTCCGTCGTGAAAGGTCACGCCCTGACGCAGATTGAACCGCCATCCTTCGCCGTCGCCGATCGGCTCCCAACTGACAGCCAACGCGGGCTCAACGCTCATATCCTTTCCGCGGCGGACCAGCCCTTCGTAGACGTTGTTCAGGAACCCGAGAACTGGGGCCGAGTTGACCGCGTGAGGGTCCATCGTCTGCGGATCGGTGGTCGAGGCCCACTTAAATTCGGCCGCCTGTGCGGCGCTTGCAAGCAACATGGTCAGGCCGATTGCACTGTTTCTGAGGATCATGGCGAAATCTCCCTGTTAGCGCTGAAACAATCCAGCTTTTTCGCTGCCACGTAAAGCCGTTCCTGCGCCGAGATCACATGTCCGTTACCGACGGCGCAAACAAGAACAGGGCGCGTTTCCGCGCCCTGCATACCATCACAAAGGATAGTTTAGTTCATCTCAAAGTACTTGATCTTCGGTGAATCTTCCGGCTCGACGATGGTGCCCACGCCCGATTTCATGCCCCAGTTCAGCACCTGATGGTGGATCGGGATATAAAGCTGTTCGTCCTGAACAACCTGCCAGATATCACCGATCTGCTGATCACGTGCGGGCAGATCAGTTTCAGAGGCAAGGGCCACGATTTTGGCATCCAGATCCGGGTTGGAATAGCGTGTGCCATTCCACGAGCCGTACTTTTCGCCCTTCGAATGGACGAGGAAGTTGAAGATGTACTCCGAGTCATAAGTCGGAACACCCCAGCCCAGCATGTAGAAATCTGTTTCTAGGTTGTTGATCAACGGGAAGTGCTGGGCTTTCGGTTTGGCGTCCAGGTTAACTGTGACGCCGATCTGGGCCAGCATTCCAACCGCTGCCTGACAGATCGCCTCATCATTGATGTAGCGGTCATTCGGGCAGTTCAGGGTCAGCGAGAATCCATCAGGATAGCCTGCTTCGGCCATCAACGCCTTGGCCCCTTCGATATCGGTTGACGAGGACGCATCCATATCTGCATCCCAACCATTCACAAATGGAGGTGAGATCATGCCAGCAGGAGCAGACTGACCACGCATCACGACCTGTTTGATCGCATCGCGATTGATCGCTTTTGACATCGCCTGTCGAACGCGGACATCAGCCAGCGGGTTCTTACCATCCACATTGTCCGAGGTCAGATCAGCATCGCCCATGTTCATGCCAAAGAAAATCACCCGGTTCTGCGGCGCGGTGCGTACGTCCAGACCATCGGTTCCGGCTACACGCTCGAGGTCCTGTACGGGCACGTCCTGAATGAAATCAACCTCACCCGACAGCAGCGCGGCAACACGGGTCGCGGCGTTCTGGATCGGCGTATAGATGATCTCGGTCACCTGCAGCGGGAACTCATCCTTGCCCCAATAGCCGTCATAGGCGGCCAGGACGGTTTTCACGTCCGGCTCGCGGCTGACCAGCTTGTAGGGACCGGTGCCATTGGCGTTCTTGGCCGCAAACGTGTCTTCGCCGCCCTCATAGTCCTGAACCTTGACAGCGTTGTTTGCCTCGGCCCAACCTTTGTCCATCATGAACATGTTGGTCAGGTTGTTGGGCATGATCGGGTTCGGGCCGTCAGTTTCGATCTCGATCGTGAACTTGTCGGGCGCACGCACCTCTTTCACAGACGCCAGCAGTTCTTTGTAATCCGAATCCGGCGTCATCGCGCGGTTCAGCGAAAACACGACATCCTCGCTGTCGAACTCGGCACCGTCGTGGAAGGTAACGCCCTCGCGCAGTTTGAACACCCAGACATTCGGATTTTCTTCCGATGGTGCCCATTCGGTCGCCAGCGATGGAACCAGTGCGCCTGAGTGATCACGCATCACCAGCGTTTCCATGATCTGATGCGCCATGGCCGAGGTCGGGCCTTCGTTTTGCGCATGCGGGTCCAGCGTCAGCGCATCACCTGCACGGGCCCATCGCAGCGTCTCCGCCGAAGCGCCCGCCGCGATCATCGCCGTCGCACTGGCGGCAAGCATCAGAGTTTTGAATGACATAAGTCGTCTCCCCAGTTTTTGTTGTGGCCGCATTTTCATACGGTTGACCGAATTTATCGGCCATCATGGGCCAGCATCATCCAGATCATGGTCCGAGTTGCAACACCCGAATGTTAGTGCCCTGCTTTTCTTTCTGTCTGCCGGGGCTTAGGTGAATGTAGGTCATGCAGAAACACGCCTCGTATTTAGCCCTATGACAGGGTTGCCGCCTAACGTTTATTGAAGGCGTCTCTAAGAGCGTCACCAAAGGCCCCGTTCTGGGTGCTCTGACCCCCATGGCTGCGCCGCTGTTCCCCTGGCTTGGGTGTTCGTGCCGGTTTGCCCTTGCCACGGAGTGCATTGCCCTCGCGTGCCGAAGCGCCACCGTCCTTGCGCATGGACAGCCCAATGCGCTTACGTGGAACGTCGACTTCGACCACCGTCACTTTGACAACTTGCCCGGTTTTGACCACCTCATGCGGGTCCTTCACGAACCGATCGGCCAGTTGGCTGACATGAACCAACCCGTCCTGATGCACGCCAATGTCGACAAACGCGCCGAAGGCGGCGACGTTGGTGACGGTACCCTCCAGCACCAATCCGGGCTTCAGGTCCGTGATTTCCTCAACCCCGTCCGTAAACGACGCCGTTTTGAAACTGGGTCGCGGGTCTCGGCCGGGCTTCTCCAATTCGGTGAAAATGTCGCGAACCGTTGGTAAGCCGAAGGTGTCACTCACAAACTGCTCGGCGCGCAGGTCTTTCAGCGCGCCTTCATGCCCCATGATTTGGCGAATGTCGCGCCCACATGCTGCCACTACCCGACGGGCGACATCGTAAGCCTCGGGGTGAACCGAGGAGGCGTCCAGAGGCTCAGAACCGTCGCGAATTCGCAGGAAACCTGCACACTGCTCGAAGGCGCGTGGACCAAGACGGGCCACCTTCAGCAAATCCTTGCGAGACGCAAAGGCACCATGAATATCTCGGTGCGTGACGATCGCCTCGGCCAATCCCGGTCCCAGACCCGAGACGTGCGAAAGCAAGGGGGCTGAAGCTGTGTTCAGATCCACACCCACAGCGTTCACCACATCTTCGATCACCGACTCCAGTGACTGTGACAAGCGGTGCTGATCCACATCGTGCTGATACTGGCCGACGCCGATGCTCTTGGGTTCTATCTTGACCAGTTCAGCCAAGGGATCCTGTAGCCGGCGGGCAATCGAGACCGCTCCACGTAGCGAGACGTCGAGCTCGGGAAATTCGCGCGCGGCAAGCTCGGATGCCGAGTAGACCGAGGCTCCAGCCTCGGACACGACGACTTTGGTCGGTGATTTGACAGTCTTGGGCGGAAGCGACAGCGTATCGGCCACCAAACGCTCAGTCTCGCGGCTAGCTGTGCCGTTGCCGATGGCAATAAGCTCGATTTTATGTGTAGCGATAAGGTTCAGGATTGCCGCTTGTGCACCACGCAGATCATTCTTGGGCTGAAACGGATATAGCGTATCCGTTGCAACCACCTTACCGGTTGCATCCACCACGGCGGCTTTGACCCCGGTGCGAATGCCGGGATCCAACCCAAGCGTCGGACGTGCCCCCGCCGGAGCAGCGAATAGCAGATCCTTTAGGTTGCGCGAAAACACTTGAATTGCCTCGTCTTGTGCGCGGCTGCGCAGGTCGGCCATCAGCTCGACCATCATCGACAGCGACAGCTTGACCCGCCATGTCCAGCCCGCAACCTTGCGTAGCCACTTGTCACCAGGAGTATCACCGCGCGTGTTCAGATGAGCCGCAACCATGGCCTCGGCCCGCGCGGCGCCCGCTTCGGGTTCGGGAGCAATGTCGAGCGTTACGATCCCTTCCTTTGAGGCGCGCAACATGGCCAACGCTCGATGTGACGGGGTTTTCGACCAAAGCTCGGAATGATCAAAGTAATCGCTGAACTTGGCACCTTCCTGTTCCTTGCCCTCGACGACCTTTGCGCTCAGCAACGCCTCACGTTGCATGAAGTTTCGGAGCTCTCCCAGCAAAGCAGCGTTTTCGGTAAGCCGCTCTGTGATGATGTCCCGTGCACCATTCAGCGCGTCTTTGGTCGTGGGGACAGCCTCATTCAGATACCCCTCAGCCAGACCTTCTGGTTCCGCCGCACGGTCGGACAGGATCGCATCGGCCAGCGGCTCCAGACCATTCTCGCGGGCAATCATCGCCTTGGTCCGGCGTTTGGGCTTGTACGGCAGATAAATGTCTTCCAACTGCGCCTTGGTTTCGGCTTGGGCAATCGATTTCACCAGATCGTCCGTCAGTTTCCCCTGATCCTTGATCGAGGACAGAATAGCCTCGCGACGGGCCTCAAGCTCACGCAGATAATTCAGTCGGTCGGAAAGGGTGCGCAATTGGGTATCATCCAGCCCGCCGGTCACTTCCTTACGATAACGGGCGACAAAGGGCACGGTCGCACCTTCATCCAACAACCTGACCGCGGCCCCAACCTGTTCCGCGCGGGCGTTAATCTCGGTGGCGATGGTGCGGGTGATACGGTCCAAAAGGGGCCTCCTGACTTGCGGTTGGAAGATCGTCTTAGCCACCGGCACGCACAAGGGGAAGAGGCTGCGCTACGAAAAGCACCTCTGCACAAAAAATGCACGACCCTTACGCGGTGATCTGCACCTGCCTAGGCCAGACAGAACCAACACAAACAAGGAGCAGTTAAATGGGACAGTTCATCGTGCGCGGTGTACCGGCATCAGTTTTACAAGATAGTTGGTGGCTGGACACCCCTGATCGAGGCACAAACCGAGCCGATGGCTTAGCGGAACCCGGCAATCGCCACGCTTTTTTGGGTTTGGTGTTTCTGGTTGCGCTCGCCGATTTTCTGTTTTTCGACCATTCTCCTGGCCTTTCAATCGCACTCTTTACGTTGGCGGTTTCCGCTGTAGTGTTTGCCTTGCTGCGCCGCCGTGGTGGACTTGTCGGGCCAACCCTTCTTTTGCTGCTTAGCATTCTTCCGGTGGTGGAATATGTTCAGGCCCTGTCCGTAGCTTTCTTGCTGGGTGGATCGACCATTGCGCTGTGTTGGGCCGTGCTGGGCAATCATGAGGTCGCTTCGGTTCGCCGGTTTCTGTCTCTGTTTCCAATATTGGCGCTCAGACACGGGATAGAGGCGGTTCAGAAAGGTCATTCGGTTTCCCGCGTTGACGGGGTTGCCCTTCGTGCACTGCGCAACTGGAGTTTCCCGATCGGAGGCGCACTGATCCTTGCTTCGCTGATGGTTGCGGCCAATCCGATCTTGTCTGATTGGATCGATCGGATTTGGCGATTTGATCTGCGGTTCGACCGACTGCTATTCTGGATCGGGGCGGCAATCACGATCTGGCCCTTTCTTGCGGTCGCCTTGCGGCCTGACTTGCTTGCCCCCCGATTTGGCCCCGGACGCAAGCGCCCATTGCCTGCTTTTGGCCTGAATGCCCAATCCGTTGCAAATGCGCTAATGGTGTTCAACTTGCTGCTGGCGGTGCAAACGGGGATGGACATGGTTTATCTCTGGGGCAGCGCCAAGTTGCCCGAGGGGATGACCTATGCTGAATATGCTCATCGCGGGGCATACCCACTCTTGGTCACAGCTTTGCTGGCGGGCGCATTTGCCTTGGCCGCGCGACCCTATCTGAACGAGCGGCAGGGGCTGACAAGATGGATGATGCTGTGGCTGGCGCAGAATGTACTGCTGGTGATCTCATCGCTGATGCGCCTGTCGCTTTACGTTGATTTCTACGGGCTGACCTATTTGCGTGTTCATGCGGCAATATGGATGGCGCTGGTTGCTGTGGGCTTGTGTCTGACCGGTTGGCAAATTTTGCAGGGTAAATCGAACCGTTGGTTATTGCTGCGATCTGCGATCCTGGGGATTGGCGTGCTCTATGCATGCTGCTTCGTGAATTTTTCAGCCTTAATCGCCCGTTGGAATCTGGAAAATCCGATACGGTTTGATGCCTACTACGCATGTCAGCTCAATGAGATGGCGGCGGCAGAGTTGCTGAAGGACAAACGGGTACGCAATTGCGTAACCCCTCCGGTCGTCGACAATTGGAGGAATTGGGGCTTTCGCGCAGATCGGGTGATCCGTAATCTGGCCGTCGAACCCATGCCGGAGAAGGTAGATGAAAATCCTCGTCGTGGATGATGATCCACGCCTGCGAGAGCTGGTCTCGATCACGCTTGAGCGCGCGGGCTACCAAACGGTTACCGCCCGCGATGGCCAAATGGCTCTAACCCACGCGATGCGGGAAGCGCCTGATCTTGTCGTGCTGGACGTCGGCCTGCCTGAGATCGATGGGCTTGAGGTTTGTCGTCGCTTGCGGGCACGCTCGGACGTACCAATCTTGTTCCTGACCGCGCGTGATGACGAGATTGATCGCATTTTGGGCCTCGAGTTGGGAGCGGATGATTACGTGACCAAACCTTTCAGCCCCCGTGAGTTGGTTGCACGGATCAAAGCCATCCTGAAACGCAGCAAACCGGGTGCTGCAGAGCTTCTACTGCGGCATGGCCCGGTTGAAATGGATGTGTCGGCGCATTTGGTTCGGGTCGACGGCAATGCGCTTGCCTTAACCGCAACCGAGCTGTCGATTTTGCGTCGCCTGATGCAAACGCCCGCCGCCATCGTCTCGCGACCACAATTGGTTGATGCGATTTATGGCGCAGGCAGTCCGGTCTCGGATAGGACACTGGATAGTCATTTGCGGAACTTACGACGCAAGTTGGGGGATCAGGGCTGGGCCGGTGCCATCGAAACCGTGCATGGGATCGGATTGCGGATGGGTGCATGGCCGGGCTGAGACGCAAATGGCGCCCTTCGCTGGGTTTTGTTCTTGGCGGAGGTCTCGCGGGTACGCTCGCCCTGTCTCTGCTGGGTCTGATCGCGCTGCGGTATCTTGGACCTGAGATCGGGTTTCGAAACGCTGCGGGCTTGCTGGCGATCGTGATCGGATGTGCGACCGGAGTGGTCGGATACCTTATGGTTCGGCTTCTGCTCCGCCCCATAACGTCGCTGGCGACCTATTCAGGGGCCATTGAACAAGGGCAACGCGCCGAGCCGCCCGATCACTACGGCACACAAGAACTGTCGCGCCTCGCCGGTTCGGTTCTGAGCATGGCGGATACGCTGCAACGGCGCGAAGCTTCGATCCGCGTCTTTGCAGATCATGTCACGCATGAGTTGAAAACCCCTGTCACCGCGATCCGTGCGGCAGGAGAGTTGTTGGCTGAGGCCGAAACGCTCTCGGACCAGGATTACGCATTGCTGCAACAGATATTGGGTGCAAGCGATCAGATGCAAACGCAGCTCAGCGCGCTTAACACGGTTGCACAGGCACGGGTGCCGGAACATCACGGATCGGCAAAGCTGGATGATCTTGCTGATCAGTTGTACGCTTCGTTTCCCGAACTGGACATCCGCATTGAAGGGGGCGATCAGACTTTGCACCTTGCAGCCTCTGGTCTGAAAATTGCTCTGCAACATCTTCTGGACAATGCGCGCCGTCACGGGGCAGGGCAGGTGACCCTTATCGCGGAAACCGGTCGATTGGTTGTCCAAGACGACGGTCCCGGCATATCCGACGGTAACCGGGACCGCATCTTCAACCCATTCTTCACAACCGCGCGCGAGAAGGGAGGGACCGGGATGGGCCTGACCATCGTTACAAACCTGTTGGGGGCACATGGCGGGCGGATTTTGCTG
This sequence comes from Ruegeria sp. C10, assembly GCF_056537805.1. Classification (NCBI taxonomy): domain Bacteria; kingdom Pseudomonadati; phylum Pseudomonadota; class Alphaproteobacteria; order Rhodobacterales; family Roseobacteraceae; genus Ruegeria; species Ruegeria sp. C10. Next base: position 557,741 of record NZ_JBQFSC010000001.1, on the reverse strand, counting down.
GTGCCTTCCAAGACCGGTGCGCGATTTGAGTTGGTGTTTCCGGGTGCGTGATATCACTCAACAGCCCAAACTAATTCGACCCGTGTCAATTTGCGCCGCTCAATACGATTGATCCCAAGCCAATCCTCATTTAAGGGAGGCCCTGTCAAATCAGAGTCACCCGTGGGGCCGTCATGTCCCCTTTGGGATTGGTGCCTATGTCACGGCGGCACATGCTCTTGGATCGCACGCCCCTGAAAGGCTTAAAAAAGGTAAGGGAATATGGCAGAAAAATCGAACTTCGACGTATTGTATACCATTGTAGACGAAGCGCCCGAGCTGGCGAGCGCCTCGTTCCTGCCCATTATCCGCAAGTTTGCGTCAGCAGCCGGTGTCAGCGTCGGAACCAAAGACATTTCGCTGGCCGGGCGTATTATCGCGACCTTCCCCGAAAAGCTGACAGACGAACAGCGTATTACTGATGATCTGGCTGCTTTAGGTGAGCTGGTGAAAACACCGGACGCAAATGTCATTAAACTGCCCAACATCTCGGCGTCGGTGCCCCAGCTGGTGGCAGCCATCGAAGAGCTGCAATCACAGGGTTATGACATTCCGAACTACCCCGAAGAGCCTTCGACGGACGACGAAAAGGCGATCCGTGCGCGTTATGACGCCATCAAGGGTTCGGCCGTGAACCCGGTCCTCCGCGAAGGCAACAGCGATCGCCGCGCAGCGCGCGCTGTGAAGAATTATGCCCAGAAGAACCCTCATTCGATGGGAGAGTGGAGCGCGGACAGCAAGACCAAAGTGTCTTCGATGCCGGGCAATGATTTTTACGCCAATGAGAAATCGGCAACGATCACTGCGGCGCAAGCCGGCGATGCCAAAATTGAGTTTGTGGGCAAAGATGGCAGCGTTACGGTTCTGAAAGACGCTTGGCCACTGGCCGAAGGAACTGTGGCCGACGCAACATTCATGTCGGTCAAGGCGCTGTCGTCGTTCCTGACCGAAGCCATTGAGGACACCAAGAAAGACGGCACCATGTTCTCGTTGCACATGAAGGCGACGATGATGAAGGTCAGTGACCCGATTATCTTCGGCTATGCAGTCAAGGCCTGGCTTGCCCCCGTGTTCGAAAAATTCGGTGCAGAGCTGGACGCACTGGGTGTAAACCCGAACTCGGGTCTGGGGGACCTGCTTGAGCGGGTTCAGGGCAACGCAGACATCGTCGCCGCAATCAATGCGATCGAAGGGGATCGTCCGTCGATGTATATGGTGGACTCGGACCGTGGCATCACCAACCTGCATGTCCCGTCTGATGTTATCATCGACGCCTCGATGCCCGCAGTGATCCGTGCTGGCGGCAAGGGTTGGGACGAAACCGGCGCCAAGGGCGATACTATCTGTGTGATCCCTGACCGTTGCTATGCACCGGTGTATGATGAGGCCATCAATTTCTTCAAAGCCAATGGTGCACTGAACCCAGCCACCGCAGGAGCCGTCGCCAACGTTGGATTGATGGCGCAGAAGGCCGAGGAGTACGGCTCGCACCCGACGACGTTTGAAGCGCCCGCAGATGGTACAATCCGTATCGTTCTGGCCAATGGCGAAACGCTGCATTCCCATGACGTCGAAAAGGGCGACATCTGGCGCGCCTGCACCGTCAAGAAGGCCCCGATCGAGAACTGGATCCAGCTGGCGATGGACCGTCAGCGCCTGACCGGGTCCGAGGCGATCTTTTGGCTGGATGCCAACCGCGCACATGACGCCGAGCTGATCAAGTATGTCAAACCAGCGCTTGAAGCTGCAGGCGTGGCCGACAAGTTCTTGACTATGGCCCCGCGTGAAGCAACCCGCCAATCGCTGGAAACTATCACGGCGGGCAAGGACAGCATCGCCATCACCGGTAACGTATTGCGGGATTATCTGACCGACTTGTTCCCGATCCTCGAACTGGGGACGTCGGCCAAGATGCTATCAATCGTTAAACTGATGAATGGCGGCGGTCTGTTCGAAACCGGTGCAGGTGGTTCGGCGCCGAAACATGTTCAGCAACTGGTTGAAGAAAACCACTTGCGCTGGGACTCCATGGGTGAATTCTGTGCGCTCGGAGAATCCCTGAACTTCCTTGCTGACAGCAAGGGCAACGCCAAAGCGGGCGTCCTGGGAGCCGCTGCCGAGGCTGCCACGCAGGGAATTTTGGATAACAACAAGTCACCCAGCCGCAAAGTCGGCCAGCCGGATAACCGCGATAGCCACTACTGGTTCGCTCGTTACTGGGCCGAAGCTTTGGCGGGGCAATCCGATGATGCTGGGCTTGCCGCCGAGTTTGCACCGCTCGCGAAAGAGTTGGCGGACAAAGAAGAACAGATTTTGTCCGAGTTGGCGGCAGCACAGGGCGCACCCGCCGATCTGGGTGGATACTACCACACTGATCCGGCCAAAGCGGCTGCGGTGATGCGGCCAAGTGCAACCCTGAATGCGATCATCGGATAAGCCAGGGTTGCATAAACGCCTAAAGAGAAACCGGTCCGAAGAGGGCCGGTTTTTTCGTGCCCTGAAAAAGAAAAAGGCCAGCCCCCATAGCCAGCCTCTTTCTGAGTGAGTGGCGGGGCTTACGCCTCACCGGTGCAGTTGAGTTCATCCTACGCTTATCGTTCACGCTGAATATTCGGGGATTCCCGTAGACGGCCGCCTTTTATGAGCGATTAAGGATAAAAATAGTCATTATGTATGTGCAAATAAGTCCAAATGCTGACTGCGCCACGTCTGAGGCCTAGTCAGTTGGCTTTGCCGTTATCATTGAAGATTCTGACCCACCGACAAAAAAAGGGCCAGTCCGAAGACCGGCCCCTAAGAAAGGTCATAACGACCGAGGGATTAGTTTGATGCTGCGTTCAGCTTTTCATTTTGTTCGCGCAGCGTGTCGGAAATAATCGCGTACCATTCGCCGGATTCGCGCATCTCGATCAAACCCTTGTTCATCATCGCGATGTACTCGCGCGCGAATGGATTGGTGCGGTGTGCAAGGAAGCTCATCGAAGACAGTGTCGAGACATACGGGTTCTCAACAATATCCGCCGAGGTCAAACCCATGTCTTTCATTGTCGAGGCAAACAGATCAACTTCGAATGCAGCCACGTCTGCCGTACCGGTCAATACGGCATCGAGACATTCGCGAGCCGAATTGGGTTGGACCACGGTTGTGTTCTCGCGGTTCAGCCCTTGTTCTTCCAGCACCACCATGCTCCAGCCTGCCATGCGGCAAACGGTCGAGCCCTCAAGGTCGGAGAAATCTGTCGCCTTTGCGTATTCGCTTTCAGGCAAAGTGAAGAAACCTCCGACAATGTCATATACCGGAACAGAAGCGACAAATTGGGTACACCGGGCTTCGGTCTCTGCAGACCACTCATATGAGCGGTTGGTACAATCCGGTACAGTCCACGCGATCGAAATATCAAACGCACCCAGTGGCAACAGTGTGTCCAGATGCGAACTCCAGTCATCTACAAAGCTGACCGAGAAATCGCGGCTGTTACCAGCACGCTGAAGGCTTGTCGTCGCCAGACGGGTCATGATGCCACCGCCGCTCAGATCTTCAGTAGTGAACGGTTCCCAACCGTTGCCAGCGACCATCTTGATCGGAGGCGCGTAGACATTCGAGCGCTTGACGCTTGCAGCACGTTGTTCTTCTGCCGCGATCAGTTCTTGCGCGCTCTGACCGTTGGGCAGGCTGCCATCCTCACAGGGCAGCGCCAGTACCAGACCGGGGGTTAGCGAACCGGGATTGGTGATTGCATTGCGGTTAGCGTTAAAGATCGGCTGATAGTTTGAGGTGCCGTAGGCGGCAATGGCGATGGTCGCCAATGTGTCACCATCCTGAACCGTATAGTTGGAGCAGGCCTCTTGAGCGGCGGCTGCACCTACGCTCAGGGCGGTGAAGGCTGATGCCGACAGTACTGCTTTCTTCAATTTCTTGTTAAACATGTCCACTTCCTCCAGACTTTGTTTCGTTGGGCCAATCAAGGCCTTAGCCATTTTCCATTTGATAGCGCAGTGCGGTAGATACGATGTCGCGCCACTCGCCTGATTGCTGCATGATCGCCAGACCCTGGTTGAGCGTCTCAAGGATCGCTTCCCCATCCGGATTATCTTTGTGGGTCATGACGTTAAGCGACTTGATTGCCGCTAGGTTGGGGTTTTCGATGATCTGATGTTCGTAGCCCAGACGCCCGATTGCTTCGACCGCCAGATGCGCTTCGATCGCGACAATATCGGCTGTGCCATCCATGACTGCGCGAAAACAATCATCGGGTGAAACGGGGCGCATCAAAGTGATTGCAGGCTCGTAAAGACCAACTGCATCCATATGCGACAGTGACCAACCTTCCGGCCTACAAATCGTTGTGCCCGCGAAATCTGCATAAGTCAGAGTCTCTTCGTAACCCGAACCGCTTTTTGCGAAGAACGTATCAACGACCTCGTAGAATGGGTTTGAGAAATTATAGGTTTCGCACCGTGAACGATCATTTTCCGACAACGTAGCGGCTTGTTCACAGTTCGGCCGCGACCAAGGGAATGTGGCGTCAAAGGCGAGAGTCGGCATCAATAGGTCCAGATGCGACGACCAGTCATTAACGAACTGAATCTTGTAGGACTGCTCGGGCGCGGCCCGCAGCATCGCGGTTTCAACCAGGTTGGTATAAAGCCCACGATTTGGCAGCGCTTCATCCGTAAACGGGGCGTAGTTACCACCCGTGATCAACAAAATCTGACGGTCACGAATTTCAGGGCTTTCGCCACCATCCGCGTTGCGGATCAATGCGGCACCTTCCGCACGCGCTGCTTCGATCTCTTTCTTGGCCGCAGCCTTGGCCGCGATTACGGCTTCTTCGCTGGTCTTTTTAGCTTCGGCCTCTGCAGCGGCCACGCGGGCTTCGGCCTCGGCAATGGCTTTTTCAGCCCGTTCCTCGGCAGCTTTGACCAGTTCCGAGGCCATTTCCGCAGCCATGCGGCCAGCTTCGGTATCCGGCAGTTGCGCCGCGCGCCCGATATCTTCAAGACAAGGGAAAGTCAGGACATCACCGACGCGAATGATATTGGGGTTCGACCCGATCGTTTCCCGGTTCGCATCATAGATGACCCGGTAATCTTCCGTCGCGTAGACGGCAATTGCCAGTTCCCGCAAGCTGTCACCGGGCTGGATTTCATAAGTCGAACACGCCTCTTGCGCCGATGCTGCACCTGTTGCAGCAGCAAGAGCGAGGGTGGATATGATAAGATGGTTTCGCATTTTGTCCTGTTTCACTGCCTGTCTAAGTCTGTGCCGGTTTGACCACGGCGATTGAAATGTTGTCCTGATCCGGGTCTGCCTTTGCATGCAGTGCTTGAAGCAGCGCATCAGCAATATCGCGAGCCGGGGAATGAATATGCGTACGCACCAGCGTTTCGATCTCGGAATTGCCGAGATATTGCAGGCCATCACTGCCAAGGATCAGTACATCTGCCGCAATCAGCGCCAATGGTTGTTCCGGACAATCCACTTTTGGGATCGCAGCCCCCATGATCACCGAAGTCAGTTGGTTACGATCCGGATGGCCCTGCGCCTCTTCCGCGCTCAGTAATCCTTGTGCGAGCTGTTCGTCGATCACCGGGGCCATCGAGTGATCTTCGTTGACCTGTGACAGGGCATCATTGCGGAACAGGTAAAGTGGACTGTCACCGATCGAGATCCAGAATACGCGTTGATCCAGCATCAACATGCCCAGAAGGGTGGAGCCCAGATTGACCTCGTTTTCCTCACTATGGCTCGCCATAGCGGCGTTGGCCTGCATCGCGGCCAACGGCAGAGCGTCGAGCAGTGCGCTCTCAGCAAGGTCGGGCCCATCCAACTGGGCATCCATCGCATCGCGCCAGGCTGAAATGACCAACTGCGAAGCAACTTCGCCCGCTTCATGGCCGCCCATACCGTCGGCAATCACGACATAACCCGCGTCTGCCGAGTCAGAGACCCGCGCAGCAATCGCGTCTTCCTGCGAGTCGCGCTGACCCTGGTCCAGGATCAGGGCAATATCATATGCAGGAGTCGCCAGCATTAATCGGCATCCCGCCAGTCAAAGCCGTCATCACAGAAAGCGGTGAAGCGGATCGAGGTTTCGCTGATCCGGATCAGATCGCCGCTGGACAAGGCTATGGTGCTGAGCACAGGCTTGCCATTCAGGCGCACCAAGTTGGCCTTGCCGCCATGGCCCAGATAGCATTTCCGGTCCTCTGGGTCATATGCGATGACGGCGTGATTGCTGCGAGAGATCCCGGTGTCGCCGAAATCCAGCTGAATAGCCTGATCGTCATTCCGACCGATCTGCATCAATCCCTCGGTCAAGGTAATCGCGGCACCCCGACCCGGTCCGGCGGTCACAACCAGCCAGCCAACCGGGAATGTCTGTTCGGCCGCTTCTGTCTTTTCAACGGGCTCAGCTGATTCCATCAGCTCCTGAACATGCGTGTCTGCACGCTCGAAACCCAAAAACGTCGTCTTCACACGAGAACGCCGATCTTCAGCCGGTGCAGGTGCAGGTGCGACCATGGCGGGTTCCGGGGTTACATCAACAGGCTCCGGTTCCGGTGTGGGTTCTGCGACGATTTCCACCTCGCCCGCAACTTCAGATACGACTTCAGGTTCGATGGCGTCTGGTTCTTCTACGGTGACTTCGGGTTCATCGTCCTGAACCTCGTCTTCCGCAGTCAGATGAAGCGTGACAATCTGTTCATCTTCTTCGACCTCTTGAACCTCGGCCACTTCTTCTTCGGTCGCCTGATCTTCGATCTGGTCTTCCGAAAACTCGGGCATCGGTTCTTCGGGGATCAGTTCGTCTGCTTCCTCGTAGCTGTCCGAGCTAACGTTTCCACCCGCAAGGGCCGCGCGCAGGGCGTTGAAATCCGCAATAGGAGCAGCGCTTTCTGTTTCGACCGGTTCCGCAACGGTTTCGGTTTCGGTTTCCACCGCATCTTCTTCTTTCGGTTTTCCGGCACCTTCTAGAAGCCGGCTCAGAGGGCTTTTGTATTTGAACATGGTGTCGTCACCTTCTTTGATTTCTGATGCGGGGTTTCACCCGCGGGACTGCTACAAACCGCTTCGCCGTAGGCGCAGGGCACTGATGAAGAGGAAACAGAGAAACATTTACGTCGCGACGGGTTGGTCCCCGACGGGGTGACGCGATGGGCGGCACCCCCAGCACACTGAAACTGGCGATAGTAACATCAACTGGGCGATCACTCCTGCGTTAGTTGCATGACCGCAGTACTTTCAGCTCCGTTGCGCAGTATGCTCAGGCGCGCCTCGGGTTGGTTGTCGGAAACAAGTTGAGCAAGGATGCCGTCCAGACTCTCGGGCTCATTGATCGAGACACCAGTCTGTGTTTCGCGCAGCAGCACATCCCCCCGCTGCAAACTGCCAGCAACTTCTTCCGGAACAGATGCGACGACGGTTTGCCAACCTGCCTCGCCCGCATGAGCCACATCAAACGAATAACCGTTCAGAAGGCCAAAACTGCGGAAGGCGGGCAGGGCCAGCAATCCATTCTGCGCGCGCGTTTCGCCCAGACTGCGATAGCGCGCTGCTACACGGATATACCCGTCTGGATCGACCGAGAAATTATCTAGAACATACGATGCAAGCGTTGTGTCCGGACGAATAGGTTCACCATTCAGAGTAAAAATCGTAGCGCCCCGTTCGACCCAATCCCCGATCACCGACCTATCTTGACCGGCGTTCAATCCATTGATGGCAATGACACTCCCGGTCGAGCTGCGACGCTTGGACATCGTGAATGGAATCTCAATATCCCAGTGCCCAAATGCGACCTGGTTTTCGGCTAGATTTACCGGCGTCGCAGGTGCGATGGGTGTGATGTCTTCAACCGTAGGTTCCGTCACTTCAGGTTCCACTACTTCAGGTTCCACCAAAGCGATTTCTTCGGGTTGCTGCTCTGACACAATGGCGGCTTCTGGCACCTCATTAGCCTGCTCGACAGGTTGTTCCTGCGCCGCTTCTGGTTCTGATGCCAAAGCGACTTCGGCCTGTTGCGGCTCTGTTGTGGCTTCGGCGGTCTGCTCGACGGGTTCCGGAGCTGCTTCTGCGGGCACCGGAGTAGTCGGAGCCTCTGCAGTCACCGGGGTTGCCTCGGGCGATTGCTGATCGCCCGTCATTACGAAGTATCCACCTCCTGCCAGAGCCGCCAATACAATCGCGATACCCGCGATCATCTTGCCACTGCCGCCCGAGCCGCTTTTTACAACGGTGTCGACTGCAGCAACGGCCTCGTCCTGAGGTGCAAATTTAGCAAGAGTGTCTTCCGTTTTTTCCTCGTTCCCGAGGGCCAGATCAGAGTTCCCGGCCAGCAGCGCGGTCACGACGGCCTCTGCATTCTCGCTTTCGGCTTTGATCCGTTCTTTTTCGGCCTCTTCGTCTTTGCGATCCATGCCAACAATGACCGAAACCGGGCGATACGCGAAACTGTCGAACATCACACCGGGACCACGGAACATGCGCAGCCAGTCCAATGCGGTTTGCACACGGTCAGTGGCGTGCACTTCCATTGCTTTGTCGATCGCCTCAAGGAACCCGTCAGGATACCCTTTGAATCGCCCTGTCAGCGGTTCATAAGGATCGTCTTGGCCGTTGTTGAACGCATTCAAACGTGTCTGGCCATCAATCGGTCGCTCGCCGCTGATCGCATGATACAGCGTTGCAGCCAGTACATAGAGGTCACTGCTGGGGCCCTGATCCGCGCCACGCACATAAAATTCGTGCGGCGAATACCCGTCCTTAATCACGCGCAGCGTCAATAGCGCTGCTGACTTGTGTGCCGCCTGCTCGCGTGCTGCGCCAAAGTCGATCAGGATGGGTTCGCCATTCTCATCGATCAGGATATTGTCGGGTGAAATATCGCGATGTAGCATGCCGCTTTGGTGAATGAACGACACCGCAGACAGCATTTTTTCGGTGACCTGAACGATAAAGTCCGGTCCGCTCTTGTTTTCGGGGTTTTCGACATAATCCAGAAGATCGCATCCGCGGATCAGGTCCATCGCGATATAAGCGGTGTCGTTGTCCTCAAACACCTGATGCACGTCGACGATGTTGGGATGAACCAGCCGCGCATGGTTGCGTGCTTCCTGAATGAACAGGTCGATAATGGCGCGCAGGTCTTCTTTGTGGTCAGGGTTGGCAGGTTCGACCAGATCACCATTCCGCTGGCAGAGCGCCCCCGGATAGCATTCCTTGATGACCACATCGCGATCCAGACTATCGCGCGCGAGATAGGTGATCCCAAACCCGCCGTTGCTTAGGAACCGGAGGATTTCATACTGTCCGCGCAGCAGCTTTGCGCCTGGCTGCAATCCTTCGATCTGAGGTTCGTCGTGCGTTGCGCCGACCGCCTGGTTGTGGCTCATTTCTTCCCGCCCATTCTACTCGTTTATTGCGGCATAGATAACCAGGGCTTCAGCCCGCGAACTCACAACCAAACACAACCGCAGGACACTAAAGACGGTTAGACGTTTCAAATTTGACTTTATTGGGGCCGCCTGATGGCTTCACTATGGATCACAAAAATCGAAATCGCCTATATAGTGAGTCCAGACCATCATCCCACTATATGTTGTGTTTGCCTGATGGAAGAAATGGATTCTATACCGCCGAAATAGACGCTTGGTCCACGAATTCGAAACAATATCGCGCTGATTCCGAACGCTTCGAATCGCTGCGATGCGGCTCAATTCAAGCGGGAAAAACTTATGTGCCGGTTTTTGGGGGCGCCGACGCAACAGAGCTGCCCGCCCAAGCCAGATTGTCGCTGAGTTGTGCGAGAATGCTTATTGCATCCTTCAGCGGTGCGTCCCCGGTTTCAAACTGCAGCAACAGCAACAGGTCAGTGGCCTTTTCAAACTCGGCCGGAACCCAGTCTGCTTTGGGATCGATTTCGGTACCAGATTCTAACCTTTCGGCAAAATCCTCGACGATTTCCTGACAGCTTTGCAGGAAGGCCGCCGGTTCAATATCCGAGCTTTCACGCAGATCGTTGTAAATGCTGGCGATGGCCGCAAGCCAGTCTTCAAGGATCGGATTGTCCAGGGGGGGCAGGGCGGCCTCTAGGCTTGCCTGCACAGTATTGCCGTCGGCCTCAGCGCGATCTGTCGAAGCCGCACCAGTAAGGTTCTCCAGATAAGGCATAAACTCTTCAGCCAGATCTTTTTGGGCGGCCTCAAGATCATGGCGACGGTGATCAGAGGCTATGTGCAAAACCTGTTCTGCCAAGTTCTGCCCGCCACAGGTTTCCCACAAAGCAAAGTCGGGTTCAGGCTCTTGTTCCATGGCCCGTACCGCTACCGGTGTGCCGATGGTCACAACCGCGCGAAACAAATCGCCCTTCTCCTTGTTCAGGCGTGCGACTACCCGATCCAGAGCATCCCGCACCGGAGGCAAATCGGCATGTGTTACAGCCAACAAGCTGTTATCGCGCAGCTTTTGAGGGACCTGCGACCACAAATGGCGTTCGGTTTCACGCCAGGCGTTGGTGCCATTGGTGCACCAGATCGCACAATCCACATAGTCGAGCAAATTTAGAGTCTGTTTGTAGGTATCATCCAGTGCACCGGCACCGGGCAAATCAAACAGCGAAATCTCCTGCAGGGCAGGGGTATTCAACCCGACCGAGATGAAATCGGGTTCATCCGCCGCTGCCTTTTCCAGCGCTATACCGGAATAGACTTTGGGTTCCTTGTCCCACCAACCAACGGTTGTCTCAGGCGTATCGGCATAGGCCACGATGACCAGGGGCAATTTCAGATGCTGCGGCCCGGTGGGCAGAATGTCTGCCCCCGCCAGCATGTTGGCAAGGCTGGACTTTCCGGCTCCAAACTCCCCGGCAAAACCAATGGAAACCGCGTTCGAAAGCCGCTCGGCATGGGCCAGCGCGCGGGCGCGCATATCATCCAGCTCTGCCGATGAGGGTGCATTTTCGGTGGCGGTCAGGAAACGCTCTAGCTGGCGCACTTCCTTCTCGGTTCCGGGGAATTCAATCATTCTGCGGCCTCTGCCTGTCGAGTGTCCACGGGTGCAGTTCCGTGCACCGCCCCTAGTTCATCGCTGATGCGCCGCGCTTGGTCAACCGCACGTTGCGCTTCGGCGCGCGCGTTCGACCCACCGGGGCCTGCGCGATGTTCCAGATGCCCGGCCAGCAGCGCCATATAATGGTCAAGAACGGTTTTCATCCGTTCGATCAGGTCGCTTCTGGCGGTATCTACAAGATCGTCTCCGATCATCTCAAACTCTTGAACGATCATCCGTTCGGCGCGGTTCAACACACTGCGACGCGATATCAGTCGCGACAGCCATGTCACACGCAACTCAACCGTAATGCCACGCGTCAGCGCGCTTGTATTCGGACGGAACCAACGCACCGCGCTGGTATTCATGCGATTGTCCACGGGCTCCTGCCATCCGGGCAAGGCGCGCAAAGCAGCATTGGTCTGCATATCGATTGCGTAAAGCTCACTAAGCATGCGCTGCCGCACCACCTGGGTCGCGCCCTGGACAAGCTCGCGCATTCGCTCACGCAGAGGCGTAAAGTTCAGCTCGGTATCTCCGTCTTTGGCCAGCAAAGGCGATTGCCCATCAGGGCCGCGCACAACGATCGAGACAGCCTCGGCGACGGTGTCATCCATAACACCTCGCAAATTGGCCAGTACATCGTCCATATCGTTGGTGATGGCCTTAGATTTATCTTCAACTAGCGCGCGCAACTCAGAAAGCGTTTTGTTGTTTTCTTCGACATCCGCTGTGTCGGGACCATCCTTTTCTTCAATCGCACGAAGCCGCGCAGTGCTGCGCTCAAGCTCACCTTGGGCAAAACTGTTGAGGTGCTGCCACGCAATATTAAGCTGTTCTTGGCGCGGTCCTTCGGTCAGGGCTTTGGTCACATGACGGCGCAGATCGGGCAGGCCCGACGCGATCATCGCGGCAAATCGCAATACACCTTCGCGGCTGATGGGGCCGGGGCCTTGTTTGATCTCTTCGACGCCGTCAAGATATTGCTTCATCTGTTCGGGATGCGCCCGCAGCCACGCCAATATCTGATCATGGTCGATTCCGGTTTCATCCCCGGTCAGCGCATAATGGGCCCATTGGGCGCTGCCCATCAGAACGTCAATCTCCGAGTTGCCAAGCGCCTGTTCGAGCCCATCCAATACGTCAGTGCGCACCTTGCCGGCATCTTCGGCGCCACCACCCAATTCGTCCACGCGGTTGATGAAGACCACGATCTGACCAAGCTCTAGCGCTTGCATCAGGCGAAATAGCTTCAGATCGGCCCGTGACAACGCCTGATGCGCAGACAGCACGACGACGAAAAAGTCGGATTCCTTGAGATACTGGCGCGAGATCTCTTCACGGATCAGCAGCGGGTCATTGACACCGGGTGTGTCTGTGACTGTCACCGGATACGGAAAATGGCCAATGTCAAAATAGACCTCGGCCTTACGGGTGATGTCGCTGTAAAGGCCCCGATCTGAACCGGGGTCATACTGGTCTTCATCTGTCGGGTCATCCCCGGCACAGACATAGCGCGCTAGGTCATCCGAGGTCAATTCATCCAGATCGTGATGCTCGCCAAGAAGGTGTTTGTAGCTTTCCCCCAAGCGTAGCTTGGCGCGGGTTTTCATTGCCTCGACCTGCTCTTCGATCATCTCGCGCTTGTAGCTGTCCTCTTCATCAGGGAACATGTTGCGCAACTCTTCACCTTCGGCGATCAGGGCCTGCCATTGGCGATTGTCGAAGAAATGAAACTCGGCGCCCGACGTCCGACCGGACGGATGACCGAAATGCATGTCGGTGATCACTGTCGTCCATGGGTTCACGTCCGAGGGTAGATATTCTGCATGCCCGGTGAAACCGTTGATCAAGCGCGATTTTCCGGCCTTGATTTGACCTACGAATGCTATCGAAGGCTTGAGGTTCGACAAGTCGTCAACGATGCGCGAGATGAAGTGACGCGTTTCGTCATTGCTCGTCCCGTTCATGTCTTCTGCGATGCGAATAAGCTCGCGGCGGTTTAACTCACTCATAAGATTTACCCTGGTAACTCGTATTTTTTTTAACTTTGCAAAGTGGACACTATTTGGCAGGAACGCGGTTATTCAACGGCGCTATTCAATGTTTTCCATAGGTTGACGACAGCGCCCAGCTTGCGGGCGTCATGAACGGCGGCGGCGGTTTCCTGACCGTCGCACAAGATGGCGAGACCCGCGCCTTGTCCACCTGTCGGGCGAATGACGATCAGCTGTGGATCAGTTAAAGCATCGGAACCATCGGCCTGCCATCCCGCCAGATCCCGGGTGAATCGGGCCAATATATCCGTGTCCGGATGTGCGTCTTGGCCCTGCGCACACAACCCGTCAAATTGCATCTCGTCTTCAGTCGACCTAATCAGTATTCGACCTAATGCGAACCGATCCGCGCCCTCAAAGAATTTACCGGCAATACTGGTGGCGCCTTGTGACGCAGTTTCTGGCTGGGCTTCCGGTTCTAAGGTCTGGTCGGAAACGATGGCCATGCGCGGCTCTTCGATTAGTTCAATCCGCGCGCAGGCCGCTTCGACCTCCGAAAAGGTAACCCCTACGTCATCAGCCTCAAGCGCCGTATCCGGGCGCAGAGAAACCAACTCAAGCGGGCCGGGTGCCGTTGCAATTTCCGACACCACTTGCGCCAGTCGTTCGATCAGTTTTTCGCGTGCTTCGGTTTCAAAATCCGGGACAGGGCCCGAAGCACAGCGGAATACGTCGGTGACCCGAGAGCTGTTGACTTCGATAGCCAAAGTTGCCCCGTCAGCCGCCGTAAATTCCAAACGCCGAGGCAAGATCGTGCCCCGGATGGCCCCCAGCACCTCATTCCGGCGTAACAGTGCGCTGCTACCCGATAGGTAGATTGCAGGCGATAAGCGCGCGACCGAAGTCCGCCCGATCCCTTCGAGCATATCCAGTATTTCACTATCCATCATGCGTGACCCCCTCTGGTCCCGTCTACACCGCGGCCGCCACCGGCCCGAGGCTGAGATGTGATTTCGTAAGCGCCAGCCCGACATTCGCGCTGTCGCGGCAGATATAGCATACCACGTGATCAGGATATTCTGTTGTCCTGAGAAAGATGTGCAGCCGGTCGTTTGAGAACACCGCGATTTCCCCAAATCCGGGGTGTTCAGTATCGTCGATTTTTGCCGCACGCAGAAGTTCTTCGAATCCCTTCATACCGCGTCCCTGAAACAGATTAGCTACTGCAAGTGCGAGATTTTCGAGCGCATCAGCGCTGTCTTGGTCCGACGCGTCGACGCCCAATAACATGCCGGTCTCCATGTCGACATACCCGGCTGCGATGCAGTCGGGTATGGTTTCGATGGCCGAAGCCAGAGCAGATTCAATCGACATTCAGATGCCCACCTTCGGGTTTAATCTAAATCGCATGCCACTCCGCTCCGCCGTTTTTGCGAGCCTCAGAAACGGCGCGCGGTATGTCTTGATTCCGCTTAGCGTCATGTTCCAACGCAATCTGGTCAAACTCGGACAAGAATGCTGCAAAGGCGCTTTTCAGGCCATTTGCATCGTCAGGCAGGTTCTCACGCGCCACGATTTCACCCCACATTGCTGCAGCACTGAGTGGCGTTTCTATGAGGCGATCGCCCAAATCATCTGCCTTGTCATCGGCTGCATCTTCAATCTCTTCGGCAGCAGCTTCACCCACCATTGATACGACGCGGTTTGGAGCCAGCGCATTCGATTCGGGCTCCGGTTCATATTCGTCTGCCGAGTTTTCCGACTGTTCCGCCAACAGGGCCGTAATCGACGAAACCGATACTTCGATATCTGATGATTCTTCGGCGTCTTCCGACGGCTCTTGTTCGGTGTCCGCAGCTTCGACTGCTTCCGCTTCGTCCTCTTCTTCGCCCAAGACGATCAGTTCGGCATCTTCCTGCTCTTCCTCATCATCGTCATCCATGAAATCAAACTCATCCACGTCGGTGATGGGGTTTGCCAAGAGGTTCAAATCCAGCGGATCTTCCGTCTTGTCAGAGAACAAGGCACGTAAGTCTTCATCAGCAGGCTCCGCTTCGGTCGCCATTTCCGCGCGCATCCGCTCGGCTTCTTCTGCATCAATCCGCGCCTGTCCGGATTCCTCGGTGCGACGCTCCACGCGGGCAGGGCGTACCGGGAAACTTGTAACCACATCATTCTCGGCAGAGTCATCTTCCATCGGCGTGACAAGTTTCAGCGGTGCATCGCCAGAGGTTTTCTCGGGCCGCGATGGCTGAACTTTGGGTGCGTCTGACAGGGATTTGTCAATTTGATAGCGCGACAGCATATCCGCACGGCTGTCCATGATCTGCTCAGTGATCTCAAGGAAACTGTCGACCATCTTGCCGCCGCCGCTGCGTGACCACAACTCGGCGTCGCCGGTTTTGTCACGGGCCATGATGGCATCACGGGCCGAGAACAGGATCGTGCGATTGAACAAATGACCCGCCTCCCGATTTACACGGCGTAAGACCTTTTGACGGTCTTTCTGATTCAAGGCATCTGCGCGCGTCACCAATAGCAGCGACTTGTGCTGCAGACGTTCTGGCAGCGAAACCCAAGTGGCACGTTCAGTCTCGCGCCAAGCTTGGGTCGAGTGTGTGCACCACAACACACCATTGGCCTGGCCAACTGCGCGTTGCCAGACATCCGTCGAAATCTTCGGGTCCGAAATGCCGGGTGTGTCGATCAGGTCGACCGCCTCAAGAATATCGGCTTCAAGGAAGATGCGAATGAACTGGGCGTCGTTGACACCAACCTGTTCAAGCTGATCCAATTCGATATTCTGCGTACTACCATCATGGCGTTTGATATAGGCGGGTCGATTGCCCCAGCTGAACCAGATCGGCGGCAGTTGCGTCGCTGTGACCTGCGTCGGCAGTGCCTGTTTGCGCAGCAGGAAATTCATCAACGTCGATTTGCCTGCACTGAATTCCCCCATGAGCGCAAACACAGGTTTGCGGCGGGACCACTGCTCGATGCGGTTCCAAGCCTTGGGAGAGACGAAGCGGGTTTGTGATTCTTTTACCATAACTCTTCTTATGCTGCTTCGTTACTAAGGTCTTTCAGGATATCGCCCAGAATATCGTCACGTGATTTCTGCGGCTTCTGCTCGGCCATCTGGGCCGCAGCCCTTTCAGGCGATTGCGAGATGCTGAGCAGCGTGTCCTTCTGTTCGGCAATAAAGTCGGTCAACGTGGCCCGCACGTTCTCTAAGACGGCGGCGATCTGGTTTTCCTCGATGTCTTTGGTGATCGAGTTCGCCTCCGACGCGATCAGTCGCGTATAGTCTGCGGCATAAGCTTCAAACCCTTTGCGGCGTTGCCACCAACGTCGCCACCATGTGCTCTGCAGGTCCAGTGCGATTGTGCGGCCAATCCCTAATGGCGGGGGTACACGCGGCACGATCGGGGCTTCGATGTTGAATTCACCTAAGTGGTTGCCCAGCAGCTTCTGATACAGTGCCTCGACATCCGCTGCAGCAGCCGAATACAGAGCACCGGCATCCTTACGCATGGATCGGGCAAAGCTGAAATATGCCGCCTTCTGCAAGGTGCGCAGACCTGCCGGATCATATTGCCATGTACCCTGCTCACCATTCTGTTCCAGATGTGAGATCAGAGAATCCGTCGCACGTTTGACAAAATTTGCTTCTGCAGACGCAAGTCGCTCTAATACCTTGTCGCGAAGCTTGGTTGTCAGTTCCGAGGCTTTCTTTTCGTACTCAGCCGAAACCTTTGCGATCGCTTCTTCGGGCGACGCACCGTCCAGATCCCGAACGATACCGTCGGAGTTTGACAGCGTCTTGGCCACTGCAGTAGCCCGGATCTGGCTGGCGATGTTGCGCGCCCGATGGCGAACGCGATCCAAAAGACGCGTTCCTGCACCCTCAGCGATACGCTCATTCATGGCGAGCAGCAGATCAGGCAATCCTGATAGCGCCCAGATCTTATCCAGCGATGCAGCCTGATCGCCAAATCCAGCCGCCAGATAGAAGGTGTTCAACGCCTCGCGCGATTCCTCAGTTAGAATGTCCGGGTTTCCGGTCAGCGCAGCCTCGGCCCACAGAGCGCTGCCAAAAACAACGCTGGTGTTGGCGTCTATGTTGTTCTGTTTCAGTGTGTCTTGAATACGATCACGTATCTCAGGCACTTGATTGACCGGGTCTGACAATTCATCGATGCGGTTCACGAACAGGATGATCTGGCGGTTCTCGAACTGTGCGATGATCCGCATTAGCGCCATGTCCATCGTGGTCAGCGCCTGGCTGGCAGCCAAAACAACAACACACACCTCTGATCCACGCAGGCTGCGTAGGGTGATTTGTTCGCGTACCATAAAGGTATCGTTCACACCTGGGGTATCGCAGAGCTTGAGAGAGATCGGATATTGCGGGATATCCATGAACAGCTCGGCCGATTTAGTCACATCGGCGAAACGGCCCGTCTTGGGGTCGATATCCGGGTCATCCTCATCCCCGAGGCAGACATATCGCTGAATCAGTTCATCGTCGAAATAATCATACTGGTGGCTCTGACCGAGAATCAGGTCAAAGTGCTTCCCAAGCCGCTCTTCTGATTTGGCCTTCATCTCGCCGATTTGACGGCGAATATCGTCCATCTCATCATCGGCACCGGCTCGATTGGCCAACTCGCCCAGACGACCGCCGCCAACCATCAGATTGTCCCATTCTTCCTGCTCGAAGAATGTGAATTTGGAACGGGTGTCGCCTTCTGTGCGGGTGTTGATGTTCAGCGTTGTAACCACCGAGGTCCACGGGTTCACATCCGAAGGCAAAAGATTTGGCCGCCCGGCCAATATGTTCACGATCGAGGATTTGCCGGCCTTCACCTGCCCCACCATCGTGACACTGGCGGTAAAATTCTCCATTTTGGTCTTGAGCGCAGCCAGCCGTGCGGAAGACCGCGCATCCGCCACCTCTGTCAATTGGTCGATCTGTGTCGTCAACGAAGTCATTGCCTCTGTCATCTCAGACAGGGACTCGTTTCCGACAGACAGAAGGTGGTCGTTACGCGCCATGGTCAGCCTCCGGTACCAGTTGCAGCGATGTGGTCCCCTGCCCCGTCAGGCAGGCTTGCAAGCGTGTCGATTCGTGCGATCAGGTCCAGCGCGTTGCCGAGGATTGCGGCCTCGGTTCGCGGTGAAATCGATTCATATGCGAAAGAATCAGCCAGAACTTCGATTGAACTGAAGCCTTCACCATTTTCCAAACAAGCCACACGGCGTCCGGTCGGAAAATCATCTGTTTTGTTGGCAGGCAGCGGCATGCGGGCATTAGCCAGCAAGTAGCGATTGCCCGAATGCGTACGAAGAGCGACGCCGAATCCTGTGCCAGGGTGCTGACGGTTCAGGGTTTTCAGTTCGCCAATAAAGCTTTCACGCGCAAGGCTGACAGCGTCTTGCTCGGAAGCAACGGATTTGATCTGGTTGGTCACGACAGAGACCCTTGTTCTGGAGTTGAGCAGAAACTCGCACGGTGCCAGAAGGCAAAAAGACTCATTAACTCCTGCGCCCAATCAATTACGATTACCGCGGTGTTATTTTGACGCGAATAGGATATTTTGGCGTTTGAAATGTGGCACAATTATGATGGCGTCTCATAGAAATACCTCAACCTATGAGAGTGTAAGCCACGACGTTGACGAGTTGCCCAAGTTTTTATGGCTTTGATTGCTTGTTAAAAAGTCCGAGATTCCGTGGCGTCAAGGATTTACATGCTGCTTCTTACGTTTTTGAAATATATAAAAATAATTTCTATTTCTGTGATCGAAGGAACCTCTGATTGAAATTCGATACGAAACCACTCACCTCAAGTTACACTTTTTTGAAATGTGCCCCACACAAAGTAGTCTTTCAGCGGCTCAACGTATGCGAGTTTAAGATAAAGAGAAATATTGCGATAAATGTTCGCTAAATGGAAACAAAAAGAAGGACCAGAAAACGGGCCTTCACACAGGTGAAATTACGACCAAAACCAGCACCTGAGCACTGTTCGTGCTGGAAAGACTGGCCAAACCGCATTCTCATTGTCCAAGGCACGTTCTTTAACATTTGGCACATGCGAGTTCTGGTTAAACTTACTTGGGCAAAAGATTGTTTCCAGCGAGATGATAATAAACTGCCCTCTCGCTTGATTTTACCTCTCGCACTCATTCAAAAGCTTTGCTATTCAGCGCGTCGTCGCGGTGCTTCGGCATCGGGTTGCGGGTGTGGCGAAATTGGTAGACGCACCAGATTTAGGTTCTGGCGCCGCAAGGCGTGGGGGTTCAAGTCCCTCCACCCGCACCAACACGACTTCTTACCATCAATGTGACTTATCGCTGGCGAACTTACGCAGTTCAAACGCCGTAGCGGGCCATAAACATGTCGACGGCCTGCAATGCGACCTCGTCGATTTCGTTCTGGTCAAATCGATTTTGGATACCGAACGCCGCGCGGCCCCATAGTCGGACTTTGCACAGTTCAGAAAACTGCTCGGCCGCGATGTTGACGTCTTCAACCGCCAACTCACCTTTGCTAACCGCCTTGGTCAAATATTCGGCCATCTGGCGTTGGCCGTTCCTCGGTCCTGCTTCATAAAACGCTTTACCAAGCTCGGGGAATCGGTCGCGTTCGGCCACACATATGCGAAAGACCTGTTGCGCGAAGTCCGAGACGAGAAAAGCCGTAAGCTGAGTGGCTGCTATCGTCAGCACCTCGCGGGCTGGCTTGGTCTCATCGATCATCGACAGGATGCGCTCGGACATCAGGCGACATTCGGTCTGGGCAACCTCGGTGAACAACAGTCGCTTGTCGGGGAAATAGCTGTATAGCGTTGCCTTCGAAACACCCGCCGCACGCGCGATGTCATCGACGCTTGCACCTTCAAACCCATCCGCCATGAAAACCTCTCGGGCCCCACGTAACACCTGGTCGAATTTACGGCCTGTACGCAGGATGGTGGCGGCTTGGGTCATGGTGTCTCCGGATTGCGATATCCTGCAACACTATAAACCGTTCGGTTCAGTTTCAACGCTTTTCACTCCGATAGCGGTTTTGGCACAACGTTACGGCTTCAATCGTACCGCCGACCGTGCGTCAACCTTGCGAGCCTGACCAGCCATGTTAACACGTTGCCATGGTCGAGATATTTCTGCGCACTCTCCCCTTTTTCGCAATCATCGGCCTGGGGTTCTGGGCCGGACGCAGCCGGTTTTTCCCTCCCGAGGCGACAGCATATCTAACCAAGTTCGTGTTTTTCTTTGCTTTGTCGGCTATGCTATTCCGGTTTGCCGCCACCCTGCCCTTTGCCGAAATTTTCAACGGTCGGCTGGTTCTCGGGTATCTGATCGGCACTGCTGGCGTCTATGCGCTGGCGACGGCTATCGCTTATCTCCGAGGGCTGGACATCCCCACCGCCGCGGTCGAGGCGCAATGTGCTGCTATTGGCAATGTTGGGTTTCTGGGCCTGCCCATGCTTGCGCTTTTATTCTCCGATGCTGCCATAGGTCCAGTGATGTTGGTGCTGACGGTTGATCTGGTTGTGTTTTCCTCATTGATCGTGATCCTGATCAACGGTGGCCGCGATGGTCGACTCAGCCTGGGGACGATGCGCCTGATCGGGATTGGCCTGCTGAGAAACCCCATGATCTTGTCAATCTCCGCCGGATTGATCTGGTCTGCGTTAGAGGTGCCTGTACCAGCCCCGCTTAATGATTTTCTGACAATTCTGGGCGGTGCGGCTACGCCGGGGGCGCTGTTTGCCATCGGGGCGTCACTGGCAGACAAATCGGCCGAGCGCATCCAGATCGCGGGCTGGTTGAGTTTTTGCAAACTGGTGCTGCATCCGTTTATCGTGGCACTTATGGTGATTTGGCTGATCCCGGTTGCCTCATTCCCTGCGATGGTCGCAATCGCGGCGGCGTCTTTACCAGTTGCAGGCAATGTTTACATGCTGGCTGCGCACTACGGTGTGGCCCCGCAACGGGCATCTGCTGCCATCCTGTTATCTACCATCGCCAGCATTCTGACCGTCCCGCTGGCGATAGGATGGGTCAGCGGATTCTGATCTTCACCTTTTCGAAAAATGAGCTTTCCAGAGGTGGCTGCACTTTACGCCGACGCTGCAGAGCGGTAGCCATGGCCCGGACACAACGTAAGGATCAGCTTGATGGAAACCCTTTCGGAAAATGCCTGTTTTGGTGGTGTGCAGGGCGTTTATCGCCATGCTTCCTCGGCCTGCAAATGTGATATGACATTTGGCCTTTTTCTTCCAGCCGAAGCCAAGGACGGCCCCGTTCCTGTTCTGTGGTATCTGTCGGGCCTGACCTGCACCCATGAAAATGCCATGACGAAGGCGGGTGCCCAGGGTTGGGCGGCCGAACAGGGCATTGCGCTGGTGTTCCCCGACACTTCACCACGCGGCGAAGGCGTGGCAGATCACGAAGACTATGACCTTGGCCAAGGCGCAGGGTTCTATGTCAATGCCACGCAAGGCCCTTGGACGCCTCACTTCAACATGTGGGATTATGTTGCCGAAGAGTTGCCGGCCCTTCTGGCCGAGAACTTTGCGATTGATCCTGATCGTCAGGCCATCACAGGACATTCGATGGGTGGGCATGGCGCATTGACGCTGGCGATGAACCTGCCCGGGCGTTACCGGTCTGTTTCGGCCTTCTCGCCGATCTCGAACCCAATGGGGGCGGATTGGGGCCGCAAGCAACTCAGCGCGTATCTGGGCGATGATGAGACCGCATGGGCCAAGCATGACGCGTCGGCGATGATGAAAAGCACAGGCTTTGACGGACCGGTCCTGATCGACACCGGTGCAAACGATCAGTTTATGGATCTGTTGCGCCCGGAGGCACTGGCGCAGGCAATTGCCGAGCGTCGCCAGCAGGCCACTTACCGACTGCAGCCCGGCTATGACCATTCCTACTATTTCGTGTCCACCTTTATGGAGGATCACATCACCTTCCACGCCGAAGCGCTGTATGGGGACTGAGGCATGAGCAAATATGACTATGACCTGATCATCATCGGCTCGGGCCCTTCAGGCCGGGCAGCGGCGATTCAGGCAGGCAAATTGCAGCGCCGGGTGCTGGTGATTGACCGCAAAGATCGTTTTGGTGGTGTCTCTGTTCATACCGGCACGATCCCATCGAAAACCTTGCGAGAAACGGTGCTGAACCTGTCAGGCTGGCGCGAGCGCAGTTTTTATGGGCGCTCCTACCGGGTCAAGGATCAGATCAGCGCAGAGGATCTGAAAGCACGGCTACACATGACACTCGATCATGAGGTCGATGTGCTGGAGCATCAGTTCAACCGCAACCATGTTGAAACGCTGAACGGGTTGGCGACGTTCACGGGGCCACACGAGATCGAGGTGGCTACGGATGCAGGCGAATCCACGCGTCTGACAGCAGCCAAATTCCTGATCGCCACCGGCACCAAGACCTACCGGCCAGATTACGTGCCTTTCAATGGCAAAACTGTCGTCGATGGGGATGATTTCCTTGAGATGGAGGAAATCCCGCGTTCGCTCTGCGTGATCGGTGCGGGCGTGATCGGCGTTGAATATGCAACTATGTTCTCGGCGCTTGATGTCCGGGTGACGTTGATCGAACCGCGCGAGACGTTTCTGGATTTCATCGACAAGACACTTATCCACGATTTCACACATCAGATCCGTGAAAATGGCGTCGATCTGCGGTTGGGTGCAGCCGTCGAGAAAATAGAAGACGCCGGTAGCCATGTTGAGATCACGCTGGACAATGGGCGGCACGTCCGGGCCGAGATGCTGCTGTTTGCAGCCGGGCGGATGGGGGCAACCTCGGCGCTGAACCTGGATACGGTTGGCATTGAAACGGATCATCGCGATCGTATCAGTGTGGACCGCAAGACCTATCAGACCTCGGTGCCGCATATCTATGCCACCGGAGACGTCATCGGGCATCCGTCGTTGGCCTCAACTTCGTTGCAACAGGGACGGGTCGCGGCCTGTCATGCGCTGGAGACTCCAACCCTGCCGGAAAGCCCCTGGTATCCGTATGGGATCTACTCGGTCCCCGAAATCTCAACCTGCGGGATGTCCGAGGAAGAACTGCAGGAGCGTGGTATTCCCTACGAAGTGGGTGTGGCCCGGTTCCGCGAAACCTCGCGCGGGCACATCATGGGGTTGGAGCATGGCATGCTGAAGATGCTGTTCTCGCTCAAGACCCGCCGGGTCTTAGGGGTTCAGATTGTCGGCGAAGGCGCAACCGAGCTGATCCATATCGCGCAGGCGGTGCTGAACCTGAAAGGCACGGTGGATTACTTTGTGCAGAACACGTTCAACTATCCGACCCTTGCCGAAGCTTACAAAATCGCGGGGCTGGATGCCTTTAACCGGATGCCCATTCCGGACGAATTCAAGGTGCGCAAATCGACGCCAAAGGCGAAGTCAGAACCAAAGGTCAAAGAGGCGTGACGACGCTTTACATCGACGGGGATGCCTGCCCGGTCAAGGCCGAGGCTGAACGGGTGGCAACCCGGCATAAGGTGCCGATGGTTCTGGTCTCAAACGGAGGGCTACGCCCCTCTGCCAACCCGTTGGTGCAAGTCGTGATCGTCGCCTCGGGAGCAGATGAGGCGGATAAGTGGATTGCCGAACGCTGCGGCACCGGCGATATTGTCGTTACCTCTGATATACCGCTGGCCGCCAAGTGTATTGAAGCCGAAGCACGCGTGCTTCGGCCCAGTGGTGAGGCTTTCACTGCGGCCAATATCGGTCAGCAATTGGCAATGCGCGATCTGATGGCAGACCTTCGCGCGGCAAATCCGCTGGGGACAGGTGGCGGGGGAAAACCATTTAGCAAAGCCGACCGGTCGCGTTTTCTAGATGCGCTTGAGCGCGAGATACGCGCTGCCCTTCGCAGGTAGTGCTCCCGCCGGTCAGAGACGCATCAAAGATGCATATCCTTCCGTTGGGCTGGGCAGCGCGTGCGGCGCTGCGGTTGGCGCTTGCATCTCTGACCTGCGCTTGGTTCAGTCGTTGTGATTGAACTGGTATGGGATTAAGTCATGGCCATTGAAGCCGTCATCTTTGACATCGGAAATGTGCTGATCGAGTGGCAGCCCGAGCGCTATTATGATCGAGTAATCGGCGAGGATCGTCGTCGCGCCATGTTTGACGAGGTCGATCTGCATGGGATGAATGATCTGGTAGATCAGGGCCATCATTTCACGGATACAATTTACAATTGGGCGGACAAGTACCCGGAATGGCACGATGAAATCCGAATGTGGCATGACAACTGGATCGAACTGGCCGCGCCCGAGATCCCACATTCAGCGCGACTGCTGCGCGCGTTGCGGACCAAGAAGATCCCGGTTTTTGCCCTGACGAATTTTGGGGTTCAGAATTTTGACTATGCCACTACTGTTTATCCGTTTCTGAATGAGTTTGATCGTCAATACGTCTCGGGTCGGATGAAGACGGTCAAACCTCATATGCCAATTTACGAAATGGTTGAGGCCGATTGCGGCATCCCTCCCTCGGCGCTTTTGTTTGCAGATGACAGGATCGAGAATATCGAAACAGCAAGGGCGCGCGGATGGCAAACGCATCACTTCATCGATCCGCAGGGTTGGGCGGATCGATTGGTTTCTGAGGGGCTGCTGACCGCTGAAGAGGCCGCATAGCTCAGGCTGTCACGCCGGTTGGTGAGCGATTTTCGCGGATGGGCAGGTGAATGATGGCGCTGAACGCTCCGATAGCGACGCCGATCCACCAAACCATGGTGTAATCACCGAATTGGTCGTACATGCGCCCGCCTAACCAGATGCCCAGAAAACTGCCGATCTGATGGCTCAGGAATACGATCCCGTAGAGCGTGCCCATGTACCGCAGGCCATAGAGATGTGCGACAAGGCCAGATGTTAGCGGTACGGTCGCCAACCAGAGCGACCCCATCACAAGCGAGAATGCGATCACGGACAAGGGCGTGATTGGGAACACGATGAAGGCACCTGCGGCAAGCGTTCGGCCGGTGTAAACCGCCGCGAGCAGGTACTTCTTCGGAAAGTGATTTCCAGCCCATCCGGCCAAAAGGGTTCCGCCGATATTGGCCAACCCAATCAACGAAATCGCAATCGCCCCCAAGGCTGAAGTTGTGGTGATCCCCATCGAATGTAAGAGGCCTCCGGGTTGGATCGGGCCGCACATCTCGGTGACGAAGGCAGGGAAATGGGCTGTGACAAAGCCCAGTTGATAGCCGCAACTGAAAAAGCCGATCGCAATCAGCGAATAAGACGGGTCGCGGAATGCCTTGGATAGGATCTGCCCCATACTCTCCTCTAGCTCCGTCCTGCTGATGGGCTGAGGCGCGCGCATGAATGGCAATGTCAGGATCAATGCAAGGATAGCCACCGCAAAGATCAGAAACACTTGCTGCCAGGGTAAGAAAGTCAGCAACCACTCTGCTGTGGGTGCGCCAATGACTTGCCCGAAACTGCCCGCTGCGGTGACAATCGCCAATGACATCGAGCGGTTCGCATCCGATGAGGCACGACCTACGACCGCAAGGACCACGCCAAACCCCGTCCCAGCGATCCCGAAACCCACGAGCCAGGCATACATCTGATGTTCAAACGGGGTAACGGACCATGCCGTCAGGACCATTCCCGCCGTATAGGTCAGAGCGCCCAGAACGATGGCGCGCCGATCACCTATCTTTTCCGCAATGGCGCCAAAGATCGGCTGGCCGATCCCCCAAGCCAGGTTTTGTATGGCGATCGCCATCGAAAAATCGCTGCGTAGCCAGCCGAACTCATCCGCAATCGGTATCTGGAACACACCAAAAGAGGCGCGTACGGCAAAACTGACTGTAATTACGATGCAGCCGACGATCAGGATCGGGTTCAGCAAACGGGTGGATTGCGACATTAAGGCTCCGAAGATTGGTTCCAGCAGACGTTAGCGGTACAACTCGGCGCGTCAATTCAGGAGTTTTGTGACGCCAGTTCAGCAAAATTGATGTGTCTGGAAAAAAGGTTTCTTTTCAACCCACGAAGCGATCGGTATGGCTCAACTCATGACGGATCTAATTTCACACTATGAAGATCTTATTGCTGATGGGACACTGACCCGGGACGACGCGCAAGAGGCTGTGCTGCCCCGGTTTGAGCGCATTCGAGCAGCCTTGGCCGAACCGGTTAAGCGTGGATTTTTCCGCAAAGCGCCGCCGCCACCCAAGGGTTTGTATCTTTGGGGAGGTGTTGGGCGCGGTAAGTCGATGTTGATGGACATGTTTGTCGAGACATTGGGTGAAATCCCAGTTCGACGGGTGCATTTTCATGCGTTCATGCAGGAAATCCATTCCGGTCTGCACAAGGCGCGTGAAGACGGCGTTGAGGACGCGCTGGTCCCTGTGGCCGATGCAGTCATCAAATCGGCGCGGGTGCTGGCCTTTGATGAGATGCAGATCATCGATATCACCGACGCGATGATCGTGGGGCGGTTGTTTGATCTGCTCTACAAGGGTGGTGTCGCTATCGTTACGACTTCGAACAGACATCCGGATGATCTATATAAGGATGGGTTGAACCGGCAGCTTTTTCTGCCTTTCATTCAGCATATCAAAGAGCAACTGGAAGTGTGGGAGTTGGTTTCACCCACGGATTACCGGCAGAACCGACTTGAAGGCTCGCCGGTTTACTTCACCCCCATCGGGCCCGAAGCGCGGGAAAAGATTCGTGAGGTGTGGAATGATCTGTCGGGTGGACCGGCAGAAGAGCTGGCCCTTCAGGTGAAGGGTCGCGAAGTTGTCCTGCCCGCCTTTCGCAACGGCGTTGCACGGGCCTCGTTTTATGACCTCTGCGGACGAATGTTGGGTCCGGGAGACTACCTGGCCATCGCAGAAGCGCTGAAGGTACTGGTTCTTGAAGATATCCCGCGTTTGTCACGCAATAATTTCAATGAGGCCAAGCGCTTCGTCACCCTGATCGATGCGCTTTATGAGGCGAAAGTTCGGCTGATTTGTTCCGCCGCTGCCGAGCCCGAGATGCTCTATGTCGAAGGAGAAGGAACTTTTGAGTTTGAGCGTACGGCCTCGCGCCTGCGGGAGATGCAAGACAAGGATTGGGGCAGATAGGGGCTGCTGCCCTGGCGCAGAATCTTTTTCATCAGGCGGAGGATCAGGCGTTTTCTCTAAGGATGTTTCCCGCAAGATAAAGCGACCCGCAGATCAGAATGCGTGCATCAGGGGTTTGAGCGGTGATTGCGGCGAGCGCGTCTGTGACGCTGTCTGCTGTTGTGGCGGCCAGATTCACCTTAGCAGCAGCGGCGGCGGTTTCGTCCGCGCTCAGCGTATTCTGCTCACCCGGGATCGATACGGCCGTCAGGCTGTCTGCCCTTTGGGCCAATGGCGCGAGATAACCGGTGACATCTTTGGTATTCAGCATACCACAAATCAAATGCGTGGGACGTTCTGGTAGTGACACTAAAACCTCGGCCAAAGCAGTGCCTGCAGCCGCGTTGTGACCGCCATCCAACCACAACTCAGCCTGAGGGGCCTGCTCGACCAGAGGACCGATTTTTAGCCGCTGCATGCGCGCGGGCCATTCGGCCTTGGCCACAGCGGCCTCGTAGGCATCATCGCCCATTTGCAGGTGGCGCAACGCAGCCAGAGCCGCGCCTGCATTTTCGATCTGATGAGCACCCAGTAGGTTTGGCATAGGCAGATCGCGCAAACCGGTTTCGTCCTGATAAATAAGGCGACCGTTCTCAGTATGAACATGCCAGTGCTGCCCGTGGACCAATAGCGGAGCGCCCAGACGGGCTGCGGTATATTCGATGACTTCCAGCGCCTCATCCTGCTGCGGGCCGACGATGCAGGGAACGCCCGGCTTGATGATTCCGGCTTTTTCAGCGGCGATCTTGCCCAAAGTGTCGCCCAGGAACTGCTCATGGTCGATCGAGACGGGGGTGATGACCGTCAACTCGGGCCGTTCGATCACGTTGGTGGCGTCCAGCCGCCCGCCCAGCCCGACTTCGAGCAGCGTATAGTCAGCTTTGGTGCGGGAAAATGCCAGCAGCGCGGCGCAGGTGGTGATTTCAAAATAGGTGATGTTCTCACCGCCATTTGCGGCGTAACACTCATCCAGCACGGCGGTCAGGTCGGGCTCGGAAATCAGCTCACCTGCCAGTCGGATTCGCTCGTGAAACCGGGCCAGATGAGGTGAGGTATAGGCATGGACCGCATGCCCTGCCCCTTCAAGCCCCGCCCGGATCATGGCCTGGGTCGAGCCCTTGCCATTGGTTCCAGCGATATGAATGACCGGAGGCAGCTTAACCTGAGGATTGTCTAGTGCCGCCAGCAAACGCCATACCCTGTCCAAGGTCAGGTCGATGATCTTGGGGTGCAGCGCCATCATCCGGTCTAGGATGGCATCCGAAGATGGGGAGGTCATTTTTCGACCGCGTCCTCGGTGGGTGCCTCGGTTGGGGCTTCTTCCGGCTCGGGCGCAGGAAGGTCGCCTTTGACCGCAGGGGGCTGCTTCATCAGCATTCGGGTGATGGTGATCAGCTCATCCCGCATCTCGGTGCGTTTGGTCACTCGGTCGAGCATCCCGTGATCCAGCAGATATTCAGCGCGCTGGAATCCTTCGGGCAGTTTCTCACGAATGGTCTGTTCGATCACACGGGGTCCGGCGAAACAGATCAGGGCATTGGGTTCCGAAATATGAACGTCACCCAGCATCGCGTACGAGGCTGTAACGCCGCCTGTTGTCGGGTGGGTCAGGACAACAATATAGGGCAGGTTTGCTTCTTTGAGCATCTCCACTGCGACCGTCGTACGCGGCATCTGCATCAGGCTCAGAATGCCTTCCTGCATCCGCGCGCCGCCGGCTGCCGAAAACAGGATCAGAGGCCGCTGTAGCCTAACAGCCTCCTGTGCTGCAGCAATGATGGCATTGCCTACATACATGCCCATCGATCCGCCCATGAACGAAAAATCCTGCGCGGCAGCCACGATCGGGGTACGGCCGATTTCGCCAACGGCGACCAGCATCGCTTCTTTCTCGCCGGTCTTTTTCTGGGCCGCCTTCATACGGTCAGGGTATTTTTTCTGATCCCGAAACTGCAGGGGATCGTCTTTCGGTGCCGGGACATCAACCTCGGAAAAAATACCGCCATCAAACAGATGTTGGAACCGATCGCGCGGCGTGATTGCCATGTGATGGTCGCACTGGGTGCAGACATTCTGGTTTTCCGCCAATTCGCGGTGGAACAGCATGGTTCCACACTCATCACACTTGTGCCAAAGGTTTTCGGGCACTTCGCGGCGCGAGAAGATCGAATTGATCCGGGGGCGGACGTAGTTTGTGATCCAGTTCATGTCGGAACCTTGATAATGCGGCGTTGACGTCAAATAAGACGCAATGCCGGGAAATGCAATCAGCGCCTGAGGACCAATCTTGCAGTGAGCCACCCCACGATCATCAGCGCAAAGTCGACTAGCAACCAAGGTCGCAACGCTTCGGCGTCCGATGCCTCATAAGGAAGATGGAACAAGGCCAGGCCACCAAGGTTGTCGGGAAGCGAAATGACAAGCAGAGCCGCGATGTTATTGAAAAAATGCAGCGCAATGGCGGGGCCCAGCGTACCCGCTCGCGCGGTCAGATCGGCGGTCAAAAGCCCAAATGTCAGCGCCCAGATGGCAATCAAGACCGCATTGTCTCCGACCGTCGCGGGGCTGTAGTGGCCAGCTGCGAACAAGATTGATGGCAGACCCATCCAGATCAGTGGAGACCGAAACCGCGCGGCCAGGCCCTGTTGCATATAGCCTCGGAACAGGATTTCCTCGGCGCTGGTCTGAATCAGCACCGCAACAGCGGATAAGGGAAGCAGCAAAAGCCATTTGGTTAACGCGAGATTCGCCACCAATGGTGCACCAAGGTCATAGGGGGGGAGTATGAATATGACTGCACCCAGCAGAAGCAATGCGCGAACAACGCGCCAAAACTGCCAGATTGCGATGGATTGTTCGCCCAGGACCGAGGCAAGTGACCGGTGCTGAAATAATCGTGCCCCCAACGCCACGCCAATAGTGACAAAAATAAAGCTGGAGAGCACAATAAGGAGCGCTGTTGGCGACGATCCATTCAAGAATGTGACCGCCGACCCTGATGAGCCAAGACTGGCAACGATTGCGAACAAGATTGCATTGAGCGTGACCACAACCACTGAGACCAGCGCAAGACCAGCCAACAAGCGCCATATCTCGGGATATCTGCGGGCGGCACCTAGCAATTGCTGATGACTTGAATAGGCACCCCGCCTTTCATTAGTGCTCATCGGATTGCTCAGCACTTACCGAAGGCAGGTCATCCCCAATTGGAGTGTTGGGGTCACGCAACCGCTCGGACACCGTGGACAAATATCCAGCCACGGTTTCAAGCAACCTCATCGCAACGCCCGCGTCACTTTCAATCACAGCACGCAATTCCTCCGCGCCGATCCGCAGGAACGAGCAATCCGTGAGGGCCACCAAATCTAATTGTCGCGGCTCATTGGTGATAATCGCAAGATCGCCGATAAGGCGCCCGGGTTCTACTATCGAGAGCGAACGCATTTCACCGTGTTCATTCAGCCAATTCAGGCTCGCCGAACCCGAAATACACAAATACGCCGCATCGGGAGCCTGGCCACGTGCGAAAATGGTTTGACCTGCCGCGACCTCGTACCATTGGGCCGAAAACGCCAGAAGACGCTGGTTGCGCCCATCGACTCGTGAAAACAACTCGGTAGAAGAAATGATCTTGAGTTTCCGGCTCAGGTCGTCCGTCCCGGTATCTTCGGCATCGGTGGACACGCGCGAGACACCATCGATGCGACCGTCCTTTATTTCAACAAACAAATCATAGGCTTCCGGATGGGCAAAATGATCCTCCATAAAGATCATAATCGAGTCGGGTAATAACTCGCGCAGCTTCAGACGGGTCCGCAGGCGGCTTTCAGAGTCGTGGCTGGCCAGTGCCTTGTCGAGTATCAGGATATCGGGGCGTTTGATCCCGGCACGAGAAAAGGCAGCACGCTCCTGAAACACTGTCGGAAGGTTATTCCCACCTAACCCGGACGGCAGGTCGTAGATGATCGCGGCGGCCCTTCGGCGCAGCCCGGCCTCGTTCAGAACCTCCGCGACCAGATCTTCGATCTCTTCTGCATGAGCACCAGCCATGATGGATACCCGACCATACAGAGCGTTTTCCATTGCTGTCAGGCGGGGAACGTAGACGTCCGGTGACACCGGCACGAACATCGCACCCATAGCGCCCCGCAGCCGTTCGGCCTGACTGTGACGAATGGAAAGGATTTTGTCCTTGTACTCCTCAGGGAAACTCGGGCCGATTTGTTCAGCGGTCAGCATGAATGGGACGGTCAACAGCAGCGCACGTTCCTGATCGCCGATGGCTTCCTCGCCCTTGGTTTTGCGGCGCTCTTCGATATCGAGCAGACGGTGGTACATGTCTTTTGACATGCCAAGCCGCAAGAACAATGGGTGATCGGCCCCATCTCGCCCGAAAGTCTGGTTTAGGGTTTCCAGAACGGCCTGAGCGATGCTGAGCGCGTCATCATCAAGGCCATTGCCCGTAAGCAACGACAGAAACCGGTGGTCCCCCGCCAGAATGTCCGGTGCGATATCATGCGTCGGTGAAGCGAACAGCAGGTTCCCGCCCAAGGGCACGGCGGGATTGAACTGGTCAGGATCGAACCGATAGACATACTTGTCCAACCCGCGCTCTTGCAGGCGTGTCGCAACGGTATCTCGCAGATCGACTATTTCTTTCGCCAGTACCGGGTGTACTTCCGGGTCGAACTGAGAGCGCAAAGTGCGCCGGAACATAAATTCATCAATGCCCATCGCTTCGACAAGCTGGAACCACCAATCACGAATATCCTCGATGTCATCAAGACCCGCGAGGCTTGGATCGATCCATTCATCGGACAGTGAATCGGGTGGGTTCCCGGCGCGCACGGCTTCGATCTGGCGGCGTGAGGGGGCCTGCAATGCACCACTTTCGTGTTGAGGATGCGTGCGCAGCGGCATTAGCAGGTTATCACCCAATGTTCCGTCGAACAGGTAAGGGCGTGAATAGGCATAGCCGATCCGCGCCGCAATCACCGCCTGATGCAGGCTGTTGAGGTTGTGGCCAGCCATCAGAACCTCGCCTTGAACCGGCAGCACTTCGCGCGTCAGCAACTGCGCAAGCGCACTGCGTTCCGAAGCGTGTTTCGACTGAATCGCAACCCGAGCGCCTTGGGGAATGGTAAGATCAATATCCTCAAGGATGGTCTTGCCGTCATCATCACGAACGGTCACGTTGCGCAGTTCGATATCGCCGGTTAGGTGCGGGATTGCCTCGGGGACGCCCTCAAACAACTGTTCGGGTATCATATTCGATGGGGCAAACCGTTCGGTCACAATTTCCCAGCGCAGTGACATGTCCTGTACCTGGTTGTAGTAGGTCAGAAGATCTTTCCAAGGGCCGCTGAGGTCTTTATATGCACCCAACGCAGCGACCAATGCGCCCACTGTCACCTCGCCCGTGATCGCCAGATAGCCGCCTACTGAATAGAATAGGAAGGGTGTCATCTGAGTGATCAGATTGTTGAGGAACTTCATGAAGAACTTCTTGTTGTAGATCTTAAAGCGAATCTCGAACAAGGTTCCCAGCCGATGGCTGAATTGCGCCAGACGATAGCGCCAGCCGCCATTGGTGCGCAGATCGCTAATACCAGCAGCGCTTTCGCCAATCTCAGAGCTCAGCCGCCGAACCTCCTGAATGCGATCCTTGTTCAGAAGGTTGATCTGACGTTGCAATTTGGGAATCAGCCAAGCCTGCAAAGGGATCAATGCAATACTGGCCAGACCAAACCACACGCTTTGCATGAAAAGAAACGTGACGATCGTCATCATCTGGCCGAACTGAAAAACGGGCTGCGCGATGGCATCTCCCATCAACCCGCCCATGGGTTCGGCCTCGGACGTGATCATCGATACCAATTCACCTTGGCTGGTGGTGGCGAAATAGGATTTGGGAAAGCGCATCGAGCGGCTGATCAAGGTAAAGCGAAGGCGACGCAACATCCGCTCGGCGAGAATGCCTTTCATGGTATTGATGCGCATTTTCATCACGCCACTGGCGATGACAGTTGCCAAAAAGGCAAAGCACAGAATCAGCAGGTACTGCACCTGTGTCACGGTGATACCGAGTACTGTCACGGTGTCTGCGGGCGCACCAATCGCGTCGTTGATGATCTGCTTAGGAAGCTCCAACGAAGCGTAAAGGAACGGAAATGACAGAACGGTCAGCAATAGTAGGACCAATTGCTGTTTTTTCGAATGCTTCCAAATGAATGAAAATAGGGTGGGTTCCATTCCCCTGCCTCATGATGAGCCTGTATGATCCGGGACAAATGCCGATTGCCCGAGCGCCGACGGTAAGCCTCGGCCCGAGCTATTGCAAGAATGGCGGCTCTTTGCGACGCAGAAACCAGCTGGATAGGAGATCACATTTAGGATTCGGGAAGATTTATCCGCTAATCAAGTAAGACTGGTTTGTCCCCTGCCCCGACTTTGACTAAAGAGGGGCTGTCTTGAAAGATGGGGCGATGGGCAGATTACTGGATCGATATATTCAACTAAAGGCTCTGGGGCGCTGGCAGCGTGCCGCGCAGCAGTCTGACCACCTCGCACTGCCTGAGCTTCGCCGCCAACGTGATGACGCCCGGCGGTTGCGCGGCAAACTTGAACAAGCAATTCAAAAAGCTGATGCTCGCCTGATCCAACCCTTGATTGGGGCGACCCAGTTTCCAAAACCCTTGGGAACGGATTGGTCGTGGCGACCGGACCTGTGGCGGACGCCACTGATCCGCAAAGGTATAGCCTCGGCCCCGCGCAAGGCGCGGATGGATGGGCAGGTCATCCTGTTTCACGATTGCAGCCAGGTCGAGATCGGGCTGCAGCAAATCCGAAATCGGCGAGACAAGGATTTGGCGCCTTTCAGTCTGGCCGTTGAGGTATTTGATTTTCAGGGATCTTTCCTGTCGCTCTCCGTTGATCTGCCCACTGATGCCGCCATAAATCTGTCCCGCCAGCATCTGATGCGGGTCGACACTCTGGTTGAGTGCGAGCGTTCTACCGTTGTCTTCGCCCGCCTGAACATTCAGCATGGCCCTAATACCGAGCAGGTTCTGCGCGAACTTGATCTTTCAACACCTGCGGCGACTGTAGATTTTGATCTGGCCCATCTGAACGTGAATGAGCGTCGAATTGAAAAACTCTGGCTGGATCTGATCATTGATCAACCCGCGATGAACCGTGTGGTGTTTCGTGACCTGACATTCTGCCGTTACCACCGGGCTGATCTGTAAAGGGTACTCAATGTCTCATACCACCCTGACACCAATCCGCTTCGAAAACGGCCTGTGGGAAGGCCATTTGACCAGCGAAAGCCCCCCTCAGATCAAGGTGCTGTTTCTTGGTGAGCCTTTGACTGATGTTGAGTTGGAACCAGCAACAGATGGCTGGGCCTTGCGCATCCCAGTGCCGCCCGCCGCCCTGTCGGAAGGTGTCCATACTGTCGTGATTCACGATGGAACAACAGGCCATAAGCTGGGGGATTTCACCATCATCGCCGGTTCACCCGCCGCAGATGATCTGAGGGCCGAAGTCGCTTTGTTGCGCGCCGAGTTGGACATGTTAAAGCGCGCGTTCCGCCGCTCTCAGGCATCTCAAAGCGAAACCTGACCACAGTACTGATAGGATTGTCCCTATCTTTTCAGGTCCATACGTGCATCATTGGATTGGCCTATGGATCGCAACAGCATCATAAAGGTCATCGCGCTGATGGTGACGGGTTTCGGGATCGGGATCGATTTTACCGGTGCCCTCATGCTGGTCCCGGCAATCGAAAACAGCTTTGACGCCGACATCACCAGCACCCAGTGGGTTCTGAATATTTACGCTCTGTTCTTTGCCATGACGATGGTGGCCGGAGGTCGCCTGGGTGACATGTATGGTCATCGCAAGATGATGATCATCGGTCTTTCGATCTTTCTGTTTGCGTCGGTTTTATGCTTTGTCTCACCCGGTTTGGACTACCTGATCGGCGCACGCGCCTTGCAGGGGATCGGGGCGGGATGCGTGTGGCCCTGCACGCTTGCATTTGGAGCCACCAAAGTGTCGAAAGAAGAACACCGCGCATTGGTCATGGGGCTGATACTGGCGGGTGTCACCACGGGTAATGTCTTTGGACCGATGATTAGCGGCGCGGTGGTCAATCTGGGTGATTGGCGGTTGTTTTTCCTCGCCAATGTGGTGTTTTCCAGCATTTCGATGACGACTGCGATCCTGCTGATGGAGCGTGAGACCGAGCATAAGAAAGGTGAACACATCGACTTTGCCGGGATGGGTATCCTGTCTTTTGCAGTTTTGCTCTTGCTTTACGGTTTGGATGTTGGTGCCGATTGGGGCTGGACTTCGCTGCCGCTTTTGCTGCTGTTTTTAGTCAGCGCCGTTTTGTTCTTCCTGTTTCCGAAAGTCGAAAAGAGGGTCAAGGAACCCTTGCTAATGCCTCAGTTGATGCAGAACCGAGAGTTTCTGATTACCTTGGGTCTGAATATGTTCAACGTCTCGGCAGCTTTTGTTGGGCTGCTTTATTTTCCGCAGTATATGCAAAAAGTCTTGGGATGGTCTGTGTTCCAATCGGCGCTGGGTTTGGCACCGCTGACGGTGTTGCTAGCGGTCGGATCGATCGTCTCGGGTACGCTGTATAACGATTTTGGGCCCAAGCGACTGCTGTTTTGGGGATATATTTGCGCCACAGTCGGGGCGGCAAGCGTTGTCATCATGCCTTCCGGGACCGGATATTTTCAGATTCTGCCCGGAATGGCGCTGATTGGTTTGGGCGCAACGCTGACGGTCGGGCCTTCGGGGACAGCCGCCGTATGCGCGGTCAAACCGGAGCGCGCCGGACTGGTGGGTGGCCTGAGTTTCATGACCCATCTGGTCTATGGGGCAATCGCGGTCGCCTGTGCGACGGCGGTCATGTATGTGACAAGCCTGTCCAGCCTGAAAACCCGATTGACTGCGTCAGGCATCAACATGTCCGAGGCTGATCAGAAAGCGATCAATGGTGGAACGCTGAACACAGACTCGGCAAAAGCAGTGCTTGAAAAGTTGAATTCAGGTGAAACTGAAAAGGTTCAGGCCGCCATTGCGGCGGCCTTTGATACCGGAATGAATATGGCTTTTGTATTCGCCACGATCTCAGTCGCTGCTGGAATCGTCCTAGCGCTGATGCTGGATGAGAAAAAGCTGCACAAGGTCGAAGGGTAACACTTCAGGGTGCGAGAATAGGGCCGCTGATGGCGGCCCCCCTCCCCCTTATTGTGACGGTCCAGTCGGATTGAATGCGGACAGGCCCTTGAGGATATCGATGGCATAGGCCAGTTGATAATCCTCTTCCCGCAGCTCCGCGGTGGCTTCGGCCTTGGCGCGATCTTCTTCGATCTGGCGAATCTCGTCCTCGCTGAGGCTGTCATTGTTCAGGCTGCCGCGCAGATCGGCCTCGGACCGGGTGCGGGTGTTTGTATCTTCCTCTTCCTCGTCAACCGGGTTGTTGCGCGGTTGCTCGACGATGATGTCCGGGCTGACGCCAAGCGCCTGAATCGAACGACCCGAGGGCGTGTAGTAGCGAGAGGTTGTCAGACGCATAGCCCCGTCACCCCGAAGCGGCATGACCGTCTGCACCGATCCCTTGCCGAAGCTCTTAGTGCCAACCACGATGGCGCGATTGTGATCCTGCAAGGCGCCCGCGACAATTTCCGACGCCGAGGCCGAACCACCGTTGATCAGCACAACGATGGGCTTGCCTCCGGTCAGATCGCCGGGTGTTGCGTTGAATCGCTCACCATCTTCAAGATTGCGACCCCGGGTCGAGACGATTTCGCCCTCATCCAGGAACGCGTCAGAGACCTTAATGGCCTGAGTCAACAGCCCGCCGGGATTGTTACGCAGATCCAGAACGATGCCATTGACGTTTTCGATGCCCCCGGCCTCTTCAATCTGTTCTTCCAGTCCTTCCTTAAGGTTCGGATAGGTTTGGTCATTGAAGGTCGTGACACGCAACACGACACTTGTACCTTCGGTACGTGCACGAACTGCGGTCAGCTTGATCGTGTCGCGAACGATCGTTACGTCGAATGGCTCCTGCTCGCCTTCACGCACGACTGTGATCACGATTTCCGATCCCACCGGGCCGCGCATCAGGTCCACGGCTTTATCCAGCGTCAGCCCCAAAATGCTCTCGCCATCCACATGAGTGATGAAATCGCCCGCTTCGATACCAGCAGCATCCGCTGGGGTGTCATCGATGGGCGATACAACTTTGACAAAGCCTTCTTCCTGCGTAACTTCGATACCGAGCCCGCCAAACTCGCCACGTGTCTGCACGCGCATCTGCTCGGCATCATCAGGCGACAGGTAGCTGGAATGTGGGTCTAGCGAGGTCAGCATCCCGTCAATCGCAGCCTCGATCAGCTCGTCGGTTTCTACCTCTTCGACATACTGGGCGCGAATACGTTCGAAAATGTCACCGAACAGATCAAGTTGTTCGTAAACGCTTGCCTTGTTCTCGGCCTCTTGCGCAAGCAAAGGGCCTGCGATCTGTGTTGTTGCGACTATCCCTGCCACGGTGCCGGCCAGTCCGGCCATCACAAATTTCTTCATACTCGTTTATCCATCCTTGTCCGTCCGGAACCATGATTCCGGGTCCACTGGGCTGTTATCCTGTCTTACTTCTATATAGAGCGTTTCTGACCAGTCAGTTCCAGTGCCATCACCGCTTGTTGACATAATAGCGCCGATTTCCGGAGTTTCACCCGGCATCAAACCTACCGGAGTACCCTCGGGTATCACTTCCCCGGTCAGACCATATACCTCTTGCAGACCTGAGAACACGAATAGCAATCCGGGCTGGGGTTCAAGGATCACAAGATTCCCGAGATCCAGCAAGGGCCCGCGGTAACGGATCGTGGCAGCCGTTGGCGCGGTGACCAATGCGCGGGGTCGCGTGCCCAGCACCAGCCCGGGGCGCGTTACCCCCGCTGCGTCCGTTTCGCCCGCCCGGTGCAGCATGACCCCTTGTGCGGGCAAGGCGATTTGACCTTTCCGGCCCGAGACATCTGCATTTGTATCTTCAATCTCACCATCGGTGATCTCGGATAACCCACTGGCAAACCCATCCAGCGTTTCGGTCGAGGATATCAGGATCGCTGTACGCACAGGATCTTCTACGAAACGGCGAGGCAGATCGGTCCGGTCCGCTATCGCCTCACTAAGCTGCGTGCGGGCATCCTGAACACCCTCCAACCCTTCGGTCAGCGTATTGGCAGCGTTTTGTTGAAGCTGTCGCAGTGTCTGTACCTCTTGCAATTCGTTTGCTAGCGCCTGAGCCTGCGCGTTCAACCCAGGCGTGACTTCGGACAACATCATACCAGTGCGCGCGGCCCCAAGTGGGCCGGACGGGTGCAGCATAAGTACCGGAGGCGCGGTGGTTTCGATCGTCTGCAGAACACCTAACAGCTGCGCCACCTCCTGCTCTTGTACCTGCAATTCTGCAGTCAATTGCGCCTCGCGCAAGGCCGCGCGGCGCAGGCCGTCGCGCATGGCGCTCAGACCGGCCTCGTAGGCTTTTATGGTTTCGGTCAGAGCTTTGACCCGGTCGCGGGCAGATTCGGCCTCAGTCAACGCGATCGAGGCTTGCTCCAGCATCTCGGCCGCTTCTAGTGCCGCCTTTGACGGGCTGGTTTGGGCGACGACAGGGGTGGCCCAAATCAGCGCTGCAGCAACGATCGGGCGCAATCTCATGTCAGCAAGCTTTCCCCTGTCATTTCAACGGGTTTCGGCAATTCCATAAGCTGCAACAAAGTTGGAGCAAGATCGGCCAAGCGCCCATCGCGCAGGCTTGCCCCTTCGGGGCCGCCGACCAGAACAACAGGCACGGGATTCAGCGTATGCGCCGTATGTGGACCGCCCGTTTCCGGGTCAACCATCATTTCACAATTACCGTGATCTGCAGTCAAAATCATCGCACCCCCGACCTGCTTCAGCGCTGCAACCACCTGCCCCAGCCCTTGATCAACAGCTTCACAGGCTTCAATCGCAGCTTGCAGATCACCGGTATGACCAACCATATCTGGATTGGCGTAGTTGGTGACGATCAGATCATATCCGCCGTGGATCGCCTCGACGAACTTTTCTGTCACTTCGGCCGAGGACATCTCGGGCTGCAAATCATACGTCGCCACTTTGGGCGATTTGGGCATGAAGCGATCCTCGCCACCCTCGGGCTGCTCTTTGCCACCGTTCAGGAAGAAAGTGACATGAGGGTACTTCTCGGTTTCGGCCAGCCGGAACTGGCGCAGGCCTTGCTTAGCAACCCATTCGCCCAGCGTGTTCACGATATCCCGCTTGGGAAATACGGTCGTCATATAATCGCTGTGGCCATCGGAATACTCAACCATGCCCAGTAACGCCGACAACTGCGGGCGCGGACCGTTGTCGAACTCAGCAAAACCGGGCTCCCCAATTGCCCGCAGGATTTCTCGGGCACGGTCGGCGCGGAAGTTCAGGCAAAAGAACCCGTCACCGTCCTTAATACCGGAATAACCAGCAAGAACCGTGGGCGCGATAAACTCGTCGGTTTCGGATTGGGCGTAGGCATGGTCGACGGCCTCATGGGCCGAGGCCACAGTGCGCCCCTGACCTTTGACTATTGCGCCATAGGCCTCGGAGACGCGTTCCCAGCGATTATCGCGGTCCATGGCAAAGTAGCGCCCACAGACGGTGACGACCTTTGCGCCATCGGGCAACCGGTCTTCGAGTTCGGCGATGTAGGTAAAGGCCGATTTCGGGGCCACATCGCGCCCGTCGGTGATCGCATGTAGCGCCACAGGCACACCCGCATCGGTAGCCGCTTTGGCGGCAGCTACGATGTGATCCAGGTGCCCGTGCACGCCCCCATCCGATACCAGCCCCATCAGATGCGCTGTCCCGCCTGCAGCTTTCACCTTAGCGATGAAGCTCTGCAGCGCCTCATTGTGAAAGAAAGAACCGTCTTCTATGGCTAGGTCAATCTGCCCCAGATCCATCGCAACCACGCGCCCAGCCCCGATATTGGTGTGACCAACCTCGGAATTACCCATCTGACCACTAGGTAGACCCACATCCGGCCCGTGCGTTATCAGTTGCGCATGAGGACCTTCAGCCATGAGAGCATCAAAGGTTGGCGTATTTGCCAGATAAGGCGCATTGGCCTTGGTGTCGTCGGATAGGCCCCAACCATCAAGGATACAAAGGACAACGGGCTTTGGGGCGGTCATGAAAGCTCTCCGATTGAGGCGGCGTTGCTGTCTTCTACCCCCTGCCCGCTCAAGGTTGAACCGTCATTAGGGCCACGAATGAAGAATTAATCTGTCTTGTAGTCCCCAAAGGGTCGCGCTTTGCGGTTGCGGTATTTAACGGTCAGCTCAAGCGGCATCTCGTTTTCGTCGTAAATACCGATCACCACGCCTGTTCCTCGGCTTGATCCACGCATGTTTAGCAGTTGTTCTTCCGACCGGGTCGTGCGCTGCGACTGGCGCCGCGTCCAGGTGAACAGGTGATCATACATCTCGGTGATGATGTCTGCATGCTCATCGCTTACGCCAAGGTCCGTCAGCTCATTCGGATCATTCTCTAGATCAAACAAAAGCGGGCGATAGCCCCCTTCACAATGGATCAGCTTCCATTTCTCGTTTGCAACCATGAACATGACCGCATCCCGAACCGAGGCGTTCAGTGTCTGCGCAATGGGGGATGCGGAGTAGTCGTACTCACAAATCACCACATCGCGCGGAGTGCTTTCGGCCTGACCGTGCAGGATGGGCAGCAATGAATGCCCCTCCAAAATGTGCCCCGCAGGTTCACCGCCTGCGATGTCTAAAAACGTAGGCGCTAGATCGATGGATTCGACCAATGCATCGCATGTGGTGCCGCGCGTGGCATCAGCCTCGGGCGATGGATCATAGATGATCAGCGGCATTTTGGTCGAGGCGTCATGGAAGAAGGTCTTCTCTCCCATCCAGTGATCACCCAGAAAATCCCCGTGGTCCGAGGTCAGCACGATCATCGTGTCCTGCATTCGTCCGGTCTGTTCCATCCAGTCAAACAGCCGCCCCATTTGGTCGTCAGCCTGCTTGATCAGGCCCATATAGGCTGGAATCACGGCCTCGCGTACATCCTGACGGGAGAAGGTCTGGCCGATTTTCGTATCCATGAACGCTTTCAGCACCGGATGAGCGTTCTGCCGTTCAGCTTCGGACCGAATGACAGGCAGAATGTGTTCGGGACCATACATCGAGGCGTAGGGTTCTGGCACAATATAGGGCCAATGCGGTTTGATATAGCTGAGGTGGCAGCACCACGGCCCCTCATGGTTTTCCATGAACTCCATGCCGCGAGAGGTGAGATAAGGCGTTTCGCTGTCTTCCTCGGCGATATTCGCGGCCTCTGACGAATTCTTCAGGAACCAACCTGAAAGTACATTGCCCTCTTCATCCAGCCCCGAATTGGCGAAGTCGTGCCAGGGGTTGTCACTCTCATAGCCTTTGTCTTTCAGATACTCGTTGTACCTTTTGGCGCCATCCGGGTCATAATACCCATCCGGTCCTTCGGGGCGCATCCCGTCATCGCGTTCAAAGACATCAAACCCGCATTCAGCGACGCGCGCGCCGATCAGGCTGTCGGGCTCAAGCCCCAAACGGGCCATGCCCTCGGCATCTGCGCGCATATGAGTCTTGCCGACCAACCAGCAATCCATCCCTACCTTGCGCAAGTGATCGCCCATGGTGATCTCACCAACTTTCAGCGGGATTCCGTTCCATGACGCGCCGTGCGAATGCACATAGCGGCCGGTATAGGTCGACATACGGGAACTGCCGCAGATCGGTGACTGGATGTAGGCCCGTGTGAACCGCATACCCATCGAGGCGAGACGGTCAATATTTGGCGTATGCAGATGTGGATGCCCGTAGCAGCTGAGATAGTCCCAGCGCAATTGGTCGAACATGATGAAGAGGACGTTCTTGGCTTTGTTCATGCCAAGAGGGTTATCCTAGCCTTCCATCTGTTGCAGCATCTTTTTCGCACGCTTGCACTGCAACTGGTCGCGCAGAGGGCTGTCGGGATCGATATCCTTTTGACAGACCACACATTTATCGGCACCCGAGATCGCGTTCAGGCCACCGCAGCTGCCTTTGATGGTTTTGCCCATCAACATCACACCCAGCGCCATGCCAACCATGACGATCAGCAACAGGAAAAAGGCTAGAATAAAGGTGCTCATAGCGGTTCCTACCGGTCAGTTGGTCCCCAGCGCATCCTTGAAGGCGCTGCTTTGTACGGTGATATAGGCTTCTTCTCCGCTTGTCACATCCCGCGAGATGAAGAACACGGCAAGTTTATGCTCTTCGGCCAATTCCATGCCCTTTTCCTGGCCCAAGGCCAGCATTGCCGTTGCCCACGCATCCGCCATCATGGCGTTGTCTGCTAAAACAGTAACCGAAGTGGTGCGATGAGTAATCGGGCGGCCCGTCGTCGGGTCAATGATATGCGAATAGCGCACCCCGTCCTGTTCGAAGAAGTTCTTGTAATCACCCGAGGTCGCCATTCCCAGATTGTCGAGCGGCACGATCAACTGGATTGATTGCGCGCCAGTCTCGGGTTTTTCGATCCCGATCCGCCAGCTTTCGCCTTTGTCATTCTCGCCCATGGTCACCAGATCACCACCGATCTCGACCATATAGTTCTCGATCCCGGCCTCGCGCAGCTGTGCGGCAACCGCATCGATGCCATAGCCTTTGGCAATCGCAGACAGGTTGATCCCGACTCCGGCCTCTGACTTGGCCAAAGTGCCCGCTCCGCGATCCAAGTCTAACAACCGCGCTTGTCCCACTTGCCCTAGCGCTGTCGCGATCTCGTCATCTGCCGGAATTGGGTCTTCAGGTTTTCGCGGTCCAAACCCCCACAATTCGATCAGCGGACCAAGGGTGACATCAAACGTTCCGCCGGATTTCTCGTGCACCTCATTTGCGGCCTCGATCACGAAGGCAAACTCGTCCGACACTTGCATCGGGTCCGTGCTGCCTGAGGCCGAAAAGGTCGAGACCT
This sequence comes from Ruegeria sp. C10, assembly GCF_056537805.1. NCBI lineage: Bacteria > Pseudomonadati > Pseudomonadota > Alphaproteobacteria > Rhodobacterales > Roseobacteraceae > Ruegeria > Ruegeria sp. C10. Next base: position 514,380 of record NZ_JBQFSC010000001.1, on the reverse strand, counting down.
CGGAATTCGGGTCCCAGTTGGACATCTTGGCGTTGACCTGCGCCAGAGTCTCCTGAACCGCTTGGCCAAGCGCAGCTTCGTCCAAATCATCGCCGATTGCAGTGATGTTAAACGTGGTGCCCATCGTCTCGCCGGACAGGCGCACCACGTCCGGTTCTTTGTCAAACAAGCAGGCCGAAACAATCAAAAGTGAGGCCAGTGCGATCAGTGGGCGCATGATGCAATCTCCCGGGAGTGTTCTTGCCCGGCATATGCCAGTGACCCTGTTCAGAGTCAAACCGGCCTCAGATCTTCAGCGGCAAAAACGCCAATGCACACAGCCCGACTGCTGCCGGGACACCGAACAGCCAAGCGCGCTTTTGCCAACCCTCCGGTTGCTGTTTCCACGCCATGCGAAAATTGTGGCCGCAGACCACCACGATAAAGAAGATCAGCGCGGCAACTGGTGGGGTCAGATACAGGTTGCTCACAAGCAATTTCCTTTTAAAGTGGCCAAGTTACGCCGGTTTTCGAAATTGCACCCTATACAGGGCCGGTCCCTGCGGTAAGGTAGGTTGTAAGGACAATACCGGTGAAAGAGGAGACCGCCCATGGCCCCAAGCTCTTACCAGCCTCCGACACGCGGCGACAAGGCCGCGGCGACAACCCGCAGTCAATCAGTTGAGACCAATCTGTCGCATACCCAGACAACGGTTGCGAAACTGATGGAAGGTAAAGGGGATGCCGTTTTTTCGGTGCGGCCCAACGACACGATTCACTCGGTCGTGGATATCTTGCGCGAAAAACGCATCGGGGCTGTTGTTGTGACAGATCAGAATGGTGCCCTGCAGGGTATCCTTTCCGAACGTGATATCGTGCGCCGTATGGCGGAAACGCCCGGCCAGACCCTACCCCAATCCGTGGCTGATCTTATGACGACTGAGGTTAAAACCTGCAGCCCCGAAGATTATCTGAACGACGTGCTGAAAACCATGACCGAAGGCCGGTTCAGGCATATGCCCGTGCTGAGTGATGGAAATCTGCGCGGGGTGATCACCATTGGCGATGTGGTTCATTTCCGCTTGAAAGAACTGGAATACGAAGCACTTAGAATGAAGCAAATGATCGTCGGTTAGCGACTTACGCTGATACGCGCGCGATTCCGGTGCGCGCTGTCGAGATAAATCGGACAGAACCAGGCGAGATTTCCGCAGCCGTCAACTGATCGGTGATGAACGCACCTGTATCGATCGAAATGACATCATGCTCGACCCGAGCTTCGTCGACGATGGTATGGCCATGCACCACCCATTGCTCGTCTTTCCGGCGTTTCTTGCGGAAATGAGGATGCCCCCAAAGGCAAGTTCTGTCCTGTTGCCGATCGACCGGCTGCGAAGGATCAAGCGCGGCATGAACAACCGTTACATTCCCGCTCGTCCAGGTCAGCGGCCGATCATGCAGCCAGTCCAAAAGCGGTTGTCCCATCGCTTGCTGCAGTTGTTCGGCAACGGCTTGCGGGTTGGACTGGTCAATATCAGCAAGCCCAAACGAAGCCAAAGTCTGAGCACCGCCATTATACAGCCAGACACGCTCCATCCGGGTTGGATCAGACAAAAACCCAAGCAGCATATCTTCGTGATTGCCTTTCAGGCAGATCGCCCGGGTTTCGGGGTTCGTGTCGAGGTGATGTAGCTGACGCAACACCTGCGCGCTGTATCCGCCCCGGTCAACATAGTCGCCTACAAACACCACCGGACAGTCGTTATCCAGCGCAGGCAGGAGCCGTTGTAAAAGATCCAACCTCCCATGAATGTCTCCGATTGCGTAGAATTTTTCTGTAGGCGCCAAAGAATGCAGATCCACCGTCCGATCAGGCGGTGTTTGAGATGCGATAAGCCTTTTAATCCATCCGGTTAACATAAGACCTGCTGCCTAATGCGGAAAAATATGGCGCAGCATTCGCCAAATGCAGACGTTGATATTGGCAGCCTGCCCAACATCAGACCCAAAAATGAAAATGGTCGGTCCCAAGGGTTGGAACCGACCGATGCTGTTTATCCGCCAAAATCATCGAGCATGATGTCTTCGCGGTCCACGCCCAGATCCAGCAGCATGTTGATGACCGACTGGTTCATGATTGGCGGACCACACATGTAGTATTCGCAATCCTCGGGTGCGGGGTGGTTCTTCAGATATTCCTCGAACAGAACGTTGTGGATAAAGCCAGTGTAGCCTTTCCAGTCATCCTCGGGCTGGGCGTCCGACAACGCAACGTGCCATTCGAAATTGTCGAATTCCTTGGCCAGCGTGTCGAAATCTTCGACAAAAAACATCTCTTTCTTCGACCGCGCGCCGTACCAGAAGCTGATCTTGCGGTTGCGGTTTTCAAGGCGTTTGAGCTGGTCAAAGATATGGCTGCGCATTGGGGCCATACCAGCACCACCACCGATGAAGACCATCTCTTTTTCTGTCTCGCGAGCAAAGAACTCGCCAAAGGGACCTGAGATTGTGACCTTGTCGCCCGGTTTCAGGTTGAAAATATACGACGACATCTGACCCGGAGGGATACCTTCGGACCCAGGAGGGGGCGAAGCCACGCGGACGTTCAGCATGATCATGCCTTTTTCATCCGGATAGTTTGCCATGGAATAGGCGCGTTCGATCGGTTCGGCGACGACGGATTTGTACTGCCATAGATTGAAGCGATCCCAATCCTCGCGGTATTCTTCTTCTACGTCGAAATCCGTATAGGCGAGCTGGTGTGCAGGCGCTTCGATTTGGATGTAACCACCAGCGCGGAAGTTCACGTCCTCACCTTCCGGGAGGTCCAATGTCAGAGCCTTGATGAAGGTCGCCACATTCTCGTTCGAGCGAACTGTGCATTCCCATTTCTTGACGCCGAAGACCTCTTCGGGAACTTCGATGTCCATATCCTGCTTGACTGCAACCTGACAGGATAGCCGGTCACCACAAGACGCCTCGCGCTTGGTGATATGGCTTTCCTCGGTCGGCAGGATCGAGCCACCGCCGGAATGCACGCGCACGCGACATTGCGCGCAGGTGCCACCACCACCACAAGCGGAGGGTACGAATAGCTTCTCTGCCGCAAGCGTCTGCAGCAGCTTGCCACCCGCCGGAACCGAGATTGTTTTCTCACCATTGATGGTGATGTTCACGTTACCGGTTGAAACCAGCTTGGACCGCGCCGCCATGATGATGGCAACCAAACCAAGAACGATAACGGTGAAAAGGGCTACACCTAAGCCAAAGGTTTCCATTCCGCCCTCCTTACAGTTTCACGCCCGAGAAGGACATGAAGGCCATCGCCATCAGTCCAGCGGTGATGAAAGTGATGCCCAGGCCTTGCAGACCATCGGGAATGTCCGAATACTTCAGCTTTTCCCGAACACCCGCCATCGCGGTAATCGCCAGAGCCCAGCCAAAGCCAGAGGACAGACCGTAAGTCGCCGCTTCGGCAAAATTGTAGTCGCGTTCCACCATGAACAGTGAACCACCCAAAATGGCGCAGTTTACAGTGATCAGCGGCAGGAAAATCCCCAGCGCGTTGTAGAGCGGGGGGAAGTACTTATCCAGCACCATCTCTAGGATCTGAACCATCGCCGCAATCACGCCGATATACGAGATCAGTCCAAGGAAGGTCAGGTCCACATCCGGGAAACCCGCCCAAGCCAGCGCACCCGGTTTCAGCAGATAGTTCAGCAGCAGATTGTTGGCAGGCACGGTGATGGCTTGCACCACCATGACCGAGATGCCCAGACCCAGCGCAGTTGAAATCTTCTTCGAAACAGCGATGAAGGTACACATCCCCAGAAAGAAGCTGAGCGCAAGGTTTTCGACAAAGATGGCCTTTACGGCCAGTGAAATCAGACCTTCCATCAGTGGGCCTCTACCTGCTGGATTTTGTATTCACGCTCTTCCACCTGGTTCGGCTTCCATGTGCGGAAGGCCCAGATGATCAGACCGATGATGAAGAAAGCCGACGGCGGCAGTAGCAGCATGCCGTTGGGCACATACCAGCCGCCATTGTTGACGGTCTCCAGAATGGTGACGCCGAACAATGACCCGGCCCCGAATAACTCACGAATGAAACCTACCAGCAGCAGGATCAGTCCATAGCCCATTCCGTTACCCATACCGTCGATGAATGACGCGACAGGAGGGTTCTTCATCGCAAAGGCCTCGGCGCGGCCCATCACGATGCAGTTGGTGATGATCAGGCCCACGAAAACCGACAGCGTCTTGGAAATCTCAAATGCATAAGCCTTGAGGATCTGGTCCACCAGGATCACCAGTGAGGCAATGATAACCATCTGCACGATGATCCGGATCGAACCCGGGATTTGGTTTCGCAGGCACGAGATAAAGAAGGACGAGAACGAGGTCACGAAGATCACCGCCAGCGCCATCACCATCGATACCTGTAACGACGAGGTCACCGCCAGCGCCGAACAGATGCCCAGCACCTGCAGCGTGATCGGGTTGTTGTCGACAAGCGGGTCGACCAGCATCTCTTTCTTGGTCTGAGACATCAAAGCTCTCCTGCTTGCAGTTTGGCCAGGAACGGAGCATAGCCCGCGTCGCCCATCCAGAATTTCACCAGGTTATCGACACCAACCGAAGTCAGCGTCGCGCCTGCCAGCGCATCGACATAGAAATCAGGACCTGCTGCGGGTTGCGACTTGGCAACGGTGATTTGCAGATCGCCTGCATCATCGCGCAGCTTTTTGCCATTCCACAGCGCCTTCCAGCGAGGATTGTCCACCTCGGCGCCAAGGCCCGGTGTCTCACCGTGCTGATAGAACTGCAGGCCGTAGATATCGTTGCCGTTGTTTTCCAGCGCGATGAAACCATAAAGCGTGGACCACAGGCCATAACCGTGAAGCGGCAGGATTACCTTGTCGAGCGCGCCTGCATCATCACGCAGCAGATAGATCACGCGGTACTTGGACTTGCGCCCGATCCCAGCCGGGTCATCGTTCAAAGCGACGCTCAGTTCTGGATCGCTGGCAGCAGCGATATCATCGAAGGTGGTCGCGTCGAACTGATCGTCAACGAATTCACCTGTAGACAATTCCAGTACATGCGGTTCAAACGCAGCGAATGCCTCGGTCACATCAATGCCTGGTTCGTAGATGCCGGCAACTTGCAGAACGTTGACTTGCTTATCCTTCAAACGGTTGATTTCCTGCACCGGGCGCAGGCTGACCGCAGCAGCAGACACGACCATCGAGGCTACAAGGCAGACGGCAACGGCAACAAAGATAGTCTTGCCAACCGAATCCGGCGAAGCAGCCAGAAACTTGGCAATCGCTCCCTTGGGTTCATTGGATTGCGTATCAGACATGGCGACGCGCCCTCCGTTTGATGTTTGCCTGGACGACGAAATAGTCGATCAGCGGCGCAAAAACGTTTCCGAACAAGATTGCCAGCATCATACCTTCTGGGAAAGCGGGGTTAATGACGCGGATCATCACAACCATGATACCAATCAGCGCGCCATAGATGTAGCGGCCCATATTGGTGTGGCTGGCCGAAACGGGCTCAGTTACCATGAACGCCAGACCAAAGGCGTAGCCCCCAAGAACGATATGCCAGTACCAAGGCATCGCGAACATCGGATTTGTGTCCGATCCGATCAGATTCAGCAGAAGCGTGAAGCCTATGGTGCCCGCAAGACAGCCCACAATCAGGCGATAATTGGCAATCTTGGTCGTCAGCAGGAAGGCCAGGCCGATCATGCAAGCCAGCGTCGATGTCTCTCCAAAGCTACCCTGAATTTGCCCGAAGAACGCATTGGCCCAGGTGATCCCGTCGGCCGCCAGTGCCTGAACGCCTTCAGCAGCGGAGATGCCCAATGCAGTCGCACCGGAAAATCCGTCCACCGGGGTCCAGACTGAATCCCCCGACATTTGCGCGGGATAGGCGAAATATAGGAAAGCACGCCCGACCAGCGCGGGGTTGAGGAAGTTCTTGCCCGTGCCACCAAATACTTCCTTACCGATCACGACACCGAAAATGATGCCTAACGCGACCTGCCACAATGGCGCTGTCGCAGGCATAATCAGGGTGTAAAGCATCGAGGTTACTAGAAAACCCTCGTTGACCTCATGGCCGCGTACAGTGGCGAAGATGACCTCAAAAATACCGCCCGCAACCAGTGTGGTGATGTAGATCGGAAGGAAATACATCAATCCATGCATCACATTGGCGAAAATGCTGTCAGGGTTCAGCGAGATGCCGAACACCTGCAGGATCGCAATCCGCCAGCCTGTTGCCGAATCCGGTCCCAACGTAGCGATGGCCGAGTTTGCCTGATAGCCAGTGTTATACATCCCCCAGAGGATTGCGGGGATCGTAGCAATCACGACATAGGTCATGATCCGCTTCATATCCACGTAAGAGCGCGCATGCGGCGCGACGGTCGTGACGGTTTTCGGAGTGTAGATAAAACTTTCCACCATCTCGTAGATGGGGAAATATTTTTCGTACTTGCCGCCCTTGGTAAAGTTCGGCTCGATCCGATCGAAGAAGCTGCGCAAACCCATGTGGATCAGCCCTCCTTTTCAATCTTGGTGAGGCAGTCGCGCAGCGCCAGCCCATATTCATATTTCGCAGGGCAGGCAAAGCCCACAAGGCCCAGGTCTTCTTCGTCCAGTTCCAGTGCACCCAGCGCCTGCGCGGTGTCGGTGTCCATCACCAATAGCGCCCGCAGCAATTGCGTCGGCAGATAATCCTGGGGCATAAGCTCTTCGAATACACCCGTCGGCACCATCGCGCGGCGACCACCATTCAGGTTAGACGTGAATGAATAGAGCTTCTTGGCAAAAGCCGATCCCAAAACAGGCTGTACCGCATATTTCGAAGACATAGGAAGAATCCAGCCCAGTGTGTGCTGATCATGATCTTCGCGAATAATGCTGATCTGTCGCGCAAAACGGCCCAGGTAGGCGGTCGGACCATCGGCATGCTGCCCCGACAAGATCGACCCCGAGATGATCCGCGCGATCCCGTCGACGTTCACTTCATCCCGGGTCAGGTCATCCGTCGACGCGCCCATCACGGTGCGGATCAGGCGCGGTTGGCGCGCGCCCGGTCCAGACAGAGCAATCACGATGTTTGTATCCAGATGACCGGTCTGCATCAGACGACCGATCGCGATCACGTCCTGGTAGCCAATGGTCCAAACCTGCTTGTCCCCTCCCAGCGGCTCAAGGAAGTGAATATGAGTTCCAGCAAGGCCCGAGGGGTGTGGGCCGGAAAACGCAGCCGCTTCTATACCTGGCAGATCGGAACCGGGGATGGATGCCCCCTCTTGCTGGCACAGATAAGTCTTGCCGTCGGTCAGGTTTGAGACAGCTGCGAGACCAGCCGCAAATGCCTCGCCCGCATCCGCAATAACCAATGCCGCATCACCTGCCAGTGGATCGCTGTCCATGGCTGTCACGAAGATTGCTGTAGGCTTGGAGCCTGGTTCGGGCATCTTTGAATAAGGACGTGTCCGGAAAGAAGTCCACAGCCCGGCCGCGCAGAGCTTAGCCGTAACACCTTCGGCAGTCTCGGCATCGCCGGTGCCCGAGAAATCTATGCCGGCGTCATTGGCATCCGAAACCTCGATCACCACGCTCTGCAATACACGTCGCGCCCCGCGATTAATTGCCACGACCTTGCCAGTCAGCGGCGCGACCATCATCGCGTCGGGCGCATCCTTGTGGCAGAATAACGGCGTTCCTCGCTGGACCGCGTCGCCCTCTTGCACCAGCATCTTGGGCTTTAATCCGATATAATCACTGCCCAGAACGGCAACCGACGAGAATTCAGGCCCCGGCTGGATTTTCTGTTCGGGCGCGCCTTCAACCGGCAAATCCAACCCTTTTTTTAGTTTGAAAGTTTGCATGTTGCTACGTTCTTCCAAGCCTTTGTCCTGCGCCTGCTGCGCGCCATCTTACAATGATGCCAGGAAATAACACGAAATTTCCCGTCTGTCCGGTCGCGAAAGCGCCATTATCCGACCAGAATCCGCAGGCGTATTTCCGATCACGGGTCCTTTACGCGGGGATGAGTGCAAACGCAAACCTGTTACCGCCCAAAATCGAAAAGGAATGTCACATTCTTTTGAGCTTACGGTCGTTCAGAACAATTTGCCCATTTAATTTGCGTGTCGCACAGGCTGATCAACCGGTGTAAGCAACCACAATGGACAACAATGATAAATTCGAGATTTTTCTGATTGCCACTCCAGGGCTCGAAACGCCTTTGTGTGCCGAGGCCATCGAGCGCGGATTCTCAGGCGCCAGGATCGTTCCAGGTGGTGTCGTGTGCCGTGGCGATTGGCCGGAAGTCTGGCGCGCCAATCTGGAATTGCGCGGTGCCAACAAGGTTCTGGTGCGACTGGGCAGTTTCCCCGCCGTGCATTTGGCGCAATTGGACAAGCGCGCCCGAAAATTCCCGTGGGCGAGTTATCTCAGGCCAGACATTCCCGTGAAGGTCGAAGCAACCTGCCGTAAATCTCGTATCTATCATGCAGGAGCGGCGCGACAGCGCATCGAACAAGCCATATCCGAGGGGCTCGGCACCTCAATCTTACTCGATGGCAAAGTCCGCGTGCTGCTACGAATCGAAAAAGACATATGCACGATCTCCGTCGACACATCCGGCGAGCTCTTGCACAAGCGCGGTCATAAGCCTGCAGTCGCCAAGGCCCCGATGCGGGAAACAATGGCTTCGATGTTCCTGCGTGAGTGTGGGTTTGACGGGTCTGAACCGGTTCTGGACCCGATGTGTGGCTCTGGAACATTCGTTATCGAAGCGGCTGAAATTGCACTTGGTCTGCCCCCAGGCCGCTCACGTCAGTTCGCATTCGAAGATTTGGCAAGCTTCGATCCAGATGTCTGGCAAAAAATGCGCACTCGTACCGGTCGACCCGAAACGGAGCTGAGATTCTTTGGCTCAGATCGCAATACAGGCGCAGTCGATGCTTCACGCTCTAACGCCCGACAGGCACAAGTGGATCATGCCACCCGATTTCAGCACTGTTCGGTCAGTGATATCAAGCCGCCAGAAGGCCCAGCTGGGCTGGTCATCGTCAATCCGCCCTACGGGGCACGCATCGGTGATGAAAAGCGCCTGCGGTCGCTCTATGGCAGTTTAGGCAAGGTATTATCCAGTCGTTTCCAGCGATGGCGTGTCGGCATCATCACCACCACACCCGGACTTGCCCGCGCAACGCGATTGCCAATGCTTCCCCCCGGCCCAATCGTTGATCACGGCGGAACAAAAATCCGACTGTATCGAACCGATCCGTTGCAGTGACTCAGCGAATTCGCAGATCGGGCGAAGGGTTAAAACCACCCCTCGAATCCAGCGACGACATATGTGTGTACGCCCAAAATCCCTCTTGCACATCGATATGACGAGGTATAGATCACGCGCCACGGTCGGAGTGTAGCTCAGCCTGGTAGAGCACTGTCTTCGGGAGGCAGGGGTCGGAGGTTCGAATCCTCTCACTCCGACCAAAAACAAAGTTCCTGAAGGGCCTCTTTGTTTTTCTGCGATATCCAGCTTAGCAAAAGTCGCTAGTCATCCCAGTTCAGTTCAAACTCTTCGCGAAAGGCAAACCGTTTCAGGTGATCGGAAATCACTGTCTTCCAACTGTCCAGGTCATCGCGTGGCTGCGCCGAGGCGCGAACTTCCAGTGCTACTGGCGTCGCCTTTAGTTCGACGGCATTGCCACTATCAAAAAAAACGGTTCCAGTATTTGCATCGAACTCGACCTGTCCCTTATGTGACCAATGTTTGCACAATTTCTGTAAGTACTTGCTGGCATTTTCTGTTGTCGCCGATCCGATAGCGTTTTGTCGCGGCAAAAGCGCGAGGCCGTTTTGCGCTTTTGCGCGCATACTCTTTGCGAAAAGGGTGACGTCAATTTCAGTGGCCAGAAAGGTCACGCCGATCTCAAGGCACCTACGCTGCATTGCTGGGTCCAGTGTTAGGATACCCGCGGCTTTACCTGCCGCGACGATGCGGGTCAGCGCGTCTTCAATGGCCTCCACAACATCTGGATGCCCGGCGTTGCCGATATGACCCATGTCGGCGGCCAGATCTGCAGGTCCGATAAAAACTCCGTCTACTCCATCAATTGTCAGAATGTCGTCTAGAGCGGCCATGCCAGCGTTGTTCTCTACCTGTACCAGCAGACAAATCTGCTCATCCGCCGTATCAAGGTAGTCCGGGATCTCGGCAAATTGCGAAGCCCGTGCAAGGGATGATCCCACACCTCGCACGCCGTGTGGGGGGTATTGCACCGCCCGTACCAGTTCGCGCGCCTGATCAGCGCTTTCGACCATCGGCACCAGAATACTCTGAATACCCGCATCGAGATATTGCTTGATCATCCATGTCTCACCAATCGGTAGACGTGCAACGGGCGCGCTGCCCGAACTTTCGATCACTCGCACCTGTTCAAGGGTCGAGCGCAGGTCGTTTGGTGCGTGTTCGCCATCGACCAACAACCAATCGAACCCTGCGTTCGCGGAAATTTCTGCTGCATATGCGTCGGCCATTCCGATCCAGCACCCGACCTGAGGCTTTCCAGCCTTTAATGCGGCCTTAAAGGTGTTCTTTGGTGCGGGCATGTCGCTGCTCCTTTAGGCAAAACTGATGTCGACGGATCCAAACGATCCGAAATCGGCGTGGATTTCCGCACCCGATGGGCATTCGATCGGGCGAATGAAGCTGCCGGACAGGATCACGTGGCCGGGTTCAATGCTCTGGCCGTATTGCGCCATGCGACGGGCCAACCAGACCACACTTTCGACCGGATCATTCAATACGCCCGCACCCAGGCCGGTTTCCTCGATTTCACCGTTGCGGAAGGTTAGGGCCCCTACCCATCGCAGGTCAAACGCATCCGCTGGGTGGCGTTCCGCCCCTAGTACAATGCCGGCATTTGCAGCATTGTCGCTGATCGTGTCGAATACAGTGCGTGCCTTTCCAGTCTCAGGGTCTGCCCGCTTTATACGAGTGTCGAGGATTTCAATGGACGGAGTAACATAGTCGGTCGCTTGCAAAACCTGATCGCGATTCACATCCGCGCCACCAATGTCCTCCTTCATGACAAAGGCGATCTCGGCTTCGATCCGGGGTTGGATGAAACGACCTGCGGGAACGGTCCCGCCATTTTCAAAGGCCATGTTGTCAAACAGGATACCACTATCAGGAATGTCGATATTCAAAGCATATTGCATCGCTTTCGAGGTCAGCCCGATCTTCCAGCCGATGACCTTGCGCCCTTCCGCCAGCTTGGCCCGATAGATGGCATTCTGCACTTCATAAGCGTCATCCATCGCCATTTCGGGATACCGCAATGTCAGTAGACCGATCTGCTGTCGATTCCTTTCCGCGTTCAGCAGATCGGCGGCAGCGCGCGCATGGTCTTCGGAGGTCATATCTGCTCATCCTCGATGGTGTTGCGCAGGGTGCCGATCCCATCGACGGAAACCTCGACCACATCGCCGGGAGCCAAGTATTTTGGCGGATCAAATCGTGCACCTGCGCCGGTTGGGGTGCCGGTAACGATGATATCGCCCGGTTGAAGCGTCATAAAGGTTGATATGTATTCAATCTCGCGCCGGATCGGAAACATCATTCGGTTCAACGTATCGTCCTGACGCAACTCACCATTCACATGGGTCTGAATGCGGGCGCCATCCAGTTGCGCGGCATCAGTGAAAGGGACCAGCCAAGGGCCGATGGCACCCGATTTGTCCCAGTTCTTGCCTTGGGTGACGTTGAACTTGGCGTGCCGAACCCAATCGCGGATCGTACCTTCGTTGCACAAGGTCAGGGCTGCGATATGGCCATAAGCATCGTCCTGCGAAATCCGGCGGCCTGCTTTGCCGATCACGATGGCCACTTCACCTTCGTAATCCAGCGTGTGATTTTCAGGCGGTCGGATCAGTGGGCGATTATGGCCGGTAAATCCACTGGCGAAACGCGGAAATAGCGACATGTATTTCGGCTGGGCGCTTCCATCTTTGTATTCCGCGTTGCGATCTGGAAAGTTCACGCCAACGCACAGAATACGGCGGACATCCGGCATCACCATCTCAAAGGTGAAATCCGTATGGGTTACCGGCTTTCCCTCAGCAGCCTTGATCAATTGGCCAAACGCCCCTGCGGCGACAACCTCGTAGAGGCTTTTGAACTCGGCAAATTCGCTGTTTAGTGCGACCGCGCCTTCATCAGTGATCGCACCAAAATGTGTTTCACCGTTGGCAGTGTAGGTTGCAATGCGCATCAGGCCTCCTCGGCGTTATGGAACCCGCCCATACTAAGATGTTTTAGATCAAGCATACTTTGCTTACGGTGCGATGATGGGAGACGCAGACAGGTCTGGCTCGTTTACATCCACACCGACAAAGGATGTGCCGTGTTCAAACCAACTGCGCGGCGCCGGAGCGCCCCAGAGCGTCTGACGCTGCGGGTCCTTCAGGTCCCATTTGATCGGCTCCAGATCGGGGTCAACGGTCTGATAATCCGAGCAATAAATCTCAATCCGGTGTCCGTCGGGATCGAGGATATACAGGAAGAAAGCATTCGAAATACCATGTCGCCCCGGGCCGCGTTCGATGTTGTCCACATAGCCGGTGGTGGCCATTAGATCGAGCAAATCGATGATGTTCAGTGGTGTTGGCACCCAGAAGGCCACGTGGTGCATCCGTGGGCCTTTGCCATTGGTGAAGGCCATATCATGCACCCCACCCTTGCGGTGCATCCACGCGGCCCACAGTTTCTTGCTGTCTTCGTCTTCCGTATACTCGGTCACGCGGAACCCGAAATCACTATAAAACGCGACACTGTCATCGACATTGGTCGAGAAGCAGTTGAAGTGATCGATCCGCAGCGGTTTCACACCACGATAGAGTGCGTATTTCTGATGGATCGGCTCCAGGCGATCCATCTTGTGATAGAACTCCAGCGGTATGCCCATATTGTCCGAGGTTAACAGAGTCCGGCCCTGATAGGGGCGATCAACCCATGAGGTCGGTCGGCCTTTGGATATAAAATACGCCTCGGCCCGATCCAAATCATCCTCGTCGAATGTTTTGAAGCCCATGACCTCGACAGTCGCCGGCTGATCGGATTTCTGCAGGATCACACAATGATGTCCACGTTCCTCCATAGCGCGCAGGTAGACATGTGTGTCGCTTTCGTCCGAGACCTGCAAACCCAGAACCTCCGAGTAGAATTTGCGCGAAGCAACAAGATCGCTGACGTTCAGGCAAACATGGCTCAGCCGGATCGTGTTGAAGTCGGGGTACAGGTTGGGGGCTGGAACGGGCATTGAAACCTCCTGTTAAACGGGGAAGATGACGTTGGTCTGACCAGTGCCGGAGCTTGGGAAATACTCGGTCACAACCTCGCATTTTTTGTCATAGGCGTCCCAACCCAACGCTCCGTAGAGCATCGACGTGTCATGCATCGAGCCTTCGCCGCAGCAGAAATTGGCATAGTCGCCCAGCATTTTCAGGAACGTGGCGTGGTCGCCGTTCTTCCACATCTCGAGCACATGCAAGTCCATCTGACGGTTGAATTCCGAGCTGATGGTGAAAGTGCCGTTATTGGCGGCATAATCCTTGTTCGCCCAGATCTTGTGCGACAACGAGCCTGACGCGACCAACAGCACCTTTTCATTGCTGGCCTCAACCGCTTCACGGATGGCCTCACCAATGACCCGGCTTTCGTCATGGCTATGCACCGTGGCCCAGGCCGCGACTGAGACGACTTTCATATCATGCTCGCGGCTCATGAAGCGCATCGGGACCAGCGTACCGTATTCCAGTTCGAGACTGTCCAAGTGATGCGCCAAAGTGTAGACGCCTTTGTCCGACGCGATCTTTGCGATGGCATCACCCATTTCAGGATTGCCCTCATAGGAATAGGGCAGGTCCTGGATGAACTGCGGGAACTCGTTCGACGTGAACAGACCTTCGAATTTTTCATTGGCGTTGATGTGGAACCCGGCATTGATCACCCAATGCGTGTCGCAGATGATCACCGTGGTCGCCCCCAGCGCTTTTGCACGGCGCGCGATTTTGCGGTGACCATCAATGGCAGGCTGGCGTTTGCCTTTCACCGGGCCTTCCTGCTCGGACATGAGCAGTGTCGGCACATGGGTCAATTTGGCGGCAAGAACGATTTCTCCCATGGTCTCCTCCTGGAGTTAAGGTTTTTCGCGCGATTGTCGTCTGAGGGGTCGCTATAGCTTACCCAACTGCATGATCTTGTGCTGGCCTGTGGCAAAGCCGACATGCTTTTGTTCCATGTAGAACTCAAAGCTCCAGTCGCCGCCGTCGCGCCCGATGCCGGATGCTTTGACCCCGCCAAACGGTGTGGGCAGATGGCGCACGTTTTCCGAGTTCACCCAGATCATTCCGGCCTCAAGCTTGTCCGTGAAACGTAACGCGCGGGTCAGATCGTTGGTCCAGACATAGCCGGTCAGACCATATTGCGTGTCATTTGCGATCTGCAGCGCCTCCTCCTCAGTCGAGAACGGGATCACGGTCAGGACAGGGCCAAAGATTTCCTCGCGTGCGATGCGCATTTGATTGTTAGCGTTAGTAAACAGGGTGGGCCGTACGAAGTACCCCTCTTCGCCCACCTTGACGCCACCGGCCGCGACGGTCGCGCCGTCTTCCTTGGCGATGTCGAAGTATGAAGTGACCTTGTTGTAATGCTCTTCCGTTACAAGAGGGCCAATCTCGGTTGCAGGGTCCAACGGGTGGCCGACTTTGATGTTGTTCACGCGCTCGATCAGCTTGGCTTCGAACTCTTCCTTGATTGTATCATGTACCAGCAGCCGCGAAGAAGACGTGCAGCGTTCGCCGTTGATCGAATAGATCATGAAGATCACCGCATCCAGCGCGCGATCCATGTCGGCGTCGTCAAAGACGATGACCGGGTTCTTACCGCCCAACTCCAGATGCATCCGTTTCAGCGTATCTGCGCCTTGCTTGGTAATGATGCTGCCAGTACGGCTTTCACCGACAAAGGCAATGGCTTTGATCAATGGATGTTCGGTCAGCCGCTTACCGGCGTCTGGACCAAAACCGTTGACAGTGTTCAGCACACCCTTGGGCAGACCGGCTTCTTCCGCGATTTCGACCAATAGCCGCGCAGACAGCGGTGAATCTTCAGCCGGTTTGTGGACGACCGTACAGCCAGCGGCCAGTGCCGGAGCGATCTTCCATGTCGACAGCATGAACGGGGTGTTCCACGGCGTGATGACACCAACGGGCCCGATTGGGACGCGGGTGGTTATGTTCATCAGTGTCGGTGATTTCAGGTGTTGACCATCCCGCGCCTGAACCGCCTGATCGGCAAAATAGCGAAAATTCTCAGCCCCTCGCAGGGCGGCTTTGGACATAAAGCGCAGGGTCTGGCCGGTATCCCAGCATTCGCACAGCGCGATCTCTCCGGCTCTTGCCTCAATGCCATCTGCAACTTTAAGCAATATCCTGCGGCGCTCCGTAGCGGGCATGTCGCGCCAGTCTGCAAAGGCATTATGCGCGGCCTGTGCCGCCGTATCGATATCTTCCGCCGTGCCATGGGCAACGTCGCAGATCACCGATTTATCCACCGGAGAGATCGACTGGAACACCCCTGCTGACCCATCTTGATCTTCTCCTGCGATCCGGTTCTTTATCCCAGTCCTCTTGAAACGGGCAAGGAAACCATCAAGCCGTTCAATATTCTTGTGCTGGTCACTCATGGTCAGGCCTCCAGATGGTCGCGGATCGTACCGGTTTTGGGGGAGAGGTCGGGATCGATGTCGCGCATCTCAAGCGACAGCGCGATGGAATGCTGGCTCATGGCGGGCTCCAGATAGGTTCGGGCCGCCTCGAAGATGCGCTGCGTTGCGTCCTTCTTGTCGGCCTGCGAACGACCGGCCCGCAGCCGGATCGAGATATCGATGAACCCATGCTTTGGATTTCCGTCTGCGATGGCATGGTGATCAACACGGATCGCTCGGACGCGAATGCCTGCTAGCGGAAAGGTGTCAATCTCAGCCGCCGTTGCACGGATGCAATCGCACAGACCGCCCATGTCGATCCTGTCTTCCAGGTTCCCGGAATATTCGACGTGAAAATGCGGCATGATTCCTCCGTTATTAATTAACATGTTTACCATTATGAGCTTATGTCGTCAAGAAGTTGCGTTGTTAATCTTTGCATTTCCTGGGGCAGCACACTAGAAGGCGGCATGAACACTCAAAGCCATACCAAGAGCACCTCAAGGTCGCTTCCCATTGCATTATTGCGCGCCCGCGAAACGATCATGGCCCCCATCAGGGACATGCTGCAGGATATACAGATATCCGAGCAAAAATGGCGCGTCCTGCGCGTACTGGATGAGCTTGGCGAGGTCGAGCAAAGCGCTATCGCCAAAGAAGCTTGTCTGTTGCTGCCCAGCCTGACGCGAATATTGCGCAGCATGGAAGCCGATGGGCAGGTCACACGTCGTCAGGACAGCCAGGATAAAAGGCGGACGATGGTGATGATTACAGATGCGGGTCGGCAGATTTTGAAAGACAACCTGCAAGCGTCATTGGCCATTTCAAATAGTATTGAGGCGCAGATGGGGCGAGAGAAGCTTGATGAGCTACTGGACCTGCTTGAAGAGCTGCAAGCTGTTAAGGTTTGACCCCGCCAGTTGGCAAGCGGGGTCTGCGCGACGACTACAAACTCGACAATCCTGTATCCAGCGCTGACAGGATCTTCGCAACATCGTCGGATGTGACAATCAGAGGTGGCGAAATGATGATGTTGTTGCCAGATACGCGCACCATCACACCATCCTCATAAGCTGCCTTTTGCACCTGTATTGGCAGTTGTTTGGCAATCGGCGCTTTGTTTGCGCGGTCCGAGACCAGTTCCAGCGCGCACATAAGGCCCTCGCCCCCTCGGACGTCACCGATCACCTCGTGCTTTTCAGCCAGTTTCTTCAAGCCCTCGAACAGCTCATCCCCGCGTGCTGCAGCGTTTTCCCAAATCCGCAGACGATTGATTTCTGAAAGAGCCGCCAGTGCCGCCGCCGCGCCGACGGGGTGACCGGAATAGGTGTATCCCTGATCAACGGATGCCAACCCGGTTGTGTCATTTTCAAATACCTCGGCAACTGCCCCCGAGATCATCGCGGCGCCAAACGGGAAATAGCCATTGGTGATCGCCTTGGCCGTCGTCATGATGTCAGGCTGGACGCCCCAATGTCTCGCTCCGCTTTCACTACCGGTTCGACCAAACGCCGTGATGATTTCGTCTGAGATCAGCAGAATACCGTTCTTCGAACAAACCTCACGCACCATGGGCATAAAGCTTTTGTGCGGCGGAATTACACCGCCAGCGCCCAAAATCGGCTCCATGATGAAGGCGGCAACCGTGTTGGCCCCCTGGAACGCAATCTCGGCTTCAAGCGCTTTGACGCAAAGCTGAGCCAGGCGTTCAGGGTCGGTTTCGTCAAACGGGTTGCGATAGGTCCAAGGCGCAGGCACATGAAAACAGCCTGGCATCATGGGTTCATACACGGCGCGGAACTTCTGATTGCCGTTGACCGAGGCAGCAGCGAAATGGGTGCCGTGGTATCCCTGTTTGAGACTGATGAACTTGGTGCGACCGGCCTCACCCCGAACTTTGTGGTACTGGCGTGCCAGCTTTAGTGCGACTTCCACCGAATCCGATCCGCCCGAGGTGAAAAAGGCGCGCGTAAGCCCGTCAGGGGCAAAGAACTGCGCCAATTCGTAAGACAGCTCGATCGCCTTGTCATTGCTCGTGCCCCGGAAGGTCGAATAATACGGCAGCGCATTCAGTTGATCAGTGATCGCCTGTTTCACCGGATCGCAGGAATAGCCCAGATTAACGTTCCAAAGGCCACCCACGGCGTCGATGACCTTGTGCCCGTCCACATCGATGATGCTAACCCCTTCCCCGCCGGTCAGAATGGTCGGAGGGTTGTTCCGGCTGTCGGCCGGGTGCGCCATCGGATGCCAGAAATGGCGGGCGTTGTTCTCCTTAAGAAAGTTGGAGTCTTTCATGTTGCGGTTCTCCGGGGGTTGTCCACTTTCGCTTATGGGTGGAACTCGGTTGGAAAGGCCTCGGGCATTTGGCCGCCGAAATTTGCGGTCAGATCGCGCGAGAGGGATTGAAGTGATTTCAGGATCAAGGGCAGGCGCTCATGAGTGGCTCTAATCTCGGGCACGGCGATCGAAATGGTTCCAAGGGCGATTTGATCGATGCCGAAGATTGGCGTTGCAAAACCAAAAACACCCTCTTCATAGCTGCCATTGCTGTTGGCCCAACCAGCCTGCTGGATCAGAGCAACTTTTTCCCTTATCAGATCAGGGTCTGTCAGAGTGGATTCGGTGAAACGTACCTGCGCGTCCTGATCCAGACGATCCAGCAGGAAAGGTGGGCCAAAGCTGAGCATACATAGACCCGCCGCAGTCGCGTTGACCGGGATGATCTCGCTTGGATCAAGGCTGACACGAACGCTGTGCTTTGTTGTCTCAACCACGATGGCGGTTTGCAAGCTGCCCTGTTCCAGCAGCGTTAGGTGCAGGCTTTCGCCAACCTCTTGCATGGCCAAGTGCATTTTCTGGCGCGCGCCTTCAAGACCGGGTTTGGCAATCTCGCGTAGTGCCGCAAGCCGCAGCGCAGCCGGTCCGATGGTATAGGTTTTGGACTGCGGGTTTTGTTCGATCAACCCGAATTCTTCAAGCGCTCGTAGGTGACGCAGGGCTGTCGCCTTATTCAACCCTGACAGGCGCGCGGCCTGACTCAGGCCAATTTCGGCCATCGTATTTGAGAATAAGTCCAGCATTTTTAGGGCATTAAGCGCGGCACCCATGTGTTTTGCCTCCTTCCGCTGAGGTTATCCTTGACAGAATGAACTTAACAAAGCAAGATTATTATTGTTAACACGGTTCAATTAATGAACCATACACTGGGAGGTGTAAATGAAAAAGTTTATTGCGGCAGCCGTGATGGCCGCCTCGGCAACGGCCGCTTTGGCAGAATACCCCGAAAAGCCGGTATCCTTTGTGGTTCCTTGGCCTCCGGGTGATCTTGAAGATGTCCTGACCAGAATGATCGCAGATGAATTTCAGGCGATGTACGGGGTACCGGCAGCTGTTGTGAACAAGCCCGGCGGCGGTGGTGGTCCTTTCCCCGGCGCAGTCGAAGTCGCCACAGCACCGGCGGATGGCTATACGATCGGGTCGTTTGTGATTGGTGTTCCGGTCATCGGGCCCGAGATTGGTATTCCTGAATTGAACCCGAACCCGTTTGAACCGATCGGCATCTTCCTGACCTACCCGTTCGTAATCGCGTCGAGCAAAGACGCCCCGTTCCAAAGCTGGGATGAGTTGGTGGAACACGGCAAGTCAAACGACGTGGCACTCGGCCACTTTGGCTCGGTTCTGCCACCCACGCAGGTTACTTTTGCCGCCGCTGTCAGCAGCGGTTTCGACTTTGCCAGCGAAGCCGCGTTCGATGCGCTGGACTGCAACACCTTGGCGTCCGGTGACGTTGATGTCATCAACACCACGCTCCAGCTTATTCTGCCCTGTCTGGATGAAGTGAACGTGCTGGCCAGCATCGGCGGCGACCGGATCGCTCTGGTACCGGATACGCCGACAGTGGTTGAGCTTAACCCAGACCTGCCATTGGCGCTGTGGAACGGACTGTTTGTTCACAAAGACACGCCGCCTGAGGCTCGCGAAAAAATCACCGCCGCAGCCCAAAAAGCACTGCAATCGGACAAGGCTAAAAAGCTTGCCGAAGAAACCGGTGCGCTGATCTATTGGCAGGATCCCGATGCTTCGAATGCCCAGATCGAGCAAGATAAAGCGTCATTCGCCAAAATAGAAGAGATTCTAGGCGAGTAACACCCCGGATCGAGGCGCGGGCAGTGATTTCCGCGCCTTCTTCATAGGGCTGGGAGGATGAAATGATCGCAAGAACGCTTCAGGACATGTTCAAACGGTATCGCCGTCCGGGTGATATTGTCTTTGCCGTATTGTTCCTGGCTTTCTCGGTGTTTCTGCTGTCTCAGCTTGGGGAGCAGACGCAGGTCGTCAAGCGGACCAAATGGTTTGCTCAACCCGGTCTGTGGCCCACCGTTGCCGTGTGGTGCATGGTCTTGTTCAGCTTTTTACATTGGCTCAGCTCTGCCTTATCCGATCGGATCGATGGTCGTTGGGCCGAGGTCGGGTTTTGGGTCCGGTCTCTGGAATATGTGGCTTATTTCCTGATTTATGTCCTACTGGTGCCACAGCTTGGCTATCTGCCGTCCACCATGTTGTTCGCGGTGTTTCTGACGCTGCGCTCAGGGTTTCGAGGCTCGGGCGCGATCGGTATCGCAGCCCTGTTCGGCTTCGTCGTCACCATCGTGTTCCGAGCGTTTCTGCAAGTCAAAATCCCGGCAGGGGCTGTCTATGAATACCTTCCCGACTCGATCCGCGCCTTTGCGCTGACATATTTGTAGGGAGGCACGTATGGATACCCTTCTGTCCGGTGTTTCAATCCTGCTGCAATGGCAGGTCATCGTGGCCTTGTTCATCGGCTCGATCGGTGGTGTCATCATCGGCGCGCTGCCCGGTGTGGGCGCTGCCGTTGCCATAGCCATCCTGTTGCCCGCAACCTTTGCCTTTGAGCCCATCGTCGGTCTGACCTTGTTGTTGGGGATTTACGGATCATCCATGTATGGCGGCGCGATCCCGGCCATCCTGATCAACACGCCCGGCACGGCGGTCAATGCGCTGACGACCTATGATGGCTATCCAATGACCAAGCGCGGCCAAGGCCACAGGGCGTTATCGCTGGCTTATTCAGCTTCATTCTTCGGGGGGGTCTTTGCCATCATCTGCCTGATGGTCCTCTCGCCCGTGTTGGCCATGATCGCCCCGCATTTTGGCAGCCGCGAGATTTTTTTGGCCGCGTTGCTAGGTATTGTTCTGGTCGTTTTAGCCCATAGAGGACAGATCTTTGCAGCAGGTATGCTTGCTGCATTTGGCGTCTTTTTGAACACGGTCGGACTGGAGCCCGTCAAATATACGCGCCGCTATACATTCGATCAAAGTTGGCTGGCGTCAGGCGTTGACCTGATCGTGGTTGTGCTGGGCCTGTTTGCGCTCAGCCAGGCTTTTCTTTTGCTGTTGGAAAAGAACCACGCTCCAGAGGACACCCATGTCAGCGGGAATATCTTTGCAGGTTTGAAGGAACTGTTGGGCCTGAAACGGATCGCTACCGTTTCTTCAAGCATCGGGGTATTCATGGGCATGGTGCCGGGAACGGGTGAGTTCACTTCGCAGTTTCTGTCATACACTTATGCTCAGAAAAGCTCGAAAAATCCCGACAAATTCGGCGATGGCTCGCCCGAAGGGTTGGTGGCATCCGAAGCCGCGAACAACGCCGTGCCGGGGGCAGCGATGATCCCCCTACTCGCCCTCGGTATACCCGGCGAAGCGCTTACGGCGATGATGCTGTCGGTCTTCTATGTTCACAACGTGATCCCCGGCCCGCAACTGTTTGAGAACCAGATGGATTTCGTCATGGCCCTATATATGGCGCTGATCCTGCTGAATGTGATCGTTCTGGTCTTTCTGCTGTTTTCGACAAACCTGCTGTTAAAGATCATTCAAATCCCCACACGCTTCCTCGGCGTGATGATCCTGATCCTTGCTTTTGTCGGAGTATACAGCCTGCGCAATTCGATCACCGATTGCGCGATCGCTGCGGGGTTTGGCGTCTTTGGTCTGATCCTCAAACGGCTTGATCTGCCGATCGTCCCGATCATCCTGGGCATGGTATTGGGTGGAATCATGGAAACCAAGCTTCGCAGCGCAATGGCTCGGGTCAAGACGCCGCTGGACTTCATCGACCGGCCCATCGCAGCCATCCTGTTCTGCCTGATCGTGCTGATCCTGATCCTGCATTTTCGCACGCTGTACTACGAGTTCAAAAACAAGCTGCGCCCCGAACCCCATGTCCCAGCCGTGGATTCCGACCACCCGAACCAACAAGGATAGCTTTCATGGATCAGTCTTCCATCGATGCCTTGCGCGTGCAGGAGATTGCCCCACGTGGACACTTTATCAATGGCGATTTTTATGCCGGAGAAACCGGCGCCCTGCATCAGGTGCTGTCGCCCATCGACGGCCAGCCTCTTGCTCAAATCGCCGAGGGTAGCCCGGCGGATGTGAACACAGCCGTGAGCACCGCGCGGGCAGCGTTTGAGGATGGCCGGTGGTCGCGCATGACCCCCGCAGGGCGCAAGAAGGTTCTGCTGAAACTGGCGGATCTGATCGAATCCCGCGCGCTTGAACTCGCGGTGCTAGGCGTACGCGACAACGGAACCGAGATCAATATGGCCTATAAGGCCGAGGCGCTCTCGGCTGCGGCCACTTTCCGCTACTATGCCGAAGCCATCGACAAGATTTACGGGCAGATTGCCCCGACGAGCAACGATGTTCTTGGCCTCGTACATCATGCGCCTGTCGGAGTTGTCGGGGCGATTGTGCCTTGGAATTTCCCGTTGATGATCGGCAGTTGGAAAATCGCCCCTGCCCTTGCGGCGGGCAACTCCATCGTCTTGAAGCCTGCAGAAAGCGCATCGCTCAGCCTGCTTAAAATCGCTGAGCTGGCTGCCGAAGCCGGAGTTCCGGATGGCGTCTTCAACGTGGTGACCGGGCGCGGGTCGGTCGTGGGGGAAACTTTGGCCTTGTCGATGGATGTGGACATCATGGTCTTCACAGGATCCGGCGCGACAGGTCGGCGACTGCTGGAATACTCGGCGCGGTCCAATCTGAAACGCTGCTATCTGGAATTGGGTGGCAAGTCTCCGAATATTGTTTTCGCTGACGCGCCCGATTTGGCGGAAGCTGCAAAGGTCTCGGCTGCCGGGATTTTCCGCAACTCCGGACAGGTCTGTATCGCGGGCTCGCGCCTGCTGGTGCAGCAGGACATCTACGAGGATTTTGTCGCCGAGATCACGCGCTACGCCGCAGCCTTTCGCGTTGGTGATCCGTTGAACCTGAACAGCCAGATTGGTGCCGTGCACAGCCTGCCCGAGTTAGAGGCCAATTTGGAGTTCGTTACCAAGGCCGAAGCTGAAGGTGCCGAACGTCGTACGGGCGGAAACCGCATTCTGACCGAAACCGGGGGCTACTATATGTCCCCCACAGTTATGGCAGGTGTCAAAGAAACGGATCATCTGTTTCAGAACGAAGTCTTCGGCCCAGTCTTGGCCGTGACCCCGTTCAATGACGAAGCCGAGGCGATCCGGCTTGCCAATGCCACAGTCTATGGGCTCGCAGGCGCAGTCTGGACCTCGAACCTCAGTCGCGCGCATCGCATGGTGGCCGAAGTGCGGACCGGGGTCATGCATGTGAACACCTATGGCGGCTCGGACCTGACCGTTCCGCTTGGGGGCGTGGGTCAATCCGGGAATGGGCATGACAAATCTTTGCACGCGCTTGAGAAGTACTTTGAATTGAAAACCGCCTGGATAAAGCTCTGACTGCGGGGCGTCTGAACGACATGTCTTCACCGCTTTGTCTGAGGCCCATAGGTCGCATGAATAGGAGGAACCAATGACCACAAAGACAATCCTGCTGATTGGGACCTACGACACGAAGGAACCCGAGATGCGGTTCATCGAACAGGCGATCAAGGCGCAGGGCGCGGATGCGTTGACGATGGATGTCTCGGTATTGGGCGACCCTTTGGAGCCAACCGACATCTCCAAGCACGACGTCGCCCAAGCGGCTGGAATGACCATCGAAGATGTCATCGCACAAGGGGACGAGAACAAAGCCTTTCGCGTGATGTCAGACGGTGCCTCAAAGGCCGTTACCCAAGCCTATGCGGATGGGCGATTTGACGGGATGCTGGCGACCGGGGGCACTATGGGCACCGATCTGGCCCTGGACTGTGCACAGGCCTTGCCAATGGGGGTGCCTAAATACATCGTGTCGACCGTCAGTTTTTCTCCGCTGATCCCGCCGCACCGACTGGCTCCGGACATTCAGATGATCCTGTGGGCCGGGGGGCTCTATGGTATGAATTCGATCTGCCAGTCTTCGCTTGCGCAAGCGGCCGGCGCTGTTGTTGGTGCCACAAAGGCTGCCACAATACCGGATCGCAGCAAACCGCTGATCGGGATGACCAGCCTTGGGTCCTCGTGTCTGCGCTATATGAAAACGCTCAAACCAGCGCTGGAAGAGCGCGGGTTCGAGGTTGCCGTTTTTCATTCCACCGGAATGGGCGGCATGGCATT
This sequence comes from Ruegeria sp. C10, assembly GCF_056537805.1. NCBI lineage: Bacteria > Pseudomonadati > Pseudomonadota > Alphaproteobacteria > Rhodobacterales > Roseobacteraceae > Ruegeria > Ruegeria sp. C10. Next base: position 490,050 of record NZ_JBQFSC010000001.1, on the reverse strand, counting down.
CGAAAAACTGGCGGGTGAAGGAGCCTTTGTCTGCGTCATGGACTTCTGCATGCAGGAATTCGGGAACCTGATGGCGGGTTCCGTGGTCTCCAGCGGTGAGGATCGCGTGACAAATGCCGGGCGTGTCGGCACGCCACAACTGGTTGCACCGGGTGCGTTGGACCTTTTGGACTTTGCCGGATGGCAGGACATCCCTGACCAGTATGCCGACCGCCCATTCCATGAACATAATCGCCTGATAAAAAGCTCGGTCTTCAATGGCGATGAACGCCGTGCATGGGTGCGGGAGCTTACCAACCGATTGGAGGCCTCAACTGGCCCGGTTCACTTTTTTCTGCCCGTTCACGGGGTCGAAGCCTGGGACAAGGAGGGTGAAGAGGCGTATAATCCCGAAGCCCTAGCCGAGATGATGGATGAGGCCCGTAAAGTCATGCCCGGGCGCGTTCCTATGACCGAAATAGACGCACACATCAACGATGCCGCGTTTTGCGATCATGTATTGGCCCAGTTCGACGAATGGGTCGCAGAAGGCGTGGTCGCAACATAAATTCGGGATTTACGCCCGTCTTTATGATATACACGCAGGTCAAACACAGCCTCGGTGGCGGTGAGTTCGGGCGCATTCTTCCACGTGCGGCCGACTTGCAGATGGATGCATAACCATCACCGCTTGGATACTTGTTAAAGACTATTTTTCGGCGGAACCGTGTCACCGGTTCAAGGTGGCCAAAGACCTGCGCAGTAAGTGAAGAATTGAACTCAACAAATGCCCAGGATTAGCGACCCGTTCCGCCGGTGACGTTGCCAATATTGAGCGGCAACCAAACCGTTGGACCCGCATTTAGACGATCGGTCCAACCCATGAAAGGAGCGAGGAAATGCTAACCACGATTGCGATTTGGTATCTGAACCCAGAAACCCGGTCCGAAGGTATTGCGGCACTCCGGCGGCTTGCTAGGGACGTCAAGAAAAACGAACCTGATACCTGGGGTTACCTTGTGCACTCAGGTGGCGCTGACTCGGTCCCGCCATGCGATGACGATAAGATTGTGTTCGTAGAAATCTACAAAAACGAAAAGGCATTCAAAAAACACCTGAGCAAAGGATCGGATTTTTCGAAGTTCCTAAAAAAAAGTGGTCACCTTTTTCTTTCGGCCCCAGGGAGCGAGAGCCCATTCTTTCAGGTCATGAACGTTGATCGCATTCAGGGATTCGTACGCCCCGAAGCTGGGTCGAGCAACGGCTAAAGGTAGGTCGGGCGATCCCGGCCGCCCCAAGGAAACCCTGTAATTTTGTTGATCCACGGGGCTTTGCGCCGGGTAAAGTTGCAGCCTGGTTCATCCATCAGGAATTGTTGGGCGACGCATTGTTGATATTATGCTATAAGAAGCCGTGATTTCGTTCTATCGTTTCTAATTTTGACCTGATCTATCTAAACTTACGAAGGCGACCATTTTGGTAAGTCCTGACGTTAATTGCCCAAATTGTGGTTCGGCCAATCCTGCCGGATCGAAGTATTGCCAAAGCTGTGGAAACGCCCTGTCCCTTACGTGTACAGTGTGCGGAGCCCCAGCTTTGCAAAAGGCAAAGTTCTGCACGGCCTGCGGTGCGTCTGTGGTCGGATCAGCGCCGGTCAAAAAGTCAGAGCAAGACAATTCACCGCCACTAACACCCGCACCTGAAAATGTTGCGGAACGGCGGCAACTGACCGTCATGTTCTGCGATCTGGTTGGTTCTACCGCGTTGTCCGAAAAATTTGATCCCGAAGACTATCGTGAGCTTATCACCCAATATCGCGATCTGGTCGGTAGCACGGTTGCGAAATTTGGCGGTGAGATTGCAAATTATGCGGGTGATGGTGTGGTGGCTGTCTTTGGTTACCCCGTCGCCCAAGAGGCCAGCCACTATTCGGCCGCGCTGTGCGCGCTTGAAATTACCCAGATGGCAGAGGGTATTGAAGTTGGATTTTCCAGCCAGCCGGTTGCGACCAACGTTCGTATCGGAATGCATACCGGACCCGTTGTTGTTGGCACCGCCAACAGCTCTTCATTGGACGAAAAGATGTGGCTGTTCGGAGACACACCGAACGTGGCGGCCCGTATTCAGTCCGTTGCCGAGGTCGGGCAAGTCGTGATCTCCGAGGTGACGCGACGCCTGATTGGTGAACGGCTCGACTTTGTGTCTTTGGGCGCGCCGCAATTGGCAGGGATTAGCGCTCCGCTAGAGCTGTTTGAGGCCCGGCAGAAGGTTTTGGGGTTCGAAACGGGGCGCAAAGACTTTTCACACGACAAAACACCAACCATCGGTCGGACGGCGGAAATTGCCTTGGTCCGATCTCGGTGGGAGGGTGCGCTGGAAGGTGAAGGGCAAGTGCTGTTGCTGACCGGCGATGCGGGTGTCGGAAAGTCTAAGATCGCCTTTGGATTGAGCGATGATCTGGCCGAAGAAGATGCGTCGCAATTCATTCTGTTCGGCTCACCGCTTCATCAAAGCAGCGCATTTTACCCGATAAAAAACGCGCTTACGGCGTTGACCGGAATGACACCTGATGAGACTCCAGAACAGAACCGAGCTAAGATCATCGGGTTTTTGTCTGAACTCGGTCTCGATGATCCTGACTGTGTTATGCCCATTCTGCGCCTAGTGGCGCTGGAAGACACTTCAATCCCGGCTGAACCAATGGCGCCTGAACGGGAAAAGGGTGCGTTGATCGAAGCGTTGCTGCGGCTTTGCGCAGGATTAGAACAATCTTCACCGCTGATGTTGTTGCTGGACGACGTACATTGGTTCGATGCTTCCACGCTTGAGTTTGTCGACGGATGGGTTGAACAACTATCAAGTAGACGCTGCCTGGTCTTGATGACCGCCCGCAGTGAATTCCAGTCACCCTGGCGAAACCAGTCACATGTCACCACCTTGGAGCTGAACCGTCTGGTCCGGCGCGATATCTTCAAACTGGTTGAAAGCATTTCGGGGATCCGGCCTTCGGATGAGGTTCTGACCCAGTTGGCAGACCGAACCGATGGCGTGCCGCTGTTTGTCGAAGAACTGACCAAAATGGCAATGGAATCCGGTCTGCTGGCAAGCCGGGGGCAAAGTAAGGCCGAGTTGTCCATGGCGATTCCGGAGTCTCTGCAGGATTCCTTGATGGCCAGGCTGGACCGATTATCCGCCAGCCGCGAAATCGTGCAGGTCGCTGCTGCAATCGGGCGCAACTTTGAAAGAAACCTGCTTAGCCACGTTTTGAAATGGAGCGACCAGGAAATCACCAGAGCGCTGGAGCAGCTACTTGAAACAGAGTTGATTGTTCCCGCCGGGCTGAGAGGCGTGGAAGACACATATCGGTTCCGTCACGCCTTGGTACAGGATGCGGCGTATCAATCCATGCTGCGTTCGACAGCGTCCAGATGGCACGGTCAAATCGCGGCGGTTCTTGAAGAGAACTACAAGGAAATTGTTAAACACGAGCCAGAGATTCTGGGCCATCACTATTGGCGGGCCGGTGATTATTTGGCGGCCGAGCTCAACCTTATGCGGGCCGCGCGTCAGGCATTGGATCATTCTGCAAATGTTGAGGCCATCACCCATCTGCAGCACGCCCTGGAATGTCTGCAGGAACTGCCTGCGTCGCAAGACCGCGACCGGCGCGAGATTGATCTGCAAATCACCATCGCGGTTCCTTTGGCGTTTGTACGAGGATACGCACACAATTCGGTCCTTTCCGCATATGCCCGGGCACAAACCTTGTGTCGTGAATACGGCGAAACAGAGCGGTTGTTCAAAGTCGTCTATGGCCAGTTCCGATCGACAATGCTGGGGGGCGAATATGCTGTATCGAAACAGAATGCGGATCGCCTGGTGTCGCTTTGTCAGGATCTGAAAAGCCCTCTTGCTATTGTATCCGCCGAGAGATCACTTGGCTCGCTGCAGACATATCTTGGCCAGCCGCTGGACGCCCTAACGCATTTGCAGGCAGGGATTGATGTCAATCTGTCGCTTGAGCACCGGTTCATGGGGCTGGATTTTGACGTCGTTGATCTATCCGTCGCGCTTCAGGGATATCGTGCGCTGTCTTGCTGGTTGTCAGGCGACACGAAAAGCGCTTTGGAAGCGATCGAAAAGGCCGTGCTTCACGCGGAAGAAACAGCGCATCCCTTCAGTCAATCCTTTGCAAATGCATTTCTGGGTTGGATCTCGCAGTTCCGCGGTGATGAAGACCTTGTACTGGAAAGCTCGGCCAATCTGATTGCGCTTTCAGAGGAGTACTCGTTTCAGTTCTGGCGTGGATGGGCGCGGATCATGAACGGATGGGCACGCCGGAACGAGTTGGGCGACGGCGCGCTGAAGGAAATCGAACTTGGTCTTCAGGAATGGCGGGATACCGGCTGCCGGCTGGGGTTGAGTTTCTTTCTGTATCTTTATGCAGACGCGGCCATCCTGCACGGACATCTCGAACTCGCAGAAGAGCTTTTGGACGAAGCCGAGCAGATCACGTTGGGTGGGGGGGAACAATTCTGGATTGTCGGTTTGACCCGGCTAAGAGGACGTCTGGCGCTTGCCCAAGGTCATGAAGAAGCGTGTATCGATCATTTCGAGCAGGCTGTCAGTTTGGCGCTGGACCGCGGGCATTTTGGTCCGCTGCTGCGTACGATCAAAGAGCTGGCAAAGCTTGATCCAACCCCCGATTGCCTGAACCGGATCAAAAAAGCGGTTGAAGAAGTCGCCGGGTTCGATGGTCCGGATTTGGCCGAGACACGCGCTATTCTGAGTAAACTTGGAACTGCAAAAACGGAGAGCTCATCACAGGACATTTAAAAAATACGAGATAGTCAAAGCCAGTCGGGAGGACATAGCCATTATGACTAAGAAGAAATCAAAAGGTGACCGCTGCCATCAGACGAATGTCACCGGTGTCATGCCAAAACTGCCCAAGCAGTTTGATACGTTTCCCTTCTATTATGCCTCTCTGCAATGCCAATGGATGTATTGGTATACCTCGGTCGAAGCCGCCAAACCCTTCGTCAAGGGTACAGGATTGTGCGTGGCGGAGTTCCCCGATGAAAATGGAAAGAACAAAGCTGTCATTCTATTGAATTTTCAACGCTACACCGCCCACTATGACAATTCCTTGGGCTTTGTGAACGAGGTTGAATTTAACCTTCTGGCTTACCCTTCGAACCGGGTGCCCGGCGTTCCGAAGATGTCCCTGACCGAGTATCTGCACGGCCGCGATCAGACCAAGACCATCGGGCATCTGCGAATACACGTAGCCGCAGACAATGCGGTTGCTGTCAAAGCTGGGCGTCAGGCCTTTGGTGAGCCCAAGTTTCTGGGGCAGTTCAATTACAAGGTGCCGTCGCTGAACGCCAAGATGAAAGGCCATCCGCCAATCTCTCCGAAATCCTGGTGGATTCAATTGGTCAACCCCGACGACCCGCAAACCATCGTCTACGATTTGACCGCCGATTTGGGAAAGCTCAGCGGCAATCAGTGGACGACAACAAATTGCACTCCGATCCCAGAATTCGCGACCGGTCTTGGCCGCACTGTTTGGACCCGCTGGACAATCTCGGGCCTCTTCGAAACTGCAATGCTGGACGACAAGGACGGCAAGCGCATCGCCAAGACATTCAAACTGAAACTCGGCAACAACGATTTCCCGATGACACGGGACATGCATCGGTTGTTCACCGACTTCACCCCTGTCGCCGTACAGGTTTTTGAAAGCCCCCCCGCCTGCTTCGAGCCGCGCGGGTTCTACGTGGATGCCATTGATGGAGACCGCCATGTCACAGCATGACAACAGTCCCGCCCATCAGGCCTTCCTGACGGTCAGCGCGGCATTGACGGGTTACAATAGTGCCGAGTTGCAAGGGACCGGGTGCACCGGGGAATACTGGCATCAATTCCGACAGGTTCTACCAGAAGAGATTTTGAACCGGTTTCTGTCTCACGCTCAATCCCTCGGGCAAGGGGACGATGATCAGATTATCCGCCAAACTTATCTGTCGGACAGGTGCCTTGGCCCGATTGCGCGTTCGCTGATTCAGCTTTGGTACACGGGTCAGTGGGTTCCGCTTTCGCAAGAATGGCGCGAAAGCTACGGCGCTTCTCGCTTTGATGTGGTCAAGATCATCTCGACACGCTCGTACAAGGAGGGATTGGTCTGGGACGCCATCGGTGCCCATCCCATGGGGGCAAAGCAGCAGGGTTTTGGTGCTTGGGCGCTTGAACCTCCCCGGAAACGGGAGGCGGGCCAATGAACGCGATTACAGACGACGACAGAACCTATGATGTGGTCATTGTAGGGGCAGGATTTTCTGGTGCCATTCTGGCGAAAGAGCTTGTGTCAGCAGGGCATACAGTTCTGATCCTCGAGGCCGGTGCAGATCACGGTAAAACGTGGGAGACCTACCGATCCTATCTGGATCAGTACTACCTCTCGTTGGCGAAAACACCGAACTCACCCTATCCGGATCTGCCGACTTTGCCGTCACCTTCGGTGCTGGACATTACGGCGGTTCGCGGCACCGAACCGGACACGAACGGGTACTTTGTTCAACGTGGCCCGTTGCCCTTCGGCAGCAACTATCTGCGTGCCTATGGCGGAACCTCCTTGCATTGGCTGGGCACCAGCCTTCGGATGATGCCCGCAGATTTCGAAATGCAGAGCAGGTTCGGCCAAGGGGTCGATTGGCCATTTGGCTACAAGGATATTCGATCCGACTATGAAAGAGCCGAGTGGGAGATCGGCGTCTCTGCGGACGCCGAGGAACAGACACCCAGAGCATTGGGAATAAAGACCTCGGGCAAGCATGATAACCGGGGGTACTTTGCTAAAGGATATGACTTCCCCATGCACTCGATACCCTCGTCTTATATCGACGGGTTCTTTGCCCGGGCAGACGGCATGCCCATTGAAATTGGCGAAGACCCTAAAGATACAGTTAGACTGAAAGTCTCACGCACTCCACAAGGCCGCAACTCAACCCCGCGCAAGCCAAAAAATGCCAATGGCATACCTGTGGGCCGTAAGATGAGGCCCCAATTCCGACCGCGCGGGTCAACCGGCCCGTTTGCTTATATGGGCCAGCGCTGCGAGGGCAACTCAAGCTGTATCCCGATCTGCCCAATCCAGGCAAAATACAATGCAATGAAAACGCTGGATGATGCCAGGCATCTCCGCAAACATCACATGAAGACAATCACGCAAGCCGTGGCGTCCAAGGTCGAGCTTGCCGAAAGCGGTCGGGTTTCGGGTATCGTGTACAAGAAGTACCCGTTCTCCGGTGTTGCGCAATACGAACTGCGCCGTGCCAAAGGCAAACAATACGTCCTTGCCGGTGGAGCGGTGGAAAACGTAACTCTTGCGCTGGCTTCCGAGATTTGTCGGACTAGCGGCGAACTGGGCCGCAACCTGATGGATCATCCCTACATGATGACTTGGGGTTCTGCGCCCGAGCCGGTTGGTCCGTTTCGTGGGCCGGGATCGACGTCAAGCTACGCCAATTTCCGGGACGGGACCTTTCGTGACAGAACTGCCGCACATAGGCTCGAGATCGGAAACTGGGGCTGGAACTTTGCCACCGGGGCCCCAAACACGGATGTGGCGCGCTTTGTTGAACAGGAGAACCTCTTTGGCAAAGCGCTTCGTGACAAATTATATCACGATGTTCAAAGACAGGTTCGCATCGGTACGATGGTCGAACAACTGCCCCGCTCGACCAACCGAGTCACGATTGATCCCGCCTATCGCACTCCGATGGGTGAATATCGCCCTGTGATCAGCTATGATCTGGATGACTATTCGCGGGCCGGTTTGGCGACGGCGTACGACACCTGCACGCAGATTTTTCAGCGCCTGGGTATTCGAAACCACACGGCCTACAACCCGTCTGACGCCGGATATTTCACCTATGACGGCCGGGGATACACGTTCTTTGGCGCAGGTCATCTTGTCGGAACCCATCGGATCGGAACGCACCCGCGCAATTCGGTGACTAATGACGTAATGCGAACCTGGGATCACGACAATTTGTGGATGGTAGGCGCCGGATCGATGCCAACAATCGCAACATCGAACCCGACACTCACGATGTCGGCAATGGCTTACCGAGCCTCCAGAGCAATATCGGATGCTGTTCGGAAAGGGGGTGCAAAATGACCTCGAAAGACAAACTGGAGAAAGAGCGCGCGACACTGTGTAAACTGTTTCAGGAGGCGCTTATTCTTGAACTCACTACCATTCCTCCCTATGCGACTGCGTGTTATTCGATCCTCGAACAAGGCCAGTATGACCGGTCTGAGCCAACAATCGTAAACGCCGAACCCATCGAAGTGATCCGGCAGGTTATGGTCGAAGAAATGCTGCACATGGTTCTTGCGGCGAATGTCATGAATTCGATAGGCGGAACTCCGGAGCTGAACAATCCTAAGCTGCTACCCAAATACCCCCAGCCACTGCTAAACGGGCGCGGTCCAACTGTTTATCTGCGCAGGTTTACGCCAGACCAAATCAAGAGCTTTCGTGCGGTTGAAACGGCACCAAAAGATGAAAGAGCTGCGAAAAGCGGTGATTATCATACGATCGGAGGTTTTTACATCTACATCCGGGAAAGGTTGCGCAAAGCCTGTGATACTTATGGGGATGCCGCGATTTTTACTGGTAATGAGGCACGACAAATCACCGACGCCGACTATTTCGGTGCTGGAGGTGAGGTGATCGAGGTGATTGGCACCCCGTCGCAGCGCCGTAAGGCCGCGCTGAAGGCGATAAAGAAAATCATGGATGAAGGGGAAGGCGCAGACCTTGGTCACAGAGCTGGCGACAATGACATCATCCCTGGCCCTGACCACCGCGAGGATGTTGCGCACTATTTCAAATTCAACGAAATCCTGCACAGCCGGTATTATAAGCCAGATGATAGCATAGACGGCCCGCCCACCGGTGGCGACCTCATCGTCGATTGGAGCGCGGTATCCCCGATGCGGGATGATCCGTCCGAAAAGGACTTCAAAAACGCGCCAGAGATCGCAGAAATATCTGCTGAATTTAACGCGGCCTGGTCCGGCCTGCTTGATGGTCTGCACATCGCGTTCAACGCGGACAAGACTGCGCTAAGGTCATTGGTCCCAGCAATGTATGACATCAAGTCTCTGGCGCAGAAATTGATGCGTATTCCTTTGCCGGATGGATCAGGGGAAACTGCCGGGCCAACTTGGACGTATCTTGCAAGGACAAAGAGTTGATCGCTCGTTTCGTTGCAAGTCGATTAATACGCGGCAGCTATTTGGTCAAATTCGGAAAGCAATAATTTGCTGTATTAGCAGCGGCATAGCGCAGTCCTGAATCGGCCAAAATGATCTGAGATAGCACTCGAATAGCGCTATTTATCGTGCGTTGTTTCTTGACTCACCCAGGATGCGTGAGGATTTGAATCCACGACGATGACTTCGGTCAATCGATATGAACCCACTGGGCGCGCATCACATGCCAGTTGGTGGTGAAACTGCGAAACTAACGCATCGCCGTCATCTCCCGTCAGCAATCGCTTTCAGAGACGCAAATGTGGGCACGCGAACGCAGACGCGAAGACCTAGGGTGTTTTCTGGACCGTGAATAGCTCAATCTCCGAGGGATTGGACTTGCAAAGGTCCAGAAAACCTACCCTATTAACCGCAATCAGCCGCCGCTCAGTCGTAAGCTGCCGTCACGATCATTTCGACCTTCAATACATCACGGGCGAGCTTGGATTCTCCGCAGGCGCGGGCGGGCGCGTGGCCTTCGGGCACCCAAGCGTCCCAAACGGCATTCATCTCGGCAAAGTCTGCGATATCCGCCAACCAGATTTCGCATTTTAGGATGCGGGTCTTGTCGCTGCCTGCCTTTTGCAAAAGATCCTCAACCTTGGCCAGAATGGCCTGCGTCTGATCTGCCACGGTCGGCGCGTCCGAAGTCTGACCGCACAGGTAGGCAACGCCGTTGTGTTTGACGATCCGGCTCATGCGCTGACCGGTTTCGATGCGGGTGATTGTCATAACTTGTACTTTCTCATTGTTGAATTTAGCAGTGATTTGAGCTGCCCACGGCACAAGCGTTGAAATGCCAATGGGAGCCATAGATCAGAAGCCGGCATTACGAGGCCGAGGTTCATTCAAGTCAGATTGTCCGCCAGTTCATTTTGATATCCAAAAAGGGCCGGCAGCCCGCCGGTGTGCAGCAGAATGACCTTCTGACCCTGTTTAATCTTCTGGCTTTCAACCAGATGCATCAAACCGGCGAATGTCTTGGCGGAATAAACCGGGTCGAGGAAAACCCCTTCGGTCCGTGCCATTTTTTCCAGTGCGGCACGCGTTCTTGCGTTCACTTTGCCGTAACCTGGCGGCAATGCATCGTCATAGACATCGATCCGCGCCTGCAATAGAGCGGCATCAACATCCAGCAAGTTTGCAAGTTTCTGTAGAACGATCATCATGCGGGCGTGTTGCTTCTCGCGATCTCTGCGCACGCATATTCCAAATACCGGGGCCGTGCTGCCTTCCAGTGCTAGACCGGTTAGCAAACCGCCATGCGTAGCACCACTGCCTGACGGCACAACCACCGCATCGAAACTGGGCATCTGGGCGCACAATTCCTGTCCGCCAACGACATAGCCCAACGCCCCCAGAGGTGGATGATTCAAGCCCAGATGAATGACGTATGGCGTGCGGCCTTGGGCCTTCAATTCGTCAGCACGCGCGTGCAATGCCGCGTCGGCCCCAGCTTCGTCTTCGCCCTCGGGATAGCTCATATGCTCGGCACCCAGAATCTGTGCCAAAAATACGTTCCCGGACCTGTAATACTCTTCGTCCATATCTGGGACACGCTCTTCTAATTGAAGCACGGATTGCATCCCCAGCTTAGCGGCCGCCGCAGCTGCAGATCGGACAAAATTGGACTGAACAGCACCGGTGATTAGAATGGTATCGGCACCTTGTTGCTGAGCATCGCCGAGGTAGAATTCGAGCTGCCGTGTTTTATTGCCGCCAAACACAAGCTCCGTCAGATCATCGCGCTTGAGCCAGAGATCGATCCCCAATTCCGCCGACAACCTGTCCAAACGTTCCAGAGGTGTCGGGCCCGACATAAGCCGGGCGCGAGGAAATCTCTCCAGATTGTCGTTTCGTTGCATCGTGTACCTCCCGGGATTATGCAATCATATAGGCGCGCTGGAACAGGACACAGCAAGCGATGAAAGAAACCACGCGGATCGCGGCTATGACGACCGATTGCGGCAAGTAAGGGCCCCCTGCCCGTCCAAGCAGGCTGCCTACCAGCGTGATTATGACAAAGCCGAGCAGTTGCGGCCCGTATGTGATGGCCTGCGTTTCGGACAGGCTGTGCAACAGGAATGCAATGCCATAAGCCACCAGCGCGATGGGTTGCACCAGCTTGGCCACCTCTTTTGCTGAACGGCCCTTTGCGATCAAACCAAACACCATAAGTGGGCCCGGTGTTGCTGCCCAGACGGTCGCAAGCCCGGACAGTCCTGTAATGGCTGAAAACCCAAAACGCCCGATTGTGCCGCGCAAGGGAAGCAGGGTGGTGATTAAACCGATCAACAACAAGCAGGCCGTCAAGGCCAGAACAAACGCCTCGTTCAACAACGGATAAACAGTAAGACCGGCAGCTACACCGACACAACATGCGATGATCGCATTAAGAATGAGTGGCTTGTTGTTCTTTAGTACATGACGGTCCGTCGCGACTACCGACACAAGGGTATTCAGCAACAGCAATATGGGAACTGCCGTCGAGGTGCCGAGCAGGATCATCATCGGGGGACCCGCGATGATACTGAAACCGATGCCCACGCCAACCTGCAGCATTGCCCCGAGGCAAATGGCGGCCATCAAAATGGACAGATCAATGGTCACATAGCACTCCTGCAGCTTTGGCATTGTTGCAAGACCTCAGATATCCTGAGGTTACGGCCATGGTCCATGTCATTCCTTCATTCGAATTGATTGGCACGCACTAACGCTGCCGGGGCATCAATCCAGAGTATAGCTCGCGGGCCGCTACGGAATGTGCCATTTGCGCAAGTGTCGTCAGATCATACACGGGAAGGCACAGTTCTTCCTGAAGGCGCGATGCGTAGGGCGGCAGGTCTGTACACTCCAAAACCAGTGAGCGGATATCAGGGGCCTCAAGCATCAGGCTACGGGCTGCGTTCAGGACCTCGGCCTCGATCAGGTCTGTGTCCATACGGGTGCGGGTATTCCGCAAGATCACTTCTGCAAATTCACTAGTGTCCTCCAGTCCCTTCACCGCCACCGGAACACCGGCGGCACCGACGCCTTCAAAATGCCGGGCAGTCAAAGCAGAAGCGTCTGCAGTCAAAACACCCACCGGAGCGTTCGCGCCGGTCATGTGATAAGCCAGCGGCACCTGGATCAGGCTGGAAGCAAACACCGGAACTGAAACCGCTGCAGCCAGTTCTTTTTGAAACAGCGCAAGAAAGCCACAGCTGCCGGTAATGGCGCGCACGCCTTCGGCCTCAAGCCGTTTGGCACCTTCGATGAAGGGTTCAAGCAATTCCGGCGTTGGGTTGTTCAGAAGTGTCGGGACAGTCACCCCGTCGATCATTTCATACAGAACCGGAAATGGCAGGCTGGACGGATTCTTGATATGGCCCGGTGGCTTTGGGAAATAGCTTTCAAGGCAAAGCACACCGATTGAGGCCCCGCAGATATTCTGGCCGCCTTGATAAATTGGCATTGTCATCAGGTCCTTTTTTGATTTGAAAGTTCAAAACCGGGTTGGTGTATACGGTGCTAGATCGATATTCGGGATGCGATCCGAGACGATATCCGCCACTAGCTCGCCGGTTTTCGGGGCCATCATCAGCCCGTAATGAGAATGCCCGAACGCTGCATAGAGCCCCTCTTGGTCTTTTACTTGCCCGATTGCGGGCAAGCTGTCCGGGAATGACGGGCGCCGACCCATCCAAAACCGCGCCTCACCTGTATCAAGCTCGGGCATCATAGCCTTGGCCTGTTGGGACAGGATTTTCTTCTTCCGTGGGTCAGCGGGTGCATCGGCGCTGCCGAATTCGGCTGTACCGGCGACCCTAAGCCCCCCAAGCATCGAACTTGCGACCACCTTTGCATCCACATCCATGACCGAGTTGTTCAGTTCGACCGCAGGGGTTGGGAATTCGACATGATATCCCCTTTCGGCCACGAGAGGCATAGGCAATCTCAATGGTTTCAACAGGTCGGCAGACCATACGCCTGCCGCAAGAACAACATGGCTGGCGGTTAGCGTATCCTGCGCAGTTGCAATCTGCCAACCACCCTCTTCTGCGGGGGTAAGCTTGGTGACTTCGGTTTGCACAATCTCAGCACCTTGCACTTGCGCCTTTTCGGCCAAAACCGCTCCCACACGTCCCGGAGCGGTTACACGCGCTTGCCCTTTGATCACGATCGCACCTTTGAACGCTTCGGACATAGCGGGCTCCAATCGGCGCAGTTCGTCACCGTCGACGCGTTCCAGATCGCCGCCTTTTTCTCGGCGGATAAGATATCCAAGCCCGTCCAGATCAGCCTGTTCTGGTCGGCGAAAGGCGTGGATGTAATAGCTATCGGTGATCAGGTTCTCGTGCCCGGTACCATGTAAATGACGCCGGTACAGATCGACGGAGGGGCGACAAAGAACCTCCATCGCGTCCGAGACTTCGCGAACAGTTTTTTCTCCTGAGTTTCCGAGAAATCGCAACCCCCAAGGAATCATTTTGGGCCAGAAGCTGGGCCTAACTGACAGCGCGCTCTTTGGGTCAAGCAGCATTTTGGGCAGCATTTTCCAGATACCGGGCATTGCTTGCGGAATGATCGACCAAGGCGAAACCACACCAGCATTCCCGAACGAGGTTTCCTGACCCGGCTCACCTCGATCGATCAGCCGAACCTGAATGCCCCGTTCCTGCAGCGACAAAGCGCAACAGATGCCGACGATTCCTGCGCCGATGATGGTCACTTGTTCTGTCATCAGTTCAGGCCGGAGATTGACTGCGGTTGCGCGCGATCAATTGGGTGACGATGACAGGCGAGGCAACGGCCAGCGCGATCAGGTCTGCCGTCAGGCTGGGCGCGACAAAGATAATCCCCGCGAGGGCCATCAGAATCCGCGCCGCAACATTCATCGGTTTCAGCCAGTAGCCCACAACCGCAGCCGACAGGGCGATGACCCCGGCGATACAGCTGGCGGCGGTGTAAGTGAACTCCCAGAAATTGAAGCCGGTTGAGGATACGAACAGCAGAACTGGCGCATATACGAAAGCCATCGGCGCAATCACCTTGCCCAATCCAAGAGTGAATGCCGACAGGCCAGTGCGGAACGGATTCGAGTTGGCGATTGCAGCAGCCGCGTAGGCTGACGTACAGACCGGTGGCGTGATCTCGGACACCACGCCGTAATAGAGCACGAACAGGTGGCTGGCGATGGGCGGCACGCCAAGCTGCGCCAGTGCAGGCTGTGCGACCGATACCAGCATGATGTACAACGCTGTGGTCGGGATACCTGCGCCCATCAGGATACAGACGATGGCTATGAAGACCAGTGAGATGAATAGCTGCAGGTCTTCCATGGCAAACAGCTGGAAGCTGCCGAACGAGATCATGTTGTAGATATCTGACGCCAGATTGCCCGCGCCCTGTGTCACCATGAAGCCAATGCGAAAGCCGATGCCAGTGGTGTTGATCACTCCGACCACGATGCCAACCGCAGCCGCTGCGGCACCAACGGCCAGCGAGTACTTCACGCCCAGTTCGACCGCCTGCAGCATCTCGGGCACTTCAATCCGTTTCTGTGGATTCAGCGTGGCAATAACCGACAGGCCACAGAGGATTGCGGTCATCGTCAGGTCGAACCCGCCATCCGAGAATTTCCAAAGCACAAAAGCCAGGAAAGCCGCGGCATAGACCAGCGTTGGCGGCTGCTTAATCCGCGACATGCCCGCGATAACCGCCAGAGAAATACCGCAGAAAGCGGACATGAACGGCGTGTAGCCCGTAAACAGCACCACCAGCAGGCCGATCAGTGGCACGATATTGGCCCAGCCTTCCGCCCAGACGGCTTTGAGTTGCGGCAGTTGCTCTTTCGCCAGACCCTTCAGGTTCAGCTTGCGTGCCATCAGGTGCACCACAGCGAAGACGCCGACATAGTGCAGAATTGCTGGGAAGATCGCCGCGATTACAATGGTGGTGTAGGGGACCTCAAGGAACTCGGCCATGATGAAGGCCGCAGCGCCCATGATCGGCGGAGTGATTTGGCCACCAGCAGAAGACGCAGCCTCAACTCCGCCCGCAAAATGGCCCGGGTATCCGAGACGCTTCATATTGGGAATGGTCAACGCGCCGGTCGATACGGTGTTGGCCACCGATGAGCCCGAGATCGTGCCAAAGAAAGCCGAGGAAACCACTGATACCTTTGCCGGACCGCCAGTATAACGGCCCGCAAGTATAGTCGCGTTGTCGATGAACAGCTGCCCCAACCCGGTGCGCTGAGCGATGACCCCAAACAAAACAAAGTGGAATACGATGGTCGAAACCACCCAGAGCGTGACGCCGTAGATACCTTCCTGCGGGAAATACATCGACGAGACGAAGGTTTTGAAGTTCACGCCTGGATGCTGCAGCAGGCCGGGAAAATATGGCCCCAGCAGGGCGTATGAGATGAACACACAGATGATCAGTGGCAGTACCCAACCCAGCGTGCGCCGCGCGATGTCCAGCACCAATAGGATGATGATGACGCCCAGAAACACGTCGTAGTTGTTTGGGTTGCCCATTCGGAAGGTCTGTTCTTCGATTCCGAGAAACGGAATGCCGCGCCAGGCAACACCGACGTAAAGCGCGGCAACGATGCCAAGCGCCATGAAAACCAGGTCATATAATGGGATGTTACCGATGCGGAACCGGCTGACCTTAAGGGCATAAAGGCTTTTGGCCCCGACAATCGGGATTGTGGCGTAGACCAGAATGAACAGCAGGGCGAGGTAGATGCCCATGTGCCAGTGGTCTGCGGGCAGGCCGAATCCGGCCGTGAAGAATTCGTAGAACGCTAAAATCAGGGCCACAACACGGAGAACTTTTCCAGCGGTGGGCGTCACCTGCCGGACGGCGGCACCTTCATCGAACTGTTCCTCGATGGCCGCTAGTTCCTCGGCTGTCAATTCGTGGTCATCAAGTTTCTGGGTCTCGGACATGATGGCCTCCCGATTTCGCATAGTTCCAGTGTGCGGTGCCCCACATAGGGGCACCGACGATACGGTTCAGTTTGTTGCGTTTACTGAAGAAGTCCGGCTTCTTTGTAGAACTTCTCGGCACCCGGATGCAGTGGAACACCCAGCGCCTCTACACCATCCAGCGCGGTATCGGGCGTGATCTGCTTACCCTTGGCATGGCCGTTGTCCAGTAGCTTGCGGGTGTTGTCGTTCCACAGGGCTTTGGTCAGCTTATATACAAGATCTTCGGACAGATCCGAGGACACAACCAGCATAGCACTGACCGCAGGGGTCTTGGTTTCCGCGTCTATGCCTTCATAGACACCACCCGGAATGGCCGAAGGAATATAGGCCGGAATGATCTCGTTGATCTTGGTCAGATCTTCATCGCTGAACGAATGCAGGTTCATGCCTTTGGTTGACGACAGTTGTACCATCGCGGCAACTGGCCAGCCCGCAGCGTAGAAATAGGCGTCTAACTGACCGTCAGCCAAACGCTCGGCGCTTTGACTGTTGTTCAGTTCGGCTTCATCCATATTGTCGCGGTTTACACCCCAGGCGTCGAGCATCTGCAGAACAGCAACCTGCGTACCCGATCCGGCCTGTGCGATACCGACGCGTTTGCCTTCCAGATCGCCCAGGTCGTTGATCGTCTGACCGGCGGGCAGCACGAGATGCAGGTCCTCGGGGAACAGATTTGCAACGATGCGGAGGTTGGGATGAGGTTTACCCTCGAACTTGCCTTCACCCAGATACATCGATCGGGTCACATCAGCCGCGGCCAGACCGGCCTCAAGCTCACCATTCTGCACGGCGGCGTTGTTGAATACAGACGCTGTTGTGGATTGCGCAATCGCGATCAGGCCCGGAACGCCACATTGGCCGCCTTCTTCACATGGACGCGATCCTGGAGGGGCGGAAATTCCGTTGGCGATGGTGCCGCCGATGGGGAAGTAGGTTCCGCCTGCGCCACCGGTCCCGATGCGGAAGAATGTTGGATCCTGCGCCAGCGCAGGGGCGGCAAGCGCGCCTGCCAAGGCCAGTCCGGTCAAACATTTCACGAATTTCATAATCATCTCCGTTGTTGGATCGCTGGATTCGGTTTTCCCGAATTCGATCTTCTCAGCGTAGAGACGATTCGCATAAATGCAAATTTTTTATACTTCACAAAACTAAGGTTTTATTTATACATTAACCATGAACCTTATGCAGCTCACAGTGTTTCGCGAAGTGATGGAGACCGGCTCTATCTCGCAAACTGCCAAGAAACTGAATCGCACTCAGCCGGCGATTAGCCTTGCGTTGAAAAACTTGGAAAAAACGCTGGGACTGACCCTGTTTGAACGCAAGGGAAGACGCCTGGTTCCGGTTCCTGAAGCGCACTACCTTCTGGCCGAAACCACAGGCATTCTGGACCGTCTCGCCACCATCTCCAGCACAATGGAAGGGTTGATCAAAGGGCATGCAGGCAGCCTGAACATCGCAACGATGCCTGGCCCGTCCGCCTTTTTGTTCCCGCGTTTCATCAGCCAGTCGGTCGGAGAAAACCCCGATATTCGCATCACTCTTTCCACCCGCAGTTCACCTCAGATTATGGAGCTTGCAGGGACCCAGAACATCGACTTCGGATTTGCTGATTTCGAACATTCAGCGGGCAAAGAACCGCAGTACTCTGCCGAACTAATCAAAGCAGATTGCTTCTGTGCCATTGACCGCACCCACCCACTTGCTTCGCGTAAGAGCCTGACACTGTCTGATCTGAACGATACGCCTATGGGCGGCTTGCATGCGTCACACCCATTCCAGCGCAAAATCCGGCAGGAATTCGAGGAGGTCGGTGCTGAGTACAATCCGACAGTGACCTGCCAGTATTTTCAGCCGCTCATCCCCTTCGTCAGCTCCGGGCAATGTTGCAGCATCGTTGATCCGCTGACCGTCGTGACCGAGCAAGAATTGAACCTGTCCGACGGAAAGGTCGCTTTTTTGCCATTCAAGAAACCGCTCAGATATGAATACGCGATCCTTGAACCCAACCACCGGCCGCCGTCTCAACTGGCTTTAAAGATCAAAGCTGGATGGAAAGCCGAGGTCTTAAAAGTGTTGGAAGACGTGAAGGCGAATCCTCACACAGAATGGATCTTCCAGGCCGGGCGTGAGTAAAACTGATCGGCCCCAATGAGTTGATCTCTTGATCGCTCGAAGCGATTTACAGCGTCAAGTTGATTTGAGAAGAAAGGCGGCTGGTCGCAATTCACGGATTTAGAGTAACGCAGTTTTCGGTCGACACCGATGACGCACCAACCATCGAGTATTCATACGAATTGTTTCAAAGGAGCGTTTCAACCGTTTCAGATGGCTCAACAATTACCCCTTTTGGACACAATTTTGTCCCAAAATAAAATGTAATTGCACTCAATAGTTATCAATGTGGCATGATCATGATGCTTGTCGTCCAAATACCGGCGCTTAACGAGGAGGAAACCCTTGCCGAAGCGATCGCGGCAATTCCCCGATCGATTCCTGGCGTCAGTAAAGTTGAAGTACTGGTCATCGACGACGGCTCCACCGATCGGACCGTTGAAGTCGCCTGGAACGCCAAAGCTGATCACGTTCTGGAAATGAGCAGCCATGTCGGCCTCGCCCGTGCGTTCAGTGCCGGCATCGAGTATGCACTTTCATTGGGCGCGGATGTGATCGTCAACACCGATGCAGACAATCAGTATTGCGCTGACGACATTCCGGCCCTGATTGATCCGATACTGAAGCGTAAGGCACAAATCGTGGTCGGCGCTCGCCCGATCAGAGAGATCGAGGGCTTCTCGCCGTTGAAGAAAACCCTTCAACGGCTGGGCAGTTGGGTCGTGCGACTGGCTAGCAAGTCAGAAATCCCTGATGCGCCCAGCGGATTTCGCGCCTATTCCCGAGATGCCGCTGCCCGACTCTGTGTTGTCAACACTTATACCTACACTCTGGAAACCATCATTCAGGCCGGACGCAAACATATCCCGATGACCTCGGTGCCTGTTCGGGTCAACAAGGTAACACGCCCGTCTCGTCTGTTCAGAGGTATCGGAGAGTATGTCACCCGCTCCGCAAGAACTATTCTGCGCGTTTTTGTGATCTATGCACCATTGAAGTTCTTCCTGACGCTTTCGGCAGTATTCGCCTTGCCTGGCTTAATCGGGGTTGGGCGATTTCTCTATTATTACGCGACAGACGGGGGGGCTGGGCATGTTCAGTCGCTGGTTCTGTCCGGTGTGCTGCTGGCAATGGCCACGATACTGTTCGCCGTTGGTATCCTGGCCGATCTTATCGCCACCAACCGTAGTCTGCTGGAAGACATCCGGGCCCGAGAGTTGCTGCGCGCGCCGATTAGACCTACTGAAGTAATTTCCCTCGACCCGGTCAGGGCGGTAGAGAATGGATAATCCGGCGCTAGGCGATCAGCGAAACGCCGGATTGGTAGGGGCTATCACTCTTGATCGAGTGGTACGTGCGAGCATTGTCGTTGTCTTCGTGTTTATGCTGGTGCTGGCGTATACTCATAATGTGAATTGGGACGAATTCTATTTCCTGTCACATGTCCATGCCTTCCTCGACGGTCGATTGGACCGTCCAATGCAGACCTTCTTCGTGCATGGTTTCACATGGCTCGATGCGCTGCGGGGTCATGAGATGGAACAGATATTTGCAGCCCGGCTTGTGATGGTTGCATGCGTCGGGCTGACCACAATTTCTGTGCACCGTATCGCCCTGTATTTTACCGAACAGCGATTTGCCGATATCGCTGCTCTGGGTTTCCTGACTTCAGGCTACGTTTTGGCCTATGGCGCCAGTTTCCGTGCCGATCCCATTGCTGCGGCGTTACTGACTTCTTCGATTGCAATCTTGCTGACCACGCGCCTGTCTGTCTGGCAAACACTGGCAGCAGCGCTTCTGAGCGCTCTAGCCGTACTGGTTACGATCAAATCGGCACTCTATCTGCCCGCATTTCTGGCCGTGCTGATATGGAGGATCGAAGATCGAATAGCGGTACGGCGCATCACTATCACGGGTATCTTGGCGGCTGGCATTTGCGTGTCATTCTACCTCTGGCATGCGTCTGGCCTTCGCGTCGCCGAAGGCAACCAGACGGCAAACAATGCAAAGGACGCGCTGAATACGACGCTGTTGAAAAGCGGCATATTCCCACGATCAACTGAATTCATGAGTTGGGCTATGCTCAGTCTCCCACAGATCATTCTTGTGGGGATCGGACTGTGTGCCGGTCGGAATGCTCGGCGGGTTCTGTTGATTGCGCTCTTTGCTGCACCGCTCCTCTCGGTGGTGATCTATCGCAATGCCTTTGTCTATTTTTACCCCTTCGCTACCCCACTCCTGATGGCAGCCGTCGCGATCGGAGCACAGAGGCTTGGATCATCACGACGCTCGGCACAACTGGTGATGGTGATGCTTGCGGGGCTTTTTGTCCAGGCAGCCCTAGCACTGCAAGATCGTGCAGGAAACCAACGCGCCACTATTGCGGAAATTCATCGCCTGTTCCCAGATCAGGTCGCCTATATTGATGACAGCCACATGATCGCAAGTTTCCCGAATCCTGGTTTCTTCATGTCAGGCTGGGGCGTTGCACGCTATCAGGCGGCGGGCCAGCCCGTATTTGCCAGAATCATCGCAGAACAGCAGCCACCTCTACTTATCGCCAACAAAACTGCTCTGACGCTGACGATGGACCCAAGTTCGGCCAATGGAGCCGAGCCTGTGCTGCTGCCTGAGGACCACAAGATACTACGCGAGTCATATGTGCACTATTCGGGATCGATCTGGCTTGCCGGAGGATCAGTGACGCTGACCGACGAACCGGTTGAATTGGCACTTCCGTTCCCCGGACGATATCGGGTCGAAACCAGCCAGCCAGTACAGATTGATACAAGTGCCGTCGCATCTGGAGACATTCTTAGCATTGGCGCAGAGGCAGTAACAATCAACGGACCGAAAGGTGTTGCTGTCAGGCTGATCTGGGATACTGGTGTGGCTCCGGTCGCGCCAGAAAGCTTGGATCGAGAGGTTTATACCGGCTTCCGGATGCTTTCGCCATGAATACCGATATGCCTCTTTCCCCTCCGGTGGTCAGCACCACTCCGATACCATCTGAGCCCGGCAACAAGCGGGTGATTTTTTGGGGAACATATGATCTTAGCAAACCGCGTACTCGAATTCTCCGAACTGGATTGCAAGAGCTCGGCGTAGAAGTAATTGAAATCCACGCAGAGATTTGGCCCAAACACGCGGATAAAAGCCAGTTGAACATGGCTGTGATGATCCGAGTGTTGTTCAGCGCGCTCTTGGCCTATCCGCTTCTGATCCTGCATTATTTGTGTGCGCCTCGTCATGATTCAGTGATGGTTCCCTATCTTGGCGCGCTCGATACATTGGTGTTGTGGCCCTTTGCCCTGCTACGTCGGCGGCAGATCACCTGGGACATGTTCCTTTCGCTTTACGACACTGTCGTTAACGATCGAAGTATGGTTGGGGCCAAGTCACTGCCGGGCCGGATGCTTTGGGTCACTGAATGGCTGGCCTGCCGGGCAGCGCATCATGTCTTGCTCGATACGAAGGCGCATGCCGAGCATATTGCACGGATCTTCAATTTGCCTGAATCCAGGATTGGAGCAGTGCCGGTGGGAGCTGAGCCGGGATCCTTCCAGCGTCTGCCTCCTCCTGCGCGCCACGACGGTCCCACTACGGTGTTGTTTTACGGACAGCTCATCCCGCTGCATGGGCTTAAAACGATATTGACGGCAGCTACCTCGGATCGAGGTCGCGATATCAATTGGCACCTGATTGGCACCGGGCAAGAGCGCCTATTGCTCGAGACAGCTCTGGTGGATGCGGAGCATAAGCATATCTCCTGGCAGAAGTGGGTTCCCTATGAGGAACTGACCGAGGCAATTTCAAATGCCGACATTTGCCTCGGCATTTTTGGCGCCTCTGGCAAGGCTGCGTCAGTGGTGCCGAACAAGGTTTATCAGGCGCTGTTGTCAGGGCGTTCAGTGATCACCCGGAGCTCACCTGCCATGATCGAAACTTTCGGCACCGAAGCTCTCGGGGTGAAG
The DNA here is from genome assembly GCF_056537805.1 of Ruegeria sp. C10. Lineage (NCBI taxonomy): Bacteria > Pseudomonadati > Pseudomonadota > Alphaproteobacteria > Rhodobacterales > Roseobacteraceae > Ruegeria > Ruegeria sp. C10. The sequence continues at coordinate 467,672 of NZ_JBQFSC010000001.1, read as the reverse complement.
CTTATCCCTCATTCAAATCCCGAAGCGCTGCTGGATGCCATCGCTGAATTGAGGCACGAGGGCTATCCGGTAATGCCTGAAGACAAACTGAAAATGGCCCAGCCGCATGAGATCGCGCGGACTCTTTGCGGATACTTGTTTCATTGTGCACCTCAAGCCGGATAAAACTGTGGTCGACATGACTGATACCACCATTATTTCCGCAGAGCATAGTGCTTCTGCCATCTATCACAGGCACTTTGGCCCGGCCCTGCCGCAATCCAATTGGGTGCCCGCGCCGCGGTATCTTCTAAGGCGTGATCGGGTTATGCGGCATCTCAAAAATCTGATGCCTTGCAGAGTGCTTGACATCGGGTGCGGACCGGCTGCGCTATTGTCAGAACTGGCAGAACAGGGTTTTGAAGCTTATGGCGTAGATCGTTCGCAGCAGGCCCTTGAACTGGCAGATAAGCTCAACACTCAAGCCAGCCCTATGACACTCTTGGCCGAGCTTGACCCGGATTGGAAAAACTCCTTCGACCTGATCATGTCATTTGAAGTGATTGAGCACTTGGAACAAGATATTGAGGCCATGAGAGAATGGCAAACTTATCTGAAACCCGGTGGAACAATGATCTTGTCGACGCCTGCGCACCCATCCCGCTGGAATGCGGCCGACGTTTGGGCCGGGCATGTTCGGCGCTACAGTAGAGAACTTTTAGTACATTCGGTTCAGGACGCCGGCTTCACCGTCGAGACTATTGAGTGCTACGGTTTTCCTTTGGCCAATATCATGGAGTATTGGCGTGCTCGGGCCTATGGGCAGATATTAGAAACCAACGCCAAATCTGGTAAAACAGCGAACGACCTTACCAACGAGAGCGGTAGCGATCGTTCCATTGAGCGGCGCTTCTGGCCTGTGTTTTCTTCCATACCCGCAGTCACGGTCATGCGGCTTTTTTTCCAGCTACAACGCCCGTTCCTTAACACCGAATTTGGAAATGGTTTTCTTGTAGTGGCGCGCAAAACGTAAACACATGGCTACCGCCCTGCGCTATATCGGCACCGCTGCTGCCCTGATCTTCATCGGAATCATTCTGGTTCGACACGCAGGAGACATTGCAGCGCTCGACCTCGGGTCAGGCCGCGCCCGTTATGCACTGCTAGGTGGGTTTACCCTTTATGTGCTGTCGCAGCTCGTAGGTGCTGTGGCTTGGGGGGTGACGCTAAACATCTATGACGTTGCCCTACCGCGCACACGCGCTGAAAGTCAGTTAATGGTATCGCAGATCGGGAAATACATCCCCGGCAATGTTGCCCACCTTTTGGGACGTTTCGCCCTCGCAAGGAGTGATGGAGTGCCATCCGCAATTATTGCGTCATCTCTGTTGCTCGAGATCGGTTTTCTGCTCGCCAGCGGTGCTCTGGTCGTCGGAATTGTGCTCCTGACCATGCCCGATCTTGTCGCCGCAGTAATTGCAGACCTTCCAGGATCCTGGCTCGATGGACAGATGATAATCATCTTCTTCGGAATTCTGGCCTGCATCATGATTGGCCAGATTGTGATCTGGCGCAAAGCTGGAAAACCGAAACTTAAATTTTCAAAATGCCTGATGCTATTGTTTCTGCATAGCTTCAACTTTTTGATGCTGGGTTTGTCACTTTGGTGTGTCGCACGGGCGATCTACCCTCAGGGTGGTGCCGGTATATTGCAATGCATCGCAATCTTTTCGACAGCCTGGGTCATCGGTTTTCTGATGCCGGGCGCACCCGGTGGTATCGGTATTCGAGATGGAATTATTGCTCTCGGACTTGGCCTTTTCACTGATCAGGGAGTCGGTCTAAGCGCTGCGATCGCGCATCGCGCGATCTCGGTTCTGGGGGATGTAGCTGTGTTTGGGCTTGGCGTAACCCTGCGCCGATATCTAAGCAGTGGTGAGCACGAAGCTGTATAGGTTTAAAAATTTGGATCGGGTCAGCCAGACAATTTGCAGCGGAGTCTATCGTATCTGAAGGTCGCCATGCGCTGTCTCAGGCGCTAGGGTGCCGTCTTCAATTCGTTTCCAAACATAGTGCGACTTCTGGTGCGTACTACATTCCTTGAGCGCACCCAGTATCGCCCAAAGCCAGGGTTGAGGTCGTTCAAGTTTGACCCAAACCTATCGTGAGTTTTCAGCAGGCAACCGATCAATGTGCTTTTTCACAACATCGTTCGAGAGGGTCGCGTTCAGTCGCCACTCACCTAACGGGATGACCGGCTTGTTTGCGGCCTGTGCATCAGGTTCAAAAGTAACGGCAATGGTTTCACGCTTGTCGCTTTCATCAAGATCAAGCTGGATCATGAGCCGTGTAACGCCTGAATTCGGATTCTGCATCGCACAGTCAGAATTGAATGCCGTTTCGCAAGGATTGGCTGAAAGTTGAGAGAAGGTGGCGTTTGGCGGCGACAGTATGCGCGCGGTTAGTTCTTTCCCATCCTGACGCAATGTGGCCTTGGAGCCATCAACCGTTACCTGCGCTTCGGTATGCATTGCCCACGCCACCCGCCCCCGTTGATCAGGGCTAATTTCATCCTGAACCAACACTGTCGTTCCATCGACAAGAGCTATGCCTCGTCTGACCGTTCCCTTGGGCTTTCCATAGGCGTCTGAAAGATCGGCGATTGAAAAATCGAAGCCTGGAAACTGCGCCAACTCCTCAACATAGGCCCGCCCCGTTTCGATTTGATTTGCCATGTCAAAGGTCAGCGTATTCTGCCCGATCGTGGCGGTTCGATAATAGTCAAAACGTTTGTCAGTAAAGTAGCCGGGCAATTGGTAATTTCCGAGCCCAAGATCCACCCCCCAACGTACACCGTCAGCTTCAAGCACAAAGGTGCCCGCATCAAGGTCATTGTGATGGCTGCTAAGCGGCCCAGCCTTGAGGCCGATATAGCTGGCCTTAGGGTCATTCCAACCAGACCGCATGGTTACGATCCCAAGCCCTCCAGACCAATAGGATGTTGATCGGGCAGTGATTGGTTCACTATTGCTTCGCTGCTGCCAGATCAGCTCGAATGCTGGATGGGAAGACCGCATTTTGCTATTCATTTTAATGTCGTAGCCCGGGCGATTGAACCGCGACGCCAACCAGGTCAACACAACAAGGTCAGTGCTTGTATCGCTGTCTCCAAAGTTAAACAGCATGCCAGTTGGCCCAGATGCATGGATCAGGAACTCCCCAAAATCCTCCAACCCTACCATTCTAGAGAGATCAAAATCATGCCCGAGGACGGAAACAAGCGCATCAAACGCCACCGCCGCGTCCCGGGCGGACAAAGCCCCGTACATCGGTCCTTCTGGCCATGCACCATCCGGAGCAAACATTGCCAACCCATTTCTAAGTGAAACCTGAGCCTGCTCAATAATATGATCAGCCAGTTCCGGTTCTGTTTCTGACACAACCAGAGCAGCGACGATCATTCCCGCATTGCAAACGATGTTCCAGTTGAAGGATGCAACGGGCCAGGCGATATCCGCAGTAGCCGTCCCATCAGGAAGCGACGCGGGAACAGACACTGGGTTCACCCAGTGTTGGGGGGCGACCCAACCCTTGTCATAATAAAGCGTATCCAGATCGTAGATTTTTGCGGCTTCTTTCAGCCCCTTCTCAACAAGTGCCGATCGAATGATTTGATGATCCTTTTCGTCCAGATTGTCACTAATCCAACTATATCCAAGCGACACCGCCAATGTGACACGGCTTAATCCCAGAAAATGTGCGGGCTGCCATGTTTCCAGTTCCGAAAATTGCAAGAGCTCGGTTCTGGCGCGATCGGCATAGCGACTGTCACCGGTCAATCGCCAAGCCAAAGCCAGTGTGGTGAGGCGTTCGACCGGACGTTGTCCAAATCCACGAAAAGCTTCGTGAAGCTGACCATCTCCATTCCGAACTGCCTCAACAATAGTAGGCGACTGCAAATGCGCTTCTGCAGTCTCAATCAATGCCTGATAGTCAGCCGCGAATACCTGATCGGCTGCGCGCTGTGTTTCCATGCGCTGGACGATCTCATCCGTTAGAACGACTTGCGGCACTGAGTTTTGGGACAAAGCGCTTGTAGCGCAAAAACAAGCGAAGGACAAAACGAACAAAAAGAAGGCTTTAATCGGATTCACACTTCTAACGGTTGCGATCATGGGTTTCTTCCGCACTGGAAACGCCTGCAACCCGACTCTGCAGCGGTGGCCAAATTCTGTCAAAGACATCCGATTAGTTTGGCTTAGCAATTTGATATGCTAAACGCTCCGTCCGGCAGCCTATTGGAGTAATGTTTAAGTAGAGTCGGAAGGACAAACGATAAGAAAGCCAGCCACGAGAACCTAGCGCAAGCGATCCGAGCATTAATATTATGGTCGCATGGCTTGATCACGGAACCGAACCGGAAACGAGGCAAGAGCCCATCGATTTTCATGTGTTTGTTTTCGTTCCCGGCCTAGCGCAGACCGGGAACCACTTATTGGAGTGCTTCAGGCGATGGACATGCCGAGCGCTTCAAGTTGGACTGTCAGGGCGCTTTCTGCTTCGGCAACACTGTTCCAGTCATCAGCCGTCAGGTTGCCAAGATCCAGATCCTCGGCCTGAACATCCTGAAGTGTAACGGTATGGCCGCCATTTCCGACAACTTCAAAGATAAGATCGCCATCAATTTCGGTGACCGACACATCGCTTTCGCTCAAAGCGTTGAAATCGATGATATCTTCATCGGCATTAAAACCGATAATCTGGGTCTTTACCCCCCAGTTCCAGGTAAGCTCTGCCACATCCGCTTCAGCGCCGAAGGTTACAATTCCTGGGGTTTGGCTGTTTCCGGGTTCGTTGGTTCCACTACCGATATCTGGTTGGGTCGATCCCCCTATCAGATCTCCGACCCGTGTCTGATAACCGTCTGTCGTCGCACCGACAGGAGCCTGTGGGGTCAGCAGTATGGTGCGATCAACCAACGTCGCATCGTTCTGGTCAAAGCCAAATGGTACCTCGAGATTGTCTTCCATCACCTGATCAAAATGGAATTCGACCAGACCCGGGATCAGGTCAGCCTTGGTCACGCCGGTCAGCGTAATGCTTTGTCCGGTCGGCAAGGATGAGATCACCAGACCATCGCCACTGTCCTCGACGCTAAGCCGCTCGCGGGTTCCGAAATACAGAAAGCTGATCTTCATCGTTGAAGGATCAAAGCCGTCAATAACTTCGTGCACGCCATATTCGTGGCTGCGAACATAGACTGTGTCAGCATCGCGAGGTCCTACGCCCTGCTCCCAACTAAGAACGCCGCCCATATCCTGACGGAGGTGTTCGTTGCCGACCACACCAAAGCTGTCGATGGTCACGTCCTGGAAGGTGACACCTTGCACGATTTGCGCCGCGTCCGACCATGGGCTGTCGATAACAATCTCGCCGGCCTTGGATTTGGTGACGATCATGCCGTGAACCGACGTACCGCCAAAGTCCAACTCGTCCACACCGGGGCGGAATCCGGTTATGTCGTCAGCGTTGCTATCGGCCCGGTATTTCACCCCGCCCGTGTCTGTATTGCCGGTGATCGCGGGCGGGTTTGACCCGTCTGCATCATAACTGAGGTCATAGCCCTCTCCGTCTCCCGGCGAGACGATAACTTGCCCCAAAGCTGTGGACACTTCGTTCAACACCGTCTGATCCGTGATAGAGAAATTGCTGAGCGAAAGATCGGACAGGCCAAAACCAGTGAATACGATCTGCTTGGTTACATTGCCCGAGGTCAGCTCAATTCTAACGGTCTGCCCCAGAGCGTCCCCACTCTCTTCGAAAATCGAGAAGTTATCAGCCCCAATGTCCGGTCCGATTTCAATGACATCTCCCATCGCGGGCAGGAAGCCTTCGACCGTCTGTGCCTCGCTGGCAAGGCCCAGCATGATGTGCATATGTTGGTGGCTATGGCCACCGCCACCACCATCTCCGCCACCATCGCCACCGCTGGTCGGCATTGAACCATCAGTGCCTATCAGCCCAAGCACTTCAGCTGCGGCGGTATTGTCCAGAATAGTGAAGTTTGCCGGGCTCAGCTCAGCAAGTGTCACACCGCTGAGGGTCGTGGCCTGGTTATTGGACGGGATCGAGAACACAACCGCGCCATCAACCTCGGCAACCTCCAACGCGTCTGCACCGACCCATGCGATGAAGATCGTATCGGTCGTAGGGTCGAAATCCGGGATCGTTGCATTCGTGCCCCAAGCCCAGTTAATCACCACATCCGCAGTATCTTTTGTGGCGTCAGCAGTCCCGTTGCCGATCGGTTCCATGGGTTCCGGATGTATCACCGGTGGGACAACGGGCGGCGACGTATTCCCGTTATCGGTGCCGCCATTTGTACCCGTGGGCAAGACACCGTCGGTGTATACCTTGATAGCGTCTTCGATACTTGGCGCGTCAAAACCGCCGAATTGCGAGACATACCGCAGGATCGAAGTACCGTATTCATCGGTGGATACACTTCCACCCTGAAGCAGAGCCAACGTACCCCATGCCCCCCGCAGGTGCGCGGCGGCCATTATGCCAGTGAGACTGAGCGTGACAGAGACGGCCTGGCCATTTTCCAGATAAGTGCGTGTCGTGCCGAGATAGTCCGACAGGCTCTCTCCCTGATAGCCCAGCCCGGTTTCGATGACTTGAAGATTGTAGCCAAAAGCTTCTTGAATCGCGCGCTCCTGCGCTTCGGCGGTTGTGAACTCTGCCAGCGAATTCACCCCGTTCTTACCGGTCCATGTGCCATCCCAGGTGTTCGAAGCCGCGCCATTCCCATAATAGACATCATCGGTGTAATACCCGAGGTCAATTAACAGCGCCTCGCCGAACTGATATCCAACAAAACCAAGCGAGTTCATCGAGCGATAGGACATCGCGTCCCATTCATCACTGCTTAGATCAGACCAGCTGGAATAGCTTGGATAGAAGTCGGCAACGGCCCCTCCCGCCCATTGGTTCAGCTGCCAATCCTGAATGATTCCTGCGTCGTATCGATCTCGATCCCAACCAGCTTCAAATGCACGCAAAGCGTCGCGAAATTCTTCATATGTTCCATTACTCATCTTGAAACAGACTCCCATCTTGTCGTTGTTTCAGCCCAAGTGTTTCGGCTTTATTAGCCCGATGAATTCAGGCCCAACTTGCGTAACAAGTCAGAAGTTCAGGACACGTTAAGAGTTCATTAACGAATTAATCTGAGCGGATGCGGGCCTAGGCCAACCTTTTGATGCGCTAAAAAACGCTGTACGTCAGTGGGTTATAGCGGGGTTTGAGCAAAAGATCGGTGTAGTTGCGCGAGTCTTCGCCAAATTTGGAATGTCGCAATAATTAACTTTGCATCATTGCCAGATCGAACTGTTAAGAAAGCCTCAGCCGATCCAGACCGGCTGAGGCGTTTTTTGGTAATCAGGCGATGATCAGAGACCCCAATCCTGTGATTGCTGAGCCGTCAGCTCGCTGATGTGCTGCATGACATCGAAATGCTCATCAACACCCTGTACGCTGATCACCTTTTGGCCATTTGCCGTGACCCAGTGAGTGCTGGAACGCCATTCGATCTGAAGTTGATCCAGAGACGAGATCCCGAACCCTTCCAGATCGATAACAATCGAGTCGTCAGCCTCAAAATCCCGGATCACCTGACCACCATACTGGCTGCCCGGGCCGGTAATGACAAAAGTATCGCTGCCTTCGCCACCGAACATATTGGCAAACCCGGCTTCTGAAGACTGGTCTGCATCAAGGATGATGACGTCGTTGCCGTCTCCACCATTTGCATTGGTGATCATCGCTCCTTTGCGGATCACGATGGTGTCATTGCCGTCGCCGCCGTTCAGAGTAGCGAACTGATTGAGCGCACCGCCAACAATGTAGTCATCACCAGCACCACCATTCAGGGTCAATCCACCACTGCCGGTGTCGCCGATCATGTAGTCCCAACTATCGGTGCCATCTACGGTAACGAGCTCTTCGCTGACCTCGGCATCAATCCGGTTGCCATACTTCTCGAACCACTCCAGCGTGTTTGCACCAAAGGGCGGTTCGTAGACAACCTTATAGCCTTCTTCATCGTTGCCAACCAAGCTGCGCAGATCGATGTATGACGGGTCAAATCCGTTCCCGTCATCGTCATAGCGCACGATGATCTCGTCTGTCAGCTTGTTGAACAGCACGATCTGGCCGTTTTCGATGCGGTGATCCAGATCGAACCAGCCGGTCATCCCGTAGGCGTCGAGGTCAATCTCGATACGGTCGCCTTCATTGGCATCGAAATCGGTGATCGTGTTCTCGCCGCCGTTCAGAATGAAGGTGTCAGCTCCTCCGTTACCGGTCAGCACGTCTTTACCATCACCCGAGGTGAAGACGTTATCGCCGTCGTCGCCGATGATCACATCATCATGGTCGCTGCCATAGATGTTCTCGACGCTCCACAGCAGGTCATAGCCTTCCTTGTCGCGGATCTCGTCATTGAGATCGAACGGTGTGGCGCTGTTGCCGTGCCAGGCCCAGTAGTACTCACCGCTGGCATCTTCCGACTTGTTGTTCATGTCGACATAGATGCCGCTCAGGCTGTCTCCGTACCAGGCGGTGTCATTGCCTTCGCCGCCGTACAGCTTGTTGAAACCGCCGCCACCAGCCATGACATCGTCACCGCCAAAGCCGTAAAGGACGTCATTGCCGTCATTACGGATTTCAGCCTCGTTACCACCATGGGTATCACGCTCAGACGTATAGCCCTGCAGAACATCGTTATGGTTAGTTCCCAACTGACGATTCTCGCCAGACGAGCCGACCATCGATATCCCGCCATAGGCGCCGAACGTGACGAACTTGCTGGTCCCAAGGTCTGCGACGTCCTCGCGGCTGAGACCCAGATCAATCTGTTGACCCAGACCATACTGGGCGCCATCCGGACCAGTGATGAGCGCGGTTTCTTTCAGCCTTTGGATAAATGCATCTGTGTTCTCTTTCGAGATACTCGTCGCGTTCGGAAAGATGTTTGACGGCTCATCCCAATAGAATCTGGCAATGACCTCGTAAACATTGTTCTCATTTAGCGCCAACAGTTCAAAGCCTGCATCGGTAATGTCCATGGCCTCCAGCTTTAGGGCCACGACACTGTCCAAATTGACAGGTACGGTAATCCTGTCTTCAAGCGGATTGAAATCGAGAATCTCAACCACGGAATTAGGATTAACCGCTGCTTCGTTGGCTTCAACAACCTGCTCATCTGTCTTGAAGATGTTCTTGATCCCGTCAATCAAGCTCTTGGCTAGGTTGATGACCAGTTTCGCACCCGGCAGCATCTTGGCCAGCGCCAGATTACCTGCTTCTTCAAGCCACTCTTCGCCCAAACCATTTGATTGGTTATGCTTGGGATCATGAGTTGTTGGCTCCGGCACGGAACCGATGACGAACGTGTCGGCCCCTTTCCCGCCGTAAAGCGTGTCGGCAGAGTTTGCGTCGATATGCCCGGTAAATAGGACATCATCACCGTCACCGCCGACAAGAAGGTCGTTACCAGTACCACCGTACAGTTTGTCGCCTTCATTCCCGGCAATCAGGATGTCATCGCCTTCGCCGCCAACAAGGATGTTCTTGCCTCCGCCGCCAATGATCTTGTCGTTGCCGGATTCGCCGAACAGCTGATCATCACCTTCACCTCCATCGATGTAGTCGTGGCCACCGCCACCATAGATGACATCATTACCGCCATCACCGAACAACTGGTCGTTCCCACGGTAGGCGATGATGATGTCATCTCCGTCACCGCCCGAGATATTGTCCCGATGATGATAGTTGGAATAGTAATTCTTGATCGAGGTGCCGCCATCATAGTTATCCCAGTTTTCGGGGTTCCAACCGTGGATGACGTTATCCCCGTCATTCCCTTCGATACGGGTGTAAAGATATGTCCCCTTGCTTTGCCCACTTGAGAGACGGTGCATCAGGTTTTCAAAGCTCACCTCACCATCGGCCATATTGTATTCACCACGGGCTTTGACATCGCGGCCGACATAGGTGCCGCTGGTGTCATGCAGATGGGTCCCATATTTATCCCACCAACCGCTGTGGCCATCGCCAGGTGATTTACCACCGGTCCAGACGGGAATATCAGGTTTGTTGCTGGCCACAGTCTCGTCGTCCGAGGCTGAATCTTCCCAGACGTAGTCCTGCAATTCGCTGCTTTCTTCCGACAGCAGACTAACCGGCGGGATCACGATAGGATCGTCATCCGTTTCACCAAGACCAACCGATATGTTGAGCGTGCTCGCCGAGTTGGGCTGGAATTTTGATTTGCTAACATGTTTCATGTCTTTCCTCCTGTTTCCTGGATGGTCGACACCCGAGGTTCGGGCCCATACGCATCACAGATCATAGGAAAGATGTGGTTTTTCAGGCTGTTGATCTCAACAGGTGAAAGCCAGTTAAGTTGTTACAAAGTATGACTAAAATGGAATCCACAGCCTGAGAAAACCAGCAATCCGGCTGGCGCCTGTTTCAGGCCCCAGCCGGTGAGTTTGGTTTTCCCTCTGTTTGCCCGGGCGTCCGTTTCAACAGGAACTAAGACGCCCGGATTTTGGTTGTGGAGCGATAGATGATCGCTGAGTTTTCGCCCCACTTAGGCAACCATATCGACAAAGAAGCTGTCGGTCGGAACGGGGGTTCCGCAGATGTCTTCGCCGCCTGCAGTCGGTACGATTTCGCACAGCGGCGGAGGCGCCATTTCCGTCAGGTCATACTCATCCTCCGGTACTTCGGTGCCGCATTTGGGCAGCGGCAGGATCGGGGGTACAGCGATGACGTCATCACCCTGATCCAGAACGATCGGATCAAAGGGCAGCGGGTTCACTGCAACCAGATCTTCATCGTCCTGAGGCACTTCGGTGCCGCATCGGGGATCAGGCATGATCGGGGAAACTGCGGTCACATCGTCACCTTCACCAGCAGGAACCGCACCATAAGGCAGCGGGGCTACTGCGATCAGGTCTTCACCATCCTGCGGAACCTCGGTACCACACCGGGGGTCAGGCATGATCGGGGAAACTGCGGTGACGTCGTCACCTTCACCGGCAGGAACCGCACCAAAAGGCAGCGGGTTCACGGCAACCAGATCTTCGATGGGATCGGCAACCAGCGGATCAATCGGCAACGGATTTACAGCCACCAGGTCTTCACCATCATTTGGCACCTCGGTTCCGCACTTTGGAAAAGGCTGAATCGGGGGCACGGCGATGACATCGTCGTTGGCTTTCTCGAAGCTCGTAGCGGTTACATGTTTCATTGTATTTCTCCTTGTTACACACTTTGTTTAGCACCCAAAAAAATCTTAGAAACTTCCTCCTCGGGTATAACAAAAAGGTGGTTATCCGGCCCCTTCATTACAACGCGAAAAAGGGGCTAAATTGTTACAAAGTATGACAAAAATAGGCTCTTAAGCCGGGCATCATCTCTTTTCAGACAGGACGCGCTTCCAAGATGTGGACCAGCACCCGCTCAGGTACCACCTTCGCCCCTCCTCGCCTTCAGGATCGAAAAAACCAGCGCCATTTCTGGCGCTGGTTTTAGCTGTTTCTTCCTATTGGGCAGCTCACATCATGCGGTCGATCAGACCTCCCGGAACGTGGTCCGGATTTGTTTACTGAGAGGATCAAGAAGGTACTGGAACAGGGTACGTTCGCCGGTTTCGATGAAGACGTCAGCCGGCATACCCGGCAGCAGGCTCAACTGGCGGTCAGACAAAAGTCCGACAGCCTCCTCGCTTAGTGCAACCCGCGCCTCGTAGTAGGGTAAGCCAGTCATCTGATCTGTTTTCAAATCAGCCGAGACAAACTCAACGTGCCCATCCAACCGAGGGGCAACATGTTGATCGAACGCCCCGATCATCACGCTCGCAGCCTGGCCCAAGGCGACATTGTTGATGTCCTGTGGCATGACACTAGCGGTCACCACCAACCCGTCATCCTCGGGCACGATCTGCATCAGCGTTTCGCCCGGAGACACTACGCCGCCGATTGTATGTACACCCAATTCATGCACGATGCCATCCGCCGGAGCCCGAAGGTCAACCCGCGCCAACTGCAACGCGGCCGCGCTCCGACGTTCTTTCAAGCCATCCAGTTCGACCTCCAGCGAGGAGATCTCGTTCATCACCTGCTCGCGGAAGGTCTTTTCCAGTTGCAGGATATGGATACGCGTCTCGCTGATACGACCACGGGCGACTGCGATCCGAGAGGTCAGGCCGCCACTATTACCGACAAGACTGCTTCTTTGACGCTGCAAAGTCGTCACCCGGGTGCCAGGCACTAAACCCTTTTCAAAGAGCTGCGTCAGACCCTCCAATTCGCTATCGATCAGTTTAATCTCTTCTTCGGAAGCTTCGCGCTGCGCCTCCAGGCCCACAATTTCCTGCTCTGCCTGTTCGATTTTCTCTTCCAAGGCCGCGACCTCACCATCCTGCGACAGACGACGTGCTTCCATCACCGCGCGCTGCGTTGCGATTGCGCGATCAACCTTGTCTTCGTCTTTGCGGGAAGCAAGTTCTTTGGACAACACTAGATCGTCCAGGCCATCGCGCTCGGCCGTGAGACGAACCAACTGCGCTTCAAGCGCCACGAGCCTGTCATCGACCAAGGCTTGGCTGCCTGACAACAGCTGATCATCAAGTGTCAGAACAACATCGCCAGCCTGAACCCTATCTCCGTTTTTGACGTGAATGGCGCCGACAATACCTCCGTCGGGATGTTGCACAGCTCTGAGGTCGGACGAGACCACCACACTACCAGCCGTCACGACCGCCCCGGACATCGGGGCTTTCATCGCCCAACCACCGAATCCTATGGCGAGCACTGCAATTGCGACCAGACCAAAGCCGATGGATCGGGCAGAACGATCCCTAAACCCTTCGGTCTTCGTGTTGGAATTCTTGTTGGTTTTCATGACTTCCTCCATTCATTCTGTTTACAGCGCCGGACTGGGTCAGCCCGTGGCGGCAACGATTTCTGTTTGTTGGGGTTGTTCGACGGTCTTCTGTTCAGCGGCAGGCTGTGCAGCTCCGGCGGCGGCCTGATTGCGTTGACGCAACCGCTCCATCACTTCTGTTCGAGGACCAAAATCTCCGGCGCGACCGTCTTCCATGATCAGAATCTTGTCGACTGAACCCAGCACGCTCGCCCGGTGCGCGATGACGATCACAATCGCCCCGCGTGCCTTGGCGGCGAGAATGGCATGGTTCAGTGCAGCCTCGCCCACGGCATCCAGATTCGAGTTGGGCTCGTCCAGAACTACCAGAAATGGATCACCATAAAGCGCTCGTGCAAGGGCAACACGCTGTCGCTGACCACCGGACAAGGCCGCGCCACGCTCGCCAACCGAGGTGGCATAGCCGTCTTTGAAGCTAGCGATCAGTTCGTGAACACCCGCTGCCTTGGCGGCGGCAATCACCATCTCGTCCGTCGCCTCGGGATCAAAACGCGCGATGTTCTGGGCGATCGTTCCGTCAAAGAGCTCAACATCCTGCGGCAGAAAACCGATCTGGGGGCCAAGCTCCTCAGGCAGGTACTGGTCGATCGGCACACCGTCGAGGCTGATGCTGCCTTTGGCCGCCGACCATGCACCAACAAGTGTGCGCGCCAAGGTTGATTTTCCGCTGCCGGTCGTCCCAATCACAGCCAGTGCCTCGCCTGCTTTCATATCGAAACCAACACCTTTGAGAACAGCGGCAGTGGCCATCGGAGGGGCAGCGATCAGGCCGTCAACGGTCAGCGACTTCTGTGCCTTGGGCATAGAAATACGATGGTCAGCTTCGTCACCAGAAAGAGTTTGCTTCAGCTGAGCCCATGCTTGCCGGGCAGCAACCAGATTGCGCCAACTACCGACCAGAGTCTCGATAGGCTGCAAGCCACGGGACATGATGACCGATGCCGCAACGATTGAGCCAGCCGATATATGTCCATGGATGGCAAGATAAGCGGCGACCGCAAGAACGGCGGACTGAAGTGCCAGGCGGAACACCTTGGTAAAGCTACCAGACACTCCGACAGTAGTGGCCGCCTTAGCACTCGCACCAAGGTGGAGATCATTCACATCTTGCCAGGTCTTGCCCAGATTGGACTGCATCCCCATCGCACGAACCATTTCGGCATTCCGGCGGCTGGCTTCTGCCAGACGGTTGCGCTTGGCCGAATGCTCAGACTGAACGCACGCGGCAGCGCGGACCTTGATATCCGTAACGATGGCAATGGCAACCAATGCCAGCGCGCCAATTACACCGACCATACCCAGCCACATGTGCATGGCAAAAACCAATCCCAGATAGACCGGAATCCACGGCAGATCGAACAAAGCTCCGGCACCCTGACCCGACAGGAAACCGCGAATTTTTTCGACATCTTGAATTGCCGCCGCAGGGTTGCCACCCGGACGGTTGCGCGACGGTTCGGACAAAGTGCAATCAAACGCTGTTCGAGTGAGCCTTTGTTCAAAGCGATGCCCCATGGCAACCAGCACACGGGTCCGCGCGCCGTCAATCAAGGCCATGAACAAGTACAGACCGGCGACAAGTGTGCTGAGCGCGACAAGCGTATTCACGCTTTGGCTAGACATCACGCGATCATAGATCTGAAGCATGAAAATCGGCCCTGTCAGCATCAATAGGTTCACAACACCGCTGAAAACGCCGGTGGCAATCAGATTGCCCCTCAGCGCGCGCCGGGCGCTGGCAAGTTGTGGATGAACGGATGAATGCTTTGACATAGCTGGCTCCCAATAAAAACTCTGTGGGTGATACTTGGAGACCAGCCGCCGATGCCCCAAGGGCTTGTCACACTTTGATTCAATTGACGAATTTGGCCGGTTGTTTACCGAGCTGACGAAACCGGGTGCCCGGAAGTGCGGTACCGGTGGGTGAAACCCCTTTGCATCATCAGCGGCATGGCGGTTGCAATTTCCGCTTGGGAATGCGGCGGTATTTGAATTAGCGTCCCAAGTCAGGGGGATGGGACAGGGAGCCTACGCGCAATGCGCTGGAATGATCTGACACTTCGAACACAAGTTATGAGCATCGTGCTTATCAGCTGGACGATTGTCGGTGTGTTCTCGGTAGTCACCGACGTGGTCCAGATCCGAAACTCTCGCGCTGAAGAGATCCGAAACAGGGGCGATGCCTTTCTTGCGCAGGTGGTTTCAACCCTGGCCCGCGTGCCTCCTGACAGCCGCTCCGAAGCAGCGCTTGGTTTCTTTCCTGCAGAATGGAGTGTCAGGGTCGACACGCAGGATGCAGCAACCACTTTGGCCAATGGCCGCGACCGCCCGAATCTGGCTAACTGGCTGACGGCGCGGCTGGAACACCGCGGGATCGCCGTCGCGGAACTGTCCGTGGCAGACACGGTCGTTGACGCCAAACACGACCAAAGCGCGCTGTTGCAACTGTTCAAGAGCCACTCGGGCGAACCTATCGATGCAGAAAGCGTTGACGCGTTTCTGGTGAGCGTTTTTTCGGTCCGGCTCAAGGATGATGACGAATGGCTGAACTGCTATTTGCTCATGAAAAACAAGAACATCGTACCTTTGGTCATCGTTGGCTCAATCGACAGTCTGGTCGCGCTTACCCTGCTTTGCGCACTTGCGTTTCTTATTCAGAAAGTGATGCGACCACTGAGCGCGATGGCCGTCAATGCCGAGTTGATCGGGCGGGGTGAAGAAGTCGGCCCACTCGTCGAGGCGGGTGCCATTGATATCCGCCACACAATTATTGCGTTCAATCGCATGGAAGCCCGGATTGTTTTGGCGCTTGAGTACAAGACAACCTTGCTTCGTAGCCTCGGGCATGACCTGAAGGGACCGATTGCCCGGATGCACGATGCGATCCAGAAATTGGAACCAACAGCACCCAAAGAGCAACTGCTCAAGCGGTTGGAAACCATCAGCGATATTGTAAACTCCGTCACCAACCTCAACCGCGAAACGCATCACGATGGAGAGCTTGCACGCCTGGATTTGCGCTCACTGGTTGAGGCGCTTGTAGATGAACAGGTTGAGGCGGGTCGCGATGTGACCTGCACAATCGAACAATCTGCGGTGGTCAAAGGAAGACATAACGCGCTTACCCGGGTTCTTAGAAACTTGTTGGAGAATGCGGTCAAATACGGGGGTCGAACAAATGTCTCTTTGACCGCGTCGAACGATTTGGCCGCAATTCACATAGACGATGAAGGACCAGGTATCCCAGCCGAACAACTTGAAACAGCGTTTGAGCCTTTCCAGAGACTTGGAGCCACCGAACCCGGCACAGGCCTCGGCCTTGCTATTGTCCGGGCGATTGTTGTCGATCAGGGGGGCACTGTTACGCTTGAAAACCGCCCTAGCGGGGGCCTTAGGGCTAATGTGCTTTTGCCGCTTGAT
This sequence comes from Ruegeria sp. C10, assembly GCF_056537805.1. Classification (NCBI taxonomy): domain Bacteria; kingdom Pseudomonadati; phylum Pseudomonadota; class Alphaproteobacteria; order Rhodobacterales; family Roseobacteraceae; genus Ruegeria; species Ruegeria sp. C10. The sequence goes on along the minus strand of NZ_JBQFSC010000001.1, from coordinate 451,253 downwards.
TCCGGAGTTCAGCCTGGACGAAAGATGTAACCCTGCCCCCAGACCGTTCGAATATATTCCGGATTTGAAGGGTCGCTCTCAATCTTCGATCGCAACCGTTTGATCAGAGCATCAACGCTTCTGTCTCCTGCACCGCCATGCTGCCGCGTTCGAGCAACGGCAAGAAGGTCTTCTCGGGTACACAACACGTCCGGGTTTTCAGCAAAGAAGCGCATAACCCGCACTTCGCTTGAGGTGAGTGTGATGAGACGACCATCCTCGCTTTTGAGATGTCGCTCGTTTTCAACAAGCTCCCATTCTCCGAACCGGGTAACCCTGGATTTTCCCTGCGTTCCACCAGCACGCCTGCGCAGCACAGCACGCACGCGCGCGAGGAGTTCCAACTCGTTGAATGGTTTAATGATGTAATCATCCGCGCCCAGTTCCAGCAGGGAAATCCGCTCGGCGTCGTCATCAATCGAACTGATCATGATGATCCCGGCATCTATGCGCGAAGCGATCTCGTGACATAACACCTTACCACTAGTTCCTGGCATCACGAGGTCCAGCAGAAACAAGCTGTAGGTTTCATCAGCCATCATCAACCGCGCAGCGGGTACATCTTGCGCGTGTTCGATTTTGTACCCTTTGTCAGTCAGAAATGCACAAACACCCTGAGCAAACTCGATGTCATCGTCACAAATCAGAATGTGCTCATCATAGCCAGCGGATTGATCCGCGACGTCTTGCATAGCTCTTCTCCTCGGGACGATGCCTGTCGTTACGATAACAACATTTGCTATTCGAAGCTGTCAATGTTGCAGAGAACGATCAAACTGTCCGGTACGCAGCGACCGCAATCGCCACTCATGGCTAAACCAGACAATCATCCACCGAGGCATTCCGGGCGATTGAAAAGTTTGTCACGCCAAACAGCAAATTCCTCCCTCTTCCACCACTTTCCGCAGGTGGCTGAGTGCAACGAAGCAATATTCGTCAGAGACTTGGTAGCAGGCCTTGAATTTAGTGTATCGCGTGTGCCCCGACTTAAGTGCAGTTTTGATCGCGACAGCAGGCTCTGAACCAGATTTGGGTGCTTCAGAAACTCTAAATCGTTACTGCTGCGTCCATGCTACGATAGGGGCTCCAAGTCCGACAGAGTAATATCGTAGTCAGTTTCCACCAGGGCTATCTACGGCCTTGCGGAAATCCGGCTTAGACTGCTTCGATTGTCTCCAGCCAGCGCAGCAGCGCCGCCGTGGTTTGCTGCGGTTGTTCCAGAGTTGGCAAATGGCCCGCGTGTTCGATGACTTCCAACCGGCTTTGCGGCAACAGGTCATGCATCAATTCGTGGCGCTCGACTGGGCATAACGCATCATGACGGCCGCAAAGGACCAGCGCAGATCCCTTGAAAGCGCGCAATGTGTGACTTTGATCCGGGCGATCTCGTAGGGCCTTGGATTGATTAACAAAAATCTCCGGCCCCAAGGCCATAGCCATATCCATGCATAGGTCCAGAATTGCCTGTCGATCAGGGCCATCGGTCAGATAGTTGGGCTTCATTTCCTCGGCCATCACATCGCGTAGCCGACCGTTTTTAACCGCCTCAATCTGGGGCTCACGCCTCGCCTTGACCTGATCCACCTCTGCCAGCGGGTTGGTGTCCATCAACGCCATCCCCGCTACACGCCCCGGTGCTTGCCGCAGTATTTCCATCGCAACAATGCCTCCCATGGAAAGACCGGCCAATGCGAACCGGTCGGGCGCATGACTTATAACCTCGGCGGCCAAAGCCTGCATCGTATCATGCGCACCAATGGGGGCGACAAATATCGGATATCTGCCAGACAATGCACCAATTTGCGGCGAGAATAGCCGAGCATCGCACATCATGCCCGGCAAAAGGACAAGTGGTGTCATTTGACCAGAGCAGCCCCTTCGGCCAGCGCACTCAGTTTGGCATAGGCGATATCAGGATCGACAGCGCCAAACCCCGCAAAAGTGCCAAAACCGCAATCCGATCCGCCAATCACCCGCTCCGCTCCCACGATGTTCACGAACCGCTCAAGACGTTGCAGGACCAATTCAGGGTGTTCGACAAAGTTCGTGGTGGTATCGACCACGCCCGGCACAAGTACCTTGTCATCGGGTATCTCGGACTTGCGGTCGCGGAACACCGTCCATTCATGTGCATGGCGCGGGTTCGAGGTTTCAAACAGCACATAGCGCGACTTGGTTGACATCAAAGTCGAGAACACCTTGTCCATTCCGATATCGCAGCAATGCGGACCTTCGTAATTGCCCCAGCAGATGTGAACCCGAACCTTGTCGGCGGGCACATCCTGCAATGCATGGTTCAGCGCTTCGACATGCATTTCGGCAATACTGACAAATTCCTCGTCAGAAAGATCGGTGAACAGCATATGGCGCGACAGGGCAAGATCGGGACAATCCAATTGAAGATCCAGGCCCGCCGCGACGATGGTTTCATATTCGGATTTCATCGCATCGGCCAGCGCGGCCAAATACGCCTCGCGCGTCGGGTAATAGTCGTTCTGCAGAAAAAGAGAGATCACACCCGGGCTGGCAGCATTCATAAATCCGCGCTCAATCCCGTGCTCAGCCATGGCTCTTTTGAGGTTGTCGATATCCTTCTGCAACTCGCCCTGCCCTTTCGAGCGCACGTCGCCTACGCACATGGGCCGCGCGTATTGCGGAGTTCCGCCATCATTCGCCAAACGTTGAAGAAAGCCCGGAAACATCTTCAGATCAGCCGGAGCGTTGCGCGGGCTGTCGCCTGCAAACCCGGTGTAGCGGTCCTTGACGTAGGTCGCGTAAGAGATTTTCGAAGTCTCGCCATCTGATACAATATCGATCCCCGCTGCAGCCTGTTTGCCTACGGTCTCGGACACCGCGTTCGTCATGCAGGCATCAAAATCTGTCTGATCGAACGGTTCCTCCCGCTCACGCGCGAAGATGAAATCGACGACTTCCTGACTACGCGGCAGACTCCCCACGTGGGTGGTTGAAATTCGGGTCATCATGTCATCTCCAATTCAATTACTTCCCTGTGCCGAGTCCAAAGCGAAGAACGGGTCACATACTGCGCGCCCCGAAGGAGATCGGAGCGCGCAACTTTGCCTTTAAGCACCGGTCCAGGTAGCACCGGCGGGATCGTCCGTTGCCGTGATACGATACAGACCGGCCTCTCCGGTCATTGAGGGCACGATACTGTAGCTTTCACCTGACAGAATCAGCGCTGTGTCGCCTGCGGACAAAGTTGTTTCATAGCCATCGACTGTAATCCGCCAATGACCACTCGCAGGCATGAGGACGACGGGCATATGCGCCGCGACGGGTTCGTTCAAACAAGAGCCGCGCCCGAGGAAATCGACCTCAAACCCCGGCTTATCCTTGATCAGGGCATCTTCGCCAATAACTTTGGCTGGCTTGTTAGCGGAAAGCGCCATCAGATCCCAATAGCGTGCCACATATTTGCCGATAACATCTTCGACCGGAACTTCCGGATAGCTCTTAAGCTCTTCTTCGGTCAGCAGCGGCATGGGGCGCACGTTGTGGGGCAGTTCCTGACCCTTCTTGCTGTCATACAGCACGCCATTGTCGCCCAGCATCAGCCCATGCGCCTGCGCGTCTTCGATCACCTGTGGTGCCCAGGTGACACCGCCACCCGCATCATCGCCGCCCAGGATCGACATGATCATCCCATAATCCTGCCCGACATTTTCGAAACCGCGAAAGATGCCAGTTGGAATGTTAAATATGTCACCTTCCTCGGCAATAAACTCACCCGCAGTGCCATAGCGACCCCAGAAGAACCGCCAACGTCCTTTGGCGACAAAGAACACCTCGGCCGTGGTGTGGCTGTGCAGCGAATTCCGGCATTTCGGAGGTTGCCCCGCCGCGCCAATATTGAAACCGATTTTGTCGGTGATGTGGACATGCTGATCGGGGCTTTCGGATACGCCACCGCCTACGATGGTAAAGTTTTCCTTCTGGTCCGAACCAGGCGTGTGCGCGTCAATAAATGCGGTTTTACAAGGCTGCAGTTCGCCGTAGCGGACAATGCGTTGTTGGATCGTGCTCATAATAGTCTCCGTTCATTGAATTGGTACAAGAGGTCTCGATCCTCATGCACCCGGAGGGCGATTATTCAGCCGCCGCGCCCGCAAGGACGCCCGGTGGCCGTGGTACCGCCGGGTTCCTTCACTGGCATCCAATGCGACGCGCGTTTGAGGCATCAGAGATCCCCGGTTTCCAACAGAAGCTGTTTCCAGACCGCGGTTTCATCGAACAAGGTCCATTCGCGTCGCAGCCTGATGTCGCCTCCAACCAACTCGCCCCATTCGGCATGGCTGATCCCCAGCACATACAACTCAGCACCTGTTGGTTTGCCGAACACGCCCCAACCGTCATGCTTGCCATGCAAGCTCCAGCGCAGGGCCGAGCGGGGTGGCATATTCGGATCATCGCGCCCGATCTGATGATGGATGGTGAAGGTTGCGCTTGGCATGGCTGCACGCAAAGACATCCAGAACCGATCAGCCGAATCCCAGCCATGGCCCGTGACACCGCCGGGATATTCGGTCTGCACGCCTCGGTCATACTCTCGTTCAATCGCGCCCATATCTGCATTCATTATCCGTGTCAGCAGATCCGCGTGGCGGCGTCCCCATTCATTGTCATTGCCGTGCCCCTTGTAGGGGCCTTCGATGTCGTTCTTAGGTGACAGAGGCTTCACACTGGCCTCGGCCCCACCTTCACGCGTTATCAGATCGGCGGCATATTCCTTGGGATCCCAGCCCATTTGCCGGACAATCGCACCCTGATCTCGGATAAGCCATTCGTCATCGATCATGTTGTCGATGGCGTGGCAGTCGGCCAGAATTCGGTATCGCAAGCGTGTTCCGGTGGCTTTGCCATAGACACCATTGCCCCGATGCGTGGCGGTCGACAGGATACGATGCGAGCTCAGCATGCCTTCTTCCGGGGTGCCCGACCAGATCACATCCTCGCCCAGCAGCTGACGGTCGGGGAACTCGGCCAACGTGGCCATTGTTGCACCAATGACATTCTGGTTACCCAACACAACCGAACCGGGCGAGCGGACGACGATGTCTGGGCTGTAATATTGATGCAGAGTCGCAATGCCACGGTCTTCCCAAATCTCTTTGGTGATGCCGATGATATAATCCGGGAAATCTTTGAATTTGGGATCAAATCCCTTCATGTCTTCCATCCTTCAGGTATGCGGGCGGAGCCGCGAACGATCAAAGGTCCGTCAATCTCGGTGCGGCGGGGCGCAGCAGCGGGATTTTCGATCTTGCTAAGTAGAATATCGACGGTTTCGGCAACCATCCGATTGGCAGGCTGACGAATAGTTGTCAGATTGTAGGCTGGCCAAGAGGCAACGGCGACATCGTCATATCCCAGAACCGAGACGTCGGCCGGAATTTGCAGGCCCAACTCGAACCGCAGCGTGTCCATCACAGAGATCGCCATGTGATCATTGGCCACGAACACAGCGTCCGGTGGATCGGACGCGAACATGCGTAGCGTTGCCTCACGCGCCTGTTCTGCGATGAAGTTTCCGGCTCCACGGGCGTGCAGTTTGACACCCGCCTCTTGCAGGGCCGCTACGAATCCCGCTTCACGATCGCGCTGGGTCGAAGCGCCCTCCCACCCGGCGATATATCCGATCTTCTCATGACCGCCAGCCAGCAGAAACTCGGCTGCCTTTCGGCCACCGGCGACATTGTCGGATGTAACCGATGACATAGTGAGGTCATCCTGTGCCCGATTGAACAACACCATCGGTACACCCACGGTCCGACAACGTTCATACAAGGTCGACGACAGGGCCACCGATGCCGCGATTATGCCGTCGACTTGAAAGTCGAGCAATTCCTCAACCACGCTATCGACGTTTTCGGCCTGGTTCGACGCCATGAATATCATCACATGGTAGCCGCGCTCCTGCAGCGTATTCGTCAACCTTTCCAGTGCTTCAGGATAAAACTGATTATTCAGATACGCCACAACAAGCCCAATGATCCGGCTTTTGCCGGACACTACGGCACGCGCAAGGACGTTCGGCCGATAGCCCAGTTGCTTGGCGGCCTGACGCACCTTTTCAATCGTCTTCTTCGAGGCTGACGCCCCCGGAGTGAACACACGGCTAACGGCAGACTGGCTGACCCCGGCGAGGCGGGCGACCTCCATGGATGTAACTTTTTGCGCCGCCATCAGTCTGCTGTCCAACCTCCGTCTATCATCAACGCGGTGCCCGTCACCAAAGCCGATGCATCCGCTGCAAGATAAACCACTGCCCCCATGATGTCTTCGATCTCGCCCGGGCGGCCCAACTTGATCTTGTCCAATATCCATGCGCGCTTGTCCGGGTCATCAAAAGTCGACTTGGTCAAATCGGTCAGAATAAAAGTTGGGCAGATCGTGTTGACCCGAATTTTTGCAGGACCGAACTCCAGCGCCATCGCCTTGGAAAAGCCTTCGACTGCGAATTTTGACGCGCAATAGACGGCCCTTTCCCGCCCGCCCACATGGCCCATCTGGCTGGAGATGTTCATCAGCGATCCGGGGCGCCCAGCTTCTAACAGTCCTTTCGCCACCGCTTGGGTCAGAAAATAGGCTCCTCGGACATTGACATCCATTACCGCATCAAAATCCTCGGGCCGTGTGTCCACGGCCCTGCTGTGTCGGGCCAGACCGGCCGAGTTCAGCAGGATATCAAACGGCCCGTTTTGCGCCACAGCATCAGCAGTGCCTGCAACGTCAGAAACATCCAGTTCAAGTATATTCGCCAACCATCCCCGAGCGGTCATCTCTGTTGCCAGATCCTGCAACGCATCCTTGCGCCGCGCCGCCAGTGTCACTTCGGCACCATGCTCTGCCAGTGCTACGGCACAGGCCATGCCGATACCGGACGACGCGCCCGCGACCAATGCGCGTTTGCCGTTGAGATTGAAACTTGGGGTGCTGGGAAATTGGGACATATCAGACCTCGCCAACCGGAAATGGAATGCGGCCCGGAACGCGCGCCTTGTTGAACTCTCGCAAACGGGCAAAGACGTCAACACCCAGCTGGCGATAGGTATCCAGCAGATCAACCAGAACCCAGTTCTCGCGAATCTTGCCATTTTCAAGCCGCCAGAAATCGAGGCTGCGCAGCGTGATCTTCTTGCCCGACGGTGCGATCCCCATCCAGCCATCATTGGTGACAGTCTGGATCATGTTGGGCCAACCCGTAACAGCCGCATAGTCACCGTCGCCAAAGAAATGACAGGTGATGTCATCTACATCCTGCCCGCGATCCGGCATTGCGTTGAGGAATGGAATCTGATGCCAATTACGGAACCCCGCAATACCCCGCCCTGTGCCGATCCCCGAGGGGCCGTACCAGTTCATCCGAGGATGCCAGAACCGCTCCAACTCCATCACCTCCGGACCACCTTCTACGGGATGTTTGGTCAGATGATCCAGCATGTCGACAATGTGCTGGCAGGTCTCTTTGCCCTTGGCCTTGTCATACGGGCCGGGCACCAGCCCGTCCTGCGTCGCTGGTCCCGGAACATGCCATTCCCGCCCCAAACCGGGTGCCATGGGCCAGGCCTGCGCTTGCATCATCACTTCGGGGATATCCCAAAGCGCCTGCACCTCGGCGACTTTGCCATTTTCGATCCGGTAAAACTCGTGAAACCGCATGGTGACCTGATGGCCTGTCGGCGGAATCTCCAGCCATGGCCCCGCGAAAGTGCCGGTATAGTACCCGCCGCATCCAACCCAATCAGCCCCGAATTCATCAGGTCCAGCCATGACGATATAATCGCGGCGCTCAAGATCGGGCCATGCGGTCAGAAGATCGCGATAGCAACAATCGTAATAAGCACTACTCCCATTGGTGTCACCAAACGGATAGCTCAGATGGAACACAGCGTCGGGAGAACAAATCTGATCCAACGCCTGCCGGACACCGGCTTCGGTAAAGTCATACATCGCAGCCCTGATCTGTGCGATCAGGGTCTTGTGCTCAGTATGCCTGTCACTCATTCTGCGGCGTCCCTGTAAGGTGCAGGCGCGCCGTAGGGGACATTGATGCCGCCGTAACGCCGTACGCGGACGTTACATTGCTCGGCGTGCCCCACAAAACCTTCGAGCATACATAGGCGCGAGCCATATTCGCCGATCAAGGTTGCCGCCTCATCAGTCAGAACCTTTTGATAGCTATGTGTTTTCAGATATTTACCCACCCATAGACCACCAGTATAGCGGCCAGCTTTTTTGGTAGGTAGCGTGTGATTGGTGCCAATAACCTTATCACCGTTCGAGACATTGGTACGCGGTCCAAGGAACAATGCGCCATAACAAGTCATGTTCTCAAGGAACCAGTCGTCGCGATCGGTCATGACCTGCACATGTTCAGATGCAATGTCATCGGCGACCTGCAGCATCTCGTCATACGTATCGCAGACGATCACTTCGCCATATTCCTCCCACGACACTTTTGCAGTGCCCGCTGTCGGCAGAATGCCCAGCAGCCGGTCGACCTCGGCCATCGTGTCCTCGGCCAGTTTGCGCGAGTTGGTCAGCAAAACGCAGGGGCTGTTATAACCATGTTCGGCCTGACCCAGAAGATCGGTCGCGCATAGCTCGGCATCAGCGGCGGTCTCATCTGCGATTACCATGGTCTCGGTCGGGCCGGCGAACAGGTCGATACCGACGCGGCCGAAAAGCTGTCGCTTGGCTTCTGCGACAAACGCGTTGCCCGGACCGACAAGCATATGAACCGGATCAATCGTCTCGGTTCCCAACGCCATGGCGCCGATAGCCTGAATGCCGCCCATCACGTAAATCTCATGCGCCCCACCCAAATACATGGCGGCGATCACCGCTGCATTGGGTTTGCCCTGAAACGGAGGGGTGCAGGCGATGATGCGTGGTACGCCCGCCACCGAGGCGGTCGCCACCGACATATGCGCCGAGGCCACCATCGGGAATTTGCCACCGGGCACATAACAGCCCACCGATTGTACGGGGATGTTCTTGTGGCCCAAAATGACGCCCGGCAAAGTCTCAACTTCGATATCCAGCATCGAGTCGCGCTGAGCTTGTGCAAAGTTGCGCACTTGTTCCTGCGCGAATTTGATGTCCGCCAGCTCTCGATCCGTCAGCTGATTGATCAGGTCTTCGATCTGGTCTTGAGACAACCGAAACGATGCTGGCGAATAGTTATCGAACTTCTCGCTTAGCTCGCGTACCGCAGCATCGCCACGTGTTTCGATGTCTTTCAGCGTCGCTTCGACGACAGCGCGTGTTTTGGCGTCATCCTCGGCCCGGTCAGCATCGGACTTACCACGTTTCAGATACTCGATTGTCATTGTCCTAATCCTTAGTTTCAGGCCGGGGCGGAGACTTCTCACCCCGGTCAAATGCTTCCCAGCCTTCACCGTTAAACAGATCGACACCCAGCTGTGCCGCTACATGGGCGAAATCCACATTCACCCAATTGTCGACGATCTTGCCGTCGACCACTTTCCAGAAATCCATATATCGGATCTCGACCCGCTTTCCGGTGGGGGCGATCCCCAGGAACTCACCCGAATGGGTTGCTTCCTGTCGGCCAAACGCAGCCGCCCACTCGCCCATGTAAAGGCGCGCTTCGTCGATGCATGTCTTGTCCGAAAAAGCCGCCTGAAACGGGCGTTGCCAATTGTCCTGAAACTGTTTCAGGCCAGTTTTTGTGCCACAGCCCTGATTGCCCATCCAGCGGAAGCCTTCCGAGAAGAATTCGCCGATGTCATCGATACGGTGATCGTTCAGACCATCCACCATGGTTTCAATCACACGGCGGGTGTCTTCTGTTTTGTCGAGGTCCGTATCACGTGTCAGCACGGCCTGTTCCGGGCGGGAACCCTTCATCTTTCTCATCCTTGTATTAGTGCCAATAGAAATTCTGTCTTCATCGGGTAGCTCAATCAGCTGACAGAAAATCCCTCGGCATCCGGTTGAGCGCCGGGTGGCGGCCAACGGCGTTATGTCTTGCAGAGCTGCTCATGCGGCTTGCTCGGCGATGTCGGCAAAAAGGTCATATCCCAGCTGCAACAACACATGCGGGATGTCGACGAAAACCCAGTTTTCGACCAACAGATCGTCCTCTCGACGCCACCAGTCGCAGACCCGCATGAAGACGCGTTTTCCGCTTGCGGGCTGGTCGAGGAAGGGTTTCACCTGGACACCGGTCAAGGAAGGCCAGCCGCCCGAGCATACGTAATTGCCTTCGCCGAAGCGGGTGAAATGCGCAGTCATGCCATTTCCCGCACTGCCGCCGGACCAACCTTCGAAGGTGGCCTCGAAAGGCACCTGGAAGCTTGCAAAACTCTCGAGCCCGACGAAAGAACCGAAGGCGCCGGGGCCGTACCAGACCATGTTGTCATGCCAAAACGGGCGCCAGGCCTCGTTCTTGGTGGCAAGCTTGGCCAGCATTTCTGTGACCATACGATAGCTCTTGGCCCCCTCGACTGGGTCTTGCGGCGTGGTCAAGATGCCATCATGGCTTGCTGGACCCTGAATCATCCCGGTGAAGCCACGGGTCTTGCCCGGGCTATCGGTGATCGGCCATTGCCCTGCAGCCAGCATCAGTTCTGGGATATCGAAGAAGATATAGCTCTCCACCGCCTTGCCATCCTGCATGCGGTGGAACTCGCCGAAGCGCAGATAGGCAAGCTCACCTGTGGCGCGGATACCAAGCCAGTCGCGCGAGAACCGACCGACGAAATAGCCGGTGGCGCTGATCCAGCCCTGTCCTTCAAATACACCGGCCATGACGATATCATCGCGCCGAAAAAGCCCATCGAAGGAGGCTGCGAGCGGGGCGATGACGTGATCGTGCAGCCCGAGGCCACCTGCGACCTCGTTGAAAGGATGCACCACGTTGACATGTGCACCGGGGGCGAAGAATCCCTCATAGGCTGGCCGGAAATTGCCTGGATGGCGTTGCGCGGCGGTGAAATTCAGAAAGGGTTTACGGTCGAGGCGTTCCATTAACTTTGTCTCTATAGGATCTGTTCAAGGCGTCTGCGGAGAAACGCCCCGCAAGGCCCTGCGCGCATCAAAGCAAAAGGAATTCGCCCTGGTCGCCTTGCCCGGCACGCAGCCATATTCAGGCTGGCTGCGTGCGCATGGGCAAATACGGACTGAGGATGCGTGCGTCCCATCAGCGTCAGCCTTTCACAGCCCCGGCGGTCAAACCGCCCACAATCTGACGCTGGAAGAACATCACCAAGATGAACAGCGGAACCGTCGCAGAAACCACGGCCGCAACGGCGAACATTACGTTGCCCTCGGTTTGCGTTGTACCAAGGAACGCGGCGATGGCTGGAACCATTGTGCGGTTGCTTTCTGACAACAGCATCGCCCCAACGGCAAAGTCGTTATAGGCCAGAAGAAACGAGAACAGCCCCGTGGTGATCACACCCGGCCACATCACCGGAATGATCACGCGGCGGAAGGCCTGAAACTGGTTGCAGCCGTCGACCTTTGCGCTTTCGTCAAGCTCGCTGGGGATGTTCTTGAAGAAGGCGTGTAGCATCCACAGGGTGAACGGCTGGTTGATCGCGACAAGTACGATAATTGTCGTCGGAAGTATCCCCCAGATATTCCATTCAAAGAAGGGCAACAGATAACCCGAAACCAACGTGATCGGCGGCATCGCGCGGAAGATCAGCGCCGTGATCAAAAGCCAGAATGTGTAGTTATAGCTCGACCGCGAAAGCGCGTAGCCCCCCAGCGTTCCGATGGTCAGCGAGATGGCGACCACAAAGACGCAAACGATCCCCGTGTTCAGAACATTCCGCCAAAATTCTTCCTGAATCCAAGCCCCTTCGTAACCGGTGGTGGTAAAGGGTGAGCCATAAACTGCCTCGGTCCGCGCGCCGGTTAGTGCGTTCGTCCAATCGGCGATCGAGAAGAAATCCAGCTCTACCTTGAACGACCCCCAAACCGTCCAGAGGAACGGGAAAGCGGCCAGGATGAACCAAAGGATCACAAAAAGCGACGAAGCAATCCGAAGGCTTTTGGGCATTCTTTGCGCACGGCTGGCCATGTTATCTAGCTCCTTTGAAGTCACGCCAGGTGCGGACAAGCACGGGCGACAACAGAATGGCGACCCCGATAATCGTGATCACAGACGTAGCGGCTGCAGAGGACAGTTGTCGCGTTTCACCGCCGAGGTCGTTGAAGATGAAAGTGCTGAGCGATTGCGCATGGGCACCGGCGCTGAAGCCAATAATCGGTTCAAACACCTTGAAATTATCCATCAACTGGATCAGCGCAACAAACGTAACCAGCGGCATGAGATGGGGAACAACCACGAATTTGACCTGTTGCCAGCGGGTTGCCCCATCGATCTGGGCCGCCTCGATCTGATCTTTGGGCAAAGTTTGCAAACCGGCATAGAACACCACGAAGGCAAAGGGGGCCGAACTCCAGACGCCATAAACCATCAGCGCCACCCACATCAGCCCGGTCGAAGCCTTTAGACTGAAATCCGGATCTCCGGCCAAGTTTACAAGGGCGTTGCCGATGACGCCACGACTGTCAATCATCCAAAACAGAATGAGCGAGCCGATCAGCGGTGTCACAATCATGGGCAAGAGCGAGAAGAAGATCATCAAACCCTTGAGGTGCCGGTGCAGTGAGTTGACCGCCAGCGCAATCACCAGCCCCAGAATGATCGTGAGGGGTGTCACAATGAATGTGAACGTCAGCGTAAAGGCCATGGCCCGATAGAAGGGCAAGTTTCCGACCTCTGAGAAAAGGTCACCCCACGTGTCACTCGCCGCCCAGATTTCGCCAACCTCCTGTATCGCCAGGTGGCCGCGATCAAAGTAGATATCCAGCCCGACAAATCTGCCCAATGGTTGTTCGGCACGAAGCGCTGCGGTGGCTTCCTGATCGATGGTGGTCTCGGTTGTACACCCGACAAGCGGAGTACAGTTTTCGACTTCCACCAGAACCGCCGGGTGTGGGGCATAAATGGATTGGATCACCACCGAGACGATGGGCATTGCAATGAACAGCAGCATTGCAAGTCCTGTGGGCAGGAAAAACCAAAGGAATGTCTTATGGCGCATGTCGCAATTCCCGTGTCGGCTTGATTGGGCGGGTGCCCGAATTGGGCACCCGCGAGGGGCGTTTTACTGTAGGAAGCCCTGTTCGATTGCCGCGGCGCGATAGGCGGCCTCGACATCGGCCAGCGCCTGTTCAGCGCTTTCCTTGCCCTGCATGAAATCGGCAAGTTCATTGCCGAGTGCGCTGTGCATCAAACCCATGTAGGGCAGCATCGGATAAGGCGTCGTGCCCATTTTGGCAGCGTCAAATACACCCTGCGCGTCGTCTGCAGGTTCGTACCCTTCGATCAACCAGACTGCCAGCGGCGTGGTTTCATCGTTCAACATTTCGGGGCGGACGCCATGCGTCATCGCGACAAAAGTCGCCTCAGCCTCTTCATCCGAGATGTTCTTGCCGACGGTCCATCCGTCCCACCAAAGGGTCGAGGCCGGAGTCGTGCCGCCACCCACGGTCAGCGGCGCCGCAATTGCATGGCCATCGATTACTTCCTGCAAGACACCTTCGGTTGTGGTCTGCTGTGACGCCCGTGACCCCCACATATTCATGATCGCCACATTGCCCGCGCGGTATTCCGCGTTGGTGGCATTGGAATCATGGGTCAGAAAGTCGGGGTTCATATACTCGGACAAAGCCTTCATCATGTTCAGCGCTTTGACACCGGCCTCTGTATTGACGTTGGGCTCTGCGCTGCCGGGCTTGAAATGAGTACCTCCATAGCCAAGGAACATGTTGTTGAATTCCTGCGCCAGATTCCATCCCGCAGCGTAAGCACCACCAACCGGGTTTTGCATTATGCCCTGCGCGCGAATGGCTTCGGCCGCTTCGAGCAGTTCTTCATACGTGGTCGGCACTTCGACGCCTGCCTGTTCCAGAACGTCCTTGCGGTACATCAGGTGCTGAGCGTTGGCCATGAAGGCGATGGCCATGATGTCATCGCCGATCTTGATCAACTGTCCCGGCTGCAGGTTCTGACCATGTTTTTCGACCAGGTCATTGAGCGGTCGGATAACGTCTTCATTCATCAACGCCACAATCGAGCTGTTGGCGATGATGGCTGAGGTGTATTCCGACGGATTACCCGACAGACCGGCGACGTTGATGGTTTGGTGTTCGGATGTCAGGTTGGATTCAACAGATGCGCCCGTGCATTCCTTTGCAGCAGCGGCCACAGCCTGAATGGCGGCAAATTCGTTGCCGACGATGTTGACCCGATCCGTGATCTCGCAGGCATAACCCGCGCTCGCAGCAAAGGCGGTCAGTGACCCGGCCAATGCGATTTTCTTTAGAAACATTTTGATTCCTCCCTAGGTGATTGGGTGCATCTTCGAAGCCTGCACCCGAGATTGTCCCGTCATTGCGGGATTGGTTTTCGTCTCTCAGATCTCAAGGCGCGCGCCGGTTTGCGCATCGAACAGGTGACAGTGATCGGTATGGATATGAATCGACACCTGATCGTCGATTTCAGCACGATAGGTTTTGTCGGCCTTGACCGAGACCAGCGCTCCGCCGATCCGAACCGAGACCATGGTGCTGTCGCCCAGCAATTCCTGCGTATAGATGGGCGCGTTAATCTCGCCCCCGCTTTCTACGACATTGGCGTCCTCGGCGCGGAAACCCAAAGTTATTGGGCCATCCGGAGCATTCAGACCATGCACTTCGGTATTCTGCGCGCGGAACACACCGCCCTGAACATCGCCATCAACCAGGTTCATCGCCGGGTTGCCGATAAAGCTGGCGACAAACGTGTTCGCAGGCTCGTCGTAGATCGCCGTCGGAGAGCCAACCTGCTGGACAACACCCTGCTTCATGATCACCACGCGATCGGCCAGTGTCATCGCCTCGATCTGGTCATGTGTCACATAAATCGTAGTCACGGCTAGTTCATGGCTGAGGTTCTTGATCTGCGCGCGAGTCGAAACACGCAGTTTTGCGTCAAGGTTGGACAACGGCTCATCCATCAGGAACACGTTGGGCTCGCGTACAATCGCGCGCGCCAGTGCCACCCGCTGACGTTGACCACCTGACAGCTCTGCCGGCTTGCGATGCAGAAAGTCGTCCAACTCTACCATCGCCGACGCACGGCGCACTTTTTCGTCATGGGTGGAAGCGTCGATGCCACGTACCCTCAGCGGGAAACGAATGTTCTCGTAGACGTTCATGTTCGGATACAAAGCGTAAGACTGGAACACCATCGCGACGTCGCGGTCTTTTGGCTCCATATCGTTGACGCGGGTACCGTCGATCAGAATATCACCCTCGCTTGCGTCTTCCAAACCTGCGATCATGCGCATCGTAGTGGTCTTGCCACAACCCGACGGGCCGAGAAGCACCAGAAATTCCTTGTCGGATATTGTCAGGTCGAAATTGTCCACTCCAACAAACGAACCCCAACGTTTTCCAACATTGCGCAGTTGAATCTCGGCCATACTGTCCTCCCAGTTGCACCTGAGTGCATACGTTTGCAAAAGCATAGACATCCAAAGGAACATCTGGCAAGTATTTTTTGCAAGCGAATGCAAAAGCGCCCGCAATCTTGCTAAAGGCTGACGCTTCCCTCCGGGCAAAGCATTGAAAGTAAAAGATATGTCTTACGAAGCCGAGAAAGAAATTGTCCTGAACTTCTACAAAGCTCTGAGCGATGCAGAGGAATCAGCCCACTCTGATGTGATCGCTGAGTATTGCGCCGAAGACCTCCTGTGGCGCGGCTTTCACCCGTTCAACGAGCTGCGTGGCGCTAGCAACGTGGCGCAAAAATTCTGGCAGCCGCTGAATCACAGCCTAACTAACTTGCAGCGTCGGATGGACGTGTTCATGGCTGGTCAAAATGAAATCGACGGGTTCAATTCAGTCTGGGTTGTTTCGATGGGCCATCTCATGGGGCTGTTCGACAAGGACTGGCTGGGCATTGCGCCAACCGGAAAAATGGCCTTGCTGCGCTATTGCGAGTTCAACAGGATTGAGCGCGGTAAGATTGTCGAAACCGCGATGTATTTCGACATCCCGCATTTCATGATTCAGGCCGGGTTGCAGCCCTTCCCGCCGCAGACCGCCGCACAACTTGTCCAGCCCGGGCCCATGACCCATGACGGCCTGATGTTCACGCCTCAACCCGCCGAAGACGGCCAAAAGACATTGGCCGCTATCAACGCGATGATCTCCGATCTTGGGCGGTGGGACAGCGGGCTCAGCCTTGAAGATGAGTTGCGCCGCACATGGTGCGAAGACATGATCTGGTGGGGGCCATCCGGTATCGGTGCGACCTACACAATCGAACGTTACGCCAAACAACACGCTGGCCCGTTCCGTGCTGGGTTTGCCGACCGGTCAAAAACCAACCATATCTGCCGCATGGCTGAGGGTCACTATGGCGGCTTTTTTGGCTGGCCGAACTTTACCGCCCGACCAACCGGCGGGTTCATGGGGATGCCTGCCACTGACAAAGCCGGTGAGTTCCGGGTGATAGACATTTATCGTCGCAAAGGTGATAAACTGGCCGAGAACTGGATTTTCATCGATCTGCTTCATTTCTGGAAGCAACAGGGTGTCGATATTCTGGACCGCATGGCGCGAGTGGGCCTTTAGATCATGGCCAAACCCGTCATGTTGGTCGGAATACGGTAAACGGACGTGCAGGCAGTGATGTACAGCATGCTGAACCCGGCCCCACCAAAGCAGAAGTTGGTAGATTTCTGCGGCGTCAGAATGACACCAAGGCAGTGCGCTTGGGCATCAAACAGATGTACACCGCCGGGACCATTGCACAAAATCTGGCCGTCGCGGGTGCACTTCATACCGTCCGGTACCCCTTCCCCATCGCCAACAACATCGGCCCAGACCACCCCACCGGTCAGTGAGCCATCAGTGGCGACATCAAAGACGCGGATATGGCCACCCCAACTGTCATTGACAAACAGCCTTGTTTCGTCAGCTGACAAACACAACCCGTTGGGTTGCTGAAAATCATCCGCGACAAGGTGTAACGTGCCGTCGGGATCCAGCCGGAACACGCCTTGCACCGGCAGTTCCTGCTCTCTCAGAATGCCAAGATCCTCTCGGATACGACCAAAACTGGGATCAGTGAACCAAATCCGACCGTGCGAGTCGCAGATAACATCGTTGGGGCTGTTGAGTTCTTTGCCATCAAAATGCGTGGCTATCGAAGTAACCCGCTTGCCGCCGTGATCATGGCGTACCAAATGCGAACTGGCGTGCTCGCAAGAGATCACTGCCCCACTTTTGTCGAAGCAATTTCCGTTTGCTTGGTTGGAAGGGGTGCGAAAAACGCGAACTCCCTCACCCTCGCTCCACTTGTATTGATGGCTCTCCTGAATGTCCGAGAATACCAGCCAATGCTCTTCGGGGTGCCATATTGGCCCTTCGGTAAACCCCAGACCGCTAGCGATTTCTTCCAGTTGAGCGTCAGGGTGCACCAGATCTGTGAAGCATTTGGAACGGATATCGAATACCATGTGAACACCTTTTCAGAGTTGCGCCTGCCAACACTACCGGCAAGCCTCGACAAGAACAGCGTTTCAGGAGAAAACGCAATAACGACTGTTCGATAGTCTGGCCCTGCCAACTTCAATGCTCTACGCTATGGCCGATGTTTCCAAACCGCTTGGCTACCAATTGCCACGTGCCGCCCAAACAAAACCGTCAGGACTTTCCCATGAATTTCAAACAACGCATGCTTTCTGGCGAGCCTCTCGTCGGAACGTTTCTCAAGACACCAGCTCATGAACTGGTCGAGATAATTGCCAAGTCAAAACTGGACTTCTTGTGCCTGGATGCGGAACACGCACCCTTTGACCGGGGTCGGTTGGATGTTTGCCTCGCCGTCGCCCGGGCTCTGGGGTTGCCGACGTTGGTGCGGGTGCCGACTGGGTCGGCGGACGAGATTCTCAAGGCGCTCGACAGTGGCGCGACAGGTATTGTTGTGCCGCATGTTGACAGCGCCGAAAAGGCTCGTCGCATTGCGCGCGAGGGTCGTTTTGGCCATGGTGGTCGCGGCTATGCCGGATCAACCCGGTGGGCAGGGTTTGCGACTCGATCCATGGCTGATGTCCTCAAGCAAAGCGAAGAAGAGACAATTATCATTGCCCAAATCGAAGAACCAGAAGGCGTCGCAGAAGTTGATGATATCGCCGCGACCGAGGGCATCGACGGGATTTTTGTAGGGCCTGCGGATCTTGCGGTGTGCTACGGCGTGACCGATCAGTCCGACCCACAAGTTCTTGATGCAATGCGACGCTCGGGCGATGCAGCCAAAGCACATGGAAAGACGCTGATGACCTTTGCAGCCAGCGCAGAAGCCGGACTCAAGCTGCGCGACTATGGGGTGACCATGATCTTCGTCGCTTCGGAACACGCCTTCATGCTTCGCGCTGCAAACGCGGAAGCGGAGAACTTCCATGGCACCGCGAGGACGTGAAACGCACAGGGCTTTTTAGTGGAAAGGGCCTTGGCGTCGAAATATCCGCGGGCTGGTAAATGCTGCGACGACAGTACTTTCTTTGCTAGAAATGCGATGCGCGATTGCGGATTATTCGCTTCGCTGAATAGCGGTGTCCTGTCGGTTTTTCTCCAGTCCGCCGTACCCGCCTTGATCAGGCAAAAATCGCTAAACGGGCTAGGTTTAACAGTAAAAGTCGAGATCGGAAACTGCACGGCGTTGGCCCGAGA
Source organism: Ruegeria sp. C10 (assembly GCF_056537805.1). Lineage (NCBI taxonomy): Bacteria > Pseudomonadati > Pseudomonadota > Alphaproteobacteria > Rhodobacterales > Roseobacteraceae > Ruegeria > Ruegeria sp. C10. The sequence goes on along the minus strand of NZ_JBQFSC010000001.1, from coordinate 432,428 downwards.
TCAGTTCGTCTAGCAGTTCACCAGTCACCGTCGCTTATCCTAAACCGCACACGTTAATCCCCATAGATGTCCAGAGACCAGAGTTAAGAGTTTGCAAACGCGGCAGACCATCTGCCGCATCCGTAATGTAGCCGTTCCAGCACTATTTGATCGGCGATTCCGCCAGTAGCAGGAAAAACTCGACCACCTTACGCCGAACTGGTTCTTAGGGTTTATGATCGTCTGTTTGACGCAGAGGTTCGCGGCGGCCGGATAGGAAACGCTCGTCCGCCTCAACCCGGAAACTGTTGACCAGTTTTTCGAGATCCTCCGCAGATTTGCCACCAGCGCAACGCCATTAAGAAAAGGCGGTCGACGAATTCACTAAAGAAGAGACCAACGCCCGGCTTCATTGATTAAGATCGCACTGCATGCCTCACGGCATCGATAACGGAACTTTGAAATGCGTGATCTTTTCAGGCTGGCTGGCGGGCAGATCGCACGTCTAAGTCCTTCTTGCCGAACTCGCTTGGAAAGCCCCGGGTCGACGATAGGTGTGTATTTAACGGAATAATTTTCTTCAATCACAATGGCTTGCGCTGGTGTGGCGCTCCTGTCGCTTATGGCCCGTGCAGGACCCTCAACAGCCGACGGAAGCGCCGTTACAAACGGCAAAACCGCAACGAGATCATGTCCGACAGACTCAAGAGTTGGAGACGCGTGGCGACGCGCTTTGACCGATGTCCAAAGGTCTTGCTCGCAGCCGGCGCTCGCGGAAACCGTCATCTATTAGTATGGTATCATGAAGCTAATAAGGCTTGGGTATCGACTGCTTATGTAGGGTTAATCTGTAAAAATTTGCGTAGAAGAAGACTTCGAAATTTGATGGGAATTCGAAGTACATCACACACTAAGACAGCTGCGCGTATCATAGAATTGAAGGAAAGTGATTGCGCCAGCCTGTTTCGAACGGATTGGGATTCTCCCCTTCGATTGGAATTCGCTTTCGACCGCTCATTTCAAGATCGGGGACAGTAACTGGTAGCATTTGTGTGGGGATACTTAGGCTTGGAAAACAGATCCTCGCCGCCGGAATTCTCGGCCAGCCTAAACCTACACATTCTAAGCGAATATCGGTTCCTCACAGTCGGCTAGACGCAGGCATCGCCGCTCCTGTGTCCTATGTTTCAGCGGTTTGGGATTCCTTGAAGGAGAACAAGAAAGCGCCACGGATGTTCAAACCCAACCGAAGCTTTCAGGAATGAAATTAATCAACTGAGATAGAGTAATTTCACGTAACGGGTCGTGAGCCAAATGATCTGTGGAACGCCCCGTTTCAGACGAAACGGGGCGTTAAGATATCAATAGGTGCGCTTGATGTCGCTGTAGGCACCGCGCAGCTTCACGGTGATCGTGATGTCCTGCTTATCACGGTTGCGCCAGAACCAGCCGTGATTGCCGGTGAATGCGGCAACCACTGTTCCCTTTGCACCGGTTTTGCCACGGCCTTTCTCATAGCTGATGGATTCGTTAGCGTTGTCGCCATGGAGTTCAAAATTTGCCCGGCCGCCTTCGGCAACCCAATCAAATTCAGTCACAGCACCTTCATCCATGACCAGCTTCCACTCGATTCCTTCTCCAGGGGTCAGAGTGAACGAGAATTCATCCGCCCAGGGCTCGGCACTTTGCTGCGCATAGGCGGCGCCCACAAAGGCGCCAAAGATATCCTTAAACAAGCTGGATTGATCTTCTGGTGCCTGCTGCGCGTCCCGAGCGGCCTCTTCGGCCAGATCGGTCTTGATCTCTCCCATCTCGGTCAGACCAAGAACACTGCCGATCCGAGTGGGATCAATGCCATATTCTGCGGGCAGAACCACGGTCACCAGCAAAACCACAGCGGCCACGGCCGCAATGATAGTGGACTTGATCAACTGGGCCGAGCTAGGCAGTTCTTCTGGGCTTGGTTTTTCAGAATTGTACATGTGTATCTCCGTTTATTCAGGCTGAGACGAACAGGCCGGTCAGCTGATATCCCATCAGCACGAAACCAGCCGCTATCATCGCGACGTTGACGCCATAGGCGTGTTTCCAGAAGAATTTGGATTTGCGCCAAAACCCCATGAAGATCAGGATCAGGGCAAGGGCTATGAACTGGCCGATTTCGACGCCGACATTGAAGGCCAGCAAGTTGGGCAACAGCCCGTCTTCGGGCATATCATAGTCCAAAATCTTGGCTGCGAGACCAAGGCCGTGGAAAAAGCCGAAGATCAGCGTGGCCCATTTGGTATTGGGCTGATAGCCGAACCAACGCTGATACGCTCCCAGATTGTCCAGCGCCTTGTAGACGACAGACAAGCCGATGATGGCATCAATAATGTAAGCATTAACGTTCCAGCCGTAGTAGACGCCAAGCAGCATGGTCGTGGAATGGCCTAGGGCAAAGATGCTGACATAGGTGGCGACATGTTTGGCCCGGTACAGGAAAAACACGACCCCGAACAGAAACAGGATATGGTCATATCCCGTCACCATGTGCTTGGCACCCAGATAGGCGAAGGGGATCAGTTTTACACCCCAGATCTGTTGAATATAGCCGGCATCGCCAGCCGTGACGTTATGGGCTGCGGCATAAGACGCGCTGTAGGCGAGCGCCGCAAAGACAAGGGCTGCCAGCGTCAGGGATTGGCGCATAGCCTCCCCTAACCGGCCCCTTTGGACGGTTTGCATGAGATATTTCTCCGCTATGTTGTGTGATTGATCGTCAAACCCCGCAAAAGCGGGTTCGGTCACACGCGCGGAGGTCGGTCAAGCCGATATATGGGGTCAGGTTTGTCCAGAAACGGTTCCAGCGCATCAGGCAACCTAAATCTGTCGACCGATTCCGCCTCGGCAACCAGGAACAGGATCGCCGAGCTGTGATCATGATCGACCGCATCGTGACTATGGCCATGCAGCGCCCAGTAATTGTCCAGTGCTTCGCCATGGGAATGGCCGCGATCACCCATTATCTGGCTGCGTTCTGACACGCTAAGCAAATAGTTGGCAGAGTGTGTGAAAGACGGGGCCACTGACCAGGCGAATACGCACAGAACCATGAACGCTATAAACGCGTGTCTGACCCAATCAGCCAGTTGTCTGCCCGACACAATCTGCATCACTGTTCCTGCCCGCGACGGTTTTCCGTCCGTTTTTCTTCATGCGCTATCCTACTCACTTAGCGTCAATAATCGTTATCTCGCAACCCTGGATATCATTGTCAGCGGGAAGTCTCCGATCTGCCGAAAAGGCCGAAAGATCTCCTTCTCGACAGATCAGGACTTCAATTTGCGTGTTCTCGCGCTGCAGCCGAACCAGAAAAATAGCACGCAACTGCGTGTTCATTGTGTTGACCTGTGAGAATTGGCCCTTTTTGCCGGCATATGTCTTGCGCCCGCTGACAGCGCGTCTGGAAACGGCATCCGGGTGGCGGATCCATTGGGCTGGGCGGGTCACCGTGCAGTACGATGCGCTGCCTGGTTGCCTCAATACGCGGGTCGGGAGACGGGACAGCAGACAAAAGCGCTTGGGTATAAGGAGGTTGTGCATCGTTAAACAGGTTCTCGGTTGAACCTTTCTCCATCATGCGACCCAGATACATCACTGTCATGTCGCTACACATTTCCCGCACCACCGCCAAGTCGTGCGAGATCATCAGTACCGTCAGGCCGAGTTCCTGCTGCAGGGTTACGAACAGCTTCACGATCTGCGCCTGAGTCGAGACATCCAGCGCCGAAAGCGGTTCGTCACGGATCAGAATTTCGGGCTCTAGCATCAGGGAGCGAGCAATCGCGACACGCTGCCGTTGCCCGCCGGCCAGAGACCGTGGCAGACGCTCACCCGCCGTTTCAGGCAGCCCCATCAGATGCATCAGTCGGGCGATGCGCTGTTGACGATCCTTGCGACCGAACCTGTGGATCGAGAGGGGTTCCTCAAGCGACTGATAAACCGTCTGGCGACGGCTGAGCGCACCCAGCGGGTTCTAGAACACGAACTGCATCTGTTTTGCCAGCGCCTTACGGTCGCGCATCCCGTCGGCCAGATCCTGCCCCAGAATGCGCACCGAACCCGATGTGGCCGGTTGCAGCCCGACCATGGCTCGCGCCAGTGCGGTCTTGCCGCAGCCGGATTCGCCAACGATGGCGTGAAAAGCGCGCGCGATGGTCAGATCTACGCCATCCACCGCACGCACCATCCGGTCGGGGCCGCTGCCGGGGAAATGAACCTTCAGGTCGTGAACCTCGATTGCGTTTTGCGTCTCCATCTCAGGCACTTTCCAGTTCCGCCTGCGCCGCGTGGCAGGCTGTGACATGAATCCCGTCCTCAGGCACCGGGATGAGCGCCGGGCGTTGGGTGGCGCAGACCGGGAGCATGCGCGAACAGCGCGTATCGAACGGGCAACCGGTGCGCAGCCGCGACTGATCAGGGGACGATCCGGGGATGCCCTTGGGTACTTCGTTGCTGTTGGCCCGCAGATTAGGGACCGAGGCCAGCAACCCCTGCGTATAAGGGTGCACCGGTGCGGTTAGCACCTGCGCAACCGTGCTGCTTTCCACCACCCGACCCGCATAGAGCACCGCCACGCGGTCGGCGACCGAAGCGACCACGCCGATATCATGGGTGATCAGCACCACCGCGATATCTTCCTGTTGCTGGATATCCTTGATCAGTTCCAGAATCTGCGCCTGCACGGTGGCGTCCAGTGCCGTTGTCGGCTCATCCGCGATCAGCACGCGCGGATTGCCCGCCAGCACCCGGTCGGAGCGGTTCAGCAGCGATTGCCCGCCGCACACAGCACTGCCGCGAATATCGACTGATACGCCTTCGGGCAGAAGGCCCAACGGGCCCAACGTCATCACCGTTTTGCCCGATCCGCTTTCGCCGACAATTGCCAGAATCTCACCCGGCATCACCGACAGCGAGGCGGTATCGACCGCCCGGACCGAGACTTGCTCAGTGTAAAGATCGATCACAAGATCCTCGATTTGAAAGACGGGTTGGGTCATGCTTTGACCTCCTTGGCCTGAATCTCGGCCTCGTCGCCGAGGCGTTCCCGTTTTAGCTTACGCAAACGGCGCGGGTTCAGCGCGCGCGGCACTTTTTACAACGCGAAATGTTCACCCAGCAGGTTGAAGCTGACCACCACCATAGTCAGGGCAAGACCGGGCGCGATGACGAGGCGGGGATATTCCTCAAGATAGCTCATGCCGTCGACCAACATCTGGCCTCATTCCGGTGTGGGCGGTTCGACCCCCAAACCCAGAAAGGACAGCGTGGCAATCGCCAGCACCAGCGCGCCTGAATCCGCTGAGGCATAGACCACCACCAGCGCCAGCACATGCGGCAGGATATGGCGCGAGAATATGCGTACATGGCCCGCACCCATGATCCGCGCGGCCTCGATATACGGCTGATGCAGTTCTGATGCGACGACGGAGCGGCTCATGCGGGTATAGTTGGCCCACCATGCCATGGTCAGCGCCGCGATCAGGCTGGGCAGCGACAGTACGATGTCGATGGCGCTGATCAGCACAAGCTCGACCTTGCCGCCGGCATAGCCTGCTAACGACCCGATCACCACGCCAATCAACAACGCCGAGGCCAGCACCATAGAAATGGCAAACAGAGACACACTCGCGCCATTGATCAGACGGCTGAGCATATCGCGGCCCAGATAGTCGGCGCCAAGCCAATGGGCGGCACTAGGACCCTGCAGGATGGCGCCATAGTTCTGCGCAGTTGGATCATATGGGCTGATCCACGGAGCGAGAATGGCGATCAAGGTGAACAGGGCCACAGGGGTGATCACCAGCCACGGCAATTTTTTTTCAGGATATGCATTCTTCTGCCTCCGGATGCGGCGGTCGATCAGCATGCACAGCAGGTCGACAAACAGGTTAACGAACACAAAGAACACGATGAAGGTCAGCAGGATCGCCTGCATCGAGACGAAATCGCGGAACCGGATCGCCTCGATGAAGAACGCGCCGACGCCGTTTGAGGGCAAAGACCGTCTCGACCACGATCGACCCGATGATCATCAGCGTGAACTGCGCGCCGAATGTGGTCAGGTAAGGCACAGCTATATTGGGCAGCGCCTCGCGCAGCAGCACACCTGACCGGCCATATCCCTTGGCAAAGCCAGTGGTGGCGAAAGGGCGAGCCATCACCTCTTGCAAGCCGACGCGCACCACACGGCTGAGCACCGCGTCGGGAAACAGCGCAATGGTCAGGCACGGCATGATCCGGCTGGCCACGCCTGCGCCGCCAAATGCGGGCAGCCAGCCCAGCGTGACGGAAAACAGAATCACCAGCAGGGCCGCGACAAAGAAATTGGGGGGCGAGGCCGCCAGCAGCGAAAACGCCCGTAGCAGCCTGTCGATCCAGCCACCATTGCTGATTGCGCCCGCAAGGCCGACCAGCAGCGATAGGAAAAAGACGATCACACCACCCCAGATCAGCAGGGTGGCGGTTATGGGCAGGCGTTCGGCGAACTCCTGCCCGATGGGTTTGCCGAACCGCAGTGAGATGCCCAGATCACCGGTCAGTGCATCGCCCAGCCACCGGACATAGCGGACGGGCAGAGGGTCGTTCAGACCCAGCTCATCCTCGATCTGTGCAACCAGTTCCGCCGAAGCCAAAGGGCCGACGACACGCTCGGCCATCAGCGCGGCGCGGCGGGTAAGAATTGGCATTTCGATTCTCTAAAACTGTTGGGTCAGAAAGTCCGACGTCGATACTCAGAGCTTCTAATGTGACTTTTGATTGCGCATTAGATTGCCCGGGTGGGCGGACACTTCGCTATCAGTCTGAAGAAGATTTCAGCCCGAGCGATACGTGAACTTCATGCGTGCGATCACCCAAGTCTTGGAGGATGAAAAATGTCCGTTGACAGCTCAAACACCTGCGAACACCGTGACGACATAAGGCAGATCGATCGATAACCCCGCTCGGCCGCCGTCGCCATCTGAAATGCGACAAAAGGTACTTCATGTACATGCGTCGTGCTGTGGTTGACAGTGAGTTTTACCGGAGCACTGTCATCGTCCGAGGGTTTGTTACTTTGATTGTGCGACACATGTCGTGAAGCGAATTGAGCACCCAGCCCAGAAGCCACAGGAGCCGATTTGGCTGACGCTTCTGCCTGATGGGTGACTGCCGGATCTTAATGAACATGAGAACCAGCTACAAGTGAGGCTGTCAGACAATCAAAAAGCAGTCCAAAATACACTGTGCGGGCCCAGTATAGACAGCCCGTAAAGTGAAGCGGGGTGGTGCTTCTATACGTTTTACCTCTGCAACCAACTTCGCTCCCATCCATGGGTGGTTCAGACAAAAGGCGTTTACCTTTGGCACTGAATGCCTAGTGAAGACGGATAAACACGTCCAATACCATCTTTTATAAACATACAATATATCATTATGTCTACACATTTATTATTGGCTTTTCGAATCGCAGCACCTCATCGGCGATCAGAGGCTTGCACCGAGCGCGTCAGCTGGCGATGCAAACTGTCGACGATGATCACATGTTTGTGCGGCCCCGCACCTTTCAGGTGAGGGTGGTCGGGCGGCAAATCAGGATGCTCATGCTTTACAGGTAGATCTGCGTCTATTGGCCAGATACGCCATGCCGTAATTAAGCCGAGGCACGCCAGACCCGCCAGCACGAGCATCGTAACCAGGGTTCCGAATTCAGTGATCAACCAGCCGGAAACCGGGTAAAAGACCAACCAGCAGGCGTGTGACAATGCAAACTGCGCTGCAAACACGGAAGGCCGATCTTCAGGATGGGCGGACCGCGTCAGAACACGCCCCCCAGGAGTGAGCATTGCTGAGTACCCCGCGCCGATCGTAAACCAGCCAACCATGATGGTCGACATTGATATAGGAATGGCTACAACGCTGAGGGCCAATAGCGCCAATGCAAGTATGTTCAGTATTGCACCGGATAGCATGACCGCGCGCGCGCTGTGGTGATCCAGCAAGCTCGGGATAGTCATCGCCATCATCATTGACCCTGCCCCGAAAGCGGCAAGAACCAAAGCGACGGCACTTTCTGACAATCCCAAATCACTGCGGACAATGACAACTGTGTTGACAATGACCATGGCGCCCGTAGCAGAGATGACCCAATTTACCGCCAGCAATCCTCGCAATCGGGGCGATCTGAGATATAACCGCATTCCGCGTGTTGTCCGATCGTAGATACCTCTCGGTTTGGAAGGTTTCGGCGATGGCAGCAATACGGATGCAACCAGAACGGCTGATGCAATGAAGCCCAAGACGGTGCCCCAGAACAGATTGTCATAGCTCATGACCGTTAGCAGTGCGGCGGCCAAAATCGGGCTCAACAAGCTCTCCATATCCACGGCCAATCGCGAAAGAGAAAGTGCTTTGGTGTATTCTTTCTCATCCTGCAAGACATCAGGAATGGTTGCCTGAAAGGTCGGTGTGAACCCGGCGGATGCCGATTGGAGGATGAAGATCAGCACATAAATCTGCCATACCTCGGTAACAAAGGGCAACGCCAAGCCGACTGCCGCTCTGACCAGATCTAACGCGACCAACATTACGCGCCGGTCCAGACGTTCCGAGAATGCGGCAGCTAAAGGCGCCACTGTGACATATGCGACCATCTTGATCGTGAGCGCAGTTCCCAGCACCAACGCAGCAGAATCTTCGGCAAGCTGAAAGGCGAGCAAACCGAGAGCCACTGTTGCCAAACCAGTGCCCGACAACGCTACGATTTGGGCGAAGAACAGATGGCGATATGTTCGATTTTTCAGAACTGAAAGCATCGGATCAAAGATATTTGCTAATACTCTTCAATTCTTCCGCGGCTTGCCTGGAATCATCCCTGCCCGTCAGACAGTGATCGATATGGTCGTGAATAAGCGCTCGTTTTGCGTTCGTAACTGCTTTTTCAACCGCGTGTAGTTGCTGCGCAACGTCTGCGCAGGGACTCTGCTGTTCTAACATCTTGATGACTTTCGCAAGATGGCCTTCGGCCCGCTTAAGCCGCGCGATAATCGTTGGGTGTGAGGTGTGCTTGTGATTCATATCACAACCACATATCCCTACCAGGGGGATAGGACAATAGGAAATCCTGCCGCGTCAATATGGGTTCGAAATTTGACTCGATTATACTAGAGATCTGGTTCAAAGGCGCACTGGCATCAACGCTAGCTGACCAGCCCAGTCGCGCTCACAATGAAATTCCGCGTGTATTAATGGCAACTGCTACTCAGCGGCGCTCTTGAGTGAAGCCATAAGGTTGCGAAACTTCTCACCTTGTACGGCGACATGGTCACGCAGCGCATTCGCTGTTTCTTCCGGTACGCCTTTTTTCAGGGCTCTGACAATTTCTTCGTGTTCGGCCATGGACTGGGCCATACGACCACGGAACCGAAGCTGCTGTCGACGGAATGGTTTGAGCCTTCTGTGCAGCTTGGAAGTTTCTTGCTCTAAGAATGCATTGCCGGACTGTTGATAGATGATTCGATGGAACCGCTCGTTTTCCAGATAGTACGCATCGGGATTGCCCGCATCCACGGCCAGTTGGCATTTGCTGTTAGCTTCGGTCAGTTCAAGCAAAGCTTCATCGGAAATGCGCAACGCCGCAAGTCGACCGCAAACGGCTTCAAGCTCGGCCATGACCTCGAACATCTCCATCAGTTCCACCGGACCGGGCTGTCGGACAAAAGCGCCCCGCCGCGCTATCAGATCGACCAACCCCGACAAGGCAAGTCTCTGGAATGCTTCCCTAAGTGGCGTTCGTGAGACCCCGAACTGCTCAGCCAGTTTGACCTCATCTAGACGGTCACCGTCCGAAAATGTCCCGTCAAAAATCAGCTCTTCCAAATCCTGAGCGATGGTATCTGCAAGTCGTTGGTCCATAGGTTTCTGTTTTACTTGTGATTAGGCGAGAACTCAAGAAATCATATCTTGTATACAAAAACCTTGACTAAAAAAACATTACTGCCCTATGCTTCTATTCATCCCCGGCTCATCCGGGACTGAAAACGGGAGGAAAAAATGAAATCAGTGTTCAAAACGGCCGTCGCTGCGTTGGCGCTTGCATCCGCAGGTACATTGGTGTCAGCGGAGGAACTGCGCCTGTCACATCAGTGGTCGAACAAGGACATTCGCCATCAAGTAGCACAGATTGTTGCAGACGAGGTTGCGGCGGCGGACGTCGATCTGGAAATCAAGATTTTCGGCTCGAAATCGCTGTTCAAGCCGCGCGAGCAGTACAAGCCGCTCAGCCGCGGTCAATTGGATATGACCATACTGCCGCTGTCCTACGCCGGCGGTCAGCAGCCTGCCTATAATCTGACGCTGATGCCGGGATTGGTGAAAAACCACGATCACGCTGCCCGTCTGGCCGACTCGCCCTTCATGGAGGCGTTGGAAGAGAAAATGGCTCAGGACGACGTGATGGTGCTGGTGCATGGCTATCTGGCCGGTGGCTTCGCCGGTAAAGACAAGTGCATCACGAACCCTGAGGATGTCGCAGGCCTGCAGACTCGCGCGGCAGGTAAATCCTTTGAGCAGATGCTGGCCGGCGCTGATGCCTCGATCGCATCAATGGCGTCGTCGGAAATCTATAACGCCATGCAAACCGGCGTTTTGCAGGCGGCCAACACGTCGTCCTCGTCCTTTGTCAGCTACCGCATCTACGAGCAGGTTGCCTGCTATACCCCTGCGGGCGATGTGGCGCTGTGGTTCATGTATCAGCCGCTGCTGATGAACAAATCCACCTTCGACGGACTGAACCAAGATCAGCAAGCCGCATTGCTGGCTGCATCGGAAAAGGCACAGGCCTTCTATTTGGAAGAGGCCAAAAAACAGGACGCCAACTCGGCGAAAGTTTTTGCCGACGCCGGTGTTGAGATTGCGGAGATGAGCGCCGAAGACTTCGAAGCATGGCGTACGCTGGCAATGGAAACATCTTACAAGGCCTTCGTAGAAGAGGTTCCTGATGGGCAGGACCTGCTGGACAAGGCTCTGGCAGTCGAATGACCCCATCTTGCCGGGCGGCCTGCCGCCGCTCGGCATCCGATCTTGGTTCTGATCTTCTCTGATCTTCAGACTTAATTGCATCTCAATCACAGGAGGCGCAAATGGCCGGTCATAGCTCTGCCGTTGCTTCCCACACAGGGAACAATCCCTTCCTTCGCTTTGTCGCTGCGCTTTCAACTCTGGCTGGATGGTGTTCCGCAGGCATGATCGTCGCTGCTGTCGCCATCACCTGCCAGATGATCATCGTGCGCTTCGTGCTGAATCAATCGACCATTTGGCAAACCGAAGCGGTCATTTATCTGGTCATCGCCGCAACCCTGGTCGGTCTGCCTTATGTGCAGCGCCTGCGCGGTCACGTGAATGTTGACCTGATCCCGATTTCGCTCGCACCTCGAGCCCGCTTTTACATGGCGATCCTGACTTCGGTTCTGTCCATCGCCATCGTCTCAGTCATGCTGTTCTACGGCTACGAGTATTGGCACTTCGCATGGGAGCGCGGATGGAAATCCGACACCGTTTGGGGCGTTCGCCTGTGGATCCCCTACCTCGCCATCCCAGTTGGCTTTGGTCTGCTGTTGTTGCAACTGATCGCCGATCTCGTCGCCGTCCTGCTTGGCATCGATAAACCATTTGGTCTGGAGTAAAGCCGATGGATCCCCTTCTGCTCGGCGCTATTGTCGCCATCGCCACCATCCTTGTTCTTTTCTCGGGCGTGTCCGTGGCCATCGGCCTGCTGATCGTCTCGGCTGGGTTCCTAATCGTCTTCGACGGCCCGCGCTCGCTGGAACTGATGCCGGAAATCCTGTTCGGCAAACTCGATAACTTCGCCCTTCTGTCGATCCCGATGTTCATCATCATGGGGGCCTCAATCGCCTCTACAAGAGCTGGAGCGGATTTGTACGAAGCGCTGGAACGCTGGCTGACCCGTGTTCCCGGCGGTCTCGTCGTATCAAACCTCGGTGCCTGTGCCCTATTTGCGGCTATGTCCGGTTCGTCACCCGCGACCTGTGCCGCCATCGGCAAGATGGGTATCCCGGAGATGCGCAAACGTGGCTATCCTGACGGCGTCGCCGCCGGTTCGATCGCTGCAGGCGGTACTCTGGGCATCTTGATCCCGCCATCGGTCACCATGATCGTTTACGGTATTGCCACCGAAACCTCGATTGGCCGTCTGTTTCTGGCCGGTGTGATCCCGGGCCTTATGCTGGTGGGTCTTTTCATGGCCTGGTCGCTGTATTCGACCTGGAAATCCGGTGACGCGACTCGTCTGGGTTCGGGCAGCTACACCTGGGCCGAACGGTTCGAGATCCTGCCGCGCGTGCTGCCCTTCCTCGGCATCATTCTGGGTGTGCTTTACGCCATGTATGGCGGTATCGCCACCCCGTCGGAAACGGCTGCTGTCGGTGCCCTGCTCTGCCTGTTGATCGCGATGATCATCTACAAGCTGTGGAACCCCAAGGACATCTGGGTCGTGCTGCGCGACAGCACCAAGGAAAGCGTGATGATCCTGTTCATCATCGCCGCTGCCGGTGTGTTCTCGTACATGCTCAGCTCGCTGTTCATCACACAGGCGATTGCCGAATGGATCGGTACGCTGGACGTGAACCGTTGGGTTCTGATGGGTGCGGTCAACGTGTTCCTGCTGATCGCCGGGTTCTTCCTGCCGCCCGTCGCTGTGATCCTGATGGCAGCACCGATCCTGCTGCCGATCATCACCACCGCTGGCTTCGATCCGATCTGGTTTGCGGTTGTACTGACCATCAACATGGAGATTGGCCTGATCTCGCCCCCTGTCGGCCTGAACCTTTATGTGATCAACGGCATCGCACCGGATATCTCACTGAAGACCATCCTGACAGGCTCTCTCCCCTTCGTGGCCTGCATGGTGATCGCGATTGTCCTGCTGTGCCTGTTCCCCGGTCTGGCCACATGGCTGCCTGACCTGGTGATGGGAGCAGCGGTATGACCCTGCTGGCGGATCTTCTATCCACCGTGTTCGAGCGGCGTTACCGCCGCGACGGCGCGGTGGCTCCGGATGGCCGACCGCTGACCGAACTGGCCGACGCGCTGGTTGGGTCAGCGGGAGAAACTTCTGGGCTGGCGCTGGCCGAGGAAATCCTGACCCGGTTCGATACGCTGAGTGATGACGACAAGCTGGAGTTCTTCCGCTATCTCGCCACCGCCATGAATATCGATCCCGAGGCGGTACGTTCGTCACTGGACGAATACGAGCGCAACCCATCGAAAGCGACCTATCGCAGCTTTGCGGCTGCGGTGGAACCGGCGCGGCAAGAGATGATCCGCCGTCTGAACCGGGTACCCGGTGCCACCGGAGCGCTGGTTCAGATGCGCGCCGACCTATTGCGACTGGGCGGCAAGGAGCCTGAATTGCAGGCACTTGATCTGGATTTCCAGCACCTGTTCGCCAGCTGGTTCAACCGTGGCTTTCTGGTGCTGCGCCCGATCAACTGGGAAAGCCCGGCGCATATTCTGGAAAAGATCATTGCGTATGAGGCGGTCCATGCCATCGACAGCTGGGACGACCTGCGCCGCAGGCTGGAACCCACTGACCGGCGCTGCTTTGCCTTTTTTCATCCCTCGATGCCTGATGAGCCGCTGATCTTTGTCGAAGTGGCGCTAAACAGCGGTATTCCGGGTTCCGTACAGGCCTTGCTCGCCGAAGACCGCGATCCCTTGCCCGAAGATCAGGCCGATACGGCTGTGTTCTACTCGATCTCCAACTGTCAGGCCGGGTTGGCCAGCATCTCTTTCGGCAATTCGCTGATCAAACAGGTGGCCTCGGACCTGTCGGCTGAGTTGGCGGGGCTGAAAACCTTCGTCACGCTCTCGCCAATTCCGGGGCTGACCAAATGGTTGTCGCAGGAAGGCATCGATTGGAACATCGAAGAGCCCGATCAGATGAAAGCACTGGCCGCACATTACCTGTTGAACGCCAAAGGTCGGGGCGATCTGCCGTTCGATCCGGTGGCACGGTTCCATCTTGGCAACGGTGCGCTGGTCCATGCGGTTCATGCCGACGCAGATGTTTCGGACAAGGGCCGGGCACAGTCCGGTGGCACCATGGTCAACTATCTTTATGACCTTGGCCGCGTAGCGCAGAACCACGAACAGTTCGCCAACACCCGCGAGATAATCGCCTCGTCCGAGGCCAAATCGCTTGCCGCGTCAGCCTCTCTCACCACGACACAGGAAAGGTAACCCTTATGGCCAATCCTCTCTATGACGGTTTGTTCGGCGCACATGCCGGTAAAGACACAGCCTTTTTGCAGTTGCTCGACGGAACGACCATCACCCATCAGGACTTCCTGAGCACCGCCGCACAAATCGCCCATGTGGCGACGCAGCTGGGCCTGAAACCCGGCGACCGGGTTGCGGCACAGATCGAGAAATCGCCCGAAGCGCTGGCGCTATATGCTGCCTGTGCGCAGGCAGGTCTTGTATTCCTGCCGCTCAATACCGCTTACACTGTGGATGAATTGACCTATTTCATCGAAAACAGTGGCGCCTCGCTGATCGTTTGTGACAGCCGCAGCGAAGAGAAACTCGCCCCGGTTGGTGCGCAGCTAGGCGCGAAGGTGGAAACCCTGAACGCTGATGGCAGCGGCAGCCTGATGGAGCAGGCTGCAGCAATGCCTGCCAGCTTTGAGACCGTTGACCGTGATGGCGACGATCTGGCCGCATTCCTCTATACATCGGGGACTACAGGCCGATCGAAGGGTGCGATGCTGACCCAGAACAACCTGTTGTCGAATGCACAGACGCTGGTCAAAGAATGGCGCTTCACATCCGACGACGTGCTGCTGCATGCGCTGCCGATCTTTCACACTCACGGACTATTCGTGGCCACCAATGTCACGCTGGCTGCAGGCAGTAGCATCGTTTTTATGCCCAAGTTCGATCTGGATGAGATCATCGGGCGGATGCCCAATGCCACGACCATGATGGGCGTGCCAACCTTCTACACCCGCCTTCTGGACGATGACCGCTTCACCAAGAATCTGGCCGCACATATGCGCCTGTTTGTTTCAGGCTCGGCACCCTTGCTGGCCGAAACCCATGTACAGTTCGAAGAACGCACCGGCCATCGCATCCTTGAACGCTATGGCATGACCGAAACTAACATGAACACCTCGAACCCCTATGACGGTGACCGCCGCGCAGGCACGGTGGGCTTTCCATTGCCTGGGGTCGAGCTGCAGATCTGTGATTCAGACGGCAATGCGCTGGCTCAGGGCGAGATCGGCGAGATCGAGGTGCGCGGGCCCAACGTGTTCAAAGGTTACTGGCAGATGCCGGAGAAGACTGCCGCCGAACTGCGCGAGAACGGGTTTTTCATCACTGGCGATTTGGGTCGGATCGACGAAGACGGCTATGTTCATATTGTTGGCCGCAACAAAGACCTTATTATTTCAGGCGGTTACAACATCTATCCCAAAGAAATCGAGCTGATTCTGGATGACCAGTCCGGCGTGCTGGAAAGCGCCGTTGTGGGCGTTCCACATCCCGATTTCGGCGAAACTGTTCTGGGCGTGATCGTTGCAGAGCGGGGCCAAACCCCCGATCTGGACGCAATGATGGAGGCCGTGCGCGGTAGCTTGGCGCGGTTCAAGCATCCACGCAAACTGATCCTGCTGGACGAACTGCCCCGCAACACCATGGGCAAAGTTCAAAAGAACATCCTGCGCGACCGATACAAAGACATGTTCGTGGCAGCGTAAGATGACCCTCCCCGGCCCAGTAGCCCCTCTTCTCGATAATGCTACGGGCCTAACTTCAACAACCAGGGCAGGCGGACCTGTTCCCTTCTCTGGTTGTTGAATTTTTCTACCTGCTGGAGAACCAGAAATGTATGGAAATATTCTAGTCCCTGTTTCCTTTGATACCGACCGCGACGCGCAAAGAGCGCTGGATGTCGCACAAACTCTCCGCTCGGATGGTGGTCATATTACTCTATTGCATGTCATTGAGCACCTTCCGCAATACACAAGCGACCTGCTTCCTGAAAACCATCTGGATATCGCAAAGACCAGCGTTACTGACAAACTGGGCCCACTAGTCGACGGGGTTGCGGACTCCAAAATTGAAATTGTCGAAGGACAGCCGGGCCGTGGAATTCTCGATTATGCAACGAATAACAATGCAGACTGCATCGTTATCGCAAGCCACCAGCCTGGATTGCAGGATTATCTTCTGGGGTCCACAGCGGCACGCGTAGTCAGGCATGCAAACTGTTCTGTACATGTGGTGCGATAGTCTGGTCTACGGACCAGACGCAACGCCCACACACGACAGTCATACACCGCTAATACATCTGAAATGGCACTGAGCGGTCTATTCCAAGTCGTGTTTACGATATTCTCTAAGAGGAAAAAGAGTGACCAGCCCGAATACGTCTAAAGTGTTAATCCTTCTGGGCCCTCCTGGTGCCGGTAAGGGAACGCAATCCCGACTGCTTGAGCAAAAATTTGACTTGGTTCAGTTGTCGACAGGCGATTTGCTCCGCAGATCGATTGAAAGCGGCAGCGAAACAGGCAAGGCGGTGGAATCTATCATGGCTGAAGGCAGGCTCGTCGGAGATGACATCGTCATTTCGATCTTGCGTGACCGTATGAGCGATTCGGACTGTGCCGGAGGGGTGATATTAGACGGATTTCCACGCACGCTTAGTCAGGCGCGCGCATTGGATCAACTATTGGCGGAAACGGGGCAGCAGATCAGTGCTGTCGTCAGTCTTGCGGTGGATGACAAAAAAATGGTCGACCGCATTTCCGGTCGCTTTACCTGTGCAGGATGTGGCGAAGGTTACCATGATACATTCAAACCGCTTGAGGCAGCGGAACGCTGCGACAATTGCGGAGGCTCTGAGTTTAAGCGCCGTGCTGACGACAAGGCCGAAACAGTCGCTGCACGTCTGATTGAATATCGTGAACAGACTTCACCCTTGATCGACTACTATAGCCATATGGGCGTTTTGGCGAGTGTTAACGCAATGGGACCGATCGAGGCAATCAATCGAAGCATCGAGGCCGCCATATCGTCAAGGTCGTGATTACAAAAGAAAGCAGAGGTATCAGACCTTCGCAATTACGCTTGGCCAAAGCAAAAACAGACCCAAGAAAGGCTGTTCAGACGTCATTTTCTTAAATGCGAAGCGTCTTTGAGAAAAGAAAAGCGCTTGCGGTAATCTCCCGGCGAGAGGTCGACTACTTCGTGAAACATTCGGCGGAATGCTGAAACATCCATATACCTCATATCCCGCGCGATGGTTTCGATACTGGACTGGGATAGTTCCAGCCTCTGACAGGCATTGGTGATGCGAAGCTGTCGCAGGTATTCCGATGGCGTGAAACCCGTGGCCGTCAGGAATCGGAATCCAAAAGTGCGCAGCTCAAGTCGAGCGGTGCGGGCCAATTCGGAAACCGGGATCGGGCCCGCATAACGCATTTGCACCCAATGCTGCGTTCGAAGGATTGCGTTGCCCCCATGAGTCAGGTTGGGCGAAAACGAGATGTAATAGCTCTGCGCCCGCTCGCCAGGGTCGATCAGAAAAAAACCGGGCGACCTGCATCAGTGGTCGCGGTGCGAGCAGGTTGGTGGGCAAAGTGCTACTACCACCTCCAACGAACAAGACAGGGGATGCCAGATTGAGATCGACGTTCACTCGGTCCCAGATCTATTGTTCATAAGGCATCACCAAATTGGACGATGTCGTGCTAGGAGGTTTAGTCGATAAGATCTTTGCGACGCATGTAAGGTGCGCTCTGCAGCATTCCAGCCACTACTTGAGCACCCATTACGGAGAGCAGTCCCATGACCGTCGGAGATGATGCCATTGGGACAGTCATCACGACAGGCGCCGCTCGCACATTATTGATCGCAGCCTTGCACTCGTATTTTGCGACAAGGCTTCGCGCGCACTGTCTGAGGAAAACCCGGCGAGGAAGGTTGTGATGACTGCAGCCCATGTCACCAATGGGGTGTCGAAGAACGGGGCAATTACACGGCCTGCGGTGACCTCAAGTATCAACCCTATGGCAGCCCAAAAGAGGATCGAACTGATTGTGAACAAGAACATCAATGCGATCCAGTCAAAAGCCACCTTAATTCGCGAGTTGCTCCTGAGTTTCAGGTTATCTGCGTATCGATCTATTGTTATGCCGGTAAAAAAGAGTTTCGGAATACAAGCAAAATGAGAAGTCCACTGCGACTGAGCTTCGCAAGTGTTGTTATTGCCCGCGCCTACGCAGTGTCATGTTTTGTATTTAAGTGATTTTCTTTTCGCTCTTTCAGCAGGTTCGTCAACCAATCCGGGTCCATCTCGGGAACCGAACTTAGCAGCAGCTTTGTATAGTCCGGGAAGGGTTCGGATAGAACGGTATTCTTCAATCCCTGCTCGACGACTTGACCATTCAGCATCACAACAATCTCGTCCGAAATAGCCTCGACCGTGGCAATGTCATGCGTGATGAACAGATAGGAAATTCCGCGCTCCTTTTGTAGGCGCATCAGCAATTGCAGTATGCCTTCCTGCACAATCTGGTCCAGTGCGGACGTCACTTCGTCACAAATAATCACCTCAGGGTCGGCGGCCAGAGCGCGAGCAATGCAAATTCTCTGTTTTTGTCCGCCGGACAATTCGCTGGGAAGACGATCATAGAAGTCTTCCGACAACTCGATGGCTTCAAGCAGTTCGATGACCCGGTCCTCCTGCGCCCGGCCCCGCAGACCATGATAAAATTCCAGCGGACGTCCAATGATTTCGCCTACGGTTTGACGCGGGTTCATCGCGGTATCGGCCATCTGATAGATCATCTGAATTCTGCGCAGCTGATCACGGCTGCGGTTTTTCAGTTCGTTTGGCAGGACCTCGCCATTGAACGTGACCTGCCCGCTTGTGGCGGGCAGCAAGCCGGTGATCACCCGCGCCGTGGTCGATTTACCAGATCCGGATTCGCCGACAATCGACACCGTGCGCCCGCGCGGCAGGCTGATTGACACATTGTGCAACACCTTGGCGCTCTTGCCATAGGCCGCATCCACACCGTCAATTTTAAGGATGATATCATCCGAAGTCTCGGCTTGTTTTTGCAACAGACGCACGGACCAGAGGGATTTGGTATACTCTTGCTCGGGCGCAGACAGCATTTTGCGCGTTTCCGCCTCTTCTACCTCTTCTCCATAGCGCAGCACCTTGATCCGGTCCGCCATCTGCGCGACCACCGCCAGGTCATGGGTTATGTAGATTGCGGCGGTATGAAATTCTTCGACGATCCGGCGCATAGCAGTCAGAACTTCGACCTGGGTCGTCACATCCAGCGCAGTTGTCGGTTCGTCGAAAATGATCAGATCGGGACGGGGTGACATCGCCATGGCTGTCATGATCCGCTGTAACTGGCCACCGGAGACCTGATGCGGATAGCGGTCACCAATCGTTTCGGGATGCGGTAACGACAACGAGGCATAAAGCGCGCGGGCATCCTCACGCGCGACATTCTCGGGTTGCAGTCCTTCGCGCACCGTTGCAGCAACGGTCTGATCCAACAACTTATGCGCCGGGTTGAACGACGCAGCCGCCGATTGGGCCACATAGGCTATCCGCGATCCCCACAGATGCTGCAGCGCGTGGTCGTCCAGATCCCGCAACTCCTGCCCCTTGAACCGGATCGAACCGCCCGTGATACGACAGCCGGGCTGCGTGTATCCCATAGCCGCTTTGCCCAGCGTCGACTTGCCCGCGCCACTTTCGCCTATCAGGCCCAGCACCTCACCGCGCTTCAGGGTCAGGTTGACACCTTTGATGATCGGATTCCACTTTTCGTCCGAGAACCCCTCGATACGGATGTCGCGCATATCCAGCAGAAGGTCAGTCTCAGTGTTCATCGCGTAATCCGCTTGTTTTGTGCAAGAACCAGTCGACGACAAAGTTGACCGCCACAGTGATCAACGCGATCGAGGCAGCGGGCAGCAGTGGCGTGATCCCGGCCTTGAAATCATATTTGGCGAACTGGATCAGGTTGGCGGTCTCGCGCACCATGGTGCCCCAATCGGCGGTGGGGGGCTGAATACCGACGCCCAGAAAGCTGAGCGCAGCGATGGTTAGGAACACGAAACAGAATCGCAGCCCGAACTCGGCCACCAGCGGAGGCATGATGTTGGGCAAAATCTCGCGACGCATCACCCAAGGCAGTTTTTCGCCGCGCAGCCGGGCTGCCTCGACATAATCCATCACTGCCACGTTCACCGCCACAGCGCGAGTCAGGCGGAACACGCGGGTTGAATCCAGAATCGCAATAATCAAAATCAACGACAGCGCCGACGAGCCGAAAATCGACAGCAGCATCAGCGCGAAAATCAGGCTGGGAATGGCCATAAATACATCTACGCCCCGGCTGATCAATTGATCCAGCCAACTGCGGTTAATCGCAGCGATCAGCCCCAGACCGCCTCCGATGAAGAACGCCAGCAGCGTAGTGAAAAAAGCGATACCGATGGTGTTGCGCGCGCCATAGATCAGCCGCGACAGGATATCACGCCCGATCTGGTCGGTACCCAGCCAATGCTCGGACGACCAGGGTGCGTAAGGCGTCGGGAATACCTCGGCCTCACCATAAGGCGCGATGACCGGCGCTCCGATTGCCATGATTAGATAGAACAGGATCACAAACATGCCGAAAATTGCTGTCGGCGGCGCTTTCTTCAGCTCGATCCAAATACGCTCGCGCTTGCTGCGACGGGTCCGCACGCGACCCACCTCGGCGGCGGCTGAATATGTCTTGCTTGTCTGGCTCATTTTGGGTGCAGAAGCCTCGGGTTGGTGACGATTCCAATGATGTCGGCAATCAGGTTCAGAAGGACATATGTGGCGGCGAATATCAGGGCGCACGCCTGAACCACCGGGATATCGCGCGAGCTGACAGCATCGACCATCAGTTGGCCGACGCCGGGATAGACGAACACCACCTCGACCACGACCACTCCAACTACCAGATAGGCCAGGTTGAACGCGACCACCGTTGAAATTGGCGCCCACGCATTGGGCAGCGCGTGATGCAGAACCACGCGGCGGGCGTTCTCTCCTTTCAACCGCGCCATCTCGACATAGGGTGAAGCTAGAAGACTGATCAGCGAAGCCCGCGTCATACGCATCATGTGCGCGACGATTACAAGTGTCAGTGTAAGCGCAGGTAATATGCATTTGACGATCCGCTCGACCAGCGGCATCCCTGGCTCCACATTGGCCAACGACGGCAACACCGGCCATAGCGTTCCGAACAGCAAAATCAGGATATAGGCCACGAAGAACTCGGGGAACGAGATCGCCGTCAAGGTGCTGGCGCTGGCCAGCTTATCATAGAGCGAATTGCGCCACAGCGCGGTGGTGATACCCAGAAACAGCGCTAGCGGAACCGAGATCAGCGCCGCCATACCCGCAAGAAACAATGTATTCCATAAGCGCGGTGCGACCAGTTCCACTACCGGACGTGATCGATCCACACCCGAACTCGCCCGACCTGAGAACGACGTTCCAGATCCCCGGTCGCCAACGCACCGATCCAGTCGAAATATCGGATATAGGCAGGTTTATCGAGGCCAAGCTCGGCCCGGATCACCTTTCCTGTCCTCTCAGATGCAGAAACTGCAGAGCGGCCGGATTTCGCGTCGTATCTTCATATCAAGCGCTCTGGCTGCGGGCCTTGCCATTCCGGCGGCACTGAGCCTATCCGGACAAGCACTTGCGCAGGTCCCTAAAAAAGGCGGAGCGATCAAATTTGGCTTTGGCAGCGGTTCGACTACCGACTTTTTAGACCCAGCAACCTATGAAGGCACGATCAAAACCGCTGTCGCCTATCTGTTCGGCAACAACTTGGTCGAATTAGACGCAAACGGAAATTTAGTGCCCGAACTCGCGACCGAGTATTCCTCGAACGACGCAATCACTTGGGTATTCACCCTGCGTGAAGGGGTCGAGTTCCACAACGACCAAACCCTTACCCCTGCCGTTGTCATCGCCACAATCGACCACCACTGTGGCGAAGGATCGAAATCTGCGGTGAACGGTTTGGTTGCCCAAATCAAATCGATGCGCGCCGATGGCAACAACGTGGTGTTCGAGCTGGATCCGGCAAATGCCGACTTCCCATCATCCTGTCTGGCTATCACTTAGTCATTATGCCTTCGACCGATGGCAAATTGACCGACCCACAATCCGGAATTGGCACCGGTGGCTAATTCATTGAGGTGTACGAGCCTGGCGCACAGGCGAAGCCGCCGATCGCTTCAACGCCATCGTGGTCGAGGCCCGCGCAGAGCTGGACGACGCCAAACGCCGCACACTGTATGCCGAGGCGCAGACTTTGGTTCATGATGATGGTGGTGCGATCGTTCCGATGTTCGCCAATCATATCATGGGTGTTGCCAAAACCGTCGCCCAGGGCGAGATCGCCGCGAATTGGGAAATGGATGGTGCCAAAGCCCCTGAACGCTGGTGGCTTGCCTGATCGAGCGCTCGCCGTCTGACGGCCCGTTTCGGCAGATTTCGGGCCTGCTACGCCGAAAGATGTCGCTTGCAGGCCTTTCTGTCGCAATCCAGCTTGCTGCGGCTATCTTGAAACTGCACATTTCGCCCATGACACAGACTGATATTCCGAATCCTACGGACCGCCGCGCAACCGGCTGTGATCTTGTGATCCTTGCATAAAGCAGGGCCTCGGGCCTTTTGCTTCACGCTGCGATTATAGAAATTTCGGAAGACCTCATGACAACTCAAACGCTGCGCCTGGCCATCGATATTGGCGGCACCTTCACCGATACGGTTCTTGTCTCCGGCGAAGAGACAATCCTGGCCTCCACCAAGACCCTGACCACCCATCAGAACCCTGCCGACGGCGCCATGGAAGGGGCCGCGCGAGTAGTGCAGCAATCGGGCCGGACGCTGGATCAGGTGACCGGCTTTATCCACGGCACCACCCTGGCGACCAATGCGCTGATCGAACGTCGCGGCGCGGTGGTGGCGACGGTGACCACCGAAGGCTTTCGCGACATCCTGGAAATCGCGTATGAGCGGCGTTATTCGCAATACGATATCAACCTCGAGAAGCCTGACCTGCTGGTGCCGCGCGAGCGTGCTCTGACCGTGCGCGAACGCATGTCGGCGGGTGGTCAGGTATTGATCGAGCTCGAAGACTCGGCCATCGACGCACTGCTGGCCGATATCGACGCGAGCGGCGCAGAGGCCATAGCGATCTGCCTGATGCACGCTTATGCCAACCCCGCCCATGAACGCCGCCTACGCGATGTGCTGGCTGAGAAGCGGCCCGATCTGACCGTCTCGATCTCGTCCGAGGTCAGCCCCGAGGCGCGCGAGTTCGACCGGCTGTGCACCACCGTTGCCAATGCTTATATCCAGCCGCTGATGCAGACCTATCTGGCCCGTTTCGTCGACCGGTTCGAGGCCGAGGGCGTGACCTGTCCGATCCTGATGATGACGGCGGGCGGCGGCATGTGCACCGTGCGCACCGCCGCGCGTTTTCCGATCCGGCTGGTGGAATCCGGCCCCGCCGGAGGGGCCATTCTGGCCGCCCGCATCGCCGCCCGCACCGGGCTGGATCAGGTGCTGTCCTTTGACGTTGGCGGCACCACCGCTAAGATGTGCCTGATCGACAAGGCCCGCCCGCAGACCTCGCGCCAGTTCGAGATCGCCCGCGCCGCGCGGTTCATAAAGGGCTCGGGCATGCCAGTGCGCATCCCGGTGATAGAGATGATCGAGATCGGCGCGGGCGGTGGGTCCATCGCCGGGGTTGACCGGCTGGGACGCCTGACCGTGGGTCCGAAATCGGCGGGGTCTGAACCCGGACCCGTGGCCTTCATGCGCGGCGGCACCGAGCCCACTGTGACAGACAGCGACATTACGCTGGGCTACATCGTGCCCGACACATTTGCCGAGGGGCATATCAAGCTGGACCCCGAAGGCTCGAAACAGTCGCTGAGCCGGGTGATCGGGTCGAAACTAGATCTCGATGCCGTTGGCTCAGCCGACGGCGTCAGCCGCATCGTCGACGAAAGCATGGCCAGCGCGGGCCGGATGCACGCGGTGGAATCGGGCAAGGATCTTGGACCGCGCACGATGATTGCCTTTGGCGGCAACGGGCCGTTGCATGCCAGCCGGGTGGCACGGTCCGCCGGGGTCAGCCGCATTGTAATCCCGCCCAATCCGGGCGTGGGGTCTGCCGTGGGCTTCCTGTTCGCACCCGTGTCGTTCGAAATCGTCCGCTCGCGCTATTCGCTGTTGGACAGCATGGACATGGATGAGATCAACGCGCTGTTCGACGCAATGATTTCCGAAGCCAAAGGCGTGGTTGCCCAGGGCGCGGGCAATGCCCCGACCGAAACCCACCGCACAGCCTTCATGCGCTACAACGGTCAGGGTCACGAGATCGAGATCACTCTGTCCGACCGGCATCTGACGGCAGACGATATTGCACCGCTGACCACCGCCTTTGAGGAAGAATATCGCAAGCAGTTCTCACGCCCGGTGCCGGGGATGCAGATCGAGATTCTCAACTGGGCGGTGCGCGTCGCCACAAGCGACTGCGCCGTGCCGCCAGTACCGGAAACTCCGGCGTTGGCTACTATCACCGCAACCGAATCCCGCCCGATCACCTGCGATGTGGACGGGGCGCTGAGACAAGCCGCATTCGTGGCGCGGGCTGACCTACACCCCGGCGATCGCATACAAGGCCCCGCCCTGATCCACGAACCGCAGACCACCACGCTGGTCTCGGCCGATTTCTCGGCCCATGTGGATGCCATAGGAAACCTCGTCCTGGTTCAGGACCAGAAAGGAGGCGCATGATGACGACCGATCTGTCCCCCGCCCGCCTACAAGTGATGTGGAACCGTTTGCTGGCGGTGGTCGAGGAACAGGGCCAGACCCTGATCCGCGCCGCCTTTTCGCCCATCGTGCGCGAATGCGGCGATATCTCCGCCGGGATCTTCGACGTCAACGGCCGGATGCTGGCACAGGCGGTGACCGGCACGCCGGGCCATATCAACACCATGGCCGAAGCGGTGCAGCACCTGCGCGCCGCCTTCCCGGTTCAGACCATGAAACCGGGCGATATCTACATGACCAACGATCCGTGGCTGGCCTCGGGGCATTTGAACGACTTCCTGCTGATGATGCCCGCGTTCAAGGATGGCAAGGTAGTGGGCTTCACCTCATGCACCTCGCATCTGGTTGATCTGGGTGGTCTGGGCATGGGGCCGGAAGGGTCCGACATCTATGACGAGGGGCTGCTGATTCCGCCCTGTAAACTGGTCGAGGAAGGCATCCCCAACGCGCTGCTGCTGGACATCATCCGCGCCAACAGCCGCGAGCCCATCGCCAACGAGGGCGACATCTATGCCCTGATCGCCTGTTGCGAGGCCGGGGTGAACCGGCTGGTCAGTATGATGGAAGAGTTCGGCCTGACCGATCTGGATGCGCTGGGGTCCTACATCATCGACACTTCGCGCCGTGGCACGCTTGAGGCCATCGCCGAGGTGCCCAAAGGTATCTACAAAAACGTCCTGAAAATGGATGGCTATGAGAATGAGCTGGAGTTGCACGCAACCCTGACCGTCAGTAAATCGGGGATGCATGTGGATTTCACCGGCACCTCGGGTTGTTCGCGCAAGGGCATCAACGTGCCGCTGAACTATGCTACCGCCTATACGGTGTTTGCGCTGCGCTGCATCGTCGGCTCGGACATCCCCAACAATGCCGGATCGCTGGAGCCGTTCACCGTCGACGGCCCCAAGGGCTGCATCCTGAACGCACAGCGCCCGGTGCCGGTGGCGATGCGGCACACGCTGGGTCAGGTGACACCCGATCTGGTGCTGGGCTGTCTGCATCAGGCACTACCTGATGAAGTGCCCGCCGAGGGCGCAAGCTGCATGTTCGACCTGCCCATGCGCCACGCCCCCGAGGTGGCCCGCGATGGTGGGCGCGAATTCGCAGTGGAACCGGTACATAATGGCGGCACCGGCGCGCGGCCTCATGCGGACGGGCTGTCAGCCACCGCCTACCCCTCGGGCGTGTTCGGTTCGCAGGTGGAGATCACCGAAAGCGTCGCGCCCGTCACCATCTGGCGGCGCGAACTGCGTGCGGATTCCGGCGGCGCGGGCAAGTATCGCGGCGGGCTGGGGCAGCGGATCGAGATGACCTCGTCCAACGGTGCGCCCTTCATCGTGTTCCTGTCGGTCGAGCGGCTGAAATTCCCCGCCCTGGGCCGCATGGGCGGTCAGCCCGGCGCGCCGGGGCGCATCCGGTTCCGTGATGGCGACAGCGACATTCCCGGCAAGGGAGAGCTGCGGGTCGAAGGCGGCGATTATCTGATCTTCGACACTCCCGGTGGTGGCGGTTTCGGCGATCCGGGCGACCGCAACTCGGATGCGCTGGCGCTGGACCTCAAACGCGGTTTGGTCAGTGCCGAGGGGGCCAAAGCTTACGGAGGTGACACATGATCCGTCCGGTTTCTTATGTCGGCGCCATGGGCGCCTATGCGCTGGCCGATCTGGGTGCCGAAGGCACAATCTCGCTGGCGCAGAACGAAAGCGCCTTTCCGGCCAGTCCGTCCGCCGTGGCGGCCGGGCAGGCAGCGCTGGCTGATCTGACGCTCTACCCTGATCCCGAATGGCCCGACATGCGCGCGGCCATTGCCGGGGTACACGGGGTCGACCCGGCGCGGGTGCTGTGTGGCGCGGGCTCGATGGAGCTGATCGGCTGCCTGATCCGCGCCTTTGCCGGGCCCGGCGATCACGTGCTGGGCACGCAGTATGGCTATGCCTTCGTGGCCTCGGCCACGGCGCAGGCGCAGGCCAAATACGTCGCCGCGCCCGAGGTCGATCTGACCGTATCCGTCGACGCGGTTCTGGCCGCCGTCACCCCGGCGACCCGTATCGTGTTTGTCTGTAACCCGGGCAATCCCACCGGCACCCTGATCCCGAATGCCGACATCCTGCGCCTGCGCAACGCGCTACCCGGCGACGTGCTGCTGGTGGTCGATCAGGCCTATGCCGAGTTCGCCGACCAAGCCAACGATCCAGCAGAGATTTTCGCGCTGGCTGATCGGGGGGATACCGTGATCACCCGCACCTTCTCCAAGGCTTACGGGCTTGCCGGGGCGCGCGCCGGGTGGGGCTATTTCCCCACCGACATCGCCAGAGAGCTGCGCAAGCTGTTGAACCCCAACAACATCTCGATTGCCTCGCAGGCTGCGGCAGCGGCGGCGATGCGCGATCAGGCGCATATGCGGGACGTGGTCGCGAAAACGGCAACCATTCGCGATCGGTTCGCGGAGGACTGCCGCGATCTGGGGCTGATCGTGCCGGACAGCCACACCAATTTCGTGCTGATCCACTTTGCCTCGACCGAGCAGGCGCACCAGGCCGACGCTGCGCTACGGGCCGAGAAACTGCTGATGCGCGGTATGGGCGGCTATGGTCTGTCCGACTGCCTGCGCGCCACGATCTGCAACACACCGGTGATGGATCGCTGTCTGGCCGTTCTGAGAAAGGTAACGTCATGAGCCACGAAACGCGTACCCGGGCCAAGATCGGCGTTCTGGTGCCCTTCACCAACACCAACCTCGAGGCCGATATGGCCTTGATGCGCTGCCCGCACACCACCGTGCATTTCCAGCGCATGGGTGGTTATGATGTCGATGAAATCCCCGGTTCTGACCAGATGGCGGGGCTTGGGGCCTCGGACATCAGCCACGATTTGCGGATGATTTCGGGCGTGCGGCCAGATGTGGTGTTGTACGGCTGCACCTCGGCCACGCTGACCCATGGACCGTCTTTCGACGCCGGTCTGGCGCAGCAGATCAAGGCCGGATCGGGAGCGCAATCGCTGACAGCCGCCGGATCGCTGATCGCCGCCATTCAGGCGCTTGGGGTGACGAAAGTGGGCTTTTCCTCGCCCTATCTGGGCGAAATCAACACGCAGGCGATGGATTTCATGGCCGCAAACGGCATCGAAACCGTGCGCTGCGCCGATGTTGGCCGCGAGCTGGGCAATTACGGGCAGGGAGAGCTGACCCCGGACGAGGTTTACGACCTCGCCTGTGAGGCAGACCACCCGGACGCGCAAGCCGTCGTGCTCAGCTGCACCGACATGCGCGCAGTCGAGGCCATCGCGCAGATCGAGGACACGCTGGACAAGCCGGTAGTGACCTCAAATCAGGCGATGATGTTCTGCATGATGCGGGCGCTGGGTCTGCCACGCCACGAGGCGCTGCCGGGCCGGTTGTTCGATCTGCTGTAACCGAACCGGGGCAGCGGTCGACCCCCCTGCCCCGATATTCCATCAGGGTTCGCCGCTGCCGATCTCTTCCTTGCGTTTGGCGATATAGGCATCCAGCTCCTCACGCACGGAGGGATCCATCTCGGGCATCTGATACTCGCGTAGCGCCTGCTGCCAAACCTCGGTGGCGCGTTGCAGGGCGTCCTTGGCTCCGGCCGCCTCCCAGTTTTCATAGTTCTGCCAGTCGGACAGCATCGGTTTGTAGAACGCGGTTTCATAGCGTTCCATCGTGTGATCGACGCCAAAGAAATGGCCGCCAGTGGGCACCGATTTGATGGTGTCCAGGCCCAGTTCATCCGTGTTAAATTTCATCGGTTTGAGGAATTCCATCATGTTCTGGATGATCTCGATATCCATAACGAATTTCTCGTAAGATGCGGTCAGCCCGCCTTCAAGCCAGCCGGCGGCATGATAGACGATATTAGCCCCTCCCAGAACCGCGCCCCAGGTGGCCATCATCGTTTCGTATGCCGCCTGCAAATCCACCACGTTGGACGCATTTGCATTCGATGTCCGGTACGGAATGCCATAGCGCCGCGCCAACTGCCCGCCGACAATATTCGCCTTGGCATTCTCCGGTGTACCAAAGGCCGGAGCCCCAGATTTCATGTCCACATTCGAGGTGAACGAGCCATACATGACAGGCGCTCCCGGGCTGACCAACTGCGTCAGCACCACACCGAACAGCGCCTCGGCGTTCTGTTGCGCCAGCGCGGCAGGCAGCGTGACCGGTGTCATGGCCCCCATCAGAGTGAACGGCGTGACCGTCACCGGTTGACCATACTCGGCCATCGCGATCAGGCCGTCACCCATGGCATCGTCGAACAGGCGCGGAGAGTTCACCGAAATGATTGTGATCACCCCCGGATCGCCGCGCATGTCCTCGGGTTTCTGACCGCGCGAAATCGCCATCATGTTGATGCCATCCATCGCCCGCCCGCGCCCGATAGCGGTGCAGTGAAAGCTCAGGTCGCTATAGCTCAGGTTGGCGTTGTAGGTGTCCAGATGGCGGTTGTTGGCGGGCATTTCGATCGGGGCCATCACCTGATTGCCGATCAGATGGATAGCGTTGAAGTGATGCGCCAACCGGATGAAGTTGCAATAGTCATCATAATTACCCTGACGGCGGCCATTGATACAGTCATGTACGTTCGGCGGCCCGGCAACCAAACCAAAATTCACATGATCGCCGCCCAGCGTAATCTGTTTCGCGCGGTTGCGAGAGGTCAGCGTGAATTCCGAGGGCACCGTTTTCAACGCTTCGGCGACAATGGTTTCGTCCATACGGATGGTCTTGGTGTCGCGGTCTACGATGGCCCCCGCGCGTTCGAAAATGTCCATAACATTGTCGCCCATCACCCGGATACCGGCCTCGGACAGAATGCGCATCGAGGTTGTATGCAGCTGATCCATCTGTTCAGGGTTCAACAGCTCGAACGGCGGATAGCTGTTGCGCACCTGTTGCCAGGGCAGCTGTTCGATTCCCGCCGCCGCGCGCCCGGATTTGCCGCGTCGCCCGCCGCTGCGTCTGTCTCGTGCCATTGACCTAGTATCCCCGTTGTGGATTTACGATGTTGTTCAGCACCTCGCCCTTGCGATAGCGCATCAGGTTCTCGGAAAACATGCGGACCGATTTCAGATCCCAGCCGTCATAGACCGAGCTGCAGTGCGGTGTGACGATCACGTTGTCCAGTTCCCAGAACCTGTGCCCCTGAGGCAGCGGTTCGGTAACGAACACGTCCAGCGCCGCGCCTCTGATCCGGTTCTGTTCCAGCGCGGCCAGTAGAGGTGCTTCGTCAATTACCCCACCTCGCGAGACGTCGATTATCACCGTCGTCGGTTTCATGGCGGCGAAGGCCTCCGCCCTGACCAGACCGCGCGTGCTGTCCAACAGTGGTACGCAAACGACGATAAAGTCAGCGCGTGGCCAGAGATCAGGCAAAGCCTCCATCCCGTGTACCTCGTCCACGTTGGGGGTCGGTTTCGGGCGGGCCCGTACACCGATTGTGTTCAGCCCCATAGCTTTGGATCGTGCCGCAACAGCCTCTCCTGTTTTGCCAAGGCCGATGATCAGCACCGTCTTGCTGTCGATGGGCTCGACTTTGCCGCCGATCCAGTCCCGCCGCGCCTGCGCGGCACGAAAGCCGGGGAAATCCAGCGTGAAATGCAGCATCGCCCCCAGCGCATATTGTGCCATCATATCGGCGGCGACCCCGGCGGCATTTGTCACCGTTACCTCATCAGGGTTCCAAGGGTTCAGGTGATCGGTGCCCGAGCCGCCGACCGAAGCCCATTTGATTTGCGGGTTCTCGACCAGTGCTGCGCGTGGAAAGCCGGGGGTGCCCGCAAAGCGAACGGAATAGACAACTTCGGCCCCTGTATCCTCGATCAAACCCGTGAGCGCCTCGTAGCTGTCGCAGGTGTGGATCGGCAGATCGGGATGACCTTCAGCAAGAACCGCACGGGCAGCGTCGGGGTTATCGGTGTGCAAGATCACGGTGGGGGATTTCATGCGGGTACCTCCGGTTGGAACTCAGCGCTGGCAATGGCTACCGCGTTGGCGAAAAAAGCAGTGGCGGCGACGTCGAAAAGGACATCGAACCCCACACCTTTGCGGTCGTTGCGCCATGTGATTGCCTCGACATAGCCCACGCGGGTCTGGGCGATCTTTCCCACTGGAAAGGCACCGGGCGACAGGTCGACCGGGCAAATCTTGGCCAGCAGATCGAACAGGCGCGGGCCGGTCAGGTGCATCATGGCCCAGGTTTCCTCGCGCCAGGAATAATAGCCCTTTGGCGTGGCGGCGACCTGCCACCGGGCATACAGGTCTGCAGGCGCATCCAGTACCACCACCTCTTCCTGACCCAGACGCATAAGGCCATCGGCGGTTTCGTTGACGTCTGGTACCTTCAGGCCCCGCGATTGCAAAAACGCCACGGTGCCTCGGCCCTTGAGGCCAAAACGCGGCGTGTGGGTCAGGTCCTGCACGATAATCTGCCCGGAAACCAGCAGTGTGTTTTCAGCAGCGCCCTTTGGGTCAAGCGGATAGGTTCGCATCATCACACCTCCTGCCGTTTGTTTTCAGGATCAAAAAAGGTGTGGCCGCGCACAGTTGTAACGACGCGCTTGCCATTGCGGCACTTCACCGTGACCTGCGATCCTTGCGTAGCGTCATCGCCATGCACATATGCCAGCGCGATATGGGTGTTCAGCGTCGGCGACCACAGGACCGAGGTCACATGCCCCACGGGTACATCATTCCTCAGTACCAGACAGCTTTCCCCCGGTACATCTGGCCCGTCGAATGTCAGCCCGACCAGCTTGCGCGGCAGGCCTTTGTTTCGGCGCATCTCGGTTGAGCGCTTGCCCACGAAAAACGGCTTGGTCTTCGAGATCGCCCATTCGAACCCCAGCTCATCCGGCGAGGTCAGCGCGTCGGTGTCCTGACCAATCAGGATATGGCCTTTCTCCAACCGCAGAATCCGGCTGGCTTCCAGCCCGTAAGGGCGCAACTCGTGCGCGTGACCCGCCGCCATCACCGCATCCCACAGGGTGTGGGCATAGCTGGTGGGGCAGTGCAGCTCGTAGCTCAACTCGCCCGTGAACCCAATCCGCATGGCGCGCACCGGCACCCCGGCCACCATGCCGCTACGCCCGTCGAGATAGGCAAATCCATCGCGCGAGAAATCGATGTCGCTGTCCAGCGCTTCGACCACGGAGCGCGCCTTGGGACCGGTAATGTTGAAGCCCGAGAAGGCCGAGGTGACGTTCAGCACATCCACATCCAACCGCCACTGCGCATTCCAGAACAACATATCCGAATAAACCCGCGCCACGGCCCCGGTGGTGGCGGTGACATAGAACAGATCCTCGGCCAGCCGATACGCCACGCCATCGTCGATCACCGTGCCCATTTCGTTTGTCATCAGGCAGTACCGGCAGCGGCCCACAGGCTGCTTTTTGTAGGCCATGGTGTAAATGCGGTTGAGGAATTCGCCCGCATCCGGGCCACGCACCTCGAGCCCGCCCAGAGTTGAAACATCCAGCACGCCGACCCCATTGCGCACCGCATGCACCTCTTCTTCGATGAGGCGCTTGGCGTCTTGTTTCGGGCCGTAGAAATAAGGCCGCCACCACGCTCCGACCGGGCGCATGTCCGCCCCCAACCGGATATGTTCGTGATGCAGCGCCGTGCGCCTGTCTGCCGGGTGATGATGACCGGACAGCACGCCCAGCGTTTCGGGGCCAAATGGCGGACGGGCCGTAGTCACGCCGATCTGCCCGATGGTGCGGTCGGTCGCCTTGGCCACCACCCGGGCGGTGGCCAGCGCCGAGTGCCGCCCTTGTGACGGCCCCATACCAACTGTGGTAAAGCGCTTGATCAGCTCCAACTCGCGATAGCCTTCGTTAACCGCGTTTTGCAGGTCCTTGATTTGAATATCCTCGTCCCGGTCGACAAAATCCTTGCCCTTGGGATGCCCGGCGATTGCCGGTTCGAAATTCGTCAACGCAGCTTCGACATCTTCGACCTGCGCGATGTCGCGGGTTGGCAGCCCCAGACGAGTCAACGCCGTCTGTGCCGC
Organism: Ruegeria sp. C10; assembly: GCF_056537805.1. Classification (NCBI taxonomy): domain Bacteria; kingdom Pseudomonadati; phylum Pseudomonadota; class Alphaproteobacteria; order Rhodobacterales; family Roseobacteraceae; genus Ruegeria; species Ruegeria sp. C10. The sequence continues at coordinate 399,440 of NZ_JBQFSC010000001.1, read as the reverse complement.
GCGTTGCGCATCGGCCACCACCGCATCAGGCGCAAAGACCCCGGCAACACCCCCGGCAATGCCCAGCGGAGCGTCTGGCAGAGACAGGGAAAACCGCGCCGCCGTTTCATTGTACCCAAGGTTCGCGCCAGCATGACAGGGCAGTTGCCACATTGGCGCATAGCCGACCGAAATTACCAACAGATCGCAATCTAGCCAGTCGCCTCCGACCTTTACGCCGGTAACATGGGTCTTGCCACGCGCCTCGCCCACGGCGCCGTGAATGACACGCGTTCCCCTTGTTGCCAGTTGCTGGCCAAGCTCGCCGCCGCTGCCGCCGGGGCGCGGATCAACCACAGCCGCCAGTTCTACGCCTGCGTCCAACAGATCCAGCGCCACCCGATAACCGTCGAGATTGGCGGCCAGTACCACCGCGCGCTTGCCCGGTTTCACACCATAGTGCCGCATAAGCCGTTGCGCGCCAGTGCCCAGCAAGATGCCCGGCAGGTCATTGTTTCGGAAGATCGCGGGCTGTTCGATGCAGCCGGTGGCCAGCAGAACCTCGCGCGCGCGCGTCTTGAACAGCTTGTTGCCCCGGATCAGCGGCAGCCAGTTGTCCTCGAACCAGCCGTTCACCACTGTACCGGTCATGATGCGGAGGTTCGGCAGACTTTGCACTTTCGCCAGTAGGTCGGACAGCCTGTTGGCATCGCGGCCATAGGTCAGCGCACCGCCCAAGACCGGCTCCTGCTCGGCCAGAATGACGTCAGCCCCGGCCTCGGCGGCTTCGATGGCGGCGGTCAACCCGGCCAGCCCCGCGCCGACGACCAGCAGATCGCAAAACAGGTTGGCCTTTTCGTAGTCTTCATGCGGTGCGTTGATATCCAGAACGCCCAGCCCCGCCTTCTTGCGGATCAGCGGCTCCCACAGTTTCAGCCAGCTATTGCGCGTCGGGCCCATGAAGGTGCGATAATAGAACCCCACCGGCATGAATCGCCCCAGCTTGTCCATGAATGCGTCGCGGTCTCGCGCCAGTGTTCCGTTGACGTTCTGCGCCGTAACTTGCAGCCCTGCCGAAATCGGATGCCGGTCGGCCTGCACGTTCGGGTCCGAGGGCAGTTGCACCAGCGTATCGGCCTCGGTGCCCGCCATCGACATCGCACCGCGCGGTCGATGGTATTTGAACGAGCGCGACAGCATCCACTTCCCCTGACCGGCCAAAGCCGAGGCGATCACATCACCTTCGTATCCCTGAAACGCCTGCCCTTCAAAGCTGAACGATACCGGCGCATCTCGATTGATCCTGTTGCCCCAGGGTGCGGGAAGTCGGGCCATCACCTTTGCTCCAACCCTGAGGGGTCAAAAGTGCGGATCACCTCGTTCGTGGTGGCGTTGCGCTCGGCCAGAAAGAAATAGTTCGAGGGCACGTGCCGCCACCATTCCACCAGCGTTCCGCGTGAATTGTCGGCGCGGAACAGGTGACGTGCCCAGTCCTGATCGCTGGTTGCATCCGGGTCGGGGTTGGCGCGCAGAGGGCCGAAGCTCTGGAATTCATTAATATTGCGGGGCCCGTTCATCGGGCAGATCAGGATCTTCATGTCAGTGGCTCGCGGCAGTTGCGCCCATTTCATTGAGCAGATCAAAGGTGGCGAAACGCTCCATTGTGAAGGGTTCGAGTATCGGCGCGACCTTCTGGTTGGCGATGGACTGCGCCATGTACTTGCCCGCCACCGGAGTGGCTTTGAACCCCCAAGTGCCCCAACCGCAATCTAGCCATAGGTTGGACAATGGGCTGGCACCCATGATGGGTGAGTAATCGGGCGTCATGTCGGTAATCCCGGCCCATTGTCGCAGCAGACGCACCCCGTGCAGGAACGGGAACAAATGTACCGCGCCTTCGGCCAGATGTTCTTTCATGTCCAGTGTCGAGCGGGTGGAATACAGCTGATAAGGGTCCGAGCCACCGCCGATCACGATCTCGCCTCGCGAAGACTGCACCAGATAGGTGTGCAGGCTGACCGAGCTGACCAGCGTGTGCAGCCACGGTTTCAGCGGCTGCGTAACCATCGCCTGCAACGGATAGCAACGGATCGGCAATTCTACCCCGGCTTTCATCGCCATGTCGTAGTTCATACCCCCGACAGCAATCATCACCTGACCGGCACTGATATCACCGCGATTGGTGCGCACCTTTGTGATCTTGCCACCGGCAGTGTCGAACCCTTCAACCTCGGTACGTTGATGAATTTCCACCCCGCGCCTACTGGCTTGCGCTGCATAGCCCCAGGCCACCGCATCATGCCGCGCAGTGCCTCCATCGGCGTGCCACAAACCGCCGATGATTTCCAGCGGCCCGCCCTCATCCATATTCAGATGCGGGGACAGGTCCTTGACCGTCTGCGCATCAACGACCTCGATCCGGGTGCCCGCGTGTTTACCCATCTCGGCCCGCAGATGGAACGAGCGTAGCGTCGCCTCGGTATGGGCCAGCGTCAGTTGACCGCGCTGGCTGAACATGACGTTGAAATCCAGCTCTTCGCTCATCTCCCCGTAAAGCTGCACACCTTTCTTGTAGAACGCGATGCCCTCTTTGGTGATGTAGTTCGAGCGGATGGTAGTGGTGTTCCGCGCGGTGTTGCCGCCCGCCAGATAACCCTTTTCCAGCACAGCCACATTGGTGATGCCGTGATACTTTGATAGGTAGTGGGCACAGGCCAGTCCGTGGCCGCCACCACCTACGATGACCACATCGTAACTGGATTTAAGCTCTGGCGTGGCCGGAATGTCTCCGGTGACAGGGTAGTCGGCGGATAGCCCGTATTTCAGCAGCCTTAGCGGCATTTTTGTTGTCCTGATTTCAGCGGTTGTCAGCGGCGTCATAAATCAGCGCGCCGAGATCCGAGAATTTGGCGTCCGGCGACTGCAACCCCAGAACCGCGTCGCGTATGGCGGCGGCACGGCTGACCCCCAGCGGTGGAGTGGCGAACTCCATGAACTTGGCAATCACTTCGTCACGGTCCATGGGTGCCTCGGGCCCGCCGCGCGCGTGGACGTCGCCCGACGCCAGTTCCCGCCCATCCGTCAAGGTCATGACGACATCAGCAACGCGACTTTGAGGAAAGCGGTCGGAATGGCGCGCGGTCTCGGCCACCGAGATACGGTCGACAATCGCCGCGACCAGCGGATCGGAGAGGCCCGCGCCGGTGATATGCTCGACCCCGATACGGCCGTGCGCCACCATCGTCGCCACAGCGAAGGGCAGCGAATACTGCGCCTTCGAAGTGTCATCCGGCATACCCTGAAACAGGCAGGCACTTTCGTGGAAAGTGTTCACCTGAATCGCGGCAATGTCCTGATGAGACAGGCCATATTCACGCATCAGCGCCCTGGTGGCGTCGATCGCTGCATGGGCCCAACGACAGATCGGATAGGGCTTCACATATTGATGTTCCATCTGCCAGAAGCTGCCCAGATCCCGCCAGTGATGCGCGACCTCATCCGCCTCTATTGTGATCGCCGGCGCGCCGGTAAATCCCTTCTCGGCGAGCACTGCCGAGGATACACCCACCAGCGCGCCCCAGCCCGAGCCGTCATGCAGCATGGTGGGGTTGGCAATCTCGCGCATCATTTGACTGCGCGGCCCGTGATATTCGGCGATGCCCATGGCCTGCCGCATCTGTTCCGCGCTCAGCCCGCGCAGACGGGCGGCAACGGCCACAACTCCCAACGCGTTCCATGCGCCGGAAGTGTGGTAGTCGCTGACTGTGTCATGCAACGAAATCCCGGCGCGCCCGGCGATTTCGTATCCAATAGTTACGGTCGCCAACGCCTCGGGGCCGGAAAAATCCGCGACCGTTTCCGCCAAAGCCGCCAGAACCGGCACAACGGCAACACCGATATGGCCCTTGGTGGGGTTATAGCCGTCATGGCCATCCAGATTATCGGTCTGAGTCGCAGCGGCATAAGCCGCGCCGGCAACGCTAACCTTGCGGCCATCGAACAGCATCCGTGCGCTGAGGCCCGGATCGCCCGCACCGTAAAGCGCCACTGCGCTGTCACGCGCGATCTGACCGGCCTGCATCGGTCCGGACCCGATGGTGATCCCCATCGTGTCCAGCAGCATCAGTGCCGCTGCTTCGAGCGCGCTGTCGGGGAAATCCTGCACCCTTCGATTTAGCGCAAACTTTGCGATAGTTTGAAATGTGTTGGTCACGATGCCCTACAGATGAGGTTTCGGGTTCGGCCAAAACCTAAGTGTGTTTGCCCATCGCAGCACGAAAACAATACGAGGGCAATGGCCCCGGAAAATTTGTAGCTTTGGCTCCGCTCCATTGTAGCATATGAACCAGATCAATTCCCGCCGCGAAACAGGATTCCCGGCGCACCACCCATCCGCCCGCCCAGGAAAATGTCGCCATGATGAACCTGCCCCACCTGATCTTCCTGCGCTCCTTCGAGGCCGCCGCCCGGTACCTCAGCTTTACCAGCGCGGCAGATGAGCTGAACTGCACCCAATCCGCCGTCAGCAACCATGTGCGTTCGCTCGAAGAGTTTTTGCAGCGGCCTCTGTTCGTGCGCCATGCCCGGTCATTGTCGCTGACCGACGTGGGCGAGGCGTATCTGCCTTCAGTGCGGCATGCTCTGCATGAGATTGACGTGGCCACACAATCGGTCATCCAGCGGTCACACACCCGCAAAGTCGTCGTGTCTTGCCCGGTCAGCCTGGCCGAGAATTGGCTACCGGACGTAATCCGGGGCTTTAGCGACCAGCACCCGGATATCGACCTGACGGTACACGGCACCGTCTGGATTGATGTCGAGCCGAACGTCTCGGACATTTCGATAACGGTCAATCATATTGACGATGTGACGGTGGGCGCGCGGCAGCTGTGGGCCGAAAAGCTTGCGGTCGTGTGCGCGCCCGAATTCACAGTCAATGGCGCGCAGCTGACCGATCCGGCGCAACTGCAAGAGGCACCTCTGATCCATATTCTGGGTCGTCCAGCTTATTGGGAACGGGTCGCACGCCATTTTGATCTGGCAGACCTGAACCAGAAGGAGGGGCTGCGGACCAACGCTTCAAATCTGGCAATGGAGATGGCGGCGAAGTCGTTGGGCTGCGTCGCTCTGCCCCGCTCTTTGGCCGGGTCTTATGTGGACCGGGGGCTGCTGATCGAACCGTTCGAATTCGATTTGGACAGCCCCTGGGCCTATTTCGTGCGTCTCAAGGAAAAACCCGTTTCACCGTCGGTCAGGCTGTTTCAGGACTGGCTGCTAAACGCCGCCGCCAGCATGAACCGCTGACCTGCAACGGGGCTTCTCAGGCAGCCCCTTCCAGTGCCGGTTTAACATCACGCAGGCGGTTTCCATCCGGGTCAAAAGGAGGCTCGGACAGGATTTTCGCTTTATGGGGCTTGCCAAGGATGAACACTTCGACCGTATCACCAGGTTGCGCGAACCCAGGGTTTATATAGCCAAGCGCTAGCGATTTGCCGACCGAATAGCCGTATGCACCGGATGTCACGCGGCCAACCGGGGTACCATCCGGGGTAAAAATCGGCTCACCGCCGGTAGCGTCGGCATCCTCGGAGACTTCGACCTCGAAGATTGACAGCACTTCGCGCGCGGCGTTGTCCTTGACCGACAGATACGCATCCTTGTGCAGGAAATCCTTGTCCAGCTTGATCAGGCCCGCCAGCCCGACCTCTTGCGGCCAGTATTCCTGCGAATACTCACGGCCCCATGAGCCATAACCTTTTTCGATCCGCAACGACCCCAGCGCGCGGCCGCCAACGGGGCCGCCATCCAGCAGCTTGGCCGCATCCAGCAGCGCAGCGTACAGGCGGGTCTGATCTTCTTCGGCGCAGTGCAACTCCCACCCTAGATCGCCGGTAAAGCTGACGCGGATGGCCAGACAGGTGACACCTGCAACCTCGATTGTGGCCGAGCGCATAAAGCGGAACGCCTCGTTCGACAGGTCTGCATTGGTCAGCCGCTGCAGCAGGTCACGCGCTTTCGGACCGGCGACGTTGAACCCTGCTATGCGGTCGGTGGCGACTTCGAAGGTTGTGTCCTTTGGCAGGTCGATCATGTTGAAAAAGCGTTGATGATAGCGCTCGGCCATGCCCGATCCGATCATCATGTATTCGTCATCGGCCACCTTGGTTATGGTGAAATCTCCAGCCACGCCGCCACGGACAGAGATCAGCGGCGTCAGGCAAGACCGCCCGATCACGGTCGGTACGCGGTTGGCGACCAAGTGATCCAGCCAATCTTGCGCACCGGGTCCTTTGATGATGTAGTTCGCAAAATTCGATATGTCGATGACGCCCACATTCTCCCGCAGCATCTGTACCTCACGTCCCACCGGCTCCCACCAGTTCTGGCGTGTGAAGCCGTTGGTTTCCTGTACACCGGGCTGATCGGCGAACCATAGGGGATGCTCCCAGCCGCAGTTCAGACCAAAGACACAGCCCATGTCTTTCTGCATTTCAAAGGCAGGGCGGACTCGGGCGGGGCGACCTGCACTACGCTCCTCGTTCGGGAAGTGGATGGCAAAACGGTGGGTATACTGGTCCTCAACCCGTGCCTTGGTGAATTTTTTGTCGGCCCAGTCGCCGAAGCGGGCCAGATCCCATGCAAACATGTCGTATTGCGGCTCGCCCTCGATCATCCACTGCGCCGCCAGCAGGCCCAGACCACCCGATTGCGAGAAACCCGGGATCAGTCCGCCGCAGAGGAAATAGTTCTTCAGTTCGGGCACCGGACCCCACAAGGCGCTGGAGTCCGGAGACCAGATCATCGGCCCGTTGATCACCCGTTTGACCCCTGCGGTGGCGGCAACTGGCACACGTTCGGTAGCGCGGATCACGTTTTCCATGATCCGATCCAAATCGTCGGGGAACAGGTCATGGGCAAAGTCCAGCGGCGTACCGTCCTCGGCCCAGAACTTCATGTCCTTCTCATAGGCCCCGATGAGCAATCCGTTGCCTTCCTGACGGAAATAGTACTCGCCATCCCGGTCTGCAATTGACGGAAGGCGACGGCCCAGATTGGCAACTTCTTCGATGGATTCAGTCACGAAGTACTGGTGCTCGGTCGGTTGCAACGGCAGAGTCAGCCCCGCCAGCGCCGCAACTTCGCGGCCCCAAAGACCAGCGGCATTCACCACCCATTGCGTGTGAATATCGCCCTTTGCGGTACGCACGATCCAAGACCCGTCGGGTTGCTGATCCGTACCTAGTACCGGACAGAACCGTTCTATGGTTGCTCCCATGGCGCGGGCACCGGAAGCATAGGCGTGGGGCACGCCCGAGGGATCCACATTGCCGCCATCGGGTTCATACATGATGCAGCGGATATCGTCGAACTGCGCCAGCGGGTGCAGTTCCTTGGCCTGCTCGCGACTGACCTCGTGGAAGTTCAAACCATAGAATTTAGCCTTGGCTTCCTGTAGGCGCAGCTGATGCTCGCGTTCTTCGGTTTGCGCTAAATAGAGCGAACCTGGCTGGAACACGCCGCAGCTCTGACCGGTTTCCTGTTCCAGCTCTTTATATAGATTCATCGTATAGTGCTGGATGCGGGTGATATTGTTGTTGTCATGCAGCCCATGAATGTTGGCCGCCGCGTGCCAGGTCGAGCCGCTGGTCAGTTCGTCCCGCTCTAGCAGGACCACATCGGTCCAACCCAACTTGGCGAGATGATACAGAATTGAACAGCCGGCTAGGCCGCCGCCGATTACAACCGCTTGCGCATGCGTTTTCATGTGCTTCCCCTCTCAATTGCCTCAGGCGGCGATGGTTTTCATTGCACCCAGAAACTGGGCCACTTCGGCGACGCTGTTGTAGTGGCACATCGAAACACGCACGCAGCTGTCCATGCCAAGCGGTGTCAAGATGTTGCCCGAGTAGTGATCGGCCTTGCGCAAATGCGTACGGATGCCTTGTTCGTTCAGTTGCTTGACCACATCGACCGACGGCACGCCCTCGACCTGCAGTGACACCAGCCCCTCGCGTGCTGGGTTATCGACACCGCCCAGAATGGTCACCTTCTCCATCTCGGCCAGCCCGGGCAGGTTGCCGGTTCCGCGGATCATCGCATCAGTCAACGCTTTTTCCTGCTCATGGATCGCCTCTCCGGCAGCGACGAATTTTTCGCGCCGGTCGGTGGCGTCGCTGACCTGTGCGCCCAGCCATTCGAAATAGCTGACTACGTCAGACATTGTAGCGTAAGAGCCGGTATCACGCGTCCCCATTTCCCAATTGTCGGCGGGGCCGTCGATCAAGCTGTTATGTGGCAGCTTGGTCAGCCGGTCAGAAATCCAGGCCACCCCGTAACCATGGCGCGAGAACACCTTGTAGGGCGAGATCACATAGCCATCGACATCATAGGCGGTCAGGTCGATCCGGCCATGCGCGGCGTGCTGGATACCGTCGATTATGATGAAGCAATTGGGCGCAACGGTGCGGATTTCGGCAGCCACAGCCGCTACATCCACGCCCATACCGGTCACCGGCGAGGTGTGCACGATAGTCGCAACCTTTGTGTCCGGCGTTACCTGCGCCGCATAAGCATCTGCGGTGACGGTGCCTGTGGCGTCGTCATGGACCACCAGAACATGATCTTGCCCGGCCACCCCGGCCCAACGCGCGCAAGCGCTTCGGGTCGCGGGATGTTCCAGCGTTGTGCCAAGTACCCGACCGGTGGCGGTGCCCAGACAGGCGTTCATGATCAAACGAAACAGCAGCTCGGTCCCGCTTTCGCCGACAAAGAACTGGCCACCGGGGGCGTTCATGAACACGGCCATATCTTCTTTGGCCTTGTTGATTACCCGCACCAGTTCGTGACTTCCCGGGTTGTCGCGGCCCTGATTGTCAGGGACCGCAGCATAAGCCTGCGAGGTACCCACAACCGAATTCAGCGTCAGCGCCCCACCCGCGTTTTCAAAGAAAATACGCGGTCCCTGCTGCGGGCAGTGGTCAACCTGCGCAAATCGGGCACGGATTTGTTCAAGCAATTCTGGAGTGATCTTGGTCATCGGGAACCATTCCTGCGAAAATGTCATTCTGGCAAGATATATGCGCCCTTTTGCAAAACTACTCACAAAAAAACTTGGGGCATTGTGGGTGGAAATTGAGACCATCGAGCCAAGAGAGCTCAGCCACAAGAACAATATGGTTCGCGAATTTCAATTTCGTCGGCCCGATCACACCCTCACGCATGCCTTCGCTTGGTTGAGAAACCGCTGGTCAGGCCGACGGTTTGTAACCTGAGCGTTGTTCTAGAGACATCGCTTTGCAGGACGGTGTTGAGAGAGTGACGATCCAACCTCATTGGCGCAGCCTGTACCGCCATCACAAACCAGACATCGTAGAAGCGGGCATGCATCCTGCATCCCAGATATTCCCATATCGGCTGGGGTATTTAGATAGATAGCGATTCATGCATTTGTTTACAGCAGTTTGGGATTTCGTCACGCCTTTCAGACCTGACTAATCGCCATTGTAAGAGATCACGAACTTGCCTTCGACGCGGCGATACCGCGAACCACTCACGCGCTGGTGGCGCATTCGTCGATGGTCAATAGCTTGTAACATATTGGTGTATAGAGCTTGCTGATTGAAAGCTGAAAAGTTAATCGCCTGCAACAGGTTAGCTTATGTCCAGACTTCGAGTATTAAATCAATTTGCCAAAATTTCTGCTAATTAGGCTTAAACCCATCATCGACGCACCAAGGACATACGCGGAGCAGCGACAGACCGGTGTTGCGACCCAAACGCCGTTGCCCCGCAAAACCTGACATAACCCACCTGAACGATGAACATTGGTTGTCCGGCCCACCAAAAAGGCAGGCCGAACAGAGTTAATAAGTACTTTTAGTCGTACAGAACGGCCGAGATCTTCGGGTCGTCAATATTCGAGGCATCGTAGTAGTAGAAGCCTGTGTCGATCAGACCTGGAACCTCTTCCCCATTCAGAGCCGCAACCGCTGCTTTCACAGTCTCATAGCCGATGCCCACAGGGTTTTGCGTGATCGCACCCGCCATCAGGCCGCTCTTGATTGCGTCTTTCTGGGCCTTGCCACTGTCATAACCGATGATCACCAAACCCTCGGTACCCAGCTCCTGAACGCCATTCACAACGCCGATGGCCGAGCCCTCGTTGGTGCCGAAGATGCCATTCAGATCGGGGTTTGCTGTCAGGATCGCCTTTGTGACCTCGGTCGACTTCAGGTGGTCGCCCTGACCGTACTGAACTGTGACGACTTCGATATCCGGGTACTTCTCGGCCATGCGATTGACGAAACCGTCGCGGCGGTCGATGCCGGTTCGGCTGGTCTGGTCATGCGCGACAACCGCAACTTTACCCTTGCCGCCGATTTTTTCGGCCATCTTGTCGGCTGCAAGCCCAGCCGCCGCCAGATTGTCTGTTGTCGCAGTCGAAAGCGGGATGTCACTGTCAACGCCGCTGTCGAAGGCGATGATCGGAATGCCCTTTTCATTGGCCTGCTTCAAAAGCGGAATTGCGGCCTGACTGTCCAGAGCGGCAAACCCAATGGCTTTGGGGTTGTTGGCCAAAGCGGCAGCCAGCATGTCGATTTGGCGGTCCACCATTGTTTCGTTATCCGGACCTTCGAACGTGATGGTGACATCAAACTCGTATGCTGCCTGTTCGGCGCCGGACTTCACCGCTTGCCAGAACTGATGTTGGAACCCTTTGGATACCAGTGGAATGTAAATCTCTTCGGCTACCGCCATCGAGGCGGGACCTGCCAGGGTGGCTGCGCTGAGCGCACCCAGAATGAAACGACGTGTTAACATGTTTTCTCCTCCAGTTGGTCGTTTTGGTCTTTGATTTAGTTGCTTGGTCATCCCGATTTCTTGCGCCGCGCCATGTCGGCATAGACGGCCAGAATGATGATCGCGCCGGTGACAACGGTCTGCCATTCCTGCGCGACTGACAGCACGCGCAATCCGTTGGTCAGTACAGCCATGATCAGGGCGCCGATCAACGTGCCCAGGATCGTGCCGCGCCCACCGGACAAAGACGTGCCACCGATCACTACGGCTGCGATCGCCTCCAATTCGTATCCCAAACCCAATGCCGGTTGCGCCGAGTTCAGGCGCGAGGCGATCAGGATACCGGCGATGCCGCAGATCGCTCCGGCCAGCGCATAAATGCGCATCTTCCACATGTCGGTGTTCACGCCTGACAGACGCACCGCTTCCTCGTTAGAGCCAAGCGCAAAGGTGTAACGACCCAGAACTGTGCGCCCCAGAATGTACGAAGCCGCGATGGCCACCAGGAACAGGATAAGCACACCGTTGGGGATGGGTAGCGATGGGAAGACCTCTCCGATCAGCGACCCGCGCGAGATCTGGTCAAAGCCCGGCGTGTCATTGAAGTAGATTGGCCGTGTCCCAGAGATCACCAGCGACAGGCCTTTGAGGATCAGCATCATCCCAAGCGTGGCGATGAAGGGCGGAATTTTCATTTTCGCTACGAAAGTGCCCGAGCAAAGTCCGCAAAATGCGCCCGCCGCAATGGCTGCGGCCACTCCCAACAGCAAGGGCATGCCGAGATATGTCAGGACCACCCCGGCGATCACAGCGCAGAAAGTCATCAGTGTTCCGACTGAAAGGTCGATCCCACCGGTGATAATGACCAGCGTCGCAGCAACAGCCAGAACGCCATTCACCGATGTCGCCTGCAGAATGGCGATCATGTTCGACGTCTGCATGAAGTTGGGTGAAGCAATGGAAAAACCGATTAGCAGAACGATCAAACTGGCAAAGGCCAACAGCTTTTGATAGGCGCCGCTGTCCGCGAGGCCCGATAGTGGCTTTTTCTTTTCGATGTCGGTTGCTGTGGTCATTGGACTGTCCCTGTTACCTGCATCGCCGCCGCACGTTGCGTGGCCAGATGCATGATGTCTTCTTGAGTGGTGTCTTTTCCGCCGGGCAGAATGCCGGTCAGTCGTCCTTCGCACATCACGGCGATGCGATGGCTAAGACGCATGATCTCGGGAAGTTCGGATGAGATCACGATGATCGTCTTGCCCTGCCCTGCCAGTTCTTCCAGCAACTTGTAAATCTCGGATTTCGCGCCGACGTCGATACCGCGGGTCGGTTCGTCAAAGATCAGAATATCGCAGTCGCGCAGCAGCCATTTGGCGATGACAACCTTCTGCTGATTGCCGCCTGACAGCAGACGAACCTCTTGCACATCCGATGGCGTTCTAATGCCCAATTGCTGGATGTAGCTTTTGGCGGTGTCGCTGATTTCACCATCGTGCAGAACCCCGCCTGCGCCGGTGAACAGGTCCATCGAGGCAAGCGCGATGTTGTCGCGTACATTCATACCAGTGGCGAGACCGAAATGCTTTCGGTCCTCGGACAGGTATCCAATCCCCGCTTTGACGGCGTCGGTGGGTGATTTGATCGACACCACCTGACCATGTACCCGGATTTCGCCGCAATCCTTGGGATCGGCCCCGAAGATAGCCCGTGCAACCTCTGTACGACCTGCGCCCATCAGACCGGCAAAGCCCAGAATTTCACCCTTTTGGACCGAGAAACTGACGTCCTGAATTTCGTTGCTCCGGCACAGCCCGGTGACTTGCAAAGACATCTCCGCATCACCCAGATCGGGCACGTCCAGCGGTTCTTCCTTGACCTCTCGGCCCACCATCATCGCGATGATCTGGCTGATCGGGGTTTCAGCAGCCCCAACTGTTCCGACATATTCCCCATCGCGCATAACCGTCACGCGATCCGAGATCTGCTTCAGCTCGTCCATCTTGTGGCTAATGTAAACGATGCCTACACCTTCAGCCTTGAGGCGGCGGATGATCACGAACAGCTCGGCAATCTCGGCGTCATTCAGGGCCGCTGTTGGCTCGTCCATGATGAGCACCTTGGACCGAAAGGACAGTGCCTTGGCGATCTCGACCATTTGCTGTTTTGCGATGGTCAGGCTGCCAACCAACGCCTTGGGATCAAGGCTGAGGTTCATCGAAGCAAAGATTTCGGCAGTCTGCGCATTCAGCGCCGCCTCGTCCAAACGGCCAAAGCTCTTACGCGGTTCGCGTCCGATAAAAATGTTCTGGGCTACAGTCAGGTCGTTCATCAGGCTCAGTTCCTGATGGATGATCCCAATACCTAGATCCTGCGCCTCGCGCGGGGTTGTCGGACTGACTTCGCACCCTTCGATCTTCAAGGTCCCACCGTCACGTTGATAAATACCCGACAGGATTTTCATCAACGTACTTTTGCCGGCACCGTTCTCGCCCATCAGCGCGTGAACTTCACCCGGTTCAAGATCGAATTGCACGGATTTCAGCGCGTGCACGCCGGGGAAAAACTTATCAATCCCCGTCATTTCGACCAGTCTATTTTTGTTGCCTCCCATTTGCCCCTCTCCCCTTGGGCCAACGCGGTTTACATCACCGCACCAATTTGCCAGGGGACGAATTCAACGCCCCCAAATCCAAGTTCCTCGCTTTTGGTTTTCTTGCCTGAGGCGACACGGATCAGTATTTCGAACAGTTCTTCGCCCTTGCTCTCGATGCTGACCCCGTCTGTCACGATGTCACCGCAGTTCAGATCCATATCCTCGGCCATGCGGGCATACATTTCGGAATTGGTGGCCAGCTTGATGCAGGGCGTTGGCTGATATCCAGACACCGAACCACGCCCGGTGGTAAACACAATCAGGTTCGCACCCGAAGCGACTTGTCCGGTGACCGAACACGGATCAAACCCGGGGCTATCCATGAAGACAAACCCGCTCTTGTCGATCATCTCACCGAATTTGTAGACGTCTCGCAGTGGCGCGGTGCCTCCCTTAGCTACGGCACCAAGCGATTTCTCAAGAATGGTTGTGAGCCCCCCGCGCTTGTTGCCTGGGCTTGGGTTGTTGTCCATCTCACCGCCGTTTCGGGCCGTGTAGTCCTCCCACCAGTGGATGCGTTCGATCAGTTTTTCACCCACCTCAACAGTCTCGGCCCGCCGGGTCAGCAGGTGTTCGGCACCGTAGATTTCCGAGGTTTCCGACAGGATCGTTGTTCCTCCATGGCGCACAAGTAAATCCGACGCATACCCCAGCGCCGGGTTCGCGGTTATCCCAGAATACCCGTCCGAGCCGCCGCATTGCATACCGACCGTGATGGCACTGATCGGAGCCGGAGCGCGTTCGGCTTGATTGGCCAGATGGGCGATGCCGCGCAACTCCGCCAGCCCCCGTTCGATAGTGCGGCGTGTTCCGCCCTCGTTCTGAATGGTCATGTAACGCAGCGCACCGTCAGCGCGGATTGGTCGACCGCCGACAAGATCTGCCACCTGCATGACTTCGCAGCCCAGACCGATCAGCAGAATACCCCCGAAATTCGGATGCTGTGCATAGCCGGCCAACGTCCGAAACAGGGTAGCATAGCCCTCATCCTTGCTGGACATTCCACATCCGGTCCCGTGCACAATCGGGACCACACCGTCAACATTGGGATAGCTTTCCAACAACCCGGTCTTTTCCGCTGCGTCGGCGATAAAACGCGCTACTGAACCCGAGCAGTTCACGGTGGTTAGAATCCCGATGTAGTTTCGGGTTCCCACTTTACCGTCAGATCGATGGTATCCGTCGAATGTACGCTTTTCAGTCAAAACAGGCAGCGGGGTGTTGGCGCTGGCATGCGCATAATCCTGCTGATGCGCCCCCATGCCAAGGTTGTGCACATGGATATGTTCGCCAGGCGCTATATCGCATCTGGCCTGCCCGATGATCTGACCGTAGCGGACAATATTCTCGCCAGTTTGGATTGATGACACGGCAAGCTTGTGACCGCGGGTAACGGGCGCAGCCAATTGCACGGGAACATGTGCCGGCTGCTCACCCGCTTGCAAGTCACGCAAAGCAATAACGATGTTGTCCTGCGGATTTAGCTTCACGACATCGCGAGCCGCCTCTTCCAAAACGTTTATGCTGCCGTTCGCTCGCATCTCTTCTCCACTTGCTTGGTCAATGTTGCTAAATCCAATATCTCTACTTGTCAACTAACATGTTAGAATGCTAACTTATGCAGTATGAACAAACACCAAGATATTGATGCCGAACTTTTGCCCGAGATCACAACGATCGAAGGACCGCTCGCTCAGCGGGTTCACCACTCATTGAAGCAGGCGATTCTCTCACTGGATTTCCCACCCGGAGCGAACCTTAGGAAGGCACCTGTGTGTGAGAGATTGGGAGTGTCGCGCGCACCTGTGGCCGATGCGATCGCGCGTTTGGCCTCGGAAGGGCTGGTGGATGTGGTACCGCAGTCAGGCACTCGCGTATCCTACTTTTCGATGGACGAGATCCGCGAAGGCGTATTCCTGCGTGAAGCGCTTGAACTTGCAACTGTCGCCAAAGTCGCGCGCGACATAACCGACGATCAGCGTAAAAGGTTAAGCCGCAACATGCGTCTGCAGGAACTGTTGATTATGGATGATGATATCCCAGGCTTTTATCAGGCTGATGAAGAGTTCCACAGTCTTCTGATGGAATTTACAGGCTTCCGTCGCCTCGCCGACGTTGCCCAAACCGTTTCCTTACAGGTCAGTCGCGCACGCATGCTATTGCTGCCCACCCCTGGCCGGATCGCTGAAACACTGGCAGAACACAGGGCCATTTTCGAGGCAATCAGCAATCGCGACGAACAGGCCGCGCAGGTCGCTATGCGCGCCCACCTCGGGCAGTTGATGCCGCGCATTGAGCAGTTGGAGCAACTGAAGCCGCATCTGTTCAACCTCACCCCACAGCTGAATAGCGAGGCAGGATGACCGTTTCCCAAACAGAATTACTGAACAACCGGACCACGCGGCCCGTTCCCCTGACCCGCATGGGGTTCGGCGGAGCGCCATTGGGGAACCTGTACCGCAAAGTCTCGGACGAGGACGCGCAGGCTGCATTGCAAGCCGCCTATGACGCAGGCATCCGTTTTTTCGACACCGCGCCGCAATACGGGCTTGGCCGGTCAGAGCATCGGTTTGGGCAGGCGATCGACCGGTTCGGTCGCAAGAACATTCAGCTTTCGACCAAAATCGGGCGTTTATTACTGGATTGCAAACCGCATGAAGTGACACCCGAAGCCTTTGTCGATGTGCCGCAGAAACGGATTGTGTTCGACTATACCTATGACGGGGTCATGCGGTCTTACGAGGCCAGCCGCGACAGGATCGGCGTTGCCAATTCTGACATTCTTCTGGTCCATGATGTCTGTGTCTTCAGCCAGGGCAGTCAGGAAATGTCGGACGCCAAGGTGCGCGAACTTTTTGATGGCGGAGGTTACAAGGCTTTGACCGAGCTGCGCGATGCGGGTGAAATCGCAGCAATCGGCGCAGGTGTAAACGAATGGCAGGTTTGCGAGAAACTTCTTGGGCTGGGCGACTTCGACGGGTTCCTTTTGGCTGGGCGCTATACATTGCTTGAACAAGAGGCCCTCGACAGTTTCCTGCCACTCTGCGAGCAGCGCGATGTCGGGATCATCCTCGGAGGACCTTACAATTCAGGCATTCTCGCGACCGGAGCAGTGCCCGGCGCCAAGTACAATTATGCTGACGCGCCCGAAGACATTCTGGACCGGGTTCGCAAAATCGAAGCCGTTTGCGCGGCGCACGACACTCCGTTGATTGCTGCAGCACTGCAATTTGTTCTGGGTCATCCTTGCGTCAAAACAGTAGTTCCCGGAGCCGTAAACGCATCCGAAGTCCAATCCAATGTGGCATTGATGGAGCGTGACATTCCCCCGGGCCTGTGGGCGGACCTACGATCCGAAGGTCTGATCCGACCGGATGCGCCTCTGCCAAGCGAGACTGCAGATGCTGCGTAACATCGATCCGATCCTGTCGCCGGAGTTGCTTTTCACCCTCAGGGCCATGGGCCACGGGGATGAGATTGTTATCGCAGATGCGAATTTTCCGGGCACCAGCATGGGACCAGACTGCATCAGGGCCGATGGGTCTACAGCCAGTGAAATGTTGAAGGCCGTACTTTCTGTGATGCCTTTGGATACGTTCGTTCCTGATCCGGCGTTGACCATGCAGGTTGTCGGCGACGCAGAGGCGGTTCCCGACGCAGTCGCGGACTTTCAACGCATCATCGACACGACCGCCGACAACCCGGCCAAAGTTCAGGGCTTGGAACGGTTTGCATTCTACGAGCGTGCGGCCAACGCGTTTGCCATCGTTCAAACGGGCGAACGCAGGCTTTATGGCAACATCATCCTGAAAAAGGGTGTGATCGCATGAGGATCGACGCGCATCAGCATTTCTGGGCTTTGGCGCGCTGCGACTATGGCTGGCTGACGCCCGATCTGGACACGATCTACCGGGATTTCACGCCGGGCGATCTAATGCCCCTGCTTAAGGCTGCCGGGATCGATGGCACAGTCCTTGTCCAGGCGGCGCCCACTGTGGCTGAGACGGAATACATGCTCTCGCTGGCCGACCAGAATGCGTTTATCAAAGGTGTTGTCGGCTGGGTTGATTTTGAAGCCGATGATGTTGGCTCACAGATTTCTGCGTTAGACGCCCATCCGGCACTGATCGGTCTTCGTCCGATGATACAGGACATCGCTGACCCTCTGTGGATGCTCGGCGACACGCTGCCTCCAGCTTTCGAGGCTGTCCAACGGCATGACCTGACATTCGATGCATTGACCTTGCCCCAACATCTGGGCCCGCTCAGACAACTTCTGGAACGCCATCCGAAAATGCGTGTAGTCGTCGACCATGGCTCGAAACCGCTGATCAAAGACGCAATCTTGGGTGACTGGTCCGACAACATGACCGCATTGGCCCGAGATACAACTGCATGGTGCAAGCTTTCAGGCCTTGTGACTGAGGCTGCTAAAGACTGGACGATCGACGATCTGCGCCCGTACGTGGATCACCTGCTGAACACCTTCGGTCCATCGCGTCTGATCTGGGGTAGCGATTGGCCAGTTTGCACCTTGGCCAGTAGCTATGAGCGCTGGTGTGAAACCACCGACATGTTGCTGAAACATCTGAGCAGCGCAGAACGACAGGCAATAATGGGTGGCAACGCCGCCCGCGCCTACAACCTCAGGAATTAAAATGACCATAGGTACATTGGATTCGAACGGGCTGTGGCTCGGCCGTATTGAGCGCGGTGGAATCGGCCCCAGCGTGGTGACCCTGCGCAATGGGCGGATTATCGATATCACGTCAAAAACGGCACCAACTGTCAGGGACATTCTGGAACGCGACGATGAAGCAGATCATGTGCGCAACGCTCAAGGTGAAGATATCGGCCCTTTGGACGCCGACCACCAATGGCTGGCCCCGTGTGACCTGCAGGCGGTCAAGGCCTGTGGTGTCACATTTGCCGGGTCCATGGTCGAACGCGTAATCGAGGAACAAGCCGCCGGTGATCCTGCCAAAGCCGACGCGATCCGGGCGCGCATCGGAGACCGGATCGGAGACAGCCTCTCGAACATCCTACCTGGATCGGACGCGGCCGCAGAGGTCAAAGAAGCACTGATCGCTGAAGGCCTCTGGAGCCAGTATCTGGAAGTCGGGATCGGCCCCGATGCCGAGGTGTTCTCCAAAGCACAAGTTTTGTCTTCGGTCGGGTTCGGTTCAGAAATCGGTCTTCACCCGATTTCGACCTGGAACAACCCCGAGCCCGAGGTCGTTCTGGCCGTTACTTCTAAGGGCGAGATTAAGGGCGCTACGCTGGGGAACGACGTCAACCTGCGTGACGTTGAAGGTCGTTCGGCTTTATTGCTGAGCAAAGCAAAGGACAACAATGCCTCTTGCGCGATCGGACCGATGATCCGGTTGTTCGATGATGGGTTCACACTGGACGATGTACGCCAGGCTGAACTTGCGCTGACCGTGACCGGATCGGATGGATTTGTGCTGAACGGAAGCTCATCTATGTCCCAGATCAGTCGCGATCCTGCAGACCTTGTGAAGCAGACTATCGGGCGCCATCACCAATATCCTGATGGGCTGATGCTTTTCCTTGGCACCCTGTTCGCCCCGACCCAAGACCGTGACACACCTGGCGGTGGGTTCACTCACAAAATTGGCGATGTCGTCACTATCTCCAATACACGCCTTGGAGCGCTGACAAACACCGTGCGCCTGTCGACGGAATGCCCCGAATGGACCTTTGGGGCATCACACCTGATGCGAAACCTCGCCCATCGCGGCCTGCTGTAAGAGAGAACGAATATGTTGACCGGAAAACACCTGATAGCTGGCGAATGGATCGGCGCAGACACCACTTTTGCGTCAGAACCAGCGCATGGACCAAGCCATGACTTTTCTGTGGGGACAGCGGCGATGATTGATAACGCGGTGGAGGCAGCAGAGTCGGCATTTGCCACTTTCGGGTGGTCCTCTCGTACCGAACGTGCCGCGCTGTTGCGCATGATCGCAGATGAGATTGATGCCCGCGGGGATGCCATCACCGAAATCAGCGCTCAGGAAACCGGCTTGCCCGAGGCGCGCCTGCAGGGGGAACGTGGCCGTACCGTCGGCCAGCTGCGCCTCTTCGCCGATCACATCGAAGCGGGTAATTATCTGGACATGCGCCATGACCCGGCCATGCCGGATCGTACACCCCTGCCCCGCCCCGACTTGCGCATGATCCAGCGCCCGCTGGGTCCTGTTGCGGTGTTCAGCGCGTCGAACTTCCCATTGGCCTTCTCGGTTGCTGGGGGCGATACCGCCGCGGCACTGGCCGCAGGATGTCCGGTTGTCGTTAAAGGCCATTCGGCCCATCCCGGCACGGGCGAGATCGTGGCGCAGGCCATCGACGCCGCCATCAAGGCGACCGGAGTTCATCCCGGAGTGTTTTCATTGGTACAGGGTGGCAAACGGGATGTGGGCACGCGATTGGTGCAACATCCCTTGATCCGGGCGGTTGGCTTTACGGGCAGCTTCGGAGGTGGACGGGCGCTGTTCGATTTATGCGCGCAACGCGATGAACCCATTCCGTTTTTTGGCGAACTGGGTTCAGTCAATCCGATGTTCATACTGCCGCAAGCGGCGGCCGCGCGCGGTGCTGAAATCGGCAATGGCTGGGCCGCGTCCCTAACCATGGGCGCTGGACAGTTCTGCACCAACCCCGGTATCGCCGTGATCATCGACGGTCCTGATGCTGACGCGTTTCAAGCAGCGGCAGAGGCTGGCCTGTCTTCGGTGGCCGAGCAGACAATGCTGACCGATGGAATTGCGGAGGCATACCGAAACGGAGTTTCGCGTGTAGCTGCTGGTACCGGTGTATCGAAGATTATCGGCACAAGCTGCAAGTCACGCGATGCGGCCCCATACCTGTTCACTGTTTCAGGTGATGACTGGCTCGCCAATCGGAAGCTGCAAGAAGAAGTCTTCGGACCATTGGGCATCATCGTACGCGTGAACGACAGCTCTCAGATGCAACAGATCGCGCGGGCCATCGAAGGGCAGTTGACCTGCACACTACATCTGGACGCAGGTGACAAAGCGGACGCTCAGGCACTGCTACCGCTGCTTGAACGAAAGGCTGGGCGATTGTTGGCCAACAGCTTTCCGACCGGGGTCGAAGTTTGCGACAGCATGGTTCACGGAGGCCCCTACCCCGCCTCAACCAACTTTGGCGCAACATCCGTGGGAACATTGTCGATACGCCGTTTCCTGCGGCCGGTTTGTTATCAGGACATCCCATCCGAGCTTCTACCCGAGAAATTGTGAGGTTGTTCATGTCGACAATCAACCCATCCAACCGGCTTGCAGATAAGACCGCTCTCATCACAGCAGCTGGCCAAGGCATTGGCCGTGCAACCGCCGAATTATTCGCTGCCGAAGGCGCACGGGTGATAGCCAGCGACATCAACGATGCTGCGCTTGCCGAATTGGGCGGTATTCCGGGTATCGAACCGCTGCAACTGGACGTAATGGACGATAAGGCCGTTACAGATGCATCGGTCAATCTGCCGCAACTGGACATTCTGTTTAACTGCGCAGGTTATGTAGCGGGGGGATCAATTCTTGAATGCACTGAAAGGGATTGGGATTTCAGCTTTGACCTCAACGTAAAGGCCATGTTCAGACTGATCCAACTGACTCTACCCGGAATGCTGAAAGCAGGCGGAGGATCGATCATCAATATGTCGTCGGTCGCATCGTCCATGAAAGGCGTGCCCAACCGATTTGCGTATTGCGCGTCAAAAGCAGCGGTGATTGGCCTGACCAAGTCTGTGGCAACCGATTTTGTGACCCAGGGCATTCGGTGCAACGCGATTTGTCCAGGTACGGTGGACAGCCCCAGCCTGCATGACCGGCTTCGCACCACCGGGGATTATGAGCAGGCAATGACTGATTTCATCGCCCGTCAACCGATGGGCCGTATTGGCACAGCGGAGGAGATCGCTGAACTGGCTCTGTATTTGGCCAGTGATGCCAGCAAATACACTTCGGGCCAGCCCTTTGCCATAGATGGCGGCTGGACGATCTGAGCAGGAAGGACCTGACAATGAAACTACTACGCTATGGCCCGAAGGGCGCTGAGAAACCCGGCATTTTGGCCTCAGACGGTTCGGTTCGCGACCTTTCCGGTGTGGTGGATGATATTTCGGGCGATACTCTTGGCGATGTCGTTCTTGAAAAGCTCCGCGCACTAGATTTGGCCAGCCTGCCATTGGTAGACAGCAACCCGCGCATCGGTCCTTGCGTTGGCAATGTTGGAAAGTTCATATGCATTGGCCTGAATTATGCCGATCACGCAGCAGAAAGCGGCATGGAATTGCCTGCTGAGCCCGTAATCTTCTTCAAAGCCACCTCGGCCATCGCCGGCCCCGACGATACCGTAGAAATCCCGCGCGGATCGGTCAAAACCGATTGGGAAGTTGAGCTGGGCGTCGTTATCGGCAAAGAGGCCAAATATGTCTCTGAGGCGGAAGCCATAGACCACGTCGCCGGCTACTGCGTAGTGAACGATTTGTCAGAACGTGACTTTCAGCTTCATCGCTCTGGCCAATGGGTCAAAGGAAAGTCTGCGGACACGTTCGGCCCAATTGGCCCCTGGCTGGTAACACGAGACGAAGTCCCCGACCCGCAGAACCTTCCGATGTATCTTGAGGTAAACGGGCACCGATATCAGGACGGATCAACCAAAACGATGCATTTTGGCGTAGCGACGGTCATCTCGCATCTGTCGCAATTTATGTCTTTGCAACCCGGTGACGTAATTTCTACAGGCACACCCCCGGGTGTTGGTATGGGACAGAACCCGCAGACCTACTTGAATCCCGGCGACAAAATGGAGCTTGGTATTCAGGGTTTGGGCACGCAACGTCAGAACGTCATCCAGGGATGAGAGCGCGCTGTTGGCGAATGCCATAAGTAGCCTTGAAGCAACAAAAGTAAGCGAGAAGGTTTTGTCTCAGATAACGCCGCCCGTATACTGATTATCTATCAGGCCAGTATATATTCTTATAGGCGCTTCTCGCGCGATTAATCCGGTATTTGTAGTATCGGATCAGGTTACCGAACATCTTTCTGGTTGCTTAGGGCGTTTCAATACTGAGAAGAGTCATTGTTTTTTTAGCAAGCTTTAACAAAGCCTGTCCTTAAATCACGATTCAGCAGGCCCCTAAGCCGGCTAGATGGGGCGCCTTCGCATTAAAGTAGGCAGACCGATACAGCTCTTAATAATACTTATTAAAGTATTTTGCACACTACGCCCAAATGACCTTCTACTCAGTCAATCATTCAACCCATCGCCGCCCTTTCTTTGGCAAGCCACAGCGCAATCATATCCATCATTGATAGGTGCTCACGGCCAATCCGTTATATGCTCACGCGCCTCGAATATGTTTCGGTACGCTATGTTGGTCTTCCCGTTGAAATGTAGTGCCGGGGCGCTCGAAGATAGAAGCGATCGCGTCGTCCCTGCCCTGCCGCGAAAACTGTGTATCTGTTCAGCCGCGACTAACTACATAAATTGTAGATTATCTGCCCTAGTTCCATATCAATACGTTAAGAAACCTTCTACTGATGGCCTGAACTTGTATTCGTCAACTCTGCTCGGAACGTACCTGCCCGAACTACAAAACAAGAATTTGAGGCCGGGCGGTAAAAGCTAAGCGTTTAGATGGTCTCCCAGGGTACCGTATTACACGATTGGTCTTTTTATGCAAAAAAACGGCGCTGAGATTAACCAGCGCCGCGCTTCGGATCTATCTCGCTAAGCCCGTCTTACCCGTGGGTAAGATCGTCTTCTTCTCGCAGATCCTCGATCAAAGTGGCCACAGCACGTTCTAATTTCGCCCTATCGACACGGGTGAAATCGAGATCATAGCGAAGTTCGATCCTTCCGCTGGATGCAGAACATTTTGCAATCCCTGCCCTGCCCCTTACCTGAAACGTTGTCTTCGCGCGGCGTGGTTTACCTACGGCTTCAGCCTTTGGCTTAGCGGCGGTCGCATTTTCGATTGTGAGAAAATCGCGAAGAATGGCCACTTCGCGCACGCTGTCGCGATTTGGTTCACTCACCAAAGCCGCACTGACTTGTCGGATCAATCCAGGATCAGAGTCGAGCTTTCGTTTGAGTTCAACCCCCACATTCCGTGGAATGTCGTTTGGGTGCATAAGAACCTTTTCCAACATGGCCAGCAAAGTCGCAAACGCCCGAATATAGCTGCGCTTGGTATAGCTTGCAGATTTGAACAAGGTTGAAACCGCTTTGTCGACATCCGGACAATCATTGGCGGGGTCTTCCGCATAGGCACGCGCAAGCGCGCCCATTTCCGCAAACGAGATATCCTTTCGGATCAGGTTTTCATCGACCATGCGACGATAGCTATCATCCAGCTCTGCAACGTCAGAAACACCGGCCGGAATCGTCGCAAATCGCGCGTCGCCAGTTTCCTCAAGTAATGCGCGAAATGCCGATAATCTGCGCATTCCTTGAATTAACTCAAAGCGTCCATCGTTGCGACGCTCGACCCGGATCGGGTTCGAAAGACCCACATCCTGAATAGAAGCCTTCAACTCATCCAACTCAGGATCAGGGCCAGGCTTGCGGTCGCGCGTCAGGCGCTCGGTAACAACATCCGCCAATGCGATCTGTTCAGTAACATACCCTTCGGAACGTAGTCGCACAAGCTCGTGCGCTAACCTGTCATTTTCGACTCTGATTGCATCTTCGGTAGTTTGCTGGTCGCGTAGCGCATTAGCGTTCTCGGAGATTGCAGTGGCCATTGGTCCGCGCCTTTTCTCAAGCGCTTTATCCGGAACCTTGCCAACCGGGATTTCTTCCATCGCTGGCATATCGATATCGAACATTCTGCGTTTTCGGCTCATACGTCATCCTCCAGCTTGTCCCAGGCCGATAGCATGACGCCCCGGAATTCATCATAAACATTATCAAATGTCGAACGCGCGCGACGCCAGGTTTCCCTCGTCATCTCACGGTAATCCATCTCATAAACTGAACTCAGGAATCGACCCGATTGCTCGACCGCACGCGTCATCTCGACCGGGTGCTCGGCGAGGTGCTCACCAAAGACTTTGCGGAATGCGTCATACATCGCTGTGTGCAGTGCGTTCCCCGGTTCGTAGCGCGTAAGCAAAAACCGAATTTCGCAGAATGTCTTGGGTAAACCAATCTTACCCGTGGGTAAGGTCTTGTCGAAACCATAGGCCAGATCTTCGAGGGCTTCAGCCAACTGTCCAATGAATGAGGTGGTTGAATCGTATTCCCAGTATCCGGGCCCCGACGGGATATACAACATGTCTGCTGCGAACACCGCATTCATGGATTGGTATCCTATCGCAGGCGGGCAATCGAACAGGATCAGGTCATAAGCATCATTCGGTATTTGATCCAGATAGCGGGACACAGCTGCAAAAAAAGACCACTCAGGATTCAGGTGCCGATATTGTGCTGATGCGAATTCGACGAAAGCAGCGTTGGCGCAAGAAGGGATCGCATCAATCGTTGACCATGAGGTCTGCTTGATAAAATCAGAAATGCGCAGTTCGCCGAGGCCCATATCCGTTATAGAAGGTGGTAATTCTCGGCGGGGCAGGGCAGTTCCTGACTCCGCAGCCGCAGGGCGGTTATTCATGCGCTCGGTTTCACGGATCAGATCCCGCGCCATGATACCCCAGACGGTGAAATCTTCAGCGACATCGGTTAGACCCATCGAATGGCTGAGCGTCGCCTGAGGGTCAAAATCCACCACTAATACTCGGTAGCCGTCCAGAGCAGCGGCGTGCGCAAGATGCAACGCTACGGTCGACTTGCCAGCCCCCCCTTTGAAATTGGCAACAGCGGCCCGAACCGCCCGCTTGCCCGCAGGGCGTGGGGGAGTGAGCGCTTTGCGATTAACCTTAAGCCGCCGCCTGAGCTCATTTACCTCTTCCAGACTAAACCAACGCTGCCGCCCATCAGGCTCGACCTCGCCTCCCGGCAATGAAGGATCGGCAGCCAGCTTTCCTCGGAAAGTCGATTGGTTCACCTTAAAGATCAGCTCAGACACCTCCCAGCTTGAGAACCGCCTTAGCGTCTTCTCCATCTCAGGGCTGAAAGTCTGCTGGCGAATCCAGCCCTGCAATTTCAGGGACTGGGTGCGCAATGCATTCAGGTCTTCGTGCGTGTACATGCCTCAGTTCTCATTCTTCTGGACGTTATTTTTCTCTCTTTTGTTATTTACGCCCGATTTGCATATTTGGCAAAAGAAATTATTGTAAGGTTGTGATGTTACCCACGGGTAAGAAAATATGGCCGTATCTAGTGCTGTCCGATTCGGAACGCTGCTTCTTTCTGCGATCGTCCTGACTTCGGATATCCTACCAGATTTAGGGGGACACAACTCAAGCAAATACGGCATATAGGGGGACATTATTGCTCGATAAGGGGACACCCAGTATGTCCCCCATCACCATAAATTCACCTATTTATTTTATTTTTTGATAGCGAATAGCAGCTACCAAATAGCGTGATCTCAACGAACTCTTGACAGAATCGAAGTATTGGACGCTAATCAGTGAACAATCACGAAAAGCGTTGGGAAACGGCGCGATTACGGCGGGATCAACCCGCATGAGGCAAAAAAGAGCGGTGAGGAAACGGATGCAGGTTGCGAAACCGGTCGGGCGAAATGCGCCTGCACTGAAGTACGATATCTTGTCGGCTCTCGCCGTTCACGCCTTATCAGGTGACAAGCATCGTCATCGCAGTGTTCTTCGCATCATGACATTAATTACCACGCGCTATAACTGGCGCTCCAATGAACTGTCGATTGGTCGGGAAGAGATCGCTCGGTTGTGGTCCGTGAACGAACGCACAGTTAAACGTGAGATGGCTAAGCTGCGCAGCGCAGGCTGGATTGCGGTCAAACGACCCGCCGCTCGGGGTCGGGTTGCGGTTTATGAACTCGACCTCAAGCAGATCATGCTGGACACAATCGAAACCTGGCCCGTCATCGGGACGGATTTCCAAGAACGAATGCAGCAGAAGCCAGAGCGCGATACCAATGTTGTGCCATTTCAGTCAAAGCCATCGATCCCACCGCCACAGGGTGAAGACGTTTGGGCACAGGTTCAATCGATCCTACATGAGCGTGACCCAGAACTTTGGTCCAGTTGGTTCAAGCATCTGAACGAAGCCGAAAGGGCAGGGGGCCTGGCGATTCTGATTGCGCCAACGCGTTTCATGGCGGATTACATTGCACAGAAATGGTCGGGGAGGGTTTTGGCCGCTTATTCGCGTGTAGACCCTTCGGTTCGAACAATTCGCATTGAAGCGGCAGAATAGGGCGCGGGCTTGCTCAACTGGCAACAGGCGACTATCTAGCGGAAACTGTTTATGAGCGCGTCAGATGTGACATAGCTCGATCCTGATCACAGTGGACATGTGCATTGCAAAAGATCAAATCAAAATTTGCGGCCGTATTGAGTGATTCCGTCCTGTGGCGACTGCTCTCCGAAAATATGCGCGAGCAAGCGGTCCCTTATACCATCGCGATCATCGCGATGGTATTTGTTGCGGCAACCACTGCAGGTATCGCCTTTATCATGCGTGATGTGGTGGATTCGCTGTTTGACAGTGAAAACTCAGCCAAGATTTTCGGCGTTTCGATGGCTGTATTCTCGATCTTCCTGGTCAAAGGGATTGCGACTTACGTCCAGATTGTGGCTCTGACCCGTGCCGGTAACCGGATCGTCTCGAAACAGCAGATCAAGCTTTACGACAAACTTTTGCGGCAAGGGGTGTCATTCTTCAATTTGACCGAAAGCTCGGATCTGTTGTTGAAGGTGACACAAACCGCCCAGGCTGCGCGCACGGTGATCGAGATTATGGTGACCACTGCGGTGCGCGATATGCTTACATTGATTGGTCTTTTGGCCGTGATGTTCTACCAGCAACCGATCTTGTCTTTGTTTACGCTTATCGTCGGCCCTTTGGCGATCTTGGGTGTTCGCATGCTGCTTCGCAAAGTGCGAGAGATTGCGGATATGGAGCTGCAATCGATGGGCGCGATCATGAAGGTCATTCAAGAAACCTCGGCTGGTATACGTGTGGTCAAGTCCTTCGGATTGGAAGAGCGCATGGCCCTCGAAATGAATTCGGCGGTGAAAAGCGTTGAGAAGCGCCGCAACAAGCTTGCGCGTTTGCAAGCTGCGACGAGCCCGCTGACGGATATCCTGGCCGGGTTTGCAATTGCCTCGGTCATCGGGTTGAGCGCTGGTAAGCTGTTTGGCGCTGCAGCGTCCACTCCGGGTGAACTGATGTCGTTCGTGACCGCTGTGATGATGGCCTATGAGCCCGCGAAGCGCCTGACGAAGGTGCGGGTGAAGATGGAGCTGGGTCTGCGCCGGGTGCAGATGTTGTTCAATATGTTGGACGAGCCTGAAACTCTGCCGGAAGAGGCCAATCCCAAAAGCCTGCCTGATGGTCCGCGAGAGGTGGTGTTCGACGCCGTCACTTTCGGCTACCGTCGTCGCGATCCGATCCTGAAAGGGCTTTCGTTGACGTTCGAAGCTGGCAAGACCACCGCTCTGGTTGGTCTGTCCGGCGGCGGCAAGTCGACCATTTTGAATTTGGCCCTGCGCCTTTATGACCCGAGCAGTGGTTCGGTATCGATCGATGGTCAGGATATCAAGTACGCCTCGTTCAAATCACTGCGCCAGAACATGTCGTTCGTCGGGCAAGAGACGTTTCTGTTTTCAGCCTCAATCGCCGACAACATCCGTTTTGGCCGTGAGGGTGCCTCGCAAGACGACGTGATCGAGGCTGCCAAGGCCGCGAATGCCTATGACTTCATCATGTCGCTTGAGAAAGGCTTTGACACTCTGGTTGGTGAAAATGGTGCCTTCCTGTCCGGTGGTCAAAAACAGCGCCTTGCGATTGCGCGCGCGCTTCTGCGCGACAGCCCGATCCTGCTGCTGGACGAACCAACTAGTGCGCTGGACTCGCGGTCGGAACATCTGGTTCAGGAGGCATTGGGCCGCCTGACCGAGGGGCGCACGACAATCATTGTGGCTCACAGGCTTTCAACCATCATGCACGCGGACAAGATCGTCGTGATTGAGGCTGGTGAAGTTCTTGAGCAGGGCAGCGCCCAACAGTTGCTGAAGAAACCGGGACCATTCAAAACCCTGTATGACCATCAGTACTCGAACGCCGTCAATGCCGAATGATCCCGACGTGATCCAGCGGCCTGACATTACACCGGCGCGTTCGCCCCTGAGCGCGTCAGTGATCATCCCGACCTATCAAAGCTGGGACCAATTGCAGCTTTGTCTGGATGGGCTCGCCTCTCAGACATTGAACACAAACCAGTTCGAGATACTTGCAGTCAACAATGATCCGACCGACCCCATGCCAGACGGGTTTCGCCTGCCCGCCAACGCCCGCATCCTAAGTGAGGCAAAACCCGGCTCATACGCAGCGCGCAACCGGGGAATCGAAGAAGCCGCCTCGGAGCTACTGTTTTTCACCGACTCCGATTGTCAGCCTGACCCGCTCTATCTAGAGGCCGGGTTGAAAATAGCCGAAGACCACCCCGAGGTTAATCGCTTTGGTGGCAATGTTGTGCTGATCCCGAACGGGCAGGATTGGAAGACGACCGAACTCTATGATGTTCATTTGGGATTAGAGCAAAAAAAATGGGTGGAACGTGGGCGCGCGGTTACGGCCAATCTGATCGTTCGGCGGGAGCTTATGGATCGCATCGGTCGGTTCAACGACACGGTGTTGTCCGGCGGGGACATGGAATGGAATGATCGTGCACAATCTGCGGGCGAAGCGATTGTGTTTGCCGAAGACGCCATCGTCCGTCACCCGGCGCGCGACTGTCTTGGGGATCACATCACTAAAGCCCGTCGTATTGAGGGGGCTAGGCTGCGCCGCAATGCCAAGCGCGGCATCGTAAATTACATCCCGCCTTTGCAGAAATTGATCCCTTCCTTCAAGACGTTGAAAAACCTTCTGAGGAATCAGGATCTGTCAACCAAACAGGCTTTTGGTGTGTGGGGCGTTCACTATGTGATCCGCGTTGCAAAAATTACGGAAACCATTCGGCTTCTCTGGCTGCGGAGGCCTGACCAGCGGAAGTAGTGGCCACTGGCAATGATAAACCACTTTCAGACCATGACGCTACGCGTTCTGGTTCGGCTTAATTCAAGTTGATCCTTAAGGTAGGACTCTTGGACAAGTGACTGCGGCACACTCTGTGTTCGCCGCTCGACCAACTAGCTTTGTTTAACATGGCGCTCTGGAAATCAATGTACTCTAGCTTTGAGCTCTTTCATCACAGCTAGTGGCACGATTAAAGTCGATCTCCGCGTTCGCGTATATTGATGGTCAGTACTTTGTTCATATCTGATCACGCTGATCCAGGTACCGATTGCACAGGGCGTTGACCGTTGCGTGCAGGATGATGGTGAGTACCGCCAACACGATCAGCGCGGCGAACATCAGATCGGTTTTGGCACGGCCATTGGCCAGCAACATCAGATATCCCAGCCCACGCGACGCTCCGACCCATTCACCGATGACGGCACCGATCGGGGCATAGACGGCAGCCAGACGCAGGCCGCTGGCAAATCCGGGCAGAGCAGATGGAATACGGATGTGCCACATTACTCGGGCAGGTGACGCCCCCATGACCCGAGCCAGATCCAGCCAGTCGCGATTACTGCGCATCAGTGCATCAAAGAAAGACGAAGTAACCGGGAAATAAATGATCAGCAGCGCCATGGCGATTTTGGCCTCGAGCCCGAAGCCAAGCCACAGGGTCAGAATCGGTGCCAGAGCAAAGACGGGGATGGTCTGGGAAAACACCAAAATTGGTCGCACCAGCGCGCGTACTAGCGGTGAGGCGGCAAGGCCGATGGCCGACAGCCCGCCCAGCACTGCGCCAAGGGCCAGCCCGATCAGCACTTCGGTCGCGGTGACCAGCCCATGCTCCAGCAGAAGGTTGCGGCTGTTCCAAATGGTTTCGGAAACCAGCGCTGGCGGGGGCAAGATAAAACGCGGCAAGCCGGTGGCCCAAACCACCAGTTGCCAAAGCGCTACTGCCATTGCGGTGGCGGCGATACCCGCACGCCAACCTGTCATCGGGCTACCGGGAAGCCTGCCCATGCGGCATCGAAAAAGGCACGTTCAAGGGCGACGGCCTTGCCGAAGGCTTCAGCGACCTCGGCCTGTGCCTGGTCCGAAAGGGTCGACCAGATCGCGTCCAATTGTCCACGTAGGTAGGCGACCACACTTTCGAACCCGTCGCCTGAGTGCAGAGTGATCCATTCCCCCAGCCAGAACGGCAGATCTTCGGCGCGGGCTTCGACCGGGCTGGCCCAATCCAGATAGACCCATTCCGCGACCACCAACACCGCCAGCATCCGCTCGTAGCGCCCGGATGTGCGGGCTTCGTCCATCAGGGCCTGAAACGCCAGGGTTTCGGGTGCGGCTTCGCTTGCCTGGGGCACGTCCAGCGCGTCTAATGCACGCAGGAAGTACGTGTTCTCTGGCCCGCAGATCTGGCCCAGAAAGCGCGCGCCCGGCACAGCATCGGCGAGGTTGGGTGCATGCGCCACTGCTGAGGCCAGCAGACGCACGAAGCCTTCCACGAAAAGGTAATCCTGCTGTAAATAGCCAGCCATTTTGCCGTGATCGAGCGTTCCGGTAGCCAGCGCATTGGTAAAGTCATGTGTCGTGGCCGCTGTCCAGTTGTCCTGGTTCAGCGCCCTGAGAGTTTCGCTTGTGCTCATCTGTCAGTCCTGAGTTGTTGAAGCAGCGCGGCCTGGATGCCCAGCACGCCCGGATCATCAACAGGGCGCGGGATGCTGCCCATTGGAGTTTCGACCGGGTGCAGCCCGTCGCGCGTCATGATCATGATGTTCTGCCCCAGCCGCGCCACTTCGGCCGGGTCATGGGTGATAAGCAGCACCGTACGTCCCTTCAGCAGCTGTGCGGTGAGGTCCTGCATATGCACCCGAGTCAGGGCATCAAGGGCTGAAAATGGTTCGTCCAGCAACACAATGGGGCGGTCTTCCATCAGGGTTCGGGCCAAGGCCACGCGCTGTCTTTGCCCACCGGAGAGCTTTCCCGGTTTCTTGCCCAGATGTGTGCCTAGCCCAACTTGCTCCAGTACCTGCTCGGCCCGGCCCCGATCGAATTTCTCGCCGCGCAATCGTGCCCCTATTGCCACATTGTCGAGCGCTGATAGCCAAGGCAGCAACAAATCACTCTGCGCCATTAAGGCCACCCGCCCGGCCAGCGCGCCACCGTCCGAGGCCCAGATTTCACCGTCCAAAGAAACATGGTCTCCCAGTCCGGCCAGCAGCTTGAGCACTGTGGATTTGCCCACACCACTGGCCCCCAGAAGACAGGTCCACCGCCCTGCATCAAGTCGCAGATCAATGCCGTGCGCGATGGATGTGTCGCCAATCGACAGTGATCCGCGCAGATATAGGTCGGGGGCCGGGCTCATGGCTGCGATGCCATGCCCCAAAAGCCGACCTCAAGCTCGGTCGCCTTGTGGAAGCGGTCGCAAAGATTTGCCCAACGTGGGCAGTTTTGCGGGTCATCCCCGATGCGCCGCGCTACCACGCCATCGATCAGCGCGCCAACATCGCAGCAGACCTGTTGGTAATCTTCCCCGCCATAAGTGTTGATCCAATCGGCATAGGTTTCTGAGGTCTTTGCCACCGAAAGCTCCGCCCCGATCACACCATAGCCCATGACGCAGGGGGCCAGTGTGGCCAGCAGATCAAGCATATCCCCTGAATGCCCGGCATCCAGCACATAGCGTGTATAGGCAAGATTAGCCTGACGCTCTTGCGTTGCAATAAGTTCTTCCTCGGAAATCCCAGCCTCGGCGCAGATGCCGATATGCAGGGCAAGCTCGTCATTGATCAGTGCATTCACTGTCCCCGCGGCGAGGCGCATATCCGCGACGGTCTCGGCCTTGGTCACCACCAGCGCCCAAGCGCGGGCGAAATGGATCAAAAAAACGTAGTCCTGTTTGAGATAATGCAAAAACGCCGCGCGCGGGAGGGTTCCATCACCCATGCCCCGCACGAATGCGTGGCGGGTATAGGCAGGCCAGGTTTCCCCGGCCGCCGCTCGCCACGCCTCAAATGAGGTGCCGTAGTTCATTGTGCCCCCAGATCGACCGCGATTTTCGATACTGGGCGGGTGCCCTCGACTAGGCCGCTTTTGGCCAGAAATTCCTCGAAGCGGATATAGCGGCCTTCGTCCAGCGCCTCAGGACGCAAGGCAAAGCGGGGTAGGGTGTCGACCCAAGCCTTTGCATTCAGCTCGTCGTCCAGCTCTTCCGCGTAGCTTTTGAAAACCTCCCAGCTTTCATCCGGGTTGTTGACGATGTATTGCGTGGCCAGCTCGGTGGCGCGCAGGAAGCGGCGCACCTTGTCCTTGTCCATCAGCTCGGGGTTGGCGACATAGATCAGCTCGTCATATGTCGGCACGCCTTCTTCTTCGACATAGAAGCATCGGCCTTCGACGCCTTCGATTTCCATCTGATTCAGCTCAAAATTGCGATAGGCACCTATCACCGCATCGACCTGCCCCGACATGACCGAGGGGCTGAGCGAGAAGTTGACGTTGATCATCTCGATCTCGTCCAGCGCGACGCCGTGCTTGCCCAGCATGGCGCCCAGCACTGCCTCTTCCACGCCAGCGACCGAGAACCCGATCTTGCCGCCCTTTAGCTGGCTGATCTCTTGGATCGGGCCGTCCTTTAGTGTCAGAAGACAGCTGAGTGGCGTTGCCACAAGTGTACCTACGCGCATCAGCGGCAGACCTTCGGCTACCTGGAGGTGCTGGTTTGGTTGATAGCTCACGGCGATGTCACCCTGCCCGGCGGCTACCAGTTTCGGTGGGGCCGAGGGATCAGCAGGCGGCACAATCTCGACCTCAAGATTCTGGTCTGCGAAATAACCTTTTTGCTGCGCTACGATGATCGGACCGTGATCAGGGTTTACGAACCAATCCAGCAGCAGAGTCATCTTGTCTTGTGCCAGCGCCGGTGTAGCCATCAGCATCGCCGCTACGGTCAGAAAATGTTTCAATTCGGTTTCCTCGTTTCAGTTGTTGTCACCAAGGGCCAGAAGCTTGATTTCGGGCCCGTTTTTCGTGGAAATCCGCATCGCCGCCTGCCAGGCCCGAAGACCGGAACGGCAGGCAAGGATGAGGCGTCTGTTGTTTTGCAAAAGGGGGTCACGCGGATCGATTTCATCGACACTGAGGCGCTGAGCCCCGGCCAGCTCCGGGCCAGTTTCATCTGCGGCGCGTAGGTCGATTACCAGATCGTCGGCCCGAAGCATCTCTTGCGCTATGAAGTCCGGCTCTGGTGCGGGATCCGGCGCGCCGTCAAAGCGAAAACCGCCAAAGCGCATGCTGGTGGCCTCATAGGTCACCAGACGCCCCATTGGCGTAAGGTCCCCGCTCAGCACCGCAACCGCGATCTGCGCTTGCAGACTGCCGATCATACCCACCGTCGGGCCAAGCACGCCATCGGCGTCACAGGAACCCAGCCTTGCAGGCAGATCCGGGAACAGCGCGCGCAGACCCGGAGCCTTGTGGCAGAAGCCCCCGACATAGCCCTCCGAGCCCACCACGCTGGCGCTGATCAGCGGCAAATCGGCATCAAGGCAAACATCCGAGGCCACATAGCTGGCGGCAAAACTGTCGGCACAATCCAGCACCAGATTGATGCCCTGACAAAGTTGCGAGGCATTGGCCGGATCAAAGCGGGTTTCGACCGGTTCGATCCGCACCTCATCATTCAGCGCCATCATTTCACGTGCTGCCACCTGCACTTTGGATTGCCCTATGTCGCGTTCACGGAACAGCGTTTGGCGGTGCAGGTTCGACAGGCTGATCTTGTCAGCATCAACCAAACGGATACGTCCCACACCGGCCCCGACCAGATATTGCAGCACTGGTGCGGCAAGCCCTCCTGCGCCAATCACCAGTACATGCGCGGTGCGCAGGTTTTCCTGCCCCGACGCGCCAAAGCCAAATACAGCAATCTGGCGTGCATAGCGGCTCATAGGCAGATCCTTAGCCATTCGCGTACACGGGCTTCTGGGTCGTCCTTCAAGGTGATGTCGGTCACGGCGGACACGATGTCGGCCCCGGCGGCGAACGCACCCTGCGCGCGCTCGACCGACATGCCACCTATCGCCACAAGCGGAATAGGTCCGATCCGCGCCTTCCAGTCGGTCAGCTTTTCGACACCCTGCTGGTGCCATTTCATCTTTTTAAGAATGGTCGGATGAACGGGCCCGAGTGCCACATAGTCAGGCCGCAAAGCCAGCGCACGCTTAAGCTCTGCTTCGTCATGGGTTGAGACTCCAAGTTTCAATCCAGCAGCTCGGATCGCGTCAAGGTCAGCGGTGTCCAGATCTTCCTGCCCTAGGTGCACCCAGTCGCAGTCAAGCTCAATCGCCAGTTCCCAATAGTCATTGACCACCAACAGCGCGCCGTGGTCGCGGCACAAATCCCGCGCCTCCGCCAACTGCGCGCGCACCGCATCCAGGGGATGTTCCTTGATGCGCAGCTGCACCAACCGCACTCCGAGCGGCAGCATTCGGCGCAGCCATGAGATGTCATCGAATATCGGGTAGAACGACGGCAGCGTCACAGCATGGCCTTTCCGAAAACAGGTGTTGAGGGCGCGGCCATGTCGCGCGGTTCCATAGCATCGGCACCGAAGGCCAAGGCACCGGCTTCAACCGCGCGGGCAAACGCTTGGGCCATCGCCGCCGGATCACCTGCCTTAACGACCGCCGTGTTCAGCAGCACCGCATCATAGCCGATTTCGATGGCCTGTGCCGCCTGTGATGGCAGGCCCAGCCCTGCATCAACCACAAGAGGCACCTCGGGAAAATGAGCCCGTACCGAGCGAAGGCCGTAAAGGTTGTTCAGCCCCAGTCCGGTGCCGATCGGCGCCCCCCAAGGCATCAACACACGACAGCCTGCCTCGATCAGTTTCTCGCACAGCACCAGATCTTCGGTGCAATAGGGGAAGACGTCGAACCCATCGTCGGCAAGGATGCGCGCCGCCTCCACAAGGCCGAACGGGTCGGGCTGCAGAGTGTCGGCATGGCCGATCACCTCAAGCTTGATCCAGTTGGTCTCGAAAAGTTCGCGCGCCATCTGCGCCGTAGTGACCGCTTCGCGTACTGAGTAGCACCCGGCGGTATTGGGCAACACCTCGACACCCAAATCACGGATCAGAGACCAGAAATCCTGCCCGGCCCTTTCACCACCCGCCTCGCGACGCAGCGACACCGTGGCAATGCCTGCGCCCGAACGTCGAAACGCATCGGCGAGCACTGCGGGCGACGGATACTGCGCGGTGCCCAACATCAGGCGCGACGCTATTTCCTTGCCGTAGAATTCCGGCATGTCAGCCCCCCTGCCGCGGCGAAACCAGCTCGATCCGGTCCCCATCGGAAAGCATTTGCGCCGCACGTGTTGATGCCGGAACGAACACCTCGTTCACCGCCGTGGCCAGTTTGTCATTGCCTTTGCCTAGTTCGACCAGAAGATCGGCAAGGCTGGGGCCCTTGGCCTCGACGGCCTCACCATTCACCATCAGTTTCATGTGGTTCTCCCCGGTGTTTTGTGTGCGATTTTCGTGTTTTGGCAGTTCTCGTACCAAAGCGCGGGCTGCGTGCCGCAGGTCACCAGATCTGCCACCATCCCTGCCAACGCCGGAGCAAGCAGATAGCCATGGCGGTACAGCCCGTTCACCATGATGCGATCGTCGAAGTGGCGGATGCGTGGCTGATTGTCCGCAAAGGCCGGGCGGGCATCGACTCCGATTTCCAGCAGCTCGGCTTCACCAAAGGCTGGATGCAACGCGTAGGCCGCATTCATTAGTTCCATCACGGATCGCAGGCTTGCGCGGCTGCGCTGCCCACTTTCGATCTGGGTTGCGCCCAACATGAATACGCCATCGCCGCGCGGTACAATGTAGAGCGGGAAACGAGGATGCAGCAGCCGCACGGGACGCGACAGCGACACATCCGGGCAGCGCACGATGAGCATCTCACCCTTTACCCCGCGCAAATCGCTCAGCCGATCCTGCGCGGCCAGACCACGGCAGTCGATGACCTGACCCAGCGTTTCGCTTGTGGTCAGAAACTCAACGCCCGAGGCCACCAGCTGCGCATGCAACCCGGTCAACATCGGGCGGGGATTGAGATGCGCTTCACTCGCGATGAACAACGCCTTGCCGAATTGCTCGGCCAGATGTGGCTCATGGAGGGCGATGCCCTCACGGTCCAGCCATTCCACGCCTTCGGCGCGCCGTGCAAACGTCGTCAGCTCGCTCTGATCCCGGCCCAGAGCGACAACCATGGTACCGTTCCGGTTCACATCCTGACCGAACTGCGCCCCCTGCTTTTGCCACCAATCCGCTGCTTTACGCCCGTGTTCCACAACGGGCTGTTCGGCGACTGCGCCCTCGCATTCTGGTGCCAACATGCCACCGGCCCACCAGCTGCAGGAATGCGTATTCACGGGACCTGCCGGGTCGATCATCCGTACGGAAACACCGCGTGACACCAGCTCGGCTGCAACGCAAAGCCCAGCAACCCCTGCACCCAGTATGGTGACAGCGCTCATGCCCACATCTCGTGAAAATGATGCACCGGGCCGTGGCCTTGTCCAAT
The DNA here is from genome assembly GCF_056537805.1 of Ruegeria sp. C10. Taxonomy (NCBI): domain Bacteria; kingdom Pseudomonadati; phylum Pseudomonadota; class Alphaproteobacteria; order Rhodobacterales; family Roseobacteraceae; genus Ruegeria; species Ruegeria sp. C10. The sequence goes on along the minus strand of NZ_JBQFSC010000001.1, from coordinate 362,258 downwards.
CTCCAACCCGTCGGCACGTTTTATTGCAGCGTGCAGCCAGCCATGCGCCCGCCGCACCGCAGTCTCAAGATCCATGCCCCGCGCAAGGCAGCCCGCAATTGCTGCGGAATAACTGCAGCCAGTACCATGCGTGTTGCGGGTCGCGATCCGCGGTGCCCCCAGCGTGACAACGAACCCTGACTTTGCCAGCACATCAAGGCACTCAATGCCATCGGCATGGCCGCCCTTGATCAGAACTGCCTTAGGACCTAGCGCCAGCAACGGCGCAACCAGTCCGGCACTTTCGCCCTTATGGGTTTGTCCCAGCAGCTTGTCCGCCTCGGGCAGGTTCGGTGTCAGCAGGTCAGCGTGCGGCAGAAGATACTGCTTCAGCGCGGCAATCGCTTGATCCTCAAGCAGGGCGACCCCGGATTTCGCCACCATGACGGGGTCGAGGACTACAGGTCCGGAAAAACCTTCCAATGCACGGGCCACTGTTTCGACCAATGATGGCGTGCCCAGCATTCCGATCTTGATGGCGTCTATGCGGATGTCGTCCAGGACCGCCTTGATCTGAGCCGCGACCACATTGTCGGGTACCGGATGTACTGCGGTCACGTCACAGGTATTCTGCGCGGTTATCGCGGTGACCACGCTGCAACCGAACACGCCCATTGCGCCGAATGATTTAAGATCTGCCTGAATTCCCGCGCCGCCCCCACTGTCGGAACCGGCAATCGTTAATGCTGTCGCAACCATGGCACATCCCTCATTGTCATGGTCAGGATGTGCGTGGAAAGACCCGTAGCCTGCGTTGTGACACGAGTTGTGACACGGGGCGCCCGGTATGCCTGTTTCCTCCGCCGGTCCTAACCGGGTCAGGTTCAATGGGTTTGCAAGTCAGCATCTCAGCCCCGAGGGGCACCCCAACAGATGGTTACCGATTATTGATGAGATCAGGTCTCGTCAACAATTTTGTTGCACACAGTTTGGTGGTTGCGACCTCCCCTTGAGTATTTCGATTAACTCGGGGTTTTGGTGGTGTCGCAAAATGCTGGCGTTTCCATATGCTATGACCGGAGAACGACACAATAAGACGGGGACATACAGCGCCGACACCGTGGTCGTTTCATCAGCCCCGCGATCCGAGATTGAAGGCAGAAACGGTTTTTTGAGGTTCTGTCACAAGTTACTGCTCATAGATGCAGATAGTTGCAGCGCGTGAATTGCAATGGGCAAATTCAGGTAACAAGCCAGCCGATAGTCTCATGTCAGGGCGCTCTACTGCCTTGGACAATTCACCTATCCCGAAAAATGCCCATCGCAATGAAGAGGGCTCAGCCAAGATCTCGCGTGCAGGTCCAAACGACCCTCCAAGACAAATCGTCCAGCCGTAGAAAACCCGCGTTAGAAAGAATCCTTTTACAGGCCCGGACACCTTTGTGCCCATAAATGAGGCGATGGAATTCAATAACAATGGCTCGAATGCCCGACAGGTCCGCATTCCTCAAGAAATCCAGTTCCGCCCCCTCAATATCCATCACAAGAACCGTCGGAGCGAACTCTCGTTTCACCGCTTCGAAGTCCGCTTTAGCTACGCGCACTGATGTTGTTGATTCACCAGCATTATCAAAAACTGAAGACCCTAGATATGAAGCGTCAATATGAAACGGAATAGAGTCGGGATCCTTTGGATTGGCGCTTAGTATCGCATTCCGGACTTCGATCCGGTCTGAAAGCCCATTTAGGGCATGTAAACGACGGATGTGTGGAATTAGATTTGGATTGGCTTCAAAACTGAGAATAGCCTCTGGTTTGTTCTCGAGCGCGACAACACCACTCACGATACCCAACCCGGCGCCCATTTCCAGAATACGATCCTCAGGTTGAACGACGCTCAAAGCGCCATCCATTTCCCAGCTTTCATAATTGTCCTGCTCGATCAGATTCATGATCGTTTCGTCCAGAAATGGCGATGAAGGTATCTTCAATCCACGGTACTGGATCGCAACATCAGGGTTCGTTTCGGTCATACTTGCTCCATTCCAAGGATGAGCGGTCGGTAGAGCATGTTTTGCATAAGGTCAGACTATTTGCATCAAACATCATGTCGGTAATCTCGCATAGAGGTCCGACATATTCGTCTTCAGAACCTCGTTGAACCACTCAACCGACAAGTCAAACTCGTGTTCAGGATAATAAGTATCCAAACCCCGGAAAGGGCGGACCTGCACATCATCGAGAAGACCATGACCCCTTAGTCTTTCTTCGGTGTCCTTGTCGTATTTTCGGATAATGTCATGAAGCTCTTGAACAGCATTCATAGAAGATGAATTTTTCAGGAATTGGACCTGTTCATAGCGGAAATCGTTGCTGCCCTTAGGTGATTCATATGTGCCCATATCATGATATCTCAGCAATTTGAGCATCCAGTGGATTTCGGTCAGTCCGTCAAAGTGACAAATGACCGATTGTTGAGAAACATGTCGCTTGATGTTGCCTCTCCACCGCTGTGGCGCATGAACACCTAACTTGATGTTTTTCCCCGTTCGGCTGGCGCTTTTTCCGAAACGATGCGCACAAAATCCTCTGTCGCTGTACTTGAGTCGTTCTTCTCCGAATAAGCTTCGGGCGACATAGCCGCGGGTGTGCTTAGGCTTCAGCATAAGACCACCAAAAAGTCCGGGTGTGGTGTCCTCGGTTGAAAACACACGCTCGCCATTAGGAATTGAAATCGTATCAACATCCGAGGGCAGGTCAGCAAGCTCTTGTGCAAAATCATCGGCTTGCAGATACTCGTCCGCATCGAGGAAAAGCATCCAATCGACTTTTGCTTCTCGATAGGCTTTTGTCGCTATCAGCCTTTGGCGTCTGAAACTGTTTTCTGGATAAGCACAGTCCCAGTTTCTTCGAAAAAACGTGTCATCCATCACTTCAACGCGACAGTTCGGTATCTGAGCCAGAAGTTGCCGCGCTTTCGGATCATCACCATCCAGAAAGATAAAGATCTCTTGCGCGCCGAGTGACGCATAATAGGAAGCAAATATAGCCACCAGCTCTGGCGGCTCTTTGACCATGGTAACGACACCCCAGGTGGCCATCTTCAAAGGAGTCCTGTGTTTGGGAAGGGCCAAAATCGCTGATTGCACGTCTTTAGAGTCACCGGCTTCCTCTATTGCCCAGTAAGTCTGGATTTGTGACAACCTTGATCGGTGAATTTTCCGCCTTAAGCAAGAGCATCCTGAGGTCTTATTGGACGATCCGATTTAAGACAGTTTGGGTGATCTTGCGACCTTTGTCGGGGAGGACTGAGAAAACTGGACCAAAGTTGAGGTAACCAAACAATTACTGCTTATTGCGAGCCCCTAAAGTTTGATCGTTACCGCTCGTTCTTTTTCGCGAAACACAAAGGTGCGAGAATTCTGACTAACGGACCTGCGCTACAGACAGTTCATATTGGACGGTTGGGTCACCATCACAATTGCGGTTGTATCGGGATCATTAAACCAGTGGATCGAATACCGGAGCCATGCTAATGCGGAGCAAGCGAAAAATATAACGGGCATCGATCCAGCATGGATATTTCTCCAGTAATTTCATCGTTTTGGCATGGATCCAGTCTGACTTTTTTCGAGCAACTCTGCCTCAAAAGCTTTGTGGATCACGGCCATAAGGTCAAGTTGTACTCTTTGAATGAAATCACGAATACGCCACCGGGCGTTGAAAATGCGGATGCACGTATTTTCTTGCCTGACCACCTGAAAATATGGCGAAACGAAAAGCGAAACAGCGCTTATGCCCCGTTGTCGGATTTTTTCAGGATCAACATGCTTCGGGAATCCGACGAAATCTGGATGGATTGCGATATGTTGTGTATGCAGCCGATCCCCGACATTCCGTATATTTTCGCAAAAGAGAAACGCTATTATAACAATGCGGCTCTCCGGCTGCCGCACAGTTCTCCAACATTGCAAGGTATGCATGACTTTATGAACGGGTCTGAGATCGTGGTCCCCAATGACTGGCCGTGGAAAAAAAATATTGATGTTTCCATCGGCAAGTCCAATGAAGACGGCTCTTTCTCGGTACCGTTGGAAAACCTGTCGCAGCTGCCATTTTATACGTTCGGGCCTCAGGCTATCTCGTATTTTCTGGGCAAAAACGGTGAAGTTAAACACGCCCTGCCACCCGAGTCATTCTATTCCCAAGAACCTACAGCCATGCGCTTGAATTATTTTCGGCCGCGGTTTTCCCGCATATCGCTCGATGAAAACGCGTTGGGGGTTCATCACATTGGCGGCTCAAGCATGCGCAAGAAATACAATATGGACGGTGGGTTTCCTTTGCCGCATCCCAACAGCCAGGTCGCCAAGCTATGCAAGAAACATGACATCGATCCCTCTAAGGCGATGCCACAGGATGTGCTGAAGTCTGTTGACCAAGATTAAAATGTCCGGGCAAGTCAGAAGCGCCAGTATGTGTCCAAGTTTCGGACGATCGGAATCAAAAACACTAGGCGTCATCTGCTAACACCGTAGTGCCAAGTTGTTCGGCAGACAGTTCCCCAACCGGCCACTGTATTGAGTACAACGTGCAACAACTTGGCAATCAAAGTAATGGCGGTCGCTTCAGGCAAGGATGATAAACTGCGACACTGTCAACATATTCGATTGTCTTCCTACGGATAGAGCCTTTACTTTTTCTGGCGTAGAAATTTCACTACGATTACTTGCAGCGGCGCAGGTACGGCCATATCAGAATACTGGGGTGAATAAGGCCGAATGTTATGAAGCCCGAACACAGATCTTGGATTAATCTGGGGTCCAGTTTATGGGATAGGCGAATGTCAAAGAAGCTGGCTACAGATCACAAGGATATTCGCCGATCATCTATCCCGGCCTTTAACACCAGAAGACCGACTAAAAGCATGTCTTTGTCGACCCGGTCGCTCTGACCGGGTGTGAACAAAGATGTCTACGCTTAACGATAATGATCTGAACCAACCTCCTCAGCCTGATCAAGGATGGTCACGTGAACTTGTTGCACTTGAGCGGGCTATTGTGGTTCCGCCCGCAGTCTCCGATACGGTGCAGGAAGCCGGTGTTCTGACTGAAGACCGGGAATATTGCGCGCATGGGGCGCTTTGGCGGGGAAAGCGTGCCATGACCACCCAACCGGTATCGCCAACAGACCCTTTGCCGCAATTGTCGGGTCGCTGGCTTTATGCCGGGCTGTTATGGGTACACTTTGGTCATTTCCTTGCTGAAAGCACCGCACGTCTTTGGCCGCTGCCGGCAATCGCGAAGGATATTGATGGGGTCCTCTTTACCCCCAAGCGACCCGCCAATGGGGGTGAAACACGCCCTATGCAGCATAATTTTTTTGCGCTTCTGGGTATTGATCTGCCAATCAAAGTGGTGACCGAGCCAACTCAGGTAGAACATCTGCAGGTGCCCGGTCAGGGGTTTGGGCTGGGCCCGATTGTGGCGGGAACGCCTGAATATCGTGCCTTGATCCATCAAAATTTTGGCGCCGACGTTCCCCCTGATGGGCCGGAGCGGCTTTATATCTCGCGCGCGGGTCTCGGAATACGGCGGGGTGGCGTTATCGGAGAAGAGTTTCTCGAAGAGAATTTGCGCCAGAACGGTTACGAGATTTTCTATCCGGAACAACACCCGATGGAAAAGCAGATCGCGCGTTACAAAGCCGCCCGTCAGATCGTTGCACTAGACGGGTCGGCACTGCATCTTTTTGCTCTGGTAGGCCGTCCAGATCAGCAGGTTGCAATGATCCCGCGCCGCACTTCTTCGGTGCATCACAATATCTCGGCTCAGCTAGCGGCCTTTTGCGGGCAAGAGCCTTTAGTCGCCAATGCCATTCGCACTGATTGGGTATTGGCTTCGCGCGGTCGCCCCAACCGCCATTCACTTGGAGAGCTTGACATGTCCAGATTGCATAAAATGCTTGCCGATGCAGGATTTGTCTCACCTGATCTGGCCTGGGAAGAAATGTTCTGGCGGCAGCGGCGGCGAACCATCCGAAAACTGGAAAAAGCCCTTGGCGACCAGCTGGTTCCCATCCATCAAGAGCCCGCTGACTAATGCAGCTAATCCTGGATATACGCGACACAGCTCGGGATCAGGCGCACCAAGCCAATGGGGTTGCGTCTGTTTTGAGTATCGATAATGCGGATTTGCAGCAGCAACTGGTTACGTTTGCGCAGATTACACGGCGAAGACGTGCAAAGGCCGAGCCGCCCGATTTTTTGCCCGCACTCGCCAGTGCGATTGCTAATGAGCGACCGCGGTTCATGCTTTTGGCCATGCCAGGGCTAGCAGAAAACCTCACCACGGAAGTCTCTGTTGGTCGAGTCCACGAAGTTTTGGGGCAATTGGCGGCCGACATCCTGATTTTGACTGATCTTGATTCAGGATCTGATCGCGCCAGAATTTGGGCCACACAATTTGGTGCCGATGCGATAGTTAACCGGATTGAATGGCCAGATGATCTGACTGCGCAGCCTCCTGCATTCTCTACCCTGGCCTCCTCTGAAAAAGAAGAATCCACTCCAAAAGAAGTGCTGCCATTTGCCCGTCGCTTCTTGCCGCGCAATGACCTGACAAGTTTTGACGAAAGTCGACCCATGGGTGACACGGTGCCGGTGGACCTCAGGCCGCCAGAGGGTACCAGCGGCACGGTGCTGATCGGTTGCATGAAAAACGAAGGCCCTTTCTTATTGGAATGGATTGCATACCATCAATCGATCGGGGTGCATCACTTTGTTATCTATACAAATGGCTGCGAGGATGGCACGGATCTCATGCTGGATGCGCTGGCCAAAACCGGTCTGGTCACGCATGTTGACAACAACAAATGGGAGGGCAATTCCCCGCAACAGTGGGCTCTGAACCAGTCTGCAAAGCTCAAGGTGGTCAAACGTGCTGATTGGGTTATCCATATTGATGTGGATGAGTTTATCAACATCCGCTTTGGTAACGGGACACTGCCGGAACTTTATAAGCGCCTGCCCGAGGGGGTCAGCAATATTGCCATGACCTGGCGGCAATTTGGGTCGGCCGGGATAAAGACCTACGAGGACAGGCCGGTCCTTGCGCAATTTGACCGATGCGCTCCGTCATATCTGCCCAAACCGCATACCGCTTGGGGCTTCAAGACCGCCACCAGGAATATTCGTGCCTATCGTAAACTAAGCTGTCACCGGCCAAATAAGCTGAAAGAAGCAAAAGCCGAACAGGTGCAATGGGTCAATGGATCGGGTCAGGATATCACGCACAAAGTGGCAAAGAATGGCTGGAGGTCCGATATCAAGACCATCGGCTATGAGCTGGTCCAGCTAAACCACTACGCACTAAGATCTGCGCAGTCTTTCTTGGTCAAGCGTCAACGCGGACGGGCCCTGCATGTGGATCGCACTGTCGGGCGCAACTATTGGATACGGATGGATTGGAACCAGTATCAGGACGTTACTATCCAACGCAACCTGGCCAGATTGTCAGTGGCGATGGAAGCGTTGCTAGCCATTCCTCAGATTGTGCAGCTACACGAAAAAGCCGTCGCCTGGCACCGGGCTAAGATTGAGTTTTTGATGGATGAGCCCGAGTTTCGCAACCTTTATGACGAGATCACCAGCATCGATCTTGAGGATTTGCAACGGATCCGCGCTATCATGGATGCGGATATGCATAGCTGACTTATCCTGCCGCAATGATCAGATTCAGAGAACGGCCCCGGCTGTCGCAGATAGCGCGCGGCTGATATTCATTCGCCAACTAAAAGACCGCCGATAACCAAAAGTTGACGAATAACCCTTCAAAATCTTAGCGAGAGACATGACATGCCGCCATCCAGCTTGGCGCAATCGGTGTTGTCAATTTCTACGATCTCATACCCTTCACGATCCAACATGTCTGCTGTGCGCGAGAAGCCTGCGGCCATCAGCACCAGATTGTTGAAGCGGATCGCGTTGGCAGCAGCTTCTTCCCCATCAGCAACATGAAGCACTCGGTAGCCCTCAAAGCAGCCTGATGCATCAAGTCTTCGGGTAGACAGGATTGTTTCGGCATCCATCAGTGAACAATCTGTCTTGAAGTGCAAAACGCCTTCCGGTGTAAACACTTCGCGCAGTTTGTGGCCCCACGCGGAGGTGATTTTAGACAGCTCGGCGACACCTTCAGCGTCCGTGCGGTCTGATCTGCCCACCAAAATTTCGCGACCGGTTACAAGAATATCTCCGCCCTCGATATGGCCGGGGCCGTTGATTTCCAGAACCGTCTCGTAGCAAGCGCGAAGATTTGGCGCCATTTCTGCCACCTCACCCATCCGCGATGGTGCGCCTGGTCGCATCAGCACAGCGCCTTGCGGCAGGCAAAGGGCCGTATCCTCGACAAACTGTGCGTCGGGGAACGCGTCAAGGGGATCAAGTTCGATCACTTCAGCCCCGGTGCTTTTCAGTGCAGCCACATAAGCCTTATGTGCCGCCATCATTCCTTCGAAATCGGGGTTTCCAATATCCTTCGCACGCAAACCACCAGCAATGGTCGCAGCCGGGCGGCGGGTGATTGCGCGGGAGAACTCAAAGGTCGGGTCTGACATGTTTCAATCTTTCTGAGGTTCACATTTCGGAGCGATGACTTCGATCATTGCAGGCCCATCTAAAGCGACAGTTTCGCGCAACGCCTGCGCGACAGCCTGTGGTTCGGCCGGAACCTTGGTGAATGGAATGCCAAAAGACTTGGCTGATGCAGAAAAATTCGGGGGCGAAGGATCACAACCTATGACGGTCACACCCACATCCCGCATTGACGCGGCAATTTCCTGGTATCCATGATTGTTCCAGATCACGAAGGTGACCGGCAGGTTTTCATCTGCTGCGGCCATGATTTCAGGCAATGAAAACTGTGCACCTCCATCGCCGACAATGCAGATCGCCCTTGCAGTCGGATCGGCGATCGACGCGCCGATGGCAGCGGGTATCCCGTAGCCGAGCGCGCCATATCCCGTTGCTGCGTTGAACCAACCTCCGGCCCGGTCGTGGTCGTAGAAAAGATTGCCGGCATAAATTGGTTGGGTTGAGTCTCCGACCATCAATGCATTCGGAACTGCCGAGCGAATGGCGTTCAGGATTTCGACCTGATGGCGATAGTCCGGACCAATTTCCTCCCAGGCGGCGCGGCGTGTTTTGCTGGCGCGTTCGGCACCGTCGTCTTGCTTTGCCTCATTGGACAATGCCCCAAACAGCGCCGGTACAACTAAATTAACGTCACCTTGAATGGTTAGCGCTGCCTCATGTCGCGCCAGTTGATCGCTGCAGCGATCCACCCGGATCAGGCCTGACCTTCCTGCTATTTGCTCGGTGGCGTACATGTCATAGTCGGTTGGCCCCAATTCGGTTCCCAAAGCCAGAACGCAATCAGCGCTTTCTATCAGCTCGCGTACTGCTTTGAGGCTCGGGCTGGCAGGAACGGTCAGTGGATGTCCGTGCATCAGGCCCCGTGCGTTGACGGTTTGCACGACGGGGGCATCGAGGGTTTCAGCTAATGTCTGTAAATCGGTTTCCGCTTTTTTCGCGCCACCGCCCGCCAGAATGACAACTCGATTTGCTTTAGCCAGTTGCCTTGCCGCTTGTGAGATTAAATCTGGATTGAACGGGGGTGCTGGATCGAGCGTCTCGACTGGTGTTTTTTGATATTTTTCTGCTGCTACATCCAACGGGATCTCTATATGCACCGGCCCTGGGCGACCGTTGGTAAGATCGTGAAAAACACGGTCCAAGACCGGGTCCAGAGCGTTGGAGTCGGGAACTTGTTCTGACACCAACGCAACTGTTCTGGCCAGCCCCAGTTGGTCTGGCAATTCATGCAGATGTCCCAAGCCCTTGCCAAGTGAAGCGGTTTTATTGACACCAGAGACCACCAACATCGGAATTGAATCAGCGCGCGCCTGCGCCATCGGTGTCAAGGTGTTGGTCAATCCGGGGCCGGTGATCACAAAGGTCACACCCGGTTTCCCCGAAACACGCGCGTAGCCATCAGCCATGAAACCAGCACCCTGTTCATGCCTGGGCGTGATATGACGAATGCCCGAAGCCGCAAGACCGCGGTAAAGTTCGACCGTGTGAACGCCCGGAATTCCGAAGACGCAGGTCACATCTCTTTGGCGAAGCTTGGCAACCAAAGCTTCACCGATTGTCATTCCGCTCATGCAACCTCGCGTGATTTGCTGTTGGCGTGATCAATGATGCGAGAAACCGCTGTGGCAAAATCGGCGTCACTAATCGTCAGCGCGACCCGGACCCAGTCTTTCAGACCGTCGCCAAAGGCGGACCCTGGCATGACAGCCACCCCGGCCTGTAACAAATCCCACGCATAAGCTTCACCATCAAACCCGGTGGCAGAAACGTTGATGAGGGCGAACATTCCCGCCTCTGGGCGATGAACCGTCAGATCCGTTTCTGCTTCAAGACGATCAGCCAGCAGGGTGGCGCGGCCAGAGAAACGAGCGGCCATGCCGGGCGCAACCTCGGACCCGTCGCGGATTGCCATTTCGGTCATGTCCGCGATGAAGGGCTGATTGCCAAAGAGCATTGTTTCGGAATACGGCAGCAGCGCTTCACAAAACGCTGCTGGTCCGACACACCAACCGCTACGAAACCCTGGGGCAGCATGTGATTTCGAGATGGATGATACACCTATGACACGATCCGCCAGTTTCGGGTCTGCCAATGGTGAAGCAAATTCGGCCTCGTCAAAGATCAGTTCTTCATAGACCTCGTCCGAGATGATCCATAAATCGTGCGCCATGGCGAGCTGCCCGATTTCGGCAATTTCCGTGGTAGTCAGAATTGCACCTGTCGGGTTGTGTGGCGTTGTCAGAAGAATGGCGCGGCTGCGTGGAGTGATGCGTGCGGCAATATCTTCGGCTTGCATGCGAAACCCGTGCTCTGGCCGAAGCGGCACAGGCACCATATCCGCCCCGGATGCACGCACGACTCCTTCGTATGTCGCGTACATCGGATCACCAACCAAAACCTCGTCTCCGGCCTCTGCAATCCCGGACATCACTGCGAATAGGGCGGTTTGCGTCCCGGGAAAGCACAAAAAGTTCTCGGGTCCGAAGGGCCGCCCACGAGAGGTTGAATAGCGAACAGCAAGCGCGTCAAGCAGTCCGGCTTCACCGCGCCCGTTGGAATACCCTGTCCGTTGTGCCCGCAAGGAGGTTACGGTGGCTTCTACCAATGCGGCTGGCACGGGCACATCCGGTTCTCCAATCGTCATTTCGACGATATCCACTCCGGCTTTGATAAGGTCACGTGCTTTCAGGTGTACACCCCATTTGGCACCACCCAACCCCGCTAAACGCTCAGTCACAGATGTTGTCTTCATGGCTGCTCCGCCTCTTTGTTTAATGGTATCCCCAGGATGGCGCTCACGGAGTCCAAGCCGATCCGCGCCAGTTGCCCTTCGGAAAACGCGTCCGGAAGCGCACCGCCTTCCAGCCAAAGGCCGTCGATTACCGCGTTGCAAGCAATGGCCAGTTGCGTTGCCTCCGTTGCAGCAACTGAACGTCCGGTTTCCAGCAATGCGGCGACGATCAGCTCCTCGAGGTGACCCCGGAAATAGTTATAGGTCTGCTGGTGAATGCGCTGCATTTTTGAATCATGTTGCACCTTGTTCAGAAAGCTGGCCCACAACGCCACGGCGCTTGGATCAACGATTGGTGGTCGTAGCGACGCGTCAACGAAGTTGGTCAACTGAGATACTGCGCTTCCCGTTCCTGACGAAGCTGCTGTCTGATCGGTTAGCGTATTCATGTGGTGCTCATACGCCGCCTGAACCAACTCTTCCTTTGAAGAGAAATAATGACGGATCAACCCTTGGGTCACGCTCGCGCGGGCTGCAATCTCACGCACCGTGGCACCGCGGACCCCCATCTCGGCGATCAGGTCCAAAGTCGCCAATATCAGCGCCTCGCGCCGAAACTCAGCAGACTCACGTTTAAATTTGCGGCTGTCATCCTGCACGTCAGTGTCATCCATGGCATGGAGTTATTATACACTTGCATAATTGCGAGATTCGAGGCTTACTGCAAGCTGAAATCAGAAGATTGTTAGATATGGACACAGCCGAAGCAGCATCACCCACACCCGAAGCCACTGCGTCCATTGAGGCGATAAAGATTGAGGACCTGCACAAATCCTTTGGTGCGCTAGAGGTCCTGAAGGGTGTTTCCCTGACTGCCAATAAGGGGGACGTTGTCGCAATCATCGGGGGATCAGGCTCGGGCAAATCCACCATGCTGCGCTGCATCAACTTCTTGGAAACGCCGAGCTCGGGAAAAATCACCATTGGCGGTGAATTGATTGAAATGCACGCCGATGGCAGTCCTGCGAACCGCCGCCAGATCGAGCGTATCCGGACGCGGCTGGCAATGGTTTTTCAGCAGTTCAACTTGTGGACGCATCGCACGCTTTTGGAGAACGTGATCGAAGTGCCGATACATGTCCTCAAGGTGCCAAAGGCAGAGGCTATCTCGCGGGCGCACGACCTGTTGAAAAGGGTAGGGCTTGGTGACAAGGCCGACACCTTTCCGGCCTATCTATCTGGCGGTCAGCAACAGCGTGCCGCCATTGCCCGAGCGCTTGCCGTAGATCCTACGGTAATGCTTTTTGATGAGCCCACATCGGCGCTGGACCCCGAGTTGGTCGGCGAAGTCTTGAACGTGATCCGTGATCTCGCTGGTGAAGGACGCACCATGCTGCTCGTCACCCATGAAATGAAATTTGCGCGCGAAGTTGCCAGCCACGTTGTCTATCTTTTCGAAGGCCGTATTGAAGAGCAGGGTCCACCTGCCGAGGTCTTCGGTAATCCAAAATCAGAGCGGTTGAAGCAGTTCCTCAGCTCGGTCGCCTGATCCAGTCAAAACAAACTAATGAACCAAAAGGGAGTAACAAAATGAACCTTAAGAAACTGCTTGCGTCCGGAGTTGCCGCCGCCATCCTTTCAGCTGGTGTCGCCAGTGCCGAAGAGGTCAAGATCGGTATCGCGGCTGAACCTTATCCACCATTCGCTTCGCTTGACAGCTCAGGCAACTGGGTTGGATGGGAGATCGATGTTATCAATGCCGTCTGTGCAGCTGCCGAACTGGACTGTGTTATAACGCCTGTAGCCTGGGACGGTATCATCCCATCGCTGACCGGGCAGCAAATCGACGCCATCATGGCCTCTATGTCGATCACCGAGGAGCGGCTGAAAACCATTGATTTCAGCGATCCTTACTACAACACACCCGCTGTAATCGTTGCGGACAAATCGATGGATATCGAAGCGACACCGGAGTCGCTGGCGGGTAAAGTTGTTGGCATTCAGGCTTCGACCATCCACCAGGCCTATGCGCAGGAATATTTCAAGGATGCTGAACTGCGGGTTTATCAGACACAGGATGAGGCCAATCAGGACCTGTTCGCAGGCCGTATTGATGCAACTCAAGCAGACAGCATCGCCATGGCCGACTTTGTAAACTCGGATGCGGGCGCTTGCTGTGAAATTAAAGGCGCCGTTGCAGATGATCCCGCTATTCTGGGACGCGGCGTTGGGGCTGGCGTGCGCAAAGGGCAAGATGACCTGCGTGAGGCGCTGAACAAAGGCATCGCCGCAATTCTTGCCGATGGCACGCACGAGAAGATCACGTCGAACTATTTCTCGGCCAGCATTTACTAAGCCGCTGCTGTGAACGGACTGTTGGATTCACTTGGATTGGCGCAGAGCGCAGAGCTTTTGTCGCTCTCGCCGCCGGGATGGGGGGCCAATCTGCTGCGCGGATTGTCCCACTCATTGCAGATCGCTTTCGGCGCTTATGCCCTCGGTCTCGTGATCGGATTGTTCGGAGCTTATGGCAAACTCTATGGCGGGAAGGTCACGCGCGATCTTCTCGCCATCTACACGACGGTGATCCGGGCTGTGCCCGAGCTGGTCCTGATACTGATCCTGTATTACGTGGGATCTGACATCATAAACAAAATCTCCGCCGCAATGGGCGGGGGTCGGGTTGAGGTCAGTGGTGTTGGCGCAGGCATATGGGTGCTGGGTGTTGTCCAGGGTGCTTACGCGACCGAGATTTTGCGCGGCGCAATTCAGGCGGTTCCGCCCGGTCAGATCGAAGCCGCCAAATCCTACGGTATGCCCGCCTTCATGACCATGCGCCGCGTGACAATCCCGGCCATGATGAGCTTCGCCGTGCCAGGTCTTGCCAACCTGTGGCTGATTGCAACCAAAGATACCGCGTTGCTCGCTGTTGTGGGTTTCAACGAGCTGACACTGGAAACCCGCCAGGCTGCAAGCAGTACACGCGCCTATTTTACTTTCTTTCTGGCAGCGGGATTTCTTTATCTCATGGTAACGCTATGTTCGGGCGGCATCTTCGCTCGGATTGAGAAATGGGCGCGTCGCGGCCAACCCTCTCTGAAGGGAGGGGGCAGATGATTGATTTCAGATCGTTGATGCAACCACATCGCATTGTGATGATGCTGATATTCGCTGGAATCGTTGTCTGGTGCGCCGTCTCTCTTCAGTGGGACTGGATCCCGAAATATGCGCCGCTCGCCCTTCAGGGCATTTGGACGACAATCTGGCTGTTGGTGGTCACCGTAGTTTTGGGTTTCCTACTCGCCGTTCCACTTGGATTGGCACAGGCGGTTGGGCCTTGGTATCTTGCCGCCCCGGCCAAGGCATTTTGCACTATCATCCGTGGCACACCGCTGCTGCTGCAACTCTGGTTATTGTATTATGGGCTTGGGTCTTTGTTTCCGCAGTTCCCCTGGATACGCTCTTCCGAGTTGTGGCCCTATTTGCGACAGGCCTGGCCATATGCAGTACTGGCGCTGACGTTGTCCTATGCCGGCTACGAAGGAGAGGTGATGCGCGGTGCCTTCAAAGGGGTCGCCAAGGGCCAGCTTGAGGCAGCCAAGGCATTTGGCATGCCACGTTTCACCATGTTTCGCCGTATCTGGTTGCCGCAGGCTATCCGCAACGTCCTGCCGACATTGGGCGGTGAAACCATATTGCAGCTCAAAGCAACTCCATTGGTTGCGACGATCACTGTCGTCGACATTTACGCCGTGTCTTCACGTGTGCGCTCCGACACTTTCATTATTTACGAGCCGCTCATCCTGTTGGCCGTATTCTATATTCTCGTCGCGGGCGTGATCGCATTTGGTTTCCACTGGCTGGAAGTAAAGGTTCTTGGGACTGGAAACCGCAATGGCGGTATCAGTTAATATCGCCAGCAGCGGAGGGGATCCATGTGCTGCGTCAGCTCCGACCAGTGCTTTGAGTTCATAGCAATCTGAGCTGCAACTTGGATTCAGCTTGGCTGAGTACTGACGGTCGATATCAATATCAGGCCATACTGGAATGGTGCGCAATTATATCTCTACGCACCAATCCCGACCGGTTCCGTTCACAGCTCTACAACAACTTTTCCGACCGCCGCTCCGTTTGTCAGGTGCTCATAGGCTGCATCGACATTGGTCCACCCAAACCTCTGTTCGTCAACAATTGGTTTGAGTTGGCCCGCATCCGCCATTTCCGCCAGAGTTTTCAGGATGTCACCATGGGATTGACGCCCGACATCATGCATCATCGGGATCAGCATGAAGACGACGTGCAGAGACAGACCTTTGAAATGCACAGGTGTCAGATCAATCTCGACCATCGCGACGGTTGAGGCGACTTGGCCATTGAGCTTGGCCGCTTCGAACGAGTTCGTCAAGTTAGGCCCACCCACGCTATCAAACACCACATCGAAGCCTACGCCATCAGTGTGTTCGGCCACGTAGTCCTCGACCTTTTGGGTTGTGAAATCCAACGGGCGCGCACCGAGACCCTCGATCAGGGCTAGCTGATCCGCTCCGCGACCTGTTGCCGACACGGTTGCGCCAAGGTGGCGCGCAACTTGAACGGCAACATGACCAACGCCACCGGCACCGCCTTGAACCAGAACGGTCTGCCCTTCGCCGACACCGGCGCGCGTCAATCCTTCGTAGGAGGTGATGCCTACGAGAGGCAGCGCCGCGGCTTCTCGCATGCTCAGCGTCTTGGGTTTGTGTGCAATCAGGCGGGCATCCGCATTGATGTATTCGGCTAGCGAACCAGGGAGGTCCATCAAACCACCGGCGCAGCCATACACCTCATCGCCTATGGAAAAACCTGTAACACCTTCGCCAACGGCTGTGATTGTGCCAGCAAAATCCATGCCAAGGACCGCGGGCAAATTGGGGGACAGAGGTAGATCCGCGCCCATGCTTCGGATCATTGTATCGACGGTATTGACGCTGGTCGCGGCCACTTTGACGACTACATGCTCAGACGTTGCGACCGGTTCGAGCATTTCTACAAGCTCGAACGGTGCATCGGGTCCGTAGTCGTTCAGAACCATTGCTTTCATTGGGATATTCCTTTTTTTGACGAAGTGTCAGGCGCGGCATTGAACAGCGCACGCCTGACGTGATCATTGTGTTGGAGGACGGATCAGTTGATATCCTGAACCTGCATAACCAGATCGCCCCACTTGCGCTGGTTTTCGATGTCGTGTTCCAGACCCTGTTCATCCGCGATGGTGAACCGTTTGACCGCCGGGGTTTTGCTTGTGGCCTGATACAGCCAATAGGCTTCGGCCTTCAGCGCTTCATCAATGGGTTTGTCGATGGATTCATAGACCATCTGCTTGCAGGCATTGATCGACTCTGCCGGGAATTTTGCGATCCGCTCGGCCAGAGCCGTCACATACGGGCCAATCTCATCTGGCTCCAAAGCCTTGTTTATGGTGCCCAGACGTTCTGCATCATCCGCGTCGTAGTCTTGTGCGCTCAGGATGATCTCGAGCGCTTTTCCAAGGCCGGTTTGACGTGCCATGCGCGAAGCACCGCCGCCGCAAGGCAGGATGCCCATTCCAACTTCCATCTGCATGAACTTGTACTTACCCCGCGCCGCAAATCGCATGTCGAGCGCCAACGCCAACTCGTGTCCGCCACCACGTGCGAACCCTTCCAGCTTTGCGATGGTGGCTTGTGGCACCTTGCTGATCCGCTCGCAGACCGATTGAAGGTCCAAAAGCTGTGCGTCCTCGCGGGATACGGCCTCAGTCGACATATCCTTGAGCAGCTCGGTATCGTAGTGGCAGACCCAGATTTCCGGGTTGGCGGATTGAAAGATCACGACCTTGGTTTCGCGGTCTCGCTCTAGCCGCATGGCCAGACTGTTGAGGTCGGCCAGCATTTCCTGGCCTTGCACGTTTACGGTGCCAAAGTTGAATGTGACTGTTGCGATGCCGTTTTCAACAGCAACGTCAAAGGTTTGAAAGCTCTCATATTTCATCAGACAGTCCTTTCTTGGGCCTCGACGCGGCACGCGCGAGGGGTAAGGGAGGTTAAAGTTGGAAGCGCGTCTGGATTTAGCGCAGCGCGGGTCAGTTGGTCTGGTTAATCAAACCTCTGATCGAGTTCATGACGTCGGCAACATGTGCTTTGTCCAGTGCTGCGGCATGTGGATTCGCGAAGGCACCGCTGTCATTGTCAAAATAGGCACCTGACGCATCAGCGAACCGATCACCCAATGCTGCGTCAATCAGGATATCAGCGCCGATGTTCATATCGTTCCCGGCTAGGCCGAATCCTTCTTTCACCATCTTTGAGGCCAACAGCGATCCCGGATTTACCGCGACCATGACGGGTGCATCGGACAGAGATTTGGCCCATTCCCGGGTCCAGATGGTGATCGCCAGCTTGCTTTGCGCGTAAGCCTCCATATCATCCAGCGGAACACTGCCCTCCAGTGCATTTATGTTCACCGGGGCCTGCGCTGCCGATGACAGGTTCACGACGCGCCCGGCGGCGGGAATGATCGGCATCAGCAATTCTGTGAGCAGATAGGGTGCGAGTGTGTTGACGACAAAGCGGATGTCCTGCCCATTCGCAAGCACGGTTTGCGGAGCTTTCAGCACACCTGCATTGTTGATCAACACGTCCAGTTTGTCATGTTTGGCCTTCACGCTTTCAGCCAGTTCTCGCACTGCGGACAGATCGCTCAGATCAGCGGTATAAGCTTCGACATCGCCGCCGACTTCGGAGGCCGCGCTGTCCAATTTGGAGGTACTGCGTCCATGCAGAAGTACTTTGTGTCCATCGGCGGCCAGCTTCTTTGCCGTGAGCAAACCAATGCCGTCGGTTGAACCTGTAATGAGTATAGTCTTGTTCATTGATCTGATCCTTTAGGAAAAGTCGGGCAGTACGGTATCCGCCAGGTGTTCGAGCGTTGTATCGATGGGCGCTTGATTGAACCGTAGGTTCAGTGCAACGTGATTGACCCCAAGCGTTTCTATTTCACGTAAATAGCTACGCAGGAAATCGGTGCCAGACTGAAACCCAAGATGGATCGGGCGCGGTGGTGCGGCGTGATCGGCAACGACATCGATATACAGGGATTGCATGACAGGCTTGTCTGGCTGGCCCGCTTCCTTCCCGCGCCTCCGATAGTCCGCAATAACCTGCCTTTGGGCAGTCGCATTGCGCGGATAGGTCATCCAACCATCGCCGTTCTGCGCCACCCAATCGGGGGATTGCTGGCTACCACCCGTAATAATCATCGGCAGGCGGGTCCCATGCGGCTTTGGCAGCAGGTCAATCCCGCCAGACAGCGTACCCTGTGCACTTTCACGCTCGGGATAGTCCAATCCAACGGCGCGGATATAGTCAAAGCTGTCGCGGAAAAGTGCCCCGCGGTCATCATAGCTCTGGTTCATAGCCGGATACTCCTCAGGCCGGTCCCCGGAGGCTACACCCAAGAGCAACCGTCCGCCCGAGAGCACATCCGCGCTCGCCGCCGCTTTGGCTACATGAGCGGGGTGACGCAATGGTAGGATCACGCTCGCAGTTCCAAGGGCAATTCGGTCCGTCACCGCAGCAAGCGCACCCAGATAGACAAATGGATCGAAAATCTGTCCTGCATCACCAAAGCTTGGAACGTTGAATGGCACGTCGCGCAGCCAAAGTGATGCAAACCCGAGGTTCTCCGCTTTCCGAGCCGCTTCCAGATGATCCCGAAGCGTCGGCTCTGCACCGACTGCATATGCTTCGAGCGGCAACACAAGGCCAACGCTCAGCCGTCCCGGTCGAAATACCCGGTTATAGGCCACGTTGATTTGGGCAAAATCAGCAGGCTGCATTTTATCCAACATGTCCGGCTCTCCTTTAATAGCGCACCAAGGTGCGGCTCTCGATGCTTTTGCGAATGGTGTTGACGTTTGAATCTTCGACCATATCAAGCGCACTATGCGCGATCGACGGAGCACCTTGATTGTCATAGATGTTGAAGATCGCGACCTCATCCGGCGTCATCTTCGATTGATAAATCCATTCATGCCTGGGGTTTCCTACCAGCCCCATTATTTGCCCATTGCGGTCGGGATAAATCAGGTCCAGCAAAATCCAATCAGACGGTTCAACTGATGACGGGCGAACAAAGCCCAGGGGTGCTGAGTTGATAGGATGATCCACAGGGCGCCACACATTAACAAAAGCATAGTGACTGCGCGCCCACTCCGCTGCGGCCTCGGCACCCAAAAGATCGACAAGCCGCTGTTCGGCTCCGTCCTTGCTATAGTCACTGTGGACGTTGCGCGCGGGTTTGCGCGTCGCTCCTGGGTCATCTATCCGAACCGTGTGATCAAAAACCACAACCTCGCGCGCACCTAACTTGTACGAGAGCATTGCCGTTAGTTCCGCATCGTATGTCGGTTTCCAGACCTCGCCGGTAAAATCTTGTACCTGCGTTTCCAGCAGCGCGAACTCAACAGCATCAGACGCAAATGTAACTGTGTTGCTCGTGGTGCGGGCATCTGTCAATGCAACAGCCGTGCTGGCCAGTTCGGGCGAAATCAAATTACCAGCAATCCCGCCTGCATCTAGTTCAAAGGCTTGCCGCCAGGGCTTGTGAACGTGGTAGTTGACTGTGGCTGTCCGCGTCATCTGCATCTCCTTCCCATGCCGAGTTGCATCCATGAAGGGGATTTAACGCTAATCTATTTGCGTATAAACTGCCCATTTATGGATTGATAATTCGGGTTTGCGATATAATGGGGCTTGATACAGACGCGCTGAGATTGTTTGTAGCGGCGGCAGAAAGGCTGAACATCAGTGCGGCGGGGCGCGCTTTGGGCATGGCTCCAGCTGTCTCGAGCGCAAAGCTTGCCAAGTTGGAGCAAAGCCTGGGTTCCGAACTGTTACATCGCACAACGCGCAAGGTGTCGCTGTCTGTTGAAGGTGCCGATTTCCTGCCCTTCGCCCGAGAGATTATTGCGCAGGAAGAGGCAGCACTTACGGCGTTGGGCAAACAAACAGCGACCATCCGCGGTACATTGCGCTTCGCTGCGCCCAGCACCTTTGCTCAGCTCTACATTGCTCCAATCCTGCCGAAATTTCTTCAACAGCACCCCGATCTGACGCTCGATTTGCGCCTATCGGATGTGCAGTTCGATCTTATCGAGGGGAGTTACGACCTTGCACTAAGAAATGCGCCGCTTGTCGACACCAGCCTGAAAGGCCGAAAATTGGCTGATGACCGACGCATACTGTGCGCCGCGCCGCACTATCTTGACACATACGGCACACCTAAAACACCTGCCGATCTGAAAAGCCACCACCTGATCGCTTTCCAAAATCGCCAATTGCGCACGCTAACGGGTAAGGCAGGTGAGAAAACCGCATTTGACCCAGCGATGGCTAAGGGTCAATTGATCATAGACGACGGCCAAAGCCAGGTCTGCGCCACTCTGGCCGGCGCCGGAATATCCCTAAACGCACTATGGAGCGTGTATGATTACCTGAAATCGGGCCGGTTGATGCAAATTCTGCCAGACTTTGAGGCTACGGAAGACAATGTTCTATGGCTTATCTATCCCAAGTCCAACGTATTATCTCCCAAAGTTCGGGTATTCATGGATTTTCTGATCACAGAGATTGGCTCAAATCCACCTTGGGAAACATGATCCCAATATTGGTCAAGCGCGCCTTAAGACATCACGGCGCCAGTTTGGAGAAATGCACGAGGCGGACACGCCTTTTACAATTGCAATAGCCTGATCTGTTCCGCGATTTTTGAGTTCCCGTGAATGCGGCCATCGCTCCCGTAGCGAGTGGCTAGTTAGACAGGCTGCATCGCAGCATCTAAACGGTTTATCCAAGGCCGGTTCCGGTCGTTCTTGCGTGAACCCAAAAGAGGGTTTCAAGACCTTAGTCGATCCAGCCGAAGCCGCGAGTGCAGGAAAGGTGTTTCTTATTCGCTCGCAGCGACGGCCTCGCCTGTCGAAAATAGCGCGGCAAGCATCGCCTCACTTCCAGCCAGAGCGCCCTTGCGCACGGTCGCAAGAACAAGTTTCCGAGCCGACGATTGTGGAAGACAAATACTTTTGACGTCGTCAGACCGATACCGCAAAACATCCGGGACAGGCAGAAGCGTAAAACCCAACCCTGCCGAAACACATTCCATAATCGCTTCAAGGTTATCAAGGACAATGGTTTCGGAACCCTTTGGTCTTTTGTGCTTAAGCATCTCTCCAGCAATGAGTTTTCCGATCCCGGTGTCGGGCATAAAGTGAAAGAAGGGCTGCGCATTCAATAAACCCGCGAGGCCGTCTTTCAGCAATTTCTCATGGGCTGCAAAGGCAAAGGGTTCCACTCGAAGCACCTTGTCCGCAAGCGTGTCAGGAACACCTTCTGCATCTGTAAGAAGGGCGGCATCAAGCTGACCGCTTACAACCTTTTCTTGTAGAACCTTGGACAGGCCGGTTTCGAATGAGAAGGACGCTTGCGGTGCTTGACGTTTTGCGTTGTTCAGGAAGTTCGGCAGCAAGCGAACGGCAGCAGTTGTGACAAATCCTATTCGGAAATGCCCGACAAGCGTGTCCGTCGGGCGACAGATATTGAGAAGGCTGTCTTCGTGCTGCAGGAGCGGGATCGATGCCTCGACGACGCTCCGGCCGATTGGCGTAAGTCGCGGTGGTCGTACGGTGCGGTCAAAGAGGTCGACGCCAAGCTCCGCCTCAAGCGCCTTCATCTGCATTGAAAGTGCAGACAATGTCATGTTTTGCTGCTCGGCCGCTTTCGCAAAGGAGCCGACATTCGAGACCCGTATGAGGGTTCTGAGAGAACGTGTCTGCATAACTTAAGGCATACTGGATTAGATATCCAATTTTATTCGATTGTGTTGTATTACTGCAAGCGTATTCTGTTAAGAAACAGAGACGAGGGACACGCATGCCGCATCCGCTTGTGAACGTTGCGAAAGAACTGGCCCCAGAATTTGAGAAACGTGCCGCAGATTGGGACAGATCACGCAGGTATTGCTGGCAGAATGTTGGCGAATTGGCCGATGCTGGCATCATGGGTATGACCATTGCAAAGAAATATGGTGGGCAGGGCGCGAGTTTTCTGGACGTCACCATGGTGGTCGAACAGATCGCGAAAGCCTGCACGCTGACCGCCCGCATCGTTGTCGAGGGCAACATGGGCGGCATCAGTGCGGTCATGGGGTACGGCAATGACGAGCAGAAGGCTTTTTTTGCTCAGCATGTCCTGGCAGGAGATAAGCCCGCGATCTGCATAACCGAACCTGACTCGGGAAGTGCCGCGACCGAAATGCAGACTACCGCGCTGAAACAGGGTCGCACATACATCCTCAACGGGTCCAAGCATTGGATCACTGGTGGAGGGGTCTCCAAGCTGCACCTGATCTTTGCCCGCGTGCTCGATGAGGCAGGCGTCGATCAGGGGATTGGCGGTTTCATTCTGTTTGCCGATCCGATGTCAGGTGATACGCCCAAGGGGTTCACCGTGGTGGGTCGCGAATACACGATGGGCCTTTGCGGTATGCCCGAAGCAGAATTGCGGTTCGAAAATATCGAGATCAACGAGAAATGGCTGGTCAAACCGCCTTCAGGATTGAAGCGTGGCTTTGCCGACCTGATGAACGCTTACAATTCGCAACGCGTCGGTGCGGGAGCAGTTGCTATGGGTGTTGCGGCAGGGGCACTTGAACGTGCAAAACGCTACCTCGTTCAACGTGAACAGTTCGGGCGCCCGCTTGCAGAATTCCAGGGGCTTCAATGGATGCTGGCCGATATGGACACGAAAGTTCATGCAGCTAGGCTGCTGCTCCATGAAGCGGCACGATCGCGTGGCCCAAACGGCAGTCAGTATCCCGATATGACCATGGCCGCCCGCGCCAAGCTTTTTGCGTCAGAGATGGCTATTAAGGTGGTCAGCGATGCACTGCAGATGTTCGGCGCGCGCGGCTACAGCGATCGTGAACCTCTGGAGCGGATGTATCGCGATGTGCGCATGTTCACTATCGGCGGCGGGACCGCACAGATTCTCCGGACCCAAATCGCCGGAAATATTCTAGGCATTAAAACACCACAGACGCGGGACGGATACACGCGCCTTGCCGACATGGAGCGTTACGCGGCTGAATAGAAGACCCTATGAAAATTGAAAAAGGACTTTCGGGCCGCCGACTTTCTTGTGCCGCAGCCCTACGCGGCTGCGTGCCGTCACGCCTTCGGCATGCTCGGCCGACGGTTTTTTCGCGTTAATCTAGTTGCCTATTTAGCCAACTTAGCTGCGCAAGAAAGGCGCTGCATTCATGCGCCAGAGAAGTTTGCGACCGAGCCAGCGAAACAAATGCAATTTTACGCTGCGTAAAATGGCTGAGCTATTTTTCGACAATCGTAAACTTACTAAATGAGATTTGCCTAGGCAGGCAAGTTTAGCGTGTACGCCAAGCAATTACTTCGATTCCCGAAAGGAAAGCTGCGATGAAAAAGTTCATTTTTGTTGCTCTCATCAGTCTCACCGCATGCACTCAGTACCCGATGCAGAAGCCACTGATGGTTGACGGAACCAGGAATGCGACCTTCTACACAGATGAGGCTGAATGCCGATTGATGGCCGCGAGTTTCAATCCCGGGCAGCGTAAAATGGATGCTACGTTCGGCGCTATTGATGGCGCGGTCACTGGTTGGGTTGTTGGCGAGAAGGAAGATGTCATCGGAGGTGCGATCGCAGGTGGCATAGTCGGATCTGTGCGCGGCCAGTACAATGACGAAATGGCGCGGCGTCATGTGCTTGTGAACTGCATGCAGGTGCGTGGTCACGGAGTGGTGGGCTAGTAATGGCTGCAGATTACTCAGTGGTTTATCGAAAGGGGCCTTGGCCGTGACTCAGAAAAGGGTCCGAACAGAGTTCGTAATTTGGGGCAAACTCTGACCAGAGAAGGAGTGCTCTGATGCCGAATAAACGTTTCAGTTGTAAAAGTTAAAGAAACCGGCCTGATTGGGTGGGTGAACTGTGTCGCGCAGATCTTCCGAAGACGCGTCTCGATTGCCTTGCATTTTGGCGCATCGAATTGACATATCCCACCCAGAAGCGCGCTTCTTTCAGGCTACAGGTAATCAACTTCCGCATGTTGAGCACCGATGAGCAAAGTGCTTTGCAATGCCGAAACTACGTAAAAGGCCGTCCCCAAAATGCGCCAACTCTGACAAACCATTCCAGACATGGACCGGCAGCGACCGTTGGCCCGCTTGCGTGAAAGCTAGAAAATCGAACGACGATCTGATGATTTAAAGTCAGCCATCTGACGTGGGTTGCTTATTGCTGCGTACAAGGGTGATGCGATTCCAGATAACAGTGAAGCCCACCGATGAATAGGTGTGCGGAAACTGGATAAGCCGGTCAAGAATCTGACAAACCAGCCTTCTGAAGGCTGGCCAACAGTTTCTCCTTAAAAGTGGCGTCAAGTTGCCAAATGGCAAGTATATCTGATGCAACAGATGAAAAATCTGGGCGTAGAACCAACAAGCTGCGTAGAGCCGCCTGGGCCTGTTCCCCATTTCCCAGTTTGCTGTGTAGCGCGGCCTGCCATAGATGGGTCCAGAAGAAACCTGGCATATCGATTTGTTCCAATTGTGCCAGCGCCGCTTCATAGTCGCCCCGGTCGAACTCGTAAAAAACCCGCGGAAACAGATACCACTGAGGATGCACAGGGTTCAGAGCGATTGCCCGGTCTACAATAGCAAGTCCTTTGTCCCATTCGCCACTGAACGCCAGACGCATCCCGTAATGGGCCAGAATGTCGGTGTCATTCGGATTCAGGTCAATCGCCCGTTGCCCGGCCTCGCGGAACCCGGCAAAATCGCCGAGCACGAACCGCATATTGGCCATCATCAGATGTCCCGCCGCCAGATTTGGGTCGATCTCGACCGCCCGGCGTGCTGCGGCATCGGCTGCGGCCAGAATCTGTTCGCGATTTCCGCCCAGCCTAAAACGTATCTGTTGCAGATACAGGTTCGACAGCACCGCCCAGGCCTCGGCATAATCCGGAGCCTTCTCGAGCGCGTTCAGGATGCAGGATTTGATTCCGGCATGGCGATCCAGATTGATGGTTACCTGATAGCTGTAATAACCAAGCACACAGTCATAAGCATCGCGATTGTTGGGTGGAATTCTATCGGCATCTCGCATCGCGCCAAGCGTCAGTAGCCCGTATTTCCCGGCCAGTTTACCCATTACATCTCGGATAATGCTGTCCTGTACCGCATAGATCTCCTTGGAGGTATCGCTGACCTCATAGCTTTGCGACCAGATATATCTTCGGTCTTTCAGATCAATGAGGCGTGCGGACAGGCGCAAGGTGTCGCCCCTGTCCATCACACTGCCTTCCAGCGCGAAATCAGCGTTGAATTCTGTACGCAAGCTCGCCGTATCAATCTCAGTTTCACCAGAATGCAGTGTGCTGCCAAGGGGCAAGACCCAGATGTCCCGGAACCGGATCAACTCGGTCGTCAACTGCCGGGTAAGACCATCGGCGAGGTACTCGGGGCCCTCTCCCAGAGTTTCAAAGGGCAGTACAGCCACGACGGGTCCTTTGGGCAAGCTGTGATTTGCCTGTTCCTCGGGCGTCCCTGAACGGGCCAATCCCCAGATCAGCCCAAACAATGCCAGGCCAAAGGCGACAGCCAGTCCAATCCCAGCGCGTCGTCGCCCTCTGAGCCCGGCATTGGGCCGGGCGTCAGCAGGTGCCGGAACAGGGCCGGGCAGTGAAGATTTTTCGAACCGCGGCGCGTATCCTCCTTTGGGCATGGTGAGGCGTATCGGATCGCCCCGACCGGGCCCGGCATAATAGGTGTCAATCTCCTGCCGTAGTCGCCGCGCCTCAAGTCGGACAATCGGATCGACCTGCTGGTCGAAGCTTTCGTCGCGGTCAAAGACCGACATGGCAATCGACACGCCTTTGATCTGATCTGAACGACCGGCCAGATATTCCTCGATGATATAGTTCAGAAATGCGCGGCGTTTGGGGCTGGCGGTGAAATCCGGATGATCCAGGATACGTTGCATCTGTACCCGAATTTCGCGCTCGGTAGTATCCACTTCAATATCCCTCTGCCTCGGGAAAACCAAGGAAAACCATTATGTTGGCCTCGTTGATACATGTGTTTTTCGACAGGTGGCAACATGTTTGCACTTCTCGGGAAAAATACTGCGGATAAGAGGGCCGCACTGCTGGTCGTACAGGCAGGCACCCGGCTTCCAAAAGATCGCGCATCTCGGCACTTCTGGACGTCAATGCACCGGCGGGACGAATTTCAACCTCGTGGTTCGTCCCGTCAGACCTCCTGCGCTGCGATCTCTTTTGAAGCGTTCATGATAGGAACCGATTATATATGCCACGTCGAACCACCTTACTCTTTACCGTCACCCTTTTGACGCTGACCTCAGGCCTTGCCGTCGCGCAGGATGATAGTCCTCAGCACTTTGACCCGAAGGGCAAGCTGCCCTCGGATTACACGATCGAATTCCAGCAAACCCAACGCAATAACCTGCCGTTCGATGACGAGCGTGACTTTGAAGAAAGCCGCAAGGGGCTAATTGCGGTTCCAGAATACCGCCAGATCAAAACCGAGGATGGCACCGTCGCCTGGGACATCGGCAGCTATGACTATCTGCTCGAGGGCAAAGAGTTCGACTCGATCCACCCGTCGTTGCAGCGTCAGGCGATCCTGAACATGAATTTCGGCCTGTACGATATTCTCGACGACAGCATCTATCAGGTGCGTGGCTTCGATCTGTCCAACATCACTTTTATTCGTGGCGATACCGGCTGGATCATCTTTGACCCGCTGGCCTCCAAGGAAACTGCCGCAGCAGCGCTGAAGCTGCTGAACGACACCGTGGGCGAACTGCCGGTCAAGGCGGTTGTCTATTCGCATTCCCACGCCGACCATTATGGCGGTGTGCGCGGAGTGATCACCGATGAGGACGTGGCCAACGGTGTGGAGGTGATCGCGCCCGAAGGTTTCATGGAACATGCGGTTTCCGAAAACGTCTATGCGGGCAACGTGATGAACCGCCGTCTGTTTTTCCAATACGGCGTATTGCTGCCGCGCAGCCCGTTCGGCCATGTGGATCAGTCCATCGGCAAGAACATCTCGACTGGCACCACGGGCCTGATCGAACCGACCCGCTATGTCTCGGACGCGTATGAAGAGATCATCGTAGACGGCGTGCGTATGATCTTCCAAAATACACCGGGTACTGAAGCACCTGCTGAGATGAATACTTATTTCCCCGACCTCAAGGCATTCTGGGCGGCGGAAAACATCACTGGCACAATTCACAACATCTATACCTTGCGTGGCGCACTGGTGCGCGATGCGCTGAGCTGGTCCAAGCATGTCAATGACGCGCTGTACAAGTTTGGGCAGGATGCCGAGTTGATGTTCGCCTCTCACTCTTGGCCCCGTTACAGAAATGAGCGCATTCAAGAAGTGATGCGTGCGCAGCGTGACACTTACGCCAATCTTAACAACGGGGTGCTGAATCTGGCCAACAAGGGCGTGACCATCAATCAGATTCACAACGTCTATGACGTGCCGGAAAGCCTGCAGCAGCAATGGGCCGCGCGCAGCTATCATGGCTCGGTCGAGCATAACAGCCGGGCGGTGATAAACCGTTATCTGGGCTACTGGGATGCCAACCCCACCACGCTCACACCTCTGTCGCCAGAAGACAGCGCGCCGCTGTTTGTCGAGATGATGGGCGGCGCCGAGCCAATCCTGTCGAAAGGGCAGGAATTGGTGGACACCGGTAAATATCTTGAAGCGACCGAGATTCTAAACAAACTGGTCTACGCCGAGCCACAGAACCAAGCCGCCAAGGACCTGTTGGCCGACGCGTTCGAGCAGATCGGGTATCAGAAGGAAAGCCCTTCGGTCCGCAACTCGTTCCTTGGTGCGGCGTTCGAACTGCGCAACGGTATTCCGCAGGGCGCTACCATCGAGACCACCGGTCCCGATACGATCAAGGCGATGCAGACCACGATGTGGCTCGACTTTCTGGCCATTCGCGTCAATAGCGCCAAAGCCGCCGATATGGAGTTCACCATCAACCTGTCGATCCCCGACCGGGACGAGAACATCGTTGTCGAGATGAGCAATGCCACTCTGACTCATATCGTCGATCAGGTGGCGGAAGACGCCGATCTTTCGATCAGTCTGAGCCGCACGGACCTGGAAAAGGTCATGACCGGTGAGCGCAGATTGACCGAGATGCTCGCTGATGGCACCGCGCAGTCTGATGGCAACGCCGAGATTGTAGCACAACTGGCCTCGACCCTGGATCAATTCGACTTGGGTTTCGAGTTGATGCCCGGCACCGGTGCGCAGGATTTGACACCACCCGCCAATGATTTTGCCCAGCCCGGGTTAGCAAACTCGAGTGGCGGCTGAGACGGGACCGTCCGATTGAAAGCTGGCTCAGGGTTTTGCTGCCCTGGGCCTCTCTCTTTCTGACTATTGGACCGGGAGAAGCTTTCGACCAGTAGTGCTGGTATCGGAGCAGCAGAATGCCCCGCCCGAACGACTGCTGGATTGTTACCGCCGTGCGTGGACTCTTTCATCCGTGGTGTCAATGCGGGATCAGAATCTTCAGCCTAAGAAAGCCAAAGCGCATGACGCAAAAATCAAACTGGGATGTTCTGAAACTTGCAATTTGTGAACATCAGCCAAGATATCAAACTACCTAGAGGTCCCGATCCGTAGATTTCAATTCACTCCAGGACCCCGTCCCGTACAACGATTCAAAGAACTGGCTGCTTAGCGCCGCGGGTCGGATGGGTATCTTCGAACTGGAGGAAGCTTCACAACCCAACTGTCGAATGTGAAGTGGTCAGACCTTAGCTGCGATATGCTATGATCGATTCCAAATTTCGATAAGACACTGTGTGTCGCAAATCGAAGTATTTAGTGTAATCATTAATGTCTTTGCGGAAACGGCAGCCTTCAAAAAGATCATACGTAAGACCGTTCTGAGAACTACCTTAGCGAAACGAATACCTCAACGGGCTGTTTGGTCAGCCCGAACCCATATCTTGCGACACTCCTCAAGTCGTGAGACGAAACTGTATTTCAGGTTCATTGGACCGAAAGTAGTAACCTGATGTTAGAACAGTGGGACGATTAACTGGGCCAGAAATGCTTGTTCTCTGAAGAAGCACCCGTCACACTGTATTTTTCTTCAAGCCAAGGTACTAAATTTGGGTTAGAACGCACATTCTAACCAACGCTTCGCGACATTCTACAAACAGGAAATTCCTTGCCAAGTGGACTAGCCCCTGCCGAACTGATCGCAATCCTAATCGCCGTGACTGATGATCAGCCGCGTGTCATGACCTTGCGTGGCGGTAACGCGCTACCTTCGGGACCGTTCGAATCTTCACACCGCAGCTTGCAAAGCGGCTTGCGGGCCTGGATTGAGGCGCAGACCGGCCATCCGGTGGGATATCTTGAACAGCTTTACACCTTTGCAGACAAGGATCGCGATCCACGCTCGGGTTATGCCGACAACTCTCAGCGTATCTCGATCAGCTATCTCGGTCTGGTGCGGGAGCAGGATACTACTGGTGCTGGACGTCCGGCATGGCGTAGCTGGTATCAATACTTCCCATGGGAGGATCATCGCGATCGCAGCCCCGAAGAACTACCACAAATTATCAAACGTATCTCAGCTTGGGCAGGGAGTGATCCGCTAAAACTGCAGCGTGTGGACTATCTGTTTGGTCTGAATGGGAAGACCTGGAACGAAGAGCTGGTTTTGCAACGTTATGAGCTTATGTACGAAGCAGGGCTTGTTGACACTCCTGAATTCGGTCGTCACATGGAAGCGGACAACCGTCGCATTCTCGCCACCGGCATATCTCGCTTGCGGGCCAAGATAAAATACTCTCCGGTTGTGTTCGAGCTCATGCCCGAAAGCTTCACCTTGCTGCAGTTACAGCGCACAGTTGAAGCGCTGTCTGGTCTACACCTGCACAAACCCAATTTTCGCCGCCAGATTGATCAGCAGGAATTGATTGAAGATACCGGCGAAATGTCCAGCGGCACCGGTGGTCGTCCGGCACGCCTGTTCCGATATCGGCCGGCCATTCTAGAGGCTCGCATGCTGTCGGGCGTCAGATTACCTCTCTCCCGGTCCTGAACCTCGCTTGACATAATCTCGAATCGAGAATAAGCATGACCTCAATATACTCGATTCGAGTATAAATGGAGAAGCCAATGAAAGATTTTCGCCTTCCAGACCTCTACGACCGGGTAAAGCAGATCATCCCGCAACCCGAATGGATGCTGTTTGAAGATGATCTGGAAGCCATCCTTGATCTCAAGCGTGAGAGGAATGCGGTCATCCTCGCCCACAATTACCAAACGCCGGAGATCTTCCATGGAGTTGCCGATATCGTGGGCGACAGCCTTGCGCTTGCGCGCGAAGCTGTCGAGGTTGATGCCGATGTCATTGTGTTGGCTGGTGTGCATTTTATGGCGGAAACTGCCAAGCTGCTGAACCCGGAAAAGACGGTGCTGATCCCAGATTTGGGGGCGGGGTGTTCACTGGCAGATTCCATCACACCCGAGGATATTGCGCTTCTGCGCGAAGCCCATCCCGGCGTTCCGGTGATCACATACGTAAACACGTCGGCAGCGGTGAAGGCGGCATCGGATATCTGCTGCACGTCGGGCAACGCAGTAAAGGTGGTGGAATCCCTCGGGGTGCCGCGCGTGTTGATGATCCCGGACGAGTATCTCGCCAAGAACGTCGCCAAAGAGACCGATGTCGAATTGATCGCATGGCACGGACATTGCGAGGTGCACGAACTGTTTACTCCAGCCGATATACGTGAAATGCGCGAAGCGTGGCCGGGTGTTACGGTCCTGGCCCATCCTGAGTGCCCGCCCGAAGTGGTTGCCGAAGCAGATTTTTCTGGCTCTACCGCAGTCATGTCGGATTTCGTCGGCGACAAAAAACCGACGCGGGTTTGCCTGTTGACCGAATGCTCGATGAGCGACAACGTGGCGCTGAACCATCCTGAGGTGGAATTCGTGCGCCCCTGTAACTTATGTCCACATATGAAGCGCATTAGTCTGCGCAACATTCGCAACGCATTGGAACTGGGCCATCACGAAGTCACTGTCGATCCGGCCATCGCCGAAGATGCGCGCCGCGCGGTAGAACGGATGCTGGCAGTGAAATGATCGGGCTCGAAGGGCTTCATGGTCGAACTGCCATCATCGGTGGCGGCATCGCCGGGCTGACGGCTGCGCTGGAACTGGCTCCACAACCCGTAGTACTAATCACCCGTGCAGGGCTGGGCCAGGAATGTTCCAGCGCTTGGGCTCAAGGAGGGATCGCCGCCGAACTAGGCACGGATGGTGATCCTGCGCAACACTTGGTCGATACTTTGCGGGCCGGCGACGGGCTGTGCGATGAAACCGTGGCGTCGGCCATTCTCTGCGAAGCGCAAAAGGCGATCACTGTATTAGAGAAACACGGCGCTCGTTTCGATAAAACCGCCGACGGCACATATGCCTTGGGGCGCGAGGCTGCGCATTCCCGCCGCCGAATACTGCATGCAGGCGGCGACCGCACCGGAGCCGAAATCACATCGGCCCTTGCGAGTGCCGTGTTGCAATGCCCATCGATCACTTGCTTGACCGGAGTCGAAGCCCGACGGGTGTTGACGCTAGACGGACACGTTACAGGCGTTCATCTGCAAAAAGATGCCCAAGCAGAGGTATTGCGCACATCTCAGGTCGTTATGGCGTCAGGCGGTTGCGGCGGTCTGTTTGGTGCAAGCACCAACCCTTCAGGTAATTTCGGCCAGGGCGTCATGATGGCCGCCCGCGCCGGGGCAGCCTTGCGCGATATGGAATTTGTCCAGTTTCATCCCACAGCGCTGGATATCAAGCAGACACCTCTGGCATTGGTCAGTGAAGCCGTCCGGGGCGAGGGCGCAATTCTGATCGACCAAACCGGCAAGCGCTTCATGTCGCATATTCCGGGGGCTGAACTGGCCCCGCGCGACGTGGTGGCTCGTGCCGTGCATCAGGTCATATTGGAAGGTGGGCGAGTGTTTCTTGATGTTCGTGCCGCGCTTGGTGCCGAATTTGTCCAGCGGTTCCCTGGCATCCATGCATTGTGCGCAGCAAGCGGAATTGATCCGGCGCGCGATCCCATACCGATACTTCCGGCTGCGCATTACCACATGGGCGGTATCGCCGTTGATGAGTATGGAAGAAGCACTCTGTCAGGCCTTTGGGCCATAGGTGAATGCGCGGCCACTGGCCTGCATGGTGCCAATCGCCTTGCTAGTAATTCACTGCTGGAGGCGGTGGTGATGGGATGCCGCGCCGCAAATGATGTTGCCAAGGCAGAAATGAGAAACCTGTCATTTGTTCCTACAGTTACCGCTCTGCCTCGTTCTGACCCTAGCTCTGTCCGGCCTTTGGCTACAAAATTTCTGGGTTTGATCCGCGACGAGGTGGGATTGCGTCAAGTCATTTCAAAGTTGTCTCCGTTGGTCGAAACCGCTGCCTGCGCTTCTGACCCGGCACTAGTCGCGCTTTCGATCGCGGTCTTTGCCGATCTGCGCCGAGAATCGCGTGGCGGACATTACCGAAGTGACTTCCCTAATCCTGAGGCGAACGCGCAATCTCTTTTGATGACTCTGACCGAAGTACTTGCTCATGCGAGTTTGACCAGTCAGGAACCCTTTTTGAGGACTGCTTGAGAAATGACTATCATGCCCCTAGCCCCGTTGCCCCGAACGATGCTGGAGCCGGTGATCCGCCGCGCACTTGATGAAGATTTGGGCCTCGCCGGAGATGTCACCTCCTCGGCTGTTATTCCTTCGGATCATGTTTCCGAAGTTGTGGCTTGCGCGCGTCAATCCGGATGTATTTCCGGTCTGGATTGTGCTGAATTGGCTTGTGAGCTGATAGATCCGGCGATCAAAGTAATCCGTCATGTCGAGGATGGTGGGACAGTCGCGCCCGGCACAGTGATCGCTACCTTCAAAGGACCATCGCGCAGTCTGCTGATTGCTGAACGTACGGCGCTCAACTTCTTGGGTCATCTATCGGGTATTGCAAGTGTGACAGCCGATATGGTTCGCCGCGTCGAAGGCACGCGTGCTGCCATCGTCTGTACCCGAAAAACAACGCCCGGTTTGCGGGCTTTAGAGAAATACGCTGTGCGATCAGGCGGCGGCATGAACCATCGCTACTCCCTAAGTGACGCGGTGCTGATCAAGGACAACCACATCGCTATAGCCGGGGGTGTCCGCCCAGCCTTGACGCGGGCCAAAGAGACAGTCGGTCATATGGTCAAGGTCGAGATCGAGGTCGACACGCTGGAGCAGCTGGCCGAAGTTCTGAAAATCGGTGTTGATGCGGTGCTTCTGGATAACATGGATCCAAGAACCTTAAGCGAAGCTATAGGCATGATTGATGGTCAAGCCATTGCCGAAGCTTCAGGCGGGATAACCCCAGATAATGTGCGGGCTGTGGCGAACACCGGTGTTGATTTGATTTCTATGGGCTGGATCACCCACAGTGCACACTGCCTCGATATTGGTCTGGATTTTGTGCTCTAACAGCACCAAGAGTAAACCAACAGTTACGACGCTCATTGCCCAAAATGTCGAAATCAACGGCCTTTCCAAAAGATTGCCAACGGCAAGAGCATCGCGCGCACCATAGGAATCAAGGCAATCAAAAGGTGCGCGGCGGCGCAGCCTGCCTGTTCAATCTTGTCACTCCGTTAGCCAGCTAAGCTGGGCAAGTTTTAAGTCGCATTCATTCGTCAGAGAGTTGGCGACCGAACCTTTCGTTCTCGCCCACACTCGATTTCTTATGCTGCTTAAATAAGCAGGCCATGACATCTCAATTCGGAGAAACCGCATCGTCGGCGTCATTGCCTCCGGACGTTTTACCCTCATGGCCGAAGAAAGTCGGATCAGTCTCAAAATCAGGCGCAAGGAACTCGGACATCTGGTCAGGGCTGTCTGTTTCTATATTATATATCAATAATTTATCCGGTTGGTCCTTAAAAAATTCGGGCACCTCCTGATGATGCCGGTCCCATTCTTCTGACCAATGATCAATTACCTGATCAACCGACTCGAAATTCATACCCTTACGATAACGCTCGGCATAAAACCCATTGCCATGGTTTCGGCGACTTGCGATCCACCTGTCTTTGTCTCGAGTGTTCAATATGAAATACGAATTGGGATAATATGCCGCGAGTTGACGAAAATAACGGCAACCTTCAATCACGCGTGACCCGCTCACCATCTGCATGTCGGTGTAGCCGACCCAACGGTCAATGCCATTGAGCGGCGCATAGCCATACTTAAGATTGTTAGCGAGCGCGCGGGCCAGATTGCCACGCTTGAAGTGAACCGTCGGAATGCCGTTGTTATCTAGAAAGGCGGAAATCGACCTTGTGCCGCACTTGTTGAAACCGACCTGAAATATCCGCCGCGTACGGCCTGCACGAGTAGACAGATATTCAGGATGGGTTTTTGATGATTGCGGCACGAAGGAAGGCTCCTACTCGGACTCTGCGGCGGCTTTCTGGTTCGCGCGCATGGCAACTGAAATAAGCTGACGGGCCGTATGCTCCGTCAGAGGTGTGGTTTGGCCAGCCATCATCAGGCGAGCAAAAAACGCGCGTTCAGGTTCTGACTCCAGAAGTTCCTTAAATCGCTTGTGCCGCCATTCGCAGGCCTTGTCATGTAGCTTCTTCAGTGTGGCATCTGATTTTAGCTCGGTAACCCGAGCAGCCCGTGCCGATTGGTAGCGGGAAATAGAGACGTCCTGATCGCTGTTAAAGTTGTAATCGACCCAATAATCCATGCCGATTTTCTCTTTGAAATGCACCCCACGTCCACGCGCACGTTTGAGCAGAAAGGAGTCCATCGCGCCCAAAGCATAATGGTTAAGCTGAACCCTCATGGTCGTATCTTGCGTATAGTTGGAAAATACCCGCTGGCGGCGATGATCGCCACCAAGCAAACGGCCTGATCCATCATACCAGCGCGCCTCATCCACGCGGGTCTGATCAGGCGAAATTGGC
Source organism: Ruegeria sp. C10 (assembly GCF_056537805.1). Classification (NCBI taxonomy): domain Bacteria; kingdom Pseudomonadati; phylum Pseudomonadota; class Alphaproteobacteria; order Rhodobacterales; family Roseobacteraceae; genus Ruegeria; species Ruegeria sp. C10. The sequence continues at coordinate 326,740 of NZ_JBQFSC010000001.1, read as the reverse complement.
CGATGAATGCCTGGTTTATGGTAAATCCCGTTGTTGCGATAAAGCGTTTTGAACATCGAGGCGCGCCACGGCCAAAGGATGGGTTTGGGGGCGCACGAAGTGAACTGTTGGGTCACCGGCGCATCTTCAAAATAAACAATCCCTGCATTTCCGAATAGCCGCCAGGTGAGCGTGATCGCATCCGCCTCGGGGAGGCTATGGATGAGCGCGTTTAATGAGCCGTCGCCAATATGGATATTTACAAACTCATCAATATCGAGCGCCAGTATCCAGTCTGCTTCTTTCAATAGAGGATGTTTGGCGGCTTGTTTCATAGCCTGCCACTGTACGCTCTTATCGGGCTTGGCTTCATGGCTGACATGAGTGATTTGCCCCATCTCTTCGAGTCGGTGCAACATCAGATCGGTGCCATCCGCGCAATCATTCGAGAAGATCAGAAAATCAGTGAAACCAACCATCTGATGATGGGCGAGCCATTCCAACAGGAACGCGCCTTCATCTTTGAGCGTCAGGATCGCTAGCTTTCGTGTCATTCTATTCCTTTGATCCGACGCTTCAGTCTGGTGATCCGCCAGACCGTATGTCATGTGGTGCTCATTGAGAATAACGGTTTTGCAGATGTTCTGAACTGCGAATTTCGCGTAGGAACGAAAAAAGTACGGCGCGGCATCATGTTGCCAACTTGGGCGATTTCCAACTCGGTGGTAGGTGGATCTAAAAGGCTGAGAGTGAACCGGATAGATGCACTTATTGTTCAATTAGCCGTCTTAGCCCGACAGCTCCGTTTGCAAGTGCAGATCGGCGGTAAGACTTCAGTGCTACCTGCAGATCGCTGAGTTCTGCATCACTCGCCTCTGAAATGCGGGTCAGGCTTGCCTCCAACCCATTGTCAGCAATCAGCATTGGTGGTCGGTAACAGGCCTCTGACCAGCGGTCCATGACGATCGGCACACAGAATCCACCCGAAGAGGACAGGGCAGATGTGATCTTGATCCGTTGATATTGTTCATAGTCAAATGGCATGAGCGGATGTATCACCTGAGCGCCCGCCAGTGCGTCAAAATACGCGGCATGCCCGACCTGCCCGCTGTTGTCCAAAGGCAGGCACGTAAAGCGGGCGTCAAGCTTTCGGTCCTGGATCTCACTTTCAACCTTGGCGCGATCTCCGCCTCCTGACGGCAGGATGAAATGCAGATTCTGAAAGGCGTCCGGTCGATTGCCAAGAAGATCCAGCAGGCCAGGGTAATCACGTGTCCGCATGTTAACGTTGCCGGGGATCACGACCTGACGCGGCTGGCCCAACTTTGGTTCCGGATCATCGATCCAATAAAACGGCTCCAACGTCGCGATCCTGTCCATATGGGCTTTGCCCACCCGGCTGATCCATTCAGCCGTGACATGTGCACTCAGGCTGATGTAGCGCGCATTTGGCATCTGAAGCGTCTCGCGCAGGGGTACCATCTGGCTGAACTGATCCAGATTATGCAGGACCATGATCAATGGCTTCTTCACTCCATGCGCCCAGCTTGCCGCTTTTGGACGACTCAAAGAGGCCATAAGGACGAAGTCATGTTCGGCCGCTTCAATTGCTGCAATAGTTGACTTGATATGTTTTGGTGCATCCGCAGCCCGGTAATCCGGTGTGCTCAAAGGCACATACTCAACATCAAATTCCAATCCCGGCACCAAGGCCATGATATCTCCGCGCAGCTTTAAGATCCGGCGATGCAAAAAGATTCGTGGTCGGTACCCGTTGGCATTACAGGCGGCCACCAAGCTGGGGATGACTTCTTCATGGCGCGGTTCAAATTGTACAATTGCACAGCGCTTCATAGTTTCTTCCTGTTGCCTGGGTTGCCTCGGGCCTTCGTTTTCGGTTTGACCCTGTGGAAGTTGTCTATCGATAGCTACACTTGCCGTCTACATCCAACGCCGAACCGGTCGGCTCTCAGACCAGATTGTTTGAGCGGAGGTATCCGGTCTGATGGTATTTCCCAGCGTTGCGGTTTCGTTCACTATTCCGATAAAAAGCGGGTTTTAGCAGATCATCACAATCTGGGTCTGTAACTCCGTGGGTCTCGCGTAGATGACTGGCGTGTGATTTGGGGAATAAGGGCTCAAGACGCGCTATATGTGCGCCAGCCAACCAATATAAGTCAGACATATTCACCGCTCGATTTCGAACCGTAAATCGCGCTAGCAAGGTCCGTTTGCTGGGTCGGGATTTGCCGCAGGGTTGCTCTATCAAAGCTTGGTCGTAATGGGTTTGGGTTTCTGCCGAACAGAAACGGTTTAAGCCCTATCTTCTGTCGATTTGAAGCGAAAGATGAGGCGGCATTGTCAAAACGTGAAGCGAGAAGTTTCCAATCTCTTAGTTTACAAGCGGGATCTCAATGCAGTTTCTGCGCCTGCTATGTCGATTGCGAGCTGCGATGCGGGTGGGAAATCAATGGTTTCTGGTTTTGGGTCCACGTGTTTCGATGCGGCGTTTGCCTGCGATGTTGTAGTAGGGGATCTGGTCCAGATCGCAGAGAAAGGTGCCTGGAGCGGCAACGGCTTTCACGTCGCTTGCGATGGGTTGGAAATCCGCCCGGAAATGTGTGGTGCTTTTGACACAGATCACTGAATAGGATGTGGGATTCAGGCCGATATGGGTGAAATGAGCGCGGTCTAGGCATTGGTTGCGCACACTGGTGACGACCAAGTCTATCTTCGCGCCAGACTCTATCATCCTCAGAGCGGCCGTTTTGCCAAGCGTCGCGATGCCGCCTCCGTACATCTCACCTGAGTATCGGCAGATGCCATCTCCGATGGCCAGAACTTCGAACTTTGCCTCAACGGGGTGGTGCCCGGGCAGACCTGATTTTCCGCCGATGGCAAGGTTCAGTATTGCGCCTTGGCCTGCACGATGCGCTTTCTCTGCGCTTTCGGCGTCGTGGAAGAGACCCATCAAAACCTCCTGCGCGTCCCCCTCGATCAAAGCGGCCAGAAGTCCGGTGGTATCGGATGTGCCGCCTGCGCCTGCGTTGTCCTGTACATCCGCTAACACGAGCGGTTTGTCGCGATGCAAACGACAGGCCAGAACGGCTTCGTCCAACGACAACATAGAGCAGTCCACATCAGGTTCTCGGGCCAGAAAAAGGTCGACAATTTGATCTACTGCGGCGGTCGCTTGCGCGGCACTGGTCGCGTAGGCAACGCAGGACGGACCAGTATCGGGATAGTCTGCCGCTGTAAAACCCAGCGCGATTTCTGCATAGACATGGGCCTGTTCGAACCGGGTGGGCAACTGATAAATCTCATCAAACGGTGCGGCCCAGGTGTATTGCGCATGTAATGGGATCAGATAGGGCACCTGCCGGAAGGCTTTGTGCAGCTTCTCTCCTGCCAGTAGCCTTTGCAGAACCGGTACGCATCGCGCACCGGTTTCGCCCATATCGAGGTGCGGGTACGTGCGGAAAATTGCCAGATAGTCCGCCTGCGAGATCATCTGGTCAGAGATATTGGCATGCAGGTCCAGGCTCGCCACGACCGGAACATCCCGCCCTACCAGATCACGTACTCGGCGCAACAGCTCTCCCTCACCATCGGCAAGGCTTTCAGTCACCATGGCACCGTGCAGGTCGAGATACACTCCGTCCAGCGGTCCCGCGCCGCGAAGGCCATCCAAGATCATAGTACATATCTTCTCGAACGCGTGATCCGTGACATGAGCGCTAGGTTCTGCCGCACACCACAGGATTGGGAAAAGCTCGAAACCTGCCTGGTTCGCGGCGGAAGAAAACCCGGCGATGGGTAGGTTCATGCCTTTGGTGTCTGCGATGACACGCGCGCCATGCAACATTTCGGGCCAGGAATCTGCCATCTCGAACTCGGGCAGACCCGCTTTGGTCGCTCCGAAGCAGTTGGTTTCGTGTTGAAATCCGGCAATGGCAATGCGTTTGGCTGTCATTCTAAAATTCCAGTTCTTTTCTGGATTTGGTGGTGCCAAACACAATCTGACCTCGCCGGATGGTTGCAACAATCGATGTGTCGAGTAGCCGTTCAGGATCATCTAGGGGATTGCGAGAAAGGATGGCGAAATCTGCCAGTTTTCCGGGCTCAATCGAACCGCGCTGATCTTCTTTGAACACTTGCCACGCCGCATCGATGGTTTGTGCCCGTAGCGCAGACAGTACGCTGACCTTTTCCTTTTCACCCAGTTGCCGGCCGGATGCAGTCAGTCGATTCACCGCGCAATGCGCCAGATGGATTGGCCGCGTTGGCGTAACCGACGCGTCATTGTGGATCGTATAGCGTACACCGTATCGTTCCGCAGTTGCGGCTGGCGAAATCCGTTCAGCGCGTTCCGGGCCGAGGAAGGTATCGTAATGTCGGTCCCCCCAGAAATGCACATGTGCTGAAAAGAAGCTGACAGTTATTCCAAGCCGCGCCATGCGGTCCAGTTGATCGTCGCGCAGAACCTGGCCGTGGATGATTGTATGGCGGTGATCGTCTCGCGGATGCGCTAGCAAGGCCTTGTCCACCGCATCGATGAACATCTCGGCCCCGGCATCCCCGTTGCAATGGCAATGGATCTGAAACCCCATAGCGTGTAGGCGGAGAACCTTGAAATCCATGTCGACCTGCGTGGCATAGATCATGCCACAGGGGTGATCGGGGTCCAGCGACTTGTAGTAGGGCGCAGACAGATAGGCAGTCTGCAATTGGAATGCGCCATCGGTAAACAGCTTGCGCGCACCCAGCGTAAAATGTGGGTTGCCGGGCCAGTTATCGTCGATCCAGCCCTGGCTCAGAGCCGGTTCCAGATCGGCAATTGGCAACAATTCCAAATCAATGCCGGGATCCTGATCGGCAGGAAGGCTGGCAAAGTGGTCGAGCATAACCTGCGATGCCCAAGCGTTCTGTGCATAAGTCACTCCGTGGGACAAATACTCATCACGGCAGGCGTTGAACCCTTGCCAGAACCTGTCCTGGTCGATCAGAAAATCAGTGTCGCCCATTTCGCCCATGGCCGACAGCCCTTCGACCAGCCCCGTCAGGGCGCCGGTATCGGGGTCGCGGCCATAACGCCCTCCGGCCGGGTCCGGGGTGTCGCGATTGACGCCATGCAGCTTCAGCGCCATCGAATTGGCCACGCCATTGTGACCCGAAGCATGCAGAACCCAAATTGGATGCGCCGTTGAGACATCATCCAGTTCGGCCCGGGTAGGCATGCGGCCTTCTGCAATGGCGGTGTTGTCGAACAAAACGCCCATCACCCAATCGCCCTCGGGCGTCTCTTCGGCTCGGCAGCGCAGCTTTTCCAAAGCTTGCGCCATATCCATACACGCGCCGCGCGGAGGTGATGCAAGATCAACCCGAAACAGCTGGATGAAGCCGGGATCTGGGAAGTGGCCGTGTGAGTCGATGAAGGCTGGGATCAGGGTCTGGCCAGCTAGGTCATATACACCCGCATCGGATGACATCTGCCGCCGCAGCGTTGCTTCGTCCCCCACCGCATTGATGACATCGTCCCGCACCAACACCGCCTCGGGTCGGGAATTGTCGGCGTCCATCGTCAGGATGGGACCGCCGAAATAGAGTGTTTCCCTCATCCTTTAGTGACCCGGAGCAGGCGCACCCGACAAGGGTGCGAGACAGCGCAGCCCGTGGCCCGCCGCAACCTCCCATTGCGGTGTCTGTGTGCAGATGTCTTTGGCAAACGGGCATCTTTCGCGGAACTCACAGCCCGACGGGCGTTGCAAGAGGCTGGGCGGCTCACCTTTGAGCGCGATCCGTTCAAGGCGCGCATCGGGGTCCGGCTCGGGGTTGGCGCTTAGCAGGCAGCGGGTATAGGGGTGGCGCGGATCGTCGAAGATCGCCTCTGTCGTGCCTTCCTCGACCAGTCGACCCAGATACATAATGCCCATGCGGTCTGCCACGTGGCGCACCACGTTCAGGTTGTGGGTGATGATCACCATCGCCAGGCCCAGGCGTTCCCGCAGGTCATTGAGCAGGTTCAGCAGCTCACCCTGTACCGAAACATCCAGCCCTGCCGTTGGTTCATCCGCCAGGATCAGTTTCGGCTCCAGCGCCAAAGCGCGGGCAACACCAACCCGTCGTGCCTGGCCACCGGACAATTGATAGGGGTAGCGGTCCGCGAAATGCACCGGCAGGTTCACCATTTCCAGCAGACGCTTGGCTTCGGCATCCAGATCGCGATCTTTCATGCCCTGAATGCGATAGGGTTCCGTGATCAGGCTTCGAATTGTCAGGCGTGGTGACAAGCTGCCCACAGGGTCCTGAAACATCATCGCCATGTCCTTGCGCAGCGGACGCATTACACGTTCCGGCGCGCCTCGTATCTCTTGCGTGTCAAACACGACCGAACCGGCCTGCGCCGGGGCCAGGCCCGCAATCGCACGGATGACAGTTGTCTTGCCCGAACCGCTTTCGCCGACAAGCGCATAGGTTTCGCCAGCTTCGACCTCAAAGCTGACGCCCGCCAGCACGTTGACCGGTCCATAGCTGGTTTGCAGGTCTTGGACATTCAGCAGGCTCATGTCACGGCCTCCTCATGGTTCAGCCAGCAGGCGGCGTGATGCCCTTCTTTCAGACGATCCAAGGGCGGAACGTCCGTTGCGCAGCGTGGCATCGCCTGATCGCAGCGGTCGCGGAAAATACAGCCGCCGGGCAGGTTGGCCAGATCGGGCACTTCGCCCGGAATAGTTGGCAGAACCCGCGCGCGTTCCTTGATATGGCCGGGATCGCAATCAATCAGACGGCGTGTGTAAGGGTGCTTGGGATTGTGAAAAATCTCGCGCACCTCGCCGCTTTCGACCACGGCGCCTGCGTACATCACCACTACGCGATCACAGAGTTCCGCGATCACACCCAGATGGTGCGAGATGAACAGGATGGCGCAATCGAACTCGCGCTGCAGCTCTTGCAGGCGTTCGATGATCTGCACCTCAAGCGTCGCGTCCAGCGCTGTGGTCGGCTCATCCGCGATCAGCAGGTCGGGTTTCGACATCAACGCCATGGCAATCGCGATCCGCTGCCGCATCCCGCCCGAGAACTCATGCGGGAACTGCTTTAACCGCGCCTCTGGGTCCGGGATACCGACAGCCCCCAGCATCTTTGCCGCATTGGCCAGTTTTTCCTGCTTACTAGCCTTGGACCGGTGCTGAATATCGACCATCTGCTGGCCAATGGTCAGAACCGGATTGTGGGTCTGCATCGGGTCCTGAAAGATGATCGAGATATCGGCCCCGCGCAGATCCCGCATCCTGCGTTCAGGCACTTGCAACAGATCCTGCCCCTTAAAGCGTATTTCGCCTTGCCGGAACCGCGTGTTCGGTGCGGTCAGCCGCAGGATCGACGAGATCAAGGTTGATTTTCCGCAACCAGACTCACCGACAATACCCACGATCTCACCTTTGCGGATGTCAAAGGTGATATCCCGCAATGCCTTGAGATCTCCGCGTCCCGTTTCATAATCGACGCTGAGGTTCTCGATTTCCAGAAGAGTTTCGGTCATCGCTGTTTCCTCAGTTTGGGATCAACCACGTCGCGCAGCGATTCCCCTAAAAACGTAAAGCCCAGGGTTGCCAGAATGATCGGCAGACCGCCGCCCACCACCAGCCAAGGTGTCTGTCGGATCAGGGAATACCCGTCCTTCAGAAGTGCGCCCCAACTGGGGGTTGGGGGCTTCACGCCAAGCCCGAGAAAGGACAGCCCCGCCTCAAGCGCGATTACCGTCGGGATGTCCATAGCAGCCAGGACGGCCAAAACCCCCACGATATTTGGTAGCATGTGCACACCCAAGATGCGGGCCATGCTGGCCCCCATCGACCGCTCGGCCAGAATGAACTCGGAATTGCGCAACGTCAGGGTCTGCGTTCGCGCCACACGGCCATAGGTTGGGATCGAAGTCGCCATCACCACGAACACAACCGTTTGCAAACTGGGACCGACCAGGGCCACAACGGCCAGCGCGAACATCACGGTTGGGAAGGATCGGATGGTGTCAAAGAACAACATCAACAGGTTGTCGAGCCATTTTGGCCCATACCCCGCAATCATTCCCAAGGTTAGGCCAATTACCATCGCACCAAAGACCGCAGGCAAGGCGACTTTCAACGCAACCTGACCGCCGGCAATCACGCGGGAAAACGTATCGCGGCCAAGTTGGTCCGTACCCAGAAGGTGCTCGGCAGACGGGCCTTGCAACCGGGCTTTGATATCCATGGCCACAGGATCATAGGGCACAATCCAATAGGCGAAAATCGCACAGAAGACGATGGTGCCGACAATGACCAAACCAATCAGACCCAGAGGGTCGCGGGCGACGCCGACAATGATCTGACCAAGTTCAGAACGAGATTTTTCCATTTCGGCTTTCCTCAATGCGCTTGTCTAGCGCGTGGGTCGAGCCACGCATTGATCAGATCCGCCAGTGCGGTCGACACGACGAACAAACCGGTTGAGATCAGAACCGAGCCCATGACAATCGGGTAATTGCGGGTGGTTATGCTGTCGATCACCAGCTTGCCCAGACCCGGGCGCGCGAACACTATTTCGGCGAATACGGCCGAACTCAGCAGGAAACCCATGCCGACGCCGATCACCGTGACAACCGGAAGAATGGCGATACGCAAGGCATAAACCATCACCACGCGGCGCTCTGCGATACCGAAGGCACGTGCGGTCCGAACGTGGTTTTCGCCTAAGACTTCCAACATCGAGGCGCGCACCAACCGCGCGATGTAGCCCACCCAGCTTAGCCCGATGGCAAAGGCGGGCAAAACGAGGTGATCAATGCGACCCCAGAAGCCTTCGCCCGCGCCGATGGCTGGAAACCACTGAAGATGCACGGCAAAGACCAATAGCGACAGAAGTGCTACGACAAAGGCGGGTGCTGCAACAAAACTGACCGAAATCGCCGCCGCAATGCGATCGATCAGAGTGTTCGGATGGGCGGCGGCATATGCCCCAAGTGCAATTCCCAAAGTGGCGGACCACAGGATCGACGCAAAGATCAGTTCCAGAGTGTAGGGTAGCTGCTGAAACACGATATCTGTCACGGACCGGCCCGAGAATACGTCGATTCCCAGATCGCCACGGACCAGGTTTCCATAGAATATGACCAGCTGTTTCCAGATTGGTTGATCCAGCGCCAACGCAGCGGTGAGCTGGGCCTGAAGCTCAGGTGTTGCGCGTGGCCCCAACATGATCTGGACCGGGTCCCCGGGGACGGCGCGGATCATCAGGAACATGACGGTAACCGCCACGAACAGGATAAGCAGCGCTAGCCCGAAGCGGCGGGTTGCAAACTTCAACATGAAAAGCTGGCTCCTTTTGGATGGGTGGCGAGCTGTTTTGTCCGGCGGGCGTCAAACCCCGCCGGACGTAGCCGACCTTTGGGAGGTCAGGTCGCCTTGCCGAAGTACCGCAGCAGTGCCAGACCGTCGGGTCTTAGCGCGGGGGTGACACGCGCCGAATGAATCACCGGTGTCGCCTCGTGGGTGATAAAGCGGTAGGCACCACTTTCTTCCATCAGATCCTGCGCCCGCTGATACATCTCAGCGCGTTTGGCCACATCCGCTTCCTTGAATGCCGAGTTGTGAATTTCGTCAAATTCAGCGTTGCTGAACCGCTCCCAGTTCCAGATGCCGACCTGTTCGGTGGTGAACCAGGCCGTCGCATAATATGGATCGGGGGTCATCGAGAAGCGGTTCAGAACCAGTTGCAGGTTCTCGTTGTCTCCGCTTGCCCAGAATGCACCGGATTCCAGTACGTTGACTTCGACCGTGATCCCGATCTGCGCCAGAGTTGCCTGAATGATCTGAGCCGTCGTGGTGAAAGTGGTCTTGTTCAGCGTGTCCAACGTAAGCGTCACATTGGTCTCGCCAGATTCCGCCAGCAATTGCGCCGCTTTCTCGAAGTTTGCCGCCGGAGGGACCAGAGATTGCGGGCGGTGGCCCGCAAGGCCAGGTGCGATGATGCCTGTCGAGGGTTCAGCGGCTCCAAAATAGGCCGCCTCTAGGATGCTTGGTACGTCGACTGCATGTTGAATCGCCTGACGCAGTTTTGGGTTCTGAAGCTTGGGGTGATCCAGATTCATGCCCAACCAGACATAGAACAGTGAGGGTTTCTCGACCAAAGATCCGCCGTTCGGAACACCGGCCCGATAGCGTTCGACCGATCCCAGCGAAACCCGAGTCATGTCCAGTTCGCCCGCCTCAAAGGCGATCTCGGCGGTGTTTTCGTCGTCGATCGGCAGGATTTCGATTGTGTCCCATGTTGGTGCGTCACCCTTCCAATCCGGGTTGCGCTTAAGCACGGTTTTTTCTTTGGGTGACCAGCTGTCCCGCAGATAAGGGCCGGACTCAGCGACCGGATCAGCCCCGATGCGGCCCCCTGCGGCCTCGACCGCAGCTTTCGAGACGATGTTGCCGGTTATGTAGGGCAGGGCGATCGACCAAATCGGAGCAAACGGCTCGTTCAGAACGATGGTACCTTCGCGTTCGCTGCTCACTTCGACATGGCTGAACGGACCCAAATCGGGCTTGTTCGGGCTTTCGGTCGCATCGTCCACGATGCGCTCCATGCTGAATTTCACGTCTTCAGCGGTCATCGCACCGAAGCCATTGGTGAAACCGATATCATCGCGTAGGGCGAACTTGATATGGGTCGGGTCAACCTGCTCGATCATCGCCGCCGCATCCAGCTGCCAACCCCATTCCTCGCCGGGCTTGTATTGGATCAACTTGTTGTAAATCGAGGCATGCACTTCTTCTTCGACAACACCGACGGAATGTGCGGGGTCCATGTTCTGGGCATCACCGTAGGCGCGCACCCGCAACACCCCGTCATCAGCGGCGAAGGCGCGATTGGCCCAGCTTGCAGGCAGCGCGGATGCCGCCCCAAGCGCAGTTGCCCCTTTCAAGAAGCCCCTGCGCCCGACATTTGCTTTTGTCCATTCGATTTTCATGATGTTCTCCCTTGGGTCAGATCGTTTACAGAAGCCTGCGCGGGATGGTTTCGTTCCATTCCTTTGTCAGAACTTCTGTTTTGTCCGCGCCTTCGGTGGCGCGCAGTTTTCGATGCAGATAGAAATTCTCGACGTCACAGGTCATCGCGTTTTCGGTGCTGATCTCGACCTGCCATTCGTCCCTCTCGAACGTGAAACGCCAGCCCGCCGTGAATTGCGCGGTCGCTGGGTCATCGGGATGGATCGCATAGCGCATGGCGACGTGGCTTCCGACGATCAGGCCGTGGCCGGGGTCCTGTGCTTTGCCGTAGTCGTCGAATGTCTCAAGTATGACGGTTCCGTCCGCTTCGATGCGCCGTTCGGATCGGCCCGACGGCGCGCGCAGTTCGGTGCTTTGCAACGTCGGATAATCCTGCGCTGGTCCGGGATGTGCAGGATCAGCTTCCTCAGACATCGTCCGAACCGGCAAATACAGCGCCGAACCTTGCAGTTGCAACGTCACCTCTGCTGCTTCTGGCGCGGGCCAAACGATTGGCCAGTAAGATGTAGACAGCGCAAGACGCAGGATATGACCGGGTTTCACGCGATGCGCGCACTCATTTAGTGCAATTTCCGCACTGTAGACCTGACCGGGAACCAACGCTTCAGGGGTCTCGTGGCTCTTGTAGTGCGTCAGGTTCAGCGCCCGATAGGTGATCCGCTGAGAAACCCCATCTGAGGCGACATCACACAACCGCGCTATCAGTTGGGCTACCGGTCTGTCCACGGTGAAGGACAGTTTCAGTCGCGCCCGTCCAAGCAGTTCAAGCGGCTTGTCCAGCGGTGCCGTATCGAAACAAAGCGACAGTGCGTCATCGGCTGCTTGATCTTCGGCCAACTCATTGTCGATCCGCATGCCCGGGCAGAAATACCCGCCAGCCTGTCCGATATGGGCTAGATTCGATACGGTTGTCTCGGCCGTAATGGCGACGTCGGAAAATCCACCCAATCCTAAATGCCAGACTTCATCACTGACATTGGGCGATGGCCATTCTGTCTCGGCGATCCAGCGGCCCTGCCTGGGTTTGTTCTTTTTGCTCGGGCCAAAATGATCCTGCATATAGGTTCGGTAGGCGGGCAGGTCTTCGGCGCCATTCTGCTGCCCCTTCAGCCAGCGATCAAACCAGCCGATCACCTCGGAGTGGAAATCCCCAGCCTCTAGTTTCGAGATATGCGGATAGCGGTGCTCCCACGGTCCGATCAGCGCTTTTGACGGCACGGCCAGATTTGCTGCCAGCGCTGGCGGAGCGTTGACATATGCATCCGACCAACCCGTTATCGCAAGAACCGGAGCTTGAATCGCCGACCAATCCTCGCAAACCGAGCCATGTTTCCAGAACGCGCTGCGCGTTGGATGACGCAGCCAATCGGCTGCTGAGAATGGTACATTCTCAAGTCGGGCAAGCCAGTCTTCTCGCCAATCAGATCGCAGCTCGGGGTCTGCGGGCCGTGTCAAATAGGCGAACATCTGACTGCCCCAGTTGATATTGTCGCTTAACAGGCAGCCGCCCATGAAGTGTATGTCATCGGCGTACCGATCCACGGTCGAGGCGACACTGACCACCGCCTTGAGCTCGGGCGGATGGCGAAAGGCCAGCTGCAGCCCATTGAATCCTCCCCACGAGATACCGATCATCCCAATGTTTCCGTCGCACCAGTTTTGTGCGGCGATCCAACTCAGAACGGCTTCACCATCGCGGAGTTCCTGTTCCGAATACTCGTCGTCGAACTGCCCCTCGCTATCACCGGTTCCGGCAATGTCGACGCGGATGCAGGCGTATCCTGCCTCGGCAAATACTGGATGAGTGGTTGCATCTCGCGGCGCAGTTCCATCCCGTTTGCGATAGGGGAGGTATTCCAGAATGGCGGGTGACGGCCCGGTTTCGGGCAACCAAATTCGTGCAGCCAGTTTCCGACCATCCGGCAGGGCGATCCAGGTGTTTTCGATGATTTTTGTGGACATTCGGAGCGAGGTCCCGTTGTTGCGTTTGGTACAGCCAACCCGCATTCCGAAAATTATTGAACTGAGCTACTTTACGCGCTTTTATTCAATCTTTAGCATTATAGCGTCAAAACGCGAAAGAAATGACGCTTATGTCCGAAAGTTTTTCCGCAAATTTACGGTCTTTGTGCGCCGAGCGAGGCAATATCTCGCAAGTCTGTCGAGAAATCGGCCTGAACAGGCAGCAGTTTAATCGCTACCTCAACGGCGAAAGCTTGCCATCAGCCCACAACCTACGCCGTATCGCTCGGTATTTTGATCTGCCTGAGGCACAGCTTTTTGCGCCTCGGACGGAGTTTGAAGAAACATTAAAAGACTCGATCGTCCGTCGGAAAGAAACTCCTGCCAGCTTGTTTGTTAAGCCGTACAGTGATCAGGTGAAGAATCTCAGACGCTATGTGGGCTTCTATCATTCTTTCTTTTGCACCCCGTCTTGGCAGGGGCGCATTTTTTGTTCTCTGATTCGACTTAAGGAGGTGGATGGCGTCGTGACGATCCGCTCGCACGAAAACGCCACCTCCCCGGACAAAAGCGTTCGGCAGATTTCGCGCTACGAAGGGCTGGTTGCCCTGCGCGGTAACAGGATCTTCGCCACCGAACATGAATGCGGCAAGGAAGGAAGCATTGCGCAGACCATCCTTTATTCCGCGCATCGCCAACAGCTAAAATACTTGCGTGGCATGACAATGGGTGTGGCTTGGCGGCCGTTTCCACACCCTTATGCGGCGAAAACAATCTGGAAACGGCTTGATGAGCGCATTACCGCCCGTGAAGCGCTCACTGCCTGCGGTGTCTATTCAGAACAGAGTAAATCAATCGACCTGGCGGTCCGAAAGTACCTTTTGGGATCAGGCGATGCCCATTTTTCAGCGATACCAACAGAACTTGCCAATTGAGTGATGCATTTTGAAATCGCCGTTTAGTGGCGCCATTTTCGCACGGGGCGGATCCTGTTTGTAACTCAGAACCTTGTGACGACCGTCGCACCGATTGAGGTAAACTTATCCATCCCTATCAAGGCCTTGGGTGCGTCTTCCAGGCCGATTTTTTCCCCCACCAACCGCGCCGGATCCAACTTGCCATTTTTAATCATGTCGAGCATCGCGCCATAGCGATGCGCCTGCATCCCGTGCGAACCAAGCAATTCGATCTCTTGTCCTACGATCTTTGGCATGGGTACTGCTGGCGAAGCGTGCTCACCCAGCATCAGACCGACCTGAATGTGCTTGCCGCGCGGACGCAGGCAGAGGATCGAGTTGGTCATTGTGACGGGATGACCCAAAGCGTCGATTGACACATGGGAGCCGCCTTTGGTGATTTCGCGGATCGCTTCGGGAACATCAGCATCTGTACCGTCAATGATCGCAACTGCACCCAGTTCTTGCGCAAGTTCGAGTCTGGCTTCGTCTAGATCAACCCCGATGACATTGGCCCCGACGGCGGCAGCAATCATAACGGCTGACAGACCGACCCCACCGCAGCCATGTACGGCAACCCATTGACCGGCCGAGACCCTTCCTTGATCGACGATCGCGCGGAATGAAGTGGCAAACCTGCAGCCAAGGCTGGCGGCGGTTGCAAATTCCATGGTTTCAGGCAGCGCGACCAAATTAAGGTCAGCCTGATGAATTGGTACATATTCCGCGAAACTGCCCCAATGGGTAAAGCCGGGTTGCTCTTGATACAGACAGGTTTGCTGATGCCCTGCGTGACATTCGCTGCACGTTCCGCAGCCGCAGACGAAAGGCACGGTTACCTTGTCGCCAACTTTCCAGTTCTTTACATCCCGTCCGACGGCTTCGACCACGCCAGCCAACTCATGACCGGGTATGTGAGGCAGCTCGATATCACTGTCATGCCCCATCCACCCGTGCCAATCGCTACGACAAACGCCGGTGGCTTCGACCTTCAGAACAACGCCATGAGTATCGGGTGCAGGGTCGTCGACTGTGACAACCTTGGGGGTTTGTTGGAACTTCTCGAACAGGACAGCCTTCATAGTGTGCTCTTTCATTTTTTCGAAAAGTTGTGTGAACCTAAACCAACTCAGCCGAACTGATCCAGCCTTAGGGATGAACCCAGGTTGTGGCATTTTAGCACTATTTTAACCAAATCCAGTTTTAGACAAATTTAAGAAATCCACTCTCCTTAAACTTGCGCATATCTTTCTTTAGGTGGTGATGGGGAAATTCCCAAAAGCAATGTGTTGCTTTTGGGTGCAGCTCTTCTTTGCCGTCTGTGCTGGTGAATTGGGTTGTAGGGTCTCAAGGTGTCAAAGTTTTCAAACCTGCTGTTTGCGCTTTCTATTTTTCTATTTAATTCAACACCTTTGCTTGCCGCGCCGACCGCAGATTCAATTGTTGGAGACACTGTTAACAACCCTGTGACTGGTCTGGATACGACAGTCACCGCACTGATCGTGGATCCCGCTTCAACACCTACAGCCGGGACGACGGCTTTTGTTGAGACGGCGGATGGCTATGTGTTTCTCGTCAAAGATGCCGGCGATACAATTTACAACTCCGACAATCCCCCACTGGCATTTGAGATTGTATCCATAACGGGAACAACGGCTCAGATCAGTAATTCTGGTGCGACCGGAATGGCCAGCTTGTCCACTCAGCTGACCCTGTCTCAGTACAACAGCAACTTCAACAGTTCGGGTACTCCTGGCTCTGTCACCCCGCCGGTGAACGTCTCCGGACCTAACGGTGTGAGCCAGGTCGTTTACGGGCGAGATGGCAGCAATGGGCGCGATGGTGCGCTTGTTGTGCCACCAAGTTCAGGTGGAAACGGTGCCGATGGCCCAACCCAGACACAAACCCTGAGCGGGAATGTCAACGCAACCAGCAATGTTGGTTGGCAAGTGGGTAGCGTTGGCGGTGACGGTGGTCAGGGCGGCGACTCGTATCTGAGCTTTTGGGACGGGCGCGATGGCGGCGACGGCGGGGAAGGCGGCACGGTAAACGCAACACAATCCTCCAGCAGCACGATCCAGACATCGGGCGACGGCTATGACGGTATATTTGCGTTCAGCCGCAGCGGCGAGGCTGGTGATGGTGGCAGCGGCTTCGCGGCTCCGGGTGGGGGCACCGGTGGCCACTCGGCAGATGGTGGCGATGTAACCGTTACGCAGCGGGGTGACATTTCTACGTCCGGCGACTCGGCTGATGGCATCTATGCGCTGAGCGTTTCGAACAATGGCGGTAATGGTGGGTCACAATGGGGGCTGGTTGGCTCGTCCGGTAACGGAGGCTATGGCGGTAGCGGTGGCACCGTAACGGTAAACACGGCCTCAAGCGGTAGCATCTTGACGACCGGCGACTATGCGAACGGGATTTACGCCCAATCCATCGGCGGTTCGGGGGGGTCAGCGGGGACAAGTGGCAATTTGTTGGTTTCGCTCATTGGCGGGGCCGATAATGGCGGAAATGGAGGCAGGGTTAACGTCTCGCATGGTGGCGCGATTGAAACACAAGGTGATTTCGCGCGCGGTATTGTAGCCCAGTCCATCGGCGGCGGCGGCGGTTCGGGCGGAACTGCAGGCGGCCTGGTATCCCTTTCTCTTGGTGGCGTGGGCTCGAACGGCGGTAGCGGGGACGCGGTGAATGTCACTGTGCAAGGTTCGGGAAGCATCCTGACTTCGGGCATTGGGGCTGACGGTGTCATGGCGCAATCCATCGGCGGCAGCGGCGGAACCGGTGCAAATTCATATGGGCTTGTTGCGATTGGTGGCACAGGATCTCGGGGCGGAACGGGCGCTGCGGTGAGCGTCAGCAACTACGGGCGTATTGTAACCGAAGACGACAACGCCCGCGGGATTATCGCGCAATCCATCGGCGGCGGTGGCGGTGACGGCGGCTCGTCCGGTGGAATGGTCTCGGTCGGTGGCAATGGCAGCGGCGGTGGCAGCGGGTCCACAGTGACAATCGTGAATGACGGGATCATCACCACCTCGGGTGATGATGCGATGGGTATTCTGGCCCAGTCGATTGGTGGCGGTGGCGGCAATGGTGGTTCGTCTGGTTCGGTAGGTGCGTTTGTCGGGGTAGCCATCGGTGGTGATGGCGGGGCCGGAGGGACCGGTGGCAATGTCAACGTAACCTTATCCAACACCGATGGCAGCCAGCCATCGGCTATCCGGACTTCGGGCGCGCGCTCGGCAGGTGTATTTGCACAATCTGTCGGCGGCGGTGGTGGCAACGGTGGCGGAGCGGTCTCGGTTGCGGTTGGCGCATTTGGCGCGGCATCGGTCTCGGTTGGTGGGTCCGCTGGCAATGGTGGCAACGGTGGGACGGTCACACTTAGCGGCAGCGGTTCAGCTTCGGTGCAGACCGGAGGCGACGACTCGGTTGGGGTGATGCTGCAATCTGTTGGCGGTGGCGGCGGCAATGGTGGCTATGCGGTATCTGTCGCAGCCTCTGGAGGTCCGGTATCGGGTTCGCTGGCTGTTGGGGTTGGCGGTGACGGTGGTACGGGCGGCACGGGTGGTCCGGTCACGGTTGGCCAGTTCGATGGTAGTGGCGTCGCAATAGCAGCTGGGTTTGAAGGCACTGTCGTCACGACCGGAAACCGGTCGACAGGTATGCTGTTTCAGTCCGTCGGCGGTGGTGGTGGCAATGGTGGATTGGCGGTCGCCGCGACCGGAGGCGCTTCGGCTCTGTTTTCGGGCAACGTATCAGTCGGAATTGGTGGCAAGGCCGGCAGTGCGGGCAATGGTGGACTTGTTCAGGTCTATACCAATGCTGACGTGACCACGACTGGCACAAGCTCCAGCGCGATCATCGCGCAATCCGTGGGTGGCGGTGGCGGTAATGGTGGTGGAAGCATCGCGGCCGGTATCAGCGCAAGCGGAGGCGCTGCGGTCGGGATCAACGTCGGTGTCGGCGGAGATGGTGGTGGTGCCGGTATCGGTGGCAACGTCACTTTGCGCGCCGGTGGGACCTCAATCGAAACCAGTGGCGCATTCTCCAGCGGTGTCGTTGCGCAATCCGTTGGCGGCGGCGGTGGTAATGGTGGATATGCCATCGGTGCCAGCGCCGATATTGCGGGCGGCGCTGCCGGGTCCATCAGTGTAGGCCTCGGCGGCAAAGCTGGCGGTGGAGGTGCGGGCGGCACAGTGACGGCCCAAGTTGATGCGGATGTCACCACCCGTGGGGATGATGCCGGTGCGGTCGTGGTTCAATCCATCGGCGGTGGCGGTGGCAATGGCGGCTTCAGCGTCGCTGCTGGCTTGGCGGCCGGCGGTGGCGGTGCCGGAACGATTGGAGTCGGACTTGGCGGCGACGGAGGCAGCGGCGGCATAGGCGGTACGGTAACCGGCGTGCGCGTCAACGGCGACGTTCGGACCGAAGGTGCACGCTCGACGGCTGTCGTTATTCAATCCATCGGCGGTGGCGGTGGTAATGGTGGTTTCAATGTCACTGCCGGAGTGGCAGCGGCAGGAGCCGGTGCTGGGTCAATTGGCGTCGGGCTCGGCGGCAACGGCGATACAGGCGGCAATGGCGGCGTGGTTGAAGGCCAGGTTGCAGGAAACGTCACAACAGTGTCCGAAGGTTCAGGCGGCGTAGTTTTCCAATCCATCGGCGGCGGTGGTGGCAATGGTGGCTTCAACGTGACGGCCGGTGTTGCTGGTGCGGGGGCAGGTGGCGGTGCCGTCACCGTAGGCCTTGGTGGCGACGGCTCAGGAGGTGGAATCGGTCAATCGGTGACCGGTCGAGTCACAGGCACCGTAAGCACCGGTGGCGCGGACTCAACTGCCGTTCTGGCACAGTCCGTTGGCGGCGGCGGTGGCAATGGTGCTTTTAATGTTAGCGCGTCACTTGCAGGGGCTGGGGTTGCGAGCGGTGCAGTTTCAGTTGGCCTTGGCGGCGACGCAGGTACGGGCTCGACGGGTGGCACAGTCAATCTGACGATTACAAATACGATTGTAACTGTCGGGGACCGTTCTTCAGGCGTCGTCGCCCAATCCATCGGCGGTGGTGGCGGCAATGGTGGGTTTAATATCTCGGGGACTGGGGCCGGTGCAGGTACTGCAAGCGGTGCGGTCAGCGTCGGGCTTGGTGGAACGGGCGCAGGTGGCGGTAATGGCGGGTCGGTTACGCTAAGATCTAGTGGGACAATTCTGACGCAAGGCGACTCGGCCACTGCATTCCTCGCACAGTCCATCGGCGGTGGCGGCGGTAACGGAGGTTTCAACGTCAGCGCATCGGTTCAGGGTTCGGGCACCGCTGGGGCGGGCGTTTCGGTCGGCTTGGGCGGCGACGGCGGCGGAGGTGGTGATGGGAGCACGGTAATTGCTACGTCGAACAACGCGGTCGAAACCCGGGGGGATCAATCCTCGGGCGTGGTTGCGCAGTCCATCGGCGGCGGTGGCGGCAATGGTGGGTTCAACGTAGCCCCGGTCTTGTCGGGTGCAGGAACAGCCAGTGGCGCGGTGAGTGTCGGCCTCGGCGGTTCGGGCGATACTGGCGGCAATGGCGGCACCGTCACGCTGACTTCGAACGGTACCATCCTGACGGATGGCTTTGCTTCAAGCGGGTTTGTTGCGCAGTCTCTTGGCGGCGGCGGTGGTAACGGAGGGTTCAACGTTTCGCCAACCGTTTCGGGGGCTGGAACGGGTGCGGCATCGGTTTCGGTCGGGTTGGGCGGCTCAGGATCTGCCGGGGGTGACGGCAGTCTGGTAACGGCCAGCACAACAGCTAACGTGGTAACCCGAGGGGATGCTTCGGTGGGTATCCTCGCGCAGTCCGTTGGTGGCGGTGGTGGTAATGGTGGCTTCAATGTCTCACCGGCTTTGGCTGGGGCCGGCACCGGATCGGGCGCGATCAGCGTTGGCCTGGGTGGGTCCGGTGGCAGCGGCGGCACTGGGGGTGTTGTTGGCCTGACGGTTGCCAATAGTGTTCAAACCGAAGGTGCGCAGTCCAGCGCAGTTGTGGCGCAATCAATCGGCGGCGGCGGCGGCAATGGCGGGTTCAACGTTTCTGCTTCCGTCGGTGGCGCAGGTACGGGTTCTGGCGCTGCGGCAGTTGGCTTGGGCGGTCGTGGAACTGGCGGCGGTGACGCCTCGGCGGTCACGGCGAATGTAACCGGGAATCTGATCACGCAAGGTGAAACCTCCAGCGGTCTCTTGGCACAATCTGTCGGCGGTGGCGGCGGTAATGGTGGCATGAACGTCTCGGTTGCAGTGGCCGCGGCGGGCACCGGCTCGGGTGGGGCATCCGTGGGTCTTGGTGGGGCGTCCGGTACCGGCGGCAACGGAGGCACAGTTGAAGCCACATTGAACGGAAACGTCTCGACACAAGGCGATGAATCCGGCGGGGTGATCGTGCAAAGCCTTGGCGGCGGTGGGGGCAATGGAGGCATGAATGTTTCCGCCACAGTCACTGTCGCAGGAACCGGCAGCGGTGGTGCGTCTGTTGGTCTTGGTGGCAGCGGTGGCGACGGGGGCGACGCGGATACGGCCGAAGGCACGGTCGTTGGCAATGTTACCACTACCGGTGACAATTCTGGCGGCGTCTTGGTGCAATCTGCTGCGGGTGGCGGCGGCAATGGCGGGCTGAACGTATCAGCAGCCGTGAACATCTCGGGGACCGGGGGCGGCGCCGTCGGGGTTGGCATCGGTGGCTCGGGTGGCGATGGCGGTGCTGCGAGCGCGGCGACGGGGTCGGTCACCGGCGATGTCACTACAAGTGGTGAGAACGCGGCGGGCGTTCTGGTCCAATCCGTTGGCGGCGGCGGCGGTAATGGCGGCGTCAACATCTCGGGCGCTCTGAGCATCGCACGCACTGGATCGGGTGCGGCAGGTATCGGCGTGGGCGGCTTCGGCGGCAGTGGCGGGACCAGCGGGGTAGTCGACAACACGTTCTCGGGCAATGTGAGCACCTCGGGTCCGCGGTCGGCAGGTATTATTGCACAAAGCCTTGGCGGAGGTGGCGGCAATGGCGCCACAAACATTTCCGGGGCCATTTCTGTAGCCAGCAACTATTCCGGCGGTTTGGGGATCGGCGTCGGCGGCTTTGGCGGGGACGGTGGTGCGGCAGATAACGTCACGCAGCGGGTCACCGGAGATGTCATGACAACCGGTGATGACTCGGTCGGAATTCTGACGCAAAGCCTCGGCGGCGGTGGTGGCAACGGCGGCACCAACATTTCGGCAGCGTTGTCTCTGTCCCGATCAGCCAATGCGGCGGTCGGCATCGGTGTGGGCGGTTTTGGCGGCGGCGGTGCTGATGCCGGAGCGTTGGTGCAATCGACAATCACCGGTGGAGTAACCA
This sequence comes from Ruegeria sp. C10, assembly GCF_056537805.1. NCBI lineage: Bacteria > Pseudomonadati > Pseudomonadota > Alphaproteobacteria > Rhodobacterales > Roseobacteraceae > Ruegeria > Ruegeria sp. C10. The sequence continues at coordinate 305,445 of NZ_JBQFSC010000001.1, read as the reverse complement.
CAACAGGTGATCGCAGCACCGGGATTCTGACACAGAGCCTTGGCGGCGGTGGTGGCAACGGCGGCACTAATATCTCGGCCTCGTTGGGTATCAGCCAGGAAAATGGCGGCTCGGTCAGTCTGGGCGTTGGCGGCTTCGGTGGCGGGGCGGGTAACGCTGGTGAAGTGAACAGCACATTGCGCTCAAGAACGGACAGCAGTGGCACAACTTCGGTGGTAACCACTGGCGTAGACAGTATTGGTGTCATGGCCCAGTCGGTCGGCGGCGGCGGCGGTAACGGCGGTCTGAACGTTTCTGGCGCTGTCAATCTCACCGGCAAATCCGGTGCAGCGGTTGCCCTGGGACTTGGTGGCTTTGGTGGCGGTGGTGGCAATGCCGATGCGGTCACGTTGGATGTTCAAAGCGATGTAGTGACGGCGGGTGACGGATCGCATGGTCTGTTTGCGCAAAGCCTTGGTGGCGGTGGCGGCACCGGGGGCGTGAATATTTCGGGCACTCTGGCGCTGACCAAACCATCGGGGTCGGACACGATCTTTTCGGTTTCAGCGGGTGTTGGCGGCTTTGGCGGGGCCGGTGGTGATGCAAGCGATGTCGATCTGGACTATACCGGCAATGTACAGGCCGTACCGATGGTCGAGCAATCGGATGGCACTTTCGCCGTTGATGAAAGCAAAGGGGCCAGTGGCATCATTGCCCAGTCGCTTGGTGGCGGTGGCGGTGACGGCGGCACGAACGTCTCGGGTGGCCTCGCGATAAGCGGCAAACCCGGTGCGGGTCAGACGGACAGCAGTAAATCCTATGCGGTTGTCGTGGGCGTTGGAGGTTTTGGCGGCGGCGGTGGAGATGCCGGAAATGTCGATGTGAACATTGGCGCAGGCAGTACGATCACAGCTCACGGCACTGGCCAATCCGGCCTGCTGGCCCAATCCGTTGGCGGCGGCGGTGGCAACGGTGGTCTGAACGTGTCAGGCGGGATCGTATCCGACAGCTCTCTGATCGTGGGCGTCGGTGGTTTCGCAGGCGATGGCGGCCAGGCCGGAGACGTCACGGTCACCTCGCAAGCGGATATTACGGTTACAACGAACCCGGACGATATATCGATCCCCAACACAACGACCTTCGAAGACAAACTGCGCGATTTCCTGGGCGACTCGATCGTAGATGAGACCGAGGAATTGGCGTCGAACTTCGGGTTGGAACGCCTGTTCATCGACATGGGTGTCTTCAACGAAGAAAAACCCGATACCGATGGCTCGGCGGGTCTGCTGGCACAGTCCATCGGCGGAGGCGGCGGCAATGGCGGTCTGAATGTCTCGGGCGGTATTGCGCTCAGCAAAGATGGCAAGATCCCTTCGGTTACGTTTGGCGTCGGAGGCTTTGGCGGTGACGGCAATGTCTCGGGCAATGTGGGCGTCAATCACGCGGGAACTGTGTCAGTCGCCGGCAACTGGAAACATGGAGTTTTGGCCCAGTCGATCGCAGGCGGCGGTGGCAACGGTGCTTTGAACGTGACCGGGCAGCTGAACTATGGCGACTCCAACAACTCGGACGGCAAAACGGATCTGAGCATTGTGGGCGGCCTTGGCGGCCACGGAGGTACTGGTGCGGATGCGGGTGACGTGTCGGTCACTCAGACCGGCAACATCGCAACAAATGGCTATCACGCGCGCGGAATCTTTGCCCAGAGCATCGGCGGCGGCGGTGGCACTGGCGGCATCAATGCAACCTTTGTTGGTACTAAGGACAGCTCACCGATCGCGATGGGGATCGGCGGCTTTGGCGGCGGTGGCGGCGATGCGGGTGACGTGACCGTCGCGCGTGGCACAGCGGCCCTTGCTGCGGGGACAATCACGACCGATGGCGTTGGATCGCACGGTATCGAGGCGTCGAGCATTGGCGGCGGCGGCGGCGATGCCGGGATCAACGCAGTTGTGGGTATCAGCAAGACCACCGGCAATCAAAGTAACGGCGGCACCGGCGATTCCACGGATCGCAAGACACCGACCAATACCGGCGTCGATGACTCGGTCATCGCCAACTACAACGCGGTTTTGGATGAGCTTGAAGGCAAGGTGAACCCTGCAGATTCCTCGGGCAACAAAACCGGAGTGTCGGCGGTGGTTGCCATCGGTGGCGATGCAGGTACGGCAGGGGACGGTGGCGAGGTCGATGTTGACCACTATGGTGATATCGTCACCTTGCAAGATGGCAGCCACGGTGTGTTTGGGCAATCCATCGGCGGTGGCGGCGGCAACGCCGCCTTGAACCTCGGCATGACCTATGAGCTTGCCTCCGACGCGACCAACAAAGGCTTTGGCTTGGCTATTGGCGGCGGCACGGGTGAGGGCGGCATCGGTGGTTCGGTGGATGTGCGCAATACAGGCGACATCGCGACCTCGGGCGCAGATTCCCATGGTCTGTTTGCGCAGTCAGTTGGCGGCGGCGGCGGCAATGCTGGCTACAATTCGGCATCGACGTCGGTTGATGGCGGCAATGTAAACATCCAGATCGGCCGCACGGGTGGAACCGGGGGCAGCGGTGGGGACGTCTATGCCAGCTCGAACGGCGCGATCAGCACGACGGGCAACCGGTCTTATGGCTTCTTTGCACAGTCCATCGGCAATGGCGGGGGTAACTCGTCATCAACTTCGGTCAGCATCGGCACCCCGAAATCCGGCGACAGCAAAGGCAACAAAGCCAGCCTGTCAGTCGGGCTTGAAGGCGGTACGGGTGGCGCAGCAGGCGATGTGACTTCTGTGGTGGCGGGCACTGTTGTCACGCAGGGCGATGACGCACATGGCGTATTTGCCCAGTCCGTTGGCGGCGGTGGCGGCAATGGTGGCAAGGCCAGCAACTCGGCTGGCAAGGGCACTTCAATTGCCTTGTCCATCGGTGGTACCGGCGGCACCGGAGGCGTTGGTGGCACGGTGGACGTGACCAACACTGCCCAGATCGCAACGTTAGGAGATCGCTCGATTGGACTGATGGCGCAATCCATCGGTGGCGCAGGCGGAACTGGCGGCATGGTACAGGCCGGACAATCGAACCTCGATACCATCAAAGCTGTGGTCAACCCGTCCACAGTCGGCACCACAGCATCGATCAACATAGGCGGTACCGGTGGGGACGGTATGACCTCGGACATCGTTACCGTAGTGAGTGACGGAATAATCAGCACTGCAGGCACCATGGCCCATGGTATCTTCGCGCAGTCCGTCGGAGGCGGCGGTGGCATGGGTGGTGTCGTGGAAAACCGCATCATCAGCCTTCGTAAAGAGATTGGAAACACCGCGACCTTGTCCATCGGCGGCAACGGCGGCTCGGGTGCGATGTCGGCGGCGGTATCTGTGACCAACCGGGACGTGATCCTGACCACGGGCGACAAGTCGGTTGGTATCTACGCGCAATCGGTCGGCGGTGGCGGCGGTGATGCACAGCAGGTTCGAAACATTATTCTGGGCCGGTCCTCGGAGGGGTCTACGACAAACGCGATCCTTATTGGTGGCACCGGCGGCACCGGTGGTTCTGGCAGTACAACCACTGTTGTGAACGAAGCCGATGGTACGATCGTGACCAGCGGAGCCGAAAGCCACGGTATCTTCGCGCAGTCTATCGGCGGTGGCGGCGGCAATGGCGGATCGACAATCTCGGTTGATGGTCGCTATGGCGGGGCCGAGGCGAGCACTCGGCGGGCGTTGCAGTTTGGCCTGGGTGGCTCGGGTGGTTCCGGTGGAACCGGAGGCAACGTGGCCGTCACAAATGCGGGTACGATCATCACCATTGGTGCAGGTGCGCATGGCATCTTTGCTCAATCCGTTGGTGGCGGCGGCGGCAATGGTGGGAGTTCGATTACTGGGACGCTGCGGCTAAAGACTGGGGACAACAGCTCTCCGACCGCGCAGTTGAACATCGGTGGTTCGGGTGGCAGTGGCAATGCTGCCGGAAACTCGGTTGTCACCAATACCGGCGACATCCGCGTTGATGGCGAAGGTGCCTACGGTATCTTCGCACAATCCGTCGGTGGCGGTGGTGGCAATGGTGGATTGGCCGTTGCGATGGATGTGAATGACCTCAAAAACACAATGACCGGCAAGTCATATTCGAAGATCGCCATTGGCGGTTCTGGTGGCGACGGGGCGGATGGTGGAGATGTCACGGTCAACCATACCGGTACGATTGTCGTGAACGCTGATAACGGGTTCGGTATCTATGCCCAATCCGTTGGTGGCGGCGGCGGTAATGCGGGATATTCGGTATCGTCGCCCTTGGTCTCGGCGCTGGACTACACGATCTCTCATGTGTTGGGCGCGCGAGAAGGGACCACCGGATCGGTGGGAACCGCGACTGTCAATTCAACCGGTGACATTCTGGTGAATGGTGCAGGCAGCGAGGCCATCTTCGCACAATCCGTCAATGGCGGCGGCGGCAACTCCGAAACATCGGTCGACTTTACGACCGCGACGGCAAGCGCGGGTGGAACCGGCACTGTTTATATCAGTGACATCTCGCTGGGCGGTGATGATGTTTCGGGCACGGCGGGCAGCCAGGTTGCCCAGTCGCACGTCGGTAACATAGCGACCACCAGTGACCGCTCGACAGGTCTGATGCTGCAGAGTGTTGGCGGCGGTGGTGGCACATCGGCCAACAACATCAGCCTTCAGGATGGCGACGGTATCGAGATTGATGCGCGCCTGGGCGCGATTGATACGAATGATGCAGCAGGTGGCGATGTGTTCGGCAGCCGGACTGGCGATGTCGGCACTGATGGTGCGTTTTCCTCGGCAGGTACGGCGCAATCTATTGGCGGCGGCGGCGGTAAGCTGGTGCTCAACAGCACGGGCACGGCTGATACCAACAGGTTTGCTTCGGTAATCCTGGGGTCCGATCCAAGCTTCCGCAACAACGGCGGTGATATCGATCTTGATCTGAATGGAGATGTCTTCACCAGCGGTGACCGGTCCTTTGGCCAAAGCGTTCAAAGCATCGGCGCGGGCGGGGGTGAAGCTGTCGTTGCTGGTCTTGGAGGCGTCGATGTGACCCTCGGGGCGCAGGACGATTCAACTGGAGATGGCGGCAACGTCGATTTCACCAATACCGGTGACGTAAACACAAGTGGTACCGGATCGCATGCGTTCGTGATCCAGAGCATCGGCGGCGGCGGTGGTCTTGTCACGACAGACCTGGACCCCAGCCAGGTGACCGTAAATCTGTCAGCTGCAAATGGCGGGGACGGCGGGGACATTCTGTTCTCGCAAACTGGTAACACGGTCACCAGCGGAGAGAACGCGATCGGTGTCGCCGCGCAGTCGTTGGGTGGTGGTGGCGGCATCGTCGATTCCATATTCCGGGGTGCCGCAGGTGGCGCCGGGTCGGGCGGTGCTATCGACATGACCCTGACCGGCAATGTGTTGTCGGTCGGCGACGGTGGCATTGGTGTCTTTGCACAATCCGAAGGCCGTGACGGTGCAGACGCCATTGTGCTTGGGTTCGATGGTGTTGTCATGGGTGGCACCGGGCAAGCGAACTCGGTTGCCTCTATCATTGTCGAAGGAGGAACCGACAACACGCTGACCCTATCAGAAGACACGGTGCTGATCGCGGGCAATAACCAACTGGTGAACGGCGGCGATGGCAATGAACAAATCACGCTGTCCGGACGCGCGCTTGGGAACCTGAACCTTGGTGACGGGACGAATGGCCTGACCGTGGAAGATGGTGCAACCTTCTATGCATTGGATACCGTGAATCTGGGCGACGCCGGGCTCATGCAGGTGGATGGCAACTTGGTTCTGGGCGCAAATTGGGGCGTCGACGGAGGCCTGACGGCTGCTGTTCAAGCGGATGATTTTTCCTTCACCGAGAATGTTAGCCAGACCACGAACGTGACCGGAAGTCTGGCCTTTGGCGGCACTGCGACTTCAACGTTCGACGTGTATTTCCGAACCACTGGCATATCGGGTGGAGACAGCGATCTGATCAATGTCACCGGGGATGCCACGATTGGTGGTACATTGGTGCCGGGGTTGAACACGCTCGAACGCGCATTGCCGCTTGTCATCATCAATCCCGATGGAACGGCCGCAGATGCTGGCACGACCATCCAGGACACTGTGGTTCTTGATTACTCCATTGGTTTGAACGGGGCGACGTCGGACGGCAGTTCGATCGATCTGGTGATCACACCAGACTATTCGACGCCTAGGATGAACTCCAACCAGACCGCGATCGGTGACTATATCAATGATGTCCTGAACGGGCGGGGAACGTCCGAACAGGGCGAGCTTTTGGCGCTGATCGGGAACATGCAATCCGAGACCGATGTGATCGCGGCCATTGAGAGCTTGTCGACAGCGGACTACGCCGCAGATGCGGTGGATGCGTATTTTGGCACGCGGGTATTCGCGGATACGCTGCAAAACTGCGAACGCTACACCAATTATCAAGCCGGGGATGATCCGCGTAACTGTATCTGGTTTACCGGCGGCCGCTATTTCTTCGACCGCGAGCAGACCGGGATTTACAACGATCTGAACGTCAATAACACCAATTGGTCGGCGGGTGTCCGTCTACCGGTGGGGGATGAGTTGTATGCAGGGTTTGCCCTGGGCTACGACCAGATCAGCCTGCAGAACGGATCGCAATACAATGCATCCGGCGATCGGTTCAATCTGGGTGCATCGCTGACCAAATACACAGGCGCGTGGGAGTTTGCGGCCATGCTGTCGGCAGGTTGGTCAAACTACGATACAAGCCGTGCAGGTGGGATCCGGGGCGTTTTGCCCAATGGCACAATTGTGGACACCGTTGGTGTCAGCGAGATCAAGCACAAGATGAACCACCAGAACCTGCGGCTCAGCCTGGCGTATGATCAAAGACTTGGCGCTGGTGGAGCGTACCTGCGCCCCGAACTGGCCGTCGATGCGACGCGGTTGGCGACGGAAAGCAATGGCGATGCCACTTTGTCAGGTATCGTCTTGCAGGACGACAACGAGATGATCTATTCGCTGACGCCGTCGATTGAGATCGGGACCGAGCAGATCCTGAGCGCCTCGCAGAAACTGCGTGCGAGCCTGCGCGCCGGTGCCATCCTCTCGTCTGACGACACGGTGTCGGTAACCGCTGGCTTCAGTGGGGCCAGCGCCGCCGATGGAGGGTTCGTGAATACCAGCTATATCGGTGACGCCCACGGCGTCGTGTCCGCGCGGTTGGGATTGTTTGCTTTGGATGACAGCAGCTTTATCAACCTGAGCCTGGACCATATGTTTGGAGACTCAACCGAAGCCCTGCAGGTTGGCATTGGCCTTGGGATACAATTCTAGTTTATGAGGAACAGCAGTATGAAAACTTGGATCTACGCTTTGGTGGCGTCGTTCGGTTTGACAACTCAACTTGGCGCACAGGAAAACGAAGCGCCATTGTGGTCGGTCAACTGCAGCAATCAGGTCAACGGAACTGAATTGATTTGTGAAATGACCCAGACCATTATCTTAACCGAGAACAATCAAAGGCTTGCCTCGATTGCGTTCGTCAAACCTGCCGGCAGAGACGAGATCGAAGCGGTGCTGACACTGCCATTTGGCCTGCTGTTCTCTGAAGGGCTGATTGCTAAAGTGGATGATGCCGAGATCGCGCGGCTGGATTTTCTAACCTGCGAAGCACAGGGTTGTTTTGCCCGTTCTCCTGTTTCTCAGGACTGGATGTCAAAGATGCGCGCTGGCAATCTGTTGAGTATTGAAAGCGTAAACCGGGTCGGCGATCCGATTTCCTTTGGTTTCGATCTGGCGGGATTTAGCAGAATATCCGATATGCTGCCGTGATTGCCTGGCCTTCCTTCCAGAAGGCCGCACAGGCCTTCTTGGTTAGCAACGCGTAGAAGGGTCTGACCAGAGCGTTCATTTTGTGATTGCACTCGCAACGAGCGGAGGCTGCGGCGTAGGGCTATGTGATGGCTTTGGATTTCCGAAATGCGATCGTTCGCGCCGACTAGTTCTCAGAGACACTCCCGGTCGGCGATGTCGAGGGTGCGGTCCAGAATCGCCAGCCCTGTCATCAGGTCGTCTTCACTGATGTTGAGCGGTGGGGTCAGGCGGATCACGTTCGAGAAGAAGGACAGGTAGAGGCCTTCGTTCATCGCAAAGCTCATCATCTCGCTCATGGGTCTGGCGTCTTCGCCTTTGGCAGCAAATGGCACCAGCGGTTCGCGAGTGTCGCGGTTCTTGACCAGTTCGATGCCGTTGAACATGCCCTTGCCGCGAATATCCCCGATCGAGGGGTGTTTCTTTGCCAGCTTGTGCAGCTCTGCGCGCATCTTTTCCCCCATCGCGGTGGCGTGGGCCAGCGTGCCTTCTTCCTGCATGGCTCGGATCGCGGCAATGCCAGATGCGCAGGCCAGCGGATGGCCGGCATAAGTCAGGCCTCCGGGCAATGGGTAATCGCGCAGCCAGTCATGCAGCTCGGTACTGACGGACATGGTGCCAAGCGGCACGTAACCCGAGTTGATGCCCTTGGCCGAACAAATGATGTCCGGCTGAACACCCCACTGATCGACGGCGAACCATTTTCCGGTCCGGCCAAACCCGGCCATGACCTCATCCGCGATCAGTAGGATGCCGTATTTTTCGCAGGTTGCCTTAATAGATTGCAGATATCCGTCGGGTGGCACGATGATCCCGTTTGTGCCGACAATAGGTTCCAGAATGACAGCGGCCACGGTGTTGGGGTTTTCATACATCAGGATTTCTTCCAGATGCGGCCCGCCTTGGGCGACCGGGCACTGGGCCGGGTCTTTGTGGCCCGTTGGTAACCGATAGACGTAAGGATCAAGCATCCGCACGATGCCCGGCATATCGGCGCGGGTCAGATGGTGACGTGGATCGCCCGTCAGCGACAGCGTGCCTCCGGTTGCTCCGTGATAGGAACGGTAGCGGGCAATGATCTTTGTCCGACCGGTGTAATGCCGCGCCAAACGGATCGCGGTTTCATTGGCGGCGGACCCTCCTGTTGTAAAAAAGGTTGATGAGATGTTGGCAGGCGTGATCTCGGTCATGATTGCCGCGAGTTCTGATCGAACATCCGAGCCCATGGCCGGGCCGATATAACAAAGCTTGTCCGCCTGATCCTTAATCGCTTGTACGATCTTGGGGTGCTGATGACCCATATTGGCGTTCACAAGTTGGCTTTGGAAATCGAGGTAGCGTTTACCTTCGCTGTCCCAGAACCAGCTGCCCTGCGCGCCGGTGATGACACGCGGGCGGCTGCCCTGTTTAGACCAGCTTTGCAGATAATGATCCGCGTGCATGTCTTTGACCCATTCGGGATCATGGGAGGGGTAGGCGTTGCTGAAGTCTTCCATAACAGGCCTCTTGGCGTGCGGGGTTGGGATCAATCGATGATGGTTACTGGCTGGCCCAAAGCGTCTGCATCAGGCGTGACGCCAAGGCCGGGGCCTTCGGGTGGGGCGATGCGGCCGTTCCGGCGGCTAGGTGCATTCGGATCGAGACGCGGTTTGACATAGTGGGACAAATCGCAGGTATTCATGATGCCGCGCGCTGGGGTTGAGGCTGCAAGATGCAGCGAGGCGGCCGTCGTAACATCGCTGCCCCAAGTGTCCTCGATGCACATCTGCGTGCCAAGCGACAGGCAGAGATCGCGGATTTGACGCATCGTCGAAAGGCCGCCCATCTTCGACAGTTTCAGCGCGGCAGCATCCATGCAGCCAGCGCGGTGTCCAGCCAGTATCGAATGAATGTCACAGGCACTTTCGTCCAGCTTCATCGGCAGACCCGTGGCTGCTCGTACATGGGCGCATTCCTCGATCGTGGCGCAAGGTTGTTCCAGCATTATGTCCAGATGCGAGACAGCGCGGCCAACTCGTGTGGCGGTCAGCGTATCTGACCCGCAGTTCCAGTCTCCATAAACCAACGGGCCATCACCCACAGTCTCGCGCACCTGAATCAAACGAGCAACGTCGGCTTCCCAGTTGTCGTCCGCGCCCAGCTTCACCTGAAACTGTCGCATGCCCTGATCAAAGGCATCGCGCGCCATGCGCGCCATTTCCTCTGGTGTGATACAGGTGATCGAGTGATACAGCGGCAAATCCGCGACCGCCCGCCCACCGAGCAAAGCGTAAAGCGGTAGGTCGGCTGCCTGTGCGGTCAGGTCCCAAAGCGCTGTATCGATCGCTGACTTGGCGTAGCCATGCCCGATCAGATGCTTATTAAGGCGCTCCATCAGCGCTTCGGGACCAACCGGGTTAGCGCCGATGAGAACGGGTGCCATCTCTTCAAGTGCTGGAACCACGCCCTTGGCATAGGCGGGTAAATAATGCGGGATCGGACAAACCTCTCCCCAGCCCGATGCGCCGGTGTCGGTATCCAGGCGGACAACCACTGAAACCGTCGTATCGCAGGTCTTGCCCTCAGCCATGTAATAGGTGTCATGCGAGGTCAACGGGACTTCCCAGGCGGTGATGCGGGTTATCTTCATCAGGCGGTTTCCATCAGGCGCAGGATTCGTAGGTTGCGACAGGTGGGCCAAGGCTGTCAAAGTCCGGCGTCACCCCAAGCCCCGGAGTATCTGTGGCATAGAGTTTACCGTCCCTTACTGTGGGGCCGCCAATCCCGGTGTTTTGTGTGTTGTAGTTCATCAGATCGGTCGAGTTGATCAGCATCTCTTGGGGTGTTGAGGCCGCAAAATGGGCGACCGCAGCGGTGGTGATCTGCCCGCCCCATGTGTCCTCGGAGACAACCGGAATACCGTGATCAATCAGGAAATCACGCACCCGGCGGGCTTTGGACAGCCCACCAAGGTTTGAAATCTTCAGACAGCAAATTTCGGCACCCCGATCGTTTACAATACGCCGGGCCATGTCGATCCCGGTCACACATTCATCCAGCTTCATCGGTTGCTCGGCTACGCGGCGCACCTGCTGGCATTCGTCATAGCTGTGGCAGGGTTGTTCAAGGATAAAGTCCAGATCTCGGGTTGCCCGGGCCACACGGATGGCGTTGTCAACGCGCCAACCCTGATTGGCGTCTGCCATCGCCTTTTCACCGGGCTTCAGCAGGGGCACGCCTTCGCGGATACGGTCGATATCGGTCACCCAGTCGCCACCTACCTTGATCTGGAACTGCCGGTATCCCGCTGCGCGGTGCTGCCCCATCTCGGCGATGGTTTCTTCCAAGACAGGCTTCTGCGGCACAACCCGGTACATCGGCGCACCATCGGTGAGTTTGCCGCCCATCAGCATCCAAACAGGTTGTCCGGTGGACCGTCCCAGAATATCCCAACACGCTGCATCAAAGGGCGCTTTGGCGTAGCCGTGACCTTGGACCGTGCCATCCATCAACCGTTCGATCTTGGACAGCTGGCGGGGATCTTCCCCCAGCAAGCGCGGGGCGACGAGGCGGGCAAAGGCCTCGACGCCTTCGGAATGGGCGATCATGTAGTTCTCGCCGCATGGGGCAAACTCGCCGCAGCCCTGTAGACCCGCATCCGTGTCGATCACCACTACCGAAGACATCGACGTTGTGATCGCGTTGCCCGCGCCCCAGCCGTATGATCCGCCGACATAGGGCAGGGGGGTTTTGAACACACGGATACGGGTTATCTTCAAGGCGTCACCATTGGGCTTCCGCGATGGCCGATGCTCTGGTTTTCAGATCACGCCAGTTCACGAACTGCGTCCGTGCGTGGGCGTTCGGATTTCGGATCATAGGCTGCTTCGCCGAGGACACGCCCTTTGCGGGGTACACCAGCGATAACTACTTCGATCTCTGTGCCCGGAACATTCACGTGTGGCTTGACGTAAGCAAAGGCGAGGATTTTGCCGACGCTGTGGCCATAGGCGACCGAGGCTATTGCACCGACAACCTCGCCTTTGATCCGAATAGCCTCGCCCCCATGACCATCTTCGACCCCATCCGGTTCGATCTCCAAATAGGCGCAAATCCAAGGCATCTCGCCCGCCTCAGACTGAGCGGCACTGGCGCGCGTTGCTTCGACACCTAGATATTCTTTGTCCAGCTTGAAGAACCGGCTGACATTGGCCTCTGGCAGCGTGACCTCGTTGGTCAGTTCTCCAACACCGGGGAATGCTTTTTCCATGCGCAGGCTGTTCATCGCAAACGAGCCGTAGTTTTCGATGCCAAATTCCTCGCCGGCAGCCCACAGTGCGTTGTAGACGTCAACGCAGGCTTCATCCGGCATGTGGAATTCCCAACCCAACTCGCCCGCATAGGACATGCGAAAGGCCCAGACCTTGTGCCCCGCGATGGTGATTTCCTGAGCCGACAGCCAGCGGAACCCGGCGTTGGACAGGTCCGCGTCGGTGCATCTGGCCAGCACCTCGCGGGAATTTGGCCCGTTCAGGGACAAAGCCGACCAATCTTCGGAGAGCGTTTTGACAAAGACTGTCTCTCCCGTGAGGTTCTGGTTCAGGTGATCGACAAGGCGTTGTTCGAAGAAGGCGGCACATACAAGGTAGAACCGATCTTCAGCCATGCGAACGATGGTCGTCTCAAGCTCGATCCTGCCTCGGCGATTCAAAAAGTGGGTCAGCGTGATCGAGCCGTCTTTCTGCGGCATCTTGTTGGCCGTCAGATGGTCAAGATAGGCATAGGCATCGGGGCCTGAAACTTCGACTTTGGTGAACGCGGTCACGTCCATGATACCAACACGCTCACGCACGGCTTGGCATTCCAGCGCAACCATGTCGAAGACTTCGTTGCGGCGGAACGAATAGTGGTCACGCTGTTCAACACCATTGCGCGCGAACCATCGCGGGCGCTCGTGGCCAAAAACCTCTTCATAGACCGCGCCCTTTTCCTTGAGGATTTCATAAAGCGGCGAGGGTTTGATCGGACGCCCTTCAAGACGATTGAAATGCGGAAAGGGGATCTCGTGCCGTAGCTTGTAATCCTCATGCGCCTTGATGACCTGCCAGTCTTTCTTGGCATAGCTGCCAAAGCGGCGCGGATCATAGTCACGCATATTGATATCAGCAGCACCGTGTACCATCCATTTGGCCAGTTCACGGGTCAGACCAGGCCCCCAACCGATGCCGATCTGCGTGCCACAGCAGCACCAGTAATTCTTTACGCCCGGTGCGGGGCCGACCATTGGGTTGCCATCTGGCGGATGGCTGATTGCTCCATGGACTTCGCGGGTGATGCCCAGTTCAGAAAAGATCGGCATCCGTTCCAATGAGTTTTCCAGCCAAGGCATGACACGGTCATAATCCGCCTCGAACAGCCAGTTTTCGTACTCCCATGGGCATTCATCATGCCAGACAGAGTTCGAGTTCTCCTTTTCATAGATCCCGATCAGGCCCTTTTTCTGTTCCATGCGGATATAGCCCGAAACCATCTTGTCATCGCGGATCACCGGCAGCTCAGTTATCAGGTCTTTGAATTCAGGCACATCTTCAGTGACAAAATAATGATGGGTCATCGAGGTCATGGGTAATTGCAGGTTCGACCATTCGCCCATCTGACGGGCATAGGTGCCGCCTGCATTAACGACGTGTTCGCAGGTGATGGCGCCTTGTTCGGTTTCCACCACCCATTCACCTGCATCGTTCTGGGTAATGTTGGTCGCGCGACAGTGGCGGAAAATCTTCACACCTTTCTGACGGGCGCCAGCGGCCATGGCCATAGTCACGTTCGAAGGATCAACGTGACCGTCATCTGGCGTATAAAGCGCGCCAATGACACCGTCGAGGTTATAGTAGGGGTGCATTTCAGCTATGAAGTCAGGCCCTACCAACTCGATGTTGAACCCCAGCGCTCGGCCAACTGATAATGTGTGGCGCAGCCAGTCCATCTCATCCTCGGTATAGGCCAGACGGAATGAACCGCAGCCGTGCCACGTGACCGCTTGACCGGTTTCTTCCTCAAGTGTCTTGGAATAGAGGCCAATGTTATAGTCGACCATCTTGCCCAACCCGTAGGAACTGGTGGAGTGAGTAATCTGACCAGCGGCATGCCAGGTGGAGCCCGAAGTTAACTCGGCCTTTTCCAACAGCACCGTGTCTTCGCCCCAACCTTCATGGCCCAGGTGATAGGCCAGTCCGCAACCCATGACGCCACCGCCGACAATGACGACCTTTGCGCGTGCAGGCAGTTCCTTTTTAGACATCGCAACTTCCTGTTTCCGAGACATGGAATTCTGTGGACTTCCTATTGCTACATATGTACCACTGTCAATTAAAAATGGCACAAATGTACATACCGAGGTAAGCAATGTGCGGTACAGATGTTTCAAGTGGTATTCTGACGCGTACGGATGTTACGAATCCTGACGCGATCTTTTTGACTGAAACACCAGCTCGGCTTGTATCAGGAGAAAAAATATGACTGTCCTGCCAACCCACTCGCTCGAGGCCCGGTACTATACGGATCCTGACATATTCGACAAAGAGATGAACGGCCTGTTGTGCAGAACTTGGCAATACGCAGGTCATGCGGCAGATATCCCAAATGTAGGCGATTACTTTGCGTTCGAAATCGCTGGTCAGAACCTTTTTGCCATTCGCGGACGCGACAATCTTGTCAGGACTTTCTACAACGTGTGCCAGCATCGTGCGCATGAAATGGTGACCGGAACCGGGAATACCCGTGTAGTGGTTTGTCCCTATCATCAGTGGACCTATGAGCTTACCGGCGGCCTGCGGTCTGGACCGAACATCAAGAAAGTTCCCGGTTTTGATCGCGCGAAAATTTGTCTGACCGAAGTACGGACCGAAGACTTCCTCGGGTTCATCTTTGTCAATTTGGACGATAACGCGGCAACGATGGACGAATGGTATCCCGGTGTCCGGGACGAGTTGTCTGAGTTCGTGCCGAACACTAACGCTCTGGCCCCCTTAGAGTGGGTGGAAATTCCCGAAAACTGCAATTGGAAGGTTTCGATCGAGAATTACTCGGAATGCTATCACTGCCCAACTAATCACCCGACCTTTGCCGAAGGCGTGATCAAACCGGAAACCTATGACATTCAGCCCGATGTGTCGGGAGGTTACGTGCTGCGTCACACGACCGAGTGCCAAAGCCTCGAAAAGATGACCTATCCGATTGATCTGGAAAGCAACATGCACGCGGGCGACTATCAAAGCTGGTTCCTGTGGCCGATGTTCTCGTTCCAATGCTATCCAGGAAATGTTCTGAACACCTATCATTGGCGGGCAAATACAGTGGACAGCTGTACCGTCTGGCGCGGGTGGTACACAGAAGGCGGTCATGAAAGCGACGTGATCCGTGGCCTTGCCACTCAGGATCGCGAAACGACTGTGGCCGAGGATATTCGGTTAGTGGAATCCGTTCACCGCGGCCTGAAATCCAAAGGGTACAAACCGGGACCGCTTGTGCTTGATCCGGCCTGTGGCGTCATGAGCGAGCATTCCGTTGCGAAGCTTCAACAATGGATGCGCGAGGCGATTGAATAACGTTACGTGCTGTGGATGGGCCAGATAAGACATCACCGAAGCCAACGCTGTGCCAAAGGGCACACCCGACCACAACGACGCGATCGAGCCCCTTGCCTTCGGTGGTGGGGCTGGTTGTAAGACAGGGGCGGCGGCTTTAGCGGTATATCGAGCCAGGACCGACTAAGTTGCAGATCGGTCGTTTCACCTGAGGAGAGAATGATGGACGATAACCTGTTTGAACATGGCCTGAAGCAGCGCAAGTCGACGCTGGGCGCCGAGTATGTTGAGAAGAACCTGGCAGCGGCGGATGATTTTACCCGCTCATTCCAAGAGAACATGACTGCTTGGTGCTGGGGCTTCGGCTGGGGGGATGACACGATCGATCACAAGACCCGTTCGATGATGAACCTCGCTATGATTGGGGCACTCGGCAAGATGCATGAATGGGAAATCCACTGTAACGGCGCGTTGAACAATGGTGTCACCAAAGAGGAAATCCGATCAATCATTCATGTGATTGGCATTTATTGTGGCGTCCCGCAATCTCTTGAATGCTTCCGTGTCGCGCGCAAAGTCCTGACCGAACGTGGGCTGCTGGACTGACCTGATCCCTTCGCGAGATCTTCAGAAGGAACGACACAATCAGCGAGATTGCGCGTCTGCAGTTCGCGCGGTCTGCTGACACCTGCCTAAGCCGGGTCTGGCACCTCACCTTGCCAATGGTCCCCCATCGCGACGATGCATGAAGTGCCGTTGGCGTAGTTCTGAACGATCATCCAGTCTCCGCTTGTGCGTTTGACCCAAACCTCCAGCATCGTTTCGGGATCGCGCAAACCCATGCCCTGACGTTCGGCCCCCAGAACCTGTTTCAGTGTCTGTGCCATCCGCGCGCTGTCATCACAGCTGACATCCACCATTTTAGACTGCGCAGTAGAAGGCACCACAAGGCATAGAAGAAGAAGGCTGGCATGAAGACGGGTCATAGGTGAAGGTTAGTTCTTTCTGCGCTCAAGCGTAACAGTTTTATGACGCCCTGTGGATAAAACTCGCGCAGAGTCCTGCGAGAAACGCCACACACTGCAGAACTAGGCAATCATCGCGCCTGTCACAAATCTTTCGCGTAGATGTAAACGAAACGATTCAAAAGCGTCACGAAGCTTTTGTTTTGACGTTCTATCCGCCTCGCAACGATGGGGGCGATATGCTGAGAATTGAAAAGCTAACCAAAAAGTTTGGTGACAAACGGGCCGTGGATTCGGCGAATATCGTTGTCGACAAGCCAACCATGATCGGGATTATAGGCAGCTCCGGGGCTGGAAAATCCACGCTTTTGCGCATGGTCAACCGTCTGAGCGATGCAACGACCGGCACAATTACTTTTGAAGGCGAAGAGATCTCTGCGCTTCGCGGTGCTGCCAAACGCGAATGGCAATCGCGCTGTGCGATGATCTTCCAGCAGTTCAATCTTGTACCGCGCATGGATGTCGTCTCGAACGTTTTGCATGGCACGCTGAACAGGCAATCGACCTTTTCGACGATGTTCAACCTGTACCCGCGGTCGGATATTCATAAGGCGATTGAAATTCTGGATCGGCTAGGCATTGCCGAGCAAGCACCCAAGCGAGCCGAAGCCTTATCAGGCGGCCAGCAGCAACGCGTCGCCATCGCCCGCGCATTGATGCAGGACCCGAAGATCATTCTGGCGGATGAGCCGATCGCCTCGCTGGACCCAATGAATGCACAGGTTGTGATGCAGTCGCTGCGGGCCATTCACGAAGAAGACGGCCGTATGGTCATTGCTAATCTGCACACATTGGATACCGCGCGTCGCTACTGCGACCGGGTCATCGGAATGCGTGATGGTCGGATTGTGTTCGACGGCACCCCTGCGCAGCTGACCACGGGCGTAGCGCGCGACATCTACGGTGCAGGCGCAGACTTTTCCGAGGCCGCAACCTCGACCGAGATCGAAACACTGGACAGGCCCGAGGTCCGCGAAGCGGAAGCCTACGTCTGAGCCAGTTTCCCCCCGCGTCCGTCGCGGGCCACCTTCATCTAACCGAACGGAGAAAATGATGAAAAAGACCCTCGCACTGGCGTTTGCCGCCACGACTGTATTGAGCACTGCTGCTTTTGCCGAAGAAATCACCGAGTTTCGCATTGGCATCCTCGGTGGCGAAAATGCCCAGGACCGCATGAACTCGTACCAGTGTCTTGCAGACTATACCTCTGAGGCGTTAGGCGTTGAGACCAAGCTATTCGCCCCGGCGGACTACAACGGTGTGATACAGGGCCTGTTGGGCGGTACACTCGACATGGCATGGCTGGGTGCCTCTTCTTACGCGGCCACCTATCTGCAAGACCCCGAAGCAGTTGAGCCCGTTCTGATCAAGGTCAATGTGGATGGTTCAATCGGGTATCACTCGATCGGGTTCGCCCGTAAGGATAGTGGCGTCACCTCACTGGACGACATGAAAGGCAAAGTGTTTGGGTTTGGTGATCCGAACTCGACCTCAGGTTATCTGATCCCGTCGATCGAAATCCCGCAATACAAAGAAGGTATCACCATGGAGTCGGGTGAGTATTTCGGTGAGGTCAAATTCACTGGTGGCCACGAGCAGACCATCGTCGCTGTGAATAATGGCGACATTGATGGTGGTGTGACCTGGGCCGATGGTCAGGGCAACTGGGAAGATGGATACAATTCTGGTGCCCTGCGCAAAGCGGTTGACGCAGGTCTTGTCGACATGAACGACATGGTCCAGATCTGGAAATCGAACGTTATCCCCGAAGGCCCTGTGGTTCTGCGCAAGGCGTTGCCTGCCGATGTCCGTGCGACCATGACAGATCTTGTCGATGGTCTGCACGAGCGTGACCCCGATTGCGCTTATGGTGTGGCGGCAGGCGAGACGCTGGGTTTCCAGCCGGTATCGCATGACACCTACATCTCGATTGTTGAGGCCCGCAAAGCCAAAATCGGTGGCTAACGCGCGCACATGACGTTTCCGGCAACCCATTGGGGTTGCCGGTCTTTATTCATTCGGGGCTCGGGATGGCAGATTTATCAATCGGTGCGGCGCCAGGCGGCGTTGAGACCATTCAATCCAGCTATATGGCACAAGTTCACAAGCGCAGGCTTTATGGCGGGCTGACGCTGCTGATCTTTGTGGTCCTGATGGTATCAGGTTTCAACATTGCGGATTCCCGAAACGCGGGTGGGTTCTGGGACGGATTGCATCAGATCGGTGATTACCCGGCGGATGTGCTGTCTGAAGCTTGGGAAAAGCGGGCCGATCTGCCTGGCCTGATCGTGAAGTACTTCCCTGCACTGGTTGAGACGGTGAACATTGCCGCAGTTTCCACGTTGATCGGGGCCATCGGTGGCCTGATCCTGTCGCTTCTCGGCACACGCGGGCTGGCGAAATGGCCGCGATTGATCCCGGTCTTCCGGCGTATCTCGGATGTTATGCGCGCAGTGCCGGAAATCGTTATCGCGCTTGTGCTGATCTTTGTCCTTGGCGGCGGGCCGGTGCCGGCGATGATCGCCATCTCAATCCACACCGCTGGGGCGCTTGGCAAAATGTTCTCGGAAGTGTCCGAAAACGCGGATCTGAAACCGGTTGAGGGGTTGGCTTCGACCGGGGCGACTTGGTCGAAACAGATGATGCTGGGTATCCTGCCACAGGTCGCGCCAAACTATATCAGCTACACGTTGCTGCGATTTGAGATCAATATTCGCGCCTCTGCCATCCTGGGCTTCGTCGGCGCGGGAGGGTTGGGTTACGAACTGCGCAATGCCATGGCTTGGGGTCCGGGTCGTTTTGACGAGGCCGGCGCGATTTTCATCCTGCTATTCAGCACCATCGTATTCTTCGATCAGGTGTCCAGCCGCTACCGCAACCGTCTGACCGAAGGGCAGGGCCAATGACCACTATTGATTGGAACTTCGGGCTGGACGGGGCCAAGCTTGACGCCGAAAAGCTATTTCAGCGTAAACGATTGATCGGCTTTAGCATCCCTGTCGTGATCCTCGTTTATCTCACCTACATCTTCTTTGCCTTCGACCTGCCGGGCCTTGCGCAACGTGCCAATCTGGACAACGCCGTTACACTGGCTTCTGATAGCTGGTCACACAAAGTGCATGTCACACGCAATAATCGGAGCGGTGAGGTGACCTATGCTGTTGAAGGCGAGCGTAAGGGCACTTATCCCGAGGGTAAACGTCCCGACTGGGTATCGGGTGAAGAGGTGACGACGATCGATCTGGGCCGCAATCATATCGTGCGGTTCCTGCCTGACAACCGGACCGAGATTGAAATACCCGACTTCCAGCTGATCGAAGTGCAGGCCAAGGGACGTCGCCTGACGACAAATCTGCCCTCTGAACTGCCCGACTGGATTTCCGCATCTGAACGGCGTGTTGGCGTCACAACGCCTGAGGGCCGGATCACCATGACGGGCGCTCGGACTGAAGTGTTCAACTATTTCCCGGGTTGGGAGCTGTTCTGGTTCACGCTTGACAGTCCCTACCACGGCCATGGGCTTGGAGAGATCCTGTTTGGCGCGCAGATCGATCCAAACCGTTCGAATATCGCAGGCGCAATCTCTGACTGGTGGAACAACGCGATGTGGCGGCATAAGGATGTGGCCTGGGCCATCGGAGAAACGATCCTGATGGCATTTCTGGGCACGATGGGTGCCGCGATGATCGCGCTGCCTCTGGCCTTTCTCGCCGCCAAACGGTTCTCGCCGATCATGCTGCTTCGCGCCGCAACGCGCCGTCTGTTCGACTTTGTGCGCGGCGTGGATGCTCTGATCTGGACCGTGGTTCTGGCACGTGCCTTCGGTCCCGGACCATTGACGGGGGCCTTGGCCATCCTGATCACCGACACGGGTACGTTTGGCAAGATTTTCTCGGAAGCGTTGGAAAACGTTGATCAGAAACAGATCGAAGGGGTGTCCTCGACCGGGGCTAAACCGCTACAGCGTTACCGGTTCGGGGTGATCCCGCAGGTCGTTCCCGTGTTGCTGGCACAAGTTCTTTATTTCCTCGAATCCAACACCCGTTCAGCAACGATCATCGGTGCGATCACCGGAGGTGGCATCGGCCTGATGCTGACACAAGCCATCCAGACGCAAAAGGATTGGGAAGAGGTTGCCTATTATATCGTCCTGATCATCATCATGGTGATGTTCATGGATTGGGCCTCGGGCTGGTTGCGCGGCAAGCTGATCGGGCGGAAAGACTGATGGCGCGGCTTTCAGCGGAACAGCCCTGCATTCACCCCGAATGTGAGATTACCGAAAGCACGTTCGGGGCCTATGTTGAAATCGGCAAGGGCAGCCGCGTCGTACATACAAAAATGGGCGACTACAGCTATTGCGATCGTTATGCCGACATCGCCAACGCGAAGGTCGGTAAGTTCGCCAACATCGCCGCGTTTTCGCGGATCGGCGCGACTGATCACCCGCTGCACACGGCGTCCTGTCACCATTTCCTGTATCGCTCGAACGATTATTGGGACGATGCGGATCGGGACGAGGTGTTTTTCAGTCACCGCAAATCCCGAATTGTCCATATCGGGAACGATACATGGATTGGCGCAGGCGCGATGATAAAGCCCGAGGTCACACTGGGTGACGGGGCTGTTGTTGCTGCGGGTGCCTTGGTGACGAAGGATGTAGACCCCTACACAATTGTTGCCGGTACACCTGCAAGACCCTTGCGACTGCGTCAGCCACGACACATCGCCGATCGGTTGATCGCTTTGGCCTGGTGGAATTGGTCTCATGACAAGTTGCGGTTGGCGCTCGACGATTTCCGTGCTCTGAAGGCTGATGCGTTTCTGGAGAAATACGAACCTTAGCTCTCAAGGGTCAGTGTCACCCGATCTCCAACAAACCAGGTTCGGCCAAATTCAACCGGTTGTCCCTGTTCGTCAACATTCACTCCGGATGATCTAAGCAGCGGATCACCTTCCGAAACCTGCAGATGCAGAGCTTGAGTGGCCGTTGCGCGCGTGGCCGTCAGACGGGTTGAGGCCCGAGTATAGTCAGTGACGCCCGACCTGTTTAACGCCTCGGTAACGCTGCTGGTCTCTTGCAGCGCAGCAGTGATGCCAGGCAGGCGCTCAAGGGGAAACATGCTTTCGAACACGGCAATCGGGTGTCCATCCGCCAATGAGAGGCCGTGATACGCACAGATCTGATCACCGGGTGAAACGGACAGTGCGGTGGCCTCGCCCTCGGTCGCTGCCCGTTCTTCAACATGAAGCACCCTCTTTTCTGGTCTGCGACCAGCAGCGATGAGGTTTTCATGGAATCGCACCCGCGAGCCGATGGGGTAATCGGTGGGCGTGGCTGCCACGAAAGCGCCCGCGCCCCGGCGCGTTCGGATTAGGCCCTCATCCACAAGGGCCGAGATGCCGTGACGCACCGTATGGCGGTTCACACCGAACCGCTCTGCCAGTGCCGCTTCGGTTGGCAGCTTATCACCCGGGCCATAGCGCCCTTCGGCCATATCGCTGCGAAGTGCGTCGGCGATGGCCTTCCAGATCGGGGTTTTGGTGGGAGTGTCACGCAAGTTTCACAAAATTCCTCTGTCTGACGGCGGCAAATATGATAAGATGTGTATAGTTGTATAGTATATGGAAAAGTTGTCGAGATGAAAGACACTTTTGATGAAAACGCGGACCGGAAGGCTTGGATGAGCCTGCTGGCCAAAGCGCCGGAGGGACGCGTGGCCGCCCTGTTGGATGCAGCGATGCCTCGCCCCGGCTTCACATGGCTGCGTGCTCCTGAGATTGGCAGCACCATGGTTCGGGCTCGCGCAGGTGGGACTGGTGCGCCCTTCAATCTGGGCGAAATGACGGTAACACGCTGTGCGCTGATGCTGGGCACGGGCGAAGTCGGGCATGCCTATATACAAGGCCGTCGGAAAGAAGATGCCGAAGTCGCCGCGCTGGTTGATGCACTGATGCAGACAGATGTGTCTGATCTGTTGCGCACAAAAGTGCTGACCCCTTTGCGAGATGAGCTGACCAATGCAAAGGCCGCGCGTGCCTCCAAAGCCGCAGCCACTAAGGTTGATTTCTTCACCATGGTACGAGGAGAGGATTGATGCAGTCAGAAGCCCTGATCGGCGGTTTCAAGGATCCCGCGATCCAATCTGCTCACGCCTTTCGCAGCGTGATGGAAGCAATGGCGCGTCCCGGTACCGTGCAAGAGATTTCTGGCGCAGTTCCTCCGGCCCCAATGTCACCAGCAGCGGGTGCGGTGTTGTTGACGCTTTGCGACACTGAGACGCCCGTTTATCTGGCAGGTGCGCTAGATTGTGACGCCGTACGCAGCTGGCTTGCATTCCACACCGGCGCACCGCTGACCGGCCCGTCGCATTGTATGTTTGCCATTGGTGCGTGGTCGGATCTGGGACCATTGAACGCATACCCGATCGGGACGTCTGAATATCCGGATCGTTCTGCCACGTTGATCATGGAATGCCCCGAACTCATCGCTTCAGGGGCGACTCTGACAGGTCCGGGAATCAAGGATAAAGCCGCGCTTTCATTGCCCGAGCTTGAGGCGTTTCAGCATAATCAGACGCTATATCCACTGGGGCTCGACTTCATCTTCACGAATGGCAACCGCCTAGCGGCTTTGCCAAGAACGACCGAGGTGTCCTGATGTATGTCGCAGTAAAAGGTGGCGAGCGTGCGATTGAAAATGCCCACACTTGGCTTGCCGAAGAACGCCGTGGTGATACCGATGTGGCGGAACTGAGCATCGCGCAAATCCGCGAACAGCTGAGCCTGGCGGTCAATCGTGTCATGGCCGAAGGCTCGTTGTTCGATCCGGATCTGGCCGCGCTTGCGATAAAGCAGGCGCGCGGCGATCTGATCGAGGCGATCTTCCTGATCCGCGCCTATCGCACGACGTTGCCACGCTTTGGCGCATCCGAGCCTGTTGATACCGGGGCAATGGCTTGCGACCGGCGCATTTCGGCAACCTTCAAGGATTTGCCGGGCGGGCAGGTGCTTGGGCCGACCTTCGACTACACTCATCGCTTACTGGATTTCAAACTGGCTGCTGATGGTGAGGTGCCCAAAGCCCCAGCGCGCGAAGCTGAACTGGGTGAAGTGCCGCATGTCACGGATTTCCTCAATCGCGAAGGCCTGATCGAGGAAGCGCCGCATGACGATACGCCGCCACCTGATCTGACCCGCGAGCCGCTTGAAATGACCGCCGATCGCGCCCTGCGCCTTCAGGCGCTGACCCGCGCGGATGAGGGTTTCACCCTCGGTCTGGCGTATTCCACACAGCGCGGATACGCGCGCAATCACGCCTTTGTTGGTGAGCTTCGGATCGGGTCCGTACCGGTTGAAATGGAGATCCCTGAACTCGGCTTTGCCATCGAAATCGGTGAGGTCGTTCTGACCGAATGTGAAACGGTTAACCAGTTCAAGGGCTCCAAAACCGAGCCGCCGCAATTCACCCGAGGTTATGGGCTTGTGTTTGGTCAGACTGAGCGCAAAGCGATCTCGATGGCTCTGGTCGACCGCGCACTTCGGTGGGAGGAACTGGGTGAGGACAATGTCGGCGCACCTGCTCAGGATGCCGAGTTTGTCCTCTATCACGCGGACAACATACAGGCGACGGGGTTTCTAGAGCATATCAAGCTGCCGCATTACGTCGACTTCCAGTCTGAACTGGAACTGGTGCGCAAACTACGCCGCGAGGCTGGCGCGGATCAGGTGCAGGAGGCTGCGGAATGAACGCCTATAACTTTGCTTATCTGGACGAGCAGACCAAGCGGATGATCCGCCGTGCAATTCTGAAAAGTCTGGCGATCCCGGGCTATCAGGTGCCGTTTGCCTCGCGCGAAATGCCTATGCCGTATGGCTGGGGTACGGGCGGTGTGCAGGTCTCGGCCGCTGTGTTGACCCCGGATGACACGTTCAAGGTGATCGATCAGGGCTCGGACGATACCACAAACGCGGTCTCGATCCGCACCTTCTTTGAACGCACTGCGGGGGTTGAAACAACCACAACGACAAGCGACGCCTCCGTGATTCAGACCCGCCACCGGATTCCCGAGGAGCCGCTGCAAGAAGGTCAGATCCTTGTCTATCAGGTGCCTATCCCTGAGCCGTTGCGCTTTCTGGAACCGCGAGAGAGCGAAACCCGCAAGATGCACAGCCTTGAGGAATACGGGCTGATGCATGTGAAGCTGTACGAAGATATCAGTCGTCACGGGCATATCGCGACGTCGTATGCTTACCCGGTGAAGGTCGAAGGCCGCTATGTAATGGACCCGTCGCCAATCCCGAAATTCGATAACCCAAAGCTTGGTGATATGGCTGCGATCCAGCTGTTCGGAGCTGGGCGTGAACAACGGATCTACGCGCTGCCACCCTACACGCAGGTTGTCTCACTGGATTTTGAGGATCATCCGTTTGAGGCGTCCAAGGCCGACCAAGCCTGCGGCTTGTGCGGTGCCGAAGACAGCTATCTGGACGAGGTAATCATCGATGACGCGGGTGGGCGGATGTTCGTCTGCTCGGATACCGACTATTGCGAGGCGCGCCAGGCGGCGGGTCACAAAGGAAAGGACGCCGCATGACACCTTTGCTGTCTGTTCGGGACATCACAAAGCGCTATGGCCCAAATATCGGCTGTGCCGATGTGTCATTCGACCTCTATCCCGGTGAGGTCATGGGGATCGTTGGCGAAAGCGGGTCAGGTAAGTCGACACTGCTGAATTGCATGGCCGGGCATCTGACCCCGGATGCCGGAGAGGTTGTGTTCGACACCCGCGCAAAAGGTCCGCAGGACACGGTAACGATGTCCGAGCCCGAGCGCCGGATGCTGAGCCGCACCGATTGGGCATTTGTCCACCAACATGCGCGCGACGGGTTGCGCATGGGCGTCAGTGCCGGTGGGAATGTAGGTGAACGGCTGATGGCCGTTGGAGAGCGTCACTATGGCGACATACGTGACAAGGCCACGGATTGGCTTCAACGAGTTGAGATCGATGCCTCCCGCGTGGATGATCGCCCGACGACCTTTTCGGGCGGGATGCAGCAACGCCTGCAGATTGCACGAAACCTCGTGACCGGTCCTCGGCTGGTGTTTATGGATGAGCCAACGGGCGGTCTGGACGTGTCCGTTCAGGCGCGGTTGCTCGACTTGTTGCGCGGGTTAGTTCGCGACATGGGCTTGTCGGCGATCATCGTCACGCATGATCTGGCCGTGGTGCGCCTGCTGGCAGATCGGTTGATGGTGATGAAATCGGGCCGCGTGGTCGAGGCAGGCCTGACCGATCAAGTGCTGGATGACCCGCAACACGCCTATAGCCAACTTCTTGTCAGTTCCGTTTTGCAGGTGTGAGCAATGATTGAGCTTAACAACGTCTCAAAGACTTTCACTCTCCATAATCAAGGTGCGGCCGTGATCGAGGTGCTGAGCGATGTATCCTTCTCGGTCTCTCCGGGCGAATGCGTGGCGCTGACGGGCGCGTCGGGGGCGGGCAAGTCCACCCTCATGCGTATGATCTATGGCAACTATCTGGCCCGAAGCGGAGAAATTCGCATCGGTGATGTGGATATCGTGCAGGCAGAGCCTCGGACAGTTATCGCCCTGCGCCGCGAGGTTCTGGGCTATGTCAGCCAGTTTCTTCGCGTGGTTCCGCGCGTGCCCACCGTCGATGTCGTGGCCGAGCCCTTGCGGGCTGTGGGCATTTCCGCTGCTGACGCGAAGGCGCGGGCTGAAGCTCTGTTGCGGCAACTGAACATTCCTGAGCGGCTCTGGACCCTTTCACCGACTACCTTCTCGGGTGGTGAACAGCAGCGTGTCAACATCGCACGCGGGTTCGCCCATTCTTATCCCGCGATGCTGTTGGATGAGCCGACTGCCAGTCTGGATGCGGCCAATCGCGAGGTTGTTCTAAGGCTCATCGAAGAGGCAAAAGCGCGTGGTACTGCAATCATCGGCATCTTTCACGACGAAGCGGCTAGGGCGCGCGTTTGTGATCGCGAAATCAACGCCAGTCAGTTTTCACCCGAGGTCGCTGCATGACCCGGGGTCGCCTCATCGCTGTGGTTGGCCCGTCGGGGGCTGGCAAAGACAGTGTGATGCTAGGGCTTTGTGACTTGTTGCCCGATTTGCATTTGGTGCGCCGCGTCATCACCCGGGCACCAGAGTTGGGCGGGGAGGACTATGACACCGTCGAAATCGCCGAGTTTGAAGAAATGGCAGCGAATGGTGCCTTTGCGGTGCATTGGGTTGCTCATGGGCTTTGCTACGGGATACCGGTTGCCGTCAAAGATCGGCTGAGTGATGGCGCAGACTGTCTGGCAAATTTCTCGCGCAAAGCTCTGCTCGAGGCCGAAGAAAATTTCCCACGCTTCATTGTCCTGAATATCACGGCGAAGCCGGAAACTCTTGCACGGCGTTTGGCGTCTCGCGGCCGAGAAAGCGATAGCGAGATTGCAAATCGGCTTGCTCAGGCAGAAAAACCCTTGCCCGATGGGTTGGACGTTATCACCATTTCCAACGATGGCCCACTGGCCGAGACGGTTGCGCGCGCCGCAGGGGTCCTTCAACCGGCGAGCGCGTACCGATGAATAAGCTCGAAACGCCCATCAATGCGCTCGCCGCACAAGGCAATTTGGTCGATGACGAAGGGCTCGGGCAAGGCTGGCAAATGGCGGCGCAGCGCCTCGGTCCATACAGGAATATCGCCATTCGGCAGCCGACCCGTCAGCGTCATGTGAAACCGAAACTCGTCCATCACATAGGGATAACCCCACTCGATCAACAGTGCGTCTTGACGTGGGCTCAACCTTGCACCGCGCCGACGCTCAAGTTCAGCCTCATTGGTTGGGGCGCGAAACGGGTCAAGCTCACGTACACAGGCCGCAGCAATTCTTTGCAAGCCGCTCACATCGCCCTGTGGGGTCAAAGCGAGAAACCGGCCCAGCCTCGTCAGACTCAGCCCTTCACAGCTCGAAGGCGCCAGGCCAGCGGCCATCTCAGACGCCGCCGCTTTCAGGGCTTCAAGCGAATAACCTCCGGCAAGATGAAAGGGTGGTTTCAGCGTTCCGTGAAAGCCGTATTTGCGCGGTGTCATCGTAACGTCATGCAAATCGGGCAGATCGGGCTGAGGCACCTCGCAGCCCTGCACGACATCCCATCCCAGCCAGCGCGCGCCGAACTGTTCCAATGGTCCTTCGGGCGGCACGTAGTAGATTGCAAATCGAGAGTATGACATGAATTCCCCTTTTCCCGCGCCCTCTTTGGCAAAGGCTTGTGACAGCGATATGTCAGATAATCTGTGCCTTGCGAATGCCCAGCTTGTGATGCCCGATCGGGTAGTAACCGGTTCGGTGACAATCGAACAGGGCATCATTTCCGAGATCACCGAAGGGGATCATGTTCCGACCGGCGCGGTCGATTGTGCAGGTGATTACATCCTTCCGGGACTGGTCGAGCTGCACACCGACAATATCGAACGTCATATCGAGCCTCGCCCGGAAGTGGACTGGCCTCATCTTCCGGCCCTGATCGCGCATGATAGCGAGCTGGCTTCGACCGGAATCACAACTGTGTTCGACGCCATGCGAGTAGGTTCCATTCACAGCGGCAAGGGCCGTTACATCGACTATGCCCGCAAACTGGCGGACGAACTGTTGTCGGCGCGCGCCGCAGGCTATTTCAAGATCAGCCATTTCCTTCACCTGCGGGCCGAGATCTGCTCGGAGACACTGCTTGAGGAATTGGCGACCTTCGGGCCGGAAGACAGGGTTGGCATTGTCAGTCTGATGGACCACACGCCGGGTCAACGCCAATTCAGCGATCTGAGTGCATTGAAGACCTATGTCGCCAAAAAGCGCGGTATGACCGACGCCGATTTCGTTGCACATGTCGAGAACCTGCGTGGTCTGCAGCAACGTTTCGGAGAAAAGCACGAAGCCGGTGCAGTGATCGAGGCCGCCCGTCTTGGCGCCGCGCTGGCCAGCCATGACGATACCACGGCGCAGCATGTCGAAAAATCGTCCGAAAATGGTGTGACTTTCGCCGAGTTCCCAACCACGTTCGAGGCGGCCGAGGCCTGCCGTACCCGCAACATCGCCGTCATGATGGGTGCCCCGAATCTGATCCGTGGCGGCTCGCATTCCGGCAATGTCGCGGCTGAAGATCTTGCAAAGGCCGATCTTCTGGAAATTGTGTCTTCCGACTACGTGCCCTCTGCGCTACTGCTGTCGGCTTTTCATCTTGCCAATGTTTGGGACGACCTGCCTCGTGCTGTGGCCACGGTTACACGTAATCCTGCGACGGCTGTTGGTCTTGATGACCGTGGCATCCTGAATGTTGGCCTGCGCGGTGACGTTCTGCGTGTGCGTCGCATGGGTCAAACACCAGTTTTGCGCGGTGTCTGGAGCCAAGGCAACAAGGTTGGATGAGTTGTGATTGGTTGAATCGCACTTGCCAAACAGAACATGGCTGGCGGCCGAAAGCTCGCGGATTACCAGATGGGATCTGCGCCCTTGCTCCGCTTGATTTTTTTGGACCCGCATCTTGATAAACCGATGTCGTGCCAGAACATTAAACTCGTAAAGAATATGGTTACTTTTTTACCGCACTTTCTCCTGTAACGCAAAATGCGGGCAGCAAGCTCCACGATTAACTGACTGGAAATTTGTTGCTTATCTCAGAGTTGAAATCAGGAGCTTTAGCGGGATGAGGGCATGGTTGTCGGTTGTGATAGCCACTATTATTTTGGCGGGCTGCAGTCAGGATTTACAGGGAACCAAGTCCTTTGATCCCGGGGCGACACCAGCCCCCGCTCCCTTATCGGGGGGGAATAATCTGAAGGGAAATGTCGCACGCACTGAATTCGCTGAGTTGGTGCGAAGGTCTGTCGCGACATCGCCCACCACCGCAGCCGGAGCCGCCAGCGTTTTGGCTTCGAAATCCCGCATTGATGCCGAGCAAGGCGCGTTCCTGCCGCAGATCGAGGCCGAGACATCCCTGACGTCCGATGGGGATACAGTACCGATCCTGCGGCTTAGCCAGATCATCTATGATGGTGGCAAAGTCTCGGGTCGTGTGGGTTTGCGTCAGATTGAAGCCCGGCAGACCTGGTTAAACGAATTGTCAGAGCTGAGCGCGCTGAGCTTCGAGGCCATCGAGACCATAATTGATCTGGATCGAAATCGCCGCCTCGAAGAACAAGCCCAGCAGAATCTGGATCGTACGGACGTTTTGGTCAGCGACCTCCAGTCCCGTTTTGATGCCGGGGCCGGATCGGTGGCAGATTTGCTGGCGGGGCAGGGGCGGAAGTCTAACGCCGAGACAGAATTAGCGCAGGCTCAGACGGATGTGGAACTGGCGACGGCAACATGGGTCGAAGTCTTCGGAACGCGACCCGATATAATTCCGACCATCCCCCCCGCACCCATTCTGGCAGCGGCCACCTCGCAGCAAATGGTTGCACGCAGCCCGCGTCTGCGTACTCAGGTCGCCTTCAGTCAAGTGCGTGCGCAAGAGGTTGTGGTTGCCGAACGAGCGACCCGCCCAACACTCTCTGCGATTCTTGAGACAGATTTCGACCAGGGCAGTATCGACGACGGTGTGCAGGCCCGATTGGGTGTAACGGTCCCGATTTACCAAGGGGGATCCGCGCGCGCCAATGTCGAAACCGCAAGGGCGAATCTTCAACAAAGCCGGGCTGATGAAGAAGAATTGCGGCGCGAGTTGCAACGTAATCTCTCCCAGGCCTTGGAAGAGACCAATTCAATCCAGCGACGGCTCGCCACAGCCCGGCGCGCTGTCGAGATCAATGAGCAAGCGCTGGATGCAGCTCGTGGACAGTTTGATATCGGGCGCAGCACGCTGGTACAGATATTGGATGCGTTGCGCGAGTTGAATCTTGCGCAGGTTCGGGTGATCCAGCTTGAGGCCCAGGCACGTCGTGCAGAATATGCCGTGCTGGCGGTCACGGGCGATATCCTGGACGCGTTGGGTGTTGCACAGCCGACCGATCCAACCTTGTGATATCCGTCATGAACCCGACTGCGACTATCCCGCTGAATACGCACCTCCGACTTCTGACAGAGCATTTGGGTCTTGGGTTGTCCGAGGTGGATATCTTTCGGGTGTTCTAGGGCGATGAAGTCGCCTAGGCCGTCAGCGCAGTGGAAGCGGTGGGCTACAGTCAGGTTTTGGGAAAGCGCGGTTACTCAAACTGGACCTGTACTTGTTTCTGGTCCTGGCGTTTGCCCCAGATGTTCAACCTTTAGTGGTTCTGGATCGAGAAGACACCGACGCTTTCTTGCGATCGATGTCAGCACCGGATTCAGCGAACCTCAGATCTGGCGGCGACAGGAAACACGACTGCGCAAGACGCGCAGGATATTGCGCGCATAATGCTCGCGCCGTTCGGACGAGGACCGCTCTGCCCCGCAAGGCCAATGGTTTTGGTCTGCGTTCAGCGATCTGCGCGTGGTCTACATTCAGAATATGTTGGCCGCGATGGTGATAAGTGTGCTTGGGCCGACGACGTCGCTGTTCACCATGGTCGTTCATGACCCCAATCTGCCAAACGAAGTGGTTGATAGCTTACTGGCTCTGGTCGTCGGAGTTGGCCTTGCACTGTTGTTCGATTTCCTGATCAAGAAATTGCGGACACGGTTCATCGATGCAGCGGGAAAACGGGCGGACCTGAAGATCACCGAGCGGCTGTTCAATCAGTTGATGGCGCTTATAATGAAAGCCCGGGGCGGGCAGAATGGACGCATGGCCTCGATCCTTCAGGACTTTGAAGTCGTGAGGGATTTCTTTACGTCTGCCTCGCTGGTTGCTTTGGTCGATCTGCCCTTCCCGTTCGTATTCGTGGCGTGATCTAGGCGATTGGCAGGCCGCGACAGGCGATTGCGATCGCGTCGCGAGCGAGACTTGAGGCTCAGATATCCGGACAAGAATTTGATCTTCCCGACCGTACAGGTGTGGAGGCGGCGTTTCTGGAGGAATAGATTGGCGTGATCCAACCTCTGGTCGAGCGCGGCATCGAAAGTCCGCTGGCGATGATTGACTTGCGCCGGCAGCTTAGCCGCCAAATTGGACAGCTTAGAGAGGCCGGTAGCCGAATACTGATGACTTTGTTGGAACGATGAGCGGAGAACTCTGTCTGATTTCAGCCTGGCCAGAACCAACTCCCAACCAGGCTGTTGATTGAGTCAAAGGCACTCAGACAGTGTTTTGGCCAGATTGCGGATGAGTTGCGGGTACAGATTTACTCCGGGTTCCAGATCAGATCCCAGCGGGTCCATGATGCCGGTTTTAGCTTCGGTGCCGTCGAGAACGGTTGCGACAATTCCGGGGTTGAACTGGGGTTCAGCCATGACACAATCCACACCTTCGTCGCGGATACGCCCCTGAATTTCGGCGATCCTTGCCGGGCTTGGATCGGTCGCATCGCTGAGGGAAATTGCACCCGAGGCCGGGAAGCCAAAGGCATCTTCGAAATATTGATAGGCATCGTGGAACACGATGAAGCTGCCACCTTTGACCGGCGCCAGCGTTTCGGCCACTTCCGCAGACAAAGCAGCCATTTCTTCACGCGCAGCTGCCGCATTTGCAAAATAAGCACCTGCGTTGTCTGGGTCAGCCGAAGAAAGCTGCGCCGCGATCGTTTTCAGCCAGATTTCTGCGTTGACCGGAGAGAGCCAGGCGTGCGGATCATGTTCGCCATGCGCGTGGCCCTCATGGTCGTCATGTCCGGCGTGGTCCTCATTATCATCGTGGTCATGCTCATCCGCATGCTCTTCGTCATGATTATGATCATCATGCTCTTTGTCCTCGGCATGATCCTCGTGATCGTGGTCATCGTCTTTTGCATGATCGTCGTGGTCGTCGTGATCATGACCATCATCCTCAGCATGGTCGTGATCGTCATGATTGTCATCCCCATGATCTTCGTCGTCGCCATGGTCATGCGCTTCGAACAAAGCACTTTCACGGAAATCGAGCAGAACCGTTCCGTCCGACTCAAGCAACACCGTAACAGTCGCCCCGTCGCTGAGCGTCTCGACAGCGCCTTCCATCCACGGGGTCAGGTCCTCGCCAATCCAGAATACCAGATCTGCCTCTTGCAGTGCGGCTGCTTCTGACGGACGAAGTTTGTATTCGTGTGGCGAGGCACCGGGCTGCACTATCAATTCAGGCGTTCCTACCCCCTCCATCACCCGGGCCACGAGTGAGTGAACGGGTGCGATGTCAACCGCAACCTTGGGTGCATCCGCCATGGCGGTTCCGCCCATCAATGCAGCGGTAATCGATAGTGGGAGCAGCTTTCTGGACATCAGACCCTCTGTGTGATTTTATAACGTTACGAGCGGCATATATGATATGGTATAACATGACAAGTGAGATGCACTCCATTTCGGTTGGTGAAGATGCGCCGGTAGGATTTCAGGAGCATGATCACAAGAATTGCGTCGAAACGGCGTTGGCCACAGCGGATGCTCGGTGCAGGGAAGAAGGGTTGCGGCTAACCCCTGTGCGGCGAAAAGTTCTTGAAATGCTGTTGCAAGATCACAAGTCGCTTGGGGCTTACGCTATACTTGATCGTTTGCGCGAAGCCGGTTTTGGCTCGCAGCCGCCGGTGGCTTATCGCGCGCTGGATTTTCTGGTCCAGTACGGGTTCGTCCATAAGATTGAACGTTTGAACGCCTTTGTGGCCTGCTCTCATCCCGGAGAGGTCCATTCCCCGGCCTTCATGATCTGCAGAAAATGCGACGCTGTCGCCGAAGCTCAGTCGGCACCGTCCAATGGCGTCCTCGGCGCAGCCGCGCGCGCGGCGGGTTTCGAAATCGAACGAACCGTTGTAGAAGCCGAGGGACTCTGCCCAGACTGCACCGAGAAGGCGTAGACATGACCCTGATCACCGTTGAGAACCTCAGCGTGCGTTATGGCGCGAATACCGTTCTGCGCCATGTCGGTATGACGATCGAGGCTGGTGAAATCGTCACGATCGTTGGTCCAAACGGATCGGGCAAGACCAGCCTGTTGCGTGCCATTATCGGCGCGACCAAGCCTGCGGAAGGTAAGGTTACACTGAAGCCTGGGCTAAAAATCGGGTATGTCCCCCAAAAACTTCACATTGATCCGACCCTGCCGATATCAGTGGAAAGATTCATGCGTCTGACGGATCGTGTCTCTAGGCTTCAATGTACAGAAGCGCTTGAAACTGCTGGGGTGCCGGATCTGCTAAAGCGCCAAATGTCGCAATTGTCAGGCGGACAGTTTCAGCGCGTCTTGCTGGCGCGGGCGTTGATCAATCGGCCCGACGTTCTGCTTTTGGACGAAGCCACTCAGGGTCTCGACCAACCGGGGTCTGCGGCGTTTTATCGTCAGATCGAAGAGGTCCGGCGTGAATCCGGATGCGCCATATTGATGATAAGCCATGAATTGCACGTGGTCATGAGCGCGTCGGACAGGGTGATCTGCCTCAATGGTCATGTGTGCTGCCAAGGGTCCCCCGCAGTCGTAGCCTCGGCCCCGGAATATCGGGCCCTGTTCGGAACGGGTACCGGAGGCGCACTGGCCCTCTATCGCCATGATCACGACCATGATCACGATCACGATCACGGTCATTGTGAAACCTCTCAGGAAGCCGCAGAATAATGCTGGATGATTTCATGACGCGCGCGACGCTTGCAGGTGTTGGCGTTGCTTTTGCTGCGGCACCACTGGGGTGTTTTGTTGTCTGGCGTCGAATGGCCTATTTCGGGGATGCCACCGCCCATGCGGCAATCTTGGGTGTCGCTTTGTCGCTGACGTTTCAGTTGTCCGTCTTTACTGGGGCGCTAGCTGTTGCGCTTGCAATGGCACTTACCGTGACACTGTTGTCCGGACGTGGCTACGCGATGGATACACTGCTGGGTGTTCTAGCACATTCTGCACTTGCCTTCGGTCTAGTCGCCGTATCGTTCCTGTCCGGTGTTCGCATCGACCTGATGGCCTATCTCTTCGGTGATATTCTGGCGGTGTCACGCACCGATCTGGTTGTGATCTGGGGGGGCGCAGCGCTTGTCGTGGCCCTGATCGTATGGCGCTGGTCGCAGCTATTGACAGCGACCATGAATGAAGAGCTGGCCTATGCCAGCGGCTTTGACCCCAAGCGAGAGCAGTTGATCCTGACGCTGTCTCTGGCAGTTACAGTGGCCGTGGCGATAAAGGTCGTAGGTGTTCTACTGATTGCTGCAATGCTGATCATCCCGGCGGCGGCTGCGCGCAGTTTGGCCAGATCTCCGGAAGCGATGGCATTGATTGCGGCGGCGATTGGCGCATTCTCCGCAATCGCCGGGCTACGGGCTGCTTACATGTTTGATACGCCTGCAGGGCCATCCATTGTTTGTGTTGCTGCAGTAGTGTTTGCATGTTTCAGCCTGATCGGATGGCAAACGCGGCGCGGAACCTAGGGCATCTGCGAAGATCAATGCGGTCGCGTCGACACGGTCACGAATTCAATTTCGTCTGACAGGATGTCCCGCACCCCATGTGGGAGCTTGGCGTCGAAGCTGAGCGTGTCACCTTCTGACATCTCGAACTCTTCGGTCCCACAGCCATAGATGGCACTGCCTTCAATCATGTAGATGAAGACGTAGCCTTCGTGCTGATAGTTAGGCAACTTGCGTTGGTCTTGTTTTGAGATGCGGATGCGTGCGGATTGGAATGACCCGCTAGGCCCGCTATGTTTGCCGAGCAGTAGATAGTCATGGGCATGGTCTGGTGTGATACGCCGCGACGGCAACCCGGTTCCCGCCTGAACGTGATGCACATCCGAGGTCGTGTCGGTATGGCTGAACATCGCCATCAGAGAGACAGATAGTGCATCTGCCAACGCGTGCAAGGTACTAAGGGACGGCGAAACATGACCATTTTCGATTCGGCTGATCATGGGCGCGGAAACCTTTGACTGCGCAGCAAGTTCGGTCACCGTGAGCTGACGTTCCTGTCGCAAACGCTGCAGGGTGCGCCCGATCTCAAGTTCTGGTTCTGTTTTCTTGTCCTGCATCGGGCCGCTTTGACATTCCTTCTTCCAGTTAAAGTAGCTGTGGCCTGAATTGCAGGATAGTAAAAGTGTGTTCTGACAAAAAACAAGCTTAGCTGAGCGATTGGCGCAAAACTGCGCCAATGCGATGAAGGCAGCGGTGTTTTGAACTTATTTTCCTTTCCAGACCGGATCACGCTTTTCAGCGAAGGCCTTTGCGCCTTCAAGCTGATCCTCGCTGGAATAGAGGATATCGACGGTGCGCAGCTGGCGCTTGGTGATGCGGTTCATGGCGTCCTGAAATTTGCTGTCTTCAGCTTCGCGCACGACCTCTTTGATCGCAGCATAAACCAGCGGAGGACCCGAGGCGAGCAGACGCGCCAATTCCCAGGCACGATCCATCAGTTGATCGGCGGGCAGGACTTCATTGACCAAGCCCCAGCGCTGACCTTCTTCGGCATCGAACCAGCGTCCAGTCAGCAATAGCTCCATCGCGATGTGGTAGGGAATGCGTTTGGGTAGCTTGACGCTCGCCGCATCTGCAACGGTTCCGGATCGAATCTCAGGCAGGGCAAAAGTTGCGTGTTCAGCGGCCAGGATCATATCGGCTGAAATCGCAAGCTCGAGCCCGCCACCACAGGCAATACCATTGATGGCCGCGATGACCGGTTTGTTCAGATCGCGTAACTCCTGCAAACCGCCAAAGCCACCGACACCATAATCTCCATCTACGGCATCGCCTTCGGCGGCTGCCTTCAGGTCCCAGCCAGGGCAAAAGAATTTATCACCTGCTCCGGTCAAGATCGCGACGCGCAGTTCGGGATCATCGCGAAACTCGGCAAATACCTGCCCCATGATGCGGCTGGTAGCTAGATCGATTGCATTGGCTTTTGGCCGATCCAGCGTCACTTCGAGAATTGCGCCGTCACGGCGGGTCTTGATCGGGTCCATTTCTCAGGCCTTTCTGATGAGCGCATCCACCGCCACCGCCCGGGTGGGCGTGCAGAGAAGCGGGTTGATTTCGACCTCGCCGAGCGTTTCGGCATTTTGCATTACATAGTCTTGAACGGCCTGAATGGCGGCAACGATTTCATCCATATCAGCCGCTGGTTGGCCGCGATAGCCTGACAGCAGCGGCGCGACTTTCAACTCGCCCAGTGCCGCGCGAATACTGCTGGACGTTGCCGGGATCAAAAGCGAGGTGGTGTCGCGCAGTATTTCGGTCAGGACACCTCCGGCACCCAGAGTCAGCACAAAGCCGTGGGCAGGATCCCGCACGACGCCGACGAGTATTTCTGCCACCGCACCTGTGATCATCTCTTCGATCAGAATCTCTTCGGTTCCAATATCCGCTGCTACACCCGCCACATCGGCAGCCTGTACCCCCAGCCGTACAGCGGAATGTTCAGACTTGTGGGCAAGGCCGACACCTTTGACGGCAAAGGGCGCTTCCATCTCGCGCGTCGCGCTTAGGGCTTCTTCGGCGCCTCGGACAGACCTGTTCTGAGGAATGCGCAAACCATGCGCGGCCAGAGCCTGCTTCGCCTCGGCTTCGGTCAGCGTCTGCGTGGCATCTAATGTGCCCGGCAGGCAGATTGGCGTGTCCGAAGGCGCGGCGACTTGAGCCGCCGCGCGTGTAGCGGCAAGCGCTTCACGAAGGCCAATGAAGGGAACTACACCGCCTTCTACCAGGGATTGCGCAGTGTTTTCAGGGAACAATTCGGGCAGTGTAGAAACCACTGCGAAGCGCGCGCCCGTTTCTGCCCGCACCTTTAGTGCCGTGCGTGTCGCGGCAGCCCAATCCGTTGGATCGGTGGTCGGGTAGTCGACGATCGAGAAGGTCAGATCCAGGTCGTCGCCTGTCATCCCGGCCCAAGCTTTCGCCATCGCATCTTCATCGCGCCAGATATAGGTGTGGTAATCGAGTGGATTGCTTAGTGCGACCATCGGACCAAGCGCATCGCGCAATCGGGTTTGCTTATCTCTGGACAGTTCTGGAAATCTGAGGCCAGTGCCGATCGCCATATCTGCGATCAGGCTGGCCTCGCCGCCCGAGCAGCTGATCGAAGCAATGTTGCCCCCCGGCAAAGGCCCATAACAATGCAACAATTTCAGGGTTTCCAGAAACTCGGGCAGCGAGGACAGGCGCGGGATGCCCAGCCGGTTTAGCAAAGCCTGCGCACCCGCATCACTCCCAGCCAGTGAGGCGGTATGAGAAACTGTTGCTGCCTGCGCCTGTTCGGATGCGCCCACCTTAAGTGCGATCAGAGGCACGCCTTTCCGATGTGCCTTGGCAGCAAGGGCCTCCCATTCGCGGATATCCTTGAAGCCCTCGATATGTAAACCGACGGCAGTGACCCGTGGATCATCGATCAGCGACATGGCGATCTCAGCCTGACTGGTCTGCGCCATGTTCCCGCAAGTCACCATATAGGCAATCGGCAGAGCTCGTTTCTGCATAGTCAGGTTGATCGAGATGTTGGAGCTCTGGGTCAGAATGGCAACGCCTCGATCTACTCGAGCAGCTCCATGCTGATCGGGCCACAATAGCGCACCATCAAGCGCATTTATAAAGCCATAGCAGTTCGGCCCAAGAATGGGCATGCTGCCTGCAGTATTGATCAACTCTGATTGCAGATCTCCTCCTGCCTGATCCTCGGCTGCAGCTTCCGAGAAGCCAGAGGCAAAGCAAACTGCGCCGCCGCTGCCCATGTCTGACAGAACCTGAACTGCCTCAACGGTGGCGTGACGGTTGATGCCAACAAAGGCCGCGTCCGGGGACGATGGCAGGTCTTCAATCCGTGCGTAGGCCTTGTGCCCGGCAATTTCATCCGCCTTGGGATGGACAGGCCAGATTTTCCCTGCGTAGTCCATGCGTTCCGATTGCAGGATAACCTGCTTGCACCACGCGCCGCCGCCGATCACCGCGATGGATTCCGGGCGTAGAAGACGGGAGATATCCTTGCTCATTCGGGCCTCAGGCACCCAGAGGCCGCAGCAGATCACGACTGATGATATGCCGCTGGATTTCACTCGTACCATCCCAGATACGTTCTACGCGCGCATCCCGCCAGAACCGTTCGATCGGGAAGTCGTCCATCAGACCCATGCCACCATAGATTTGCAGCGTCGTATCCGTGACCTTAGCCAGCATTTCCGAAGCATAAAGCTTGGCCGAGGCGATCTCGCGATTTGAGGGCAAGTCCTGATCCAGACGCCATGCGGCCGCGAGCGTCAGCCAGTCAGCAGCGTCGATCTCGGTGATCATGTCGGCGATCTGAAAGCCGACACCCTGAAACTTACCGATCGGCTGGCCGAATTGCTTGCGTTCAGCCGCGTAGTTCAGCGCATAATCAAAACAGCGCCGCGCGCGCCCGACCGAAAAAGCAGCAACCGTCAGGCGCGTTGCATAGAGCCACTCGTTCATCACGGCGAAACCGCCATCGACCTCGCCCAGAACCTGTGCGTCGGGCAGGCGGCAATTGTCAAAATACAGGATATAGTTCTTGTAGCCTTTATGGCTGACTGAGTTGTACCCCTCGCGCACTTCAAAACCCGGCGTACCACGATCTACGAGGAAGGTAGTGATCCGTTTTTTGGGGCCTTTGGGAGTTTCATCCACACCTGTTGCGATGAACACGATGAAGAAATCCGCGTGCTCCGCGCCCGAGATGAAGTGTTTCGAACCGTTGACGACCCAGTCACCGCCATCGCGTACGGCCTGACATTTCATGCCCCGAACATCTGAACCCGCGTCAGGTTCGGTCATAGCCAGAGCATCCATCTTTTCGCCACGCACGGCAGGCAAAAGATAGCGTTCACTCTGGTCAGCGTTGCAGGCCATCAGGATATTCTGCGGGCGACCGAAGAAATGGGTCAATGCCATCGAACCTCGGCCGAGCTCGCGTTCGACAAGAGTGAAATCAAGATGCGAGAGACCTGCGCCACCAACTTCTTCGGGGAAGTTACAGGCATAAAAGCCCAGTTCGATGCATTTCCGCTTGATTTCGTCGCCCAGCTCCTGCGGCACCTGTCCGGTGCGTTCGACCTCAGCTTCGTAGGGGTAAATCTCGTTCTCAACAAAGCTCCGCACTGTTGAGACGATCATTTCCTGTTCTTCGGTTAAGCCAAATTGCATGACGCGTTCCCTTGATGTCTGATTGGCAATGAAACGTAATTGCCTGACACGATGACATGCAGTAATCGTACGATATCATGCCGAGTTAGAAAAATTTGACCCAGATATATAACTTTTTGCTGTTCAACGGGTTCTCGAACCTTTGCCTCGCCAACATGGTCGAGCCTCTGCGCGCGGCGAATACACTGGCGGGGCAGGATCTCTATGCCTGGCAGTTTTATTCACCCCATGGTGCGCCAGTCCAAAGCTCCAGCGGGTTGCAGGTCGCGCCTCATGGAGCGATGGGCATTGAGGCGGGTGATGCTTTGGTTATCATGCCGTCTTATGGGTATCTGGAACACTCGGTTCCCGATACTCATCGCGCTTTGCGCAGGGCCGCGACCCGTCATCGCAAACTGGCTGGTCTGGACACAGGGAGTTGGTTGCTCGCGCGCGCGGGACTGTTGGAAGGGCATCGCGCGACCATTCACTGGGATGAACTTTCCCGGTTCGAAGAAACTTTTACCGATGTCGAGGTCGTGCAGGAACGTTTTGTGATCGACCGGGACCGGATCACCTGCTCAGGCGCGATGGCTGCTTATGATCTGGCGACTGCGCTGATTCTTGCGGATCACGGGCCGCTGTTGTCGATGGAGGTGGCGCATCTTCTGATGAACCGTGGTGAACCAAGTGCTGCTTCACCACAGATGAAATCCGAAGACAGGCTGGTGAATCGGGTGCTGGGCGTCATGCAGGGCACGTTGGATGCGCCAGTAATGATAAAGGATATCGCTCGTCAGCTCGGGTGCTCTCAAAAGAAGATTGAGACCCGGGTTTTGTCCGAGCTGGGTGTAACACCGCAGGCGCTCTATCGTCGCCTGCGTCTGAATTTGGCGCGTAAACTTGCGGTCGAGACCCAGCAGTCCGTGGCCGAGATCGCCAGCCGCTGCGGGTATGAGAACCCAAGCGCAATGACGCGGGCGTTCCGGATGCAATTCGGGCAGACACCAACAGCCTATCGAAACGGGGAGTAACTTTGGGATTAGCCTCGCACGCGTGAGAGGTCCGGGTCATACGGGGACGGCGCAATCACCTCGGCCGCGATCATTTCTCCGCACAGGTCAAGTTGCATTCGGCTGCCGGGTTCGGAAAATTCCGGATTCACAAAGCCGTAAGCAAGGTTTAGCCCTGTTCTGTGGCCCCAGTCACCTGACGTGATTGTGCCAATAAACATGTCGTCCAACATCAGGGAGGCTCCACCATGCGCCGGTGCTTTGGTTGCATCGATTTTCAGGCTTACCAGTTTCTTCTTCGGACCGCTCTCAAGGCGTCTCTGCAACGCATTTCGGCCAATGAAATCGCCTTTGGTCAGTTTCACGAACCGATTCAAACCGGTCTCAAACGGGTCGAACTCTGTGAGCAGATCGGCTTTCCAGTGCAAGAACCCTTTCTCCATCCGCATGGACTCGACGGCGCGAGCACCAAATAATTTCAAGTCATGCGTCTCGCCAGCTTTTCTGAGCGCCAGATAGGTCGCGTATAGTGAGGCGTTCGGGACATGTATCTCGTAGGCCAGTTCCCCTGAGAAGCTGATATTCAATACAGTTGCTGGCGCGAACCCGACAAAGCACTCGCGAACTGACAGCCAGGGAAAAGCTTCTCGCGACCAGTCTCCTCGAGCACAAGCGGACAGCACGTCGCGCGATTTGGGTCCGGCCAGCACTAATATTGTCTGATCATTGGTGAGTGAGCGGATTTGCACATCTTCGCCATCATGCAGATGCGCCTTTAGCCAGTCCATATCATGGTATTCGCTGGCGGCGGCGGACCCGTACCAGACCCGTGCCGGGCCGCGATCACTCGCGGGAAGGTTGGCGATGGTGGCCTCGGCTTTGACCATCCCGTGGTGGTTCAGCAGATAACCAAGGCCGACCCGCCCGTCGCGTTTTGTCACCGCGCCGCACATCATCCGATCCAGAAACCGATGCCGATCGGTTCCAGTGATTTCCAGCCGGTTGAAGCCGTTCACTTCGGCCAGTCCGACATTTTCTTGAAGGTTTCTGATTTCCGCTGCCACGACGTCAAAGGTCTCATCAAAACTGAAACTCAGCGTTGGGTGAAAATCTGGTGCAGGCTTGATGTAGTCGACCCGCTCCCAACCGTTGACCACTGTAAATTCAGCCCCTTCTGCTGCGAGGATCGGGGTCAGCGGTGTGGTTTTGGCGGGGCGACCGGCAGGCCGGTGTTCGTGCGGGAAATGAAAGCGGAATTCATTCTGGTAATCTTCGATGGCTTTCAGCGCGGTCAGCTCCACATTTGTGTGGCCGGTAAACCGACGCGGATCAAGGCACCACGTGTCATAACAGGCCTCGCCGTGAACGATCTGTTGGGCCAGCAGCCAGCCATGGCCACCCCCTTCGCCCAAACCCGCGCGCAGACCGATGATGCAGAAAGCATTGCGCTTTCCGGGGATTGGCCCGACCAAAGGTGCGCCGTCAATTGTGTAGGTGATCGGACCATTCACCACTGTATGAATACCGACATCCATCAGTGCAGGCATGCGTGCGAAGGCACCTTCCAGCACATCCGTCACGCGGTCCAGATCGTCAGGGCACAGCGCGTTCACAAAATTCGGATCGATCCCGTCCATGCCCCAGGTTTTGCAATCCTGCTCGTAGAAGCCGACCAGCAAGCCGTTCTTCTCCTGCCGACAATAATAGTCGCTGATCGGACAGCGCAGCAGGGGCATCCGATGGCCTGCGTCGCGGATCGCTTCGATTTCTTCTGTCAGAAAATACTGATGCTCCATCGAAGCGACAGGGTGGTGCACGCCCATCATCGCGCCCACTTCGTTGACCCGATAACCACAAGCGTTAACTACGATATCGCAATCAATATCGCCGTGTTCCGTGCGAACCGTCCAGGTATCGTCCTTGTGCTGTGTCAGTCCTGTGACCGGAGTATTGCGATAAACCTCGGCCCCGGCTTTGCGCGCACGGCGCGCCAGAGCTTGGCACAGTTGAGCCGGATCGATGTCGCCATCTAACGGATCCCATAGCCCACCGAGAAGGTTGTCGGTGGAAATCAACGGGTGCCGGCGGGCGCATTCCACTGCATCTATGACCTCGAAATGCACATCCATTCCGCGCGCCATAGACGCAAAATGGTGGTACCCCTGCATCTGCTCAGGCGTATTTGCAAGCCGGATGCCGCCGTCACCGTGATGGTAGTTGATAGGATAGTCCGGATCCTCGGCCAGTTCCTTGTACAGGTTGATCGAGTGGGTCTTCAGACCAACCATGGTCTGGTTCATGCCAAAATTGGTCACCTGCGCGGCCGAATGCCAAGTTGTGCCGCTGGTCAACTCATCGCGCTCGACCAGCACCACATCGGACCAACCTTCACGGGTCAAGTGATACAGAGTCGAGCAGCCGGCGATACCGCCGCCAATGACGACCACTTTAGTGCGCGATTTCATCAAGGACCCTCCGGTACGTAGTTTTTGGGGATTAGCCTGTTCTGTCAGTTGGTTCACAAGCGGCTGGATATTGTTACGTAAAAAATCGAAAATAAAAGCTCATTAACTCGTAGTAATTCGAATGCGGTTGAAATTGGCTTTAGACGTTTAGTTGAATTGATCAACCTGATGCGGTTGGAGGATCACAAATGGCTGCGCCGCAGGCGAAAAGGTCCGGTCGAAAAGGACGTATCGCACAGCGGGCTGAAAAGCCTGCGCTCGACCCCTGTCCGCCAGGTCAACCGGGAGGCACTTACAAACCCTTGACTGGGGTTGAGCTTGAGCGGATTTACAACACAGCTCTGGATCTTCTTGAGAAGCTGGGGATCGGCGAGGTGCCGGATCGTTTGCGTTCTGATTTGTTGGCGGTTGGGGCGCAAGATAGCGGGGAGGGGAGGATACTTTTTTCGCCTCAACTTGTGGAACAGGCGATTGATCAGGCCGCCAAGACCTTCGTTCTGCACGGGCGTGATCCAGCCCGATCCATCGAAGTTGGCGGTAATCGCGTCTATTTCGGAACCGGAGGGGCGGCGGTTCAGACGCTTGATCTGCGCAGTGGTCGCTATCGGCCTTCAACCTTGCAGGACTTGCATGATTT
The DNA here is from genome assembly GCF_056537805.1 of Ruegeria sp. C10. Taxonomy (NCBI): domain Bacteria; kingdom Pseudomonadati; phylum Pseudomonadota; class Alphaproteobacteria; order Rhodobacterales; family Roseobacteraceae; genus Ruegeria; species Ruegeria sp. C10. Next base: position 261,736 of record NZ_JBQFSC010000001.1, on the reverse strand, counting down.
CACGCGTCTTCAAGATGTCTTGCCAAATGTCAGCTGGTTCACCCGCTGTTGCGTTGCAACCGATCTGGAGGAAACCTTCGATCTGGATGTGAACACCGTCTATGCGCTGTTGAAGAATACCTCCAAGCCCACCGCGACGTCATTTACATTGGCGCAGCACGTTGCGCCAATTGTTGAGATATTGGATATCGCAGCCGGGGGACCCGGTGAATTCGCAAAACGCCCGTTCATGAAAGCACATATAAGCCCGGTGATCTCGCCGATGCGCTACGGCGAAGACGCGGTGGATGTGGTCTACGCCTGCATCGAACACAATATTCCGATTTCTTGCATCACCGCTGCTCAGGCCGGCGCGACTGCACCAGCGACCTTGGCTGGTTTTCTGGCGCAGTCATTGGCAGAAACTCTTGCGAGTCTAGTAATGGTCCACGCGATCCAGCCCGGGTTTCCTATGGTCTTTTCGAATTGGCCACTGGTGATTGACCTTCGGACCGGCGCGTTCTCAGGTGGCAGCGGAGAGACGGCTGTCCTGAATGCAGCATCAGCACAATTATCAAATTGGCTTGGGCTGCCTTCAGGTGTGGCCTGTTCGATGTCTGATGCCAAGGCGATCGACGCTCAATACGGGATGGAAAAGGGACTGACCTCAATGGCGGCAGCGCTGGCAGGTGGTAATCTGATCTATGAAAGCTCGGGCATGACGGCCTCGTTGCTGGGTGCAAGTTTTGAGGCGTTCGTGCTGGATGATGAGATGCACTCGTACACCTACCGCGCTTTGAGGGGCATAGAGGTGACACACGAGAATCTGGGCTTTGACGCGATCTGCGAAGCAGTTCTGGGCGAGGGCCATTTTCTGGGTGGTCAGCATACTTTTGCGGCCATGGAACGGGATTACTTTTATCCCTCACTCGCAGACAGGGACGAGCCGCGAACCTGGGCAGAAAACGGAGCGCAAGATGCCTGGAGCCGCGCGCGACATCGGGCGCAAGAAATTTTGCAGACCCATACGCCAAGATACCTGTCAGACGAACAGGATCGGCAAATCCGAGATCGCTTCAACATTCTTTGAAGGCTGATCCAGTGCTATTCGATAAGTTTGAAACTATCCGTCAGCCACGGGGTATCATCGCGCAGTGGTGAAATGATGCGGTCATTGATCAGTGATCGGGTTTTGGCATCCACAAGCTCAATCACTGATCTTGAACAATCCGGCGTCGCGACCAGCGCCAGTGTGCGTGCAAAGCTCTTGCCCGGAAACGGGTGCATGCACAGCTTTGATTGGAACCGCTTTGCCCGAGAATACAGCAGCGGCGTCGTGATGGTCCAACCCGCACCGGAGGACACCATCGACATCAACGTCTGATTGTTGCTGCATTCAAACCTGTGAGAGGACGAAATCCCCATCCGGCGTAATTGGGACTCGATCTGGCGCGCGATGATCAGATTGCTGGAATATCGTAGAAACGGCAATTTAGTTCGACCCTCAACAATGTCTTGCAAAGACTTGTCACTCACCGCAGGCAAAACGATCACAAATGGATCGCGCAGAAGGGGGCGATCCTGCAGATCGCGCATACGTTCGCTAGGAGTAGTGGAAATCCCCAGATCCAACTGCCTGTCGCGCAGCATGTCGATAATCGCGTGGCTGGAATCCGTGTGGTACATGAAATCACAGGCGGGCATATTCGCGAATAGATAGACCGCCAGCTCTGGAATTATGTCGCTGTCGAAGTCTTCGATCGTGCCGAAACGCAGATAGCTGGCCTCGGTGATGCTTCCTGCAGACGCTTCGGCCTTGGCCTTTCGGATCAGGTGCAGCGCATCGTCGATATTGCGCAGGAAGACCCGGCCCTTTGGGGTCAGAACCATGGGTCTGCGGGTGTGGTTGAACAGCTCAACGCCCAGATGGTCTTCGAGATTGCGCAGGTGATGGGAAACGGTGCTTATCGTCAGCCCTGTTTCCTTTGAGGCCGCCTGCAGCGACCCTTTCTGCGCGCATATCTGAAACAGTTCCAGCCATTTGAGGCTGAGGTCTTTCGGAGTAGACTGACGCGGCATTCCGGTGCTTTCGTGAGATCAGGGCATTCCCGGCAAATCTACGCAGATAATGAGAGCTTTGATATCAGAATCTTGGAATTCTGGCTCAATTGCCGAGCACTCAGGTTTCAGAGCTTTCCAAAAAGCCGCGCGCGGTCTGTGCAGCATCCGCGATATGGCTTTCGACTGCTTTTCGGGCTTTGGCAGGATCACCACTGAGGATGGCATCATGGATTGCAGTCATGTGGCTCATCCCAGAACGCTCTCGATTCCGCGCTGCGAGGGTCAAGGCCCGCAGGCGGCTGATCCGGCCGTTCAGACGTTGCACGACATCCCAGGCGATGCTGTGCCCAGCCTGTAGAAAAATCAGTTCATAGAAGCGAGTTGTGGCCTGTAGCAGATTTGACCATTCGGTGTCATTCTGCGCCGCGCCCACTGCTTTCAATGCCTTGCCCAGATCGTTTGCGAAACCTGTCTCATGCGCTTGTGCACAGGCGGCGGCGGCTGAGCCTTCTAGCTGTAAGCGGATGTCATAGATTTGCTGCGCTTGGTCCCAGCTGAGGGTCGAGACGATTGGCCCGCGGTTGGGGATAATCTCAACCAAACCTTCGGCTTCCAGAAACCGGATCGTCTCGCGGATGACGGTGCGGCTGACACCAAGCTGATCGCAAAGCGGGCGTTCAACAAGCCGCTCACCGGGGGCAAAATGCCCGGCGATGATCGCTTCGCGCAGGCGGGCTTGCACGATATCCCGCAAGGTTTGCGGTGCTTTTTCGATCTTTTGCAGGGTGGAGTCGGTGTTCATCATCGACGCTTTCATATCTGTGGTACGGATCCGGAACAAGTATGATTGACATATCGTATTATGGTATACCATATTCTCGACCAAAGGCTTGCCAAAGGAATCACCATGTCCGCCGAAATTCGAAAAACGCTTCTGCATGTCGAAGACACTCTGATCGAGGGTGGTAAGTTGGCGGACACTCCGCTGAAGCTAATTGCCGCAATAGCTGTCATTCGGAACCCTTGGGCTGGTCAGGGTTTTGTCGAAGATCTTGGCCCCGCGATCCGCGATTGCGCCCCCGGATTGGGGGAGTTGCTGACCAAAATGATTTTGGATGCTTCAGGTGGCGGCGACCGGGTCGAAGCCTATGGAAAATCCGCGATTGTGGGCTTGAACGGAGAGGTCGAGCATGCGTCGGCCCTGATCCACACGCTGCATTTTGGCAATCATTATCGCAAAGCAGTCGGCGCGAAATCCTACCTTTCCTTCTGCAATACGCGCGGCCCTGCCAATGCGCCGCTGCTGATCCCCTTGATGGACAAACATGATGGGGGTCGTCGCTCTCACTACCTTACGATCCAGACTTCGGTCGCAGATGCACCTGCGGCAGATGAGATTCTGATTGCACTGGGTGCATCGATTGGAGGGCGGCCGCACCACCGGATCGGGGATCGCTATCAGGACATCGAGGAACTTGGTCATGACGTTGACAACCCTGCAGCTGTCTAACTCGGGCCGATCAGTCGCGTTCAGAGAGGCGGGCGAAGGGCAACCGGTCTTTATGATCCATGGCGTTGGCATGCAATCTGCGGCCTGGGGCCCTCAGTTTGACACGCTGAGCCAGCATTGCCGTATAATTGCGGTTGATCTGCCGGGGCATGGAGGCAGTGACCGTCTGTCATCTGGAAGCCAATTGCCGGATTTTGTTGGCTGGATGCATGATGTTGTCGACGCATTGAATCTGGCTCCGGTCGCAATCATCGGGCATTCAATGGGGGCTCTGATTGCCGCCGGCTTTGCGGCGGAGCACCCCGACATCACTAGCCGTGTTGCTATGTTGAACGGCGTCTTCTGTCGCGATGCCTCAGCCCGCGCCGCAGTCATCCAACGGGCCGCTGAAATCAGCGCGGGTCGAGTTGATCTGGAAACGCCGTTGTCGCGCTGGTTTGGTGACAGTCCGGGTGATCTGGCTGCCCGTGCGCAGGTGGCGTCGTGGCTTGGGTCTGTGGATCAACGAGGCTACGCCATCGCCTATTCCGCTTTTGCGCGGGGCGATGCCACCTACGCCAGCAAGATGAATCGGATTTCATGCCCGTTTCTGGCGCTCACCGGCGACGGAGACTCGAACTCAACCCCGGCTATGTCACAAGCTATGGCCGCAGCAGTTCAAAACGGTCGGGCCGTTGTGATCCAAGGCCACCGACATATGGTGAACTTGACAGCACCCGATGAAGTAACAGCGCATCTGGTTGAATGGCTCGGCCAGCCCGCCGAAGAAAGGATTGCGCAATGACCTCACTTGATCCCCGCACGCTGCGAAATGCATTTGGAGCGTTCATGACGGGCGTCACCGTGGTTACGTCGCATGATACCCAAGGTAACCCGATCGGGTTTACCGCGAACTCGTTCACATCCGTCTCACTAGACCCGCCGCTTGTGCTGGTTTGTCTCGCCAACAGTTCAAAGAACTATGACGCATTGATTGCCGCAGACGGGTTTGCCGTCAATATCCTGTCAGAGACACAGATCGAGGTATCCAATACCTTTGCCCGGCCCGTCGAAGACCGGTTTGCCAGCGTCGAGTGGCGGCGTGGACCTGCGGGATCGCCGTTGATCGATGGGTCGTCGGCCTGGTTTGACTGCGCTATGCACAAAACCGTCGAAGCGGGGGATCATGTGATCCTGATCGGCGAGGTCAAAGCCTTCGACAATACTCCGGCACCCGGTCTCGGATATGTCAGGGGGGCCTATGTAACACCATCAACAGCTGCTGGTGCCTTGATGCAGGACACCGGCCTGATCGTCTCAGCCTTGATCGAACGCGCAGGTGAGGTTCTGTTGATCGATGCTGGTGACGGCGCGCTTGCACCGCCCGAGGCAGTGGTTGGGTCAGAAGGTGTTTCAGCGGCATTGGAACAATTGATTGAGGCCACCGGGCTGACCGCAGAGCCTGGCTTTGTTTATTCGGTTTACGAGGATGCAGAGAAAAAGCGTCAACACATCGCGTTTCTGTGTCAGGCCGCAGATGGTGAGCCGAAGAAAGGTAATTTCGTCCCGCTGGATGTCGTATCCTTTGGCACTGTAACCGACACGGCGACCCGAACCATGCTGGAACGATTGTCCGAGGAATCCCGTCTGGGAGATTTTGGCATTTACTACGGAAACAAGAACAGCGGCGAGGTTCGCCCGATTACACGAGGAGGTCACTGACATGCGGTTTTCGCTTTTCGTTCATATGGAACGCACCTCTCCCGATCAGGACCAGCAGGAGCTGTATGAAAACTTCATAGAACTGGCCAAGATCGCTGATGCGGGCGGCATGCATGCGGTCTGGACCGGCGAACATCACGGGATGGATTTCACCATCTCGCCGAACCCGTTCCTGAATATCGTCGATCTGGCACACCAGACCAACAATGTGCGTCTGGGAACCGGAACCGTTATCGCTCCGTTCTGGCATCCGATCCGGCTGGCCGGAGAGGCCGCAATGACGGACATGATCACGAATGGCCGTTTGGATCTGGGCATTGCGCGTGGCGCCTACAGCTATGAATACGAGCGGATGGTGCCGGGGCTGGACGCCTGGGAGGCAGGCCAGCGTATGCGCGAGCTTGTTCCGGCAGTGCGGGGTCTTTGGGAAGGCGATCATGCGCTGGACGGAGAGTTTCATTCTTTCCCGGCAACCACATCTTCACCCAAGCCTCTGCAACAAAACGGTCCACCGATCTGGGTTGCCGCGCGCGATCCCAACAGTCATGAGTTTGCGGTATCGAACGGTTGTCACGTGCAGGTCACCCCTTTGTGGCAGGGCGACGAAGAGATTACCCGGCTGATGGATACGTTCAATGCCGCTTGTGCCAAATTCCATGACGTCCCGCGCCCCGAAATCATGCTGTTGAACCACACCTACATCGCCTCGGACGAGGCGGATGCCCGTCGCGCGGCGGAAGAGATCAATCGCTTTTATTGCTATTTCGGCGCGTGGTTCAAAAACGAACGCCCTGTGTCGCAGGGTCTGATCCAGACGCTGAGCGATGACGACATCGCTAACCATCCCTTCTATTCGCCCGAGGCGATGATCCGGGACAATGTGATCGCCACGCCCGACAATGCAATCGAACGCCTCAAGGGCTATAGCGATCTTGGATATGATGAGTATTCTTTCTGGATCGACAGTGGGATGAGCTTTGAGCGCAAGAAAGCCTCGCTAGAGCGGTTCATCGCGGACGTCATGCCCGCCTTCGCCTAAGGAGAGAAAATGCGGCAGTTTCAGCACTATATCGGCGGCACGTTTTCGGATGGGACCGCGCATTTCGACAGCCTTGATCCCGCGACGGGCACCGTTTGGGCGAAAATGCCTGAGGCCCGAACACATGATGTGAACGCCGCGGTTGAGGCTGCGTGTTCAGCGCTGAATGCCCCCGAATGGGCGACCATGACAGCAACGGCGCGTGGTAAACTGTTGTACCGGCTGGCCGATCTGGTCGCCGAAAATGCTCAGACCTTAGCCGAGCTTGAAACGCGCGATACCGGCAAGATCATTCGCGAAACCTCTGCTCAGATCGCCTATGTCGCGGACTACTACCGTTACTATGCCGGATTGGCGGACAAAATCGAAGGGGCGCACCTGCCGATCGACAAGCCCGACATGGAGGTTTGGCTGCGCCGAGAACCAGTTGGTGTGGTGGCCGCCATAGTGCCGTGGAATTCGCAACTGTTCCTGTCTGCGGTCAAGATTGGCCCGGCGCTTGCCGCCGGTTGCACAGTCGTTCTGAAAGCATCCGAAGATGGTCCGGCCCCGATGCTGGAATTCGCGCGTATTTTCGATCAGGCAGGCTTCCCGCCCGGAGTTCTGAACGTCATCACCGGCTTCGGGCCGGAATGCGGCGCCGTTCTGACCAGTCACCCGGATGTCGATCATGTTGCCTTTACAGGCGGCCCGGAAACCGCGCGCCATATCGTGCGCAACTCGGCTGAAAACCTCGCTTCGACTTCGTTGGAACTGGGCGGAAAATCCCCGTTCATCGTATTCGAAGATGCCGATATCGAAAGTGCTGTGAACGCGCAGGTTTCGGGGATCTTTGCTGCTACCGGGCAAAGCTGCGTGGCGGGATCGCGATTGGTAATCTCTGATAAGATCAAAGATGAGTTTCTGGCCCGGCTCACCGAAAAAGCGGGTGAGATCGTGATCGGGGCGCCCGATGACCTAAAGACCGAAGTTGGCCCGCTGTGCACTCAGGCTCAGCTTGTGACAGCGGCAAATTTGGTTGCTGAATCCGTCTCGGCAGGGGCTACCGTGATAGCGGGTGGGCAACCTTTGGACCGTGAGGGGCACTATTTTCCACCGACAATCATTGATTGTACGGACGCGCCTGATGCGCCCTGTCTGTCGCGCGAAGCCTTTGGTCCGATCCTCTCGGTCGTCAGTTTCGGGACCGAAGCGGAGGCGATACAAATAGCCAACAACACCGCGTTTGGGCTGGCGTCGGGTGTCTTTACCAAAGACTTGACCCGCGCACATCGAATGATCCGCAGAATTCGGGCTGGCATTGTCTGGGTTAACACATATCGCGCTGTCAGCCCGATTGCTCCATTCGGAGGTCATGGACTGTCGGGCCACGGGCGCGAAGGGGGCCTACAGGCGGCGCTTGATTACACACGGGTCAAATCGGTCTGGTTGCGCACAAGCGACGATCCGATCCCCGATCCGTTCGTGATGCGGTGAATCTGACTAATCAACAGCATCCTTGGGCCAGATTTAGCACACTTTAGACAATCGCATTTCTGCCGCGCGTGCGTGGCCTTCCATGCCTTCCATCCGACTGATCCTAGCAGTGCGTTCAGCAAGCTCGTGCGAGGCTTGCGCTGAGCAGCGCTGCCATGTCACCGTTTTGGTGAATTTATGCACTGACAGACCGCCGGTATATCGGGCCGCTCCGCTTGTCGGCAAAACATGATTTGGCCCGGACGTCTTGTCGCCGAAGGGCACTGTTGTTTCGGCACCCAGAAACAGCGATCCATAGGTGGTCAGTTGGTCCAGCCACCAATCCAGGTCCTCGGCGATCACCTGCAGATGTTCGGGCGCGTAGTTGTTGGCGACCCTGGCAGCCTCGTCGCGGCTGTCGCAAAGAATGATCTCGGCCCGGTCGCGCCATGCCGTGCGCGCTGCACTAGCGTTCGGCTCGGGAAGACTTTCGATCAGCGCTTCGGCGCGCGCGATGACGCCCTGGGCCAGAGCTTTATCGGTGCTGACCAGCCAGACAGGGCTATCGACGCCGTGCTCGGCTTGGCTCACAAGATCCCAGGCGACGGTCTCGATCGATGCTGTGTGATCGGCAATGACCAAGGTATCGGTTGGACCTGCAAACATGTCGATGCCAACCTTACCAAACAGCATCCGTTTCGCCTCGGCGACATAGGAGTTTCCCGGACCGACAAGAATATCAGCTGGCCGCGCACCAAAAAAGCCATGGGCCATCGCAGCAATCCCCTGAACTCCGCCCAGATTCAGGATCAGATCTGCACCGCTAAGGTCCATCGCATAAACTATTGCATCAGGGATGCCCGCACCGGGACGCGGTGGCGAGACCGCCGTGATGTGGGACACCCCAGCCACCTTTGCCGTGGTAATCGTCATCAACGCACTTGCGATATGGCTATACCGACCACCAGGAACGTAGCATCCCGCGCTCGAGATCGGGATCTGTTTCTGACCTGCAATCAGGCCGGGCATCACCTCGATCTCGCATTCGCTCACCGTGGTCATCTGCGCTTCGGCAAATCGACGGATATTGGCATGGGCAAAGCGGATGTCGTCTTTGACCTGTTCAGGCACACGGTCACATGCGGCTTTGCGCGCTTCATCAGTCAACACGAACTCTCCCGTCCAGCCATCGAGCGTTCCGGCATAGCGCCGAACGGCCTCTTCGCCCTCGCGCTCGATATTGGAGAGCATGATTGCGACGATATCGCGGATATCCGAATTTTCTGCATCGGGGCGGGGCAGGGCGGTTTTCAGATATGAGACGGCCATGGGAAACCTCAACGCGTCAGAGAGTGGGAGTGGATAGCGCCCGCCAGAACATCGACGGTGTCGATGATCGGAACGCTTTTGGGTAAGTCGCGGGTGAGCAGAGAGAATTCGGAGCAGGCCACAAACAAAAGTGCGGCACCCCGGCCCGAAAGGGCGTTAGCAGCGTCGGAAAGTGTGCTGAGTGCAGCGCCGGTTGGCCCTTCAGATTTGATGTGGCGGATCGTGCCGAGCATCCTATCTTCATCCTCGGGCCAGATTGCGGTAAATCCAGCGCGGTTCAGGGGGGCGTCAAAAATTCCGACCTTTCGCAGCGCTGGTGAGGCAAGAATTCCGACCTGGCTGCCAGAAGGCAGGAGCTGCGACGCTTGATCCACGGACAGGTCTACCATGTTCAGAAAGGGGATCGAGACGGCGTCCTCTATCTGCGCCGCATAGTGGTGTGCGGTGTTACAAGGCATCGCAAGCGCGGTTGCCCCTGATTGCTCCAATCCTCTCGCCATATCGGCCAGAACCGGCCCGGGATCAGACCCGTTGCCCTCGATCAGGTGCGCGATGCGGGAAGGCACCTGTGGGTTCATGTCAATCAGTAGTGGCAGGTGATCGGCATCATCCGCCGCCTGTACCGTGGATAACACGCGCTGCTGCAACAGAATTGTCGCCTCGGGGCCCATTCCGCCCAATATGCCGGTGACGCGGGGTTTCATGCGAAGACCTGCTTGCTGGAACTTATCACCGTGATTTACAGATTGACCCAGCGGTCGGTGTGATCGAAAGCGAAATCATAACCGAACAGGCCAACCGAGCCTCCGGTATGCAAGAACACCACACGCTCATCCTTGAACGAGCCTTTGCGCGCCAGATCGATCAGACCGGCGGCCCCTTTGGCGGAATAGACCGGGTCGAGCAGAATGCCTTCCAGTTCGGCAAACATGCGGATCGCCTCAATGCCGCTTTCGGTCGGCAAGCCGTAGCCGTCGCCTACATAGTCGGTATTGGCCATCACATCCTCGCGCTGCACCACGTCTGGGCAACCCAATTTCTCAGCCGTGTTGCAGGCTAGATCATAGACCATCTGCTCTTGCTTGGGCTGCGGTGCGCGGGTGCCAATGCCAAGAACCGGAATGCCCGTATTCATGGCGCAAAGCCCGGTGACCAGCCCGGCTTGCGTGCCCGAGGAGCCCGTCGCATGCACCACGCGATCGATTTTGAGACCGGCGTTATTGGCCTGGCTCACAAGCTCTAGCGCGCAGTTTACATAGCCAAGCGCTCCGGTCGGGTTCGAACCTCCGCCCGGAATGACATAGACGTTGTGACCTTCTTCACGCTTCTTCGCGGCCGAACGCTCCATCTCGGCGGGCATGTCGTGGCCGCCGGGAAACTTCTCGGTGGTTGCGCCATGCAGATGATCCAGCAGGACATTGCCATTGTTGTTGTAGTTGGCGTTGTTATAGCTGGTGCGGTCTTCCAGTAGGATATGACATTTCAAACCCAGCCGGGCAGCGAATGCAGCGGTTTGACGCGCATGGTTCGATTGCGTTGCCCCTTGTGTCATCACCATGTCTGCGCCTTGTTCGAGCGCTTCGCCGAACAGAAACTCTAGTTTGCGGGTCTTGTTGCCACCCGTCGACATGCCGGTGCAGTCGTCTCGCTTGATCCAAAGATCGATTCCCAGAGCCTCGGACATACGATCCATCCGTTCAAGCGGTGTTGGCAGATGGGCAAGAAAAACACGGGGAAAACGGGAAAGATGCATCAAGCTGTCCTAATCTGAGCCCGGCACATGGTTCAAGACCGGTAGGTCTTGCCAACACGGGCCGCTGGGTAGGTTTCTGGGTTTAGAATGCCGCCTGTAGTCAAGCCGCAAGGTTAGGCCTAATCACAGCGGATGGGGCGCGTCGGTCAAGCGCACTGTACCCGGTTTCGAAAAAGCCGGAAAATAACTTCGATATTGCGCTCAGATTACCTGGTTGCTCATTCGGGGGGTGCGGGAATGGTTCGAAAGTCGTCATTCAACCACGGAAACCGCGAATTCATAGGCTCGGTCACATGACGACGGATCAGGTTTTGCAGTGTGTTGTGGATCAGTCGTGTGGTTGTCGACGGATAGATATTGGTCGTGAACAACGATACGGTACGCGCAAAGCTTTTGCCCGGGAAAGGTAATGCGCGTGTATCTTTGTGGAATCGCCGTGCGCGATAGTAGCTGGCGGCAGTCGTGATCGTCCAACCACTGCCCCCGGCGACAAGTCCGATAATTGACTGATTACATTCAAGTTCGAACCGGTTGGGTAGGTTAATCTTGCTGCGGGTTAGCTGAATTTCGATGAGTCTGCCTATGGTGTGATCACGCGAATATCGTAAAAGCGGAAGCAGACTGTCTGATTTGGTCAGTTCCTCGACCGGTCCGTCATATGCAGGCGGAAGAATGACGATAAACGGATCTCGAAGTAGCGGGAATTCGATTAACCCCTCAAAGTGCTCAGGAGGTCGGGTCGCAACGCCTGCATCCAGCTTTTGAGACTGCAGTTTGTCAAGAATCTCATGGCTGGGGCGGGTAAAGTGGCGAAAATTGCACCGCGGCAGGCTTGCAGAGAGATGACGGAAGAGTTCTGGCGCGACCCGGCTGTCAAAATCGTCAATCAGGCCCAGACGCAAATCTGTTGCATGTTGCCAACTGCCCGAGCGAAGCTCGGCCTCGCCCCGTTTCAAGGCGATCAGGCCGTCATGCACATGTCGTGAGAACACCGTGCCTGCGGGTGTCAGACCCATGGGTCTGCGGCTGTGGTCCACCAAATCCACATCCAGCGCCTTTTCAAGACTGCGCAAGTGATTGGAGACCGTACTGATTGACAAACCGGTTTCAGCTGACACCTTTTGGATTGAACCCAACTTGGAAATAAGTTGGAAGACCTCCAGCCACCTGAGACTGAGTGCTTTCTTTGTCATCGGGTGCTCCCAAACCAGCGAACTATCAGTCAAAAGCGAAACAAAGTTTCGCTTTTTACGCAACCAGTATTTTGATTTACTAATTCAACGCGTAAGGACTATGGTTTTTCTACTGTTCCAGAGTTCGGACGTTTCAAGAGCCGACAAGTGGAACCAGCAGGGAGAAAATAGTCAAAATGATCAAGAAATATCTGCTCACAACAGCATATGCCGGGATTGCGGCCGTTACCGCTTCACAAGCCGCCGCGCTTGATGAACTGACGGTTGCATATTTCCTCGAATGGCCGATGCCGTTCCAGTATGCGAAAGCAAACGGAACCTACGAAGAAGAACTGGGCGTCAAGATCAACTGGGTGTCTTTCGACACCGGTACCGCCATGTCAGCTGCGATGGCCTCGGGTGATGTACAGATCGCGGTCAGCCAAGGGGTACCACCGTTTGTGGTAACCACTTCGGCTGGTCAGGACATCCAGATCGTCGATGTGGCGGTCAGCTATTCAGACAACGACAACTGCGTTGTTGCCGAAGCGCTTGAAATCGACAAGGGCAATGCGGGTGAATTGAACGGCAAGAAGGTCGGTGTTCCGATCGGCACAGCTGCGCATTACGGTTTCCTGTCGCAAATGTCTCACTTTGGTGTCGACATCGGTTCAATGGAAATTGTTGACATGGCTCCGGCCGATGGCGCCGCGGCATTTGCGCAGGGCAACCTCGACATGGTTTGCGGCTGGGGTGGCGCGCTTCGTCGCATGACCGAGCATGGCAACATCCTGCTGACCGGTGCTGAAAAAGAAGAGATCGGTATCCTGGTGTTCGACGTCACTAGCGCTCCGGCAAGCTTCATCGAAGAAGAGCCCGAGCTTCTGTCGAAGTTCCTTAAGGTTACCGCAGATGCCAACGCCAAGTGGAACGCAGGCGACAGCAAAGATGAAATGCTGCCGGTGATTGCCAAGGATGCTGGTATGGATCCTGCAGACGCTGAAGCCACAATCGCGACTTTCACCTTCCCGTCAGTTGAAGACCAGCTGTCCGAGAAGTGGCTGGGCGGTGGCGCGCAAGACTTCATGCAGGGTGTTGCAAACGTGTTCGTGTCGGCAGGCAGCATCGAATCCGCTCTGGATTCGTATGATGGTGCCGTTAATGCAGGCCCGCTGACAGCTGCGAATAACTAATCACGCAGGACATTTCATGCGACCGGCCCCGGTTTCGGGCCGGTCGACAGCTATGAAAGCAGGAAGGAGGCAGGATGCCTGAACTGGACATCGTAGAATTGTCCATGCGCTTTGACTTACCCAACGGCTCCTCAGTACAGGCCCTACAAGATGTTTCACTCAGCCTTAAAGAGGGTGAGCTGATGTCTGTCCTTGGCCCGTCGGGCTGTGGTAAAACGACGTTGCTGAACATCGTTGCAGGATTTCTGGCGCCGACATCTGGCAAGATTGAACTGAACGGCCATCTGGTCAAAGGCCCTGATGCTGAACGCGGGATGGTGTTTCAGAAGGGCGCGTTGTTCGAATGGATGAACGTGCGGGAAAATGTCGAGTTTGGCCCGCGTATGAAAGGCATGCCCAAAGCCGAGCGTGACCAGATTTCCGACCATCTGCTTGAGGTCGTCGGGCTTCAGGATTTCAAGGACAAGGCGGTTTATGAACTATCGGGCGGGATGCAGCAGCGTGTTGCGTTGGCGCGGTGCCTGGCAAACGAGCCGGACGTCATCCTGATGGACGAACCGCTGGGTGCTTTGGATGCGCTGACCCGTGAGAAAATGCAGGGCCTTGTCCTGAAGCTTTGGAAAGAAACGGGCAAGACGATCATCCTGATCACCCACTCGGTCGAAGAGGCCTTGTTGCTGGGTGAGCGTCTGATTGTCATGGCCCCTAGACCGGGGCGCATTCACCGCGAATATAATCTGCCTTTTGCTGAACGCGGTGTGAATGCCGATCTGCGTGATGTGAAGAAATCCGAAGGTTTTGCGGAAAAGCGCGATGAGATCCTCTCGATGATCTGGGAGATGGAAGAAGAAATTATGGGTCGGACGGAGCAGGCATCATGATTGTACTTCTCTTCTATATCGGCCTGTTCGGTGGCGCGTTTTTTATCGTCTACGCGTTACGCCGCGGTTTGCAATCGCGTCAGGATTTCACAAGCTTGAAAACTGTGACTTTCGGCGACGAAAGTGCCGTACGAGCGGATAGGGCTGCGTCGATAATCTCGGTTCTCGTGATCTTTGTGATCTGGGCGGCTTTCACCGGCTCGAAGTTGTTTCCGATCCATGTGCCGGGCCCATTTGTGGGTGATACGCAATTCACCTATACGCTCGAAAACGCGGATGGCAGCACGGATGAAGCCACGATTTTTGTTCGTGTTCCAGCCTTCGGTGAGGAAGCAGAAAAATTCGAGGTCGAGCCCGGCAGCGGATTTGCCAAAGACGATGCGGTTGCTGCTGCTGCGGGCCGCTCATCGACGATCCTGTTCGACAAGAACGATGATGCTAAACGTAATGAGGGTGCAAAGATCGTCGCGATCAACGGCACACCTATAGGTGAAGGCCAAAAGGTTGATACAGGCGATGGTACCGTAACGCTGACCGGGAAAGGGGCGATCAGTTTCACCCCCAAACAGGGCTTGCAGATGAACCCCATCTGGCTTCCAGCCCCTGAAACCGTTGTGGCCCGGTTCTTTGAGATTGCGAATGAAGGCTACCAGAACTTCTCGCTTTGGGAGCATCTGGGCTGGTCGCTGTTGCGCGTGATTGCTGGGTTTATCGCAGGTGCGCTTGTGGGGATTCCGCTGGGTTATGCAATGGGCCTATCCGGTTGGTTCCGAGGCTGGTTCGATCCGATTGTCGAGTTCATGCGACCGGTGCCGCCACTTGCGCTGATCCCACTGGTGATCATCTGGTTCGGCATCTGGGAGACCGGCAAGATCGTTCTGCTGTTCCTTGCGGCCCTTTGGATCATGACCATCGCCGCGCGGGCTGGTGTGTCCGGTGTGAACATCTCGAAAATCCACGCAGCGTATTCTCTGGGGGCGTCGAAATGGCAGATCATGCGCCATGTGATCGTGCCCAACTCGCTGCCCGAGATTTTCACCGGTGCACGTGTGGCCATGGGTGTCTGTTGGGGAACTGTTGTTGCGGCTGAACTGGTTGCCGCACAAAAGGGCGCCGGCATGATGATCATCGCCGCATCCAAATTCCAGCTGACCGACATTGTCATCATGGGGATCGTCCTTATCGGGGTGATCGGATATGGAATCGATATCCTGATGCGCAAGGCCGAGAATTGGCTGGTGCCATGGAAAGGCCGCAGCTGATCGGTCTTTCCGATACTGTGGTAACAAAGCGGCCCCCGAGCAATCTCGGGGGCCTTTTGTTTCAGCTGCGATTAAGAACGCGGCGTTGGACCTTGCTGCTAACTTAGCTTGAACACGGCATCGGTCTGTATACCTTCAGAGCTCCTGTGCCCAAGGCGGGTTTGCCCCCGCTCGGGATACGGTGACGGCAGCGACCTTTGCACCGTATTCAAGCGCGTCGCGAAGACTGCTTGTGGGCAAAGTGCGCAAGGCGGGCTTGTTGAGATGACCGGTTTGGCTTAGCGCAGCCAGCACACCTGCGTTGAACGTATCGCCAGCACCAACAGTATCCACGACCTTAACCTTCTGGACGGGCACGGAAACGTCCGTTCCATCAGAAAGATAGCCTGTCGCGCCATCCCCCCCTTTGGTCACGATTGCGATCGCTGGTCCTGCACGAAGCAGCAGTGGAATTTTCTCGGCATGGCTTTCGGGGCCCGGTATAATCCAATCAAGGTCTTCATCGGAAACTTTAATGATGTCGGTCTTTGCGATCATACGGTTCAAGCGGGTCCGGTATCGCGTCTGATCCTTGATAAAGCTGGGTCGAATATTGGGATCCAACATCACTGCATGATCCGCGCCATGACGATCAAGTGCGGCCGCGTACGCATCAGCGCATGGTTCGCAAGCCAGGCTGATCCCTCCGAAATACAGTGCGGAAACGCCCGGTAGTTGATCCGGCATGTCTTCGGGCCGCAGCATCCGGCCCGCCGTATTCTCATCGACAAAACTGTATGTGGCGTGCCCATCCCTCAACTGCACGAATGCAAGTGTCGTAGGACGGTCCGAGCGGATAACGTGCGAGGTCGCGACATGGCTGATCTGCAAGGCGGCGATCAACTGCTCTCCGAACATGTCGGTAGATAGCCCTGACAGCAGCCCCGTTTGTATGCCCAGACGACCCAGTGCAATTGCTGTATTGAAGATCGCGCCGCCGGAATGTGGGACAAACCCTTTGCTGCCAGAAACCGTTGGTTCGGCGATCATATCGATCAGAGCTTCTCCACAGCACAGGATCATTCCGCTACCCTTCGATCTGCCTAAAAATGCACGGCCAAATTACCGTGCCAAGGCATTCTTACAGAAATTGTTAGCGCCAACAATGCCAAACTCATTCTGCTCCGACACATACAGGTTCATTGATCGCCGCAGTTCATCAAACCGACCTCCTGCGTTGAAGGCACACAGAAAATCCTGACCAAACAGCCAGCGGTTCTTTTCGGCCACCCCGCCAACAAGAAACACACCTCCGAAGGGGATAAGAGCAACAGCAAGATCGCCCATTATGGCGCCCAGATGCTCGGTGAACATTCGCGCCGCCTTAACAGCGCAGGCATCCGAGCCGTCCTGAGCATCCTGCAGAATGTCTTTTGCCGAACGTATCATGCCGTTGGCCTGACCTTCGGCCATTCCGATCGCCTGATAGAGAACCGGTAGGCCAGTTCCGCTCAGGAACATCTCGGCCTCGATGGTGAGCGTATCGTCAAAAAAGCAGTCGGGTATGATCTGGCGCGCTGCGCTGAAAACTTCGACCTCGTCAAGATGGCGCGGGGACAATCCAACATGGCCGCCCTCGCCGGAAACGGTGTGAAAATGTCCTTCAGAGTAGAGCAGGGCGCCCACGCCCAGCCCGGTTCCCGGCCCGACAACTAGCCGTGTCCCCAGTGGTGGAGCGGCTGAGCCCTGCAATACCTCAACATCATTCTCGGTAATCTCGGCGACTGACCATGCGGCAGCAGTGAAATCATTGATGACATAGGTATGGTGCGCGCCGGTTGCTCGGGCCAGAGCGTCTTCGGAAAGATCAAGATTGGCATTGGTCAGGCGAATGGTGCCGTCCTGAACCGGACCAGCCCCGGCAGCGACGACCGCGCGCGGCTGTGTTCCGACCTCGTCGCAGAGGCTGTGCAATGCGTCTTGCAGATCACTTACGGCGCCGGTGGGAT
The DNA here is from genome assembly GCF_056537805.1 of Ruegeria sp. C10. Lineage (NCBI taxonomy): Bacteria > Pseudomonadati > Pseudomonadota > Alphaproteobacteria > Rhodobacterales > Roseobacteraceae > Ruegeria > Ruegeria sp. C10. Next base: position 244,413 of record NZ_JBQFSC010000001.1, on the reverse strand, counting down.
GTTTGCGAAGATCGGTTAACTCCCCCTCGGTCACGACACCCAGTCTTGTGTTGGTTCCGCCAATATCGGCCACCAGATTCCAATGGGCGTGTAGCCCTCCCTTGGGTCGAACCCATGGGGCCGGGTGGGCGTCACTTGCTTGGATTGTTTGCAGCGCCCCGACGTCAGTTCCGGACTGAACGAATATGCCCTGTACCAACGTGCCGGGTTCAAGCGCTTCATGTACCGCCTCCAGAATCTGCGCCAGGTCAGATCCCGTATCGGCGGCTATAGTCACGAAAGAAGGCAGAGATAGCTCATGCGCGCTGCGCATCAGCGCAACTATATCGGTGCCTTCTTTCACGACTACGCTGCACCAATCAATCGGCTCGGCGATGATGGAAAAATCATCCCGCCAATTTTCGGGAAAGTGGCTGGCCAATCGATCCAGCAAAGACTGCGAGTATTGCCCGTTGGTTATCGTATCAAGGATGAGCGGATCGACCTCTACACCCAGATTGGCCATCCCATAGCTCCGCATTTCCTGACGCGCCGCGCCCTGTGCAAGCAATTGATGGTGCAGGCTGCGGGCATTAGTGCGAGGGTCGCGTTCGATTCCGACGGACGGGTTCAAGGTAGAGATGTTGAATATCCGATCACCCATCCGAGCGACGACTGCCTCAGAAAACGCTGCAAAATAGTCGGCCATTACTCGATTGCGCCACCCGCCGATATCCTCCAGCGCTGGGGGGATATCGTTGTGATCCAGCACAATGCATGGCCGAATGCTGTGTGCCAAAAGCTGATCAATCCGCTGCTCGCACTGATCCAATGCGCGTGCATCAGGAATGCGACCGTCTGGTATGATGTGCTGCCAACGGACTGTAAAGCGGTGCATGTCTAGCCCAGTTGCCGGTTCTGCAGGGGCAGCCGCACCAAACAGAAAGCCATTGGGAAAGTCAGAACGGGTATATTTCATTGTCGCAACCTGTTGGAGCCATGACCAGCGTCACGCCATCTAACAGGTTATGTTAGCGGTATCTAGATTAACGTTTATATGAACCGCGCGTCCTGAACAGGACATCACATCCTTCGATCTGCTGGCCGTCCCATGTCACTGAATGCGCATTATAGTTGATCAGCACTTCGTGCGACTGCGTCTCGCGCCGCCGCAGCCCTTTGGGCATCGGATGGAGCGCCAGATCCGTTTTCTGGGCCGCCATGGCTATGACGCGATCCCAAAGGGCCTCATCGGGGAACCCCGCCAAATACCAAAGACCGGCACCGCCATGCAACGCCGCAGTGCCATCTGCGAAAGAAAGCAATTTTTGCGCGGAGCCTGACAAGCGCTCAACCCAATGTTCCGCAGCACCACCCCCTTCGACAATACGGGTTACGCCGGGTGGCAAAGTTTCGATCAGATCGACATGGCTGCTGAGGCCATCAAGACCTGGGCGCCCCGAATCAGGGATCTGAAAATCTGCGGTGATTGCCCCGCTGCGCGGTCCCAGAACAGCAAGATCACACCCTTGTATTAGCCTTTGTTCAAGATCGCCTAGGGCAGCCAGGCCCGGTGCTAGGATCAGATTATAGTGCTCCTTGCCGACCTCGTCCTGAGGCACGAAATCCACCGACAACCCAGCGTGCCGCAGCGCGCGGTAGGCAGAGAATACGAGCCGGAAATAATCGAACCCCGCGCCCTGAGGCTGCGTTGTCCAGGCCCAGTCAGATGCATAATCGAAGACGATAGCAACCTGCGCATGGATAGGCTGAACCGTGTCTATCGCGGCCAGATCATCGGCGGTCTGACGCGCCTCTGCCAAACCGGGTGCTTCGTCGCCATGCGGGGTAAGTAGACCGGCATGCATCTGTTCCTGCCCAAATGGCGCTTGCCGCCAGCGGAAATAGCTGACCACTTCGGCCCCATGGGCCACCGCCTCAAGCGACCAGAGGCGCACCATGCCGGGTAGGGGTGCCGGGTTGTAGGGGGCCCAGTTCACTGGACCGGGTTGCTGTTCCATGACCCACCAACGGCCTCGACCGACGGCGCGGTATAGGTCGTGGTGAAAGGCCTGCATGTCCGGATCACCCTGCTGCAGAAATGCAGTCTTGTGCGGCTCGTCCACTTCCAACCGATCCGACAGGAAGCCAATCGGATAGCTGTCCCACGTCGCGATGTCCAAATCCCTGCCTATATCGAAATGATCGAATTCCAGCACGCGCCCCATGTAATTGTGCAGCAATGGTTGATCCGTTAGCGGCCGCAGCGCATCGACCTGGGCCTTGTTGAACGCCACCACCTGATCCGAACTGAACCTGCGAAACGCCAAGACGTGTGCCGGGTTGGGCTCGGTCACGGTCTGGTTCGGCAGCTCGATCTGATCGAAGCTGTTATATTCCATCGACCAGAACACATTCCCCCAGGCATCGTTCAACGCGTCGATCGAGTTGTATCGGTTCGCCAGCCAGCGGTGAAAAGCATACAACGCCGCAGCACTATAGCTGAGCGTCGTATCGTGACAGCCATATTCGTTATCGATTTGCCAAGCAGCGATATGCGGGTTGCGGCCATAGCGCTGACCCATGATCTTCGTGATCCGCTTGCATTCGTCGATATAGCCGGTGTGACTAAAGCAATAATGTCTGCGTGAGCCGAACTTGCGTAGATTGCCATCAACATCCACAGCCAGCATGTCGGGATGCTTGTCCAGCATCCATCGCGGAGGTGTTGCCGTCGGGGTGCCCAGCACAATCTTCAGCCCTGCCGCACCCAAGGTTTCAATCGCGCGATCCAACCAGTCGAATTGCAGGTCTCCAGCAGTGGGTTCCATTCGGCTCCAGGCGAATTCGCCGATCCTGACCCATTTCAAGCCAGTCTCGACCATGCGCGCGGCGTCCTGAGCCCAGTTTTCTTCGGGCCAGTGTTCAGGGTAATAGCAAACGCCAAGTTCCGGCTTCATAGTATAACTCTGTGTTCAGCTTGACCTTGCGCCACATTTGGCGCGGTGAGTGTCATGCCATTCGTCGGCGTTCTTACAAGAGTGTCCGCGTCCAGCCCTTGGCGGGCGGTGGTGCAGAACAGTGTAGTCAGGTCATCACCACCAAAACTCGGGCACGAAGTGTGTTTGGCATCGAAACCAACCGCTCTCAGGAATTGACCGCCGGGCGTATAGGCTGCAACCCGGCTGGCACCCCATTGGGCGATCCAGATGTTTCCGTCGTGATCAACCACGGCACCGTCCGGGTTCAGATCTTCGCTTTGCAGGTCAAGGAAGACCGCCGCTTTGCCTATGGGCCAGCCTGTCTGCGCGTCCAGTTCCCAACGCATGACCAGTTTAGTGGCGGTATCGCTGTAATAGCCGCAGGATCGGTCCGGCGCAAAGCAGATTGCATTTGAGATGATGATATCTCGGACCAATGGCCGTAGCTCGCCATTCCAATAGCGATAGATCGAACCTGCGCCTACTTCTGCCTGTTTGCCCATGGTGCCAATCCAGAACCCGCCCCAAGGATCGGCGCGCCCATCATTGGATCGAGTCACCGGATTGTCGACCTCAAGCGGGGCGATCAAATCTTTGGCTCGACTTTCAAGCCCAAATCGCCACAGGCCGGTTTCCGACGCGATCAGCAAAGTGTCACGGTCTACCCATCCTGCGGCTGAGACATGTTCATCGAACGCCCAGCTACGCGCTTGTTCATTTTCTCGCGTCATCAGTCGTTTGCCGGTGATATCGAACCAGAAAAGCTGTTGCCGTTCGGGGTGCCACAATGGCCCCTCGCCCAGTTCGCATGGGCGGTCGTCATAGACCTGACTCATCCAACGGCCTCATCATAGGCAGCTACGATCTGCTCGGCATGGTTTGCTATGTCGCCAACCGACATTCCGGGCTTGTAGAGTGCAGACCCGATTCCGAAGCCGTCGGCGCTGGCCTTGATCCAGTCCCCAAAGTTCTCGGGGCCCGCACCGCCCACCGCAAAGACCTGAGCGCCCGTCGGCAATACAGGGCGCAGGGCAGCCAACCCTGCAAGACCGGCAAGCGAACCGGGGAAAAGTTTTAACCCCGTAGCCCCGGCCTGGAGCGCAGCGAAGGCCTCGGTCGGGGTGAACACACCCGGCCAGCTTTGCAGCCCAAGTGCGACAGAGCGTTGGATCACGGACACATCGCAATTTGGCGAAACGATCAGTTTGCCCCCGACATTGGCAACCGCGTCAACCTGATCGGGGGTCAATACAGTACCCGCTCCGATAAGCGCGCGGTCCCCGATCTCCGAGGCGAGAACTCGGATACTTTCTAGCGGATCGGGAGAATTCAGCGGAACCTCAATCCGGTCTATGCCCGCTTCCAGCAGGGCGTGACCGACCGGTAGCGCCTCGTCAGTGGTTAACCCGCGCAGAATGGCGATGATTGGGCGGCTCATGCGGTTTGCCTCGTTAATGTTCGGGCCTGCGATAGACCTGCAAGGGTTGCGATCATGGCGTCTGCGGTTTCGACCATTGCGCCTTGTTGTTGCAAGGCGGTTGCGTAGGCGTTGGATAAGCTTTCCGAGCCGATGATCGCCAATTGCTGACCCAGCCAATAGGGCCGCGATGCGGCAAGCTCGGCGCCAATCAGGAACCCTGAAAGACGGGCGCGTGCAACGCTGTTGCTTTGACCGTGCAGCAAATCAGCGGCCCGTAGCCCGAATAGGCGCGCTGCCAGCTGCTCGGGTTTCGACAGCATGTCGGCAACCGCTTCGGTAAAACTCGCGTCGTCCCAGCCCTCGTCAATTGAATGCTGCAGAACGGATTGCCCGCGCAGCAGATCAAACAACTCGCCGGTCATGAAGGTTCGGAAACTGACCACCTCTCCGGCACTGATCTGGGCCCACTTCGTATGAGTACCGGGCAGGCAAATCACACCGTCCCAATTCTGATGCGTGCTGAGGAACCCCGCGATCTGAGTCTCTTCGCCGCGCATCACATCGGGAGGGCTGGTCTGTTTCAGCCCCGGAACAACGAAGGCCCGAATGCGCGGATCGGTGTTTGGAACACGGAATGGTACGATCGGGATTGGTTCGGACGGAACAGCGGAATACGGGGCCTCGACCCAACCTTGCCGTGCCCCAACCATTCCGCAGGCGATCACATCTACCGGTTGCCCGGGCAGCCAATCTTCGATCAAAGCTAGCAGGGCTGCCTGAAAACCTCCGCCGGTTGTGCGGGACATACCATCTGACGACGCGGCCTGTGCCAAAACGCTATCACCTTGCATGGCCCATGCCCGCAGATGAGATGTTCCCCAGTCAACAGCGATCCACTCGACATTCATAGCATCACCCCGTTCCTACCACGCCGCCGTCAACCACCATGCACTGCCCGGTCATTGCACGGCTTGCGCTTGAAGCCAGAAACAGGGTTGGTGCTATCATGTCTTCGGGCGTCAGATGCTCTTTCAGGCTCTGGCGATCCATATGCGCAGCCAGATCTTCGGGTGTGGCCCACATGTCCAGCTGTTTCTGTGTCAGAACCCATCCCGGTGCCAGCGCGTTGACGCGAATTTTATGTGGCCCAAGTTCACGCGCCAACGAGCGTGTCATGCCGGTGATCGCCGCATTTGAACTGGTATAGATTGGATAACCTGCGTTCCCCATCAGGTAACTGATCGAACTGAAATTGATGATCGAACCGCCTTTGTCCTTCATCTGTCGCGCGGCTTCCTGACAGGCAAAATAGTAGGCCTTTAGGTTGACTTCGATCATCCAGTCCCAGAACTCGGTTGTAGTTTCTTCAAGTGAGTGCCGCTTGTCATTCGCAGCGTTGTTGACCAGCACTTTGATCGGGCCATGGGCTTCAGCTGCTTTGGCCATGGTGGTGTGCAACAGCTCGGTATCGGTCATGTCACCCTGCAAAAACAAGGGGGCGCGGCCGTGCTTGTCACGCATCTGTTCGACAAATTCACCGGCATCTGACCGACCGATAAAGGCAACTTTAGCCCCTTGGGCCATGAACCCGTCAGTCAACGCTGCACCAACGCCCGAACCGCCGCCGGTTATATAAACAGAGGCTCCGTTGAGGTCTTGAAATGTAGCAGGTTGATCCATCAGTGGCTCTCTCTCGTCACTAAGCGCGTGTCTTTGCCCACAAGGAAATCAAGGTCCGCGCCGCGATCAGCCTGCAACACGTGGTCGATATAAAGCTTCGCATACCCGCGCGAGTAATGCGGATCGTCCGGTTGCCACAGGGCGCGGCGGGCGTCCAGTTCCTTTTCGTCGACCAGCAGCTGCAGCTCGCCCTTGTTGGCGGACACGCGAATACGGTCACCGGTTTTGACCAACGCCAACGTACCACCGGCCTGAGCCTCAGGGCTGACATGCAGGATAACTGTCCCGAATGCAGTACCAGACATACGCGCGTCCGAGATCCGGATCATGTCGCGTACGCCGTCTTTGACCAGCTTGGCCGGGATCGGCATGTTCCCAACCTCGGGCATCCCTGGATAGCCCTTGGGCCCACAACCTTTGAGGACCAGAATGGTCTCAGGTGTAACTGGTAGGTCGTCGCGGTCGATATTGGCTTTCAGATCTTCGATGCTTTCAAAAACGTATGCTTCGGCCTCGGTTTCCAGCAGTGCATCTGTGGCCGCCGAAGGCTTCACGATTGCCCCGTTGGGCGCAAGATTGCCGCGCAGAACCCGCAGGCCTGCGGCGGGTTTTACCGGATCGTCAAATGGGCGGATGACGTCTGTGTTGAAACACTCAGCCCCTTCACAGTGGGCCGAGATGTCCTTGTTCAGAACTGTTCTTGCCGGGCGCAGGAAAGGTTTGAGTTCGCTCAGAACCACTGGCACACCGCCTGCATAACAGAAATCCTCCATCAGGTATTTGCCAGAAGGCATGCAATTGACCAGCAGGGGGATTTCCGATCCGATTTCAAAGTCTTTCAACGTCAGGTCGACACCCACGCGACCTGCAAGTGCCAACAGGTGGACCACTGCGTTTGTCGATCCTCCGACGGCTGCATTGGCGAGGATGGCATTCTCAAACGCCTCCCTGGTCAGGATATCTGATGGCTTGAGGTCCTCGTCCACCATCTCGACAATGCGCTTGCCGGTCAGATGCGCCAGTGCCATGCGGCGGGCATCAACGGCAGGCAGGGCGGCGTTGGTGGGCAGCGACATGCCCATCGCCTCAACCAATGAGGCCATGGTACTAGCGGTGCCCATAGTCATGCACACGCCCGCGCTACGCGACATGCCTGATTCAGCGTTCATGAAATCCTGAAGTGTCATTTCTCCGGCACGAACAGCCTCGGAAAACTTCCAGACATCTGTGCCCGAGCCGATATCCTGACCCCGGTATTTGCCGTTCAGCATCGGGCCAGAGCTAACCACGATGGACGGCAAATCGACCGAGGCTGCACCCATCAGCTGCCCCGGGGTGGTCTTGTCGCATCCACCCAGCAGGACAACGCCGTCGATACCATAGGCGCGGATCGATTCCTCGACATCCATCGCCAGCAGGTTGCGAAACAGCATGGCGGTGGGTTTCATCTGGGTCTCGCCCAGCGACATAACGGGGAATTCCACTGGAAAGCCGCCGGCCTCCCACACGCCCCGTTTCACGCCTTCGGCCAGATCACGAAGGCCCGAATTGCAGGGCGTCAGTTCCGACCATGTGTTGCAGATGCCGATGATGGGGCGCCCGTCAAAAGCGTGATCCGGAAAGCCCTGGTTTTTCATCCAGGACCGGTGAATGAACCCGTCCTTATCGAGTTTTCCGTACCAATGCTGTGAACGGCGTTTCTTGGTCATTATTGGCTCTGTCTGTCTGGCGTTGGAATTGAGTGTTTTTTGAGAAGACGAAGATTAAGCTGCGCGGGCGGGGCGGCACCAATCTGGCAGCCAATCACCATGGGCAGAAAGCAGATCGGTGACGAGGCCGCGAATTTGGCGCAGATCCAGCTCGGCCGCAGTATGGGGATCCATCATTGCGGCGTGATAGATGTATTCGGGGTTTTCTTCGGTCAGCGCGCGAACCGTTAGCTCTTGTACGTTGATTTGGGTCCGCATCAACGCGATCAGTTGTGGCGGGATATCCGTGACCACGGAAGGTTGGACGCCATTCGAGTCAACCAGACACGGCGTTTCAACCGCTGCACCTAGGGGTAATTGCGGAATCTGACCCGTATTTGGCAGGTTGCCGTAGGCTGTGTACGGCGTGTCTGTCACGATTGCGTTCATAAGGTCGGCGGCGAATTCATGGCTTCGGGTTACTTCAATGTTCCGACCATCTGTCAGGGTCTTGGCCTGTTCCTTCCAATTGGCCACCTGCTCGACACAGCGGGTCGGGTATTCGTCCAGCGGTATGCTGAACTGTTCGATCAGGTCATTGCGACCGTCTTTGATGAACCAAGGAACGTATTCTGCAAAATGCTCGGAACTTTCGGTGCAGAAGTATCCAAGATGGTCCATCACTTCGTACCGGACTTTGTTTGGACAGCGCGGCATTAGCAGCGGAGGCTTGGGTAAATGCCCGGCGCGATAGCCCTGACGCAAAGCCGGATACAGATCGCGGCCTTCATGCTCGAGCTTGAGGAAGAACGCGACGTGATTGATACCGGCAACTTTGTAGCGAAAGTCCGCCTTGGGCAGGTCTAGATCATGCGCCAATTCTTCGACCGTGTTCTGGACAGAATGGCACAGGCCGACATGTTTCAGATTAGGGAAGCGCTCAGCCAGAGACCAGGTGTTGATGGCCATCGGATTCACGTATTGCAGCAGCGTTGCGTTGGGGCACAACTGCATCATGTCCTGCGCGACGCCCCACAGAACGGGCACAGTGCGCAGGCCGCGCATAATGCCTCCAACACCCAGCGTATCGGCGATAGTCTGACGCAGGCCATATTGTTTTGGGATTTCAAAATCTGTCACCGTGCAAGGCTCATACCCGCCAACCTGAAAGGCAGTGATCACGAAATCTGCGCCGTCCAGCGCCGCGCGACGATCCGAGTGGGTTGAGACGGTTGCACCCGTGCCGACTGAGCGGATCATGGCCTTGGCCACAGCTTCGCTTTCGGCCAAGCGCACCGGATCGATATCCATCAGCGCAAAGTGGCTGTCTGCAAGGGCAGGGGTGAGCAGGGCGTCGCCCACGATGTTCTGCATGAAGATCGTGGAACCTGCACCTACAAAGGTGATCTTGGTCATGAGGTAAACCTCTGGTTTGACGTTATTTTACGGCACCGAGGGTCAGGCCCGCGATGAAGTGTTTCTGCATCAGGAAGAACATGGCAACCGGCGGCAGGGCTGCCACTATAGAACCGGCACTCATCAACTGATAAGCAGCGCGAAATTGCGCGTTAAAGCTGGTGATCCCGGCTGTCACGGGCTGGCTTTCGGCCCCTTGGGTCAGAACAACAGCCCAGAAATAGTCGTTCCAGATGAAGGTGAAAATCAGGACACTGAGTGCGGCGATGGCCGGTTTCATCAGTGGTAGAACGACGTACCAGAAGATTCGCCATTCGCTAATGCCCTCGACCCGTGCGGCCTCGATCAGTTCGAATGGCAGGGCGCGGATGAAGTTGCGCATGAAGAGCGTGCAGAACCCGGTCTGGAAGGCGATGTGGAATAGCACAAGCCCTGTTTTGGTGTTGTAAAGGCCCAACTCCAGCGTGAGATCGCGCACAGGGACCATCAGGATCTGGAAGGGTACGAAATTGCCCGCCACAAACATGAAGAAGATCCAGAGGTTCGATTTGAATTTGTAGATCCCCAGCGCGAAGCCTGTCATGCAACTGAGTGCAACGGCCCCGATTACCGTTGGTACGGTGATCAGGAACGAGTTCATCAAGTAACGTGGCATATCCGAATTGAAAAAGACCTGACCATAATTGAACGCGCCCTCAAAACTTGACGGCATCCCCCAGTAATTCGCATTGGTGAAGTCTGCGGCAGGTTTGACCGAGAAAAGCGCGACCGCCAAAAGGGGCCCCAGCCATAGTAGCAGTGCCAGAGGCAACATCGCCTGATAGGTGATCTGCGCTGCGCGGGGTTGTTTTTCGATCGGTTTGGGAAACATCTCAGTGCCCCCTTTCTTCGCGGTACATCGACCACAGGAAGTAGGCGATGAAGCAGAGCATAATCAGGAACAGGATCACAGCGATAGCTGCGCCATATCCCATGCGGAAGCCGTATTCGGACAGCGCGACCTCGAACATGTAGTAGGCCAGCACGCGGGACGAGCCAAAAGGACCGCCCTGTGTCATGATCGAGATCAGGTCAAAGCTGCGCAGCGCGCCGATGATTGTCACAACGAATGCGATGAAGGTTGCCGGGCGCAGCTGCGGCAGAATAATGTGCCACAGCATTCGCCCACCTTTTGCGCCGTCCAGACGCCCGGCTTCGATCTGTTCGGGGTCGACGGCGTTAAGGCCGGTGAGGTAGAGGATCATGCAATAGGCCGTTTGTGGCCATAGACCTGCGAAGATGATGCCGTAGGTTACGAAGCGCTCATCCCCCAGCACGTTCAGTGGACCGAGGCCAAAGAGGCTTAGGAATTCGTTTAGAAGGCCAAAGGTTGGGTCGTAGAACCATGTGAATACTAGCCCAACGACGACCTGAGAGATGACGAAGGGAAAGAAGAACAAAGACTTGTAGAGGCGGATGCCCCAGACCGTCTGGTTCAGGAACAGTGCAATAAACAAGCCTGCAGGAATTGCGGCCAGATACAGGATCAGCCAGATCAGGTTGTTCTTGAGCGAGATGTAGAAAGCGTCGCGGTCCACCCATTCCCAATACAGATCTTCATAGTTGCGAAAGCCGACATATTCAGCTGCACCTAAACCGTCCCATTCATAAAGAGACAGATTGAAAGACTGAAAGACCGGGATGATCACATAGACCATGAAGAACAACAGACCCGGAGCCAAAAACAGCCAGGGCGCGATGCGCTGTTGGTTTCTGTGGAACCAGCTTTCTTGCTCGGGGGCGTCAACGGCAGCGGTCATGGGCATCTCGGATCTGGTGGGTGAAGGCGGGCTGAAGCCCGCCCTACTATTGTGCAAGGTGTAGGCCGGGCTTCAGCCCGACCCTGGACAAGATTTAGTTGTCGTAGATGCGCTCGCGCGCACGTTCCAGCTTGGCCAGAATCTTGTCAGCGTTGTCCGGCTTGACCATGAATTCCTGGAAGCCTTCCATCGACACTTTTGCCATTTCCGCTGGTGCGTCGCGGTCCCAGAACTGTGCAACACCGCCGGGGCTGTTAGACGATAGCATGACAAAGCCCTGCTGCAGGAACTTGTCGTCGTCCACTGCGGATTGCGCGTTCACAGGCAACTGGCCGAGGTTTGCACCGTTGTTGATTTCGGTCTGTTCGTCCGCAGAGACTGCGAAACGCAGGAACTCACGCGCGGCTTCCTTGTTCGAGGCATTGGCCGGGATATGGAACGTATCGGTCGGCGCGTCTTCGGCCAGTTCAACATCGGGGTTGATGGCGACAAACTGATAGAAGTCCAACTGATCGTCGGTCAGGCCTGCTTCACGCAGCGGAGCCACAGCGAAGTTACCCATCAGATAGGCGGCGGCCTCACCGTTGACCATAAAGGGCAGGGCTTCTTGCCAGCTATATGTCTGGTGGTTGTCAATGAATGCGCCCATGTCGATCAGCTGTTTCCAGTTGGCGAAGGTCTGCTTAACCCGGTCGTCTTCCCAGCTGATCTCGCCATTTGCGAGTTGATTGTGAAAGTCGAACCCGTTGGTGCGCATGTTCAGATAGTCAAACCAGCCACCTGCTGTCCACAGGAACTTGGTGCCGATGGTATAACAGGCGCGGCCGGAATCGACGATCTTCTGGCAGTTGGCCAGTTCTTCTTCCCAAGTGGTCGGCTCGGTCAGACCCAGCTCATCAAAGATGTCTTTGCGGTAATAAACGCCCCATTGATAGTAGGTGTACGGAACGCCCCACTGTTTGCCATCAATGGTCATCGCACCTTTGGTCGAGGCCAGATTGTCGGCGATTTCAGGTTCAGCCCACAGGTCCGAGACGTCTTCGAAAAGACCCGCTTCAACATAAGGCTTCATTCGGTTGGCTGCATACCAGGTGGCAACGTCTGGCGTGTCAGCCGTCAGGAAGTTGCGAATCTGGGTCTTGTAGGCCTCACGGTCGATCACGGTGGTTTCGATTTCTAGACCGGGATGCTCGGCCGCGAATCGCTCGATCATCGCTTCCATCGTCGCGCGCGGCGCCGGGTTGGACGTATCGAGGAAGATTCGCAGCTCGCCGGTCAGCTCTGCTGCGACGGGCGCAGCAAGTGCCACACTGGCAGCCAAAGCAGCCGCTGTGCGCTTGAACATGGAATGCATAGTTTCCTCCCTTAAGCTTCCATATTGGTCTCAAATATTGAAACCTTGTTTTATATATTGAAAACTACACATCGACTCGGCTACTCTTGTCAAGACCCTCGTGCCCAAAGCCGAGGGAAAGTGGAGGAGAACAGGCACCCGTGGCAGGTGACGGAACAATAGGAAAAGCATGTGACGTGTTGGAACAGGTCGCGGCCTTCGAACGCCCGGTGCGGTTCGGGGAATTGCTGGAGCGCAGTGAATTTCCCAAGGCGACGCTATACCGCTTTCTGCAGTCGCTAACCAATCAGGGCATGCTGCATTACGAACCGGAACGGCAGACCTATTCGCCAGGTATGCGATTGGTGCGCCTGGCACATTCGGCATGGACGCATAGCTCATTAGCTCCAATTGCGCGGCCTTTCCTGGACGCTCTCAGCGCCGAGACAGGGGAGACCGTGCACTTGGCGCAACTTGATTCCGGGCAGGTGCTTTATGTGGATAAGCGCAACGCGCAACGACCAATTGAGATGTATTCCGAGGCCGGCAAGGTCGGCCCGGCCTATTGCACAGGCGTTGGCAAAGCGATGATGGCCTATTTGGACGAGGCACAGTTGGAAAAGACGATCTCGCAACAAAGCTTTCATCGGTTCACTGACAAGACCTTGGCCTCGGAAAAGGCATTACGGGCTGATCTCGTTAAGATCCGCAGCCGGGGTTACGCAGTTGATGATGAAGAGCATGAGCCTGGCATCATCTGCATTGCCTGCCCGATTCTGACTAATGGGGGCCGCATGTTGGGGGCCCTATCGGTGACAGGATCGACTGGGCGAATGGATTTCGAGCAATTGCAATCTTGGGTGCCGCGCGTCCGGCGCGTCGCTGAACAGATCGGCGCAGAAGCACAGGCGTGGCGGTTCCCCGAGGGCCAACAGAATAGGATGCAAGCAACATGACAGGTGTAACCCTGAAAGGCGCGATCAAACGGTATGGCCAGACGCAGGTCATTCACGGGATTGATCTGCAGATTGAAGATGGTGAGTTTTGCGTGTTCGTGGGCCCCTCGGGCTGCGGTAAGTCCACGCTGTTGAGGATGATCGCGGGTTTGGAAGAAACCTCGGACGGGGAAATCCATATCGGCGCACGTGAAGTCACGCATGTGGATCCTGCCAAACGCGGAGTGGCGATGGTTTTTCAAACCTATGCGCTCTATCCTCATATGACCGTGGCCGAGAACATGGGATTTGGTCTGCGTATGAACGGTGTTGCCAAGGCCGAGATCGATCAGAAGGTTCAGGAAGCGTCAAATATTCTGAAGCTCGACCAATATCTGAAACGCAAACCCAAAGCGTTGTCCGGCGGTCAGCGTCAGCGTGTCGCGATCGGGCGTGCCATTGTGCGCGGCCCCGAGGTGTTCCTGTTCGACGAACCGCTCTCGAATCTGGATGCAGAACTTCGCGTGGAAATGCGGGTTGAAATTGCGCGGCTTCATCAGGAAATCGGCGCGACGATGATCTACGTTACGCACGATCAGGTCGAGGCGATGACCATGGCCGACAAGATTGTGGTATTGCGCGACGGTCGGATTGAGCAAGTGGGAGCCCCTATGGACCTGTATCGCGACCCCGACAATAAGTTCGTGGCGGGTTTCATCGGGTCTCCTGCAATGAACTTCCTTGAGTGCGATGTCGTGGACGGCATGGTGCGGCACCCTGCACTTACTGATGATGTCCCGGTCACCGAGAGCGTTCCCAAAGGAGCGACGAAAGTAACATTGGGTATTCGCCCCGAGCATATTCAGGTGGATCGAAACGGTGACACCTGCACAGTTGATCTGACCGAAGCGCTCGGTGGTGTTTCATATTCTTATCTGCTGACGCCAAATGGCGATAAGCTGATTGTGGAAGAACGGGAAGACCAACGCAGTACGACCGGTGACCGCATCGGGCTTTCGGTTCGTCCTGAGCGTGCGATGCTGTTCGATCCCGAGACGGGTCAGCGGCTGCGATAGGGCTTGCCAGACCGGATCTGTTTTGCATGACTGCGCATTATCCATCGGCTTTCCGGAGGCTTTATGCGCAGTTCCAAAACCATCCATGTGATCTCGGCCCATGCTGAAGGCGAAGTGGGCGACGTTATCGTCGGCGGCGTCGCTCCGCCTCCGGGAGAGACGGTATGGGACCAAAGGACCTTTATCGCTGAAGACCAGACATTGCGGGATTTCATGCTGAATGAACCTCGCGGCGGTGTCTTTCGCCATGTGAATCTTCTGGTTCCACCAAAAAAACCCGAGGCGGATGCAGCGTTCATCATCATGGAACCGGAAGACACGCCACCGATGTCAGGCTCCAACTCGATTTGTGTCTCAACGGTTCTGTTGGACAGTGGCATTCTTCCGATGCACGAGCCTGAAACCCATCTGACATTGGAAGCCCCAGGAGGGTTGATCCGCGTCCGCGCCGAATGCCGAAATGGCAAGGCCGAACGTATCTTTGTGCATAATGTGCCAAGTTTCGTCGACAAGCTGGATGCCCGGATCGAGGTTGAGGGCATCGGGACGTTGCGCGTGGATACCGCGTTTGGTGGCGACAGTTTTGCAATTGTAGATGCCGCCGATCTGGGTTTCGAGCTTACCCCTGATGAAGGGGCTGATCTTGCAAGGACTGGCGCGCGTATCACCGATGCCGCCAATGAGCAGCTTGGCTTCGATCACCCTAGTAAAGACTGGAGCCACATTTCGTTCTGCCAGATTGCAGGCCCGCTCGATCGTCAGGGCGATATTCTCATCGGACGTAATACTGTCGCCATCAAACCGGGTAAGCTGGATCGTTCACCTTGTGGCACCGGTGCTTCAGCGCGGATGGCGGTTTTGCTGGCCAAGGGAGAAATGACGATGACCGATCGCTACCACGCGCGTTCAGTCATCAACAGTGAATTTCGCTGTCGTATCGTAGAGCGGCATGATCTGAACGGCCGCGTGGCGATCACCCCGGAAATCTCGGGGCGAGGCTGGATTACGGGTACGCACCAGCACATGCTGGACCCCGATGACCCATGGCCTGGCGGCTATCGCCTAAGCGACACTTGGGGGGCATAAGCCGGGGCCAAATTCGACCCCGTACTATTCTTTGGTTTCAACCTTCGAGACTGAACATCAATCGTGCGGTCACCGGTACGGTGCGGGTGATGCTGGGTAGTTGCGCCAACTCCATCAGCTTGTCTACGCCTGCCGAAACGCCCGCATCCTCGGTGCTGATGAACACCATGTCGTTGGTTGAAACCATGACGGTATCTTCGGCCACACGCAGGACAAACATATCGGTGTAGAATTCCACCTCGGTCCCCGCCAGAGCCAGCTTCGCATCCACCTCAATCGTGTTACTGGCCCCCACATCCAGCTTCGACACTTGGTCCATATCAATATTCGCGCTCAATGTCGCGGTCGCGGCCTTGCGAAACACATACTCGATCATCCGTTCGTTACGGATGTCGATATTCGTTTCGACCGACGACAGATCGATATCGATATTAACCTTGCCATCTTCGCTGACATGACCCGAAAGGTTGGTGAAAGAATTGACCTCTCCTACATCATCGATCTTGACCGTTCCATAAGCCAGATGAGACGCATCCGGGTTTAGTGTCCAATCAGCGGCCAGACCCGGGCCTGCAATAATAGCCGACGCAATCGTGATTGTTTTGAACAGAAGTTTCATTTCTTTCCTCCAGGATCTATGACAGTTCTGACCAAGCGGGCCCGGTCCCATGTCAAAGCAAACACACACAGGTCGCGTTTTATTCGATGAGTGTTGAGATGAGCACCGAACAAGCCGTGCGCGGCGCAATCCAGACCCACTCGAAACGGGTCTGGCGGTTTGGGCTGGCTTTGTCGGGTGCGTCGGACGTTGCGGATGATCTGTTGCAGGCGACGGCATTGCGTGCGTTGGAGAAACACCACCAGGTCACCTCGTATGAACGGCTGGACAGTTGGCTGATGACGATCTGCCGTTCAATATGGCTGAACGAGATACGGGCGCGATCCGTAAGAAAGGCGCAGGCGCTTTCGGTCACGCCCGAGGCGGAATTAGTCGCGACAGGGCCTGATTCAGAAACGAATATTTTCGCCGCTCAGGTGTTTACTCAAGTGATGCAACTGCCAGAGGCGCAACGTGAAACGGTGATGCTTGTGTTTGTCGAAGGCTACAGCTACCGCGAAGCTGCGGATATGCTGGACGTACCCATCGGCACAATCATGAGCCGGCTTTCCAATGCCCGGCAGAAACTGAAAACCGTTATGCAGCACGATGCGGCTGACACCGTGCAACGGAGTGGCAAATGAAGTTTTCCGACGAAACACTTCTGGCCTATCTGGAAGGCAGCCTCGATGAGGCCGAAGCCCGCGCCATCGAAGACGCGGTGGCCGAGGATTCTGCACTCGAACACCGTCTCATGGCGCTCGACCCATTTGCCCAGGTTGTGCAGCAGGCTTTTGAAGGCATTCCAACTGAGGCGCCTTCGATCGATCTGCCCATTCCGAGCGCTCAACAATCCAATGCCGGACCGCTCCGTTTGCTGGCGGTCGCAGCCTCAGTTGCTGTTATTGCTGCGTCTGCAACATTCTGGGCCACGCGACCACAGGCATTGGGCTGGGCGGAGCAGGCTGCGATCTATCAATCGCTATATTCACCGGACACGATTGCCGATCTGGACAATTCTCAGCAAACCCTGGACGCGCAGTTTGTTCAGGCCGAGGCTCAGTTGGGTCGTTCACTGAACCGGGACGTGTTGGAAACTCTGCCGGGCCTTGATCTGAAACGTGCTCAGGTACTGTCGTTCAAAGGTAAACCTTTGGTGCAGGTGGTCTTTGCTGACGCCCAGGGCAATCCGGTGGCGTTTTGTGTGATCCGGCAAGGCGCGGGAGCACCGGTCAAGGATGTGAACCTTGCGGTGCTCAGTGGTCTTGCGACAGCTACATGGGCGAATGATGGCTACGGCTATATGCTGTTGGGTGGAGATGCGCAAACAGACCTGAGTGGAGAACTAAGTGTTTTGACCGAGGCGTTCTCAGGCTGAGCGACAAGAATCCGCAAAACCACTTGTGAACCGCGGTAAATGCCCGAAGAATACCCGACATGAAGCCGAACCCTCAGATACCGGACCCGGATGATGAGGCCTTGGAAGAAGGGCCGCGCAGCATCTATGACGCCGATCCGCCGGAAGACGACGATTTGTGGTTCCTTCCGCCCGACGGCGAAGAAGACCCGGGAGAATTTCTGCCCTCTGTACCGAGACCGGACCAGCGTTTGCTGTTTGACCCAAGGGACTGGCGTGCGGCCCAATCCGAGTTATCAGCTGAACTTGCCGATCTGGCCGTGACATTTGGAGCTCTGGATGAACGTTTGCGCGCGGGTCCCAAGGGGTGGGGTCACCGTCTGGCCCTGATGGAGGTCTCGGATCTGGGCTGGTGGACGGGCGATCGGATCAGCATCGACCGCCTTGCGCTTTGGACCGGTTTGCGGATCGGAGCAACCGGTGATGATGTGCAGGCTTTGTATCGGGCGGGATGGGCAGTGAGGCGGCTGTCGTCGGGTGCTGCGCCATCAGAGGGCGGCTGGGATGCGGGGCTGACCGCTTTTCTAGACCGTCAGGCCCAAGGTTTCGAAGATACACCCGAAGCAGTGATTGATCTGGCGGAAACCATGCGAAATGTCGCCGGTTTGCACCCGGTTACCCAGGCCGCCATCGGATTTCACGCGTGGCGCGCGTTGTCTCCTGGCATCGGACAGGATACCGAGGCCGCGGTCATCGCGGCCCGTCATGCCTCCGCGATGGGTCGAGGTGGCGCATTGTTCATGCCGCTTTCTCTGTCGGGCCCAGGTGCATTGCGGGGGGCAGGATCGTTGGACGAGAAACTTTCGGTCTGGATTCAGGGGGCAGGCCAGGCCTCACTTGCGGCTTTGCTGCATTTGGACCGGATCAGCGCTTGGGAAGAGCGCGCCCGCGACGCCATTTCGGACCTAAGCGGTCGAACCCCACCCGTGCTGATTGATGCATTAACGGCTTGGCCGATGGTTTCCGCCCCGCTGGCCGAAGAACTGACCCATGCCTCGCGTGCAGCGGCACAGCGAAATCTGGACAAATTCAGCGATAGGGGGCTGATCCGCGAAGTAACCGGGCAGGGTCGATATCGCGTATGGACGGCGGCCTTGTAACTGGCATTGATCTGTCGCTTTCACAAAGAGTGAAATGATAGGGTTGTTAGCTGGGTTCCTGGTATCGATCTTGGTACAGGATAAGACAGATCTTTGCGTGTTGTCTGGATCGGTCAGAAACCAATTTGCAAGAACGATAACCGTCCGGGCGATGGCCCGAACGGTCTTTATTCAGTACCAACGACCGACTGCGATCACTGTTGGCGCTATACTGGTAGCGTCCAAGGATGGAGCCATCACCTGATACGTCGCTTGAGTTTCTGAAGGTGCGTCAAACCCCATAAATCGGCCAATACCGCCGCCGTTCCCGCTGAGAGCGGGAGAACTGCTGTCAGCAAAGGCAATAGGGAAATCCCAATTGGCGGTACCGCTGGCGAACATACTACCAGTTGCGGTCGTGCAGGCCACCGCACTTAGAACGGCGGTGCAAATCTGGGTTCCGTCAGCAAAGCGCGTGTAGTCACCATTTGCATTGCCGCCCCTCTCGATCACCGCTCCGCTGGGTACGCCGCTGCTTTCGGATACGGTGCCCAGCACATTGCCCGGTCCGTACCCGTAATCTGCCCGCATCAGGCGACCCGAGGTGGTGTCATCGGCGCTGCTTTGCACAGCCGCTCCGCTGGCTGTTCCGGTTGTGGCGTCAAACCGCAAAGCATCGACCCAGCTTCCGCCATCCTGCGAGACCTTGATTGAAAAATTTGTATCGCCGGATAGGCCCATTTCGGCATGGCCGGTCCAGTTCGATTGAAACAGCAGCGAGGCAGTATCACCGGCACCAGCCTTGTTGATCTTGAGTTGGTGGCCAGCGCCCTCATGCGTCAACAAGGTGGCAGGGCTACGTACGGCCAGACGGTTTGTGCTGTCTGATCCGGTTGCGATGCCGATCCCGGAAAGGTTCTGTGTATTGACCGGCGGGTCGATCCACGCCGACCCGTCCCAGACTTTCAACAGCCCTGCATTTTGATCCCAAGCCCGCCAGCCCATGTCGGGCGTCAAGAAATGCCACCCGTTGTCCAACCAAGCCGCCAGTTTTCCATCCTGTCCGGACCATGCTGCGGTTGGAGACGTGCCCAATGCATAGGTTTCACCCTGATCAGGAGCAGCTGGTGGGATAGTCGCGTTAACGGACGCAACGCTTAGCTGCACCACCAGATCTAGCGCACGCAGCGCTTCGTTATGGGTCACATGTTTTTGGGCCTGCGCGGGTTGCAGATAGGGCAGATTTAGACGGGGAGAGTTCTGTGGCATGGGCATCCTCCTGTGGTGTCGGTCCGATGATGATTGCGCGCCACACTGCCGTGATGTGCGTAAATCCCGCCTGACCCAGCCGAACGCCCAGGTTTCGAATTTTTAAGATTTGGTCTCAGAAATATGGAGACATCTGCCTTGCAGATGCCCCAAAACTTGGATCAGTTCTTGAAATCAGATCTCAGTCACGCGCGTAGACATCTTCGTAGCGAATAATGTCATCTTCACCCAAATAGGTCCCGGTCTGCACCTCGATAAGAACCATTGGCACTTTGCCTGGGTTTACCATCCGGTGCACGGCCCCGAGCGGCACATAGACGGATTCATTCTCAGACACGAGCTGTACCTTGTCGTCAATAGTCACCTCGGCGGTGCCTTCCACGACAATCCAATGCTCGGACCGATGGTGATGCGATTGCAAGCTCAGCGAAGCGCCGGGATGGACGTGAATGCGTTTGACCTGAAACCGATCGCCGATGACGAGGCTTTCGAACCATCCCCAAGGGCGATGATCAACGGGCAATGCTTCCGCCTGCTTGGCGCCTTTTGCCTTCAATGCTGCGACGGCCTGCTTGACGTCTTGCGCCCGGTCCATGCTGGCGACCAAAACCGCGTCAGGCATAGCCACGGTGATTACGTTCTCTAACCCCATTGCAACAACTTCTTGCGCGGGCGATTCAGAACGCACCAGCACGTTGCGACAATCTATGGCGGTCACTTCGCCGGCAGTTGCAACGCCGTCCGTATCGGGGTTGCTAAGCTCTTGTACGGCAGACCAGCTGCCCACGTCTGACCACCCGGCGGCATAAGGGACAACGCTGAGATTGTCGGCCTTCTCCATAACCGCATAGTCGATAGAGATGTCCTGAGCCGTCGCCCAGGCCTCGGGATCTAACCGCAGGAAGCCCAGATCACACTGCGCATGCTCAACCGCCTTCTGAACGGGCGCAATTAGATCATGTGCATGCTGGTCGAACGCCTCAAGAATATCTCGGACTGCGAACAAAAAGATGCCCGAGTTCCAAAGATAACTCCCTTCAGCCACCATTGCCTTGGCGTTTTCAAGATCGGGTTTTTCAACGAACCGGTCAAGTTGCACAGAAGCGCCTGACGAGTCCGGTGCTTGGGCGAGCTTAAGGTAGCCATACCCGGTTTCGGGTCGGTCGGGTGTGATCCCAAATGTCACCAGATCTCCACGCTCGGCTATTGTTCGGACACCTTCGGTGACGGCCTCGTGAAAGGCCGCACTGTCTGGAATAACGTGATCCGACGCGGCTACCAGCATCATCCCGTCGGGATCAATGGATGAAAGGTGCAGAGCAGCGGCCAGCACTGCAGGTGCAGTATTGCGTCCTTCGGGTTCGATCAAGATCGGACCCGGATCGACTCCGATGGCCATCAATTGTTCAGGGACAACAAAGCGGAAAGCCTCGTTGGTCAGGATCAGAGGTTTGGCGTAAGGCGCGTCGGTCGGGCCTTTCAACCGCTCGGCACATTGCTGCAGCAGGCTGGTTTCACCAATCAGCGGAACAAACTGTTTGGGGTAGCTTTTACGCGACAACGGCCAAAGCCGAGTGCCGGATCCGCCACATAAAATTACAGGATAGACCATGCTCACGGTGCCTGCCCCTTCTGAACCTTTTATCTTAAACTATTGAATTGAAATCGGAATAGCTGACACAACTAGGCCTACTGCGCGGCCCGATCAGAGGCCACGACTTCATGCAGATATTGGTTTAGGTCGTCGCGCAGATCATCGCGAGCCAATGCGAACGAGACCGTTGCCTGCAGAAAGCCAGCCTTTGAACCACAATCGAACCGCTGTCCGTCAAACTTGTAGCCAAAAACAGGAACACCATTGCCAATATCCTCAGCAATTGCGTCGGTCAGTTGGATTTCGCCGCCACTTCCCTTCTTTTTCTGGTTCAGATTGTACAGAACCGAAGGACCCAAGATGTAACGACCGATCACCGCTAGATTGGATGGCGCGTCCTCGGGTTTCGGTTTTTCAACCATTCCTTTGGCACGGACAACCGTTCCAACATTCTGGCCGGTATCCAGAATACCGTAGGAGCTGGTTTTTTCGTTGGGAACTTCCATCGCGGCGACCATGTTGCCGCCGGTTTCCTCATAGGCTTCGACCATCTGCTGTAGGCAGGGTTTGTCGGCGGCAATCACATCGTCGGGCAGCATCACGGCAAAGGGTTCATCCCCGATCAGTCGACGGGCGCACCAGACCGCATGCCCCAATCCCAAAGCCTTGTGTTGACGGATATAGGCAATTGCTCCGCTTTCCATATTGGTTGCGTTCAAGACTTCAAGCAGTTCGTCTTTGCCCTTAGACTTGAGGTCCTGCTCCAGCACGAGATTGTGATCGAAATAGTCCTCAAGTGCTGATTTTCCGCGCGATGTCACGAAGATGAATTCAGTGATCCCGGCCGCACGCGCTTCGTCGATGGCATATTGGACCAGCGGACGATCAACCAATGTCATGATTTCCTTTGGCACCGACTTTGTCGCCGGAAGAAACCGAGTGCCCATTCCCGCTACGGGAAATATCGCCTTGGTGACTTTGCGTACCATATTACCTCACTAATTCTATATATTGCCGACGACTCTCGGTGATGCCGGAGCCCCCACATATAATCTAAAATCCTACCAATCAATCACACCCGGCTGGTCTGCTACGGGTTCGCTGGAATCTGCCATTAACTTAAGGGCAGAGTCAAAACGAAACACGACCGAAAGCGGGATCACCGAACCAATCCACTAATCACTTGTTCTATGAAGTTTAAAACGCGCCCCTTAGATCGGGGCGCGTAAGATTATGCATTGGCCATAATCACCTCAAGCGGATCGTGTTCGGCGACGAAATGATCCGGGGCAATCTCACTGAGTTGAGGTACATAGTCGGTCTCACCCATAGACAATCTGCTGGGCAAAAAGCGCAAAGCTGCTTTCGGATCCATGGGAGAAGGCAATTCTCCCGGTAGTTTAAGCCTTTGGCGGCTGCGCTCGACATCCGGATCAGGGATCGGAACCGCCGAAATCAGGGACTGAGTGTAAGGATGTTTCGGTTCGGAACAGATCACTTCACCATCGCCCAATTCAACGATGCGGCCCAGATATAGAACCATGATCCGGTTCGAAACCGCGCGTACCACAGACAAATCGTGGCTGATGAAGATCATCGATAGGCCAAACTCTTGTTGCAGTTCACGCAACAATCCTACGATCTGGGCTTGAATGGACACATCCAGCGCAGAAACTGCCTCGTCACAGATAATCAGTTTTGGTTTGTTGATCATGGCACGCGCGATTCCAACACGCTGGTTTTGCCCCCCGGACAGCTCGTGCGGATACCGGTTGATCATGTTGGCCTTCAAGCCAACACGCTCCATCATCTCTGCGACCAGCTCTTTGCGTTCCCGTTCGGTCAGATCCGGGCGATAGGTTTTCAGCGGTTCTGCGATCGAGGCCGAGATCGTCATCCGTGGATCAAGGCTCGCCAGCGGGTCCTGAAACACGATCTGCAGGTCCTTGCGGTACTTGTTCAACTCGGCCCGTTTCAGCCCGACGATCGGATGCCCCAGCCAGCTGACATTGCCCGCGCTGGGTTCGATCAGTTGCAGCACAGCCCGGGCCAGCGTGGATTTGCCACAGCCGGATTCTCCAACAACACCTAGAGTCTCGCCCTTTCGGATGTCGAAACTCACGCCATCAACGGCTTTCAGCGGTACCTTGTGCCCAAATAGACCTCCCGAGACATGGATGGGGAAATGAACCTTGACGTCATCCACTTTCAGTAGCGGTTCTCCCGTCTGCGTAAGAGCTTTCGGAGCATCGCCCGCATCAATTCGCGGCATAGCCTCAAGTAGCGTTCGGGTATAATCATGCTGAGGAGAACGAAAGACTTCGCGCGTGTCACCGGCCTCCACAAACTCACCCATACGCATGACTTGAATATTGTCGCACATGCGCGCAACAACGCCCATGTCATGGGTGATCAGAGCTATGGCCGTACCTTCATCCTTTTGCAACCGTACCATCAGGTCCAAAATGTCGGCCTGAACGGTCACATCCAACGCAGTAGTCGGCTCATCCGCGATCAAAAGTTTGGGATTACACAGCATCGACATGGCGATCATCACACGCTGACGCATGCCACCAGACAATTCATGTGGATATTGATCCAGCCGCCGTTTCGCTTCAGGGATGCGAACGCGATTCAGCCAGTCAAGGCAACGTTGGCGGGCAGCCGAGCCTTGCAAACCTTCGTGAACCTGTAGCACCTCGCGCATTTGCTGGCCGACTCGCAGATGTGGGGTCAGCGCGGTCAGCGGATCCTGAAAAATCATGCCGACGTCTGAGCCACGAATCTTGTTGATTTTGTTCACAGGTAGATTCAGGATTTCCTGACCATTCAGCAAAGCAGAGCCAGACGCATGGCCAGCGGAGGGCAACAGCCCCATCGCTGCCATGAACGTCTGGCTTTTGCCCGAGCCACTTTCGCCGACGATGCCCAGACATTCGCCGGGATTGATGTCGAAACTGATGCCTTTTACAGCGTCAACCACGCCGTCGGGTGTATCAAATCGGACGCTCAGGTCCTTCACGGAAAACAGACTCATATCAGCGATCCTTCGGGTCCAGAGCGTCGCGCAGCCCGTCACCGATGAAGAACATGGTGATGATGATGGCGACATAAAAAGTAAGAGGGAACATCAGCTGCCAGAGCGTACCATA
The DNA here is from genome assembly GCF_056537805.1 of Ruegeria sp. C10. Lineage (NCBI taxonomy): Bacteria > Pseudomonadati > Pseudomonadota > Alphaproteobacteria > Rhodobacterales > Roseobacteraceae > Ruegeria > Ruegeria sp. C10. The sequence continues at coordinate 219,911 of NZ_JBQFSC010000001.1, read as the reverse complement.
CGCCATGGTGCCAGCCCCTTCGGCGATCAGGCGGCCCAACGATGTGTAGGGTTCTGAGATTCCGAGGCCGAGGAACGAGATGAAGCTTTCGGTCAGGATCATCTCAGGCACCAGTAACGAAGCGTACACGATCACAACGCCCAACAGGTTGGGCAGAATGTGACGGTACATGATGGTAAATTCGCTGACACCGGCGGCGCGCGCGGCTTCGATAAATTCGCGGTTCTTCAGGGTCAGGGTTTGCCCCCGAACAATCCGTGCCATCGTCAGCCAACCAACAGCGCCCAAGGCGATGAACAGCATGAAAAAGGATCGTCCCGCCACGACAAGCAGCAAAATGATGATCAGTGTTGCCGGAATAGCAAGCAGGATGTCCACGAACCGCATCATGGCACTGTCGGTGCGTCCGCCAATATATCCAGCGGTGATGCCATAGCAGGTGCCGACGATCAGAGCGGTCGCGGCCCCGATCAAACCGACCAGCAGCGATGTGGTGGTGGCCTGAATGACACGGCTGTATAGGTCGCGCCCCAGATCATCGACGCCGAAAAAGTGTCCGGTTTCGATGGACGGCATGCCCATGCCGCGCACGTCCCCCATGACGTTCCAATCGATCTCTTCATTGTTCCAGACCGCGAAGTAAGGCCCAACAATTGTGAACAACACGATCAGACCTAAAATGAAAACGCTGGCCATTGCGGCCTTGTTGCGGACAAAACGTATCCGTGCGTCCTGCCAAAGCGAGCGCCCCTGAATGACCGTGTAATCAGTGATTTCCTCGGCCAGATGGGCGGCTTTTTGTGATTTTCCAAGCATTGCCTGCCCCTCAGTATCGGATTTTTGGATCGAACCAGGCATAAGCCAGGTCGGTCAGAAGGTTCACAACCACGGTCAACGCGCCGTAAAGAATGGTGACCCCCAGCAGCACAGCATAGTCGCGAGACAAGGCCGAGCCGACATAGGCCTGCCCCAGACCACCGGTTGAGAAATAGATGTCGACAAAAACCGAACCGGTCAGAACGTAGACAAAAACCGGCCCGAGGTACGAGACCACGGGAAGCAATGTCGGCTTAAGCGCATGGCGCCAGATCACGGTTCTTGTCGGCAATCCCTTGGCCCGTGCAGTTCGAATGAAGTTCGAGTTCAGAACCTCCAGCATCGATGACCGCGTAATCCTTGCGATCGATCCCATGTAGGAGGTCGCCAACGCAATCACCGGCATCACCAGATACTGCCATTGACCGCCATGCCAGCCGCCACCCGGCAGCCACCCCAGCCACAGGGTAAAGGTCAGGATCAGGATCGGCCCCATGATGAAGTTAGGAAGCGCCTGAGCGGCGATACCCAGACCCACCGCAAAGTAGTCAATCCAGCTGTTGTGTTTGATTGCAGCGGCAATTCCCAGCGCGACGCCAACGGAAGTTGCAACAAGGAAAGACAACGAACCATAGGTCAGCGAAATCGGGAAACCCTGCGCGATGATGTCGTTCACATCCCGATCCTTGAATTTGAAGGACGGTCCGAAATCAAAATGCACCACGATGTTGTACAGATAGTCCCAAAGCTGTTTCCACAGCGGTTGGTCCAATCCATAACGCGCCTCGATATTGGCCAGAACCTGCGGCGGCAATGGCCGTTCCGAGGTGAATGGCCCGCCAGGCGCGATGTGCATGAGGAAAAAGCAGGCGACGATCAATAACAGGATCGTCGGAATAGCGACCAGCAGCCGCTTTAAACTGTAGGCAAGCATTTTATGCCCCCGTGTTTATTGGCCCTGCCCCGGATGTCTCCGGGGCAGGGCGTGGTTCAAAGACGATTATTCAGCGAGCTTGTAGAGGTTCTTCGAGTACCAGTTCTGCTCGACGTTGTTCACCGGCCAGTTGCCTACATCGCTGTCCATCATATAGACGCCTGCGTAGTGATAGATCGGGATCACAGGCGTTTCTTGGGCGATGATGCGTTCAACTTCGGTGTAAAGCGGAGCCGGATCGTCCGAGGTTTTGGCCTCGGCCAGCAGCTCATCAACGCGCGCGTTGGCATATTTCCCGTCATTATAGCCCGAGTCCGACTGCAGCAGGTCCAGGAAGGTCGACGCCTCGTTGTAGTCTCCGCACCAAGCACCACGTGCCAGCTCAAAGTTTTGGTTGCCGCGCTCCTCGAGGAAGACTTTCCACTCCATATTTGCCAGTTCGGCGTTCACGCCAAGCTTCTGCTTCCACATCTGGCTCAGCGCAACGGCGACCTTCTTGTGGTTTTCCGCGGTGTTATAAACCATCTGGAAGCTCAGAGGGTTGTCAGGCCCATAACCTGCTTCTGCTAGAAGCTCCTTCGCCAACTCGTCGCGTTCGGCTTGGGACATGGATGCCATCTCAACGGCCGGAACGGTGAAGCCTGCGGTTGCTTCGGGGGCGAAGGTGTAGGCTTCGGGCTGACCGCCTGCCATCACTTTTTCGGTGATAATCGCACGATCAACGGCCAGTGACAGGGCTTGGCGGACGTTCGGGTCCTTGAAAGCCTCGGGGCCACCATCAGACAGATTGAAGGTGTAATAATAGTTGCACAGGCGTGGGAAGCTGATGGCTTCTACGGGGTGCTCTTCCTTCAGACGTGGGTACTGGCCGGCTGGAATTTCGGTGCGGTCCAGTTCGCCAGCCAAATAGCGGGTCAGGGCGACGTTTTCATCATTGATGACCAGCGCCACGACCTTGTCGATGATGGTGTTATCGTTGTCCCAATAGGCGGTGTTGCGTTCACGTACCGAGCGTTCCTGCGGCAGGTGCTCGGTCAGAACATATGCGCCGTTCGAGACGATGTTTTCCGGTTTGGTCCAGGCGTCACCAAATTCTTCGATCACTTTCTGCGGTGCCGGGAAGGTTGTCGAATGTGTGGTCATCTGCGGGAAATAGGGCAGGGGGGCGCTCAGGCGGACTTCCAGCGTTTTGTCGTCGATGGCTTTGACACCCAACTCATCTACCGGTTTTTCGCCCGCGATGATCTCGGCAGCGTTTTCGATCGACATCAGTTCCATGAACCACGCATAGGGCGACGACAGTTCGGGATCGACGGCGCGCTTCCAGGCATACACAAAGTCACCTGCGGTCACCGGATCACCATTCGACCACTTCGCTTCATCGCGCAGGGTAAAGGTGTAAACGTCCTTGGTATCGTTGACCGAGAATTCGGTGGCGACACCAGGAACCAGGTTACCGTCCTCATCCTGATTCATCAGGCCTTCAAACAGATCGCGAACAATTTCTGCACCCGACACATCTTCTACGACTTGCGGGTCGACCGAGCTGTGTTCATCGAGAATCCGATAGGTGAAGGTCTGATCGTCGGCCAGGGCTTCTCCGGTTTCGGGATGTGTACCGGCAGCAATTGCAGCACCAGTAATGATGGTCGAGGACAACAGTCCTGCCAAAGAGGTTCTGATTATTTTGTTCATGTGTTTACTCCCATTTTGTATGGTTTCGAACGTCCAAACCGCATTCGCGGTGGGCGCTTGTCTGCCATTTTGTCTCCGGCAATTGTCTGGACTTTACCTTGATCTAGATCGTGCCAAGATCGATAATTTCGGCATTCATGCATCAGGCAATGTCAGAGATCCGAATGCGAAAGCTATCTTTCACTGCCCATGAACCTGTCAGTTTTGAAGCAAAGGTAAAGGGTTTTGCGGTGGGTGAAGACCACAAAGGCTGATTAGAACCGCAGCCGGCGGAGGTGTTAAAATTTTATTTTGAAACGCTTCGTAGCAGTGACATTTTCGTGAAGCTCAACATATCACCGTGGGTGAATGTGTTCGCATTGATGCTCGTAAATGGCGAATCAGTACGCTGCTACGGCTTCAGAACGGCCTTCAATGAGGCATCGGGGAAGCAGGTTGGTATGCTTCCAGAAGCCTCTTGCCAGCGCCCGATCGAGCGTCGGGTTTTGTATCCGGGCAGGCCATCGACGCCACCGACGTCATGACCCTGTTGAACAAGCACCTGCTGCATGCTGGCGACATCTGAACGATAGAGATTGCCGACATCGCCCCAACGACCCCGAAAATCGCCAACTCCGTATTGGATGCGATCACCGACATGTCCCACAAACAGCGCATAAAGGTCGCTGGTGTTATAGTCTTTGAGGACATAGAAATTGGGCGTTACGATAAAGGCCGGACCGCTACGACCGGCAGGCATCATAAGATAGCCCTCGGCATCAAGTTCATGTGCCGGAAAAGGTTTGCCGGAAACGCGATTTACGCCCATGGCGACCCAATCGCGGATCAACCGCCCCTGATCAGGGCCCTCCAACGCGCAAGAAACGGTCGTGGGTAGGATAACTTCGAACCCCCAGTCGCGGCCTGTCACCCATCCGTGCTCGTCAAGATACGCGCCGATCGATGCAATCGTGTCCGAGGCTGATCCCCAGATATCAGTTCGGCCATCCCCATCGCCATCGCGCGCGTAAGTCAGAAAATTTGTGGGCATGAACTGAGGCTGCCCCAAGGCACCCGCCCAACTGCTTTTCAGTGCGTGGCCTTGGCCGTGACCGGATTCAGCGATCTGTAGCGCAGCAATCAGTTCAGCCGTGAAATACTCTGCCCGTGTGCTCATGAACCCTTTGGTGCCCAGCACCTGAAACGCATTATGGCGGATCGGGACTTGTCCGTATCCGCTTTCGCGGCCCCAGATGGCCAGTATGATACGGGCAGGTACGCCGGTTTCTGTCTCGACACGTGATAGCGTGTCCGCGTGGCGCCTAGCCATCTTGCGACCGACGGAGGTGGCACCTTGGACTGATCCGGCATTGAAATATCGACCAGGTGAGCCGAACTCGGCCTGCCGTTGTTGCTTGGGTGTCTTTTTGGGCCTACCCGGCGGAACCAGGTCAGGAAGGTCCCAGTTTAGCGTTACCCCGTCAAAGGCACTTTGGAACGTGCGTTTCGAAACGCCCTTGGCTTTTGCCCGAGGCCATATGGCTTGTTGCAGCCAGTTCTGGAACTGACGTTCAACCTCAGCGCGATCTTGCGCTACCGAGGGGGCGGCAAGACAAACCAGGGAGACTATAGCAAGAACCAAACGCATATGATTGGTCTCGCGCGCGCTTGACCTCATGTCAACAGCGCCGCCGCAGGGTGATTTTGGAAAAGTTCTTGAGAAAATCCGTGACTCTGCCGATAGTTGCCGGGAAACCCCGCCGCAAGAGGATCATCAGGTGTGACCTTGTCTCGGATACATTCAGTCGCTGTGCCAGCCTTGGTGATCTTTGTTGCTCTGTTGTTGACGGCTGAGTCTGCCGGGGCGAGTGATAGCTTCATGGACCCCCAAGGCCCGATTGCAGCGGTGCAAAAGACACACCTTTTGCGCGCGACGGCTCTTATCCTGATCGCTGTGATACCGGTTCTGGCTCTGGTGCCGCTGATTGCCCTGCGTTATCGCCGACGTAAGGGTGGAAATGCTGCATACACGCCGCATTGGGATTTTTCGGCGAAGCTTGAATTTGTGATGTGGGGCGTCCCGGTCGTGATCGTGATGATCCTGTCTTTCTATCTCTGGAAAGCGACACATCGTCTTGACCCTTATTCGGCCCCTTTTGGAGAAGAGCCTGCCCTAAATGTGCAGGTGGTTGGCCTCGATTGGAAATGGCTGTTCATCTATCCGGATCATGGCATCGCAACGGTGGGAGAACTGGGCATACCGATCAAACAGCAAGTTGCGATGACGCTGACCACAGACACGGTGATGCAGTCGTTCATGATCCCGGCGCTGGCAGGGCAAATCTATGCCATGCCGGGGATGACGACTCGGCTACACCTGGTGGCAGACTCGCCTGAGACGATGCAAGGCGAGAACACACAGTATAATGGCCGAGGATTCACAAAGCAGAAATTCCTGGCGCAAGCGATGCAGCCCGAGGATTTTCAGGCATGGGTCGCCAGTGTTAAAGCGCATGGCATACCGTTGACCGAAAGCACCTATCGGACGTTGGCGATGCGTACGGATCGGGATGAGGTGCAGGCGGCATTGGGCACAGAACTCATGCCGCTGAATGCGCTTTATTTCACGCTGGAAGAGGGCGACCTGTTCCATTCGATCCTGCGTCGTTACCACAGCGGAGAGCCTCTGCAGTTGGATCAGCAACCCGGAACGGCTGAATACGGGCAGGAGGCAAGCCAATGACAAATGCCGAGACCGGCTTCTTCGGTCGCCTGAGTTGGGATGCATTTCCCATTGCCGGACTGATCCAGAATCCTGGCGCAAATGAGATCATTGCAAACGCTGCTGCTGCCATTGTGATCGTGGGCGTAGTGGTAGTGATTGGCATCCTGACGTGGTTCCGGTTGTGGGGCCCGCTCTGGCGCGATTGGCTGACCAGCGCTGATCACAAGAAGATCGGCATCATGTACATTGTCTTCGCCATCGTCATGCTGGCGCGGGGCGTCCTGGAAGGTGTGGTGATGCGGGCCCAACAGGCGGCGGGACCGGGGGACGGATTTCTGGAACCCGAGCATTTCGCGGAACTGTTTAGCACTCATGGCACCATAATGGTGTTCTTCGTCGCGGTACCTTTTGTCTTTGGCGTCGCTAATTACATAATTCCGCTCATGATAGGCGCGCGCGACGTGGCCTTTCCGGTGATGAACCAGATCGGGCTTGGTCTGACCGTCTCGGCCGGGCTAATGCTGATGGTCTCGCTGGTGGTGGGCGAATTCTCAACAGGTGGTTGGACCGCCTATCCGCCCTATACCGGGGCCGCGTTCAATCCCGGCGTTGGGCCGGATTACTGGATCTGGGCCATCGTGGTCTCTGGCGTGGGCACAACACTGACTGGCATCAACTTTGCCGTCACGATCTACAAGCTGCGTGCGCCGGGGATGAAGTTCATGCGGTTGCCCATGTATTGCTGGACGATCATTTGCAGCTCGATCCTGATCATCTTTGCTATGCCGCCCCTAGGCGTTGCCGCGCTGCTGCTGGCCGCTGACCGATATCTCGATTTCCACTTCTTCACCAATGACCTTGGTGGCAACATGATGAACTATGCCAACCTGTTCTGGCTGTTCGGTCACCCCGAGGTCTACCTGCTGGTCCTGCCCGCCTACGGCATCTATTCCGAGGTCTTTGCCACCTTTTCGGCCAAGCGGCTTTATGGCTACAACTCACTGGTCATCGCAACAATGTCGATTGCGGTCATGTCATTCACGGTTTGGTTGCATCATTTCTTCACCATGGGGCAAAGCGCTCTGATCAACGCGGTGTTCGGGATTGCCACGATGCTGATCGCCATTCCGACCGGGGTAAAGGTCTATGACTGGATGGCGACTCTGTACCGTGGGCGGATTCGATTCTCGGTCCCGATGCTTTATGGCCTTGCGTTCTTGTTGTTGTTCGTCATCGGCGGCCTCAGCGGAGTGGTTCTTGCCAATCCAACCGTCGATTATCAGGTCCATAATACGCTGTTTCTGGTTGCTCATTTCCACAACGCGTTGCTACCCGGTGTGCTGTTCGGGTTGCTCGCCGGCTATAACTACTGGTTCCCCAAGGCCTTTGGGTTCCGTCTAAACGAGTTCTGGGGCCGCGTTTCGGTTTTCTGCTGGACGGTTGGGTTTCTGCTGACCTTCATGCCGCTCTACTTCGTTGGTCTGATGGGCATGCCCCGCCGGTCGTTCAGTTGGGAGGATCCCAGCTTTCACCCCTACATGATCACCGCCGCCATAGGATCGCTGGTGATTACTTGCGGGTTGCTTTCGATCCTGGTCCAATTGTGGGTCAGTATACGCGACCGAGAACAGACCCGCGCACCGGTCGGTGATCCTTGGGATGGGCGCACGCTGGAATGGTCGATCCCGTCTCCGCCGCCACCCTACAACTTCGCTATTATTCCGCAGGTTAGTGACCGCGATGACTTTGCTGCAGCTAAGGAGCGCGGACAAGCCTACCCTACACCCGCGGCCTACGAAGATATCGAGATGCCGCGCAACACCGGCATCGGGTTTATCCTCTGCGTGCTCAGTGGCATCTGGATGTTCTCTCTGGTCTGGTGGATCTGGTGGCTGGCAGCACTGATGACCATCGCGATGATCCTCGCCATTATCATCTGGAGCTTCGACACCAGCACCGAGGTCATCATCCCCGCCGAAGAGGTCCGCAAAGAACACGAGGCGTGGTTGGCGCTGGTCCACAGCACCGACGCTGTGGATCGCGATCATGAAAGTACACCGGAAAATCGCGGCCTCGCCTGCCCGGATATGGAGGCCGTGACATGAGGCGCGCACCCAAGCACAGCTATCCGGGGATAAACCTCGGCGAGGACCACGCCAGCGCCCACAAGGCGGCCGAAGTCGTCACTTTCGGCTTCTGGGTCTTCCTGATGAGCGATCTGGTCTATTTCGGCCTGATGTTCGCGATCTATATCACCATGATAGACGCGCAGGCCGGCGGTCCGGGCCCGCATGAGCTGTTCGACCTGAAAAGCATCTTTGCCCAGACTCTCATTCTGCTGACCAGCAGTTTGACCGTCGGGCTGGCGATGTTGGCGCTGAAATACAACCTGCCTCGGGCACGGATCGTGCTGTGGTTCGGAGTGACTCTGCTGCTGGGGCTCAGTTTTCTGGTTTTAGAAATCCGTGATTTCATGAACATGGCAGCCCAAGGCGGTATCCCACAGCGTAGCGGGTTTTTGTCGGCCTTCTATGGTCTCGTACCGCTCCACGGCTTGCATGTTGCAGCAGGGTGTCTGTGGCTAATCGTGCTGGGTATTCAGCTGCGTGTGTTCGGGCTGACCGATCTGCTGATGTCGCGTATGGTGCGGTTGGCGCTATTCTGGCATTTCCTCGACCTGATCTGGATCGGCATAATAACCATCGTGTATTTCGGAGGGCTGGCCTATGGATAAACGATCCGAGATGCATCACCGCGAACGGCGGCGTTACGTGATTGGCTATGGTGGGTCACTGCTGCTCACGCTGGTGGTATTTGTGATCGCCTATCATTTCGGTATTGAAACACCAGGCGTCTATATGACCATCGGCCTTCTGGGGTTGGCACAACTGGTTGTTCAACTGATCTATTTTCTACACATCGACCGCCGCCGCAGCAGCCGAGAGGATCTGGACCTGGTTCTGTTCTCGACACTTGTTCTGCTGATTATCATCGGCGGGACAGTTTGGATTCTGGGCAATCTGGCCATGCGCATGCATATGCAGGTGATGTGAGGTCGCTCGATTAGGCACCGAAAAGGAAGCTGCTTATGAAGTCATTCAAGGCAATTGCCGCCGCAGGGATCCTGGTCACGATTGCTGTTGGATTGTTCCTTTTCTGGCGGCATGAAGAGCGGTATCCGTCAACAAAAGACGCCTATATCGGCGCGAATATCATCTATGTGGCCGCACAGGTGACCGGGCAGGTTTCAGACGTTGCGGTGGTCGAAAACCAGCCGGTCAATGCAGGCGATTTGCTGTTCTCGATTGATCCGACACAGTTCCAAGCCTCGGTCGATCAGGCCAAAGCTAATCTGGACAGTGCCATTCAGCAGGCTGACTCCTTTTCGAACCAGATCACCGCTGCACAGGCCGCTGTCGAAAGCGCCAACTCGTTCTTCGATACCGCGCAGAGCAATCTTGAACGTGCCCGGGCCTTGTTTTCGGACGGAGACCTCGCGCAGGCCTCGCTTGACCAAACCACATCCGAATTCGCGCAGGCCTCGGCCCGTTTGACCACCACCCGGTCCGAGCTTTCAGCGTTGCAAAGTGGCCTCGCGGCCCGGCAGGACAATGTGTTGTCCTCGCAGGCTGCGTTGGAAATCGCGCAGGCCGATCTTGTCTGGACCAAGGTCTATGCAGCGGCCGATGGCTGGATCGCAAATCTGACGCTGCGGCCAGGGTCGTCTGTCTCGGCCAATGCGCCGCAATTTTCCATTGTCGAGTCGTCTGACTGGTGGGTCGATGCAAATTTCAAGGAAACATCACTGCCACGCATCCGACCCGGTCAGCCGGTCACAGTGCAGGTGGATATGCTTCCAGACACGACCCTGACCGGCAAGGTTGCGTCGATCGGTCGAGGCTCGGGCGATACGTTTTCGTTGTTGCCGTCCGAAAACTCCAGCGGCAACTGGGTCAAGGTCACTCGACGTTTCCCGGTGCGGATTGAGCTTGATCCAACTGATGCTCCGCTGCGTGTAGGAGGCAGCAGCAAAGTTACGGTGGATACTACCGGAACCAGCCAATGACTGATGCCGGCCATATCAATCGCGTGATTGTCGTGGCCGTCGTGCTCAGTGCAATTCTCGAAGTTCTGGACAGTACCATCGTCAATGTTGCGTTGCCGCATATTCAGGCGGCTTTTGGGGCCACAACCGATCAGGCGACATGGATCTTAACCAGCTATATCGTCTCAGCCGTTGTGGTCATGCCGCTGACCGGGTTTGTCGCGCGTCGGGTCGGGCGGCGCAGGCTGATCCTGACTGCGGTCACGGGTTTTGCCACAATGTCTGTCATGTGCGGCCTGTCATGGAGTCTTCAGACTATCGTCGCGTTCCGCCTGGCGCAGGGCATGTTCGGCGCGTTCCTGATCCCGTTGTCGCAGTCCATCCTGTTTGACGCCTTTCCACGTGAAAAACGGGGGCAGGCCATGGCGGTCTTTGGCTTGGGCGTGGTGGTCGCACCGGTGTTGGGCCCAACTGTAGGTGCAGTCCTGACGGAGTATTTTTCGTGGCGAATGGTGTTTTTCGTCAATCTTCCGGTCGCTGCCATGGCCCTGCTGCTTTTGGCGGGCGAGTTGCCGGACGACAAAACCGAAGAGGTGCGCATCGACTGGAAAGGCCTGGCGCTGCTGGCAGTTGGCATTGGATGCCTTCAATTCATTCTTGACCAAGGTGAGACCAAGGACTGGCTGTCATCGAGGATGATACAGCTGGCGCTGATCGCTTCGGTTCTTGGGGCGCTGGGGTTCATAGTCCATTCTCTGACATCCCGGCATTCTGTCGTTGATTTGAGCCTTTTTGCGGATCGCAACTTTGCCCTGTGCAACCTGGTGATAGCGGGGTTCGCGATCTCATTGTTTGGCGGGATCGCCATACTGCCAACCTTTGTGCAAAGCCTGCTCGATTACCCCGTGATCGAATCCGGTCATTTGTTCATACCGCGCGGGATCGCCGCAGGTGCATCGATGGTGCTGACCGGGGCCGTACTGGTCACCCGGTTTGATCCACGAGTTTTAGCCGGGTTGGGGATGCTGTTGACAGCAGTGGGGAATTTCATGTTGGGCACGCTCAACCTCGACGCCGGTTTCTGGCAACTGGCTTGGCCGGGCTTTGTCAGTGGTCTGGGGATGGGGCTGGTGTTTGTGCCGATGTCTATTCTGGCATTCGAGAGCATCAGTAAATCAAGGCAGGATGAGGCCTCGGGCCTATTCAACGTCACCAGGCAGCTTGGCTCTTCGGTAGGTATTTCATTGGTGGGGACTTGGGTCGTGCGAGGCCTGCAAACCAATACGGCAGTGCTCAGCCAGAATGTGACACCCTACAATCCTGCTGCACAGGCTTATCTTGCGCCGCTGGGGCTGACACCCGATAGCGCCCAGGGTGCCTCCATTCTGGGGCAAGAAATTTCTCGACAGGCCGAGATGATCTCGTACCTTACTGTATTCAACAATCTTGGACTGCTGGCGTTGGCCACGATCCCACTGTTGTTCTTCTGCCGCGCGCCCAGGCCCGATCAAAGGGCTGCAGCACCCGTTCACTAGCGCGTCAGAACAAGGCCCAGCCATAGCGCGAACCAGCACAAGACGAGGCTGAGAACGATGTTACCGGCGGCAAATACGATCGTCCGTTCACGGTGCAATTGGAGCGATTGATAGGCGAAGCTTGAGAATGTGGTAAAGCCGCCGCAAAACCCGAATACAAGGCGTTTTTCCTCTTCGCCCATTTCCGCAGAGCCACCCAGATAACCAATCCATAGACCCAGCAGAAGGCTGCCCAGAACATTCACGATCAGGGTCGAGTACGGCAGATCATGCGTCACCCGAAGCGCCAGCCAATGCCGCAGTACAGCCCCCAATCCTCCGCCCAATGCGAACATGGCATGCAGATACAAGGTCGTCATTCCGATGTTTCCCGGGAATGATGCCGCCGACCCAGCGCTTCCCCAAGAACCGCCGCCGTAAGACCAAATGCGATCTCCGCGCTTACGGCGATAACCACAAACCAATTCCCGGTTTCTGCCAGTCTTTCCAGCTCGGCGACGAATGAGGAAAACGTCGATAGCCCACCGCAAAATCCAACGGCCCCTAGATGCAGGACGTGGGCGTGGACACGATTTCGAATGGCATAGAGCCAACCTAGAACGAAACAGGCCGCAACATTGATGCCGAAAGTCGCGGTTAGGAACGGAGCGCCGGGGATCTCCAGCGAAAATAGCTCGCGCAGCAACGACCCTGCAGCACCCCCCACAAAGACGGCTGTATACATCAGGGCGCGATGCCCGAATACAGGCGCTGTTTTCGACACTGCGGTTGATCCTGCTCTGACCAGCGTTTCATTTTGCATACAGACTGCTTTTGCTTGGTTCAACCGGCCTCGCTAACCCAACCGTTATCTTTGTTTGATTAGCAAGGGCTTGCGCAAACAGGTCAATTTGTTCCACGTTCTGGATGAAGAGCAGGGTCATGGACCCAATGTCCATTCAAAGTCACGCTGTCACAGCGCTACTCAGGGAGATAGGAAATGATTGTTCGCAGGCTTTACTATTTCCTCAGCTATGTCTGCTTGCCTTTGACTTTGCTTTGGGGTTTTTTCTGGCCACCCGCCCACTGGTTGCTGATCATACTGATCCCCTATGCGGTTGTCGGTCTCTACGATATGCTGACAACCAAGCATAATGTGCTGAACAACTACCCGGTACTGGGTCACTTCCGATATATGTTGGAGTTTGTCAGCCCTGAAATCCGGCAGTATTTCGTTGAAACCAATGAAAGCGGGCGGCCCTATAATCGGATCATCCGCAGTCTGGTCTATTCCCGCGCCAAGGGGCAGGTGGATACTCAGGCGTTTGGCACTCAGTACGATATCATGACGGTAGGTTATCACCGCGCTGATCACTCGCTATCCCCCAAGCACGTCGAAGAGAGCGAAGAACGGGTGATACTGGGCGGCCCTCAGTGCGACAAACCCTACAATGCGTCGCGTCTGAACGTATCAGCAATGAGTTTCGGTGCACTCAGCGCCAACGCAATCCGTGCTTTGAATGGCGGTGCAAAAGATGGGGGTTTTGCGCATAACACGGGCGAAGGCGGACTGTCCCCCCACCATCTGGCAGAAGGTGGAGACATCATCTGGCAAATCGGAACAGGATATTTTGGATGCCGCACGCCTGAAGGTGGGTTCGATAAGGACCTGTTTGCCGAAAAGGCCAAGAAAGATGTCGTCAAAGCGATCGAGATCAAACTATCGCAAGGGGCGAAGCCGTCTCATGGCGGGGTCCTACCGGCAGCAAAGGTGGATGAAGAAATCGCCGAGATTCGTGGGGTTCCAGTACATCAGGATGTGATTTCCCCACCTATTCATTCGGCCTTTGATGGACCGACTGGATTGATGCATTTCGTTCAGCATCTGCGAGAGATGTCAGGTGGCAAGCCCGTGGGCTTCAAACTGTGCATCGGTCGTCGATCCGAGTTTATGGCGATTTGCAAAGCGATGCTGGAAACCGAAATCCTGCCCGATTTCATCACGGTGGACGGCGCAGAAGGGGGCACCGGCGCTGCGCCGGTCGAGTTCACCAACCGCTTGGGAATGCCGCTTAACGAGGCGCTGATCTTTGTAAACAACTGCCTGCGCGGTATTGGAGTCCGTGACAAGGTGCGGGTGATCTGTTCGGGCAAAGTGGCAACCGGATTCGACATGGTCGAAAAGTTCGCTCTGGGTGCGGATATGTGCAACGCGGCGCGGGCGATGATGTTTGCGGTGGGGTGCATTCAGGCGCTTCATTGCAACACCAACAGGTGCCCCTCCGGGGTGGCGACGCAAGATCCGATCCGTGGGCGTGCAGTGAATGTGCCGCAGAAACGACAGCGCGTGCATCGGTTTCATGATGCGACGCTTGAAAGCTTCCGCGAGATATTGGGGGCTATGGGTAAAGCAAAAGTTTCCGACCTGCGCCCCGCTGACATCCGCCGCCGCAATGCGGATGAGCGAGAGCGGTCTTATGCCGAGCTTTACAGCTTTCTGGAAGAAGGCTCTCTGTTGGGCAAGAAAGTCCCCGAAGAATTCGCCGCTGACTGGCAAGTCGCCTCGGCCAGCCAATTCTAGCGAGCGCTAGCTAGGTCTTGATCGCGGGTTATTGAGCGTATGCGTATGAATCTTACGGATGCTCCATTCCACGGCATCCCGCATTGTCTTGCCCAAGGCGATATCAAAGGCCTCAACCAGTTCGGGTGTTTTATCGCTGGTCGCCAGCACTGCTTCCTGGAATGAGCTTGAAGCGATGATCTTGTCCTCATACTCATCGATGATTTTGATGTTGATGCGCACTTCCACACGAACCGTTTTGGTGTCTTCGGTTTCGCTAATGACAATGCCCTGAAATTCGCGCAGATCAGGCGCAATCACATAGTCCGCTCTCAGGCCTACGGTCGAACGTCCTACAGCCGCGACCTTGCCCGAATTCTCGTAGCTTTCGACCATCAGCGCCTGCACAATCAACGGCGCGCGATCCACCCAGCGGGCCCGCGGCAGATACTGAACCTGCAGCAAGGTGGGCTGCACGGCGATCTGATCAGTGTTCACGGCAGCCGTCGCTGTGGGTTCTTCGACAACGATCTGTTTTTGGATACGCGGCAGCGATGACGAGAACGTGCTTTTGGGGGTCAGCAAATACAAATCATTAGGCTTGGAAGCCTGCCGCAGCGTGCCCAAGCCCGTGCAGCCCGTCAATGTGGCCAAAACCAGAGTCAATATTAAGGGCCGTATCATTGACGAAACTCCGATGCTTGGGTGCCTAACAAAAAGCGGGCAGGGTCGCGTTCGACCTTGTCGACCAATCTATCCAGACTGATGACCAGACGCTGTGATTCCTCGATGAACCGGATGAACTGAGGCAACCCAACGCGCAAGAAATCTGAAACCTGACGGCGGTTGTCCTGAACGATCCCGTCTATGGTTCCCAAAAGATCCGACGCCGATTGGGAGGCGCTGAGAACATCGTCGGAAATCTTGTCAATCTTTTCGGTGATGTTCGAGACAGTTTCCGCAACCTGATTGGCCGCCTTACTCACATCTTCAGCGACAGGTGAGATATCCTCGTCCATCACGCGGTTTGCCGAGTCAAACGCCCTCTCTGCTGAATCGAGCGCCCCTTTGGCTGAATCCATAGTCGATGTAACCGATTCAAGGGTGGTGTTTGCATTCAGAACAGTCTCGCTGATTACCTCAAGCGTAACGCTGCCTTCATCTGACAGGCGAGTCAGCCTTTCGGCCAGGATTGACCCGCGTTCGATAAAAGGCCGGATATCTTCCTGAATCACGCTTTCAGCACTGGCAATGGCGTTATTTGCAGTCTCTAGCGTTGTTTTGGCGGATTCTGAGGTCTCTTTGATGCTCTTCAGCGTGTCCGTTCCTGTGCTCAACGTCGTCTCGGCCGTGTTCGCCAACGTATCCAGTCTCTTGGTAAATTCTCCAACGTCTTTGGCCGCACCGCCCAAATCGGACGAGAGCGACTGGAAATCCGTCAGAGTTTTATCCAGCTTGCCCGACGCTTCTGCCAGATTGTTCAGGATATCCGACACCGCCTTTCGGTTTTTGTCATCAACAACCGAATTGAGGTTCTCCAACAGGGTGACCGCCTTTTCCAGAACCTCTGGCGCACCCTCAAGCAAGGATTGAATCGAACTGCGCTTGCTTGGGATGACACTGTTCTGGGCTAGCCTTTCTGCGGTTGGAGACCCTCCGGAAAGCTCAACATAAGCAACCCCTGTCACACCCAGAGATTGCAACTGTGCGATGGTTTCTTTGGTAACAGGGATGTCGGCATCAACCTCAAGCCGCACTCGCACCTTTGACGGGTCATCTTTGTCCAAGTCCAGGGAAACCACCTGACCCACAGGCAAGCCGTTGTAATTTACGCCACCTGCAGCCGACAGGCCCGAGACATTGTCGAACAACACATCATAATAGGCGTATTGCCGGGTCACTTCGAATTTGGCGAGCCACAGAAAGAACCCGAAGGCACCAAGGATGCCCGCCAGGGTGAACGCACCGATCAGGATGTAATTCGCTCGGGTCTCCATCGCCTCTACCTGTCCTGCCCCTTCTGTTGTGCCGCACGGGCGCGGGGGCCTGTGAAATATTCCTGAACCCAAGGATGGTCGACCTTGGTCATCTCTTCTATCGGACCTTCAACCAGCACGCGTTTTTCCGCAAGTACCGCGACGCGATCACATATGGCATAAAGGCTGTCCAGATCATGCGTTACCATGAACACGGTCAGCCCCAACGTGTGCTGAAGTTCCCCGATCAGTTCATCATATGCGGCGGCCCCGATCGGGTCCAACCCGGCAGTTGGTTCGTCCAGAAAAACGATTTCAGGGTCCAGCGACAGGGCGCGGGCCAACGCGGCGCGTTTACGCATTCCGCCGGACAGTTCCGAAGGGAACTTGCTACAACTTAGTTGAGGCAAGCCAACAAGACTGATCTTCAGACCACCCAGTGCGGCCATCAATTTTTCACTGATACCCGTGTGCTCGCGCAGAGGCGCCATCACGTTCTGCAATACAGTCAGTGAGGAAAACAGCGCACCGTCCTGGAATGCCACACCCCAGCTTCTTTCGATCCGCTGACGTTCTTCTTCGGGGCCATTAAGAACATCGACGCCAAGAACCTCAATACTTCCCGACTTGGGCTTGTTCAGCCCGACGATCGTACGCAAAAGCACGGACTTCCCAGTGCCCGATCCACCGACAACACCCAGCACTTCACCGCGCCAGACATCGAGGTTGAGGTTGTCGTGGACCACTTGCTCGCCGAATTGGTTGGTTAAATTGCGCACACGAATAACGGCTTCGCGTTTCGTGTCGGATTGGGGCTTGTCCTGAAGCGCGGCTCCATCCATGTCAGATCCCCAACTCTGAGAAGAAGATCGAAAACAGGGCGTCGATGGCGATGACCATAAAGATCGATTGCACGACCGAGGCTGTCGTCCGCTGACCAACGCTTTCGGATGAACCTTTGACCTGCATAGCCTGCCAGCAGGCAATGACACCGATCACCAGTGCAAAGAACGGTGCCTTGATCATCCCGACGGCAAGCTGTGCGACGCCGGTATTTTCCTTCAACCGGGTCAGGAACATGCCGGGGCTGACACCGAGGTCGATCCAACTCATCAACGCTCCGCCGATCAGGCCAGCCATATCGGCAACAAAGCCAAGAATGGGCAACATGATCAACAGCGCCAGAACACGGGGAATGACCAGAACTTCAATCGGATCCAACCCCAGGGTGCGCATCGCATCAATCTCTTCCTGCACCTTCATCGAGCCAATCGAAGCCGTAAAAGCCGAACCGGAGCGACCAGCGACGATGATCGCTGTCAGCAGGATACCAAGCTCACGCAGGATCGAGATGGAGATCAATTCGACAACAAAGATCTCAGCCCCGAACTGTTTCAACTGCGTCGCGCCCTGAAAGGCCAGAACGACGCCGATCAGGAAACCCATCAAGGACACAATCGGCAACGCCTTGAAGCCGACTTGCTCCATCTGTGACACCAAGGCAGCACGACGCAGTCGCCATGGCATGATCAGAGTCCGGACCAATCGATGCAGAGTAAGGCCAAGAAAGCCGATGATTGATAATGTGTCCTGCCAGGCGCCAAAAGCTTTTTGCCCAATCCGGGCAACCCAATTCACAAAGCCATGCGGCGGCAGTTCTTCTCCTGTAACCTCGGATATGTTGTGCGATACTGTTTCGATCAATGACGAATGCGCAGGGGCCAACCCTTCGAGCTGGACCTGAGCGCCTTCGCTTCCCATCCGCTGCACCAAATTGGCGACTAGCCAGGCCCCTCCGGTATCCAGCGATTCCACCTGCGACATGTCCACAATGACATCTTGGCCGTTGGGCTTTTGGGCAGCAAAACCCGCTTCGACACGATCCAACGATTGAGTGCGCAGATCTCCGGCAAGGCGGATACAAACGCCGGTTGCGCTGGTCTCGGAAATAATCGTCGGCCGTGTCATAGCGGTATGTGATGGCAAACACCGGGTCGCTGCAATGGATTTGTTCGAACCCCTCAGGATTTTGCACCCGCGCATTGCGGTAGAGCGACAGTGAAGCCCATGGTTCCGGTTCTGGAGCAGGCAGAGCGGGCGAGCCATGCGTTTCGCGTGTTTGCATTGTGGCGCAGGCTCAGTCGGGGTGTTCTGAATGAGGGCGGACAAGCAGAACTATTAATATTCAGATAATTATAGACAAATGTCCTTTGTAAGGTATCGTGAGGCCGAAGTTTTCCTGTTGCGGTTGTGTGTTCGAACAGGCGGCTTGGTCGGGCAGCAAGTGGGCCAATTGGGCGCTTCTTCACCTTGTCTCCGGCTTTTGCCTCAAATGCCTGTCAGGCGCGGATTGAGAGGTGATTGATGGTCGATTGGCTGGTGCATATTCTTCAAAATTACCCTGAACTGGCGGTGTTTCTGTCCATCGGTATCGGCTTTCTCGTTGGTCCCTGGAAACTGATGGGATTCAGTCTGGGCACGGTCACGGCAACGTTGTTGGCGGCGGTGGTGATCGGTCAGGCCCAGATTGAAATCGACTCGGCGGTCAAATCGACTTTCTTCATCTTGTTCATCTTTGCTGTGGGCTACGGTGTCGGACCTCAGTTCATCCGCGGCCTGAAAGCAGACGGCGCGCGCGAGGTGTTCTTTGCTCTCAGCGTGCTCGCACTTTGCCTTGTAATCCCGATCATCGCAGCTAAGGTCGCTGGTCTGGAACTTGGCTATGCCGCGGGGCTTTATGCCGGATCGCAGACGATTTCAGCGGCGATTGGGGTTGCCACT
This sequence comes from Ruegeria sp. C10, assembly GCF_056537805.1. Lineage (NCBI taxonomy): Bacteria > Pseudomonadati > Pseudomonadota > Alphaproteobacteria > Rhodobacterales > Roseobacteraceae > Ruegeria > Ruegeria sp. C10. The sequence goes on along the minus strand of NZ_JBQFSC010000001.1, from coordinate 200,886 downwards.
GACCAGATCGGTCAGCTGGGCCTGTCGGCGGAACAGGCCAAGACCTATGCCAACCAGATTCCGATCGCCTACGCGGTGACCTACATTTACGGCACAATCGGATCGGCCATCATTCTGGCCAAGATCGGCCCGCGCCTGATCGGCGTCGATCTGGTCGCGGCCTGCAAGGAATATGAAGCTAAGCTGGGTGGCACGACGTCGGTTGAAACCGGTGATGGCATCGTCTCGGCATATCGCGCGATCGAGGCGCGGGCCTTTGAGATCCCAGAAGGTAGCGATCTGCTGGGGCAACCGGTCAAAGATCTGATGCCCGGTATCCGCATCTATGCCGAACGCCTGAGACGTGACGGGAAGATCATAGAGGTAGATGATAACACCGTATTGCAGGCCGGAGATGTTGTGATGTTCTCAGGCCGCCGCGCTGATCTGGTGGGTTTGCTTGAGACCAATCTTACAGAAGCTGACGTGCCTGATCTGCTGAGCATACCGTCGGAAAAACTGGATGTGCTGATCACCAGCAAAGAGGTTCATAACAAGACGCTTGAAGAGCTAAGCAAACTGTCGATTGCGCGGGGCATTTATGTCTCGAAACTGATGCGAAACATGCAGGATTTGCCGCTGCTACCCGGGACCGTCGTGCATCGTGGTGACATCGTCACAATTCAGGGCAGCAAGCGGCATGTCGAGGCCGCCGTTGCCCAGATTGGCTATGCCGATCGCCCGGTAGACACTACAGATCTGGCCTTTGTAGGCTGGGGGATATTCATCGGTGGCATCATTGGAACACTGTCAGTCATGATGGGTGGTTTCCCGATCAGCCTTTCCACCACCGGAGGCGCGCTGCTGGCTGGGCTGGTGCTGGGCTGGCTGCGTACGGTGCACCCGACCTTTGGGCGCATCCCGGGTCCGGCGCTTTGGTTGATGAACACTCTGGGTCTGAACGTGTTTATCGCGGTGATAGGGATCACCGCAGGGCCGGGATTTGTCGCGGGACTGCAACAGGCCGGTATTGCGCTGCTGCTATGGGGAATCGTCGCGACTTCGCTACCAATGATCTTTGCAGTTTACGTCGGGCATTACGTGTTCAAATTCCACCCGGCCATTCTGTTTGGTGCCTGCGCAGGTGCGCGCACCACGACAGCGGCGTTGGGTATGATCCAGGAAGCCGCGCAAAGTCGCATCCCGGCGCTTGGCTACGGAATGCCGTATGCGATTGGAAATACATTATTGACCATCTTCGGGATGGTCGTTGTTTTGATCCTAAGCTGATTTGGAGAGGTTCACGTTATGGATAGAGTAACGCTGCACGATTACGAAGCACTCAGCCCGTTTCAGATCAAGGATGAGCTGATCAAACTGGCCTCGGCCGAGGCGCGTAAGGCCAATAGCGCTTTCCTGAATGCGGGGCGTGGCAATCCTAACTGGGTTGCCACCCGTCCGCGTGAAGCGTTCTTTGCCCTTGGTCAATTTGCCATAACTGAATCCAAACGTGTGATGGATCACCCCGCTGGTTTAGGCGGAATGCCGGCGCAAAAAGGTTGCCATGGGCGGCTGCAAAGCTGGGCGTCTGATAATTCCGAAACGCCGGGCGTCGATACGCTGCTTGAGCTCGTGGCGCATGCCATATCCGCATTTGATTTCGATGCGGACGAGTTTGTGCATGAACTGACGGATTCGATCATCGGTGATAACTATCCGGTGCCTGACCGCATCCTGAAACACAATGCCACCATTGCCCATGAATACCTGATGTGGTCCATGTGTCGGGGCCACCGGCCTGACGCTCAGTTCGATCTGTTCGCAGTCGAAGGCGGCACGGCGGCGATGTGCTACATCTTCAAGACGCTCAAAGCCAACCGATTGCTGAACCCGGGTGACACGATAGCTCTGTGCACTCCGATCTTCACGCCTTACTTGGAAATGCCTGAGTTGGAGGATTACAGCCTTGAATCCGTGCATGTGGAAACCGATGAAGAGGATGGTTTTCAACTGACCGACCAAGCAGTGGAAAAGTTGAAAGATCCCAATGTAAAAGCGTTCTTCCTAGTCAATCCCGGCAATCCGTCTTCGGTCGCGCTCAGTACCGCGTCACTTCGCAAACTAGCGGATTTGGTGGAGAATCACCGGCCTGATCTGATCGTGCTAACGGATGATGTTTACGGCACCTTTGTGCACGATTTTACCTCGGTCATGGGCCATCTGCCGCGCAACACAATCGGTGTGTATTCCTACTCGAAGTATTTTGGCTGCACCGGCTGGCGTCTCGGCGTGATTGCCGTGGCGCAAGACAACATCTTCGATCTCAAGCTGGCGGATCATCCGGATGAGATCAAACAGGCCCTGGACAGGCGCTATGGCACGCTTAGCCTGACACCACGTGACATTCGCTTTATCGACCGGCTTGTGGCCGATAGCCGCGATGTGGCCCTGAACCACACAGCAGGCCTGTCGCTGCCGCAGCAGGTGATGATGACGCTGTTTTCACTCAGTGAATTGGTCGACAGCAAGAAAATCTATCAGACCGCCTGCATGGAGCTGGTTCATCGCCGTTTCAAACTGCTGACCGAAGCGATGGGCGTCGAGGTGCAGGCAGGTGAGCATTACGACGCCTATTACGGCATCATCGATTTCGAATATTGGTTGCGAAAATATGTCGGTGAAGATGTCGTGGCTTGGATCAAGCAGAATGTTCACCCATTGGATATTGCGTTCAAATTGGCGGAAGACTATGGGATCGTTCTGCTGAACGGCAGCGGATTTGATGCTCCGGGCTGGTCGGCTCGCGTGTCCTTTGCGAACCTGCCGGACGAGGCGTATTCGCAGATCGGGACAGCCGTTCGATCAGTGGCACGCGGCTATGTTCAAGCCTACCGTGCCGCGAACAATTTGCCGCTGCACGGATAGGTAAATCTCCCTACACCTGCGCCTGAACTGGTGATACCCATGGGCGCAGGGGAGGATGAATTTGGACATTTCCGAACAGCGCATCAAGGCGATGACCACGGCTGGCCTGAACCTGATCGGTCAGGCGCTGTCAATTTATGACAGCCAATTGCGTCTCGTGGTCAGCAACCTGCGGTTTCAGGAAATGTTCGACCTGCCAAACGAACTTGTCGAGCCGGGGGCTCTGTTTCGCGACACCATATATTTTCTCGCTAGCCGCGGGGAATACGGTTCGGTCGGTGATGTTGACGAGATGGTCGAGCTACGCGTTTCGCAGGCCCTCGCGTTCGAGCCGCACTATATGGAGCGGACCCGGCCCAATGGTCAGGTGATCTCGGTCGAAGGTGCACCTTTGCCCAATGGGGGTTGGGTGGCCGTCTATACCGACATAACTCGCACGAAGCGGGTAGAAGATTTGCTGCGTGCCCGTTCAGAAGAACTGTCTGGCCAACTTCTAAGCCATGCCGAAGAGCTTTCCGCAACCAACCGCAAACTGGCCGCAACCATCACCGCGCTGGAAGAAGCCAAGCGTCAACTGACCGAGATCGAGGCCCGCACGCGGATGACGACCGAGATGATGCCGGCTCATATCGCGCATCTGGATGCCGATGGACGATACGATTACTCAAACCGCCGCCTCAGTTCGGTCATGCCCGGCCGTCCGTCTGACATTCTAGGCCTTCATATATCAAAGGCTTTGGGGTCATCTGCCTATGACCGGGTAAAGCCACATCTGGAACAGGCCTATGGAGGCCAACCTTCGGTTTTCGAGTTTACCGAAGATCAGGATTCACGCCGCATTCGGGTATCTTTCACCCCGGATAAAGCGGGTGGTGTTTATGTCATGTCGGTGGATATCACCGAAGAAACTCAAGCCCGTGTCGCCCTTCAGCAAACGCGGCGCAGAGCCATGGCGGCGCAGATGACAAGCGGGCTTGCCCATGACTTTTCTAATTTGCTGACCATTATTCTGGGCATGCAGGCGCGATTAGAGAGGATGGATCTACCCGAGGAAGCCGATCAGCTAGTCACGGCTACGCAACAAACTGCCCGACGCGGGGGGCAACTGCTGAATCGCATCGCAGACATGACCGGCAATCGCACGCCTCAACCTCAGGCGACGGATATGCGCGGTTTACTTGAGGATTTGCGAATCCTTGCCACCCCGTCCTTGCCGCGGGGCATGGGGTTGTCGGTGGTCAATACTCTACCCGACAAGGCGCTGATGCTCGATCCCGGCATGGTTCAGGATGCACTGCTGAACCTGGTTCTGAATGCGCGGGATGCTTGCGGCACATCAGGCCAGATCACAATCACCGCGCATACAATCGGGACAATATGGGTTGAGATCACGGTGTCGGACACTGGCCCGGGGTTTACCGGGGAAGCATTAAAGAAGGCGTTAAACCCATTCTTTTCCACCAAAGGCAGCGATGGCTCGGGGTTGGGACTTCCAATGGTCTACGACACGGTAAAGCTGGCGGGCGGTGACCTTAATTTGCGCAACACGCCTTCTGGTGCTTCGGTCGTGATACGTTTGCCCTACCGTCCTGCCCCGTCCGCGCAAGCGGGTCTCGTATTGTTGGTTGAAGACAGCGATGACCTGCGCAGTCAGTTCCGGGACATGCTGGTCGATTTGGGGTGTTCGGTGATCGAGGCAAGCTCGGTCGATGAAGCTTTGACCTTGACGTCGGAAATCGGTGATATCGCGCTGGTTCTATCAGATATTAAGCTGGAGGGCGAAGGCACTGGGATCGACATTGTCGACCGCCTGAATGGTGCGTTGCCCTGTATACTGATGACGTCGCTGCCGCTAAATGACCCGCTACATCATCAGGCATTGACCCGTGCACCTGTCCTAAGCAAACCATTCACATCGTCGCAATTGTCGGCGTTGATCCGAACCGAGGCCGCCTGAATGACACAACCTTTGGTGACCATTCTCGATGACGAACCTGAAATCCGCCGTATCCTAACGGAAGCGCTGGAAGATGCCGGGTTTCAAACTCAAAGCTTTTCACGTGCCCGTGAATTTGAAGCTTCGCTGAAAAGGGTCACTCCGGATCTGTGTTTGGTGGATTTATCATTGCCGGATACTGATGGACTTGCACTTGTGCACAAACTTGCGCTTGAGCAAGGTGCTGCCGTCATCATCATATCAGGCCGCGCTCAGGTGCAGGACCGGGTAACGGGATTGGAGCTTGGCGCAGATGATTACATCACCAAACCATTTGATCCAGCCGAAGTAATTGCTCGGGTCCGCGCCCGGCTACGCTCTACTGGACCAGCAACGCCGAATTCAGACATAGCCGAATTCAATGGTTGGACCGCACAGTTTGATCGATATGTCTTGATCAATGCCGATGGCGTCGAGACACCTTTCAGTCATGCCGAAGGTGAGGTTCTGCGATTGTTTCTTGAAAGTCCCAAACGCCTGATCAGCCGCGCGCGCATGCAGGACATGTTGGGTGGCGGGGCAGGTGACAGCTTTGACCGCGCTATGGATGTTCGGATTTCCCGCTTGCGAACGAAGCTGGGCGAAGATCCCAAAAACCCGCGCCTTATTAAAACGATATATGGTGCGGGATATATCTTTCTTGGTGACGTGACCTGGTCTTAGTCGTCGGTCCCCCCCGACGCCTAAGATGTCTATCGGCTGGCGCTTTGCTATCTGCTGCCCATCTGTCGTTCTCTTCAATCGCGCAGCGCCTCGTCTTTTATCTTCAGAACAGGTTGGATCAGATAATCAAGAACTGACTTTTGGCCTGACAGAATATCGACTTGAGCGATCATTCCTGGGATGATTTCAACCGCTGTACCACCCGCATCCAACATCGTGTCTGAAGTCTGAATTTCGACGACGAAAACCTCTTCTTCACTTCGTTCCGAGCGAGTGATGGTGTCGGCACCGATTCGAACGATCTCACCATCCAGACTGCCGTACCGCGAAAAATCGTAGGCCGTGATCTTGATTTTGACCTTTTGCTCTGGGTGCAGGAAGGCGATGTCCTTGGGTCGAACATAGGCTTCCACCAACAATCGGTCGTCCAACGGAACAATCTCAATCAGTTCCTCACCGCTTCGGGCCATCCCGCCGATCGTCGTCCGGTGAATCCGGTTTACGACACCCCGTACGGGGGCCCGGATCAGCGCGCGAGACGCACGGTCACGCAAAGAGGGTAGGGCAGGTTGCAAGGCGGCAAGCTCTGCCGAAACCAAAGCCAGATCGGTTAGTGCGGCACTACGAAACCGACTACGCGTCGCGCGGACCTTGTCATCCACTTCATCTAGCCCGGCCTTCAACCGGTTGATCATCGCCTCTGCTCTGACCTTGCGGCCTTTCCATTCCGCCTCGCTACGGCGCAGGGCCAAAAGGGTTGTTGCCGGTTCCATCTTCTGTTCGACCAATGGCACCATCATAGCGCGCTCATCGGCCAACACATTCAGGGTCTCGGTTGACGTGACCTGGTCAACCAATCCCTCTTCGTACTCGCGTTGCCGCTGTTCGCGCTGTCGAGAGAGAATTGCAATCTCAGCTTCAAGTTCTGCTTGCCGACCGTGGTACAGCGCAGTCTCCGACCGCACGACATCTGGCGCGCCAGTCAGAAGATCGTCGTCGAACTCAAGCTCAGCCCCATCGATTTCGGCACGTAGTCGTTGTGCGCGGGCCATCAAACCAAAGGCACGCTGTTGCTCTTGGCTCAACTCTCGTTCGATCTGAGTAGTATTCAGCTCCATCAGCAATGTACCAGCCTCAACCACCAGACCCTCGCGCACGTGAACGGACCGCAAAACACCGGGTTCGGTCGCTTCGATCACCTGAATATCGCCGGATGGCACGATACGCCCATCTGCCCTCACGACATCGTCGAGTTCAGTTAAATGAGCCCAGGCGACGGCGCTTATCAAACAACTGAGTATCAGGAGCAGCAGCAATGATCCCCGCAGCGGTGACCCTCCACGCATTTCACGGGCGAGGCTTTCCAGATCAGGATGCCGCGACATTCAGATGCCTCCCGTGTTTGCGAACTGTCTGCGTCAGGATGTTTTTGGGTCCGTCCATCGCAATTTTGCCATCCTCAATCACTATGACCCGATCAACCAGTTCCAGCAGGCTGGTTCGGTGCGTCACGATGATCATCGTGGTATCTGGCGTGGTCTTTTTAAGGCGGCGTATAATTTCGGATTCGGATTTGATGTCCATCGCGCTCGTAGGCTCATCCAGCAGCAGAACAGGAGGATGCCCGATAAGCGCCCGGGCCAATGCAATCGCCTGCCTTTGACCACCTGACAATCCTTCTCCTCGTTCGGCTACAGGCTGATCATAGCCCCGTGGGTGCCGCGCGATAAAATCTTCGACACCTGCAATGCGCCCTGCACGGATCAGTTCATCATCACGCGGGCGCACCGACCCGCTGGCAATGTTTTCCCGGACGGTACCGGAAAACAGCCAGATGTCTTGCAAGACTGAACCAATATTTCGCCGCAAGTCTCCGGGATCAATCTGGCGAATGTCCAGCCCGTCCAACATCACCGAGCCCACGCGCGGTTGGTAGAGGCCCAACAGCAGTCGCGCAATCGTACTCTTGCCCGACCCAATCTGGCCCAGTACAGCGACTTTTTCACCGGGTTCGATTGTAAATGAAACACCTTTCATCGCGTCTTCCGTTTGATCAGGATATGCGAAATGAACATTGTTAAACGTTATCCGCCCGGAAAACTCGGATCTGCTGATCCAAGATTTGCCTTCAGGCCGCTCATTGCTCGCCTGCATTAACGTGTCCAGATTGCGGTAGGCACTGCGTGCCTGATTGACACGTGTCAGGGTTTGCGCCAATTGTCCCAGCGGTGCCAGGGCACGGCCGGTCAGCATCACCGACGCAACAAGTGCCCCCATGCTCGTCTGGCCATCCGTGATCAGAAATACACCATAAAAGACGATAAGAACTTGCGCGGCCTGCTGAGTAAATCCAGTTAGGTTCAGGGCAAATTGAGTAACGGCCCTGCTGCGTGATCCGTAGTTTGACTGGCGTGCAATTGCACCTTCCCACCGCATTCGCATCTGCCGACTGGCGGCGGTTGTCTTGATGGTTTCCAAGCCTGATACAGCCTCAACCAGAACAGATTGCTTGGATTGTCCGTCTGCAAAACTTTGTTCAGCAAGACGCGACAGGATCGGTTGAACAGCCAGTCCGCTGAGAAGAACGACTGGTACAGCGAGTGCTGGAACAAGCGCCAGCGGGCCGCCCACCATATAGATCGCGAATATGAATACCGCGATGAATGGCAAGTCTACGACAGCGACGAGTGTGGCAGAAGTGAAGAATTCACGCAAAGTTTCGAATTCGCGGATGGTACTGGCCATTGCACCCGTTGAGCCCGTTCGGGACGACATGCGAATATTCAGCACCTGGTCAAATACTCGCCGTCCCATGGACATGTCAGCATTCTGGCCGGCGCGATCTATGAACCCCGCGCGAAGGAGCTTCAGCGCGAAGTCAAAAAGAAGCGCCAACCCCACGCCAAGCGTCAAAGCTATCAGCGACTCGGTCGCCTCGTTGGGCAAAACCCGGTCGTAGACGATCATGATAAAGACTGAGGTCGTAAGCCCCAGAACGTTTGCCATCGCCGCAGCCAGCGCCACCTGAACGTAAGACCAGCGGTTTGCGGAAAGTGCCGACCAGAACCAATGACCCCGCTGATCCGCTTGATCTGCGTTAATCTCGTCGCGGTGCAAGGGTCGAAACAACAATGCATAGCCCGTGTAGACTTCGCCCACGCCGCTTTCGGGAACCTCTCCGATACCGTCATCCAAAGCGGGGTCGTAAAGCAATAGATCGCCATTGCGCGTGCGCCCGTGGTACACAACGGCGCGATCGCCTTCCAACAACAAGATCGCAGGTGCCAGCGTTGTATCAAATGCCGACAGCTTTCGCGCACCAAACCCGACCTGCAGGCCTGCTTGTTGTGCCGCGTGCATCGCATCGCGCACGGTCAACTCACCTGTATCACCAGATTGGCAGGCGTTCAGTGCTGCCACTGTCAACGGTCGCTCAAGTGTCGCCGCGACATTCAACAAGCAAGCTTCCAGTTCGGTCAGAGTTGCACGATCAACATTCATAGCGACTTATCCAGCGTGTCCATCGTGAACCCCGGAAAATCCAGAATGTTCTCAGTTAGGCTCAATGAGGCGTAATTGGCCAAAGCGAAGTTCTGTTCTGCCAGAATCAGCCGTTCCTGTAGCTGCATGTAGTTGCGTTTCTTACCCGACACTCGGGATTTCGCGGTCAATACACCCATTCTAGCTTCATGACCGTTTGATACCCGCAAGCAAGACGGCACTTCACTACTATTGGAGTTCGTCTGTACGGGCCGAGCTATCAACCCCAATAAGGCCTGAGCCAAAAATGCACCGCCAGCGGCATTCTGGTAAGCTTGGATTGTCCTTGTTTTGGACCCACTTCGTGCCACAATCGAACTGCTCTGAACAGCCTGTCGCACTTGTTGGTTAAAAGCGTTCTTTGAAAGTTGTTTTGATCGTGCTGTTGCGCTTGCTCCGGTCGTTCCTCGCGTTAAAGATGTCTCGACATCGGCTAGGTTGGGCGTTGAGGTGCAGGCTGAAACTGACAGCAACCCCGCTGTTATGCCAAGGATTCCAAGCCCGAACTTAACCCGTTGCATGGATCGCGCCCTCCTTGCATTGTCCGTGCCGAACTTCTTCAGCAAGTGCAGTCATGAATCCGCCAAAGGTGTCGTTTTGTTCTGAACTCCTCGTGCCTGATTGGCTCTGTGCACTGGACAGCCAAACGCAATGCGACAGGGATACTTGATGAGCGTGAATCAACCGTAGCGCGCCGCTGGAAAGCAGGGCCAATTTATTAGACTCGGGCAATCGTTCCAGCAGAATTGGATCGACGCCCCAGTAACCCTCGGTCAAAGTGATGCCATTCTGTTCGCCCAGTGGTACAAGCAGACCCATTTCAGCGATCAAAGAGCAGACTTGGTCAGTTTTGTTTGCCGAGGCCAGGCGATTTTGCAGAAAGCGGCGCACACGGCAGAGATCCTGCGTCAAAAGTCCGTCCACTGTAAAAAATGGTTGGTCCTTCGGGTCATGTGTTACCAACCCTGAATCCTCGTCGACAAACAGACGTGACCGAGAGTCGCCCTTTTTCATAGCTTCTGCGTGGAATGGAAAGCAACGCAACGCTGAGGGCACATAAGGCGCAAGCCAGCGACCGTTTTGGTCGACGAAGGGCGGTGCCATTTCCGGGATGACTGAGAATAGTGCGACGGGAGAAAAACCTGTTTGGTTTGACAGGAACACAATCGGAAAAGATGTGGCAATTTCCGGAACTTCTGAGATGACGATGGGACAGGCGTCCATCTCTGCAACAAATTGGTATGATGTGAACCGGCGCCAGAATCGATTCCTGTGCCGTACAAGGCTGACTGGGAAAAGGCCGTTCTCTGCCATGTGATCCTCTTGTTCTGAAGAGGCGAGGCTACATTTGTGCATCGCCCCAAGCTACGAGCGCCGTTTAGGCTGAAGCGCCAGTTGGGTCAGTGATCAGGATGTTGTCGTCGGACAAACTGCTCAGATCGGAAAGGCCATCGAACTGTGCAAGCGCTTCGACCGACGCCGAATCTAGGCCAGAGTAGTCAACCTTCACCAGAATGCTGTCAGTGCCGTCCGTTGCCAGCAGATACATCTCATCACCTGATTGAGCACCATTCAGGTTTTCGGCTGCGCTAGTGATTGTATCCAGATCAAGGTCCGAAAGCGTGGTCTCCAGCCCGACGAACCCGGTGTTGGCACCAATTGTGCCGCCGGCCACCAAGGTCTCCACACCGGTCCCGTCGCCGCGAAGCGATGTGGTATTCAACCCCTGGAACATCAAGGCGTCAGAAACGCTGGCTGCTGGGCCCAGTGTGAAACCATTGATCGTATCAATGCCATTTGAAGATGGGTCAGCTTCGAAAACGATGACGTCTCGACCCGCCCCGGACACATCTATGGTGTCGTCGCCTTGGTTGCCGCGGATGACATCATCAACATCCGAGCCCGTAATGGTATCATTCCCACTGGTGCCGAGATGGTGCTGTGATGGCCCTCCGTCTGGAGTGGTCAACGTCAAGACGATGGGTTGGTTCGCGTCCGGAACTGTCATGGTAAATGTCACCACAGGCTGCGATAAGTCCCCATAGCTCGTGGCCGCGCCCGCGAAACTGATTGCGGAACCTCCATTCGGGTTAGCCAGAAAGAGATTGAAGTCAGGGTTTTCTGTCTCGGAGCCGCTATCGTAGGTCGCCACCGAAGGATCGAACCCCAGCTCGGCGGTAAAGGCCAGACCGCTTGAGATATCGCGATCGGAATCTGCGTAGACCTCGAACGTCACTGTCGTTCCGCTGCGACTGGCTTCAACGATGGTGTAGGCCGCCGGAACATGAGCAATTGCCTGTTCGGACACCGGATCAGGATCGGGGCCGCCTGCGACTGTCGCCTGTGCCGCGAAATCGAGGGCGTCTCCCGCTTCAATCGAGGCAAAGCTTGCGGCAGGCGCGGACAGGGTCCAGCTCCCATCGGCCGCAACCGTCGCCGAACCAAGCGAGACCGAGTTAAGTGTAACATCGACCGCTTGTCCGGCTGACAGGCCTGCGGAACTGCCTGATACGGTCATTCCAGTGTTTTGTACATCGCTCAGCGACACGGCACTATTGGCACCCACATCATCGATGTAGAGGATAGGTTTGAAATCCGTGGCCAACATGGTTGTCGCATCGGTTGTCGGGTTTCCTGCGGCGTCTTGAACCGATGCCGTGACCGCAAAATTGCCTCCATCGGCCAAACTGGCCAAATCCGCCGAAGGAATGCTTGTGCTCCACAAGCCACCAGAAACCACCGCACTGTAGGTCTGGTTATTAAGGCTAATCGTTACAATCTGCCCGTCCTCGGCATTTGTTGTCCCCGACACATTGAGGTCTGTTCCCTGTTCAACGATATCCAGAACCGATCCAACCGAAAGCGGGTTCAATGCAATTGTTGGTGCGCTGAGGTCGGTGGTGAAACTGGTCGTCGCAGCATTCGTGTTGCCAGCCGCATCCGTGATTGAGGCGTTCACGTCATACCTTTGCCCGTCCTGCAGGCCGCTCAAGTCTGCGGCCGCAGCTGTGAATGTCCAGATGCCACCGTTTACTATGGCGATTCCGCCGGTCAGAACCGCACCTCCGGACTGGACGATCTGTACCGAAACTTGCGTACCATTGGCCGCATCAGAAGTTCCCGAGACCACCAGATCCGTTGCTTGCTCGGTCAGGTTGACTACCGCTCCATCTGACAGTGATGATATGGCGAGCGACGGGGCGGAGAAGTCCGTGTCGAAGCTGTTGGTCGCCTGTATCGCCAGATTGCCGGCGGCATCCGATACATCCGCTGTCACGCTGATCGTAGCCCCATCGGGTAGCGCCGCCAAATCCGCCGAGGGGACACTCACCGACCACCCCCCGGTTGAGGCCTGTCCTGTGTAGGATTGGCCGTTCAGATTTACGGTGATTGTCTGACCATCTTCGGCGGATGTAGTGCCCGTAATGGTCAAGTCCGTACCACGTTCCGCAGCATTCAAAACCGCTCCGTCCGAAAAACTGTCGATACTCAGAGTTGGGGCGGTGACATCTTTGGATAAGTTGACGCTGGCTTGCGGGGCGACAAGGCCGTCGGCGTCCGTCACGTCGCCTGTGATATTGAAGTCTCCGCCATCGGCAAGCGCAATGAGATCGGCGCTGGGGATTGTCACACTCCAACTGCCGCCCGAGACCGAGTCGGTATAAGTCTGCCCATCAAGGGCTACTGTTACCTGCTGCCCGTCGGTTACGTTCCCTGTTGTCCCGCTTACGACCAGGTCAGATCCGGTTTCGACCGCATTCAGGATAGCCCCGACCGACAAGGGAGTGATTGCAATTGATGGGCCCGTAAGATCGACCGGAACGGATACCGATATCGGTGTTGCCGAATTGCCGGCTGTGTCGCTGACGGCAACTGAAACGGATGCGGGCACACCGGTTGCCAAACCAGACAAATCGGCATTCGGGATCGTCACTGACCAACTGCCGCCCGATACAGAACCCGTGTAATCCTGACCGTCGAAAGATACATTGACCACCTGGCCGTTTTCAGCTGTGGTCGTGCCCGACAAGACAAGATCCCCAACGACATCGGCCAGATCTATTGAACCGCCACCCACTGGGTTTAGTGTCAGATCAGGCGCGGTCAGATCAGTGTCAAAACTTCCATTGGCCTGAGCTGCTGGGTTCCCTGCGCGATCCGATACATCAGCCGTCACCGTGACGCTTGACCCGTCTGGCAGCGTGGTAAGATCTGAAGCGGGCACCGAAACGCTCCAGCCGCCGTCCGAAACGGTGCCACTATAGGATTGCCCACCAATCGCTACCGTTACGGTCTGCCCATTCTCGGCATCCGTTGTGCCAGAGATTTCGAGATTTGTACCTTGTTCTGCAGCATTCATTACCGCACCCGCCGAGAATGTATCGATGGTCAGGACCGGCGGAATGGTATCAACGTCGAACCTTGCGGTTTCAGCCGATAGCTCCATCCCGCTACCATCCAGATGGCGCACGGAAACATCCGAGATCCCCTGAGGCAGGGCCGCTGCCTCGGCCTGCGTCAGTGAAACGCTCCAGCTTCCGTCGCCTGCAGGAGTGACTGATTTTGTCACCGATCCGATGGTAACTTCGACAGTCGTTGTTCCATCCGGCGCTGTTGTTTGGCTGCTGAGATTGCTCAATGCGTTTGATTGCAGCTCAGCCAGGTTCAGGCTGGGCGGTCGAGGAGGTGAGGGGGTAACGGTGGGTTCGGCATCAGTTTCATCGTCGCTGTCTCCACCGCCGCCGCCTCCGCCACCGGCAGCTGCAGCACCGGCTATTCCCAACCCGCCCAAGGCCAGCCCGGCACCGCTTACGCCACCTGCGGTCGCTGCGGTCGCACCTGCGGCCTCTGCGGCTAGACCTAATTGTGCAATTTCGCCGACGACTTCATCTGCAACCATTATGGTGCCGTTTTCCAGAATCTGTACGTTCTCGGCAGAGACAACAATCGTCCGCCCATCTGTCAGTTTCAGCTGCACGTCGCCATTCGAAAGCAGCTTTGCCACCCGAACGCCCGGAATTGACTCAGCAAACTGATGAGACGCAAGCTGTTCATTGGTGGCCTGCGCAAGAGCTGGTAATGCGAATAGTGTCGAGCCAAGGCCGCCAGCAACCCCGCGTCCTACCCATCGCTGAAGTTTTTTGTCGAACCATTTGCGGATATGGCGCGTACGTTGCGCATCGGGCCCGGCGTCCGTGGTCGATTTATTGGTCGAAACGGTATCTTTGGTCATTTTGCCCTCTCATTAGATGGACGCTGGTCGTTGCGTGATATGCTGTTTTCGGCCGATCTGGTCTGTGGTTTGATCTTCTGAGCCATTCGACCGCTGCGAAAAATTTGAGTTAATCTGGAACTGAAGTCCTTGTTTTCACCACATTTCTGTTCTGGTTCAGAACCGAACATCGTTTCATCCTGTATGTGTTGCCAGGGGTGGCAGGGGGTAACGGGCGATGATGCTTCAGTTCGAAAGAGTGGTGGCAACGGGGACCGCAGCGCTCGATTCAGGTATCGGCGATACGGCTTTAAAAACGTTTAACGGGGAAACGTATCTTTACAGCACGAGCGGATCCGGGGGAGGGCTCGTGTCTTGGCGCCTTGTGGAGGGGGCTGGCCCACAAGAACAGGACCAACAATATTTCGATGCCTCGATTGCCCATCAGGTCGGGCACAGCGGAACCCCGATTCATCTGGCGGGCAATGATCAACTGGTCCTCGACGTCGATACTGCCACAGGGCTTGTGGGTTATCAACTAAACGCGGATGGCACTATCGGTGCCTTGCAAGAAACCAATGCCTTGACGGGCGGCGGGGATATCGCTGCAGCGGTTCAGGTGACGATTGGGGCTGGCGACTTGCTTGCGCTTGCGCATGAGGACACAGGCCAGATCGGCACCTACAGTATTAATGGTGATGGATCGCTGAGCCCGGCGCATAGCATCAACGCGTCTGCCAGTACGCTTCAGACCCTGCAATCGGGGTCGAATCATTTCATAGTCGGCGCAGATGCAACCAGTGGAACAATCTCGTCATATTCGATCGATCAAGGCAGCGGCGTGTTCTCTGAGGTTGCCGGTAATGACGATATCCAAACGCTGGGCATCAGTTCTCCTACGGCGGTTGAGGCAATTCAAGCCTATGGAAAGTCATGGATTGTTGTGGCCGGATCGCAAAGCAATTCGCTAAGCGTTATGGAATTGGGCGCCAGCGGGCAGTTAAAACCGACGGATCATATTCTGGACACCCTGCATACCCGGTTTGGGGCCGTACAGGATCTTTCAGTCCTTGAGGTTGATGGTCGGGTTTTCGTGGTGGCTGGGGGCGGGGATGATGGGATCACGCTGTTTACAATGACGCCGGACGGGCAGCTCATCCATATGGATAGTTTTGCTGATACCCTGGACAGTGGATTGCAAAATGTCCAAACGATCAGCGTTGCGCATATGGGGGATGAGCTGCAGATATTTGTATCATCTCAACAGGATGCAGGGCTCACTCAGTTGAGCGTATCGATTGCCGACCTTGGAATTGTTGTCGAAGGCTTCGGTACAGTAACCGGTACCGCGCAGGACGACATGCTAAAAGGCGGTGTACTGGACACTATTCTGGACGGCGGAGCAGGGGACGATATGCTGATTACGGGCACTAGTTCCACGACCATGACGGGTGGTGCTGGCGCGGACATCTTTGTGATCCGTCAAACAAGTGGCCCGACTGTGATCACGGACTTTCAGGCCGGCACCGATCGTTTGGATCTGACCGATTATCCTTTTCTGCGCACCCCAGCGCAGTTGGATTTCACTTCCACCGCTCGAGGCGCCCAAATCGCTTATCGCGACGAAACGATAGAACTTGTTTCAGCTAATGGCACGTCCCTGACAACTGAGCAGGTATTCGGCGCTGGATTTGGTGGTCCTGATCATATTCCTGTCAATCTGGGTAGCGGGCCGGATAACAACTCATCAGACGGGGTAGCTGGTGGGTTCACGCTGAATTCGACGACTCCAAACGCAGCGTTGGGAAATGCTGAAATCCGGTTCACCCCAGACGGAGGGTCTGCAATTGTTGCTCAGGCAAATGCACAAGGTGAATTTGATCTGGATCTACCAGACGGCGCGTTTCCCGGCCAATTGGACATCATTAAATCGTATTCAACGGCAAGCAGCGAGATAACAGCGCTGGACTCATTGCAGGTTTTGCGCATGTCGGTTGGACTTGATCCGACATGGGGTCCGGCAACGGCCGAAAATTACATCGCGGCCGATATCACCCGAGATGGATCGGTAAACGCGTTGGATGCACTGGCAATTCTTCAGGTTGCGGTTGGCCAGCCTTCTGCGCACAACGCTGAGTGGGTTTTTCTGGATGCAAATGCGGATCTATCCGGAATTTCACGCAGCAACGTCACCTACGAAACCGGAGCAGAGGTCACTATTGTTGATAGTGATCTGTCGGTCGACATGACCTCAATACTGCTTGGCAATATCGAGGCAGTTTGAATGAGACTGCGTGACCGGTGCTATTCTCGAAACGCGCGGTAGAAGTAATCTGCCAATGGTTTGACCAGGTAAGAAAGCGGAGTGCGTTCATCAGTTTTGATCATGGCTTCGACAGGCATACCCGGCAACAGTTCCTGGCCATTCAAACGGTCCAGTTGTCCTTCGTCAGGCACAACTTCAGCACGGTAGAAGGTAAAGCCGCTTGTCTCATCTGTGAATGAATCTGCTGAGACATTGATCACACGGCCATTCAGCTCGGGCGTGTCGCGTTGATTGAATGCGGGAAAGCGCAGGGCGACTTCCTGTCCGCGATGTAACTGATCCACATGCAACGCATCCACCCGTGCTGCGACCAACAAGGGCGTATCCTGCGGCACTACATACATCATCGGCTCACCCGGCTGGATCACAGACTGGATGGCAAAAACCTGACTGTCGTAAACTGTGCCAGCGACGGGTGCACGGATGTCTAGACGCGACAAACGCTCGGAAAGGGAAAGACGACGTTCTGCCAGTTCTACAACGCGAGACTGCACATCCCGAAGCTCGGTGATGGCTTCTTCGCGCCGCGTGGCCTGCAATTCAACAATTTGAATTTCGGTCGTAGCGATCTGGCCTGTCAGTCGCGCAACTGTGGATTCGAGGCTGCCAATTTGCCCTGTTAGATTTGCCTCTTCCCGCTGCAATGCAGAAACGCGGCTGGCCTGCGTCAGGCCGCGATCAAGCAAACCTTGCTGATCTTCGAGCTCCGTTCTGATCAATTCAACCTGAGTATTCAGTGACGCCAATTGCGCCTGCGTCCCCTCAATCTCGTTCTGGATCTGTATCTTCTGTTTCCCAAGCTGGTCGATCTGCTGGGTCAGCGTTTCCAACCTGGCGTTGAACAGACGTTGTTGGCCTTCCAACAGATCGTCGTCGATCGATTCGCGGGCTTTGAGCTCTTGCAGATTTTGCTTTAACGTATCTGCGTTCGCACCATCCCGTTCAGCCTCTAGCCGGGTCTTTCGGGCAAGTAACTCAAATAGCTGAGATTCCACGATCGTTTGTTCCGAGGCCAAAAACGTATCGTCAAGCCGCAGCATCATGTCCCCACGCGCCACTGCGTCACCGTCACGAACGAATATCTCGCCTACAACGCCACCATCGGGGTGTTCGATGACCTGACGATTGCTCTGAACTTCGATCACACCTTGCGAGATAATAGCACCGGCCAGCTCAGTGCGGACGCTCCATAATCCCAGTCCCAGGATCAAAACTGCCAGAGCCAAAAGTCCGACAAAAGCGGGCGCTTTAATACTCCAAACGGGACGTGAACTCTTGTCTGGCATTATTCACCCACCTTGTTCAGGTGCCTTTTGATAACGTTGGCGTTTTGGACCATCGTGTTCAAAACTTCATCGCGCCCACCGGATTTGACGATTTGGCCCTTCTCGACAACGACAAGATCGTCGCATTCCGAGATCGCCTGAGGCCGGTGCGTCATGATGATCGTGGATTTGCCCGCGCTCTTGAGCTCGCGGACCGCGTTGTTCAGGGCGAGGGTTCCGTCTGCATCCAGGGCCGAGTTTGGCTCATCCAGAATCAACAATACCGGATTACCATAGAGAGCGCGCGCTAATGCAATCCGCTGTTTCTGCCCACCGGAAAGCTGGCTGTCATTGCCCTCAAGGAAGGTATCGTATCCTTTCTCAAGTCCCAGAATCAGTTCATGTGCATTGGCTGTTTTCGCTGCGGCAACTACCGCTTCAGGATCAGGGGTTTGTGACATCCGGGCGATGTTTTCAGCAACCGTTCCGTTAAAGAGGGTCACTTGCTGGGGCAAATAGCCAATATGTTGCCCAAGATCATCAGGGTCGTATTGATCAAGTGTAGCGCCGGCCAAGCGGATTTCCCCTGCCGCCGGTTGCCAAAGGCCCAACAACGCTTTGGCTAGGGTCGTTTTGCCAGACCCACTTTTACCAATCACACCCAGAGCTGTGCCGGGGCGCAACTCAAGTGCCGCATTCCGTAGTGTCGGTGTCTTCGCGCCCGGAGGGATCACCGTCAGGCCCTTTGCGACAAGATGTGCTTTGGGAACGGGTAGTTTGGTGCGCGACGCCTCGGGGGGCGTTGAATCAAGAAATGTGTTCAGGTTAATCCATGCCGTGCGCGCGCGTTCGATCATCGACCATTGACCCACCGCCATTTCGACCGGAGCCAAAGCGCGACCTAGAAGGATCGTGCCAGCAATCATAGCACCGGGCGTCATTTCGTTGCGCAGAACCAGCAACGCGCCAAGCGCCAGCATGGCGGATTGCAAAAACAGCCGCAGAGACTTAGTCAACGAAGTAAAGCTGCCGGTCCAGTCGCTTGCGGATATGGATTGAGAAAGCGCCTCGGTGCGTTGGTTCAACCAGCGTTTTGAGACATCTTCCTGCATGCCCTGAGATCTGACGACCTCGGCAGCTTGTCTGGCGTGTTCAGAAAATGCATTTGCTTTGGCAGAGGCGATTTGAGCATCTGCCACTTTGCGATGGGTCAACGCTTGGTTTAGTAGGGCGATAACAACCAGAAGCGTTCCGCCTGCGACGGCCAACCAGCCTAGCAACGGGTGGAACAGGAAAATTGCAGCCACAAAGATTGGAGTCCAAGGGATGTCCATTACCGCCAACAAAACGGGCGAGGCACATAATGCACGGATCGATTCCAGATCTCGCAATGCAGTCGCAGGTGCTGATCGAACCTGTGGGAACAATGCGCGTCGCATGGTCCCTTCAAACACGCGTTCATCGAGTGCTGATTGAAATCGCGCTCCGAACCGAGCCACAATTCGGCCGCGCGCATAGTCCAACATCGCCATAAGCGCATAAAGCAACGCGACAAGCAAAAAAAGCGCTGATAAAGTCTCGACCGAGCGCGACCCAAGGACCCGATCATACACTTGCAGCATGAACAGCGGTCCGGTCAGCATAAGCAGATTGACAAAAACGCTGAAAATGAAGGCAAGCGCCAGGAAACTGTTCCCCTGATTACGAACCTTTCGCAGCTCATGACGCTGAGGCGGGGTGTTGCGGTTTTTCAAGCTCACGCGTTTTGGCCCTTGATTGCTCACAATTGGAACTCGTCAACAGCCAATCTTCCTGTACCCGAAGGCGGCCTGACATTTCCCGCAACTATATCTGCCTACCTGCACCGGAACAACGCGCGTTTCATGCGCCGCCAGTTGTTTAGGCGGTGTTCGTACCTATGAATTGATTGGAATGGCAGGAAAGTGCCGACATTTTTGCCTTGCGGGTCCAATACTCAGCGCATTCATCCAGCGCTTAGGACACCGTCAAACCATTCAGAGTTTTGGTCCCGCGTAAGCGATCATACGAGCGACAGCCGTTCCTAAGTACCATCCGCCAGATGTTCCGGCTCAGCTACGCAGAGCCGGTCGCAGTTTCATTTAAGCACGAACAATATTTTGCTCAGAGGTACGGTATTTACCGCGGGTGTCGATGAGGAGCTTCGCGTGATTTTTGATCAACTCATAATCAAAGGCATCGTGATTGGTCGCCAGAATAACTGCATCCTGCTCCGACAGAACCTCAGGGGTAAGGGTTTCAGATGACAATTCAAAGAAGTGTTCCCGCATCGTGGGAAATTCGGGCACATGGGGGTCCGAGTAGCTGAGGTCTCCTCCATTGTCTCGGATCAGCTCCATCAAGGTGACAGAAGGGCTCTCTCGCATGTCGTCGACATTTTTTTTGTACGCGATGCCCAAAACCATGATTTTACTGCCACGAATCGCTTTGCTGCGATCATTCAGCGCATTGGCGAGTTTGCCAAACACATATTCCGGCATCGCCGTGTTCACTTCACCGGCCAATTCGATGAAGCGTGTGTTGATGCCGTATTCACGTGCTTTCCAGGTCAGGTAAAATGGATCGATAGGGATGCAGTGCCCTCCAAGTCCCGGACCCGGATAGTAAGGCGTAAACCCGAAGGGTTTGGTCGCGGCCGCGTCGATAACCTCAAAAATATCGATCCCCATGCGGTCAGCAACGATTTTCATCTCGTTCACGAGGCCAATGTTTACCGCCCGGTGGATATTTTCCAGAAGCTTTGTCATCTCGGCAGTTTCAGTCGAGCTTACTGGTACGAGTTTATCAATTGCGTGTTCATAAAGCGCGATACCCGCTTTCAGGCAGGCGCCTGTATGCCCGCCGACAACCTTTGGGATGGTATTGGTGGTAAAATCCGGGTTGGCTGGGTCTTCCCGTTCAGGTGAGTAGACCGCAAAAATATCCTCGCCGACCTTGAGGCCGTTCTTCTCAAGCCGAGGCAAAACTTCTTCTTTGGTTGTGCCTGGATAAGTTGTGCTTTCCAGCGCAATAACCTGACCCGGACGCAAATGATCTGCTATCTGATCGCACGTGTCGGTGACAAAGCTCAGATCTGGCTCGCGATATTTGTTGAGTGGCGTTGGCACGCAAAGCATAATGCCATCCGCCTCAGCGATACGCGAAAAATCCGTGGTAGCTTCGAACCCATTTTCCCGTGCCGCTGTGATGCGGGCATCGTCGATATGCTCAATCGAACTGTGACCGGAGTTTAAGTCCTGCACCTTTGTGGCATCCAGATCGAAGCCAATGACCCGGTATCCAATTTCGGTATATCTGAGGGCCAGGGGTTGACCGACATATCCCAGTCCAACAATCCCGATCACAGCCTGCTTCGCATTAAGTTTGTGTAGCAGGTTGTCCAGTGATGTCTGTGTCATGACAAAATCGCTCATTATCTAAGTCTGCGCAGGAAAGTCAGAGGGGGCCCGAATACGAAGTCGCGTCTCTACTAGTTGCTTTGGTGGAAAAGGCAATGGGTATTTGCTTTGCAAACAGTTTTGGCCATTGTAACTTCGTCAAGTTCGGAAGCCATTGACTTGCAGCTTTCACTTTTTTCCCGATTGGAAAATTGAACTGAAATCATGATTTAGTTCATCGGCTGGCTGACGCGCAGTTAGCACGCCTAGACCCTTCATCCCGAAGTCGCCTAGAAAGCCCCGGTTCGACGATAGGTGTGTATTGAGAGAAATAGTCTTTTTCATTCACAATGATATGCGCTGACGTGCCGCTCATGCCGATTATGGTCCGCGCAAGACCCCGGTCAAATATGACAAGCGCCGGTATAAACGGCAAAACCGCATCAAGATCATATCCGATAGACTCAAGGGTCTAATGCGCGTTGCGACGCTCTTTGACCGCTGTTCGGGGGTCTGACTCTCAGCTAGCGCTCTCGCGGAAACCGCCATCCATCGGTTGGAAGGCCTGACGATGGGGGCAGTTCGCTGCAATCGCCTTTGGTGCGTAAAGTGGCTTGGACTGTGCAATTCAATACAATAGGCTTTTAGGATCCTACCCCCAAGTTCGACATGTTTGTTGCAAAGATCTTCACTGTCATACCCTTGTTGTGAAAAGCATCCAGAACACGCGTCGATCCACAAACCTGAGAGGTGCCTTATGTCCTATTCCAATCGTAGTTTGATTTCGCGCCGTCAGTTTCTTGCCACTACGACCGCCAGCGCTGCTGCCATCACCTTGCATCCCTTTTCGGCGGCGGCGGCCAACAATCAGGCGCATCTGAGGATCATGGAAACCACTGACATCCATGTTCACGTGTTCCCATACGATTACTATGCGGACAAACCGCGCGATACTGTCGGGCTGTCGCGGACCGCTTCGATCATTAATGAGATCCGTTCCGAGGCGACAAATTCGCTGCTCGTCGATAATGGAGATTTTCTGCAAGGCAATCCGATGGGCGATTACATCGCCTATGAGCGTGGCATGAAAGAAGGCGACAGCCATCCGATCATCACTGCCTTCAATACTGTTGGTTATGACGCTGCCACTTTGGGCAATCACGAGTTCAACTATGGCCTAGATTTCCTTGAAAAAGCGCTTGCTGGTGCAGAATTCCCCGTGGTTCTGGCCAATGTTGCAAAAGAGACTGGGGCGTCCCCCCGCGATGATACGACTCTGGTGAAGCCCTATGCCATCCTTGAGCGTGAGATTGAAATGGGGGATGGCAGCAAGCATCCGATCAAGGTTGGTGTCATCGGATTTACTCCACCGCAGATCATGAACTGGGATCGCAAGCATCTGGAAGGCAACGTGCAGGCGCGTGACATTGTCGAAACTGCGCAGGCTTACGTCCCCGAGATGCAAGAGCAGGGTTGCGACCTGGTCATCGCCCTGTCGCATTCCGGCATTGGGGATGCGGATCACGCTGATGGAATGGAAAATGCTTCAGTCGTTTTGGCAGGGGTCGATGGCATCGACGCGCTGGTGACCGGGCACAATCACCTCGTATTCCCGTCCGCTACCTTTGCTGATCGTCCCGGCATTGATGTCGACAAGGGGACCTTGATGGGCAAACCGGCGGTCATGGGCGGATTTTGGGGGTCACATCTTGGCCTGCTGGACCTGCTGCTTGAGCGCGACGGGAACGAATGGCGGGTTGTGACGACAACGTCTGAGGCGCGCCCGATTTCAAAGCGCAACGAAGATCGTTCAATCACAGCACTTGTTGGCGACGATCAGAAGGTGCTGGACTCGGTCGCGAAAGACCATGACGAAACACTGGCCTATGTACGCCGTGCGGTCGGCAAGACTTCGGCTCCGCTGCACAGCTACTTCGCGTTAGTTGCGGATGACCCATCGGTGCAAATCGTCTCGATCGCGCAGAAATGGTACGTCGAAGAGATGATGAAGGGCACCGAACATGAGGATCTGCCCATTCTATCGGCTGCAGCGCCGTTCAAGGCCGGGGGTCGCGGCGGCCCGGACTATTACACAGATGTTCCGGTGGGCGATGTTGCGATCAAAAACGTGGCTGATCTTTACCTGTATCCCAATACCGTGCGCGCGGTGCGGGTGAACGGTGCACAGGTTCGGGGTTGGTTGGAACGCTCGGCGGGTATGTTCAACCAGATCGAGGCGGGATCCGAGGATGCGATTTTGCTAAACCCGGACTTCCCGTCTTACAATTTCGACGTGATGGACGGTGTGACCTACCAGATCGACTTATCGCAACCGTCGCGCTTTGGACCCAAGGGGGAAGAGATCAACCCGGATGCAGCCCGTATCGTAGATTTGGCCTTCAACGGTGAGGCGGTCACGGATGACATGGAGTTCATCATTGCCACCAACAACTATCGTGCTTCGGGCGGCGGCTCTTTCCCGGGCGCAATGGGTGATACCGTCGTGTTCGAAGCCCCTGACACCAACCGCGACGTGATCGTGCGGTATATCGTCGAGCAAGGAACAATCGATCCCAAGGCCGATGCAAACTGGTCGTTTGCGCCGCTTTCTGACACCACCGTGTTGTTTGAAACTGGTCCAAAAGCGCGCGACTACATGGGCGAAGTCAAAGGCGTCACCATCGAGGACGCCGGTGAAGGCGCTGATGGGTTTGCGGCATTCCGCATCAGGCTCTAGCAAGGGTAAGGTCCAAATTATAGTGTGAGCGGCCGTCCTAGATCATTCATCTGACGGCCGTTCGAAGGTGCTATGTTGCTGGGCCCCGTTCAGTCTTCGTCTTGAAGCGGAAGCCTATCGCGCACGAGATTTGCCCAGAATTCCGCGCCGATCGGCAGTAACGCATCGTTGAAATCGTAGTCGTTCGAATGCAGCGGTTGACCGTTGGAGCCGGATTCACCGTTGCCCAATAGGATAAAGCAGCCGGGTACGGCTTTGCAAAAATGCGCGAAATCCTCTGAAAAGCTCATCGGTTGACGATTGGGAAGTGTGTCCAGCCCGGATAGCTGCGCGACGCGGATGGCAGCCTCGGTCGGGATCGGTGCGTTGACTGTTTCGATGAATTCGGTTTTGAAATCCACTTGGACTTCGACGCCATGGGCGGATGCGATGCCATGTGCAATCTTGCGCATGTGTTCTTCGATCTTGTTTCGATCTTCAGGGCTGCGAGCCCGCGCATCACCCTTTAGCGTTGCCGTTCCAGGTAGAACGTTGCGCTGCCCGTCGGTCAGAAATTCGGTCACTGACACAACCGCCCCGGCGCCCGGGGCCAGCTTGCGTGCGACAATTGTCTGAAGCGCCAGAACGATTTCTGCCCCCACGGTTAGCGCATCACGTCCAGACTGCGGCATGGACGCATGGCCGCCTTGCCCATTGATCGTAATTTCGAAAAGGCTTTCCGATGTGCATATTAAACCGGTTCGGGTCGACATCTGCCCGACGGGTGCCCCAGGCAGGTTATGTATGGCGTAGACTTCTTCGATTGGAAATCGCGTCAAGACATTCTCGTCCAGCATTGCTTTAGCCCCAAGGCCAAGCTCTTCATTCGGTTGAAACAGGAACACCACCGTGCCGCTGAAACCGGGATCCGAGGACAAAGTCTTTGCTGCGCCCAACAGCATCGTCATGTGACCATCATGGCCACAGGCGTGCATAATGCCGGGATTTTGTGACACGTAATCATGATCGCTGGCTTCCTGAATGGGCAGTGCGTCCATATCTGCGCGTAATCCGATCGCGCGGTTGCCTTGACCGGCCCTGAGGATACCCACCACGCCCACGCCTTCATGAACTTCAAGCCCGTATTGACGCAGCAGCGCCGCAACTTTGGCTTTGGTTTTCGTTTCATTGAAGCCCAATTCGGGGTGTCTGTGGAATGACCGCCTAAGTTGGCGCAGTTCGGGTTGGTTCAATTCCATGGCGGTTAATGTTCCCAGATTACAGGTGCTATCCGAGCGAGGCGAACTCGGACTCTAGCCCTGATTGGTAGAGTACGATGGCAGACGGGTCCACCGGCACGGCATCTCTCAATCGTTCTGTCCCGACCAGCCTCGCCTGAATGAAGTCGGCGCTGCGCCGTATCGTTTCTTGAACCGAACTGTCAGTTGGGTCGCGCTGCCAAAACCCGTGGCGGCCGCAATTTCAGCAACGGTCATTTCTGTTTCGCTTAGCAACGCGTAGGCGCGCGCCACACGCAACTCGATGTAGAATTGTACCGGGGAAACCTCGACATACTTTTGAAACAGCCGCTCCAACTGTCGGCGAGAAATCTGAACGATATTGGCGATCTCAGAGATATCCAGAGGCTCTTCCAGATTCTCATGCATGATCTGGATGGCGTTGATCAGGTATTGGTTCCGACTGCCCAACGCGACAGAAAACGCGGATTTCTGGAGCGTTTTTTGATTGTTGGATCGTGAGTGGATGCACATGTCCGAGACGATGATGGCCAGATCCTTTCCGAAGTCGGTTTCAATCATGTCCAGTACCATGTCGGTTGCCGCGTTACCTCCACCGCAGGTCATCAGATCATTGTCAATCTCATACAGGTTAGCCGATGGTGTCAGGTGTTCGAAGTGTTCAACAAAGGCGGGTTGGTTTTCCCAATGCAGTGTGAACCTCTTGCCGGTCAGCATGCCTGCCTTGGCCAGCGTAAATGCGCCGGTACAAATTCCACCAAGCTTGCAGCCAAACGCTTTCTGACGGCTGATCCACGAAAGGATCGTTGAATTAATGCTTTCCGATGGTTCGATCCCTGAACACACAAACAATCTGGATGATCGCGGTAAATTATGCAGAGCCAAGTCAGCTGCTATTTCGACTCCATTGGAGCATCGAACAGGGTTCCCATCCTCAGAGATCAGAAACCACTTGTAGAGCTCTTTGTTGGTGACCTGATTGGCGATCCTCAGCGGTTCAACCGCTGCGCTAAAGGCAAGCATGGTGAGTTTCGGCAGCAACAGAAAATAGATCTCGTTGGATGATCCGTCATAATCGATGTCGAACGTCGCGGCACCTTTCGGAACGAAATTCCTAGGTTTCATGGTCTCTTTTCCCAGTGCGGACCTGGATGGATAACCGGCCCGTACAATATCGTATCGATCGAAACACCAGCGTATCAACTTCGCAGATCTCAAGCGAGAGGTCCTACGACAACAATTGGCCAGCGCGTAGCTGCGAGCTTGTCTGAAAGACGGCAACTGAGGATTTAGCCGGGCCAATATTTGGGCCGGTGGCAAAGCATTGTTAACTGGACTAACAATCGTATCTGTCGTCAACCTCATGAATGGTGAATGCCAAAAGTTCAGGCCCAGTGTGGTATCAACCGCATTCGACTGCGCTGTCGATTCACACGATCAAGCTAAACAGCCTGAGTTTTGCCTGCAAATCGCCGATTTCGTACACTTTCGGGCGATGCATCATAGTGATCCCGGAACGCACGCACCAATGCACTTGTGGAAGAAAAGCCCGTAGCGGTCGCCACTTCAAGATAAGTCATCTCGGTAAATTGAAGCAGGCCACAGGCCCGTTCTAGGCGAAGTTCCCGATACGTCGTCAGCAGTTTTACACCCGTTCTGTCCAGAAACCGCCGCTGTAACTGGCGCGTTGATGTACCAAGCGCCATCGCAAGTTCCGGTATCCTAAGCGGATCCTCCAGATTGTTCTGCATCTTTTCAACAACCTGTCGCACCATTGGGTCGGCTTTTGAACGTCTGATCAATCGAGCTGCCAGTTGGCTTGCGCATGTAGTTTGCCTGTCGGCCAACCCGATATAGCTGCGTACTGACTCGGCCAGATGCTCGCCGTGATCAAAGGCAACAAAATCGGACAACAAACGCAACGTGCCCAATCTGGTTGATGCGCTATGGGTGCGGCTATCTGAGGACCAATATGTACCCGAACCGACGTCGATCAGGCCAACCTCTTGCGCTGCGGCAGAAAAATTGGGGTGAACCGATGCAATCCGCTTGGTTGCGCGACTAGTCTGGGCGAGAAGAAACGCTGCACCGCCAACGAGAATTGATCGGTAGGACAGGTTCAATACTTGGGCGATCCAGGTTTTGTCCGACGGTGTCAGAGGCCAGCTTTTGTAGATGTCCCCCCAGAAAATCGCGGTTCGCCCGGCCCAGTGCAAGGGTCCGCCCGCCGCGCCGTCGGCAATGGTGCGGATATTTGTAATGTATGTATGGCCTTCGTTCAGTTCATTCAGGGCACGATAGAAATCAACCAGCATATCTGCCGATGCTTCCGCTTCGGCCTCGCAAAGAATGATCTCGATATAATGATCTCGTTTAGGTCTTGCCAACGTGGTTTCGGTCAAATGCGCATGGTCATTTGCAGGGACATAATGCTTCATTTCTCCTCCACCTTCTTTAGCGCTTCGGCCGCGAGCAATCGTTCCCGAACTCGGATTGAAACCCCCGCCAGTTGGCGGGGGTTTATTGATTGAGGTTTATTCAGCTGCGTCCATGTATTCGGTCATTGGCGGGCATGTGCAGATGAGGTTTCTGTCGCCGTATGCATTGTCGACGCGGTTGACGGGGGACCAGTATTTGTCGACGCCCATGGAGCCTGGGGGGAAGCAGGCCTGTTCACGGGTGTAGGGGCGGTCCCAATCGCCGACCAGATCGCGCACCGTGTGGGGGGCGTTTTTCAGCGGGTTGTTTTCCGCGTCGATCTTGCCGTCGATGATGTCCTGTGCCTCGGAGCGGATGGACAGCATGGCGTCGCAGAAGCGGTCCAGCTCGTCCATGGGTTCCGATTCCGTGGGCTCGACCATCAGGGTGCCGGCCACCGGCCAGGACATGGTGGGTGCGTGGAAGCCGCTGTCCACCAGACGTTTGGCAATGTCATCGACGCTGACATGGGCCGCCTCGTCCAGCGGGCGGGTGTCGAGGATGCATTCATGCGCCACGCGACCCGTTTCCGAGGTGTAGAGGATCGGGTAGGCATCCTTGAGCCGCGCCGCGATGTAGTTGGCGTTCAGGATCGCCACCTTGGTCGCCTGCGTCAGACCCGCGCCGCCCATAAGCAGCACATAGGCCCAGCTAACCGGCAGGATGGACGGAGACCCAAAGGGCGCCGCCGAGACCGGACCCACGGCAGTGCCGTATTCCGGGTGGCCGGGCAGATGCTCGGTCAGATGCGCCTTGACGCCGATCGGACCCATGCCGGGGCCACCGCCGCCATGGGGGATGCAGAAGGTCTTGTGCAGGTTCAGGTGGCTGACGTCACCGCCGATGTCTCCGGGACGCGACAGGCCGACCATGGCGTTCATGTTGGCCCCGTCGATATAGACCTGACCGCCGTGATCATGGGTGATCTGGCAGACCTCCTGCACGGTGGTCTCGAACACGCCATGGGTCGAGGGGTAGGTGATCATGCAGGCGGCCAGATGATCGGAGTGCTTTTCAGCCTTGGCGCGGAAATCATTCAGATCAATGTTGCCATTCTCATCCGCCTGCACAGGCACAACCTGCCAGCCGACCATCTGCGCCGAGGCCGGGTTGGTGCCATGGGCCGAGGTCGGGATCAGGCAGACGTTCCGCTGCCCTTCGCCGCGGGCGAAGTGATAGTTGCGGATGGTCAAGAGGCCTGCGTACTCACCCTGCGCGCCCGAGTTGGGCTGCTGGCTGATCGCGTCATAGCCGGTGATCTGGCACAGCTTGTCGTTCAGATCGTCGATCATCTCGTGATAGCCCTGCGCCTGATCTTCGGGGCAGAACGGGTGCAGGTTGCCGAACTCGGGCCAGGTGACCGGGATCATCTCGATCGTGGCGTTCAGCTTCATGGTGCACGAGCCCAGCGGGATCATCGCCCGGTCCAGCGCCAGGTCGCGGTCGGCCAGACGGCGCATGTAGCGCGTGATCTCGGCCTCGGCCCGGTTCTTGTGGAAGATCGGGTGGGTCAGGTACTCGCTTTCGCGCAGCGCGTAATCCGGCAGGCGATAGGCCACGTTCGAGCTGTCATCCTTGCGGTCGATGCCGAAGGCCCCCCAGACCGCCTCGATGGTCTCGGGCCGGGTCTGTTCGTCCAGGCTGATGCCCACTTTCGTGTCGCCGACCTTACGCAGGTTGACGCCCCGGGCCACAGCGGCCTCCATGACCGTTTTCTGCAGATGGCCAACCTCAACCGTGATCGTGTCGAAGAACACTTCCGGCTCCACAGCAAAGCCTGCCTCTTCCAGACCGGCGGCCAAACGCGAGGTCTTGCGGTGCACCGATTGCGCGATGGCCTTGATGCCGTCGGGGCCGTGATACACGGCATACATCGAGGCAATCACCGCCAGCAGCGCCTGCGCAGTACAGACGTTCGAGTTGGCTTTCTCACGCCGGATGTGCTGTTCGCGGGTCTGCAGCGCCAGGCGGTAAGCCTTGTTGCCCCGGCTGTCGATGCTGACACCGATGATCCGGCCCGGCATCGAGCGCTTCAGCTTGTCGGTGGTCGCCATATACGCGGCGTGCGGGCCACCATAGCCCATCGGCACACCAAAGCGCTGGGTCGAGCCGATGGCGATATCCGCGCCCATCTCACCGGGCGACTTCAGCAGCGCCAGCGACAGGATATCGGCGGCGACGATGGCAATCGCCTTGTGTTCATGCAGGGCCGCAATCTCGGCGGTGAAGTCGCGCACATGGCCATGGGTGCCGGGGTACTGGAAGATGGCGCCAAAGACCGCGCCCGCATCCAGCGTGTCCGGATCGGCCACCTGCACCTCGATGCCCAGAGGCTCGGCGCGCGTTTTGATCACCGCGATGGTCTGCGGGTGGCAGTTCTTGTCGACAA
The DNA here is from genome assembly GCF_056537805.1 of Ruegeria sp. C10. Classification (NCBI taxonomy): domain Bacteria; kingdom Pseudomonadati; phylum Pseudomonadota; class Alphaproteobacteria; order Rhodobacterales; family Roseobacteraceae; genus Ruegeria; species Ruegeria sp. C10. The sequence goes on along the minus strand of NZ_JBQFSC010000001.1, from coordinate 170,722 downwards.
AGAAGGCCGCGTTGTTGGCCTTGGACCGGCCACCGCGCTTGGCCATCGCCATGGCTTCCGCCGCAGCAGTCGCTTCGTCCAGCAAGGACGCGTTGGCCACGTCCAGCCCGGTCAGGTCGCTGACCATGGTCTGGAAGTTCAACAGCGCCTCAAGTCGGCCCTGGCTGATCTCGGGCTGATAAGGCGTGTAGGCCGTGTACCAGGCCGGGTTTTCCAGAATGTTGCGCAGGATCGGCGCCGGCGTGGTGGTGCCATAATAGCCCTGACCGATCAGCGAGGTCAGAACCTTGTTCTTGCTCGCCACCTCTTTCATGTGAAAGAGCGCATCGCGCTCGGTCATCGCCGGACCCCAGTCCAGCGGCTCTTTCTGCCGGATCGCGGGCGGGACGGTGGCGTCGATCAGCTCGTCCAGCGTCTTGAAGCCGATCACCTTGAGCATGTCGCGCATCTCGGTCGGGCTGGGCCCGATATGGCGGCGGTTGGCGAAGTCATAGGCTTCGTAATCGGTCAGTTTGAAGGCCATGTGTGCGCTCCTCAAGGATAGGTCAGGCCCGGCGGAGACGGCAGGAGCCTCCGGCGGAAGTATTTGGAAACAGATGAAGGGGCGGGGCCGCGCACGGACCCGCCGCCTGAGTTAACCGATGAAGGCCTTGTAGCCGGCCTCGTCCATCAGGTCTTCGAGCTGCGAGGCGTCCGCGATCTTGATCTTGTAGATCCAGGCCTCGCCTTCGGGGTCTTCGTTCAGCGCGCCGGGATTGTCGGCCAGTGCCTCGTTCACCTCGGTGATCTCGCCGTCGACCGGTGCGTAAAGCTCGGACGCCGCCTTGACGGATTCAATCACGCCGATCTCGCCGCCTTTTTCGAACTCGTCGCCTGCTTCCTGCTGTTCCACGAACACCACGTCACCCAATTGCTCGGCGGCGTGTTTGGTGATGCCCAGCGTGGCGGTGTCGCCGTCAACGCTCAGCCATTCATGCTCTTCGGAATAATAGGTTGCCATGTCTCTCTCTCCTGACTTCAACGCTTGTAATTCTGTTTGACGAAGGGCAGCGCCACGATCTCAGCCGGTTGCGGCTTGCCCCGGATGATCAGGTTCACCTTCTCGCCCGGCTCGCCATGGCCTTTGCTCACATAGCCCATCGCCACCGGTCCACCCACCGTGGGGCCAAACACGCCCGAGGTGATCTGACCGATGCTGTTGCCCTCAAGGCACCGCACTTCCACACCCTGACGCGCAGGCGCACGGCCTTCGGGCTTGATGCCCACCAGCTTGCGCGCGGGACCTTCGGCCAGTTCCTTTTGCACGCGGGCCGCGCCCGGGAAACCGCCCTCTTCCTTGCGGCGCTTTTGCATCGCCCAGCCCAGCGAGGCCTCGACCGGCGAGGTGCTCTGGTCGATGTCATTGCCATAAAGGCACAGACCTGCCTCCAGCCGCAGGCTGTCGCGCGCGCCCAGACCGGCCGGCTCGCAATCCTCATGCGCCAGAAACGCCTTGGTGATCTCGATCGCCTTGTCCTCGGGGATCGAGATCTCGTAGCCATCCTCGCCGGTATAGCCCAGCCGCGAGATACGGCACTCAACACCGTTGATATCGGCAACCGTGGTTTCCATGAACTTTAGATCCCGCGCGGCGGGGCACAGTTCGCCCACAACGTTTTCCGCCGCAGGGCCCTGAACCGCCACCAGCGCGCGGTCGAAAATCTCGATCACTTCAACGCCTTCAAGGTGCTCACGCATATGCGGAATGTCCTGATGCCGCAGCGCCGCGTTCACCACCACAAAGTAATGATCGCCCGCATTCGACACGATCAGGTCATCCATGATCCCGCCTTCTGCGTTCGTAAAGAACCCGTACCGCGCCTTGCCTTCCTTCAGCGTCGCATAGGCCTGCGGGCAAAGCGCTTCCAGCTTCTCACCCACATTCTCGCCCCGCAAAATCACCTGACCCATATGAGACACATCAAACACCGCCGCCTTCTCACGACACTGCTTATGCTCCCCCATAATCCCCAAAGGATACTGAACAGGCATCTCCCAACCCGCAAAATCAACCAACTTACCTCCCAACTCAACATGCAAAGCGTGCAAGGGAGTGCGTTTTAAGGATGAAGTCATGGTGGCCACCTGCTTTGTATCAGTTACCCAGAAACGTTCCTGTCAGTCTGACCCAAGCTGCACAGATTGCAACGATTCAGCCCAGGATTTCAGCAGATCGCCTCGATCACGGCAGAACAGTATACGGGTGCATGCATCAATAATGTTCCTATAGGAAACTTTTTTCCGTTAGGCAACACTCCTTGTTCGGAGTCAGTAAAACTGTGCCGAGCACCCGCCCATAGCTGGTGGACATCCCCGATAGTAACCTGGTTTCGCGTGGAAAATCATGAAATGGTCTTCAACTTACCTTCATTCCTCAAGGGAATGAACTGCGCGATCAAGCACCCTGAGACCCGCAACCAAATCCTCTTCGGCTGTGTCTTCGGCAAAATCGTGGCTGATTCCGTCAATCGACGGGACAAAGAGCATCGCAACCGGCATCAGGCGCGAGACATTGGTGGCATCGTGGAGCGCTCCGGATGGCATATTGCGCCAACGCCCAGGCGCAATGGCCTGCGCGCCGCTTTCCAGCGCACCGCGCAAAACCGGGTCCATGCTGACGGGCTCTAACCCCAGCATCGGGCCGTAGGTTAGTGTTACGCCCTGCTCTTCGGCAATCTGCTGTGCGGTCGCGCGAATGATGTCTTCCATACGCACCAGACGCTCAGGATCGCCGTCGCGCCATTGCATCGAAAACCGCACCCGTCCCGGCACGATAGAGGACGCATTGGGGTGAACATCAACACGCCCGATGGTCCAGACGGTTTGCGGCGTGACCACATTACGGAACCGGTCGTTGAGACGCGCGTTAAACAGCGACAGGGCCTGAAACGCATCACGTCGCAAATGCATTGGCGTGGTTCCGGCGTGGTTTTGCTGGCCTTGGAAGGTGATGGCCATATCGCGGATGCCGACGATATCGGTGACAACGCCGATCTGTTCACCGGCTGCATCCAGTGCCGGGCCCTGTTCGATGTGCATTTCGATGAAACCGCTGAACCGAGCAGGATCAACAAAGCCTTGCGACTTCTTTGCCATTTCAGCCCGCGCGCTGCCAAAGGTGACGCCTGAGCCATCAGTCAGCACGTCCGCCTGTTCCAAAGATAATCCACCTGACCAGACCGCCGATCCGGTGGTGACGCCGAACCGCCCCTCTTCGTCCTGAAAACTGACGACCGAGATGGGTCGATCACTAGAACGCGCGATTTCCAGTGCCGCAATAACGCCCAGGGCTCCGTCCAGCCAACCGCCCTCGGGCTGGCTGTCGGAATGCGAGCCCATCAGCAGCGAGGGTCCATCAGCCAACCCGAACAGGTTTCCAACCGGGTCGACATGCGGAGTCAGGCCAGCCTCGGTCATGCGCCCGACGAGCCACTGGCGCGCGGCGATATCAGCTTTGGAATAGGCGGGGCGGACGACGCCCTTGCCGACGCCCGAAGCCCCGAATGAACGCAGCGTGTGTAGATCGGTCAGAAACCGTGTGTGATCGACAGCCATGGGTCCTCCTTGTCGGGGTGACCATAGCGGTAAACTTCGCCTGATATAGGAGTTTTTTCGGGCCCGCGTGAAAGCCCTCTGGTCCCGGCCCCGAACCTGCCCTAAGACGTCAACGCAAGAGGGATCATCATGTCACATATCACATTAGTGCGCCACGGGCAGGCCAACACAACCGCACGGGATGAGCTGAGCTATGACCGGCTGAGCGAACTGGGTCACCAACAGGCCCGTTGGCTGGGCGCGCATTTGCGCGATACCCGCCTGCATTACCCTCGAGTTTATTGCGGCACACTCAACCGGCACGTGGAAACTGCGGCCAGCATGGGGCTGCCGCAGCCAACTCGGGATGCGCGGCTGAATGAGATCGAGTATTTCACCCTTGCCCAGTTGTTCCAACAGCAGCACGGGGTTGAAATACCAACCGACCGCGAAGGCTTTGTCGAGCACTTGCCCCGCACCTTTGCCGCCTGGTCCCGGGGCGAGATCGAAGATACGCCGGAATCCTTTGAAGAGTTCGAGACTCGCGTTCGCGACGCTCTGCGAGAGATAGGTACCGAAGGCGGTCCGGCAATTGTCGTGACCTCGGGCGGGCTGATCTCGATGGTGGTGCGGCAGGCGATGGGCTTGGATATCCCATCAATGGCGCGGGTGGCGCTTGCCATCATGAACACGTCGATGCATCGTCTGCACCCGATTGGCGCGCAGCTAAGTCCGGTTCTGTTCAACGCAGTGCCCCATCTGGAAGCGCCAGACCGTCAGTTCGCGCAGACCCATCTGTAAGGAGGCTACAATGCAACTTTATTATGCCCCCCGCACAATCTCGGTCGCCGTGGCAATTGCGCTGGCAGAGGCCGGACTTGAGTATGAGGCCATCCAACTGGACTTTGCCGGAGGTGAGCAAACCAAACCCGCCTATAAGCAGATCAATCCAAAAGGTCGGGTCCCGGCACTGGTTGTGGATGGCGGCATTTTGACCGAAACCGGAGCGTTGCTGGAATACATTGCCGCTAAAGCGCCCGAGGCGGGATTGGTGCCATCAGATCCGGTTATGGCGGCGCGGATGCGAGAGGCGATGTTTTATCTCGCCTCGACCATGCATGTGAACCATGCCCACAAGATGCGCGGGCCCCGTTGGGCAGACAAGAAATCCAGCTGGAAAGACATGAAGGACAAAGTCGCGCAAAACATGACTGAGTCCTGCGCATATATCTCGTCGAACGGGTTGCGTGGGCCGTTTGTTTTGGGCGAGGCGTTCTCGCTGGCCGACGCGTACCTGTACGTGGTTTGCAGCTGGCTGGAGGGCGACGGTGTTGACGTCTCGGCCTTTCCAAAGATCATCGCCTTCCGCGAAGCGATGGAGGCGCGTCCCTCGGTACAGGCGGTACGCACTGCCGGTATGCTCTGACAAAAGGAATTGGAATGACACATCTCTGGGTCCGGGCAGAACAGCGCCCGAACGAGGAACGGGTCGGGCTGACCCCCGAAGGCACTGCCGCGTTGATCGCGGCAGGCATCCGCGTGACAGTCGAGGAAAGTTTCGTCCGCGCCATCGCAATTGATGGCTACAAGGACGCGGGCTGTGAAATCGCGGCTGAGAATTCCTGGCCCAATGCCCCGCTGGACGCGATCATCTTTGGCCTCAAGGAGCTGCCCGAGGACGGCACGCCCCTGCCCCACCGCCATATCATGTTCGGCCATGCCTATAAGGGGCAACATTCAGGACGCGCGCTTTTGCAGCGGTTCAAGGCTGGCGGCGGCACACTTTATGATCTGGAGTATCTGGTCGAGGAAAACGGCCGCCGGGTTGCCGCTTTCGGCTATTGGGCTGGGTACGCGGGGGCTGCCGTGACGCTCAAGACATGGGCGGCCCAGCAACGAAATGAAGAATGCCCGCCGGTTGGTGTTTATAAGAACAAAGACACGTTGAACGCCGAATTGCTGACCGAGCTGGACTCCACCGGCGCCGACCGTCCCCGCGCCATCGTCATCGGTGCGTTGGGCCGTGTTGGCACAGGCGCGGCTGATCTCTGCGAGGCAATGGGCGTCAGCGTTACCAAGTGGGACATGGCCGAAACCGCCCGCGGCGGACCATTCCCAGAAATCCTCGATCACGACCTGTTCCTGAACTGTATCTTCGCTCGTCCCGGCACACCGGTCTTTGTCCCACGGTCAGCGCTGACCACCTCGCGGAACCTTACAGCTATCGGCGATGTGGCCTGCGACCCGGATAGCGATTACAACCCGGTGCCGGTCTATGACCGCGCGACCACATGGGATGCCCCCGCCTTGCGCGTGGCCACCGATCCGGTGATGGATGTTATGGCGATCGACAACCTGCCGTCGATGCTGCCTGTCGAAAGTTCCGAGGACTACGCGGCGCAACTACTTCCGTCGTTGTTGACCCTCACCGATCTGGATAGCGGCGTCTGGGGCCGGGCAGAAGCAACTTACAAAACTCATATTGAAGGGATCTGAGCGATGACGATTCACTGGTGCGGCACCGGCCTGTCGGCCATCCCCGGCCTGCGCCGTCTTATTGAAGGCGGGCACAAAGTCACTGTCTGGAACCGGACCATTGAGAAGGCCAAGACAGAGGTTGGTGACCTCACCGACGACATCCGCGCCTTCGACATCGATGCGTTGGGTGAGGTGCTGGGAAAAGGTGACGTCATCGTATCGATGCTGCCTGGTGACTGGCATGTACCTTTGGCAGAGTTGGCAATCACGAAAGAAGCCAACTTTGTCTCTTCCTCATATATCGCACCTGAGATGCGCGCGCTGGACAGCAAGGCCCGCGAGGCCGGAGTAGCGCTGGTTAACGAAGTTGGGTTGGACCCGGGCATCGACCATCTGATGGCGCATGCGCTGGTTGCCGATTACCGCGCCTCGGACGCGTTTGATCCGCAAAACCACCTGAGCTTTATCTCCTATTGCGGAGGCGTTCCCAAGAATCCCAACCCGTTCCGCTACAAATTCAGCTGGTCACCTCTGGGTGTGCTCAAAGCGCTGCGCTCTCCATCCAAGTCAATCCGGGACTACGCGCCGCTGGATGTCGCCCGACCTTGGGACGCGATCACCAGCTACATCGCGCCGCTGCCCACTCCGGAAAGCTTCGAAGTTTACCCGAACCGCGACTCGATCCCCTTCAAGGCCGAGTACCAGTTCGAGGATCACTGGCCGGTCAAAGAATTTGTCCGTGGCACCCTGCGCCTGAACGGCTGGGCTGAGGCGTGGTCGGATGTGTTCACCGAAATCGAAACGCTGTCCGGCCCCGAAGGCGATGCGCGCTTGAAAGAGATGTCGGATCAGTTCTGGGCCGAGAACGCCTATGACAAGGGCGAGCCTGACCGCGTGGTTTTATGTGTGGGCCTGAAGGCGGAAAAGGACGGCGTTGAAGTTTGGCACAAAACCTATGTCATGGATGCCTGGGGCGACGCGCGCGGGACGGCGATGGCGCGGCTGGTTTCGATCCCGGTTTCACTGGCCGTCGAGGCCGTGCTGAACCGCGCTATTCCCGCAGGAGTTCACGCTGCACCCAGCGACCCGAAGCTGGTGCAGGACTGGATGCGCGAGATCGACACGCTGGCGCAGCACCTGCAGATCGTGGACCACACGGCCTAAATCACAAACAGCCGCTCCGGTACCTTCGGAGCGGCTGCGTTCTTAATGCGGCTTAACCCGCTATCGTCAGATGTATTGCGCAATCACCGCTTCAACATCACAGCGATTGATGCCCAGTTCTGACAGATCGGAATCAGAAAGCCGGTTCAGTTCCTGGGCGGCACAAACGATATCCGCCCTGATCGCGTGTATTCTCATCGCCCGGTCAAACAGCATCAATGCGCTTTTTGAAGGGGGTTGTTTCGGGATTGGGTTGGCATCCAGCATACTTGTTACCTCAGCAAAATTTAAAATGGACCGATTTCCGTTCAGCGCCGGAAAGGCTTAAACGCCGTTCAGATAGGGTATGTTCTGATAGACGTTCCGATATACGCGCCGCCTGATCTCACCACGCGGAATGCCGATATCAAAAAGCTGACGATCGCTGAGTTCTTCAAGCGCCCGGATCGTGTTCTTGTAGACCTTGCGGCGCTGCCATCCTGACTTTGGCACTGTTTGGTTCACAAGTTGGCCAAAAAGCAGATCCCGATGATCTGCTCCGGTTGCATTGACATGTGCCATGACGGTTCCTCCTAGATTCATCGCTGTGTTTGATGAACCTGATCAAAGAACTCGACATTAACCCCGACGGAAGGCCGCATTAATTTTGCTTCATACGCTAGGATAAGCTGACCCGTCGCCAGATCACCGACTACATCAGATCGTTTTCAACGTCCTCGGCTGAAATTCCCAGCGCATCCAAACCGTTTTCCAGATGGTCCGACAAATGCGGTGTTCCGATCAGATAATCCGCGCAAGGCGTCGAGGCTTCGGACTTAGCCGTCGCAATCGCTTCGGCCAAATCCTCGGCAAAAAAGCTTTCTCGACCGATCCACATGACGGCCACCAGCTCTGCTTGCTCATCCTCACCCATACGGTCGATGAATGCGCGCAATTCGCCCTCGGCCCGGTCCAGTTCACGCCCCATCATGGCGACTTGGGCGATCTTTCTTGCCGAGATTTCCAACATCTGTCTCAACTCCTCGTGTTCGCGGTCCAGGCATTTCTGCACGATCCCACAGGTGATCGTCTTTGATCTTGCGCAAAGCGGAGGGCTTTAGTGCCGCGACCGGGATACAGGCTGATCGGGAACCGGCGCGGTACGAAACGGGCTGAACCGCGCCCGTTTGAACCACAGCTTCACCGCCTGCCAGTGGATCAGAAATACCGCCCGGCGCGCGCCGAACGGACGCCGCCAGAGAGACTTTAGAATGATCCGGTTGCTGTACGGCTGGCGCGGACCGGTCAGCGTGGCAATCAAACCGCCTCGGGCACGCCCATAATCGATCCAGACACCAACACGTTCGTCCTGATAGTCAAAGCGGAAGGTATAGGTGCCCTCGATCTTCTGAAACGGAGAGACATGCATCAGCTTGTCCGCAAGTATCCGATCGGTAGGTGCAATCGGTGAAAAATCGGGTTTGTGGCACAAGTAGCTATGGCGTGTGCCATAAGTGTTGGTCACCTCGGCCACCACAGCATAAAGCTGGTTATCTTTATCAAAACAGAACCAGAAACTGACCGGATTGAACACATGCCCTAACACACGGGGTTGTGTCAGCAAGGTCATCCTGTCCGGTTGTGGAATATCTTGCGCCTCAAAGCATTCACGCAGCCAGATCGCCCCGCGACCCTGACCAGGTTCACCCCCATGATCGCAATCTTGCCAGCTTGTCAGGTTCGCGCCATTGATCGAAAACAGGGATGGGGTCTTGGGGTGGGCCTCGGGGTCTAGCAAGATGTAATCGACGGAATAGCGAAACGCATTCTCGACCGCACCTTTGCGCCCGTGAAAGGTATGGCCCGCGATATAGTCAATTCTGTTCATAAAACAGATTTCCCGTCCTGCCCGCAAATCATTCAATTGACATGCATTTCCGCATATCTGGTATCTCACAATACGATATTCAGCCGGTTTTGGATGAAATTTATCCAACCGACTGATCCACCTTGGGTGTCCCCACGTATTGTGGTTATGTTTACCGAGACTGACACCGCGACATTGGACGAACCGACGGCAGAAGCTGCTGGAAGAATTGTTTGGCGCGGAACTAAGCGTTTTAAGGGCAACTCGGTGAACGGACAGAATAATACTTGTGGCGCCAGAAAGGATTGGGTGGAACACGTCCGTCGAATCCGAGACGCTCAGGATCAGGCGGCCTTCGCCGAACTGTTTCAGCATTTCGCGCCTCGTATCAAGGCGTTCCTGATCAAGTCCGGTTCGGATGCCGCCCTGGCTGAAGAATGCGCGCAGGAGGTCATGGCGACCTTGTGGCACAAGGCGCATCTGTTTGACCCGACAAGGGCAACGGTTGCGACCTGGGTGTTCACGATCGCAAGGAACAAGCGCATCGACGTATTGCGCAAGCAACGCCGCCCCGAACCCGAAGACCTCGGGTGGGGGCCGGAGGCGGAGCCGGAACAGGAAGTCGTTCTAGCGCTGCAACAGGAAACCGCGCAGCTGCGTGATGCCATGGCGGCATTACCTGAGGCGCAAAGACAGCTGATCGAGAAGGCCTACTTCGGAGATCTGAGCCATCGAGAAATCGCATCTCAGACCGGGTTGCCCTTGGGAACGATCAAATCACGGATACGGCTGGCGCTGGACCGCTTGCGCCACGCGATGAATTGAGATGACGAGCATGAAAAACGAGATTAAACATCACCTGACAGACGACCTGCTGATGGCCTATGCCGCAGGCAATCTGCCCGAAGCGTTTGACCTGATGGTCGCAACGCATCTGTCTCTGTGCGACCACTGCCGCGCCCGCGCTGAAAGCTTTGACGCAGTTGGCGGATGCGTTTTGCAGGAACAAGATGCGTCAGCAAGCATGAGTGACGGCTCACTGGCGGCAACAATGGCATTGATTGCTCAGGGCGCACCAAAGGTGAAACCCGCGCACCCGTCTTGTGCAGTTCTTCCGACACCGCTGCAGGACTATGTCGGCGGCGACGTGAACGCGATCAAATGGAAGCCCGTCGGCATGGGTGTCAAACAGGCAATCCTGCCCACGACCAGCGAAGCCACCGCACGGTTGTTGTTTATCCCCGCCGGGGCAGCAGTGCCGGATCACAGCCATAATGGCATAGAACTGACGATGGTCCTGCAGGGTGCATTCTCTGACGAGATCGACCGCTTCGACCGCGGCGATGTCGAAATCGCTGACCAGTCTATCCATCATACCCCTACGGCAGATATCTCTGAAGACTGCATTTGCCTGGCCGTCACTGATGCTCCACTGAAGTTCAGCAAGCTGATGCCGCGCCTGTTCCAGCCATTCCTTCGAATCTGATCCGTCGTGGTAGGGTTGTTTATCGACGCTAACTAAATCGGGGTTTTAAATGTTCTTAAGGATGGCAGTCACAGCGCTTTTGCTGACTTTTGGAGCCAGCGTTTCTGCACAGATGTCCGCAGACGTTAAATTCCAACCGGGCAATTTCGGCACGATGGTGAACGGCACTGTCACCGGCGACGAATATTTCGACTATAAATTGGGCGCCAAAGCGGGACAGGAGATGTTCGCCGACCTTAAGGTCAGTGACACCAATGGCAACGGCGTGATCTATTTCAACATCTTGCCGCCGGATAGCGACGGCGTCGCAGTTTACAACGGCTCAATCGATGGAAATACCGCCCGGATCGAGCTTCCCGATGATGGCGACTACACCATACGTGTTTATCTGATGGGTAACGATCGCGACACAGGCAAGACGGTTGGTTACAATTTGGACCTGTCGATCCAATAACGCTTACCCTTCGGTTTTGCCCAGCGGCACGACGTTTGTTTGGTCATCCGGCGCAAGCTCTTCGAAATCGAAATTGTCCAACCGTTGCGCCCGGCGACCCGCCTTTTCCGCGCTGATCTTGATTTCCGAGATATCCTTTGCAGCCTGCCCGAAATGACGGTCGAGGTTCGACACCCGGTCGCCTAAACGTTCCACATCCTTATGCAGCAGCCCCAATTCCTTGCGGATCGCACCGGCCTGTTCGCGCATACGCGCATCTTTAAGGATCGCCCGCATGGTGTTCAGCGTCGCCATGCAAGTTGTGGGTGAAACGATCCAAACGCGTTTCGAGAAACTCTCTTGCACCAATTCAGGGAACTTGGCGTGCAGCTCGGCATAGACTGCCTCAGAGGGTAGAAACATCAGCGCACCATCTGCAGTTTCACCGTCCAGAATGTACTTCTCGGCAATATCGTTGATGTGCTTGCGCACGGTACTGCGGAACATCTGTACCGCTGCTTTCAGCTCCATGTCGTTGGTCGATCCGATCAGCGCCTCATAGGCTTCCAGCGGGAACTTACTGTCGATCACGATCGGTCCGGGAGGGTTCGGCAGGTTGATCAGGCAATCAGCGCGCCGTCCGTTCGATAACGTGGCCTGCAGCTGAAAACTATCTGATGGCAGCGCCTTCGAAACGATATCGTTCAGCTGGATTTCCCCGAATGCCCCGCGCGTCTGTTTGTTCGACAGAATATCCTGCAATGACAGCACGTCGCCTGAAAGCTTGGTGATATTGTCCTGCGCTTTGTCGATGGCTGCCAGACGTTCCTGCAATTGCGTCAGCGAGGTCGCCGTCTGTTTCGACGAACCATGCAGCGATTCCTTCATCCGCTCCTGCATCTCAGCCAGAGCGCGCGCCGATTTCATCGCGGTATCGGCCAGCCGGTCATTCATCTGCTGTTGCACCGAAGACAGGCGGGATTCAACGGTCTGGATCAACTGCACCTGCGCGTTGGCCTGCGTGTCCGAGACATGCTGTAGGCCACCCCGCAGTTGTTCCTGCCCCTGGCCCAGTTGCTGCACATGCTGCCCAAGGTGCGCCATCTGCCGGGCCAGCGGCTCCGCCATCCGAGCTGAACGCTGTGACGCTCGAAGTGACAGAAACAGAAGCAGCAGAATCAACACCACCACCCCGCCCACTGTCAGGATAACAGGGTCATTCAACGCATATTGGGTGCCAGCAATCTCGATCATGTTGCCTCAGATGTTCTTGTTTTATTCTTCATAGCCCGAGCGGGCCAGCGGATCAACTGCGGCCGAACAGGCGTTCGATATCGCTCAGCTTCAGTTCCACATAAGTTGGCCGCCCGTGGTTGCACTGCCCGGAATGGGGCGTCGCCTCCATCTCGCGCAGCAGGGCATTCATCTCTTCGGCCCGCATCCGACGGCCAGACCGAACCGAACCATGGCAGGCCACGCGGCTCAGGATCGCCTCGATCCGCGCTTGCACCGTCTGGCTTTCGCCCTGATCAGCAAGCTCATCAAGGATATCGAGGATCATCGCGCGGGCATCGACCTCTCCCAATATGGCCGGAGTCTCGCGCACCGCGATGGCCCCGCCACCAAAGGATTCGATGGTCAATCCAAAGCGCGACAGATCCTCTGCAACGGCCATCAGACGCGCGCAGTCACCGTCTGTCAGTTCGACGATTTCGGGGATCAACAACGCTTGTGCGGCAACGCCATTTTCGGCCATCTGAGCCTTGAGCTTTTCGTAAACCAGCCGTTCATGTGCGGCGTGTTGATCCACGATCACCATGCCGTCTGCCGTTTGGGCGATGATGTAATTCTCGTGCACCTGCCCGCGCGCCGCCCCCAAGGGCAGGTCTTGCGGCTCATCCACCGGTGCAGTTTCGGGCACCGGTTCCACGATGCGTCCGCTATAGTCCTGCGACAGTTCCGCAAAACCCGGAGATTGCGCCCGATAGGCCGCCTGACGCGCCGCGGGTGACGGGCGATCCATTTGATACACCCGCGCCGGGGTTGCGGGTGCGGGCTCGGGCCGCATCGCACCCAAGGTTGCGTTGGCCACGGTCGAAGATGCCCGGTGCCCGGCCTCGGCCAACGCGTGACGCAGGCTGGACACGATCAAGCCACGCGCGAGGCCGGGATCGCGGAACCGAACCTCGGATTTTGCCGGATGTACATTCACATCCACCAGCGTCGGATCACAGTCTATGAACAGCGCCGCCGCCGGATGCCGGTCGCGGCTGAGGAAATCGAAATAGGCCGCGCGCAGGGCACCGGTCAACTTCTTGTCCCGCACGGGTCGCCCATTGACGAACAGATACTGCGCCACTGCAGCCCCGCGTGAATAGGTCGGCAGCGCGGCATAGCCATAAAGCCTGAGCCCTTCGCGTGTGGCATCGATCTGCAAAGCATTCTCAGCGAACTCACGGCCAAGAACGCGCGCCAATCGGGCATGCAGCGCATCAAACAGATCGCCATTCTCGCGGTCGGCACGAAAGGTCACGCGCCCCTCTCCCCCACCCGAGACATCGCGCAGAGTGAACGCGACCGAAGGCTCGGCCATCGCCAAACGTTTCACAATGTCTGAAATCGCCTGCGCCTCGGCCCGGTCCGTGCGCATGAACTTCAGCCGTGCCGGGGTGGCGTAAAACAGGTCTCGCAACTCAACCACAGTCCCAGCGCGCAAGGCCGCTGGCTTCACTGCATCCATTTTGCCACCGGACACCTGGATCGAGGCCGCATCAGCACCCGAGACACGGCTGGTGATGGTCAAACGCCCGACAGCCCCCAGCGAGGGCAGTGCTTCACCGCGAAATCCAAATGTGTGGATATTCAACAGATCTGACCCGTCGATCTTCGATGTCGCATGGCGCGACAGCGCCAGAGGCAAATCCCCCGCTGCGATCCCACACCCATCATCGGTGACACGAATCAGGGTCTTGCCGCCATCCGCGACCTCAATAGCGATGCGTGTGGCCCCGGCATCGATGGCGTTTTCGACCAGTTCCTTGACGGCAGAAGCAGGCCGTTCCACGACTTCACCTGCTGCGATCCGGTTGATCGCTGCGTCGTCAAGCTGTCGAATGACCGGCCGATCGTCGCTGATATTGGGGTTAGCATACACCATACCGCTAGACCTAGCATAGGCGCACGCGATTCGACCACCGGTTTGAATTGTGAAGAGCGGGCTTTAAACGAGGTATCCGGCCAGTTTAACCGCGCCGTTAAGGGGGTAGCGACTAAGGTCAAAACTGGCCGGATATACCAGAGTGAGTGGTGGTCTTGTGGTTTCCAATTGAAAGTTTGGTATCACCGAAAATGGAATAAATCTTGTTAAGAATTCGTGATTGTTTCCACTTGGCGAAGTTCAGCCGAAACTGCGTGATGGGCGTTGGCGTGAATACGCCAAGTCAAGCCTGACTGGGCGCTCCGCTGCGGGTTCGGCATGGGCCAAAGGCAGCGGTCAGCGCCAGAATCAGGCCTGATATCGTGGCGATCATTCCAGCGGCGCTGACAGCATCCGCAGCCCCCAACCACAATGGGCCATAGCCCGCTAAAACATAACCGGACACGGCGGAAAGGGTTGCGAACAGGACACTCCAGACGATCTGGGCTTCCAACCGGTTGGTCATCATCCGTGCCGCAGCTGGCGGGCAGATGAACATTGCAATCACGATGATCGACCCCACTGCATCAAATGCCGCGACAGCAGCAATCGCAGCTATGATCACCAGCGCCATCCCTAACGCGCCGGTGCGGATACCGATAGTGCGCGCAAAGCCTTCATCGAAGGTTGATATCTTGAGCGGTCGCCAGAACAACCACGTGAACAACAAGACCCCCGTCAGTGTCAGCGCAATGCGCGGCAATTCAGGTGGCAACCCTGCCAATGCCTGTAGATCCAGCAGCGATGACCAGTCCGTTGCATCCAGCCAGATCAAGCTTTCCAGATTGCCGTAAAGCGCATGTTCAACGTCCAAATGGACGGTCGAAGTGTCAGTCTGCTCAAGCAGTAGGACACCACCGGCGAACATGGTCGTGAATACGACACCCATCGCTGCCCCCGGCTCGATCTGACCCAATCGCCGGATCGCTTCGATCATAACCACGGCGACCACAGCAGCCCCTGCTGCGCCAAGCATCATCGGCCAAGTTGAAATTGCGCCTGTGAGCAGAAACGCGACGACAATACCGGGCAACACCACATGGCTGATCGCGTCGCCAATCAGCGCCTGTTTGCGCAGCACCAGAAAGTTGCCGGGCAGAGCGCATGCGATGGCCGCGAATGTCCCAATCAACAAAGGCGTCAGCGACAGGGGTACGAACTCTTCTCCGCTCATGGCGTGACCTCCTGCGGACCGCCGATACGACGATCGATCTCGGCGATCTGATCGCGAGTCAGCACGGTCTCGATATCGCGCAGCCCATCGTACAGCGCCGCAGTGGCCTCATGCGCCTGATCCGCGCGGACGATCTCCCACCGCTTTTCGTCTCGTAGGGCCTTGGCCGCACGCGCCCTCCCTTCCTCTGTTGCAACTCCATCGGCGCGCACAAGGCCGGTGCGGCGTAACAGGCGAATGGTTAGGGGTTCATAGATTTGCTGCCCCTGCGCCAGTGCCAGCAGTCCCTGCCGAATGTGCACTCGACGCTGGAACCGAAGGTGGCTGAGAATAGCTGCCAACACACCCCGAACCGGCGCGAACAGGAGCGACAGGGCAAAGAACCCAAAACTGACCAGAACGATGATCGGTCCGGTCGGCAGGTTCGGAGCCGAGGCCGAAATGCCTGCCCCCAGATACCCTGCAAGACCTCCGGCCAAACCTGCCAGAACGACCACGCGGTCGGATCGCTCCGTCCAGAACCGCGCTGTCACAGGCGGGATGATCAGCAGAGCAACAATCAGGATCAGACCAACGATCTTTAGCCCGACCACGGTCACCGCCATCACGAGCCCCATCATCGCCAGATCAATCCGATGCACGGGCAACCCGCGCGCAGCGGCATATTCAGGATCGAAGGCGACCATCGTCATCGGGCGGCGGATGATCATCACCAGTACCAACGTTGCCGCGCCACCGATCGCGATGACCAGAGCATCAGCCCACAGCATCCCAGCAGTAGAACCCAGCAAGAATCCTTCCAATCCTGCCTGGCGTCCAACCCCCATGGTTTGAATAACGGTCAGCAGTACGACACCAAAACCGAAGAACACCGATAACACTGCGCCGATCGCTGCATCTTCTGCCAAACGTGTGCGACTGGTCAGCCAGTTCATACAGAGCAAACCAACCCATGCGGATATTGCCGAACCTGCAAGCAGTCCGATCAAGTTACGCCCATCACCACCGAGGGCCACCAGCACCATGAAGGCAAGGCAAACGCCCGGTAGGGTCGCGTGGCTGATGGCATCGCTAACCAGCGCGCGTTTACGCAGGAATAAGAACGTGCCCGTCACACCTGCTGAAACGCCCAGTAACGTCGCACCAATAGCAACCAGCGTGGCGTTATAGCCAAGCTGTAACGTCAAAGCCTCCCAAAGCATGACTACCCCAGCGCGCGCGAAATCTGATCGATTTGAGCCGTTGCAAGACGTCCGCCATAAGCGGCCTGCAGCGTTTCAGCGGTAAAGGCCTGCTCCACCGGTCCCTCGGCCACTTTGCGGGTGTTGATCAGGAACACATGGTCGAAATAGTCGGTGACCGTGGCCAGGTCGTGATGCACTACAACAACGGTCTTGCCAGCCTCTTTCAACGATTTCAGCACGGCGATGATCGCCTTTTCAGTCGCGGCGTCCACGCCTGCAAAAGGTTCGTCCAACAAATACATGTCGGCATCCTGTGCCAATGCGCGCGCAAGAAAGACCCTCTGTTGCTGACCACCAGAAAGCTGCCCGATCTGACGGTCGGCAAATTCCCGCATACCGACACGGTGCAGACAGTCCATGGCACGGGCGGTATGGCGGGCACGAACCCGACCCAGCAGGCCCAATTGACGCGACAAGCCCATCAGCACCACATCAATCACGCGCGTCGGGAAATCCCAGTCCACGCTGGCGCGCTGTGGTACATAGGCGATGCGTGCCCGCTGGTCCTCGAGCGGCTGACCAAACACGGTCACCTGACCCGACAGTGGAGACACGATCCCCAAAGCAGCCTTTAGCAAGGTTGATTTGCCAGCCCCATTTGGCCCGATAATCGCCGTCATGGCGCCGGGCTGCACCGTCATATCGACCGAGAAAACCGCTGGCTTCTGACCGTACGAGACGGTCAGACCACGAATGGCGAGAGGGCAAAGATCGATGTCCTGCCCGTCGACAGAAACGCCCTGAACTGTTGCGAGTTCAATCATGGTTTAAAACCCCGCCGACAGTTTGCCGTTCATGCCACGTTCGGGAACATCCGCGCCCAGCGCGCCGGCGATAACGGTAATGTTGTGATCAAGCATGCCGATATAAGTACCCTCATATGTGCCCGGCTCGCCCATCGCGTCGGAATACAGCTCTCCGCCGACACCCACTTTGTGACCTTCGGCCGAAGCACCCTCGATCAAGGCACGCATGGATCGATCTGAAACGGAACTCTCCACAAACACGGCGTTCAGCTGACGCTCTACCAGAGTTTCGACCAACTCACCGATCCGGTTCAACCCTGCCTCGGATTGGGTCGAGATGCCCTGAATACCCAGCACCTCATAGCCATATTCATCACCGAAATAGCCAAATGCATCATGCGCAGTCACCAACACGCGGTTGTTTTCGGGAACGGCCGCCAAAACCTGCTTGCCATAGGCGGCCAGCAGATCGATCTCGGCCAGAAAAACTTGTGCGTTGGCTGCGAACTCATCTGCCGCTTCGGGCCGGGCTTCGGTCAGAGCTTCCTGCACTTCGATCACGACATCGCGCCACAGAACCGGGCTCATCCAGACATGCGGGTCAAATTTGTCAGCGTAATCGTCATGGGCGCGCAGTTTCGATGTGTCGATGCCATCCGCCACGGCAACCACTGTCCGCTTGCGGCCCAGATCGTCAAAGAAACCTTCCATCTGAGCCTCTAGATAGAGGCCGTGCCACAGCACCAGATCAGCGCGGGTCATCGCAACAATATCGGTGCGGGTCTGGCGATAGGCGTGCGGGTCGACACCGGGTCCCATCAAGCCCTTCACGTCGACCTGTTCACCGCCGACCTGGCGCGCAGCGTCTGCAATCATGCCGGTGGTGGCGACGACTTTCAGCGGCGCTTGAGCGATTGCGGCGACGGGCCACACAAACACGAGAGCCAATGCCGTAAGTAGCGATCGACGAATCATTTCAGACTCCGAACGGTTATCCTGTTAAGTCAAAATATGAGAACCATTCGCAACTAAGTCAATGCAAATGCGAATTACTCGCAAGAAAACGACTATATTTGTCCATTTGGTCAAAAATTTGCCCCTTACGACGCTGGCACACCTTCCCTTTCGCTGCGACCCATGCGATTTTGACGCGAACCTCCAAAAGGACGGAATAATGGAAACGCAGAGCTCAGAAAGCACCGTGCGCACCCCGCATCTGCCGCAAGTGACCGAGCCCCGGAACCCAGGAATGGATCTGGATCTGGATTGGGTGCGGGCCGTGCAGGCCAACACTTCGGCCATCGAGCGCCGCGCAGCGACGCTGCCCGGTCGGCGGTCAGTGAAAAAAGAATACCAGGCCGCATGGCTGCTCAAGGCGATCACAATGATCGACCTGACCACGCTATCGGGCGATGACACGGTTGGGCGGGTTCGTCGCCTGTGCGCAAAGGCTCGTCAGCCTGTCGCGTCTTCAGTTCTGCAGGCGCTGGACATGCCGCCGATCACAACCGGAGCGGTGTGTGTCTACCATGACATGATCGAAACGGCTGTGGACGCATTGGAAGGCACTGGTATTCCGGTTGCGGCGGTATCCACTGGCTTCCCGGCCGGGCTCTCTCCGTTTCATCTGCGTGTTGCAGAGATCGAAGAAAGCGTGAAGGCCGGAGCCGAGGAGATCGACATCGTCATCTCGCGCCGTCATGTGCTGTCTGGCGACTGGCAGGCCCTGTATGATGAGATGAAGGCCTTCCGCGTCGCCTGCAGCGACGCACATGTCAAAGCCATTTTGGCGACCGGAGAGCTGGGCAGCCTGCGCAACGTCGCCCGTGCCTCGCTGGTGTGCATGATGGCAGGGGCAGACTTCATCAAGACCTCGACCGGCAAAGAAAGCGTCAACGCCACCTTGCCTGTGTCGTTGGTAATGATCCGAGCCATTCGCGACTATTATGACCGCACCGGCTATCGCGTAGGCTACAAGCCTGCGGGTGGGATTTCGAAAGCCAAGGATGCGCTGGTCTATCTGTCGCTGATCAAGGACGAGCTGGGCGACCGCTGGCTGGAGCCGGATCTGTTTCGCTTTGGTGCCTCATCATTGCTGGGCGACATTGAGCGGCAGTTGGAACACTATGTGACAGGCGCATACTCCGCCGGTTACCGTCACTCCATGGGCTGAGGAAAGTACAATGACAGTCAAAGAGATTTTCGAGACCATGGACTACGGCCCTGCCCCCGAAAGCGCAGCCGAGGCACTGGCCTGGCTGGTCGATCAGGGCGACAAGTTCGGCCACTACATCGATGGCGCGTTTACCAAACCCGGCAAAGGATTCGACAGCCGCAACCCAGCAACCGGAGAGGTTCTGGCCAAGCTGACACAAGCCAAACAGGCTGACGTGGACGCCGCCGTTTCTGCGGCGCGCAAGGCGCAGCCGAAATGGGAGAAGCTGGGCGGAGCCGGTCGTGCGCGCTACCTCTACGCGATTGCGCGCCTGCTACAGAAGCACTCGCGTTTGTTTGCTGTGCTCGAAAGCCTCGACAACGGTAAGCCGATCCGAGAATCCCGCGACATCGACATCCCTCTGGCACAGCGGCATTTCTACTATCACGCGGGCATGGCGCAGTTGATGGAAAGCGAATTGCCCGATGCCGAAGCACTGGGTGTTTGCGGCCAGATCATCCCGTGGAACTTCCCGCTGCTGATGATGGCGTGGAAGATCGCGCCTGCAATCGCAATGGGCAACACGGTGGTTCTGAAGCCGGCCGAGCACACCTCGTTGACCGCGCTGCTGTTTGCCGACATCTGCATGCAGGCCGGGTTGCCGAAAGGCGTGGTCAACATCGTCACAGGTGATGGTGCCGTTGGTGAGATGATCGTGTCTTCGGACGTCGACAAAATCGCCTTTACCGGCTCGACCGTCGTGGGCCGTCGCATCCGTGAAGCGACCGCTGGCTCTGGCAAGGAACTGACGTTGGAACTGGGCGGCAAGTCCGCCTACATCGTCTTTGACGACGCCGATATTGATTCAGCGATCGAAGGCTTGGTCGACGCGATCTGGTTCAACCAGGGCCAGGTCTGCTGTGCGGGCTCGCGCCTTCTGGTGCAGGAGGGTATCGCTGATCGCTTCCACGACAAATTGCGTGCCCGTATGGACAAGCTGCGCATCGGCGATCCGCTGGACAAGTGCATCGACGTGGGTGCGGTTGTGGACCCCGTGCAGTTACAGACCATCAAGGGCATGGTCGAAAGCAACACGGTTGGGCATGTTCATCAGGCGGCCTGTGAGCTGCCCTCGAATGGCTGCTACTATCCACCAACTTTGATTTCAGGACTCGAAACCTCCGATCCGCTGATGCAGGAAGAAATCTTTGGCCCGGTTCTGGTTTCTTCGACCTTCCGCACCCCGGAAGAAGCGGTCGAGTTGGCCAACAACACCCGCTACGGGCTGGCCGCGACTGTGTGGACCGAGAACGTGAACCTCGCGCTGGATATCGCGCCCAAGCTGGTTGCGGGCGTGGTCTGGGTGAACGCAACTAACCTGTTCGACGCTGCTGCCGGGTTCGGCGGTGTACGCGAAAGCGGCTTTGGCCGTGAAGGCGGTTGGGAAGGGCTGACGGCCTATACCAAGCCCAAAGCCAAGGCCAAACCGCTGACGAAGATTGAGGCGGCAATGGGCGAAGGCGCTCCAGTCGATCCTATTGACCGCACCGCCAAGATGTATGTCGGCGGTAAGCAGGCGCGGCCCGATGGCGGCTATTCGAAACCCGTCTGGGGCAAGTCCGGCCTACTTGGCCATGTGGGTCTGGCCAACCGCAAGGACGTACGCAACGCGGTTGAGGCTGCAGCGGGTGCAAAAGGCTGGTCCAAGACCACCGGCCATCTGCGGGCTCAAATCCTGTATTACATCGGTGAAAACCTCTCGGCACGTGCGGGCGAGTTCGCTGCTCGTATTGATGCGATGACCGGTAAGATAGACGGCGCGAAAGAGGTTGAGGCCTCGATCCAGCGACTGTTCACCGCCGCCGCCTGGGCGGACAAGTATGATGGTCAAGTACATGGTGTTCCGATCCGGGGCGTCGCCATTGCCATGAAAGAGCCGGTTGGCGTTATCGGCGCCCTGTGTGCGGACGAAACACCCCTGTTGGGTCTAGTTTCGGCCATGGCGCCAGCGATAGCGATGGGCAACCGGGTGGTTCTGGCGGCAAGTGAGCCCTACCCGCTGGCAGCAACGGATTTTTACCAGATCCTAGAAACCTCGGACGTGCCCGCCGGTGTGGTCAACATCCTGACCGGCAGCCACGCAGAGCTGGCAAAGCCGCTGGCCTCGCATCTGAACGTGGATGCGGTCTGGTCGTTCTCGTCCACCGATCTGTCTAAAGAGATCGAGGTCGTCTCGGCCGGAAATCTGAAGCGGACTTGGGTCAATAACGCGACGGCATTTGACTGGAGCGTGGACCATTCGCGCCGCTTCCTGCAGGCTGCGACCGAAGTGAAAAACATCTGGGTGCCCTACGGAGAGTAAGGCCCCCGTACCACCGGAGGCCTAAATGGATTTTTCAAGTAAGACCGTCATCGTCATTGGTGGCACCAGCGGTATCAATCGCGGCATTGCCGAGGCCTTTGCGGCCTCGGGTGCTAATCTGGCTGTCGCCAGCCGGTCGCAGGAAAAGGTCGATGATACCGTGGCTGCGTTGAAAGCAGCAGGCGCATCCGACGCCATTGGCGCGGCGTTCGACGTGCGCGATCCAGAGGCCGTAGCCGAAGGCCTTAAGCAATTCCACGACGCTTTTGGAGATTTCGACGTCCTGATATCGGGCGCAGCAGGCAACTTCCCGGCGCTGGCATCGGAAATGTCGGTCAACGCGTTCAAGGCGGTCATAGATATCGACCTGATGGGCACGATACACGTCATGAAAGGGGCCTACCCCTATCTCAAACGTCCCGGTGCGAGCATCATCAACATTTCGGCCCCGCAATCCTATTTGCCTTACGAAGGGCAGGCCCATGTGTGCGCCGCCAAAGCGGGCGTTGATCAGATCACCCGAACTCTGTCGATGGAATGGGGCGTCGAGGGCATTCGCGTGAACTCGGTCGTTCCGGGCTTTATCGAAGGAACCGAAGGCGCAAAACGGCTAGCCCCCACCGAAAACGCCCATGAAGAGCTGCGCCGGGATGTCCCGCTGGGCCGCTGGGGTCAACCGCAGGATGTGGCAAATGCCTGCCTGTTCCTCAGCTCTGATATGGCCAGCTATATCAGCGGCACGGTCCTGGCGGTTGACGGGGCTTTGTATCAGCGCGGCTCGGGCAAATTTGGCCAGATGATGGGCCAGATGCTGCGCGCGGCGAAAAAGGATTGAGCTTGGGAAAGGGTACGGGGTTTGGCCTGGCGACTGACATATTCAGTCGCTGGGCTTTAATTCCTGCCCATCTAGTTTAAGAACTTCTGAAGTAGACCCCAGCCGCGACCAAAAGCGATGTCAGCAAACCGGCTACCACGTATAGTGCAAACGCGCTGAGTAGGGATTGACCGAGAACCAACGCAGCAGCAAAGGTCAACAACCCTGCAAGCGTTCCCAATCCCATTATCGCAACTATCATCGCGCTTCTATCCGTCCTTAGCTTTGTCACAAGAGGTGTTGATCTGGTGAATCCCACCTCCATTCCCGACTAGCACAGAATTCTCGACATTTCTGGCCAAAGTATGGCCATGACGAGTTAACGATCCATTAAGGCGGAGAATTGCCTATTCTCTACAAGCGCCGCGCCCTCCGAAGGGTCGCATACTTGTTGCTTCCGCCAACGATTCACATCACCTATTGATGTCAAAACCAAGAAAAATCACTCAATAACAACAAATAAGCCTGTCCGGCAGGTGTAGATGGACGACGTCAGCCGTCCACTCCTTCCGGTTTTCCGACGATGGTGAAGTGCAGCCCCTCAGGGTCCAGCAGTTCAGACGCCACCCGGTTCACATCCTCCAAGGTCACTGCATTCACCTTGTCGTTGCGAGTCGCAATGTAGTCGATAGGCAAATCTTCCATCTGCATCCCGACCATGATTCCGGCAATCTGGCCATTGCCGTCAAAACGCAGCGGATAGGCCCCGGTCAAATAGGTCTTGGCGTCATCCAATTCTTTCTGCGTCACACCTTCCGCAGCCGCGCGCGCCCATTCCTGTCGGATCACTTCGACCGCTTCGGCGATACGGTCATTGGCAGATGAGACCGAGCCCAGATACACTGACGCCAGATCCTTGGGTACCAGATAGGTTGCCACGCCATAGGTCAAACCACGTTTCTCACGTACTTCCTGCATCAGGCGACTTTCGAAACCGCCGCCGCCCAGAATGTGATTCAGGATATAGGCCGCAAAGAAATCGGGATCATCGCGATCAATGCCACTTTGCCCGAACAGGGCGACGGATTGCGGAGTGTTGAAGTCCACTACGCTGACACCGCCGTCAATGGTGACCTTCGCCTTCTCTGGAATGGGTTTCCCGGTTGCTGGCAGATCCAACAGCAATTCGTCCAACAGTACGCCCAGCTCTTCTGCCGTGATGTCGCCAACTGCCCCGACATACAGTCTGTCCTTGGCAAAGACATTGTCGTAGGCAGCGACGATATCGTCGCGGGTCAGGCTTGAAACGCTTTCAATCGTACCTTTACCGTCCGACGCATAAGGATGATCCCCATATGCCATTTCAGCAAAGCTGCGTCCGGCAATATCGCTTGGATCAGTCTGGTCGGACTTCAGACCCGAAATCACCTGAGCGCGCACCCGATCGATCGCATCCTCATCGAAACGCGGTTCATGAATTGTGGTCTGCAGCAAATCAATCACTTCATCCCGGTTCTCAGTCAGGAACCGCGCCGAAATGGAGACCGTATCATCTGTTGCCCTGTAGCTGAAGGACGCAGCCAGAGATTCAAGTTCGCGTGCATAGGTGCGGGCATCCATGTCGCCGGCGCCTTCCTCAATCAGGCCGCTCATCAGATAGACCGCGCCGCGTTTATCGGGATCATCCAGCGACGTTCCTCCACGAAACCGCAGTTCCAGCGCAGTGAAGGGGATCGAATGATCCTGGACCAGCCAAGCGGTAATACCACCGGGCGAGGTTACCTCTTTGATCTTAATCTCGGCCCAGGCGGGAAGGGCAATGATCAGCGCAATCAGCGTTGCGGCAAACCGTTTCATTGTGTCACCTCATCGTCACGCATCAGCCAGCCAGTGACCGAGGTTTCAGGTTGCAGCACTTCACGGGCAGCCGCGATGATCTCGTCACCCGTCACGGCCTGTAGTATGTCGGGCCAGGCCTGCACATCCTCGACCGTCAACCCGCTGGTCAACGCACGACCATAGCGGTTTCCAATACCGTCCACGTTATCGCGCGCATAGGTCTGCGCGGCGCGGAGCTGCATCTTAATGCGCTCCAGATCTTCATCCTTGACACCTTCCGCGATGAAATCCGCAACGGCCTGATCCATGGCATCCTCCGCATCCTGAAGCGAAACGCCCTCAGCCGGCACAACGATCAGATCAAAGGTCGTGTCATCCAATGAGACCCCCTTGTAGAACGCACCGGTATAGACCACCTTCTGCTGCTCAAATTGCAGCTTTTCATTCAGATATGAGGTTGTGCTTCCTCCCAGCAATTCCGCCAAAAGGAACAGGGCAGCGGCCTTCTCCTGCTCACCGGCGTCCCGTTCAGGGGCCAGATAGCTGCGCTGCACGTAGGGTTGTGCGACACGCGCATCCTTGAAGGTCAGGCGACGTTCGGCAGTCTGGGGTGGTTCTTGCGAGCGTACCCGCTCGGGCAAATCAGGGTTGGCTGGGATAACACCGTAGTACTGATCGGCCAACGCCCTGACTTCGTCCGGGTCAACATCTCCGGTGACGACCAATATGGCGTTATTGGGTGCATAATGGGTCTGGTAGAAGGACAGGGCGTCGTCCATATCCAACGCCTCCATCTCGTGGCGCCAGCCGATAATCGGCGCTCCGTAACGGTGGTTCAAATATTGCGCTGCATTCATCTGTTCTCCGAACAGAGCGCGTGGATTGTTTTCGGTCCGCTGATTACGCTCTTCCAGAACCACGTCGCGTTCGGTGATGATATCATTCTCGGTCAGGCGGATGTTGCGCATACGATCTGCCTCCATCCGCATCATCAGTTCCAGCCGGTCAGCGGCGACACGCTGAAAATAGGCGGTGTAGTCGTAAGAAGTGAAAGCGTTGTCATTGCCGCCATTGGCCGCGACAGTGGCTGACAACTCGCCCGCTTCCATTGTGTCGGTGGCTTTGAACAGCAGATGTTCCAGGAAATGTGCAACGCCAGAGGATCCGATCGGTTCATCGGCGGATCCGGCCCGGTACCAGACCATATGCTGCACAACAGGAGCGCGATGATCCTCGACCACCACGACGTCCATGCCGTTTTCCAGCGTAAATGTGGTGACAGCCTCTTGCCCCTCTTTCGCGAACAAGGGGGTGGCGGCGATCAGGGCAGCCGACAATGCCAGGGCCCGAACCATGGGGCATCCTCCGTTTCATTTCTGGTATTCAAACTACGGTGGTGCCGCCGGGGTTCAAGGCCAATGACGGAAAGTTAAGAAGAATTCATTCCAGCGGCGGGGCCGACGGCGTTTCGATCCCACGACGACGCGCCGCTTCATTGGTCGCGTTCGCATCGATTGACTGACGTTCATAAACCTGCGAGTACCGATCAACCGGGAACAGGCGCAGGCGGGTCCAGCGACCGCGATTTTTACGGAAAGCCGCATCCTCTTCGGCCGTTACCTGACGCGTATTGGCAGGAACGCCATATCTGCTTGAGGCCGTCACAAGCGCCGCATCGCTGGCCGGTATTGCGGTATTCGGGTTCAGCGCTGCCTCACTACCACCCAGCGCCACAACGGCATCCGCTTTGGGGTTAGGATCGGTCAGGTTTGCACCGCCGGGAGTCGGCGCTGGAAGAAAGGCGTAGTCCTTGGGCTGGGTCAGCGGCTTGACGGGCAATACCGAAAATTCATCCGGCCCCGCTCCGGGCGGATCAAGATTGCGCAAACCAATATCGGAACAGCCCGCAACGACAACGGCGAGTGTCAGAACAAGAATGGCGCGTGGCATACGCATCAGTGTCTCCAGCCAGTTTCAGGCGCTTTTATCGCATATCGTCCGGCAGGTCACGAGGGCTTTTTGCCATCGAACAGGACCAATCCCAAAGCTCCCGCAAATATGAACACATCCGCCAGATTGAACACAAAAGGGTTGCTGATCCCGCAGCAGGACATGTTCAAAAAGTCGAGAACATAGCCGTAAAGCACCCGGTCCACGACATTTCCCAGCGCACCGCCGATCAGGAGACCGCCGCAGAATTGTTGAAGCTTCGTAGGAGCGATGCGGCCCAGCCAGATCAGGACGCCCAGGCAGATCGCCACGGAAACCCCGATCAGCACCCAGCGGGCGGCGTCACCGTCGCCCTGAAACAGGCCAAAATTGATGCCGCGATTCTCGCCGTATCTGAAAACCAGAAGCGGTGGCAGCACGTCGATATCGCCCTGCGCCACGCGCATGACGTGAACGACCAGATACTTACTGATCTGGTCGATCAAAAACGCCGCCAATCCGGCCCATAGGATGAACGAACCGCGCATCAGTGACGGAAATGCCGCATGCCGGTGAAGACCATGGCCAGACCGGCTTCATCCGCCGCCGCGATCACTTCATCATCACGCATCGAACCGCCGGGCTGAATAACGCATGTTGCGCCTGCCTCGGCGGCCTCCATAAGCCCATCGGGGAAGGGGAAGAATGCATCAGAAGCTACGGCCGAACCGATGGTCAGCGGCTGGGGCAAGCCCAGTGCATCAGCCATACGCTCGGCTTTCTTTGCCGCGATCAGTGCCGAGTCAACTCGGCTCATCTGCCCCGCGCCGACACCTACGGTCGCGCCGTCTTTGACATAGACGATGGCGTTGGATTTGACATGTTTCGCCACTTTCCACGCGAACAGCAGGTCGCGCATCTGCTCCTCAGATGGCGCTTTTTTGGTGACCACCTTCAAATCATCCATACCAACAAAGCCGTTATCCTTGTCCTGCACCAGCAGGCCACCGGCCACCTGTCGCACAGTTTTACCACCGGCGGTCACATCCGGTAGAGCTTCGGTCGTCAGCAGGCGCAGGTTCTTCTTGGCGGCGAAGATCGCCTTGGCCTCGTCTGACGCCGCCGGAGCGATCACAACCTCGGTGAAAATCCCCGTGATCTCCTGCGCGGTTTCCGCGTCCAGCGGTTGATTCAACGCCACGATACCGCCAAATGCCGACGTCCTGTCGCAGTCGAACGCGGCTTTATAGGCCTCAAGCAACGTCGCACCTTTCGCTACACCACACGGATTGGCATGCTTGATAATCGCACAAGCTGCCCCTTCGGCCGGGTCGAACTCAGCGACCAACTCAAAGGCGGCATCGGTATCGTTGATGTTGTTATAGCTCAGTTCCTTGCCCTGATGCTGTACCGCCGTCGCCACGCCCGGACGACCCGAGCCATCTACATAGAACGCTGCCGACTGGTGGCTATTCTCGCCATATCGTAAGGTCTGTTTCAGCTCACCGGCAAAGGCGCGGCGTTTGGGCGCCTCAAGCTCAAGCGCATCGGCCATCCAGTTGGACACGGCTGTGTCATAGGCGGCAGTGCGGGCATAGGCCTTTTGCGCCAGCCACTGACGGAAGCCCAGAGAAGTCTTACCGTAATTCTCTTCCAGCTGATCCAGCAGCGACGAGTAGTCTTCGACATCCACAACCACGTTCACAAAAGCATGGTTCTTCGATGCGGCACGGATCATGGCTGGGCCGCCGATATCGATGTTCTCGATGCATTCATCGTAGGCAGCGCCCTTGGCCACGGTCGCTTCAAATGGGTAGAGATTTACCACAAGCAGATCGATTGCGCCGATACCATGTTCGTTCATCGCGGCGACATGGGTGTCATTATCGCGCAGAGCCAGCAGCCCGCCATGGACCATCGGGTGCAGCGTTTTGACCCGGCCATCCATCATCTCGGGGAAGCCGGTGATCTCGCTGACATCTTTCACCTCCAACCCCGCATCGCGTAGCGCCTTCGCGGTACCGCCGGTCGAAAGCAGTTCAACCCCGCGTTCGGCCAACGCCGTTCCCAGCTCGATCAGCCCGGTTTTGTCGGAAACGGAAAGCAACGCGCGGCGCACGGGGTGAAGGTCGGTCATGGGTCCAAAGGTCCTTTTGGCGTCAGTCGAAAACGGGCTCGTCCCGGTGCGTATCCCGCACGGCATAGGCTGTATCCTGAGCCTTGCTGAGCGTCCACCGGATGCGCGTCGCATACTCCATTGCGCGCCCAGATAGAACGATCTGTTTTGTCGCGCGTGGCTTCAAACGGCCTTTTTCAAGGTAAACGCTTGGTTCAACTGACAACTTTCCAACGCCATCATGGCGGAAAACCCATATCTCACCGCTTTTGAGCGCCATCGACACCGCAGCGCCACCCAGATCAAGTGCCGCATCAACGTCAGGATGCAGGTGAAACCGGATGTCAAAGGCGATCCCCTGCAGACCTGCCCCGTCCATCGCGCGATCGAACTGCCGTTTGGCTTTGTCGGTTGCGGTCAGCAGAATATCCTCGCCCACCAGCTCACGCCCGTCAAAGCGCAGTTCAAGCGTGCGGGCATGGGTCAGGCCAAACACTTTGGCGTAGCCGTCATGACCCACCATAAAGCGGGTGCCTTCGAATGCATCCTCGAAATCCACGGGCACATCCTGCGGGCCATCCACCAATGCTTCCTGCGACGACCCATTTGCGCCTTCTGCAAGCCGGGCGCTGGAATACCCTTCGACGCATAGGGTCGAATGCGACGGGGTCGCGCGCCCTGCCCTGCGCCATTCCTGCCCAAAACTGCCGCCTGATCCACAGTTCACGATCAGAGGACGGCGCCCCGAGGTCAGCTCAAACGCAAGCGAGGATGCGTGGGCGTTGAACGACACAGCACCTTTGGGAGGCGCGCTGGCATCCACCAGAACCGTGGTTCTCGAGGCGGCCAATCGTGCATAACCCATTGACAGGTCCGAATGCTGCTGCGGCTTGACACCGCTTTGTGCCAGTGCCTGATCCAGCCGCCCTTCAAGCCCACGCCCGCCCCCGTGAAATCTGGCCAGAGATCCATCTGCATGACGCAGATTTCGCAGAGTAGGTGCAATGCGCTTGATCGCCCCGGTCTGAGAGGCAGGCGTGCCTCGGCCAACTTCACCAAGTGCAGCAGAGGTCCAGGCCAGCAGTGTGAAGACCTCCAGCAATTCCTCAGGGTTGCGGGTGAGAATGCCGCCCTCGGCATCGATCTGGCGGTCGCATTCCCGGGCCAGTGCGCGCAATGCGGGATCAGCCAGTTGCTCCAACCCCTCCAGGGCCAAACCAGCCTGAACCAGCCCTGCGAGCGCTTCGAATCTCGGCAATCCTGGTGTTGCTGCTGTCCAGCGTTTGGAAAGAAACCATGTTTGTTGTGCCAAGGAGCGGAAGAAAGCTCTGCTTTGCGCCTCATCAGCGCCGCGTAGCAGAAATTGCGCGTGGTTGATCCAGCGCATCACCCGACGCCCGGTCAGGTCCGGCGCCCAGCCGGGTCCCTTCCCGCGCCCATGTGCGGTGATCCAGCCCCAGACCCATCGCTGCGCCTTTTCACGGGCGCGCATATCGCCGACGGCTGCCAAATCATCCAGCCAGATGAAACCGTGGCGTTCATCATCGAAATCCGGACTGGGTGCAGCAACATCCCAGAGATCGGTGTCATCCGCCTCAACCAGATATCCTGCGAAAAGGAGATTCCCGGCCACCAGTTGTCGCCCGCGTGCAAACGAACCCACGGTGCGCGGCTCAGGCTGGCTGACGAATCCCGAAACCGCCTTCCGCCTTTGGCTCAGGCGCGCGTAAAGGCGGTTCTGAAACCGCATCCAGCGATTGGCCATTGTGTCCGATTCTGACATGACGCTTGCGACTCTGCCCCTTGCGCTCTGCGGGCGCTTGAACACACGATAGACCGGTCCGCGCGTCAAGTCATCGAAAAGCGTCGCCTCAAGCGGATTTGTTCAGACAGGCGATATAGAACCCGTCCATGCCACCCTTGTCCGCCCAAAAATCCGGGCGCAGACGCAAGCCACCTTCTTCTGTAATCCAGTCCGGTTCAACGCCCGCAATCTCAAGCGCCGCACGGTCAATCTGCATATCCGGGTATTGATCCAGCGCCTCTTCGATCTGCACCTCTCCTTCGTCCGGCAACAAGGAACAGGTGCAATATACCAATCGGCCTCCGGGTTTGAGCAGGGTCCAGGCATGGGCCAGCATACGGGCCTGTAGCTCGATCAATCCCCCGAATTCCGAGCCATCCTTGGCGAAGGGTAAATCAGGATGGCGGCGAATCGTGCCCGTGGCCGAACACGGTGCGTCGAGCAGGATGGCATCATACTGGCCCTGATGGTCCAGCGCATCACCAGCGATCACCTTAGCCTTCAAATCTGTCCGTTTCAGGTTCTCGCGCACCCGCTCCAACCGTGTTTCGGAGATATCCAGCGCCGTGACCTCTGCCCCTACCACAGCCAATTGCAACGTCTTGCCACCGGGCGCAGCGCAAAGGTCCAACGCCTTTTCCCCGGCTTTCGGGGCCAGCACGCGCACAGGCAGCGCCGCTGCCGCATCCTGAACCCACCAGTTTCCACGCTTGTAGCCCGGTAAAGCTGACACCTGCCCCGCATCCTGCAAACGGACTGAGCCGGTGGGCAGGGCTTCTCCGCCCGGCGCCTCGGCGCCCGGTTTCAGCGTCACGTCCAGCGGTGCACCATTGAAATGGGCCTGTTCCATACCCTTTACTGCGTCATCGCCCCACGCCATGATCAGAGGATCGCGCAGCCAGTCGGGCAGACGGGGCACGCGCATCTTGGGCCAAGCATCCGGTCCATCGGCGGCAATCTTGCGCAAGACTGCATTCACCAACCCCTTGAGCCGCCCATGCTTGCGCGAGCGTCCCACGATCTCGACCATCGAATTGACCACGCCATGCGCGGCCTCGCCCTGACACAACTCGACTGTTCCAAGCCGCAGCGCGTTATGCACCGTTAGCGCCGGTGTCTGCCGCAAGTGATCGGCCAACAGCCGGTCGGCACGCTCAAGCCCGCGTAGGGTTTCAATAGTCAGACGCTGCGCGCGCGCGCGATCCTCGGGTACCAGACGATCCAATGCGCCGGCCGCCAGACATTCAGGTAACAGCCGCCCCTCGCCCAATATCTGATCCAGCAGATAGATTGCACTGCGCCGCGCGGCGGTTGCAGAGTTTGACATGATGCTGAGTGCCTCTCGTGACCTTTGCCGCATTGCCTTGGGCGGACGAGGGCGTATATCAAGGCCCTGAACAGAAAGGAACCCGATGTCATGAGTGACGAGCGCAAAGACCTGCCCCCCGCCGCTCAGCGCGCATTGGCCGAGGCTGAGGAACGTCGCAAAAAGGCCGAAGCGGAAGCCAAGGCGCAGCCTAAGGAACTGGGTGGGCGCGACGGTCCCGATCCGGCACGCTATGGTGATTGGGAAAAAAAGGGCATCGCCATCGATTTCTGATCAGGCCCCGCCCCGCAGCGCTTGCAGAAAGTCGTCTATCAACGCCCTTTGCCGCTTCGATCTTGCCCGATCCTCGGGCCAAGTCAGCCAATAGCCATCCTTTGTCCTAAGCTCAGGCATATCCAGTCTGTATAACTGACCAGTCTTGATGCTGCCCGATGCCAGAGGGATTGAACCCAAGGCGATCCCCATGCCCTGACGCGCCGCCGTGATCGCATGACCCACCGAGTCGAAACTGATCCGGCCAGCCGGTAATTCATCAACCCCCGCAACCTGCGCCCAGTCCTTCCAGCCGGGGCGTTCTCCGCGCAAATCAATCAGCGGCGCACCCCAGTTGATGCCGGATGCGGCCATCGGTGCCAGCACTTCGGGCGCAATAAGCTTTGCCTTTCGTCCAGGCCAGACACCTCTGCCATAGCGGATCTGCAGCCAGGTACGTTCTTCCTCCAGCGAGGCGCGGCGGGCCATCGAATCTGTCATTACACGCACATTTGGCTGCGCCTCAAGGAACGTGGGCAAGGCTGGCAGAACCAGCGCGTGGATATGCGACGAAAGTCCCGCGACCCGAAGCTCGCGCGGAGTTTTGCCGAACAGATCCTCGGTATTGCGTTCCAGTGCTTGCAGGCTGTCCTGCACCAATGGCAGATAGCTTTCGCCTTCGATGGTCAGCGAAACACCGCGGGCTTCGCGCACAAACAATGACCGGCCCAGCCACGCCTCAAGATTGCCTATCCGTTGACTGACCGCCGCCTGCGTCAAACCAAATTCGCGCGCAGCAGCAGAAAAACCACCCAGCCGCCCGGCGGCTTCGAACACACGCAGCCAGTCCAATGGAGGTAGTCCGATCTTCTTCTTATCCATAAGATTTTCCAAGTCTCAGAGGCAATAAGGTTTAATTGTAGTAATGTCACGAAGCGCATATCTCCTCAAGCAAAGCCCGCGCCGAACAGGAGAGACCCCATGCTGCGCTCAGCTACTTTCGACCCATCTGTGGTCACTGTCGCGTTTTCCGATGGTACCCAGGCCCGCTTCCACGCCATTTGGCTGCGCGACAATGCGCTGGACCCCGAGACCCGCGCCCCCGGCAACGGGCAGCGCCTGATCACAATCGGCGATATCCCCTCCGATATCTCGGTCAGCGCTGCCGAGATCCGAAATGGCGATCTGAGCGTGACGTTCCAGCCCGAAAACAAATCCGTGATGTTCCCTGCCGATTGGCTGGCCGATCACGTTTATGACCGCGAACAGGCGCAAGAAGTTGGCCGCACCGCATCCGGCGTCACCACATGGGAGCGTGGTATCAGCGCCCCCAGCGGTGACTGGGAAAGGGTGCACACCGACCCTGAGGCCAAGCGCAGCTGGCTGGCTGCCGTCGCGGAGTACGGCTTTGCCAAGCTGACAGGTGGCCCAACCGAGCCCGAATCGCTGCTGAAAGTGGCCGATCTGTTCGGCTACGTGCGCCAGACAAATTATGGCCCCTATTTCGAGGTTCGGACCGAGGTGAACCCGACCAACCTCGCCTATACCGGGTTGGGGTTGCAGGCCCATACCGACAACCCTTATCGCGACCCGGTACCGACACTGCAAATCCTCTACTGCCTTGAGAATTCGGCTGAAGGCGGCGATTCCATCGTTGTCGATGGTTTCCGCGCGGCTGAGCGTCTGCGCGATCTGAACCCCGAGGGCTTCGCCTTGCTTGCAGGCTATCCGGCACGGTTCGAGTATAAAGGTTCGGACGGGGTCTGTTTGCGGTCACGTCGCCCGATGATCGAGCTTTCCCCCGATGGCGAGTTGATCGGCATTCGCTTCAACAACCGCTCGTCTGCGCCGTTCGTGGATGTACCCTTTGACAAGATGGAAGCCTACTATGCGGCCTATCGCCAGCTGGGCGAGATCATTGACGATCCCGCTATGGGCGTGTCTTTCAAGCTGGAACCGGGCGAAAGTTTCATCGTCGACAACACTCGCGTAATGCATGCACGGCTGGGCTATTCCGGGGCCGGGTCTCGCTGGTTGCAGGGATGCTATGCTGACAAGGATGGGCTGCTTTCGACACTGGCCGCCATGCAGATGACACAACCGGAGGCGGCGGAATGAAACCCGATTTCTCGACCTTAAACCGGGACAATATCGTTGCCTTTATCAGCGACATCTTCGATCGTCGGGGGGGTGAGGAATATCTGGGCGAACCCGTCACCATGGCCCAGCACATGCTGCAGGGTGCCACGATTGCGGAACAGAACGGGCAGTCCGAAGAAATTATCGTCGGTGCGCTGTTGCACGACATTGGCCATTTTACGTCGGAATTCGGCACTTACCATCCGGACGATACCGAGGACCGGCATCATGAAGATGCAGGTGCCGAGGTGCTGGAGCAGTTCTTTCCGTCGGTCATCACCGATTGCTGCCGGTACCACGTGGCAGCCAAGCGGTATCTCTGCGCCACCAAGCCGGAGTATTTCAATCGCCTGTCCGCAGCCTCGGTCCATACGCTGGAACTGCAGGGTGGTCCGATGAGTGCCAAGGAGATAGCCGAGTTCGAGGCAAATCCGAACCTGAAAGAGATCATTCAGGTCCGTTATCTGGACGAAGCGGGAAAACGCGCTGATATGGAGACCCCGGATTTCGCCCATTTCGCACCGATGGTACAACGGATGGTCGACCGGCACATTCAGGCAAGCTGAGACAGCTTTCATCCGCCCGATCGATAGAGCCAAGAAAATTCGTCGAATTTTCTTGGCTCTTGATCCTGAAGCCTACAGCCCCAGAACATCCACCATGTCATACTGGCCCGGCGCCTTGCCTTGACCCCACAACGCGGCTTTGAGCGCCCCACGGGCAAAGATCGCACGGTCAGTAGCCAGATGGCGCAACACGATACGCTCACCGGGTGCCGCGAACAGGACATCGTGTTCGCCGACAATGTCTCCGCCACGAATCGCGTGGAAGCCGATATCGCCGCGTTTTCGCGCACCGGTAATACCCTCGCGGCCCCGATCGGCCACATCCGCCAACTTGACACCGCGCCCTTCTGCGGCAGCTTCGCCCAGCATCAAAGCCGTGCCTGAAGGCGCATCGACCTTGTGATGGTGATGCCCCTCGATGATCTCGATATCAAAATCCTCATCCAGCGCGGCGGCGACCTTCTTAGTCAGCTGAACCAACAGATTTACCCCGAGGCTCATATTCCCGGCCCGCACAATCACGGCATGGCGCGCGGCAGGTTCCAAAGCTGCGATCTGTTCATCCGTCATTCCGGTGGTGCCAATCACGTGAACGCACCGCGCTTGTGCTGCCAGCGCGGCAAACTCGAGCGTCGCCTCGGGCGCCGTAAAGTCGATAACAGCCTGCGCCTGCGCAAATGCCTCCAGCGGATCGTCAGTGACGGTAACACCGAGCGCCTGCCCGCCCATTGCCTGACCCACATCCTGACCGATCCAGTCATGACCCTTACGCTCGACCACACCAACCAGACGCGCCTGATCGCTCTCAGACACGGTCTTGATCAGCATCTGCCCCATACGGCCCGAAGCCCCTGTGATGACGATCCCCGGAATATGGGTCATTGCGCTGGTCCTTTCTAAAGTCGGCTCAAAGCCTCCTACCCGGTTCGCGCCCGCTTGGCAAAGCCCCGCTTTGGGCTTAGATCGGGGGGCATGGCAAAGAACAAATTCCACGATGGCCCCGGCCCTTCCCAACGACAGCTGCGCGTCGGCGAACTGATCCGCCGCACCCTGTCCGAGATTCTGGCGCGCGGAGATGTCCACGACCCCGACCTGAACCGCATGTCGATCACCGTGGGTGAGGTGCGCACCTCGCCCGATCTGAAGATCGCCACCGCCTATGTGCTGCCCTTGGGCGGCAAGGGGCAGGAGGACGTGATCGAACTGCTCGCTCGAAACAAGGGTGAGCTTCGGCGCGCAGTGGGCAAGAAGGTGGGCCTGAAATTCTCACCCGACCTGCGGTTCCGTTTGGACGACACGTTTGATCGACTGGACGACACCCGCCGTATGTTTAATCAGGACGCGGTACGCCGCGATCTGGACGAGTGATCCGTACCCTTGTCACGCTGTGTGCTGTCCTTTGGGCCGCGCAAGTCTCTGCAGTCACCTGCGAGAAGCTGACTCATGAGGACAAGCGCTATACCATTTGCGAGGTCGATGCCTCGGAAGATTTGCGCCTGTTTCTGAACGATGAAAATGGCGATCTGCTGGGTCATTTCTCTTCGGTGAATGAGGCGTTGGAGCCTCAGGGGAAAAGGCTCGTCTTTGCGATGAATGCGGGCATGTACCATGACGACCGCTCGCCCGTCGGCCACTATGTCGAAGACGGGGAAGAGCAGATGCGCGTGATACCGAATGCCGGACCCGGCAATTTCGGACTGCTGCCCAACGGTGTGTTCTGCATCCGTGAAAACCGTGCCGATGTGTTCGAGACTTTGGATTTCGTCGATCAGGCGCCGCAGTGCCGCTTTGCGACACAATCGGGCCCCATGCTGGTGATCAACGGAGAGTTACACCCTCGCTTTCTGCCGGATTCAACCTCGCGCTACACCCGAAACGGAGTGGGCACCAGCGCCGATGGCACGCGTGTGGTGTTTGCGATCTCGGACGATTACGTCACTTTCTACGAATTCGGCAGCCTATTCCGCGATGTATTAAAAACACCGAATGCGCTGTTTCTAGATGGCAACATTTCCCGCATGTATGATCGCGCCAGCAACCGGTCGGATATCGGGTTTTCGCTGGGACCCATCGTGGGTGTCGTCGAGGACGTTCCGGCAAATTGACAGCATCGAAACGATCCGCTAACTCGCGCGCCTCAGCAAGACTCAAGGTGTAGAATGGGACGCAAACGCAAGGGCCGCGACATTTCCGGTTGGCTGGTGGTGGACAAGCCCGCTGGCATGACTTCGACCGCGGTGGTCAACAAGGTGCGTTGGGCGATGGACGCCAAGAAAGCCGGCCATGCGGGCACGCTGGACCCAGAGGCAACCGGCGTTCTGGCCGTTGCGCTGGGTGAGGCAACCAAAACCGTTCCTTACATCACCGATGCGCTGAAGGCCTACACCTTCACCGTGCGGCTGGGGCAGGCCACCAACACCGATGATGCTGAGGGTGAAGTCATCGCTAAGAGCATTGCGCGCCCCTCGGATGAGGATATCAAACAAGCGCTCGGCCCGTTTCTGGGCGATATCAAACAGGTGCCGCCCAAGTTCTCGGCCGTGAAAATCGACGGTCAACGCGCCTATAAGCTGGCCCGAGATGGCGAGGATGTAGAGCTGACCGCCCGCCCTCTTTGGGTAGAGGAACTGGTGCTGATCGACCGCCCCGACGAAGACCACGTCGTGCTGGAGATGACCTGTGGCAAAGGTGGCTATGTCCGTTCCATTGCGCGTGATCTGGGTGAGGCGCTCGGCTGCCACGGCCACGTGAAAAAACTGCGCCGCATCTGGTCCGGCCCGTTTGAGGCCGAGGATGGCCTGACCATCGAACAGATCGACGAGATGGCCAAAACCACCGCTCTGGATGATTATCTGCATCCGCTGGAAACCGGCTTGTCGGACCTACCCGAGCTGAAATGCACCTCTGAAGGAGCCACCCGTCTGCGGAATGGCAATCCGGGCATGGTGCTGGCCTCTGACGTGGAATACGGCGACGAGGCCTGGGCCTCGCTGGATGGCAAGGCCGTGGCCGTAGGAATTTACAAGTCGGGCGAATTGCACCCAAGCCGCGTCTTTGCCGCCATCTGATGACTGTTCAGGCGGCGATACGCAATTTGTGACCCAGTCGAAGTATCTCGGACACCAGTAGATCCAGATCCTGCTTTTGCGTGCGGTGATTGTTGACCGCCACCCGTAGGCAATGCGCTCCCTGAACCGTTGTATCCGATAAAACCGCTGTGCCTTCCTCTTGCAGGCACAACATGATTTCGCTGTTAATCGCACGCAGAGTTTCGGGGCTGAGACCGCCCGGGTCATAACGGAAACAAACGATGTTTATGTTGGTGGGGAACATCAAGGTGAGGTCATCCTCTGCCTCGATCAGCGAAGTCAGATAACGCGCCTTTTCGATATCCTGATCAATGAGCCTGCCGAATTTCTGAACGCCGTGCTCCTTCAAGGACATCCAGACCTTGAGCGCTCGAAACCCACGCGAAGTCTGAATGCCGTAATCGTGCAAAAACGCCGCCCCGGCGACGCCTCGGGATTGCGGTTCCAGGTATTCCGGGGTCAGAGTAAATGTCGCGTGGTGGGCATCATGGCTTCGCACCAACGCGCAACCCACTTCGAAAGGCGCGTGTAACCATTTGTGTGGGTCGAGCGCGACGGAATCCGCGCGTTCGATGCCGGACACGCGCCAACTGTTATCATGGGCGATTGCAATTAACGCACCGATACAGCCGTCAACATGAAACCACAGGCCTTCCTCGCGGCAGAAATCGGCAATCGCCGACAAGTCGTCGATGGCGCCTGTGTTCACGGTTCCGGCGGTAGCAATCACACAAGCGGGGTTAAGGCCGTCTGCGCGATCCTGCGCGACCATGCCGGCAAGCGCTTCAAGATCCATCGTCAAATCGTCTTGCGTAGGAGCACGCCGCAGCGCCTTGTTGCCCAGACCCAGTGTTTCGAGCGACTTTTGGTGACAACTGTGCATCTGATCCGATCCGTAGTACCGCATCGGCTTATCCATGGCGGCGATGCCCTCTTCGCGCATGTCGATCCCGGATTTGACGTTGCGGGCCACCGTCAGCCCGATCAAGTTTGCCACGCTGCCGCCGCTGACCAATGTCCCACTGGCCCCTTCCGGCAGACCGATCATCTCGCGTAGCCAGTCGACGACTTGTCGGTCGATCAGGGCTGCCGCATGATTCCCACCCCCTAGGTTCGATCCCTGAACCGCAGCCAGAAAATCCGCCATCGCGCCTGTGAAATTGCTCGCGCCCATATACCAGCCCCAAAACCGGGGATGAATATTGCCCATTGGATACTGCATGACCTGAGACTGGACATCATCCATCAAATCACCCAACGGCATACCCTGCTGAGGTGCAGGCGTTTCGAACCCGTTGCGTATGGCAGTCGGCATATCTTTCCAAATCGACCTATCACGCACATCACGCGTATGATCCAACGCCATATCCAACATTTCATGTGCTAACTTGCGGGTCTGCTCCCAATCCGCCGGATCCAATGTCTCGAATGTCATGTCTTCCCCCAGAATAAGCCGTTCAAATGAAGGCAGGTATAGCACAAGTTAAGGATCAGGACATCGCCCCTTGTAAACGGGCCTAATTCCAGCCAAACCCGACTGCATGATCACCCGTTCTCATACCAAGGGCGAC
Organism: Ruegeria sp. C10; assembly: GCF_056537805.1. Classification (NCBI taxonomy): domain Bacteria; kingdom Pseudomonadati; phylum Pseudomonadota; class Alphaproteobacteria; order Rhodobacterales; family Roseobacteraceae; genus Ruegeria; species Ruegeria sp. C10. Next base: position 131,419 of record NZ_JBQFSC010000001.1, on the reverse strand, counting down.
GCGCCCTCGACTGCCATCTACTCCGATTGCGAAAAATACCGCTATAGCCTGACCCGTATCTGGAACCCGGCGGGCCGCAAGGCGTTGTTTGTGATGCTGAATCCGTCGACGGCGACCGAGGTGCAGAACGACCCCACGGTGGAACGTTGCGAGCGTCGCGCACGCACACTGGGTTTCGGAGCTTTTCAGGTCACCAATATCTTTGCCTGGCGCGACACTGATCCGCGCAAGATGCGTGCATCTGCAGATCCGGTGGGGCCTGAGAATGACGCAGCCATCCTGGACGGCGTGGAATGGGCGGATCAGGTCATCGCCGCCTGGGGCACCCATGGCGCACATCTGGAACGCGGCCCCGCAGTTGAGGACTTGCTGCGCGGCACGGGCCAGCCCTTGTTCCACCTTGGGCTGACCAAGGACGGGCATCCGAAGCATCCTCTCTACATTGCGTACACTCAGCAGCCCGAACCCTGGTGATAAAGGATTAACCACGCTCTCAGCTTCGCTTTGACCAAGCCATTGTTTGCATGAGATGTTTTACACTCGGAGCCATTGTGCTTGCGGAGGGTAGATATGTTTCTGATCGGATTATTCGGAATGGCCGCCATGGGTGGTGCGGCCTACGCAATCAGCGACGTACTTGTGCCAGAAGACAAAGGCGATGACGAGGAGGAAGACGATCGCATCGAGGAAACGACCGACGACGACCTGTCGGAAGGCAATTTGCTTGACGCGGACGAGAATGTCGACGAGCCCAGCTCTGCCGAGGAAACCGACTCTGACACTGGCGAGATTGTGTCTGAGTATGAGGGCGATCTGGTCATTGCGGGCGATGAGGATGCGGATGTTGTGACCGGGCAGGAAGGCAACGATCAGATCAACGGATATGGCGGGGACGACTGGATCGACGGCGGCGCCGGCAACGACGTGTTGTATGGCGGTGGTGGCGGGGACGTCCTGTTTGGCAACCTCGGGAATGATGTGCTCCATGGTGAATATGGTGACGACGCGCTGGACGGAATGTCAGGAAATGACGACCTGTATGGTCATTTCGGAACAGATGATCTGAGCGGCGGTGATGGGAATGACCGGCTTTTTGGTGGTCAGGGCGATGACACGTTAAGCGGCGATAACGGCGACGACGCGCTACAAGGCGGAGATGGCGACGACTACCTTGTTGGGGGTGCCGGTGAAGACGCCCTGTTTGGCGGAGATGGTGATGACATCTTGTCCGGAGAAGACGGCCCGGACGAGCCTGCGCGCGACTTCCTAAACGGGGGCTCTGGGGACGACGTCATTCTTGCCGAAGACGGCGATGTGGTCACAGGTGGAGAGGGTGAGGACGAGATCGTTGTGCAGTCCGACCCCGAGCAGGAAGCCACGACAATCATGGATTTCCAGATCGGTCACGACAAGCTTCTGATCACCTGGGACAACCCGGAAGAACCGGAATTAACGATCGAACAGGACAGTGAAAACAACAGCTTGACCCATGTTCGGGTCAATGGCGAAGACGTCGCTCAGCTTTTTGGCGCAGAGGGACTGACTGTTGAAGATATTCAGTTTGTGACCGAAGCCCAGTTGGAGCAGTACGCCTTCACCAGTTGAGCCTGCAGAATCCCTTTGCCATTTGCGGTGAATGCGCCTATACGCGCCCATCCGCATCGGAATCGGTGCGGTTTTCTCCATGGGCCTGTGCTGGACGACATCCCGGCCTGCGCCATCAACTCTAACCTTTAAAGGAGACCCCGATGTCGATTACTGCCGCTGATAAAGCACGCGTCATGAAAGAATTCGCAACCAAGGACGGCGACACTGGTTCGCCTGAAGTCCAGGTTGCTATCCTGACCTCGCGCATCAACACCCTGACCGAGCACTTCAAAACCCACAAGAAAGACAACCACGGTCGTCGTGGTCTGCTGAAGATGGTTGCTCAGCGCCGTAAGCTGCTGGACTATCTGAAGGGCAAAGAAGAAGCACGCTATCAGGACCTGATCAAAAAGCTGGGCATCCGCCGCTAAACGCGTTTTGTTCATGTTGTACAGGCGCTGAGGCCCTGTTCGTACAAATTGTACATCTTGTACGCCCGCCATTTGGTGGGCGTATTTGTTTTGGTCACTGTCTAATCTAGTGAACTGTGCGGCGCGCGAATTTCCCGCCATGTTCATGAGAGACGGCACACACATACCTGCGGCCCAAACCTTACCGCTACGCAAAGAAGCGCAAACTTTTTTAACTTCCTGTGAACCACTTCACTGAACGCGGTCAAAGATTGCGCCATTCTGAGGATGTTAGTGAGTAGGCGCTTCTTTTGTTTCGAGCGTCAGGTTTTTCATAGTCCTCCCTTTTTTACTGGGCGTGCCTGTAGCGGGCGCGCCCATTTTCGTTCGGGACACACTGATGAAACCTACTTGCCTTTGGTATCAAGCGCTTGAACGCCGGGATGGCGAAAGAGTTTCGCCATCGCAATCAATGCCAGTACACCGCAGATGACCGCGAGCACGAAAGGCATCCGCAAATTGATAGCCATGAGGGACCCGCTGAGGGCCGTAATGGTCCCGGAGCCCAACGCGTAGATGGCGACTGTCACACCCATGACCCAACCTTGCTCGGTTGGGCCGACGCTCGCGGAAAACAACGAAAGCATGGTCGGGTACATGATCGCGAACGCGATGGTTATCGGAACAATCAGGACATAGGTCAGATCGGCCATGGGGTTCAGCATGAAGGCCAATATCCCAAGCGCCATGGCTGCAATGGAGACATATAGAATCGGAAACTTTTTATAGCGCTCGTGCAGCGGTGCGGTGAGGTAGGCACTGCCAAAGGCCATGGAGCCTCCGAACACGGCGAGGGCCATGCTGTTTTGAAGCGTACTGAACTTGAACCGGGTCAGCAGATACGTGTCGATGAAGAAGAAAAACGCATTCAGGCACATCAGCGAGAACAACATGACGACCGAAAGCCGCAAAACGACCGGGTGCGAGAAGACTTTCCACAGGTTCAAAACAACATCTAAAAGCCCGAAGTCAATTTTTTGTCTTTTGAAACCGGGTTCGGAGAAGAAGAACAGAATCAGTGCCATGTTGATCAGGATCAGGGCAATGGCGACGTAGAAAGGCAGTTCCAGTGACGCAAATGACCCCATCAGGTTTTGGTCGCTGAGCAACCCTGAAATCAGTGGCCCCCCGAGCAGGCCCAGCGCGGATGCCGCAACAATCATCCCGAGGTTTTTTGATTTCTCCTGATCGTCATGGCTGATGTCGATCAATGCGGCCTGCGCAATGGGTTGGTTGGCCGTCGTAAACCCGGAAGTGGCGCGCCCCAAAAGTAACAGCCAATAGCTGGACGTCATGATCGCGGCCACAGTCAGAACATAGCCGATCAGGGCACCGGTAAGGCAGATCATGATGCCTGTTTTACGCCCGATATAGTCCGACAACTTGGCGATAAAGGCCGCCCCGAAAAAGTAGAACAGAAAGAAGACGACAATCAGAATCGTATAGTCGAGCTGGCGGATATTCGTCGCTGTTCCATGTGCGAGGAAAGCCTGGTGTGGATCCAGCAGGATCGTGTTGAAAATCGGCACGATCAATCCAAAACCCATCACGTCAATGAATACGACCAGCAACAGAGACAATCGTGAAAGGTTCATAACAGCATCCTCGTTACGGTCCCGGAAAAATCCAACTTCAAAAACATCGAGGGGGCAGGTCACATCACAAGAAACACGTGCTGCGCCAAGAGTTGCCCGGAGTCAGGGTATGGGCTCTTTCGTTTTCTGTCCAATTTGGCGCGGCGACGGGCGGTATCCGGGTGGCTGACCTTGGGTTTCGAATTGTGACGCCGCGTCGCGAAAGCCGGGCCCTAGGTTAGAAGGTTGACGTAAGCGTAAGAAGTGCCGTGATTTTTTTCCAAGCGGTCAAAAAAATGATGCAAACAGCAGATTTCTTCCCCCTTTCTCGGCACCCCATTTTTCTTACATGGACGGTGTCGCTGCGGGTTCACACTCACGGAAGTTGGTCTTTGAGCCCTTCCCTCAAGTGGCTTGGACCTGACCCGCAGCGGCAAGGATTTGATGACCATATGTTGCGGGAGTTGAATGATGCCATTGAAGACAATTCTGAGCCGGGTGTTTGCAACCAAGATGTCTGAGACGTCCAACGCCACAAATGCGCGGTCGATTTTGAATAATCCCTACGACCATAAGAAGGCAATTTCGAAGGTCGAGACAGCGGCGGTTCTTCGCGGGATCCTAGAAGATGAAAAGATGGAATATCCAACCCAAGGCAAACGCAAGGATTCGCTGCACTGACCGCCGTTTGGTACGCTCCTGATGACTTCTGCATGGGTACGCACTACAGGGGCCGCTCCGGACCAAAAACGCCCGCCGAATTGGCGGGCGTTTCGGTTTTCTCAGGATAATCCCAGTTACATCTTGGCCTTTTCTGATTTAAGCGCCAGCCACAGGCAGTAGCACATGATCAGAACCACCAAGGTAAACGGAATTCCAGTCGACACCGCTGCCCCTTGCAAGGCAGAGAGACCTCCGCCCAGCAGCAGTGCGATTGCGACGAGGCCTTCAAGCGTGCACCAGAACACGCGTTGCACAACCGGTGCGTCCATCTTTCCGCCTGCCGTGATCGTGTCGATCACCAGCGAGCCTGAGTCCGACGATGTGACAAAGAATACAACGATCAGGATCAGAGCGATCGGGGCAATGATGCCGTAAAGCGGCAGCTCTTTCAGGAAGCCGAACAGCGCGCCCTCGGGGGCATAGCTTTCGATCACTGTGGCGCGGACGCCCTCTGCTCCGCCTGCGTTCAGCATGTCGATGGCTGCGCCGCCAAAGGTCGACATCCACAAGGCACATACCGCAGTGGGTGCCAGCAAGGCGCAGATCACGAACTCACGCACCGTACGACCTTTGGAAATGCGGGCGATGAACATGCCCACGAAAGGTGACCACGCAATCCACCAGGCCCAGTAGAAGGTTGTCCAGCCGTGGAAGTAGCTGGTGTCTTCCCGACCGAACGGATTGGACAGGGCCGGTAGATGGGTCACGTAATCCACCATCACGTTGAAGTACCGTGCAATGGCGGTTCCGACACCGGTAACTACGATGACGAAGATGAACAGTCCTACGGCCATGATCATGTTGATCTCACTCAACCGTTTGACACCTGCATCCATGCCCATCAGGACCGAGCCCAGTGCGATCATCGTAATGCCTATGATCAGCAGGACGGTGACGGTGGGGCTAGGTTCGATGCCAAAGACCTCATACAGCCCGGCGGCCACCTGTTGTGCGCCCAAACCCAATGATGTGGTCAGGCCGAAGAGGGTCGCGAATACTGCCAGAGTATCGATGATGTGGCCCCACCAGCCCCAGACGCGCTCGCCCAGGATCGGATAAAAAGCCGAACGCAGGGTCAATGGTAGCCCGAGATTATAGCTGAAGATTGCAAGCGCCAGACCAACGGCGGCATATACCGCCCAGCCTTCGAGACCCCAATGATGGATCGTGCCGACAATGCCGATATATTCGTTACCCGGCACAGCGATATCGATGCCCAGCGGGCGGGCGTTGCCGTCTTCTGCAAAGTTGTAATAGACCGGCTCCATCACGCCGAAGAACAACAGCCCGATGCCGATCCCGGCCGCGAACATCATCGCGATCCATCCGGCGTAGGAATAGTCGGGTTTGGCGTCCTTGCCGCCGATCCGCACTTTGCCCACAGGCAAGATGATCAGCACCAGACAGAACAGGGTGATTGCGTCAACCGACAGCACCAGAAACCAGTCAAACGTGCTGGTCAGCCATGGCCGGAGCCAGCCAAAGAACGTGGCTGCGGATTCCTGATTTGCCAGCGCGATCAGGACGAACGCAAAGATCAGGATACTAGAGATCAAAAAGACCGGGTTATGGATGTCCAGACCGAAAGGCCGGACATTGTCCTGCCCCAGCTCATATTCGGTCTCAAAGTCATAAATCCGGGGATCCGGATCCAGCATTTTCTTGGTTTGTGCCATGCGTCTGCCCTTCTGTTCGCTACGTGCAAACGCCAAGGTATTCGACCGGCGGACGGAGGTGATATTCGTATTCCCTTGGCGCGTTTCCGTCGTTTCGACCGCAGGTATGGTGGTTTCAGCCTATACGGATACTAAATTTTCACCAAATATATTCGATTTCGCGAATAGTTAGGCGGTGGGAGCGACCGAATTAGCTTTCAGAGCTGCAAATATCCTGTTATTCAACCAAATGGTTGACTGAAGCAGAAAAGGCTTGTAATTCATCCAAATGGTTGAACGAGAGAATCGCTATGACCTAAGCGCTATATTGAAGGCCGCGTCCGACCCAACCCGCCGCGTCATCCTAACGATGCTCGCGCAGCAGGGCCCCTTGCGGGTGACGGATATTGCACGGCAATTCGATATGAGCCTCAACTCGGTGTCCAAGCACATCAAGGTGCTCGAGAATGCCGGGCTGGTGCGGCGTCGGACGGAATGGCGCGAGCATCTGATCGAGGTGCAGATGGCCCCCTTGTCAGCCGTGGATGACTGGTTCGCCGGGCTGCGTTCGATCTGGGCGCTTCGGCTGGACGCCTTGGAAACTGCTTTGGAGGACCCAGAAGATGACGGAACTGTCCCTTGAAATAACCCGCGCCATTCCGCACCCGCCGGAAAAGGTGTTTGATGCTTGGCTAGACCCGGAAATGTTGGCCAAGTTCATGCTGCCCGGTCCCAACATGTCAGTGCCCGAAGCTTATTCTGACGCCAAGGTAGGGGGCCGGTTCAAGATCATCATGCGCGCGCCCGAGGCCGGGGACCTTCCGCATGAGGGCGAATACAAGGTGATCGACCGGCCAAATCGGCTGCAATTCACTTGGAACTCTCCTTACAGTCAGGACGATTCCACCGTGACGCTGGATTTCACTCCAACCGATAAGGGCACGGAATTGCGCCTGCATCACATCCGTTTCCCTTCGCAAGAAAGCCGAGACAATCATGAAGGCGGCTGGACCCGGATCCTTGAAGTGCTGGAGGTCGCGTTGTGATCAACTGGCTTGCCCTTGGCGCGGGAGTCATCGCCGCCTTTCTGCTAGGGTGGCTGGTCTACGGACCTGTGGGATTTCAGAAACGTTGGGCCGAAGGTACTCGGATCGATCCGACACCGCCTGACACACCACCTCTGCCTCAACTGGCAGCCCAGATCATATTTCTGATCCTGCTGGCTGCTGTGATCGCCGTGACCGAGACCAACAACAGCCTTGGCGTTGCGGTGCTGGCGATCCTCGCAGTGGCTGCTCAGGCCGCATCGGTCGGGGCATGGGCACAGAAAAGCGGCTTCGCCATCGCAATCGACACCGGATATGCGCTGGGCTGCGGCGTGGTGATGATATTGGCGCACGCTATCCTTTGATACATCGGCCCCTGCCCAGCTTGGGCGGGGGTTAGGCAATCCCCTGCCCCCCAAAAACTCCCGACTTTCCAAAGCTTGCAAACTGATGTATGGGCCTGTCATCTGAGACGTTGTGCCCTGACCCCGGCACTCGAATGGAAGATAAAGTGGGGTCGGCGGCAATGGGGCCGCCATGCAAACCGGAGACCCGCAGGGGCGGGAGTGCTCCGTTCTAGGATACGCATATGTTTGATGTAACAAAGAAATCGATTCAGTGGGGCGAAGAGACGCTGACACTGGAAACCGGCAAGGTTGCCCGTCAGGCCGACGGCAGCGTGATTGCCACGCTGGGCGAAACCAGCGTGATGGCAAACGTGACCTTTGCCCGTGCTCAAAAGCCCGGTCAGGATTTTTTTCCGCTGACCGTGCACTATCAAGAAAAATACTATGCCGCCGGTAAGGTTCCGGGTGGCTTCTTCAAGCGCGAAGCGCGCCCGACCGAGAAAGAGACGCTGACCGCGCGTCTGATTGACCGTCCGATCCGCCCGCTGTTTGTTGACGGCTTTAAAAACGAAGTTCTGGTGATGTGCACCGTGCTGTCCCACGATCTGGTCAACGACCCCGACATCGTTGCGATGATCGCAGCCTCTGCCGCACTGACCATTTCCGGCGCGCCGTTCATGGGTCCGATCGCCGGTGCCCGCGTTGGTTTCGAGGATGGCGAATACGTTCTGAACCCGACCGTCGACGACATGCAGGACCTGCGCCTGAACCCTGAACAGCGTCTGGACCTGGTTGTCGCCGGTACCAAAGACGCCGTGATGATGGTGGAATCGGAAGCGTACGAACTGTCCGAGGCGGAAATGCTGGGCGCGGTAAACTTCGCGCATGAGCAAATTCAGCCCGTGATCGACCTGATCATCTCGCTGGCCGAAGAAGCCGCGAAAGAGCCGTTCGAATTTGTCGCCCCCGATTACTCGGAGCTGTCCGCCGCTGTTTCGGCTGCCGGTGAAGAGAAGATGCGCGCCGCGTTCGCGATCACCGACAAGCAAGAGCGCACCGCCGCTGTTGCCGCGGCCCGTGAAGCGATCAAGGAAGCGCTGACCGAAGAGCAACTAGAAGACGGTAACCTCGGTTCCGCTATGAAGAAGCTGGAAGCTGGCATTCTGCGCGGTGACGTCGTCAAAGGCGGCAAGCGTATCGACGGTCGTTCGACCACCGATATCCGTTCGATCGTCGCAGAAACCTCGATGCTGCCGCGGACCCACGGTTCTGCCCTGTTCACCCGTGGTGAGACTCAGGCATTGGCCGTGACCACGCTGGGCACCGGTGACGACGAACAGTTCATCGACGCGCTACACGGCAACTTCAAATCGAACTTCCTGCTGCACTACAACTTCCCTCCCTACTCGGTGGGTGAAGTTGGCCGCGTGGGTGGTCCGGGCCGTCGTGAGATCGGCCACGGCAAGCTGGCATGGCGTGCCCTGCAGGCGGTTCTGCCTGCAGCGACCGACTTCCCCTACACGATCCGCATCGTGTCGGAGATCACCGAATCCAACGGCTCGTCCTCGATGGCGTCGGTTTGCGGTGGTTCGCTTTCGATGATGGATGCGGGCGTTCCGCTGAAAGCACCGGTTGCCGGTGTGGCCATGGGTCTGATCCTGGAAGATGACGGCAACTATGCCATCCTGTCGGACATTCTGGGTGACGAAGACCACCTTGGCGACATGGACTTCAAAGTGGCTGGCACCGAAAACGGCATCACCTCGCTGCAGATGGACATCAAGGTTGCGGGCATCACGCCTGAGATCATGGAGAAAGCCCTGGCGCAAGCCAAGGACGGCCGGATGCACATTCTGGGTGAGATGGGCAAAGCCCTGTCCGAGACCAACGAATTCTCGGTCCACGCCCCGCGCATCGAGACCATGAACATCCCCACCGACAAGATCCGTGAAGTGATCGGTTCGGGCGGTAAGGTCATCCGCGAGATCGTCGAGGTTTCGGGTGCCAAGGTCGACATCAATGACGACGGCGTCATCAAGATCGCGTCGCCCGACGGTGAATCGATCAAGAAGGCCTATGAGATGATCCACTCGATCGTTGCTGAGCCGGAAGAGGGCCAGATCTACACCGGTAAAGTGGTCAAGATCGTCGACTTCGGTGCCTTCGTGAACTTCTTTGGCAAGCGCGACGGTCTGGTACACGTGTCCCAGATCGAAAACCGCCGCCTGAACCATCCGTCGGATGTTCTGAAAGAAGGTCAGGAAGTAAAGGTCAAGCTTCTGGGCTTTGACGATCGCGGCAAGGTGCGCCTGTCGATGAAAGTTGTCGATCAGGAAACCGGCGAAGAGATCGTTCCCGAGAAGAAAGAAAAGAAAGAGGAAAGCGCAGAGTAATCTGCCTCTTTTGCAAGAACGAAGGCCCCGGTAATCTGCCGGGGCCTTTTTCTTTGGGCGAATGTCGAGTGCCGTAGCGATACTGTGGAATGTGCCGATCATCAGCTGGTGCTGGGGTAGGCTTCAATTTAGATTAGGATACAGTTTTAATCGCTGAGTGCATTGCCCTGAAACAGAGCCTCGCAACCACTTAAAACGTTGGCTTTACAGGCCCGAGGCATCTACTTGGGCGTTCTTTTCTACTCATTGCCGATAAATGAATGAATTTACGACGATATCCGATCGTTTCTTGGTTTATTTCTTTTCTTCGATCAAAAGCTCTTCTATGAGCGCGCCTAACAGTTGCGTCCTCGATTTGACCTTAGCTTTTTTGTAGATTGAATTGTTCTGGGACTTGATTGTTCCCTCGCTGGTCTCGCGCAGTTTAGCTATTTCTGCGAGGGACAGGCCCTTTACGGTGAGCAGTGCAACATCTCGTTCCGCAGCACTAAGGCCCCAACGGTCGAACTGTAGTTCCAGCATCCGAAAAAACTCGCCTTGTGCCTTTCGCAGGTTCTGTTTGACTTCTTGGTGACGTCGCAAAAACAGCCTGTGGCTTTGCCAAATCAAAAGCCCCCCAAGAATAAACCCAAATAGGGTGATGAGAGCCGTGATTTCATGGACCACCCAACTCGCGGAAAAAATGTAGTACCCTGTTATTTCGCCAATCAATTCGATCACAAACGTCAAAGCAGAGATCGCATATACAGCGATCCCCGCTTTGAACATGGCTTCTTTTTTAAACCATTTGTTCAAACCCCAATCTCGCTTGGGCTCAAGTTGGAAGCTGAATTAATCATCGTCGCCTTCGTCATCCCCTTCGCCATCGTCGCCTTCGCTATCGCGCTCGCCATCGTCGCCTTCGCTATCGCGTTCGCCGTCATCGCCTTCGCTATCGCGTTCGCCGTCATCGCCTTCGCTGTCGCGCTCGCCATCGTCGCCCTCGCTGTCGCGCTCACCATCGTCGCCTTCGCTATCGTTTTCCCCATCGCCTTCGTCATCGTCACCTTCGTCATCAAATCCTTCGTCGTCATCTTCGTCGTCATCTTCGTCATCAAAATCTTCGTCGTCATCTTCCTCATCGTCGAACTCATCGTCTCGCTCTGAACGATCCCGAACGATGGTTCCGTCTTTCCCCAGCACCACTTCTCTCTCGATTCCAGGTCCAGTCGCTTCAAAGCGAAGGTTCCCAAACAGCGTGTTGGTTATTTCGATTCGTTGGAAACCTTGTTCTGTGAGTTCGTCGATGATGTCTTGCTTGGTGGTTTGCGAAAGCGCCGTGGTGGCCATCAGAACGAAAGTTGATGTCAGACCGATAGTTTTCTTGTTCATGTTCCCATCCTCAAAGGAATTGCCAATTGAACTAAAACATCGGCGCTTTGCGATGGGAATATAACTTAAGTTGGTTAGGCCAGACTTGAACCAAAGAACAATATCCTCAACGGTACTGGGTAATGCGCGCAATGTGCGGGAACGTGGATTTGGAAAGCGCCGAAAAATTTTTCAGGAGCAAATTCCTGAATTTGATCTCGGACCGATCTGAATTTACAGCCATGTAGTTTTTGAAGGTGACACCGAGGATATGCCCGAAGCCAAGAAATTCGAAAAGCTCTTCTCTACTCCAATGATGCGATTTGTGGTGCCTAACAGTGCAGCGCTTAATGCGGCGATTCTGTTTGAGGCCGAAAAGATGCGTGAGGAAGACGAGGGTGCCTCAAAATCCAATCGCGGCGGATGGCACTCAAACGGAAACCTCTTTGATCGCGATACGCCCGCTATTCAGAATTTGCGAGACGCAGCCGAAGATGCGGTGTTTCAAATAACGCGAAAGGTCTCAGACAAGGTTGAACTGGATAAACTTCGCCTGAAACTGTTCGGGTGGATAAACGACAATCCTTCCGGCGGGTACAATGCGCCGCATACTCATCCCGGCGCGCATTGGTCTGGAGTGTACTATGTTTCTCAACCCGAGATCGAAGAAGGTTCGTCTGGAATGATTGAGTTTCTCGACCCCCGAAACGAGTTGCCTCACTGGCGCATACTTCAGGCGAGTGCGTTTCGGAACAAAAAGAAGCTGCGCCCGGCAGCAGGCGAAATGATCCTTTTTCCATCCTATCTGACCCATTGGGTCCACCCAAACCAAAGTAAAGAAAGCCGCGTCACGGTTGCCTTCAACGCAACCTTTCGACGTCCAAAATCGAATCCCACTTAATCGCCTCGAGATACGCAGCCTCTGTGGTATCGAACATCATGGCAATGTTTCGCCTGGTCAACGCAGTCAGCGCGGCTTTCAGTTTCCATCAGAAGCTACAATCCTTTGGCAGCGAGACCGCGTTCAACTGACGTATCCGATCCCAACCACCGCCTCGGCAGGCGTGCCCACAGTCGATCCAACATAGCCAATCTGCCTTTTTCGATCAGTGCCGCTTTCGAGCCCTGCACGTCACGGTAAACGATATGTTAACACTTCTAAGTTGAGTTAGCTCAAAGTTAGGGAAATCCAAATCATCTGGGAAGTCGCCGCGCTTTGGCCTCTATCACCATCTTTGAGATCGACGGAGATCCGTTTGGCAACCCCAGTGTGACGGTGACCCAGGGGTTTCAGGTCACCATTACTGATGAAGATAATTTTCTCGAAAATCCGGACAACAACGGCAGCCAACAGTTCGATACCCTCCCAATCCCCGGGCTGAACAATTCCGGCAGCTTTCAAATATTTGAAGGCTACAGCGCGACGGTCGGAGGTGCACCGGTCACCTACACACTGCTGCAATTCTCAGGCACGCAATATATCGTTGTGACCTCGGGAAACGTTGCTGCTAACGATGTACTGACAGGCAACTCACTGGCCCAGGGTACTGCACCTGCGGTCGAATATGATAACCTTCCCAGCTTTGTCTGCTTTACTTCGGGGTCACATATTCTGACACCGTCGGGCCAGCGTCTGATCGAAGAAGTCAAAGCAGGCGATCATGTGATCACCGCAGATGGCACCGGTCGGGCCGTGCGCTGGGTAGGTCGGCGACGGCTGAGTGAGGCGGATCTGAGACAGACCCCTAAGCATTGCCCGATCCGGATCAGTGCGGGCAGTCTTGGGCCGCAGACACCATCGCGAGATCTGCTGCTGTCACCTCAGCATCGGGTTGTCGTGTCCTCACCTGCATTGGAATTGCATCATAGTCACCCGATGATGTTGGCGACGGCCAAGTCTCTGCTCAACGGCAAGTCTATCACGCAAGTACCGCCAAGCGGGGGCGTCGAGTACATTCACATTCTGTTCGACCAGCATGAGCTGGTGAATGTCGAAGGATTGTGGTCGGAATCGTTTTATCCCGGCGGATATACACTGGACGCGATGAGCAGTGCAGTGAAGGAGGAACTATTCGAGCTGTTCCCCGAGCTTCATTCCGACACAGGCGGCTATGGTGATACGGTGCTGCCGGTTCTGAAACCGTACGAAGTGCAAATGCTGCGCCCGGAGCTATCTGCCCCTTGCGGCGCAACCTCGGCGTTTGCGCACTAGAAAAAGGCAGGGGCTTTCGCCCCCCTGCCCGTTGATCCGTTTACGACGGCGCTTTGGTTTTGCGCAGATAGGGGAAGATGGTCTCGAACTCGCCGAACTTCTCTTTTGCCTCATCGTTGGAGACCGCAGGTGGAATGATCACATCCTCACCCGGCACCCAATTTGCGGGGGTTGCCACGCCCTTGGCGCTCATCTGCAGGCCATCCAGCGCACGCAGAATCTCGGCAAAGTTGCGGCCCACGGTCATCGGGTAGGTCATGGACAGTTTCAACTGCTTATCGGGTCCGATGATAAAGACAGAGCGTACAGTTGCGCTGTCGGCAGGCGTGCGGCCGTCGGGCAGATAGGCCTCGGCCGGCAGCATGTCGAAGGCTTTGGACACAGCCAGACCGTCATCGGCGATGATCGGGAAGCCGGGGTTGGCGTTGCCATAGGCCTCGATATCTTTTTTCCACTTCTTATGATCTTCGACACCATCGACCGACACGCCGATCACTTTGGTGTTCCGCGCCGCCCATTCATCGTTCAGCTGCGCAACTGCCGAAAACTCGGTCGTGCAAACAGGAGTGAAGTCCTTGGGGTGTGAGAACAGGATGGCCCAGCTATCGCCAATCCAGTCATGAAACTGGACGGTGCCCTGATCTGTCTCTGCGGTGAAATTCGGGACCGTATCATTGATGCGCAAACCCATTGGGAAACTCCTTTCCTGTGAAAAATCGCGAGTCGATTGCTGCCAACCTAATCACTTTGCGCAGAGGTTAAACCATTCATGTTGCGCTGTCAGAAGATTCAGTAGGTAGATAATTTGATCAAATTATGTTTTACCCTTGCCCGACACCCGGGTGGGTGACAGAGTGCGAATGAAAACCGACCGTTCGGTCGATTGATTCCTGATCCGGAGGATGAGCCATGATCGAAAAACGCGATTTCTATATCAACGGCAAATGGGTCGCCCCATCAGAGCCGAATGATTTCGAAGTGATCGACCCGTCGACCGAAGAACCATGCGCGGTGATCTCATTGGGGTCAGAGGCTGACACTAACGCAGCGGTCGCCGCGGCCAAAGCTGCTCTGCCTGGTTGGATGGCAACCCCGGTGGACGAGCGCATCGCTTTGGTAGAGAAACTGGTCGATATTTACGCCACCCGCTCAGAGGATCTGGCCCAGGCGATGTCGATGGAGATGGGTGCACCGATCGAAATGGCGCGCAGCCAGCAATCGGGCGCGGGGATCTATCACCTGAAAAACTTCATCCGTGCCGCCAAGGCGTTCCAATTCGAACGTCCGTTGGGCGATCATGCGCCGAATGACCGGATCATCTATGAAGCGGTGGGTGTGGCAGCCCTGATCACCCCATGGAATTGGCCGATGAATCAGGTCACGCTCAAAGTCGGGGCCGCCGCGATTGCGGGCTGCACGATGGTGCTGAAACCGTCCGAGCAAAGCCCGCTGAACGCGATGATCTTTGCTGAGATGATGGATGAGGCTGGTTTCCCGGCTGGTGTTTTCAACCTGGTAAATGGCGATGGCGTGGGCGTGGGCTCTCAGCTCTCGGGGCACGCAGATGTTGATATGGTCAGCTTCACCGGTTCGACCCGCGCGGGCACGGCGATTTCCAAGAATGCGGCGGATACACTGAAGAAAGTGCATCTGGAACTGGGCGGCAAAGGGGCCAATGTGGTCTTCGCCGATGCCGACGAAAAGGCGGTGAAACGCGGCGTCCTGCACATGATGAACAACACCGGTCAAAGCTGTAACGCGCCCAGCCGGATGCTGGTGCAGCGTCCGATCTATGATCAGGCGGTTGAGACAGCCGCCGAAGTGGCAAACAAGGTCACCGTCGGCAGTGCCACCGAGGAAGGCCGACATATCGGACCGGTGGTGAACGAAGTGCAGTGGACCAAAATTCAGGACCTGATCCAGAAAGGAATTGATGAGGGCGCGCGTCTGGTGGCAGGCGGTACCGGTCGCCCTGAGGGACTGAACAAGGGCTACTATGTGCGTCCTACGGTCTTTGCAGATGCCAACAACCAGATGACCATCGCGCGCGAGGAGATTTTTGGCCCGGTTCTGACCATGATCCCCTTCGACACCGAAGAAGAAGCCATCGAGATTGCCAATGACACACCTTACGGGCTGACCAACTATGTTCAGACCCAAGATGGTGCACGCGCCAACCGAATGGCTCGCGTCTTGCGCTCGGGCATGGTTGAGATGAACGGCCAGTCGCGCAGCGCTGGGTCCCCGTTTGGTGGGATGAAACAGTCCGGCAATGGCCGCGAAGGCGGGGTTTGGGGCTTGGAGGACTTCCTTGAGGTCAAGGCCGTCGGGGGCTGGGCTACCGAATAACCCGGTTTTGGTGGTATCAAAATGTGAGGCACCCTAAGGGTGCCTCGCTTTGTTTCTTAGGCAGGTCGGACGATAAGCTGCGGCTCTCCGTCCGACGTGTGACGGGTGGATCGACCATCCCAGCCAATCTCACCTGTCACCCGCTGGCGAAGGGACGAAAAACTGTCGAACCGGACCACATCTACGGGCACGTCGAACTGCAGGGTCACCCGGCGATGTCCGCCATCCCCAATCATGGTCAGACCGCGGATTTCGGCGGTGAAGGGCTGACCCAGATATCGGCCCTCAACCCGGTCACCAACGCGCAACTGCACTCGATTTCCTGCCATCGCGTGCAACGTGTTCCAATCCCGCGCACCGAGTTGATGCGCCAACAGTTCCAGCGCCTCGCTATGCGATAGCTTCACTCCGGCGTCCTGCAGGCGTTTGCGCAGGCGTTTTGCCTGCTCTTTCAGCTCCGCAACCGGAGCGATGTTCTGAGTATGTGTCATGGTGTGCCTCGTTTCCTGAAACGGGCGCGAAATCTGGACGGGGTTCGCATTGCCATCCGCGCGCCTGGAAAGGGCAACAGATGTGATTCAATCGGGTTTCACCAAAGCCTAAGGCCGCGAACGGCAGGGGACCCGAACCTGCCGTGCATATGGCAACGACGCGCCAGAATGTCAATCAGGCGTCGGCCTGCGCCGCCTCATAGGCCAGCATGGCGCGCTTGACGGGCAGTCCCCAGTGGTAGCCACCCAGGCCGCCCGATTTGCGTAAGGCACGGTGGCAGGGGATCAGCCAACTGACCGGGTTGCGCCCAACTGCGGTGCCTACGGCGCGCACCGCTTGGGGTGAGCCGACCCGCTGCGCGATCTCGGAATAGGTGGTGACCTGCCCCGAAGGGATGTGCATCAGCGCTTCCCATACCTTGATCTGCAGTGGTGAGCCGATCAGGTAGAGCGGGGTCGGCTCCAACCGGTCGCTGGCCGCACCGAAGGCGCTGAGCACCCAAGGCCGCAGGCGCATCGGGTCCTCGACAAAATCAGCATTGGGCCAACGAGAGATCATGTCTTCCATCGCCGCCTCCTCGCCTGTCTCGGCCCCAAAGGCGATTCCACAGATTCCCTTGTCAGTTCCCATAACCAGCGCAGGGCCAAAGGGGCACTCGAACCAGCCCCAGTAGATCGTGAGACCTGCGCCTTTGCGGGCATATTCACCCGGGCTCATGGATTCCCATTTCAGGAACAGGTCATGAAGCCGCCCACTGCCGGACAGCCCCACATTATGAGCGGTTTCCAGCGTGGTGAAACGCTCGTGCAACAGGGCTTTGGCATGGCCGAGAGTCAGGTATTGCTGGTATCGCTTCGGTGAGACCCCGGTCCAGCGTGAGAACAGACGCTGAAAATGGGCAGGGCTCATATCCATCTGGCGAGCCAACTCATCAAGACTGAGACTCTCTCCGCCTTGATCGATCAAATCGATCGCGCGCCGCATGACGTTATAATGATATCCGCTTTCTGCTGTCTGGACGTTCATCGGTCACCTCATCAGTTACAGGAACAGTAACTTGCCCCTGTCGATCTTGCGACCCGGAACCTGCGCTTTATCTTGTCAACTGAGTTGACGAATCAAATCGATTTCTCCTACCATTCAGGTATGGGACACAGGTTGGATCAGCTTTATCAGGCAGTTCAGGCCACCCGGCCTTTGCTGCGGAACATCACGGCAGCAGTTGAGCAGGGCAGCCAGCGCAAAGGCGTGACCGTCGGGCAACGTGCCCTTTTGGAAGGTCTGTCGCTATCTCCCGGCGCGACAGCCCCGGTGCTATGCGCCGAGCTGCAGCTGAAACGACAATATGTCTCGCGCATCTTAAAAGAGTTGATGGGTGCACAGCTGATCGAAAGCCAGCCCAATCCCAAACGTGCAGGCACCTACTGCTACCGGCTGAGCCCTGCAGGCGAAGAGACGATCACGGCAATCAGAGCGGATGAGATGGCCAAGCTGACACGCTTTGCACAGGATTTTTCTGCGTCAGAGCTTGCCGCCTACCACAAGGTTCAACTGGCCCTGACCCGCTATTTCGCAGAACTCGCCAAGGAGGCCTGACATGACCGTCCTTTGGATAATAGCGGCAAGCATCATGATCGCCGTGTTGTACATCCTCTTGCAAATCCGAAAGATTGGCACTCCGACAACCGGAGCCAAAATAGACCTGGCATCGCGGCCTGAAACGGCGCTGCTGGTGATCGATATGCAAACAGATTTTACCTCGATACCCACCTGGGATGACGCACAAATTGAGGGTGCCTTGTCGACGATCCGGTCAACGACGGACAGCGCCCGCCAGTCTGACTGGTCCGTGATTGCCATCCGTCATGAATTCAAGGGACGGCTTGCGAACTTGCTGAACGGATGGTTCAATCAGGGGCGCGGCAACGCAGGTTCCGACGGAGTTGGGTTGGATCCGCGTCTTGCGCTGAATCCCGATGCCGAGTTTGTAAAATCCGTAGGTGACGCCTTTTCTTCGCCGGGCTTTGAACGGTTCCTGCAAGACAAACGGATCGGAACGCTGGTTCTGACAGGGTTGGACGGGTGTCATTGCGTGAATAAGACCGCGCAGGGCGCGCTCAATCGAGGATATCGGGTTCAGATCAATTCGGCAGCCGTTCTGGCGGCTGATCCGAACCGGTGGCAGGGGATCAGGGATCAACTTGCAACGGCGGGGGTGGATTTCCGACTGCAGACGTGAGGCATAGGGATAAATCGACCAAGACCCGCGCCTAGGCAAAACCAAAACGCACCTTTTCAATTGCGACCGCTTGTCTGGCAGGGCATTAAGGCTCGGATGGCCAAACAACTCGGATACCACAAGATCCGCGAGATCTTTACGCGTTTTCACGACGCCGACCCTGAACCCAAGGGCGAGTTGGAGCATGTAAACGTCTATACTCTGGTCGTTGCCGTCGCACTGTCAGCGCAGGCGACCGATGCCGGCGTCAACAAGGCTACGCGCGCGCTATTCAAGATCGCCGACACGCCACAGAAGATGCTGGATCTGGGCGAAGAAGGTCTGATCGAACACATCAAGACCATCGGCCTGTTCCGCCAGAAGGCCAAGAACGTAATCAAGCTGAGTCGCATTCTGGTCGAAGACTATGGCGGTGAGGTGCCCAACTCCCGCGCGGCGCTTCAATCGCTACCGGGTGTGGGGCGCAAGACAGCCAATGTTGTCCTAAACATGTGGTGGCGATATCCGGCGCAGGCCGTGGACACGCATATCTTTCGCGTCGGCAACCGCACCGGCATCTGCCCGGGCAAGAATGTGGACGCCGTCGAACACGCCATCGAAGACAACATACCGACCGACTTTCAGCTGCATGCGCATCACTGGCTGATCCTGCATGGCCGCTATCACTGCAAGGCACGCAAACCGCAGTGCCCGACCTGTATCATCCGCGATCTCTGCGAATTTGAGGACAAAACCGAATGAAAACCTACCAACTGACCGGCATCGGAAACGCCGTTGTGGACGTGATTTCCCAAGCCGATGACAGTTTTCTTGAGCTGATGGGCATCGAAAAGGGCATCATGCAGCTGATCGAACAGGAGCGCGGCGAGGTGCTGTATGCCTCTATGGAAGGCCGGGTGCAGACTCCGGGTGGCTCGGTTGCCAACACCATCGCCGGGGCGGGTGCACTGGGTCTGGATTCGGCGTTTATCGGGCGGGTGCATGATGATGCGCTGGGGCGGTTCTATGCGGATGCGATGAACGAGGATGGGGTGGATTTCGTGAACCCGCCGGTGCCGGGGGGCGAGCTGCCGACCTCGCGTTCAATGATCTTTGTCTCACCGGATGGCGAGCGGTCGATGAACACCTATCTGGGTATTTCGTCCGAGCTGTCTTCTCGGGATGTCTCGGAAGACGTTGCGGGCAACAGTCAAATCATGTTCCTCGAAGGCTATCTGTTCGACAAGGAAAAGGGCAAGGCGGCATTCCTGGAGGCCGCGCGCAACTGCCACAAGGGTGGCGGCAAGGCGGGCATCGCCATTTCTGACCCGTTCTGTGTAGAACGGCACCGGGTCGATTTCCTGCTGCTGATCGAGAATGAGCTGGATTTTGTAATCGGCAACGAGGCCGAGATCAAATCGCTTTTCGAAACCGACGATCTTGAGGAAGCACTGGCCAAAACCGCCGAGATTTGCCCTTTGGTCGTCTGCACCCGGTCTGGCGATGGGGTGACCGTTCTAAACGGCAACGCACGCATCGATGTACCGGTTGAAAAGGTCGTACCCGTGGACGCGACCGGCGCGGGCGATCAATTTGCCGCCGGGTTCCTTTATGGCATGGCAACAGGCCGCGATTACGAGACCTGCGCAAAAATTGGCAACGTCTGCGCACGCGAAGTCATCAGCCATATCGGCCCCCGGCCCGAGGCGAATATGCAGGAATTGCTGCGGGCTGAGGGATTGCTCTGATCCCGCGAAACGCAACGTAACGCTGGTGCGTCACATTTCGGGATGGCTACCCTTTTTTTGGATGTAAGGGGGGAGCCAATTCATGTTGGGCAGAGCACTCAGGATCACCGCAGGAACATTGGCGTTGGGGCTTGTGGCCGGCGTTGGGTACTTGCTGATCTCTCCGCCCGACCTGTTGCGAGTCGGGACCAACTATTCGGCCAAGATCGTCTGTTCTAACGTGTTCATCGCCGGGCGGGATGCGCAAGAGGTTCTGGCGGTTGATGTGCAGGCGCCCGGGCATCCGTTGCTGAAACACGTCTCGGTCTCGGTTGACCCCGAGGCGCAATCAGTATCTGCAAAGCTACTCGGGATCTTCGCCCCTGCGACCAGCCAATATCGCGAGGGGCTGGGATGTGCGAATACGCATGAGGCCCAACCGGTCAACGCCCAGCTAGACACTCTGCCCGCGCTGTCTGATGCACTTTGGCCGGAAGGCACCACAGTGGCCCCAGCGCAGAACTCCAAATTGGCAATGGTTCTGTCGGACCCGACCATTCTGGGAGAGGGCTTCCGCGCCGTTGTTGTGGTGCATGATGGCCGGATCATTGGTGAGGCTTATGCGGATGGATTTGACGAAAATACCCCTCTTCTGGGCTGGTCAATGACAAAAACCATAACCTCTGGATTGATTGGAACGCTGATAAAATCCGGTCAGATGAAGTTGACGGATACACTGGTCGATTCATTTCCCGATTGGGCAGAGGACAACCGGCAGCACATTACCGTCGAGGATATGTTGACCATGTCCAGCGGCCTGCGATGGAACGAAGGCTATGGTGACGTCTCGGACGTGACTCGGATGTTATATCTGAGCGACGACATGGCGGGGTTTGTCACTTCGCTTGAGGCCGAGGCTGAGCCAAATACTGAATTCAACTATTCGTCGGGCACATCCACCGTCTTGGCGCGGGTCTGGCAGGATCAGGTCAAAGATGACAGCTTGTCCTATCCGCAGCGCGCACTCCTGCTGCCACTGGGCATGACCTCGGCCATACTTGAAACTGATGTTTCTGACACCTTTGTCGGCTCAAGCTATATGTACGCCACAGCGCGGGATTGGGCACGATATGGGCAATTCCTGCTGCAGGGCGGCACATGGGACGGGCAGCAAATTCTGCCCGAAGGGTTCACTGACTGGATGTTCGAACCGGTTGCTGTCTCGGGCGGGGCATATGCCAAAGGTCACTTGTGGCGCGACGTGCCGGGTGGAGAACCCCCGTTCGAAGATGCGGTCTGGATGGCCGGACATGATGGGCAATCGGTCGGGATATTCCCTTCGCGTGATCTGGTGATCGTGCGATTGGGGCTTACACCGTCCGATACCGGTTATTCCCCGCTGCCGCTGGCCAAAGCGGTGATTACGGCGCTTGGTTCCTAACCCGAACTACCCGAGATGCGGCTGAAACGCAGAAAGCACCTGCTGGTAGACGTCCTTTTTGAACGGCACGATCTCATCGACCAGCCGCGTCGTGGTCTGCCATTTCCAATGGGTGAACTCGGGGTGCTCGGTGGCGATGTCGATCTGATCATCCCGGCCCAGAAACCGCATCAGGTACCATTTCTGCTCCTGCCCGCGATACCGGCCCTTCCAGATTTTCGGCACAATGTCATGCGGTAGGTCATAGGGCAGCCAGCCGTCGGTCTCGGCGATGATTTCCACAAGATCAGCGGTCACTCCAGTTTCTTCCCAAAGCTCGCGCAGGGCCGCATCGCAAGGGTCTTCGCCTTTGTCTACGCCGCCCTGAGGCATCTGCCAGGCGTCCTTGTGGCGATCATTGCGCTGACCGACAAAGATCAGACCCTCGGCATTCATCAACATCAGTCCCACGCAGGGGCGATAGGGCAGTTTGGCGATTTCATCAGGGGTCATGCGCGGCCTCGTGATTAAGCTTTGCTGCGTCTCTAGCAAGCGCCGCAGTAAAGGCAAAGGGAATGACGTTAGGTTTCGCGTGACAAAGGTGACGCGAAGGTCAATCTGACGGTCAAAGTCGGGAGGGAGAGTTTGCCATGACTGCGTACCCAAACATGCTGGCCCCGCTGGATCTGGGCTTTACCACGTTGAAGAACCGCGTGCTGATGGGCTCGATGCATACCGGGCTGGAAGAGACTGGCGATTGGAATCGGGTTGCTGAATTCTACGCGGATCGCGCGCGCGGTGGTGTTGCTTTGATGGTGACGGGTGGGATTGGCCCGAACCTTGAGGGCTCGGTGCTGCCCGGGGCCTCGATGATGACCAATGATGAAGAGGTGGCGAACCATTCCATTGTGACCAAACGTGTGCATGAGGCAGGCGGCAAGATCGCGATGCAGATCCTGCATGCGGGGCGCTATGCCTATGGTCCGAAATGCGTGGCCCCCAGCCCGGTGAAATCCCCAATTTCTCCGTTTCCGCCGCATGAGTTGGACGAAGAGGGTATCGAGAAGCAAATCAGCGACATCGTCAACGCGGCTGTTCTGGCTCAACAGGCGGGCTATGACGGGGTTGAGATCATGGGGTCCGAGGGGTATTTCCTGAACCAGTTCCTCGTGACCCACACCAACAAGCGCGAGGATCGCTGGGGTGGGTCATACGAGAACCGGATGCGTCTGCCTATCGAGGTGGTGCGCCGCACGCGGGAAGCCGTGGGGAGCGATTTCATCATCATCTATCGCCTTTCGATGATTGATCTTGTGCCCAATGGGTCGACCCATGATGAGGTTGTGGAACTTGCGCAGCGGATTGAGCAGGCCGGGGCAACGATCATCAACACCGGTATCGGCTGGCACGAGGCGCGGATTCCGACGATTGCTACCAGCGTTCCCCGTGCTGCGTTTGCGTGGGTTACCAAGAAGCTGATGGGTAAAGTCGGGATTCCGGTGATCACCTCGAACCGGATCAACACGCCTGAGGTTGCCGAAGAAGTTCTGTCGACCGGTTGCGCCGATATGGTGTCTCTGGCGCGGCCGATGCTGGCCGACGCGGATTTCGTGAACAAGGCGATTGCGGATGAGGCCGCGAAGATCGCGCCGTGTATCGCATGCAATCAGGCCTGTTTGGACCACACTTTCAGCGGTAAGCTGACCTCATGCCTGGTCAATCCGCGCGCCTGTCATGAGACCGAATTGGTGATCGGCAAGGCCGAGACACGTAAGACCGTGGCCATTGTCGGCGCTGGCCCTGCAGGTTTGTCCACCGCGATGACAGCTGCCCAGCGCGGCCATGATGTAACCCTGTTTGATCGCGCGGCCGAGATAGGCGGGCAGTTGAACATGGCCAAACAGGTGCCAGGGAAAGAAGAGTTCTGGGGACTGGTCGACTGGTACCGTACCATGATGGACGACCTAGGCGTGACGGTCGAACTGAACCGCGAGGTCAGCGCGGATGATCTGACCGGTTATGATGAGGTGGTCATCGCCACCGGTGTCACTCCACGTGATCCACAGATTCCCGGCCAGGATCGGGACAATGTGCTCAGCTACATCGACGTGCTGCGCGACAAGGCCGAGGTCGGCAGCACCGTCGCCGTGATCGGGGCCGGAGGCATCGGGTTCGATGTCTCCGAATTTCTGCTGGAAGACGGTCACAGCCCAACCACGGACCTTCCATTGTGGATGAAGGAGTGGGGCGTGACCGACCCCGCAGAACACCGCTCGGGCCTGGCCCCCGAGGGCCCGCAGCCCGAAGCACCAGCACGGCAGGTCACGCTGCTGCAGCGCAAGGCGCAGCGTCACGGCAAGGGGCTAGGAAAGACAACGGGCTGGATCCACCGCGCGACATTAAAGATGAAGGACGTCAGTTTCGTTGGTGGTGTGAATTATGAGCGCATCGACGAGGACGGCCTGCATGTCAGCTTTGGTGAAACCCGCGATGATCCAACCGTGATCGCAGCCGAGTCGATCGTCCTATGTGCCGGGCAGGTCTCGGACCGGTCGCTGGCGGATGAGCTGATCGAGCGTGGAATGACCCCGCATGTGATTGGTGGAGCAGATGTGGCAGCTGAGCTGGACGCCAAACGTGCGATCAATCAGGGCACACGTCTGGCGGCAGCGTTCTGACGTTGTAATGCCAGTGCACTGGAGAAAGCCGCCCCGGAAGAGGCGGCTTTTTTCGTTTTCCTTGACTCAGTTGTTATCAATATACATATGTACCACATGAGTCAGAAAATAGAACGCACCCAAACAGGAATTCGAATCGAGAAGCGGCTTCTGAAAGTTCTCAAAGGGCTGGCAGAATCGCTGGACATGACCCTTGGCGACCTGATTGAGGGCATCGCGCTGCACAGCTTTGAGAACAAGCCAGCCTTCTCTGAAGAGACACTGAAGAAGATCAAACAGCTCAAAAGTGTCTACGACTTCGATTGGACAGCTGAAGACAGCCACCGTTTCAAGGAGGATGAAGAATGAGCGCATCGCGATACGCCGACGTCACCATCGCATTTGAAGCACACGCAATCGACAACGCAACGTTCGGACACGCCGAACATGTGCAAGTCGCTTATGACCTGCTACACAAGTGTGATTTCATCGATGCCGCAGCGATCTACGCCAAGGGAATTCGCATGTTAGCAGCGAACGCAGGCGCTCCGGACAAGTTCAATCTGACAATCACCTACGCATTCATGAGCCTGATCGCAGAGCGGCTGGCCAACACGCAAGCTACTGACTTTAAGAGTTTCGCACAGGAAAACTCCGACCTGATGGCCAAGTCAGTACTCAACCAATGGTATTCTGCGGAACGTCTCAACACGCAGCTTGCCCGCGATGTATTCCTGCTGCCTGCCGCCGCATAATCGTGTTTTGCGGCGAAGGTGAATTGTTACTCCACTGTGATCGTAATCACCTCGGACACAATGGGCGTCGCATGAGGGACGTGGCCTGCATCCCCAAGCACCAGCTGCAAAGTATGCTCACCCGGAGCAAATTCCAAAGTCACCTCGGTCTGACCGCCACCGAAATGAATGTGATTGTCGTCTGCGGGCAGACCGTATGACAGTTCGTCCGCACCGTCTTCTCCCTGCCCAAGTGGTGGGCGATCAATCAGGAGGTGATGGTGCCCTGTATTTTCCTTCTCGGTTCCAGCGGGGGCAACGCCCATGCCGCTGAGGCCAAAGACTACGGTCACAGGTGATTGCACGGTGTCACCGTCAGACAGGTTGACGAAATAGACCTTCGCATCTGGATTCGATGGTGTTTCCCCTCCGGCCCACGCAAGGCTGGCGGTCAGACACAGGGTAATGACAGCAAATAGGGCTTTCATAGTCTCCTCCGTGGTCACAAAAATGCCATTCTCATCATAGCACGATTGGAAAAAAGTCCAGAAAACGGGGTTTTGTATCGAAAGGCATGGTCCGCGGCATATAGGCCCGGGCGTTTCCTAGTTGCAAACGATCCGATTCAAAACCCTGATATTATCCCATGTCTGCCCAGTTCTTGCCCAGATTGATCGCGATAAAGAGACAACGAACGGAAGACCTGGGGAACGAGAATGGATCGACTAACTGAAATGGAGGCCTTTTCCAACGTGGTGGACCAGGGTGGTTTCACCGACGCGGCCAAGAAAATGGGCATCTCCAAATCAGCCGTGTCTAAACACGTCTCGAGCCTCGAGGCGCGGTTGGGGGCAAGGCTTTTGAACCGGACAACGCGCCGGGTTTCGCCAACCGAGATCGGGTTGGCCTATTATGATCGCGCCCGTCGCGTGCTGAACGACGCAGGCGAAGCGGATGCGCTGGTGACTTCGATGCAATCTGCGCCTTCTGGTCTGCTGCGGATCTCTGTGGCAACAGATTTTGGCGTCAATCACCTGTCGCCGGTCCTGTCGGACTTCCTGTCGGCCTATCCGGACATCACCGTGAACATGGTTCTGAACAACCGCTATGTTGAGCTGATTTCCGAAGGCTTTGACGTGGCCGTGCGCATTGGCGAGCTGGAAGACAGCACGCTGCGCGCCCGTAAGCTGACCGAAACAGTGAAACGCATGGTCGCGTCGCCGAGATATATCGAGCAGTTCGGACGCCCGCAGAAGATCGACGATTTGAACGAGCACAAACTGCTGCATTACTCCAGCCAATCCTCGGGCAGCGTGTGGAAGCTGACGGCGCCTTCGGGCGAGAAGCGTCAGGTCCGCACTGCTGGCTGGCTGAGCGTAAATGATGGGCAGTCGCTGCTGAACGCCGCGATCTCGGGGCTTGGGATCGCGCATCTGCCCAGCTATCTATATGCCGAAGCACTGAAATCGGGCGAGGTGGTAGACGCCATGCCATCGCTACCGGATGAGGTTCAGGGCGTCTATGCGGTCTACCCGCCGGGCCGGTTTACCCAGCCCAAGGTGCGGGCATTCATTGATTTTCTTGTCGAATCCTTTGCTGAAAAGGGTCCGATGGACTGGTAGAATTCTCCCTGTGGCACCTAAACGGCCCGTGCTGAATAGCACGGGTTTTTTTTGTCTAGCGATGCATCAGTTAGTCTCTGGTGATACGGCCCGCTGATACAGGTGCCACGTGGTGTGGCCCAGGATCGGCAGCGTGAAAATCAGCCCCAGAAACGCCGGAACCAGCGACAAAAGCATGGTGACCGAGATGATCGCCGCCCAACTGAGCATTACCACCGGGCTTTCAGCGACCACGCGAATGGAAGTGAGCATGGCGGAAACAAAGTTGGTTTCCCGATCCAGAAGCATGGGCATGGCCACCACAGTCACCGAGAACAGGACCGCCGACAAAAAAGCGCCGATACAGGTGCCGACCGCTAGAAAGGTCCAGCCTTGCGGTGTGAAGAAGATGGTGTTCATGAACCCTTCGAAATCCGAGAAGGACGCCTTTTGCAGGATGATCGCCAGCCAAAGGCGGATTTGGTAGGTCCATACCCAGAAAATGAACAGGGTGACAAAGGCCATCCAACCCATCTCGCGCTTGCGTTGATGGGCCATGACGCTGAGGATTTCGGACCAACCGAAGCTTTCCCCTTTCTGCATCCTACGGGACATTTCATAAAGCCCGGCGGCCGCAAATGGGGCAACCAGCGGAAAGCCTACGGCGGCAGGAATGATCATCCAGATCTTGCCAAGCCCGACCAGGCACCAAACGAACAGGATGCCGAAAACCGCGTAGAACAGGCCGAAAAAGCCGCTCATGACCGGGTGTGCGAGGAAGTCGGAAAACCCGGCCTTCAGCGATGCGGTAATATCCTCGGCCGTCAGCCTGTTAACCTCGGGCATGGATTGCTGTGGGACCGTGTTATCCGGCGGAGTGGTATCTTCGGTTTTGGATGCCATGACGCATTCCTCCCAAAGCATGGTGACTGGTGGGACTGCCTGCCAACAGGCCTGATGGCAAGACAGACGCACCGATTAGCTGCAAGTGTGCATCAGGCCGCGCCATCAGGGCAAGGGGGACACAGGGTGTCCGCGGTGCTCGCGCCTGTTAGTTGACCAGCAACACCGCCTCGACCCGGCGATTGAGATCGCGGCCCTCGGGCGTAGCGTTAGAGGTGATGGGCGCAAGATAGCCTACGCCCTGCGCCTCGATCCGGTCGGCGGCAACACCGTGCGCTTCGATCAGGCGCGCACGCACGGCTTCCGCCCGTTTGGTGCTGACCGCAATATTGGCCTGCAATGCGCCCGTATCATCCGTGTGCCCTACCAGCGCCAAACGGGTCGAAGGATTGTCGGCCAGATAGCCCGCAAGCAGCGCAAGCGAGGCAAACGACCCTTCGCCCAGCGCGACTTCGCCGGTGCGAAAGTGCAGGTCATCAAGGATGACATGTCCGGTACTGCTGAGATCGTTTAGCAACCCGGCAGGGCCCTCAACGGTTTCCTCGATCACAAGTGGCTGCGCAGGCAGCGTACCTTGCGGGGTCACCCGGATCATCTGCACATAGCCATCCGGCGGGTTGCGGCTGACCAGCAGGCTCAGCACTTCGTCACCGCGGGAGGCGGATAGAAAACGGTAATCGTGGATCGCCACATACATGTCAGGCGTCGGCACCACTTCGGTGCCAAAGCGGAAATCGAAACCGCCACAATTGCGTGCCTCGCATTCAAACGCGATCTCGAAACCTTGCGCCTGAAGCTGATCCCGAAGCGGTGCAAGAATTTGCAGCGTCGTGCTGGACCCGGCCTGCAGACGCCATGTTAGCCGCTCGACACGCCCTTCGACAGTGCGGGATGGAACCGCGCCGTCGGCAAACACGCCGGTTGGCAGGTCGTAGCTGTCCAATGCACTGGTGCGATCCGAAATCTGCCGGGCGCTGGCGGGCAACGTCAGTTCCTGCGCCTGCACAGGCACGGCCAAAAGGAGGCTAAGGAACAGGAAACGGATCATCGGAACTGCGCGTGATACTCTGGGTTCGGGACCATGGCAGTGGCACTGGCCACGCGGTTGGTCATATTGAAGAAACCGGTGACATTGGCAATGTCCCAGATATCGCGATCCGAAAACCCGACATCGCGTAAAAGCTGGCGATCGGGCTCTTCGATTGTGGTGCTGGCGGTGGTCATCTTGGCTGCGAAATCCAGCATTGCACGTTGGCGCGCGTCCAATTTGGCGACGCGGTAGTTCATGACCAGCATCTCACCCAGCTGCGGATCGTCCGAAAGCTGCCGCACCGCTGCGCCATGAGCCACGAGGCAGTAGAAACATTTGTTGATCGAGGACACCACGACCGCAATCATCTCGCGTTCCAGCTTGGTCAGCCCGCTATCGGCCAGCATCAGATCATTATACATCGAAGTGAAGGCATTAAGCTTGTCGATATCGAAGGCATAGGCGCGCAGGACATTCGGCACCATTCCCAGTTTCTCAACACAGATATCAAAGTATTTCTGCGTCTCTGACGGTAGTGGGTCCACCATTGGCAGATCCAGGGCAGTGGGCATGTCCTGTTTGGTCAATTCGTCCTCCTCAGGCGCGCTGGCGATAGTGGTATTCTCCGACGATCTTCATCCCAAGCGAGTGGTAGAGGCCATTGGCCCCCGCGTTCGCCTTGGTACAGATCACGCTAAGCGTCTGCGCGCCATTGTCCAGCGCCCAAAAGGCCGCGGCGCGCATGGCCCACTGGCCCAACCCCTTGCGGCGGTGATCCGGCAGGATTTCCAGCGCGTGAACCATCGCGATACCTTCATGGATCGCCACGAAGCCGGTTCCTGCGGGCTGATCGCTGTGGCGCAACAAAAGGCCGGTCTTTGGGCCCGGTGCCCGGTACATGATCGCAATCCGTTCGGGGCCGATACCGCCCTGCGCCCAGATCTCACGCATGATGGCCAGCGGTTCCCAGATGTTGAAAACAGTCACGCGCGGGATCGGGATATCGGTCAACTGCTGCGCCGGGCAGGAATAGATATTAACCGGATCAAGGATGTCGTAGCCGCGTTGCGCAAGCATTGCATCCAGCGCCTCATCTCCGGGCCGTAGGCAGAAGATGCGTTTTTGACCCATCGCCTCCATGGCGCTTTCGGCCGCATCGATATCGGCGCTGGTGACGTCCCCGGTGCGATTGGCGGCAGAGACGCGTGAACCTCCGCCCTGTCCTTGCCGCAGTCGAAATGGGCCTTGCGTTTGATAGTCGGCGGCAGGCCATGTGCCATCGACAACGGCGGCCCAATCGGGATTCAAAGCTCGATCTCTTTCGCAAGGCGGGTCATGGCGGCATCGATCCGTCCGCCCTCGGTGCCGCGCACGACGACGTTGGCTCCGAAGACGCCATTCGTCTGAAACGGATAACAGCCGATCGAGAGATCGCCGAAGTCTTTGGCCAGTGCGGCCAAAGTTGCTGCAATATCGCCTTCACCCCGATCCACACGCAGCGTCTGCGACAAAAGCGGGCTACCTCCGATGAGCGAAGGCAGAACACTTGCAACCATGGCCTGAAAAACCAAAGGCACCCCGGCCATGACATGGACGTTGTTGATGGTAAAGCCGGGCGCGGTCGAGACCGGGTTGTCGATCAATTCGGCCCCTTCCGGAATACGCGCCATGCGCAGGCGAGCGTCGTTCAGCTCCAGCCCGGATTTCTCGTAATGCGCCTCAAGCAATGCACGCGCGTCGTCGCGAACATCGATATGCACGCCAAAAGCACGGGCGATGCAGTCAGCGGTGATGTCGTCATGGGTCGGACCAATACCACCACTGGTAAACACATGGTCATGGGCCTCTGATAGCGCCCTTACGGCTGCCTCAATCGCGGGTGCATCATCGCTGACAATGCGCACCTCTTTCAGGTCAATGCCGTGTTTGGTCAGCTCTCCAGCCAGATAATGCATATTGGCATCGCGGGTGCGGCCCGAGAGGATCTCATCCCCGATCACCAACATTGCAGCGGTTGGATTGGCCATGACGCGCCCTCCCTCTTGATCGACCGTTAGGGCAGGTATAGGCCCTTGGCCATGCGATTTGAAACCCCCCTTGTCCCTGCTCGACTGATCCGCCGCTACAAACGCTTTCTGGCAGACTGCAGGCTGGAAGACGGGCGCGAGGTGACAGCCCATTGCGCCAATCCGGGCTCAATGATGGGGCTCGCAGAACCGGGTGAGAAAATCTGGCTGGAACCCAACGACGATCCGAAGAAAAAGCTGAAATACGGCTGGCGGCTGGTCGATCATGAGAACGGGCATTTCACAGGGGTCGACACATCAGTCCCCAACAAGGCGCTTCGGTTGGCGCTCGAGGCGCGTGAAATCCCCGAGCTGGCCGCCTATGAAACCGTGCGCCCCGAGGTCAAATACGGTGAAAACAGCCGTATCGATTTCCTACTGACCGGGCCGGGCCTACCCGATGCTTATGTCGAGGTCAAAAGCGTCACCCTCTCACGCCAAGCGGGCCTCGCCGAGTTTCCCGACAGCGTCACCGCACGCGGCACCAAACATTTGGGCGAAATGGCAAAGATGGCCGTACAGGGCCATCGGGCGATCATGCTTTATCTGGTGCAAAGGACCGATTGCGATCGGTTTGCACTGGCCGATGATATTGACCCAGCCTATGCGGCGGCGTTTGAGGCAGCGATAGGGGTTGAACGCTTTGTCGTTGGAACTCGGATCACGCCCGAAGGCGTCTGGGTTGAGCCCGCTCGGCAATGGGGCGCGGGCTAGAAACTTCTTTGATAGACCCTATTTACTAGTTGAAAACCGAGCCCTCTGGTACTTTCTGCACAAGCAGCGTAAAAGAAGTGCTGCGTGAAATATTTGGAGTCCCGCACCGATGAAAGAACATCGTGGCCGTCTGACCAAAGACGGTATCCGCATCTATGAACAGAGTGACTTTGCCGGCATGCATGCGGCAGGGGCGCTGGCTGCGCGGATATTGGATGACATTGCTGAACATGTTTTTGTCGGCCAGACCACCGGTGCGATTGACGGGCTGATCACTCAGATGGTCGAGGATGCAGGCGCGGAATCGGCAACCATTGGTTACAAGGGTTATCAGCACGCCAGCTGCATCAGCGTGAACCACGTGGTCTGTCACGGCATTCCGGGTGACAAAAAGCTGAAGGATGGCGACATTCTGAATATCGACGTGACCGTCATCGTTGATGGCTGGTTCGGTGATACGTCGCGCATGTATGTGGCGGGTAAATTGCCGCGCAAGGCCGAACGGCTGATTCAGGTGACCCACGACGCGCTGTTCAAGGGTATCGAGATGGTCAAGCCGGGCAATACCTTCGGCGATATCGGCCACGCCATTCAGGCCTATGTCGAGGCGCATCGGATGAGCGTTGTACGCGATTTCTGCGGCCACGGTCTGGGCAGGGTGTTCCACGCGCCACCAAATGTCCTGCACTATGGTCGTCCGGGTACCGGAGCTGTGTTGGAAGAGGGCATGTTCTTTACCATCGAGCCGATGGTCAATCTGGGGCGTCCTGAAACCAAGACACTGTCCGATGACTGGACTGCCGTGACCCGCGACAAATCGCTGTCGGCGCAGTTCGAGCATTCGGTCGGTGTGACCGCAGATGGGGTTGAGATTTTCACCTTGTCACCGGGCGGCAAATATCACCCGACCTATTCGTCCTGATCGGTCGCCTGATCGCGTAATAGCTTCAGCAGCAAGGTTTCATCCCGCCACGGGATGACCGCGTCGTGAATGAACACCGGCGCGCGCATCGGTTTGGGCGGAGGCCCAGTTGTGGTGTCGGCGTCTTTCGAAAAAGCCCAGAGCGGAGGTGTGATAGCGCGGTCCATGGACCAAGCATAACACGTTTATGGCTCAAAGTCCCAAAAGCTTGGGCGCATGTAACATGTCGGAGAACACTTCGGCCCCTAGTTCTTCCAATCGCGCACCATCATCATGGGCCGCATAGCCCAGGCAGCGCATATTGGCGCGCATTGCTGCGGTGACACCGTTTTCGCTGTCTTCGATCACAACCGGCACCGTTGCGCCGAAATGCTGTGCAGCGGTCAGGAACAGGGTCGGGTCGGGCTTGCCCGTTCCAAGCACCTGAGCCGAAAACATCACATCTTGAAAACGCTCCCAAAGACCATTCTGGCCCAAAGTAATCTTCATTTTCTCAGGCCGCCCATTTGAGGCGACACAGTAGGGAATGTCACTTGCATCCAGTTGCGCCAGCAATTCACGGATACCCGCGACCAGAGGCGTGCCTGCTTTCAGCGTCTCGTAGATTTCCCCACAGATTTGATCAGTCCAGTCATCCGGCAGATCAGCCCCCAGCTCGCGCGCCTTGTCGCGCACACCGGTCATGGTGCCGCCGACAAACAGGGACATGCATTCGGCTAAGGACAAGTGCAGGCCATGGCCAGCGAGATTGTCGACCATGACCTGATTGGACAAAACCTCGCTATCGACCAGAACGCCGTCGCAATCAAAGATAACCAGATCGTGTATCTCAGCCCCCTGTGCGCCACATTAGCGAGATATGCGTGTCGCCATATTTCCGCGTGTCGTGCAGCGTAAAGCCCTCGGGCGCAGTCATTGGGGTGCTTTCTTCCCAGACGATCAGAGCGTCATCAGACAGCCAACCACCTTGGGTAGCCGCGGCCAGTGCCCTTTGACCCAGAGCTTTTCCGTAAGGCGGATCCAGAAAAACCAGATCACAAACAGTGCCCGGGTTTTCGCCCAAACGGGTCGCGTCCCGCCGGATCAAAGTGGCCTGGCTAGCGCTTCCGGTCAGGCCGATATTCTTGCGGATCAGACCCTGCGCGACCCTCCCATCATCGACAAACGTGACGTGGGACGCGCCGCGAGACAGCGCTTCAAGTCCCAATGCACCGGTGCCCGCAAACAGGTCGAGAACCTGCAAGCCGTCGAAGTCGATCTGATGATTCAAAACGTTGAACAGGCTTTCCCTTACCCGGTCAGTGGTCGGGCGAAGATGCGCACCGGCATCGCCTTTGCCAACCGAAGTCAGAGCCCGGCCCCGGAAGTCTCCGGCGATGATCCTCACGCTTTGAGCAGCGGTTTCAGGTCCGCTTCTGGGTCGGCAACAACAGCCGGATCAGCGGTCTTGCCCGCATCAATCAGGCGTTTGCCGACCATATAAGCGCGCGGGTCATTCATCGCGTCGACCGCGATCAGCTGATCGCCCTTGTAGTACCAGAAGGACACCGTCGCGCCCTCACCCTTGCGAGTCACCACACGATCATAGCCGGTATTCAGCCCGGCGATCTGCAGCTTGACGTCATACTGATCGGACCAGAACCATGGCGTTGCAGTGTAATCCTTAGCCGCGCCCAACATGTTCTGGGCCACGATCTCGGCCTGATCAATGGCGTTCGGCACGCTTTCCAGGCGGATACGGCCTTCGCCATGCGGGAACGACGCGCAATCGCCCGCCGCCCAGATCGACGGATCTGAAGTGCGGCCATGGGCGTCGGTCTTGATGCCGTTATCCAGCTCTAACCCGGCTATTTCAGCCAATTGAATCGACGGCGCGATGCCGACGCCAACCACGACGAAATCCACCTCAAGCTCGGTGCCGTCGGTCAGAATAGCACCCTTCACTTTGCCGTTTTCACCAACCAGACGATCCAACCCGACGCCCTCACGAATGTCGGCCCCGTATTCGGTGTGCAGCGTACGAAAGTAGTCGCTTGTCTCTTTGGCCGCGACACGCTGAAGGATGCGGTCGGCCATCTCGACCAAGGTCACCTTGACCCCGCGCTTGGCACAAACGGCGGCGGCTTCAAGCCCGATATAGCCGCCACCAACGATCAGCGCGCGGGCGCCATCCGATACCCGAGGTTCCATCTCGTCGATATGGGCGAGATCTCGCACCACATGGACACCCTCAAGATCGCCCCCGATCGCTGCGGGCAGGCGGCGTGGGTCGGACCCAGTGGTCAGCGCCAGTTCATCATAGGTGATCACCTCATCGCCGAGGGTCACCGTCTTGGCCTTTGGATCAATCGCCGTCACACGTTGACCCAACCGTAGGGTGATGTTGTTTTCGGCATAGAAGCTCTCGGGCCGCAGGAACAGGCGTTCCAGCTCCATCTCGCCCAACAGGTAAGCCTTGGACAAGGGCGGGCGTTGGTAGGGCAAATGCGGCTCGGCTCCGATCAGGGTGATGTCACCTTCGAACCCGTCCTTGCGCAGCCGTGCTACCAAAGAAGCACCGGCCTGCCCTGCCCCGATCACGACAATATGGCTCATGTTTCGCTCACCCTGCAGAATTCACGTGGTTACTTTGTTTCGACCACCTATATTGCGGCAAAGCCCGACTCTGCAAATCCAAATGACAGGAGCGTAAAAATGATTGCAACAGGTGACATGCTGCCCGAGGCCACGCTGATCCAGATGGGTGCCGAAGGCCCCGAGGAGGTTCGGATTTCAGACAAGACCAAAGGGCGCAAGGTTGTGATCTTCGCTGTACCCGGTGCGTTCACCGGAACCTGCACAACCGCTCATGTACCAAGCTTCATGCGGACCAAGGACCAGTTCGATGCCAAGGGTGTAGAGGAAATCATCTGTATCTCGGTCAACGACCCTTTCGTGATGGGCGCCTGGGGAGAAAGCACCGGTGCAACAGCGGCCGGGCTGACCATGCTGGCCGATGCAGCGTCCGAGTTTACCAAGGCCATCGGCATGGATTTCGACGCCCCGCCCGTAGGCCTGATTGCACGCTCCAAACGCTATGCAATGCTGGTTGAAGACGGCAAGATTGTGGCGATGAATCTGGAAGAAAACCCCGGTGTCTGTGAGGTCTCGGCTGGTGAAGGCCTGCTTGATAGTATCTGATCCCTGTCGGCCCCGGTTTGACCGGGGCCACGTGAAACGCATTTAACTTGATGCAACGCCCCGATGCGCCAATACTTGGCCCATACAACTGGGGAGTTCATTGATGCGACTGAAATTGCTTACATTGTTTCTTGGCACCGCCGGGGCCCTGGCGGCGTGCGGACCTGCACCCACACCCCAACAACAGGCTGCCCGACAGCACGAGATCGCCTGCCTGAGTGGTACCATAGGCGGCGCCCTAATCGGTGGAGTGATCGGCAATCAATTTGGCGGTGGTTCAGGCAAGACCATCCTGACGGCGGCGGGCGCCGCTGCGGGTGGCGTGTCTGGCGAACGTTACGCGTGCTGAGGAGATTTGAGATGAAACGAGTATTGATTATCACCACCGCATTCCTGATGGCTGCTGCTGCAAACGCCGAGACCGTCGCAGAACTGCACGAGGCCGAGTTGAATAACATCGACACCAACAATGACGGCTTCCTGTCCAAGGACGAATTCAACGCCTTCTCGGACTATGCATTTCAGGCAATGGACGAAGACAAGAACGGCACTCTGGGCCTGAGCGAAGCAAAACCGTTTTTGGATATCAAACAGTTCGAAGCCGTTGACCGGGATGGCGACAGTCTTATCTCAAAGGCAGAGTATGTCAGCCAGATGCAGAGCGATTTTGACGCTGCGGATAAGGATGGCAACGGTCTCTTAGATTAAACGCCAACTTGGTTGGCAGGAGCATGTCATGAATAAATGGATCTGCCTCGGTAGCCTGGTGGCTTTGGCCGCATGTGACGTACAGCAATCCCCGGTGATCAGCGGCCCTGATGGTCAGGTGCAGATTCAGATCAATACCAGCGGTCTGACCTGTTATGAAAATCGGTGTCTCGACATCAATCCGTCGGCCCGTAGCGTGCGGTCCGTCGGCACCCGTACGATCAGAATTCCGGGCAATATCAATGTCAGCGACGGCACAATCACCCCGGCAGAATTCAAGCAGCTGGGAACGGCAACATTGCTGGCCGGTGGGACGGGTTCACGCGGAGACCGTTAGCAGGCTGTCCATCTTACGCGCCAGCTTGGCGTCTTGTGCAGACAGACCGCCAACATCATGGGTCGACAGGACCACCTCTACCGTGCGGTAGACATTCGACCATTCGGGGTGGTGGTTCCATTTCTCGGCCCAGATCGCCACCTGCGTCATCCAGCCAAAGGCGGCGACAAAATTATCGAAGATGAAGGTCTTGGTGATCGCATCGCGGTCTTCGACCATGGTCCAGCCATTTCTGAACAGCGGGTCCAGCAGCGGGCCGCGGGTCTCGGTTGACAGAAGTTCGGTCATTGCTGTTCCTCCGGGTTCGATTTCCTGAACGGGCCATAATCCGTCAGAATCTCGATCTCTTCTCCCACTGCGTGGGACTCGGCGTCCAGATATTTCTGAACCGCATCAGCAAAACCCGGATCGCCAACCCAGTGCAAGCTATGCGTGCGGGTTGGCAGATAGCCGCGCGCCAGCTTGTGCTCGCCCTGCGCACCGGCCTCAACCCGCGCCAGACCTTCCGCAATGGCAAAGTCGATCGCCCTATAATAGCACAGTTCGAAATGTAGACATGGGTGATGTTCGACACAGCCCCAATACCGGCCATACAGCGTTTCCCGCCCGACAAAATTTAACGCACCGGCGACGGGGTATCCATTGCGTTCGGCCAGCACCAAGGCGATGTCATCCGTCATGGTTTCCTGAGCGATATCAAAGAATTGTCGCGTCAGGTAGGGCGAGCCCCATTTTCGCGCGCCGGTATCCTGATAGAACCGCCAGAATGCGTCCCAATGCTCGGGTCGCAGATCATCGCCGGTGATTGTTCGAATCTGCCCACCGAAATCACAGGCCTGCGTGCGTTCCTTCTTGATATTCTTGCGTTTGCGCGAGGACAGCGCAGCCAGAAACTCGTCAAAATCGGCGTAATCATCATTGAGCCAGTGAAACTGCTGCGAGTGGCGGACCATCAGGCCCATCTGCTCACCTGCCAGCGCTTCGGCCTCGGTGCAGAAAGTAGCGTGCAGCGAGGAAATTCGATTCTCGGCGGCCAGTTGCACCGCTCCTTGCACCAGCGCCGAGATCCCGACAGCATCGTAGCCGGGTCGCACCAAAAAACGCCTGCCAGTCGCGGGTGTGAAGGGCACCGCGATCTGCAGCTTGGGATAATATCGCCCGCCCGCGCTTTCATAGGCATGAGCCCAGCTATGGTCGAAGATGTATTCACCTTGGGAGTGCGACTTGGCAAACATCGGGGCTGCCGCAATCAGCATCCCGTCCAGATAGGCTGTTAGGTATTGCGGCTGCCAGCCGGTACCACGCCCGACCGAGCCGCTTTCTTCCAGGGCATGCAAAAACCGATGTGTCGTGAACGGATCAAGCGGTCGCCCGCCATCGGCAACCTCGGGGCAGGCGCAACTGTCCCAGTCGCTCGCGGAAATCTGCGAGATCGATGTCAGAACCCGAACCTCAATCTGTGCCTGATCCATATCCCCTCCGCGCTGCACCTTTATCTGTGATCGCGCGCGCCGGGATCAAGCGGGATGTTCGGCCAGATAGCCTTCGAACGTAACATTATCGGCAACCTTGCGTGCCTCTGCTTCTTGTTCAAGCGAGCGCACGGTCCAGCACAGGATCGGCACACCCTGTGCCTTCAACTCAGCGACCCGGGGGCGGTCAAGATCGATGACTTCATGGCTGATAAAGCTGGCTCCAACGCGGTCGAAATCCGGGATGTTGCGCAGATGATCGCAGACGGCTTGCGGCAGAAGCTCGACTTTGGGCTCGTAAGAACTGGTAACGAGACCGCGCGGCAAATGTGGCGTAAGGCGTGCAATCTCTGCGACTGAATGCGGGTTGAACGACATCAGCGCGACCGGGCCTTCATAGTCTTTCAGTGCGCTTACAACATCTGCTTCCAAAGCGCCGATATCGGGGCCCATTGCACCATCTTGATCCTTCAGCTCGATGAGCAAGGGCACCCGTCCTGCAACAATGGCCAGCACCTCTTCCAGCGAGGGGATACCTTCACCGTCAGAATGCAGAAGCGTCTGGGCCCGCGCTTGTGTTTCGGTGATCTGTTGGATCGGTCCGGGCTGCCCGGTCAGACGTGTCATGTCATAGTCGTGAAACACCATGGCCCGATTGTCACGGGTGCGTTGCAGATCAATCTCGACCCCATAACCGGCGTCTATTGCGGCACGAATGGCGGCCCGGCTATTCTCGGGCCGCTGATCAGAAATGTCATGCAGCGCGCGATGTGCTATCGGGCGCTGCAGGAACTCAGACGGAAGGGACGGTTTCATTGAACCTCGAAAATACCCTCGATTTCAACGGCAACACCCAAAGGCAATGAGGCTGCGCTGACGGCCGAGCGCGAATGACGACCGGCGTCGCCCAGCGCTTCGACCAGGAAGTCGGAGGCCCCGTTGATCACCTTCGGCTGTTCTGTGAAATCAGCGGTCGAGTTTACAAAACCGGTCAGCTTGATCACGCGCACCAGCTTGTCGATATCGCCACCACAAGCCGCTTTGACCTGAGCCAACAGGTTGATGGCGCAGACTTTGGCTGCAGCGGCGCCTGCCTCAACATCCATATCATCACCGAGCTTACCAGTGATCAGATCATCCGCCTTGGAGATCTGGCCCGACACGTAGACAATGTTGCCGATGCGCACGAAAGGAACGTAGTTCGCTGCCGGAGCAGGTGCGTCCGACAGGCTGACACCCAGGCTGTCCAGTTTTGCTGCGATGCTCATATGATTGATCCTCATCTCGTAGTGATTCAGCGCGGACGCTACCCGGGAAAACCTGTTTCCGAAAGCGGGAAAGCGGGATTTTTCCCATTGCCTGCAAACTGGGCAGGTCTTCTCTTATTCAGGAAGTGTTGAATTCGTGTCACTTTACGTCGCCCCATCGGCTGAGGTAAACGCGAGTTGTTGTTTCAAATCCTGCGCGAAACCTCTATGTGAGACCAATTGCGCCACCAAGGGTGCAAAGGCTGTATTGATTGAAG
Source organism: Ruegeria sp. C10 (assembly GCF_056537805.1). Taxonomy (NCBI): domain Bacteria; kingdom Pseudomonadati; phylum Pseudomonadota; class Alphaproteobacteria; order Rhodobacterales; family Roseobacteraceae; genus Ruegeria; species Ruegeria sp. C10. Next base: position 92,007 of record NZ_JBQFSC010000001.1, on the reverse strand, counting down.
GCCCGGATACCGCTGGGCAATTTTCGGAGTAACGAAGACAGTGCCAAGTTACATTCGTCTGAAGCACCTGATCATATTCGCCATCCTGACGGTCCTATCGGCATGCGCGACGCAGCCTCAGGACGCAGCGGCGCGGGGTGAGATTTTTGACCCCTATGAAGGGACCAACCGGGGCATTCACAAGTTCAATCTGGGTGTGGACCGATTCCTGTTCCGACCGGCCTCGAAAGGCTATGTGAAGATCGTACCAGATCCGATGGTTACCAGTTTCAATCACTTTGCCGAAAACCTGACGATGCCCGGGCAGGCGCTGGACTATCTGCTGCAAGGCAATCTGAAACAGTCCGGCAATGCGCTGCTGCGCTTTCTGATCAACTCGACCGTGGGCGGCTTTGGCCTGTCAGCCCCGGCTGATGAGCTGAACCTGCCGCCTGTTGATACTGATTTCGGCGAAACCCTGCATGTCTGGGGCGTGGGCGAAGGTGCTTATGTGGAACTGCCCTTCTACGGCCCGTCCACCGCGCGCGATGCGGTCGGCGTTGTGGTCAACCTGTTCTCGAATCCGATCAACTTTAGCCCGACCCGCCCGGTCGACAATATTGGTGTCTATGCCGAGGTCGTGCGGCGGATGGGAGATCGCGGTCGGTTCTCGGATACAGTTGATTCGATTCTGTACGAAAGTGCAGACAGTTACGCGCAAGCGCGCACGATCTACCTGCAAAATCGCCGCTTTGAACTGGCAAGGGATGATGAAGACGCCTATCTGGGTCTGTATGACGATCCCTACGCCACCACCGGGACCGACCCTGTCAGAGACCCCTATCTTGACCCGTACGAGGACCCCTATGCCGAATAACCTGTTGAACCGACGCCGTTTTGTGGCCACCGCCCTGACCGGGATGACAGTTGCCGCATTGCCTCTGCCCGCGTTCGCGCTGACCGAAGCGCAGGCCAAACAGCTGGTCAACAGCGTTGTGGCCGATATCACGCGTATCATTGACTCGGGTAAATCCGAAAATGCCATGCTACGTGATTTTCAAAAGATCTTTGTGCAATACGGTGATGTGCCGATCATGGCCCGCTATGCGCTGGGGGCGGATGCACGCACAGCCTCATCCGCACAGCTGCGTCAGTTCACCAAAGCGTTCGAAGGCTATATTTCGCGCAAATATGGTCGCCGGTTCCGCGAGTTCATCGGCGGTGAGGTCACCGTGCGTAACGCGCGCAAGATCAAGACCGGATACGAGGTCAGAACCTCGGTCAAATTGCGCGGATCATCCCCGTTCGAAGTGACATTCCTGGTGTCCGACAAATCGGGCCGTGGCAAGTTCTACAACATGTTCATCGAAGGTGTAAATTTGTTGCTGACCGAGCGCACAGAGATTGGCGCAATGCTGGATGCGCGCGGCGGCGACCTGAATCGCCTGATCAAGGATCTGAAAAAGACTGGCTGATCAGAGGTATTTCCCTACGCCGGCCACCGCTCGACCCGTTCGCGCGGTGGCTTTTTTGTTCAGGTTGCAGGCTTGCGCGCGATCTGGCTGACATAAGACATGTAGCCAAAAAACGTGTTTGCAGACACACGCGCCCGGGCCTCGGATTTCAGCGCCTGTGCCGTTTCAGGCGCCAACAACCCGGTCTCGGCCATTCGATCCGCACCACGGTCGATAACGGTCAGAAAGTAAGTCGCCTCTCCTTCGGCCACATAGCCGTGCCCCCGGCGACGACCCATTTCAAACCCGGCTTGGGTCAACACCCCGCCAATCTGGCGCATGATCCAAAGGTTGGTAACGTTCTGATTGATCATGAACCGGACAAGTTGATCCAGCGGGTCATAATCCGCAATCTGCGCTGTGGCGGTGTCATAATCTCCATCGCAAATCGCGAAAATCCCACCGGGTTTCAGTATCCGAAACGCCTCGGACACCACATCCTCGGGGCCGGGCACATGGCACAACAGGGTATGTGCCAGAACAAGGTCGACGGAGCCGTCTTCAAGGCCGGTTGCTTTGGCATCGCCAATCTCGAATACAAGATTGCGTTCGTTGGCAAAGCTGTTTCGGGCACGTTCGACCATGACCGGTGAAGGCTCGATACCCAGCGCGCGCGTCACCCCGGCGACCGACAGCAGCTCTTGTGTGATGTGCCCGGTGCCTGATCCCAGCTCAACCGCGAAACCGCCCTCCGGAATAGGCAGATCAGTTAGATAGCTATCCCTGATTTCTTTCTGCGCCGGTTCCAGACACCGGGCTTCCATCGCCTCGGCGATACGCTCCTGAACCGAGATTTCCTGCCCGGCCAGATCAGAATACGGATCGGACATAGCGCGCCTCCCTTCGCTATGTCCCAGGATAGCATACTCAAATTAACCGGCCAAAACCGACAGGCGTTGCTGTGGCCCCCACCAAGGCGGCGCGGGCCATCCGGCGCTAGTTCAGCCGTTCACCGGTTTCCTTGGCGAAATACGACACCTTGCTCATATCAAAGGCGAGGTTCAGCATCTGGCCCGCCTGCGCGCTGGTTTCCGCGTGCAGCCGCGCCGTGACCTGCCTGCCACCCAGTTCCGAGACCACATAGGTATCGGCCCCGGCAGGTTCGACCATATCGACCATGCAGGTGGCCTCCTGCACGCCAGCCCCGGCGCGGAATCCAGCCTCAGCGATGTCTTCCGGGCGCAGGCCAAGGATCACATCCTGTGGCAGCGACAGGTCCCGTGCATCGTTCAGAACCAGTGTTTCACCGGATTCGCGCGCGATCGAGATCTGCGTTCCCGAACCATTGTTCGATGCCTGTGCCGGGATCAGGTTCATCGCAGGTGAGCCCATGAAGTCAGCCACAAACAGGTTGGCTGGGTTGTTGTAGATCTCGGCCGGTGTTCCGATCTGCTGCACGATCCCGCCTTTAAGCACGACGATCTTGGTCGCCAGCGTCATCGCTTCGATTTGGTCGTGGGTCACGTAAACGATCGAAGCGTCCAGCGTCTGGTGTAGCTTCTTGATCTCGGTCCGCATCTCGACACGCAGCTTGGCGTCAAGGTTCGACAGCGGTTCATCGAACAGGAACAGCTTGGGGTCGCGCACCAACGCCCGGCCCATCGCGACCCGCTGACGCTGACCACCCGACAGTTGGCTGGGGCGGCGGTTCAGCAATGGCTCGATCTGCAGCAAGGAGGCGACGTCTTTCAGCTTGGCTTCCTGCGTGGCCTGATCGACCCCGCGCACTTTCATGCCGAAGGTGATGTTCTTGGCCACCGACATGGTCGGGTACAAAGCGTAAGACTGGAACACCATCGCGATGTCGCGATCCTTGGGGCTGACATGGGTCATGTCGTTGCCGCCGATGGACAATGTGCCACCGGTGATCTCTTCCAGTCCCGCAATGCAGTTCAGCAGCGTAGACTTACCGCAGCCCGAGGGGCCGACAAGCACCAGGAAGTCGCCCGGTTCAATCGAGATGTTGATGTCTTTCAGAATCTCGGTCGCGCCGTAATTCTTGTAGAGTTTGTTGATATCAAGGATGGGAGCCATGGGTCTTATCCCTTCACAGAGCCAGCGGTCAGGCCGCGGATGAAATACTTACCGGCAACGACATAGACGAGCAGCGTCGGCAGCCCCGCGATGATCGCGGCGGCCATGTCGACGTTGTATTCTTTCACGCCGGTGGTGGAGTTTACGATGTTGTTGAGCGCAACGGTCACGGGCTGCGTTCCCGCCTGGCTGAACGACACGCCGAACAGGAAGTCGTTCCAGATCTGCGTGAACTGCCAGATCACGGTCACCACGATGATCGGCAGCGACAGCGGCAGGAAGATCGACCAGAAAATTCGCAGGAAGCCTGCACCGTCGACACGAGCGGCCTTGGTCAGCTCGGCCGGAATGGTGACATAGTAGTTGCGGAAGAACAGCGTGGTGAAGCCCAGCCCGTAGATCACATGGACAAAGATCAGGCCCGGAATGGTTCCGGCAATCCCCATCATACCCAGCAGACGTGCCATTGGCAGCAGAACAACTTGGAACGGGATGAAGCAACCGAATAGCATCAGCGAGAAGATGATATTGGCCCCTTTGAACCGCCATTGCGCCACGACATAACCGTTCAGCGCACCCAACAGGGTCGACAAAAATACCGCAGGCACCGCGATCAGGACCGAGTTCCAGAAATAGGGCCGCAGACCTTCACACTGGATACCGGTACAAGCGCCGGACCATGCGGTTTTCCAGGCGTCGAAGCTGACCTCTCGCGGCAGCGAGATCAGGCTGCCGGTGCGGATTTCCTCAAGGCTTTTCAATGATGTCGTCAACATCACGAAGAGCGGCATCAGGTAATACAGTGCGAACAGACCAAGCAGGACATAAAGCAACCAACGCAGGGCAATCTTGCCAGTGGCGCTTTGGGTGCGGGTTTGTGTTTGGGGCATCGACAGATCAGTCATTTTTCGCCCTCAGCTCTGAGTAAAGATAGGGAACCACGATGGCAAAGACGACCAGCATCATGATCATCGCGGACGAGGCTGCTTGACCAATATCGCCGCGCGAAAAGGCCATGGCGTACATGTAAGTAGCGGGCAGATCGGTTGCATAGCCCGGACCGCCACCTGTCAGGGCGATGACAAGGTCGAAGCTTTTGATTGCGAGGTGCGCCAGCACGATGAAAGCAGACAGGAAGATCGGTGCCATCGAAGGGATGATGATCGCCGTATAAATGCGCCACGTGGGGATGCCATCGACCTGTGCGGCCTTGATGATCTCGCCATCGACCGAACGCAAACCGGCCAAAAACAACGCCATGACGAAGCCGGAACTCTGCCAGATCGCGGCGATCACGATAGTGTAGATCGCATAGTCAGGGTTCACCAGCCAGTCGAATTCGAAATTCGGAAAGCCCCACCCCTGCACCATGGATTCGATGCCGAGCCCTGGGTTCAAAATCCACTTCCACGCCGTACCCGTCACGATCATCGACAGCGCCATTGGGTACAGGTAGATCGTGCGAATGGCCCCTTCGACGCGGATCTTCTGATCCAGCAGGATGGCCAGTAACAGGCCCAGTATCATCGCGATCACGATGAAAAGCGCACCAAAGATATACAGGTTGTTGATCGCCGTATCCCAACGGGGTGAGTCAAACAGGCGTTCGTACTGAATGAAGCCCTTGATCTCGTATTTCGGCAGTAGTTTCGATCGGGTTAGCGACACCCATGCGGTCCATCCGATAAATCCGTAGACAAAGATCAATACGGCGATGAACGACGGTGCCAGCACCACCTTGGGCAGGTGGTTTTCCAGCCATTCGGACATTTTAGCCTCCGGGGAAAGATGCTCTGCCCCGCATTATAGGGGGCAGAGCGTATTGGATCAGTAGCTGTTTGCCACTGCGTCCGCCAGTTGCTGAACCGCGTCAGCTGAGGACATATCCGAGTTGAAATGTGCGGTCACAACATCCGTAATCGCACCGGCCTGCGACCCGCGCAGCGCCATACCATGGGCATAAGACGGCAGCAGCGAACCGCCTGCCGAGGTCGAACCCATATCTTCGGCCGAGATCTTGGCACAGATGTCAAACGCATCAAGCGCCACATCAGTCCGGGCTGGGATCGAACCCTTGTTCAGGTTGAACACCTCCTGGAAGTTCGGGCCGACAATCAGTTTGGCCAGCAGTTCCTGACCGGCGCGGTTGTCGTCACCTTCCACTTCGAACATGGCAAAGCTGTCGACGTTATAGAGATAGCCGTCGCCGGGGGTCGAGGCGCACAGGAAATCTTCGCCGGGTTTCTTGCCTGCCGCAAGGAATTCGCCCTTGGCCCAGTCACCCATGATTTGGAAGGCTGCTTCGCCATTCATCACCATGGCGGTGGCAAGGTTCCAGTCGCGGCCTGAGAAGTTTTCGTCCACATAACCGCGCAGGGTGCGCATCTGATCAAAGACCTGAACCATGGTGTCCGAGGTCAGCGCCTCGGGGTCGAGATCGACAAAGGCTTTCTGATAGAACTCGGGGCCACCCAGTCCCAGCGCAACCGCTTCGAACACTGTGGCGTCTTGCCACGCCTGACCACCATGGGCCAACGGGATCACTCCGGCAGCCTGCAGTTTTTCGGCAGCGGCGTTGAACTCTTCCCAAGTTGTGGGCATTTCAATGTCGTTGGCGGCCAGAACGTCAGCATTGGCCCAGATCCAGTCGATGCGGTGCACGTTCACAGGTGCTGCGCACCACGTACCTTCGCACATCATGTGGCCTGCAATCGATGCTGGCAGCACATCGGCCCAGCCTTCGGCTTCTGCCACGGATGAAATGTCTGCCAAAACGCCCTCTTCATACCATTCCTGAATGGCAGGTCCTTTCAGCTGAACAGCAGTCGGCGCGTTACCCGCAAGAACCCGGGCCCGCAGCGCAGTCATGGCCGCATCGCCGCCGCCACCTGCGACCGGCATATCGGTCCATGTGCCGCCGTTCGAGGCGAACTCTTCCTGCAGAACCGCGACCGATTTCGCCTCACCACCGGATGTCCACCAGTGCAGAACTTCGGCCTTTGGTTCAGCCACAACAGCCGACCCGGCCACTACGGCCAAGGTCGACACGGTGGCAAATGCAAAACGCTTCATTTTTTGTTCTCCTCCCTGAGAATTCGGTGCCACCCCAAGGGCGGCCATAGGTGATATAGCGCTAACGGAATGCCGCATGGCAACGCAGAACGCGATGCAATATCCTGACAAGGTGGAAATTTTCACCGCTTTTGTTACCCCGTGTTACGTTGGCCTCGAATCCGTTTCCATTCGTTACAATTGGCGGCGACGGAGAACCCTGAGGAGGAGAAACAGAGTGGGCATTCCCCGGCTCCTGGTGGTGGATGACGATTCGGAGATGCGGTCGATGATGACCCAGTTCTTTCAGCAGAACGGGTATATTGCTCTGCCTGCCAGTTCCGAAAGTGAAATACGCACGCATCTAACCTCGGGGCGGATCGACCTGATCCTGTTGGACGTGATGCTGGGCGATGAAAACGGCGTCGAGATCTGTGCCCGGTTGCGGGCCGAACAGGATGTACCGATCATTCTGGTCTCGGCCCTGTCGGCGGATCATCAGCGCATGGCAGGATATGAGGTTGGAGCAGACGATTACATCGCCAAACCATTCAACCCGCAACTGTTGCTGGCCCGCGTCCGTGCGGTGATGCAACGCGCCCGACGCACGCCTTCGCTGGCATACCGCCGCCGCACGCGCACCTTTCACTTTGACGGCTGGGTCTTTGACGGCAAACGGGACGAGGTGCATTCGCCCGAAGGCTATCTGGTTTCCCTGTCCCAACGGGAGACCGCCCTGTTGAAGGTTTTGCTGGCGAACCCGCATATTCCGCTGACCCGTGATGAGATCGCCGCCGCACTGGATGTAACCGGTGAGGCCGACAAGCCTGAGGCGCAAGGCCGTGCCATAGATATGCTGGTGGGGCGGTTGCGGTCGAAAATCGAGGCCAACCCGAAAGACCCCCAGATGCTGCGCACCGAGCGCGGTGTTGGCTATCTGTTTACCGCTGACGTTATGGTGGATGAGGACGCATGACCCTGCGCCTGCGCAGTATTGGGTGGCTCTGGACCCTGTCCGCCTTTGTCGCGGGGCTGGTGGCTGCCGGGATGTGGTTCACCTCGGCACAGGCTTGGAACCGGTATCAGACCGCAGCATTTGTTGCCGGTTTCACCATATACGAAGACTTGCGAACGGGGATGGCGCCGCCACCCGGCCTATTGATCAACCCATTGCCAACCGAGGCAGCCGCGCTTGCTGATAGGGGAGCGTTCCAGCAAATGCCCGGCTTTGCGGATCGCCGCTTTGTCACCAATCTGTCGATTCTGACCGACAGTTCAGCCCCCCTGAGTGGCCGCGAATTGACGCTTGCGGTGTTATCGGATCGACTGGTCTATCCGGTTTCAGACATCGTATCTGGCAGCGATCAGACCGGCCCCGAGAAGATGGGGAACCTGACCCGCCTGTTGGCCACATATTGCAGCGAACCTATCCTGATCGCGCAATTCGGGCGCGGAGTCTGGCAGCAAGTCGACGGCACCGAAATCTGGGGCTGTAAGGCTGCGCCGGTTGATCTGCGTTTGCCCGCGATATTGCTGGGAATTGTGTCCTTGGCGGTGCTTCTGACCTCGGTCGGGAATGTTTCTGACAGTTTCGCACGCTTTGCTCAGGCACTTGGTGACCGCCGACGTCGCGGCGGGCCGCAAAGCTATGACGCGGACGGGCCCGAAGAGCTGCGCGATATCGTGACTGCGGTGAATGATCACCTGGATGCCGAACGTGCGCAGCTTGAGAAACGCGCCATTGTACTGTCGGGCGTCAGCCACGATCTGGGGACACCTGCAACCCGCGTCCGGCTGCGTGCGGCGCTGATTCCCGATGGCGAGTTGCGCGAAAAGCTCGAGGCCGACGTGGACCAGATGACCGGCATGATAGAAAGCGTGCTTACTTACACGCGATCGGAACTCAGCGTCGAGGAACCGCGCCAGATATCGCTGACCTCGCTGGTTGAGTCGCTTGTGGCCGATTATCAGGATATGGACCGGCCTGTGTCGTTGAAAGCCGTTGATCCCGTTGTCGTCGAAAGCGCGTCGTCTGTTTTCATGTCACGCCGTGGGCATGCGTCGCTGCCGGAAACGCGGCGCATCCTGGTGACGGGTCAGCCCATCGCATTGAAACGAGCTTTGTCCAATCTGATCGATAATGCCCTGAAATACGGTCGTCACGCCGAGGTTGAACTGGAAACCGATGCTCAGACCGCCACGATCGTCGTCGAGGACAAGGGCACCGACCTATCGGTCGCGGATATCGAGGCGCTACTGGCACCGTTCCAGCGCGGATCAAACATCGGATCTTCGGACGGGTTCGGATTGGGCCTGACAATTGTCAGCACCGTTGCCGAACAACATGGCGGAACGCTGAGTTTCGAGGCCGGAGATCAGGGTCTGCGCGCCCGACTACAGATCACACGGCAATAGTCATGGCGCATAGCTGCGCACCAAGGCGCTGGCGATCAAGGCCCAGCCATCAGCGATGACGAAAAACGCCAATTTGAACGGCAGCGAGACCGTAGCCGGGGGCACCATCATCATTCCCATCGACATCAAAACCGCTGCGACAACGAGATCGATTATCAGGAAAGGCAGGAAAATCAGGAACCCGATCTGAAAGGCCCGCGCGATTTCCGACAACATGAAGGACGGCATCAGCACGGATAACGGGGCCTCGGGCGATAGTTGGATCGCAGCATCATCCGGGCGCAGGTCTGCCATGGCCTGAAACGTGTCGGCATCAATACGCGCTGCCATAAAACTGCGAAACGGCACCAGCGCGCGTTCCAGCGCAGGCTCTACGTCAAGCGTTTCCTCGACCATCGGTTGAATCCCGGTCTCCCACGCCTCGGTAAAAACCGGCTCCATGACGAAATAGGTCAGAAACAGCGCCAGACTGACGATCAACATGTTTGGCGGTGACTGCTGCAAGCCGATTCCTTGCCGCAGGATCGCCAAAACCGTGATCAAAAACGGGAAACAGGTGATCATGATCGCCAGTCCCGGTGCCAGGCTGAGCACCGTGATCAGCAAAATCAACTGGATGGTCCGGGCCGAGATCGACCCGCCCTCGCCCAGGGACAGCGACAGTTCTTGCGCCGCGCCACCGGAGGGTATGACCAGCAAAAATGCCAGCCAAAAAAGGTAGCGCATCATCCGATCCCGTTCTGCAGATCCGAGATTTCGGTCAGCCGTACAGCCAGTTGCCCGGCCTGATCGCCCTCCATCTCTTCCAACAGACCGCGCGCGACCAATTGATCCCCGACATAGAGGTCAACCGGATCCTCGATCCGCTTGTCCAGTGTCAGTACGGCATTTTCACCCATGCTCAACAGGTCACGGATCAAAGGCCGCGCACGCCCGACCGAGACGGTGACTTCGATCGGAACAGTCTCGAACGGGTTGGGTTTTTCGGGTTTCGGTAGTTGAGGATCACTCATTTGACAAAGCCTCTTTTGCTTCAAACAGATATGCGTCGAACGCTGCAGCAATGGATGAGAGCAAGGCAGCGCAGTCCACCTCGCGTTGGGCGATCCCCACCTGCAATCGCGCCTGTCCCGGCTGGAGCGAGACATCCTCGATAACCTGGGGACGCGGCGAGATATCCTGCGGCAGCATCGCCTCGACCTGATCCGAAGTGCCCGCCGGAACAGTCAGCTGCAGTGGCTGGCCGACCTGCTCACGCGCCATGTCGCAAAGCTGCTCGGTCAATCGCTTCGCAAAGCCATGCTCGATCGTCTCAGGCAGAATAGTCTGAACCAGGCTGTGGAACATCGGTTCCAGCGACAGGGTCATGCGGGTCAATGCTTCTTGATAGGTAAAGGACAGGTCGGATAACGTCGCCGACAGATCGGAGCTTAGCTGTGTGCCAGTCTGTTCCTGCGCCTGAACCGCATCTTCCCAGCCCGCCCCATAGCCTTGTTCAAATGCAGCAAGCCGCTGTTCTTCCAGTGCGTCTTCATCCAGTAGATGTACGGCCACCCCAGCCGCAGGGGCGGTGAAGTCTTCAAGAAGATGAGCGATCGACATCACACCTTCTCCTCGCCTTCTTCAAGCCAGCTGCGCAGGATCTCTACCGTCTCTTCCTGCTTGTCGCCGATCATGGCGCGCAAACGGTCGACAGGATCTTCCCCACGCGCAGCGGCAATCGCCGGAACATTCGGCTGCGCCGCATCCGCGAGCGGTGCAAAGTCCGGCGCATCTGCGGTCGCAATTTCCCCGGTCAGGGAAGGCGCTGGGGCGACCTCGACCGGTGCACCTGCTGGCAGCAGCGCCGATGCCGCAGATTTCGTCAGAATCGGCCGTATGACAAACAGACCCAAAACAAGGGAAACCAGCGCCAAAACCACCATCTGGATTAGCGACATAGCGTCGATATGCATGTTCTGCCAGATCGACCCGGACACCAACTCGCCCTGGGGTTCAACCATGGGCAAGTCGAGCGATTTCAGTGTGATGACGTCGCCGCGTTCAGCATCAAACCCGACCGCAGAAGCCACAAGCTCTTGCAGTGCATCAAGCTCGGGCTGCGGCATGGGTTCAAAAATTTCGACGCCATCTGTACCTGCCGCTCGTACACCATTGACCAGCACCGCGACAGTCAGACGTTTGATCGCACCTGGCGCGCGATGAACTTCCAACTCGGTCTCTGACACCTCATAATTCACCCGTTCGCGGGTCTGAGTGGCATTCGAATTGGATTCATCGCCTCCGGCCCCGTCGCCATCCGGCAGATTCGACGCCACTGTCACATCCGCCGACTGATTACGCGCACTGTCCGACTGTTCTTCAACATCCGTGCTGATCGCAACACGGCCTTTGGGGTCAAAGCGACGTTCCCGTATAGACTCGGTTTCGGTCACCGTATCTACGCTGACCTCAACCACCGCGTTGCCGGCCCCGACCCGGGCTTCGACCAGACGTAGAACTTTCTCACGCAATTGGCGCGCCTTATCATCTGCAGAATCGGCTGCCACCGCCGTGTCCTGCGCGCCAATCACGGCCCCGTTCGAATCAATCACAGTGACGTTTTCCGGTGCCAGCCCGCTAACCGCCGACGCCACTAAAAACCGGATCGCCTTTGCCTGATCTCCGTTAATAGGTGCACCCGACGGGACCAGATAAACCGAAGCGGTTGGCGCTATGCTGCGCTGAAACGGGTTGGAGGAGCTGTTGGCGATGTGCACCCGGGCCTTGCTGACATGCGGGCTGCCCACAATCGTGCGCGCCAGCTCTCCTTCTTTTGCGCGCCAATAGGCGGCATCAAACATCTGCGACGTAGTGCCAAAGCCGCTGAGCGAATCCAGCAGTTCGTAACCACGATTGCCGTTCGCAGGCAGGCCCTCGCTGGCCAAAGTCATCCGCAACTCATCCCGCTGAACGCCGGGGACGTAGATCGAGCCACCCCTTATTTCATAGTTCACACCACGCTGGTCCAGCGCCCGCACGATATCCCCGGCTGCACCGCTTTCGAGCCCCGCATAAAGCAGCGTCATCGACGGCGCTGTCACAATCCGTGACATCGCAAGCACACCCAGAAACACCAGTGCCACGGCACCGGCCACGATAATTTGTTTGCGCCTGTCCAAACTTGCCCAGACAGTTCCGATCTGCTGCACGCTTACCTCCGACTCACCGACATTCTGTGCGGCTCTGCCCTTGTTTGGACGATTGCCCTTAACAATCGGTTAGTCCCTGAGGGGTTATGACGGTTGCCGAACAGATTCATGAGGACGGCATGACCGACGCAACTGCAGATGAGGCGGAAGCCCCTAAAAAATCAGGGAAAAAAGGCTTTCTGCTTGGGCTGATTCTGGCTATCGCGGGCGGTGTTGGCGGCTATTTCATAACTGCATCCGGCCTGCTTCCCATAGGTGGGTCCGAGATGGTGAAAGAGGCCAAAAAGAAAGGCGAAGACGCTTCCGTAAAGGCACTTCCCGATGTGAAATTTGTCGATCTTCCGCCGGTGATAATCTCGGTCAAGTCAGATGATTCGCGACATTTGAAATTTCACGCGCAGCTTGAAGTGAACGCGGGCTACGCCGCCGAGGTTGAAAAGATGCAGCCGCGAATCATGGACGTTCTGAACAGCTATTTGCGCGCCCTTGAGTTAACCGATCTGGAAGATTCTCTGGCTTTGATGAGGATCCGCGGACACCTGCTACGACGCATTGGGATCGTCGTGGGCGAAGGCCGCGTGCGTGACGTTCTGGTCATGGAATTTGTACTGAATTAGGAGGCGATGGTGGAGTTGATTGCCGATATTCTGCTGGTTGCGGGCGCTCTTGGGGCTGGTCTGTATTGTTTCGTTCTGTCGCGACGCCTGAAGCGGTTTACCGATCTTGAGAAGGGTGTGGGTGGCGCCGTTTCCGTGCTGTCCTCGCAAGCAGAAGAGTTGCGAAAATCGCTGGATAGCGCGCGTCAGGCTTCGGATGATTCCGGCACCGCGTTGCAGACGCTGACCGAACGGGCGGAAACCGTCGCACAACGGTTGGAGCTTATGATGGCCTCGATGCACGATGTCGTTCAGGAAGAGCCCTCTGAGCCGGAAGTTCCCATGGATCAGCCAGATGACGCACCTGCTGAGGACAGGTCTGAGCAGCCCGGCGAAGCACAAGAAACTGCATCCGATCCGTCTGGTGAACCAACTGAGGTTTCGACTGAGCCATCGGAAGCACCACCAGAGCCGCCCGCAAAGAAACCAGAAGGCCTGATGTTCTTTCGTCACGCCGCACCATCTGGCGGAGCAGCGAAATGAGTCGCAACCGGGCAAAAGCGCCGGATCGCCGAGCGCGGGGCGGTGTTCTGACCGTCATTTCCTTGCTGATGGTCGGCTCTGCGATTATTCGCATCGGGCTTGAGGCCGGGCCTGCACTTGCCCGCGGCGCAGAACCAAACATGGCCTCGCCGGTCGGTGGTGAACGCAAAAAGGCGAATGCGGCAGATCTACAATTGCTGCTTACGGAACTATTGCGCCGTGAAAAGACTCTAAACCAGCGTGAAAGCACGATTTTGGACCGGGAACGGGCGCTCGACATTGCCGATCAGGCCATCGAAACCCGGCTCACCATGCTGGAGGACGCCGAGAACGCTTTGCGTGAAACGGTGGCGATTGCCGAAAAGGCCGCCGAAAACGATCTGACACAACTGACTGACGTGTATCAGAGCATGAAGCCCAAAGATGCCGCCGCGTTGTTCGAAACGATGGACGCGGTATTCGCCGCTGGCTTCCTGTCTCGCATGCCACCGGAAGCTGCCGCTGAAGTTATGGCCGGTCTCAGCCCCGAGGCTGCTTACACCATCAGCGTGATCATGGCCGGACGCAATGCACGTGCCCCACAGGAATGACCCTCATGGCCATATCTATCTGCACCCTCAACGCTGGAGACCTTTCATGATCGGGCTCATCGGAATTGCCGTCATCTTCGTCATGGTATTCGGCGGCTACCTTGCCGCAGGCGGCAAGATGGCCATCATTATGAAATCACTGCCCTTCGAGATGATGATGATCGGAGGGGCCGCAGTCGGCGCATTTCTGATCAGCAATGATATCGGCGGCGTAAAACACACTGCCAAGGATATCGTGAAAGTTTTTAAAGGACCCAAATGGAAGCCCGAGGATTATCGCGATCTGTTATGCTTGTTATTCTCTCTGATCCGGATCGCACGCGCGAACCCGGTCGAGGTAGAGCAGCACATTGAAGAGCCAGGAAGCTCATCGCTATTTTCCGCATATCCCAAGATTCAAGCCGACAAAGAAGCGGTGGACCTGATCTGTGACACCATGCGCTCGGCGGCGATGAACTATGACGACCCGCACCAGGTTGAGGAGGTGCTGGAGAAGCGGATGGAGGCGAACTTCCACCATGCCATGCATTCAAGCCACGCGCTGCAAACCGTTGCTGACGGGTTGCCCGCTCTGGGGATCGTGGCCGCCGTTCTGGGTGTGATCAAGACGATGGGATCAATCGACCAACCACCGGAAGTCCTAGGTAAGCTGATCGGCGGCGCGTTGGTTGGGACGTTTCTGGGGGTTTTTCTGGCTTATGGATTGGTGGGTCCTTTCGCGGGCAAGCTGAAATCTGTTGTCGAAGAAGACAACCACTTTTACCAACTCATCAAAGAGGTTCTGGTGGCTAATCTTCACAACCACAACGCGGCCATGTGTATTGAGGTCGGCCGCCAGAACACACCGACCCACAACCGGCCCGGTTTCTCGGAACTTGAAGACGCGCTTAAGGAACTCAAGCAGGCTGCAGCATGATCCGCGCATTGTCTTTGGTCTTGCTCGCATGGGGCACAAGCGCGTCAGCACAGGCTTTGACCGTGCGATCGGGCGAGCATGAGGGATACACGCGTCTGGTGGTACAGGTCCCCTCTGGCACCGGTTGGATGTTGCATCCGGTCGAGAACGGCGCGCGGCTGAGCATTGGCATCGATAATGCGACATTCAACACTGCAGCTGTCTTCGGCCGTCTGTCGGGGAACCGTCTGCAATCGCTTCAACAGGTCGGGCCAGGTGCAGCGTTGGAGATGACTTTTGGGTGCGACTGCGTGGCAACGGCATTTCTGCATCGCCAAACTATGGTTGTCATAGATATCGCACCCGGCCAGGGTACACCTGCAAGTGACCCGGTAGAGCCAGAGGCGCTTCCCAGGATTGCAAGTATCCCGGCCCAAAAACCCTTACCTACTGATATTCCAGCCACCGAACTGGCCTTGCCTTTGCTGCAACTAAATCAACGAAATTTTGAGGAGCAGTTAGCATCACGTATATTGCAAAGCGCTGATCGAGAGGTTGTTGATCTTGAACTGGCAGGTGTCGGACGCAGGGAATCGTCCAGTTTTGGTCCGCTGCGATCTTCGGAAAAGCTAGTGCCAAATCTGCGACTGTCTTCGGTGCTCGATGAGGTTTCGGGGCTGGGCAATCTGGCAGTTCCTCAGATTGATAGCAAACCGGAATGTATCACGAACAGCGAACTGGGTTTTGAGACATGGTCGGGCGCTCGATCATTTTCCGAGGATGTGGCCGAATTGCGGGTCGGGCTATTTCAGGAATTCGATCGTGTCGACCAGGCTTATGCAATGGATTTGGCGAAGCTCCATACGTATTTCGGGTTCGGTGTAGAAGCGCACCAAGCCCTGTCTTTGTTGTCGGAGACCTCGGTTGAGCAGCGCAGATTAGCGGCCATCGCATCAGTGATGGACGGGTTGCCTGCACCGACGCCGAACCCTTTGGAAGGGCAGCAAAGATGTGATGGTGCCGCCGCACTCTGGGCGCTTTTGAGTGAGGGTAAACTTCAATCCGATGCGCATGTGAAAGCGATCGAACGCAGTTTTGGTCGGCTGCCGTGGCATCTCAGGCAACATCTCGGCCCGGATATCGCCGAGATGTTTGTCTCGGCAGGCCGGCTTGAAGCATCGCGCCGGATCTTGCGTGCGGTCGAACGGATCTTAGAGGACGAACCCGCTGATGTAACCTTTGCCCAAGCCAAAATCGCGGATGCTGCAGGGGATACCGATACCGCGGAAACGCTGTTGACCGAGGTCATATCGGCGCCCGATGCCGCGACCGATGCGCCGTTGGCACTTGCGCGGTTGATCGAAAAGCGGTGGTCGGACCGGGGTACGGTCTCGCCCCGCGACCTCGATTTAGCTGCAAGTTATGCGCGCGAGCTTCGGAAGTCCGAACTTGGCCCGATGTTGGCGCGTGCTCACGCTTTGGCGATGGCTTTGTCCCAGGATTTTACCGGAGCTCTTGCCGGTTTTGAGGATGTCTCAGATTCCGACGAATGGCAGAGGACACGAGATCAGGTGTTCCAATTGCTGGCGGAGCGGGCGGACGACATTACTTTCCTGCGCCATGTGATGGAATTGAAGGACAGGCGACGCAACGCGCTGGCGGTCGAAACTGCCGTGTCCATGGCAGAGCGATTGGCTGACCTTGGGTTTTCAGCGCAGGCTTACGCGCTGGCAAACCGACCGCAAGATCGGGAACGCAGCCGTGATCGTGCTCGGCTTCGGGCAAAGGCGGCTCTGTTGGGCAACCGTCCCCGTCAGGCGCTGCTGGAAATCGCGGACGATTCCTCGGACACCGCGCAAGAGTTGCGCGCCCAGGCCATGATGCAAACACAGGATTTCGATGCCGCCGCGCGCGCATTACAGGCAGGCGGGAAGCACGAGATGGCCGATCGATACAACTGGTTGGCGGGCTCCGGCGGTGCGGATGAAGAGAGGTCAAACACTTTCACCGATTTGTCCCGCATCCGAACATCCCTGATCGAGCCCGTTGCGCGGCAGCCGGACAAGCCGTTGTCGGACGCCGCAATGCTATTACAGGACAGCACCATCGCACGCGCGCAGATCACTGAAATGCTTGAGACAGTGCGCGCAATCGACCCGAACTGAACCTTGGAAGTCTGTTCTTGCAGAGACAAGTGTAACTGCTTTGGCCTGTAGGCTGATAGACGCCAAAATCAGCCTCTAACAAAGGTGTTGAATTCATTTGGACTTCCTATGCATCAATCCATGATGCCCATAGGACAGTGGCGGTAAACTCCGTGAACGTGTCGAAGATCTACAGCTGGCTCAATGATCATTCAGGACCACCGCACGCGTTCAAGTGTGCTGGTTCTTGGACAACTCTATCTGAAATTACGATCACCACATCTGCCCTTGGTAAACCAGGCCGAGTGACTCAGACTTTCTGAAACCGTATTCCAGGGCATTACGGTTGCCACATCGGGATCCTGCAGACCCGCCCCAGAGATTTGTTCAGCCCAGATGTGAAAATGCACCGCCAAAACAGCCGCTACAATTGGCATTGCGTATTGTGCCGGGGACATGGTCTGGGGTTGGCCCCAAGTTAGCTCGCCCTTTCCAGCATCGCTACGTCAATCCAACCAAACTTGGCCAGTTGATGAAGGATCAAACTGCTCCGATCACAAAAGCTCGGGTGTGAATTTTCACAGGCTGATCTCCGGTTTGCGGACGAGTCGTCTTGAGGAATTCAGCCATATGTACGAACCGGCATGTGCTCTGCCCCCGACGTGAACTGTCAAGAACAGAGACTATTTAACCGGATTTATTCAGTATGGGGCCTCCACATCATTCATCGAGACGTAGACTGTCTTCATCTCGCTGAAGTGGTTGATTGCCAGTTTCGAGTTCTCGCGACCGACGCCCGACATCTTAGATCCGCCGAACGGTGCCTCAACCGGGGCCAGGTTATAAGTGTTGATGTAACAAGTCCCCGCCTCAAAACCTGCCACGATGCGGTGGGCGCGGGTTAGGTCGTTGGTGAAGACGCCGGCGGCCAGACCGAATTCAGTGTCATTGGCACGGGCCAAAACCTCTTCTTCGGTGTCGAAGTCCAGCACCGACATCACCGGGCCGAAAATCTCTTCGCGCGCGATTGTCATATCGTCCTTAACATCGGCAAAAACCGTGGGCTGCATGTAGAAACCATCGCCTTGGACCCGTTCGCCGCCATAGATCAGCCGCGCGCCTTCAGCCTTACCCTTTTCGACATAGCCAAGCGCGATATTCATCTGGTTTTCGCTGACCATCGGGCCAAAGTTGACCTCTTCATCCATCGGGTCGCCGATTTTCGCCGTAGCGAGGCGTTCAGACAGGCGCTTAAGGAACGCTTCTTTGATTCCCTTTTGCACAAAAACTCGAGTGCCGTTGGAACAGACCTGTCCCGAGGAATAGAAATTTCCCAGAATGGCGCCTGACACGGCATTTTCGATGTCGGCATCGTCGAACACGATCATCGGGGACTTGCCACCCAATTCCATGGTGACATGTTTCATGCCATCGGCGGCAGCAGCGTACACCTTGCGGCCCGTTGGAACCGACCCTGTTAGCGAGACCTTGGCCACTCGGGGGTCGGTCACCAGGCTGGCGCCTACATCACCGTAGCCCTGAACAACGTTATAGACGCCTTTGGGTGCACCTGCCTCGATCAAAATCTCGGCTACTTGCAATGCCGACAGCGGAGTAGTCTCGGAAGGTTTGAAGATCATTGTGTTTCCGCACACCAACGCCGGGGCACCCTTCCAGCAAGCGATCTGCGTCGGGTAGTTCCATGCCCCAATGCCCACACAAACGCCCAGCGCCTCGCGGATGGTATAGACAAAATCCCCGTCTGCCAGAGGGATATGTTCGCCCGTCAGCGAGGCCGCCAGACCACCAAAATACTCCAGCGCATCCGCGCCGCTGGTAGCGTCGGCCACCAGCGTTTCCTGCAGAGGTTTGCCGGTATCATGGGTTTCGATGATCGATAAGTCACGATTGCGATCCCGCATGATGTCGGCCGCGCGTCTCAGCACACGGCCTCGCTCGGTGCCCGATAGGGCAGCCCAGGCCGCTTGGGCCGATTTTGCGCTATTCAGAGCCTTTTCAACAATCTCAGGCGTGGCGGAATGTAGCCGTGCGATGACCTCTCCGGTGGCGGGGTAGATAACGTCGATGGGCGCGCCATTGGTGTCCTCGACATACTCGCCATTGATGAAATGGCTGGCCTTAGGTTGAAACTTCATGCCGGTTCCCTCTGTGTTCAGAAATCTCTTTAGTCAAAGAGATCGCGTGCGTTGAGGATCGAATTATCGATTATTGACTGATCAGTCAATCAAGCTGCAAATTGGCAGGTTCTCGCCTAACCCAAAGGGTCTTCCCTTGAAACGAAAGGTTAATGTTCTATTTATGTTCTACATAGTCAGAGGATTACCCGATGGCCCAGAACATGCGAAATTCCGCCCTGAGCGGCCCGACAAACGACTATCACCTGCTGCCAGTTACCGATCGGCAGATGCGCTTTGCCCGCGCCATCGCGCAACAATCAGCGCTTGAGATTCCGGTCGAGGCGCAGCGTGACCGCAAATCCCTGTCGGACTGGATTTCAGCTCATACGCCGCATGATCCGTCGCCCTTTGCAAACTACCCAACAGGTAAGCAGGTTGCTTTTGCCGAACGTATCTCGCGCAGCAAGCGCCGCCCGATCCCGTCCGAATGTTTCCGCGACAAACAAATGATGTCGCGCTGGATCGATCATAATAAATAGATCGCTCTATTTGCCGTGGTTGCGCGCGTATAGCGCGACGGCGGCGGCCACAAACATGCCCAACAGGATGTAACCCGTCACAGCCTCGGCCACAGCCAGCCCACGGCAAAAGCCAGTTGGGGACATGTCCCCATATCCGACCGTTGTGAAGGTGACGTATGAAAAATACAGAATATCGGCTGGCCCTTCGGCGCCGATCACACAATGGTCGTTATATCCAAACGCGCCGTAGACGGCTGCGAACAGGAATGGCACGACCTGGATGAAGGACACCCCCATCAGGAACAACAACCTCCGGGGAGATTTCACCTGGGTCATGTAGTACCAGGACTGCGAGGCGATCCAGATCAGAAGGCCTACCGAAGAAAGAGTGCCAATGGTGTCGCCTGCAGTAGCTTCGTTCAGGCGCGACAGACCGTACCACGCAAGAAAGCTTGCCAAGACCAGCCCAAGCGCCGCCAGCAAAGTTGATTTCCATTCTTCCAGGGTTCTGGGTTCGTGGGTCATGAGCGCTCCGTCGGTTGGGCTTGCGCACAATCATCCGATTTCAAACGCAGCCTGCAAGCTGATTTCAGTCAGAGCCCAGATGTTCCTCGCCCCGCGCGCGGGCCAGCTGTATCTGCTTTTGCCGCTCGCGAAACCGCGCCTTGTCCTGTTCTGAAGTCTCATTGATACACCGATGGCAGGATACGCCATGCTCGTATTCAGGGCGTTTCACATCTTCGGGCAGGATCGGGCGACGGCAACCATGGCACAGCTTGTGTGGGCCTTCGACCAGACCATGACCAACTGAGACGCGGTTGTCGAAGACAAAACACTCACCCTGCCAAGTGCTGTCTTCGGGTGGCGTTTCTTCCAGATACCGCAGGATGCCACCTTTCAGGTGATAGACATCTTCGACCCCTTGCCCCAGCAGGTAGTTGGTGGATTTTTCGCACCGGATGCCACCGGTGCAGAACATCGCAACGCGTTTGTTGTGAAAGCGGTCCTTGTTATGTTCCCACCACGCCGGGAAATCGCGGAAACTGGCTGTGTTAGGGTCTATTGCACCCTCAAACGTGCCAATCGC
Source organism: Ruegeria sp. C10 (assembly GCF_056537805.1). Classification (NCBI taxonomy): domain Bacteria; kingdom Pseudomonadati; phylum Pseudomonadota; class Alphaproteobacteria; order Rhodobacterales; family Roseobacteraceae; genus Ruegeria; species Ruegeria sp. C10. The sequence goes on along the minus strand of NZ_JBQFSC010000001.1, from coordinate 71,309 downwards.
CACCTCGTAATCGTTGCGAGTGTCGATCACCACCACATCATCCGAACGGATCAGCGCGTTCCAGTCCTCAGGCTCGACGTAATTCCCGACATTTGCGCGGGGATCGACATCGGGCTGGCCCATAGTCACGATCTCTTTCTTCAACCGCACCTTCATCTTGCCGAAGGGCGGGTGGTCCGAGGTCGCCTCTTTCCACTCAAGATCACTGCATCCTGGCAACGCACGGATATGCGCCAGAACCGCATCGATACCTGCGCGGGGTCCGGCGATGGTGCCATTGATCCCTTCTTGCGCCAACAGCAGGGTGCCTTTTACCGACTGCGCGCGGCAAAGCTCGTGCAAAGCCGGGCGCAGCGCATCGGGGTCGGAAAAACGCGTGAAATGATAGAGGGCAGCGATTGTGTACATGTGGGCGATCTAATGCCCTTGGCAAAAACACACAAGAGACCGGATTGACGATACCCGCTGCGCACCATACCGATAACACGACTTTAGGAGGCCAGCATGTCCCACGCCCTGCTCGTTATCGATGTTCAGAATGACTTCTGCCCAGGCGGCGCGCTTGCCGTAGCCGGAGGGGACGAGATCGTCGCACCGATCAATGCGATCATGGATACGTTCGATACGGTGATCCTGACACAGGATTGGCACCCGGCGGGGCATTCTTCATTCGCCAGTTCTCATACTGGCAAAGCGCCGTTCGAGATGATCGACATGCCTTATGGCCCTCAGGTCTTGTGGCCCGATCACTGTGTTCAGAGCAGCGCAGGCGCGAACTTCCATCCGGATTTGCGAACAGATGGCGATCTGATCATCCGCAAGGGATTTCGCAGCGCTATCGATAGCTATAGCGCGTTTTTCGAAAACGACCATTCCACGCCCACTGGTCTAAAAGGCTATCTTGAGACGCGCGGGATCACGCAGCTTACCATGGTCGGTTTGGCGACAGATTTCTGCGTGCATTATTCGGCGGTAGATGCGGCACAGCTGGGGTTTGATGTCACTGTCTTAAGCAACTTGTGCCGCGCCATTGATATGGACGGATCTTTGGCTGTCGCAGAACAGGCCATGCGCGCAGCGGGTGTGACACTGGCCTGAGGATCAAAGCGCGGCACCATGCTCGGCCAGCAGTTTCAGAAACACGAACAGGATCACGGCAAGACCTAACGCGAAACCGATACGCCCAGAAACCGTGCGACGCTTTGGTCGCACTGGTCTTGGGCGTGGCGCTTGCAATGGTCGCTCGGGCATTTTCCGGTTCACGGTCCCGGGCTTTGCGGTCCTGATATGGCCCAAGAAGTGATGGAAATCGAACTCACCACTATACTCTCCCTGGACACCCATATTCCGGATATTCGCAAAAAGCCGCTTTAGGATCAGGAGGCGATCTTCAGCGTCTTCTGGCCGAAAATAACCTCGGGCAAGATGCCCATCCGACTCGTCCAGGCTAAATCCTGATTCCAGAAATATTCTGCGAATCTTGGGCGATGCAGCGCGCACAGCGTCTGCCGTCTTGATATCCCTGAACCGCGCCCGCACCGGGGGCCGCCCAGTTATCGATGTTTGCCCATGCTCAGGATCAACCTCATCCGGAGCTATTGCAACAATGTCAAAATCGTACTCGAGACTCATTCACTAACTTCAACCTTCAGTTCCATCCCCACCCCTCACTAAAGCGTGAAGGAAACCCACAATAAGCCCGTAATGTGTTCTGTCGTGGGCATTGTTCCCAATTCCGCGACTCTTGCCATTTCGTGCTCCGATTGATCTAACAACGGAAATTGCAGGAGGTCCCCATGGTCGATATCGCGACGCGGGTCTACAATCATAAATGGAAGATTGACCCGATTATCCGGTCATTGATCGACACAGATTTCTACAAACTGCTGATGTGCCAGTCAGTGTTTCGAAATAAGCCCCAAACCGATGTGGTGTTTTCGCTGATCAACCGGTCGAATCACGTGCCATTGGCCCGTTTGATCGATGAAGGCGAGCTGCGCGAGCAGTTGGATCACATCCGCTCGCTAAGTCTGAGTCGTGGGGAAAGCACGTGGTTGCGGGGCAATACATTCTACGGCAAGCGTCAGATGTTCCGCCCGGATTTCATGGAATGGTTCGAGAACCTGCGCCTGCCCCCTTACCACCTGGAGCATAAGGGTGATCAGTATGAGCTGACCTTTGAGGGTAAGTGGCACGAGGTCATGCTATGGGAGATCCCGGCGCTGGCCGTACTGATGGAATTACGCTCACGCGCGGTTCTGAACGATATGCGCCGGTTCGAACTACAGGTGCTCTATGCCCGTGCAATGACACGCGTATGGGAAAAGATAGCCCAGCTTCGCACTATTGAGGGGCTTGGGATCGCGGATTTCGGCACGCGGCGGCGGCATTCCTTCCTTTGGCAGGACTGGTGTGTGCAGGCCATGATTGAAGGTTTGGGCTCGTCCTTTACCGGAACGTCCAACTGTCTGATCGCAATGCGACGCGAAGTTGAGGCTATTGGCACCAACGCACATGAACTACCTATGGTGTATTCTGCGCTCGCCGAAGACGACGCCGCGCTTGCGCAGGCGCCCTATGACGTCCTTAGCGACTGGCACGAGGAACATGATGGAAATCTGCGCATCATTCTGCCCGACACGTATGGCACCAAAGGGTTTCTGGACCGCGCGCCTGACTGGCTGGCAGGCTGGACCGGCATTCGCGTTGACAGCGGCGACCCCGCAACCGGCGCAAAAATCGCAATAGACTGGTGGAAATCACGCGGCGAAGACCCGACGCAGAAGCGGGTTATTTTCTCGGACGGGTTAGATGTGGACAAGATACGCGAATTGCACGCTCAGTTCGCGGATCAAACCAATGTCTCGTTCGGCTGGGGTACGTTGCTGACCAATGACTTCCGCGAACTTGTACCGAATGACGCATTGGCTCCCTTTTCGCTAGTCTGCAAGGCGGTCTCGGCCAATGGCTACCCGACGGTCAAACTATCTGACAACCCGGAAAAGGCGATGGGACCCGCCGAGCAGATTGAGCGGTACAAGCGCGTCTTTGGCGTTGGAGCGCAGGAGCCGATCGAAGTGATCGTTTAGCCGTGGTAGGCCGCAACCGTCTTGAGCTGCGAGAACCCATAAAGCGCCTCGAACCCTTTTTCGCGGCCATGGCCGGATTTTCCAACGCCGCCAAAAGGCAGCTCGACACCTCCGCCCGCGCCGTAGTTGTTAATGAACACCTGCCCCGAACGCAAACCCTTAGCCAGCCGCATCTGACGCCCACCATCTCGGGTCCAGACGCTAGCAACAAGGCCATATTCGGTGCTATTTGCTATGGTTAGAGCCTGTTCTTCGGTGTCAAACGGGATCAGAACCTGTACGGGGCCAAAGATCTCATCCCGCGCCAAGGCATGATCGGGCGGCACATCCGAGAACAGTGTGGGCCTGACATATGCGCCGGATTCGGGTGCGCCAGCCGCAATCTGGCCCTCGGCGGCAATCGCCAAGTCCGAGCCTTGGTGAAGGAAACCGGTCACGATTTCTTTTTGCCGTGTTGAGATCAGCGGACCGACGCGCAAATCCCGGATCGCCGGACCAACGGTGAGTTCTTGATAGGCAGTCGCCATACGGGATTTCACCGCATCATAAACACCGCGCTGCACCAGAATGCGCGAAGAGGCCGAGCAGGTCTGGCCCGCATTCTGTATACCCGCATTCACCAGATACGGCAGCGCGGCATCCAGATCGGCGTCATCGAAAACCAGTTGCGGCGACTTGCCGCCCAGTTCCAGTGTCACCGGAACAACGTTTCGACCCGCCGCCTGCTGAACCAACGCGCCAGTCGCGACCGAACCGGTGAATGAGATGTGATCCACACCCGGGTGTGCCGACAGGGCCGCGCCCGCCTCAGCCCCCAGGCCGGGCACCACATTCAGGGCACCAAGCGGAAGGCCCGCCTGTATCGCCAGATGCGCGAAGGCCAGTGCGGTCAGGCAGGCCTCTTCCGCCGGTTTCAGAACACAGGCGTTACCCATTGCCAGCGCCGCCCCGACAGAACGGCCAATGATCTGCATCGGATAATTCCACGGCACGATGTGGCCGGTCACACCGTGCGGCTCGCGCAACGTGTAGACGGTATAGCCATCCAGATAGGGAATGGTCTCGCCCATCACTTTATCCGCAGCACCACCATAAAATTCGCAATACCGCGCCAATGCTACCGCATCTGCCCGCGCTTGGGTCAGCGGTTTGCCGACATCCATCGCCTCTAGCTGTGCCAGTTCATCCACTCGGTCCAGAACCAGTTGCCCCAGTCGGGTGAGAATACGCCCTCGCTCCAGGGCCGTCATGCGACCCCAATCGCCATCGCACGCGGATCGGGCGGCCCGCACTGCAGCGTCGATATCGGTTTCGCCACCTCGAGCGATCTGGCAAATTTCGGAACCGTCCGAGGGATTCACCAGCGGCAAGGTTTGACCTGACGCGGGCATTTTCCATTCTCCGCCGATCAGGCAAAGGTTGGGATCGAACCAGAGGGGGTTAGTCATCGGAAGCTCCAATATCAGGCTCTATACAAGGGTTTTTCATGCAGCGCCTCGTCCAGTCTCCGGCAATTTCGGTGCCGCATTGATCAGAGTTCTTGTGTAAGGATGCTGAGGCTCTGTGAAGACTTGCTCGGTTTCACCCTGTTCCACAATCTTGCCGGCCTGCATCACCAACACACGGTCGGTGATGGTTCGAACCACGCTCAGGTCATGGCTGATGAACAGGTAAGTCAGATCGTAAGCCGCACAAAGCTCGGCCAGCAGGTCGAGAATTTGGGCGCGGACCGAGACATCCAGCGCCGAGACAGCCTCATCAAACAGGATCAACTCGGATCGAATAATCAGAGCGCGCGCAATAGCGATACGTTGCCGCTGCCCACCCGAGAATTCGTGAATGTAGCGGCCCGCATCATCGGGGCTTAGGCCAACGGCGGTAAGCATCTCAGCGACGCGATCCTGCCGTTCAGAACCGGTTGGCGGGGTGTCCAGCAAATGAAATGGCTCGGTGATCAGGCGCGCGACCCGGTGGCGAGGATTGAAGCTGCCATAAGGGTCCTGAAACACCACCTGCATCTTGCGTCGCACTGCCAGATTGGGTTTGTGGCCGGTGAAAACAGGCTGACCATCAAGGGAAATGCGGCCTTGCTGCACCTCCTCCAAGCCCAAAATAGCTCGTGTTAGGGTCGATTTTCCACAACCGGACTCTCCTACCAGCCCTAAACGCTCCCCCCGATTCAGGGTAAAGCTGACATGATCGACGGCCCGATGATGACCGGGCGTGGCAAACAGGCGCGTTCGGGGCAGACGGTAGTCCCGCACCACGTTCTCGACCTCAAGCAACGCTCGCGGTGCAGGAGAGGTCGGCAGGTTGACTTGATGCCCCGAAGCTTCGAACAGCATACGGGTGTAAGGGTGCTGCATATGGCGCAGGAGATGATCTGTTGCGCCCGTTTCAACAACCTCCCCATGCCGCATGACCACAATCTGATCCGCCATGTCTGCAACCACCGCCAAATCATGCGTGATCATCAGCAGACCCATGCCATACTCCGACACGAGCCCTTTTAGCAGATCAAGGATTTGCGCCTGCGTGGTCACATCAAGCGCCGTTGTCGGCTCATCCGCGATCAACAGTCGGGGGCGCAGTGCAATCGCCATGGCGATCACCACTCGCTGGCGCTGACCGCCTGACAGTTCGTGAGGATAACGCTTCAACGGAAACCTGTCGGTTGGCAATCCAACCCGGGCCAGAACCTCTTCGGCCCGAGCGCGCGCTTTGGCCGGGGGCATGGCCTTGTGGATCAGGATAGTCTCCATAACTTGATCGCCGATGGTCTTCACCGGGTTCAGGGCAGTCATCGGCTCTTGGAAAACCATTCCGATCGCAGCGCCCCGCAGCGCACAAATCTCGGCCTCAGACCGGTTCAGCAGGTTCTGGCCCTCTAACTCTAGCACCCCATCTACTTCGGCATCGTTTGGCAGCAACTGCATCACGGCAAAGGCTGTCATTGATTTGCCCGAACCGCTTTCTCCGGTCACAGCCACGATCTGCCCAGGGGCAATCGACAGGTTAATCTTCTTTAAAATCGGCGTGCCGTGGATAGCCAACGAGAGGTCCTTGATTTGCAAAAGACTCATGCGCGGGCCACCCGTATCCGAGGGTCCAACCAATCGCGCAAGCCATCTCCCAGAAGGTTCAGGCCCAGAACCGTCACGATGATGGCTAGACCCGGAATCAGAGCCAAATGCGGGGCAAAACTAACCATCGTCTGCGCATCGGCCAGCATTCTGCCCCAGCTTGGCGTAGGCGGTTGCGCACCAAGACCGACATAGGACAGCCCGGCCTCGGCCAGAATGCCAAGTGAGAACTGGATTGTTCCCTGAACAATCAGCAGATTGGCGACATTGGGCAGGATATGTTCAGCCGATATCCGTGCCGCGCCTTTGCCTGACACGCGGGCGGCAAGGATAAACTCGCGCTCCCAAAGAGACAAAGCTGCGCCTCGGGTGATGCGGGCAAAAACGGGGATGTTGAAGATACCGATGGCGATGATCGCGTTAATTGCCCCGGCACCAAAGACGGCGGTGATCAGAATGGCGATGACGAGAGAGGGGAATGCAAAGACCAGATCATTGCCGCGCATGATGAATTCATCTAGCCACGATCCACTGCGCGCAGCGGCGGCCAGACCCAAGGGAACGCCCAGCGCCATGCCAATCCCGACCGCGACCAGCGCCACCGCAATCGAGGTGCGCGCACCAACCATGATCATCGAGAACATGTCGCGTCCGAAATGATCGGTACCGAACCAGTGCTGAGCGCTGGGTGGCTCCAGCTTGGCGGGAATGTTCAGCGCGGCGTGGTCGTATGGGGTCCAGACAAAGGACACCAGCGCTGCCAGCACCACCAGTGAGGACAGCGTCGCGCCAAGGATCAGGTTGCGGCTCATGTCCTGCTCCTCAGCCTTGGATCGACTGCGGCATAGGCCAGATCGACAAAAAAGTTCACCATGATGACGGCAAAGACCAGCAGCATAACGACCGATTCCACGACAATCAGATCGCGCGCCGATATGGCCTGAAAAACCAGCCGCCCGAGGCCAGGTAGATAAAACACCTGTTCGATGATGATCGAACCCGCCAGCAGGAAGGAAAATTGGAGTCCAATGATCGTCAGTACCGGGATCAGAGCATTCCGCACTCCGTGTCGCCAAAGCGCCTGCCGACGCGAAAGGCCCTTGGCACGTGCGGTGCGCATAAAATCCTCGGCCAGAATATCCAACAGAGCCGAGCGCATAACCCGCGCAAGGATCGCCGCTTGCGGCAGGGCCAATGCAATGGCTGGAAGGGTCAGCGAATGTAGACCGGTCCAAATGCCGTTCTCCCAACCCGCGAAACCGCCGGCATTGAACCAGCGCAAGTTGATGGCAAAGACCAGCACCAGCATCATCGCGAACCAGAAATTCGGCACCGCGATACCAAGCTGAGTCGCACCCATCACGGTCAGATCACCCGGTTTGCCGCGCCGTGAGGCTGCGTAGATACCGGCGGGGAAAGCAATCAGCGTGGACAGGGTCAGCGCGTACAAAGCTAGCGGCAATGACACCCACAATCGATCTGCGATCATCTGCGACACGGGTGTGCGATAGGTGTAGGACGTACCAAAATCCCCAACCAGCATCCCGCCGACCCAGTTGAAGTACCGCTCGATCTTCGAGACATCGAGGCCCAGTTCAGCTCTCAGCGCAGTCAATGTATCGGCCTGCGCGTTCACGCCCAGCATGAACGACGCCGGATCGCCGGGCGCGACCTCGATCACTGCAAAGATGACAACCGAGGCGACGGCCAGGCTCAGGATCAGCGACAGCAGACGTTTGAGGGCGTAGCGGAGCATTTGGAAACGTTAGGGTCACATCCCGTGTGGGTCCAGCGCCTAAGGCACGAGAAGATAGACAAAAGAAACCCGCCAAACCAGATTCCTTGTGGGTTTCATGGTGCAACAGTTCGCGCCGGGGCGCTGGCCATCGCCCCGGTCCAACTCTGTTCTTCTATTCGGACCAACTGATCCCGGTCAGATCGATCGCTGCCGTGGGTGCGTTTTCCCATAGCCCCTCAACACCGGCCTTGGCCACGCCAAGTTTGGCAAGTTGAAACAGGTACCCGTTGACGTAATCGGTCGAAATCAAGCGCTGTGCCTCACCCAGCAAACGTGTGCGCTCATCAGGGTCCGTGGTCGAATTCAGCGTGTCCATCAATGCCTGAAAGTCGGTGCTGTCATATTGGAAGTAATAGTCGGGCCGGGAATAAATACCGATATCCATCGGCTCGGTATGGCTGACGATGGTCAGGCCAAACTCCTTGCCCTTGAACACGCTTTCCAGCCACTGCGCCCATTCCACATTGATGATCTCGGCGGTGATGCCAATATCGGCCAGTTGCGCAGCGATGATTTCACCCCCGCGTCGGGCGTAGGAAGGCGGCGGCAAGTGCAGCGTGGTCTCGAACCCATCGGGATACCCGGCCTCGGCCAGCAGCGCCTTGGCTTTTTCCGGGTCATAGGCCGAATTGCCGGTCAGATCGACGTAAGCCGGGTTATGCGGAGCAAAATGCGTACCGATGGGTGTGCCATAGCCGAACATAGCCCCATCAATGATGGCCTGCCTGTCAATCGCGTGGGCCAATGCCTGTCGGACCAATATGTCATCAAACGGGGCTTGTTTGTTGTTGGTCGACAGAATGGTTTCCCCCTCGGTCGAGCCGACAAGAACCTGAAAGCGCGGATCAGCCTCGAATTGCGGCAGATTCTCGGGTGCGGGGAAGTTGTCGAACACGTCTACATCCTCGGCCATCATGGCGGCAAAGGCGGCGGTCGGATCCGAGATGAACTTAAACGTTGCGGTCTCTAGCGCAGGCTGTTCGCCCCAATAGTCGGGGTTGCGATTCAGGATGATGCTGTCACCCTGCAGCCAGTCAGAGAAGGTGAAGGCCCCCGTGCCAACCGGATTGGTCTTGATATTCTCGATGCTTTCGGGCGCAACGATCACCGCGTCACCCCAGGCGAGATTGAAAAGGAAGTTCCCGTTTGGCTCATTCAACGTCACCTGAACGGTCAGGGGGTCCACCACCTCGACACTTTTAATGCCCGCAAACAAAGCCTTCTGCGCGTTGGCGCTGTCTTCTGCCGTGGCGCGATCAAGGGTGAACTTGACGTCCTCGGCATCCATCGTTGTGCCATCGTGAAATGTCACACCGTCGCGCAGCTTGAATGTGTAAACAGTACCGTCATCCGAGATTTCCCAGCTTTCGGCCAGCCCCGGCACCACCGAGCCATCCCCCATGAACCGGGTCAGGCCTTCGAAGATATTGGTGTAGACAACCGAATCGATAGCCTGCGCCGCAGCGCTGGTCGGGTCCAGATGCGGTGGCTCAAGCTGCATGGCGATGGTGATGTCAGATTTGGCCATGGCCTGCGTGGCAAACAGGCCCGCGCCAAGGACTAGGGCCGACGCGAACGAGCGAAAGCGCTGCTTTGTCATGAAAATCTCTCCCCACTGAAATTGGCTAGCCCTGCTTTTTTCGGGCCGATCTGCGACCAATGTCCTCGCAAACCCGAGGTCAATCAAGGAATTGTTGGCGCAACCGGGGTTTCTTTGCGCCTGCCGCATCTGCTATGCCGCGCTGCAACATGAACCCTGCGAGGAGCGAGCATGAGCGCCACCGCCCGCAAGAAAGCCCCGAACGCCGAGGATATCCGCGCCCGGAAAGGTACTGATCCTCTGGTCTCGTTGACCGCCTACACAACACCGATGGCGCAGTTGATGGATGCGCATTGTGACTTCGTTCTGGTCGGTGACAGCGTCGGCATGGTGTTGCACGGGTTGACGTCGACCCTTGGTGTGACGATGGAGATGATGATCATGCACGGCCAGGCCGTTGCCCGTGGTCTGGACAAGGCAATGATGGTGATCGACATGCCTTTCGCCAGCTACGAGCATGACCCGGCTCAGGCATTCCGCAACGCAGCCCGGCTGATGTCGGAAACAGGAGCTGGGGCGGTTAAGCTGGAAGGTGGCGTCGAGATGGCTGAAACCATCCGGTTTCTGGTCAAACGTGGGATCCCGGTGATGGCACATATTGGCCTGACACCGCAGTCGATAAACACTTTGGGTGGCTATAAGGTACAAGGGCGCGACGAACAGGCCGATGCCGTATTGGCCGACGCCTGGGCCGTCGCCGAAGCAGGCGCGTTTTCGGTCGTGTTAGAGAAAGTTCCGCAGGGTTTGGCCAACCGGATTACCGCTGAGATTGCGATCCCCACAATCGGCATTGGTGCCTCGGCCGGGTGCGACGGGCAAATTCTGGTGGTGGACGATATGCTTGGCTTTTTCACCGCCTTCAAACCGAAATTCGTCAAACGCTATGCTGATCTTGGCCCGTTGGCCGAAGCCGCCATTGCTGAATACGCAGCCGAGGTTCGTGCGCGAAGCTTCCCGGCAGACGAACATGTCTTTGCCGATGCCGTACCCGTCAAAGGACCCAAGTCATGACCGCGCCTATTCTGCGTCGACTGGCAGACTTGCGCGCTCTGACCCGTGATTGGCATCTGAATGGTGAGGTGATCGGAGTTGTCCCCACCATGGGTGCGCTGCACCAGGGGCATCTGTCGCTGGCCGAAGCTGCGAAGACGGCTTGCGACCGGGTGATCGTGACGATCTTTGTAAACCCCAAGCAGTTCAACAACCCCGAGGACCTCGCCAACTATCCGCGCACCGAACGGGAAGACGCGAAAAAGCTCGCGCCTTACAACGTCGATGCGATATACGTGCCCGACCCGGATGAGATTTACCCTGATGGCTTCGCCACCACAGTCTCGGTCTCGGGTCTGACCGACACGATGGAGGGAGAATTCCGCCCGGGTCATTTCGATGGTGTGGCAACCGTTGTCGCCAAGCTGTTCCTGCAAACGCAAGCGGATCGAGCCTATTTCGGGGAAAAAGACTATCAGCAGCTTATGATCGTCCGCCGGATGGCCCGCGACCTCGATATCCCGATCGAGGTGATTGGGTGCCCCACGGTGCGTGAACCTTCGGGCCTCGCAATGTCTTCGCGCAATCAAAGGCTATCCGAGGATAGTCTGGCCATCGCAGCCGAAAAACATCGCATCATGCGTGCAGTCGTTCAGGCGCTGGAAAACGGCGAAGAATTTGAAACTTTGGCTTCTCAGGCACAGGCCGATCTTTTGGCCGCCGGTTTCAACGAAGTGGAGTATCTGCAACTACGCTGCGCTGAAACGCTGGAGCCTATGACCCATGCCAAACGACCCGCACGACTGTTTGCGGCAGCCTTGGTCGACGGCGTGCGGCTGATCGACAATCTACCGGTGTCTCCGGTCTGATTTCCCCTCTGGCACGTTTGGTTGTGTTTGCGCTAAAGTCCTGCAAAACCAAAGCGGGAGGGGCGCAGGAATGACCTATATTCTGGCAATCGATCAGGGCACCACATCGTCTCGTGCAATCCTGTTCGACGCGCAAATGCAGCGCGTCGGCACTGCGCAGCACGAGTTTACACAGCATTTCCCACAGGAAGGCTGGGTTGAGCATGATGCCGAGGAGATATGGGACAGCGTTCTGACGGTTTGCCGTGAAGTGATGCAAACGACAGGTGTATCCGCAGCACAGATCGCTGGTATCGGGATTACCAACCAACGCGAAACCACTGTCATCTGGGATCGCGCCACTGGGGCCCCCATTCACAACGCAATCGTCTGGCAGGACCGTCGCACCGCTGAGATTTGCGAGCGTCTTCGCAAAGCGGGATGCGAGGATGACGTAACTGCCCAGACCGGTCTGCTGCTAGATCCTTATTTTTCAGGCACCAAGGTCAAATGGTTGCTTGATACCGTCCCCGGCGCACGCGACCGTGCCGCCGCCGGAGAGCTGCTGTTTGGCACAATCGATACCTTCCTGATCTGGCGACTGACAGAAGGGCGCGTGCACGCCACCGACGCCACCAATGCGGCCCGCACATTGCTATTCGATATTCACAAAGGGGAATGGAGTACCGAGATCTGCGACTTGCTGGACATCCCCCAAGCTTTGTTGCCCGACGTGCGCGATTGCGCCGCAGACTTCGGATCGACCTCACTGTTTGGCGGTAACATTCCAATTCTCGGCGTGGCGGGGGATCAGCAAGCTGCCACCATCGGACAGGCCTGTTTCCAGCCGGGCATGATGAAATCCACCTATGGCACGGGCTGTTTCGCACTACTCAACACCGGTACGCAGCCAGTTGAATCGAAAAACCGGCTGCTAACGACAATTGCCTATCAGTTGGACGGGCAGAAAACCTATGCGCTTGAAGGCTCGATTTTCATTGCCGGTGCAGCGGTGCAATGGCTGCGCGATGCGTTGCAAATCATCGAAACCGCGCCACAAAGCGGTGAACTAGCCGCCAAAGCTGATCCAAACCAGCACGTTGTTCTCGTCCCTGCCTTTACTGGGCTGGGCGCGCCTTATTGGAAACCCGATTGCCGGGGCGCAATCTTTGGCCTGACTCGCAATTCAGGCCGCGCCGAAATCACGCGCGCCACGCTGGAAAGCATCGCGTTCCAGACCCGCGACCTGTGGCACGCAATGCAGGGCGATTGGGGCGCAGAGACTGACGTGATCCTGCGCGTCGACGGCGGAATGAGCGCCTCGGACTGGGCCATGCAGGGGCTTTCCGACATTCTGGGCGCCCCGGTCGACCGCCCGGTGATGCAGGAAACCACCGCGCTTGGTGCCGCATGGCTGGCGGGCATGAAAGCGGGTGTCTACCCGGATCAGGCCGGATTCGCCGAAACCTGGGATCTGGACCGGCGGTTTGAGCCTGCAAAACCCGTTGCTGACCGAGACGCGGCCTATGCGCGCTGGCAACGCGCGGTTCAGGCGGCCATGGCGTTCTAACTGTGGTCCTTCATCAAGCGCTGTTTCTGCCGTGACCAGTCGCGCTTGGCCTGCGTTTCGCGCTTGTCGTGCAGCTTCTTACCTTTGGCGATGCCGATCTTCAGCTTCGCCCGACCCTTGTGATTAAAGTAAAGCACCAGCGGCACCAGCGTCATGCCTTTGCGTTGGGTCGCGTTCCACAGGTTCGACAGTTCCTTGCGTGACACCAGCAGTTTACGGCGGCGGCGTTCTTCATGTTTGAAGACCTTGGCCTGCTCATAGGGCGCGATATAGCTGTTGATCAGCCATAGCTCTCCGTCATCAACCGACGCATAGCTTTCAGCAATGTTCGACCCACCGGCACGCAGGGATTTGACCTCGGACCCTTCCAGGACAATACCGCATTCGAGATCGTCTTCGATCGCATAATCGAAGCGCGCACGCCGGTTTTCGGCGATCACTTTGTAATTCGGGTCAGTGTTCTGCTTCTGCTTGGCCATGACGCGTTGATGTATGCCGCTTGCGTCCGCCTTGCAAGGCAGGGTTATGAATTGGCCGAGATTATCAGGTCAGGTCCAAATATCGTGTCAGCGTGATTGTGCAGATAAATCTTGAGCCACGGGGTAAAACGGTCGGGGTGCCGCTTCACCTCGGCCAGCAGATCGTGGTAATCGACCCAGCGGATATCCATCACTTCTTCCGGGTTAGGCTCGATTTTCAAGGCTCCACGCACATGGGCCAGAAAGACGTCGACCACCTCGTTCTCGACCATTCCGTTGCCGACATCGGCGTGATACTCCAATCGATGCCGGTATTCGGGGTAAAGTCCGGTGATGCCCAATTCTTCGCGCAGGCGCCGGACGGCACAATGCGAAGCGCTTTCGTCCCAATCCGGATGCGTACAACAGGTATTCGCCCATAGACCCGGCGTGTGGTATTTGCCCATCGCCCGGCGTTGCAGCAATATCTCGGTCCCGCGCACGGCAAACACGGACACAGCCTTGTGTCGCAGCCCCTTTTCATGCGCCTCCAGCTTGTCGACGGGTGTCAGTTCGCCCTCAACCCAAGCCGGGATCAAGATTCCCATCTGTCGTCTCCTGTTGGCGATCTCCGGTGCACATGGCCTTACCGGTTTTCCCCAAAGTGGCGCTGATTACAATGTCAATCAATCGCACGAAAGGCCGCAGGGGCTGCGGCATTTCGAAGTTCGTCTGTAAACCTGTTGGCGGAGTTACTCTCCCGAAACGCTCACGATATAGGCGTAAACGTCTTCGGCGCCTTTCTTCAGCTTGAAGGTCATTTTCGACTTGGCCGAGGTTTCCCCCAAATAGTCTTTCAAGAATGCTTTGGGGTCTTGGGCGTAGGCCACGAAAGTCTCTTCATCCCAGACCAGCCCATTTTCGCCCGCGGCCACGATGCTATCGCCGTATCTGAAGCCTTCTTCAGTGCCGGCGGTGCGGCCTGCGATTCCGTACAGGTTCGGACCCGTCTTACCGCCCTTAACGATAACTTCACCCGCAGGGTCAGCAATCATGTGACAGGATTTACATTTATTGAAGGTCTTCTTACCCGCTTCGGCATCACCTTCTGCATAGACAGGAAGGGCCAGCAGACCGGCAATTGCGGTGGCAAGGATACGATTCATAGCTTTTGCTCCGATATGAATTGGCTGCACCGAATGGATCGCTGGCACAGCAGAGAGTCAACGCGCAGATTGCCGCGCGACGGCACTGTGTCACAGGCGATCGGTGTCGTACTTAACCGAAGTCATGTAACTGCGACCAGCAGGGCAGCAGGTCGCCAGCGCGGGGGGAAGCCAGATAGATAGCCCGTGCAATCGCGCGCGCAAGACAGATCGAGGCCGCATGGCCGATCATCGCCATCGCCTCGGGGCCAATCGTGCGCGCGCCGGTGCTGAGACCAAACACCAGATCTCCATCGCCAGGCGTGTGCGCAGGAACAATGGCACGGGCGATGCCGTCATGGGCTGCTACCGCCAGACGCTGGCATTGCGGTTTGGTCAGCGCTGCATCAGTTGCAACTATAGCAATCGTGGTGTTTGCGCGATCTGGCGGAGCAGAATGCATCATCTGCGCCTTACGGCTGACAAGAGAGGAACCAAGACCCGAGGTCGGATCTGGCCCCAATCCACCGAACTCGTCATTGATCTCAAACGGCGCAGCCCAAAAATGCCGATCATCCGGTGTGGTTACGCTGCCAAGCGGATTGGCGGCAACCAGCGCGCCGACGGTTACGCCACCCTCAAGCTTTAACGAAGCCGAGCCTAAGCCACCCTTGTGCATCGCGGCCAATGCGCCGGTACCAGCCCCCACCGAGCCCAGTTCAAATTCTGGTGAGGCGGTCAAATACGCAGACTTCCCCAGATCGCGATAAGGATTTTCGGTCCAGTTCTTATCTCCACCATTGAGTAGATCGAACAGAATCGCGCCCGGCACGATGGGCACGACGGCCGAACCGACCTGAAATCCGCGCCCCTGAGCGCGCAATGCGTCTGAAACGCCCGAGCACGCATCCAGTCCAAAGGCCGAGCCGCCGGACAAAGCAATCGCGTCGACCCGATCAACAGTTTTGTCGACCGCCAGAAGGTCGGTCTCACGCGTGCCGGGGGCGCCGCCCATCACATGAACCGAAGCTGTGAACGGGTCGTCCGCCGTCAGGACAGTTGTGCCTGATTTAAGCGTATCATCGTGCGCATTGCCAACCTTGAGGCCAGCGACATCAGTGATCAGGTTTCTGGGTCCGGGGTTCATTTTCGTCTCGCGCACTGGGCCGGAAAGCGCGCTGGGGCGCGCTGCCTCCGGCGGAGATATTTATGGCCAGATGAAGGGCGGATCAAATGCATCGGCCTCCGTCCACTTCCAGGGCTGTGCCGGTGATCATGCTGGCCTCGTCCGAGCAGAGGAAACAGGCGGCGTTTGCCATGTCTTCGGGCGTTGAGAAGCGACCAAGCGGGATCGTTGACAGGAATTTGGCGCGGATTTCCGGGGTGTCTTCACCCATGAAGGATTTCAGCAGCGGGGTTTCACCCGCCACCGGGCAGATCGCGTTGACGCGCAGGCCCGAGGGGGCAAGTTCGACGGCCATCGTCTTGGTCGCGGTGATCATCCAGCCTTTGGAGGCGTTGTACCAGTTCAGATTGGGCCGCGGCGACAGGCCTGCTGTTGAGGCCACGTTCAGGATCGCCCCCGCGCCGCGTATCTTCATCTGCGGAACAAAGGCGCGCGCGGTCAGGTAAACGGATTTCATGTTCACGGCGAAGACGCGGTCGAATTCATCGTCATCGACGTCCTCAAGTGGGGCCGGCAGGTGCGTCACGCCCGCATTATTCACCAGAATATCAAGCTTTCCGAATTCTTCCGATACCGCATGTGCCATGGCCTGAACCGATGCCGCATCCGAGACATCAACGTGCTGTGCGATGGCATTCGTGCCCTCCGCGGACGCCATGTCGGAAGCCGCTTCGCCATTGATATCTGCGATCATCACGCGGGCGCCTTCGGTCAGGAACTTTTGCGCAATCCCAGCGCCGAACCCGGATGCGCCGCCGGTTACGATGGCGGTTTTTCCCTCAAGCCTCATGGCTTTACCTCCCCTGCGTCTTGCACCGGCAGAGTAGCAACGTGCAGCGAAACTGCCAGATCAATCTTCGGACACTTTGCCTCGCAGGGCTTTGACATCCGCGCGGGCTTTCTTAGCAGCAAGCCTTCGCTTGACCGAACCATAAGTGGGTTTGGTCGCGATCCTGCGCTTGGGATTGACCAATGCCCGCGTGATCAGTTCAGCCAACCGGGCGCGCGCGATGTCGCGGTTGCGGGCCTGAGAACGTGTTTCTTCACATTGAATGATGATCGCGCCGTCCTTGGTCCAGCGACGTCCGGCCAGCCGTTTCAGACGTGTCTTGACCGGATCAGGCAAGGAAGGTGAGCGCGCGGCCTCGAACCGCAGCTCAACGGCGGTGGAGACCTTGTTGACGTTCTGCCCACCCGGACCAGAGGACCGCACGAAGCTTTCGGTGATTTCCCAGTCTTGCAGGGCGATATCGTCGGTGATGCGCAACATGGATCGGACCTTACAGGGCGCAGTTGAAAACAAAAAGGGCCGCCCCGGCGGGACGGCCCTTCGAAAGTTCAGGAGGTTGGGTCGGTTAGATCAATCGACCAGCCGGAGCGAGCGCTCCGCCAAGGGCTGCCTTAACAGGCGATCCCCCCGGTTGTTCCAACACCTCTCTCCAATCTCTTTCTCGACACTGGATCACCTCCTTTTCTATCTGTTGCGGTTAACAAGGAGCGTGACACAAGTTGTGCCAATCTCAAAGAACTTTTTTACGCAGGCTGTGCAGCGGTCAGACGGGCGACGATCACCTTGAACGGAATCAGGGCGATTAGTGCCAGCGACAGTTTCACCAGCCAGTCAGCGAAGGCCAGCGTCACCCACAGCGGGGCCATCGGGCCGGACAGCATGAAGGGCACAGGCTCCCACGCCCAGTTGATCGCAGCGTCTGCATTGGCACCAAAGACGGTAACCGAGGCCGAGAACGCCAGCGTAAAGAAGATCGCGGTGTCCAGCGCTGAACCGACCAGTGTCGACACCAGCGGCGCGCGCCACCAGCGGCCACCACGCAGTGAGTTGAACACAGTGACGTCGGTCAATTGCGCGATCAGGAAGGCGGTGCCCGAAGCGACTGCGATGCGCAGCGGCACGGCGGCATAGGTGAAGCCGTCACCCTGCAGCATGATCTGGCTGCCGATCAGCGAGCAGATGATACCGGTGACAAATCCGGCGAATACGACCTTGCGGGCCGGACCCACGCCGTAGACGCGGTTCATGATGTCGGTGACCAGAAAGGCCAACGGATAGGTGAAGGCACCCCAGGTCAACAGGCCGTCAAGGATCAGGAACTGGACCAGGATGTTTGAGGCCACGACGATCGAGGCCATGGCAAGGATGCCGGGAATAAAGCTGCGTTGCATTTTCAGATGCCCGTTTTGACAAGGTAGCGGCGACTTGGCCCCAGGCTCATCCCGAGGCAGGCCGTGCGTTTAGACCTTTGTCTGCCGCCTGTCAATCAGGCAGCAAGTATTCGACCAATTCAGTGCGTTGCAGAAAGAAGAAGTTGTCGTCGGAAATCATCGTTGCGCGCAGCCGCCCCTGCACATCGCGCCAGACAGAAAGGCCCTCGAGATTGTCATGCGTCCCGGTGCTGGTTTCGAACAGAATCTCTTGTGACACGGGTGCATCATCTGCGATCACCCAGCGCCGCAGTCGCGAGCGGAAGCCGAAAAATGACACCGCGCGCTCTAACACATACAAACGCCCATCGGGCCCAAAATCTGCCGCAACCGGCAGGAACCTTCCACTCGGCGGCAAAACAAACGGCCTTGTCCAGTGGTGGCCATCCCACCGATAGACGAGGATTTTACCGTCTGCGGTGCGGGATTTCTCGGTCAGGGTGTAAAGCCTGCCCCGATCATCGATCGCCAATGCTTCGAACGAGCCATTGCGCTCTAAATCATGAAAAGCCTCCGGGCGGGGCAATACCTTGGCTTTGGCCCCCGGTGTGGAATAATGGACCACTCGGTGCACACCTTCGAACGAGATATATAGGCTCCCATCCGGAGCGACAGCGATCCCTTCGGAATCCCCTGCCCGACCGCTCAGGCTGCGCCCTTTGCTCGAGAAGATGGGTCCGTATCTCAGTATCTGGATATTCCTGATTTGGTCTCCATCCCGGTTGATCCGCGCGGTCACAAGCCTCGACCGGTCGCCGAGCACGATCATTTGCCGGCCGTTTTCCGACAAATGAAGGGCCGAGAACCCGCCAAACCAACCGGCACTGTTGTTCCAGTCAAATCGGGCTAGAAGCGTTGCCGGGCTGGTACCAACTGCCGAAACGGCACTGGCCAACAGCGTTGCAACAATCAGTTGGATTGCAAGACTGCGGCGCATTGCTGGGGAAGGTCCGCCATTCGATATTCACGACGTTTCTTGGGCGGCGGCGCATTTGGATCAGGTGGCGGTGGGTTCAGAATATTGCGCACCCATTGCTGCGCCTCGGCGCAACCATCACCCTTGGGTGGCGGGTCCTGATTTACACAGCCTTTCGATCCTTTCGGGCATTTCAGCCGCACGTGGAAATGATAGTGATGTCCCCACCATGGCCGGATCTTGCGCAGATAGGCTTTGTTGCCCTTCTCGTCATTGCACATCTGCACCTTTGCACCCGGGAATACGAAGATCCGGGCAACGCGCTTGTCCTTGGCGGCTTCGCGCAATACCGCATGGTGCTGCTTGGTCCAGTTGCCGTTTACATACGCGCCGTTCGCGCGGCGCAAGGATATAGACGAGATATTCTCGCGTGCTTTGCGGCTTAGGCGCATGTTATCGCCCGGCAGCATCCAGATATCGATATCCAAACCCAACTGGTGCGAACGATGGCCCGAGGTCATCGGCCCACCCCGCGGTTGGCTGATATCCCCGATATAGAGACCATTCCACCCCGGTTGTTTCGCGGCAAACCGGCTGAGATCCTGCACATAGTCGATCGCCTGAGGATGCCCCCAATTGCGATTGCGCGACAGGCGCATGGCTTGCCAAGTTGGCCCGGTTTCAGGGAGTTGCACCGACCCGGCGGCGCACCCGCGCGAATAACTGCCGAATGCGGCAGATTTTTGCTGCGACCCAACCTTCTGGGCTCCGAATAACTGTTTGGCCAAGGGCTGTGCCGTGGCCGCGCCTGCCAGTGCTATTGCGGCCAGAACGGCCAAAAAACGTAGTAAAATCATCTGCTCTGATCCCCTTCCGGTTTCACCCAGCGCATCAGGACTAGGCCCAGAATAAACAACAGAATGATCGGTGACACCCCCAGTCTTGCACTACCGGTTGCTGCTGTTGCTATTCCGATCAATAGCGGCGCTGCAAAGGCGGTCGCCCGACCCGAAAGCCCGTACAGCCCAAAACTCTCGACCGGGGTGGCGGGATCAGTATGGCGTACCATCATTGAACGGCTGGCGGATTGCAGAATACCTCCCATGCCGCCGATCAGAACTCCGCACCCGAAGAACGCCATGTCCGGCAGGCCCGAGCCTACGGGTAATGAAATTCCGTAGATCTGTGTTCGATCCATCGACACAACCGTTACGCAGACAAAGATCAGAACCCAAATCGCAACCAATATCACCGGTTTAGGGCCGTACTTGCGATCCATCTTGCCTCCGATCCACGCAAAGATGGCCGAAGCCAGAACGCTGACGATCCCAAATACGCCGATTTTTATCAGGTCCCATTCAAGCACTAACCGCGCGTAGACGCCTCCGAAACTGTATAGCCCGTTCAACGCGTCGCGATAGAACATAGAAGACCCCAGATAGGTCGCCAGACTGACCCGGTGACGCAAAGCCGCCACGGACTTGCCCAGCAAGCGCAGCGCCTCACCCACGCTACCCTGTTTGTTGGTCTCAGGATCATCCCGAACCCACAGGAAATACGGCACCATGAACAACACGAACCATCCAGCGGTGAAGGGGCCGACAAACCGCGTCCCTTCACGCGTTGCCGCATCCAGCCCGAACAACGGATCCATACCAATCAAGGTCTTGCCGTTGGGCTGTTCAACAAACAGCGCCAGCATGATGGCCAGCGACAACAGGCCTCCGAAATAGCCGAAGGCGAAGCCCGAACCTGAAATCTCGCCCACTTCTCTATCGTCACCCAGATCGGGCAACTGAGAGTTGATGAAGATCAGTGCATATTCTGCGCCCACAAAGCCCAGACCAAAAGCCGACAGCATCAACCACATGTTCGAGCCATCGGGCATCGTATACCACAACGCGGCAGACCCCACCGCGTACATCACCGAAAACCCGAGAATCCACGGGATGCGCCGACCCGAAACATCCGCCATCGCGCCCAAAAGGGGCGCTCCGAACGCGATGATCAGCCCAGTTATGGTCAGGCAATTCGCCCAGACGGTCTGCGCCTGCGCCGCCGCAGCATCGGTGTCTAATCCGGTATTCGCATAGTATTGAGCCGCCACCCCGGCGAAATAGGGGCCAAAGACAAAGGTCACCAGCAATGTATGGAACGGCTGACTGGCCCAGTCGAAAAACCACCAGCCCCAGATGCGCTTACGCTTGGAAATCTCCGCCATCTCTGCCCCATATTATTATTGTTGCGATCATAAGACGGGGCTTTGGGTCAATTCGCAAGCGTTCTGTTGGGGCGCACTTGCTCTTTGCGGCTGTGACGCTTAGGTCTCAGGGCAATTGACGAACGGAGTGCCCATGCTGTCGCTGATCCAAATCCTTCTGCTGATCCTGGACATTGTCTGGTTCATCATCCTTGCCCATGTGATCATGAGCTGGCTGATCAACTTCCAGGTGCTGAACCTGCACCAGCAACTGGTGGCGCAAATCTGGTACGGACTGAACCGTTTGTTAGAGCCGATCTACGGCCCCATTCGCCGCATTCTGCCCGCCATGGGCGGTCTGGATCTGACCCCTCTGGTGGTGCTGATCGGAGTCTATGCGTTGCGGATCATCCTGATCAACAACGCGGTCTATTTCTACTGACCTCTTGTTCACCGAATCTTAGTATGTGATGGTCCTGTCTTAAGAGCAGATAAACCATAAAACAGGACCCTCCGTCGCATGTTCGACTCCGCACCCTTGTTGCGAGACGTTTTCGGATTCGACGACTTCCGCCCCGGTCAGGAAGAGATCGTCGACGCCGTGACCGCAGGTGAAAACGTGCTGGCGATCATGCCCACTGGTGGGGGCAAGTCCTTATGTTTTCAGTTACCTGCGTTGCTGCGAGACGGCGTGACTGTTGTGATCTCTCCGCTGATCGCCTTGATGCGCGATCAGGTGCGTGGGCTGCAGGAAGCCGGTGTCGAGGCGGGCGCGCTCACCTCGGGCAACACCCCCGAAGAAACTGATGCGGTATGGGACGCATTAGAGGCTGGGCGGCTCAAGCTTCTGTATATGGCGCCCGAGCGTCTGGCCGCCGGGTCGGCGCTGGGGATGCTGCGCAGGATCAACGTCAATCTGATCGCGGTGGATGAGGCCCATTGTGTCAGCCAATGGGGCCACGATTTCCGCCCTGATTATCTGCGGATCGGAGAGCTGCGGCGCGCTTTGAATGTGCCCCTCGCCGCGTTCACCGCGACAGCGGATGCGGAAACGCAGGACGAGATCGTCGAAAAACTGTTCGACGGTGTTGAGCCGCGCAAGTTCCTGCGGGGGTTCGACAGGCCCAATATCCATCTGGCTTTTGCCGCCAAGGATGGACCGCGCAAACAGATCCTCGATTTCGCTGCCGCGCGCAAAACCCAATCCGGCATCGTCTATTGCGGGACCCGCAACAAGACCGAGGTGCTGGCGCAAGCCCTGCGCGCCGAAGGTCACACGGCCTGCCACTATCACGGCGGGATGGAGGCCGAGGATCGCCGCATCGTGGAAGCTCGCTTTGCGCGCGAGGACGGGCTGATTGTCGTCGCTACGGTCGCCTTTGGCATGGGTATCGACAAGCCGGACATCCGCTGGGTCGCCCATGCGGATTTGCCGAAATCGATCGAGGCCTATTATCAAGAAATCGGTCGCGCCGGACGCGATGGTGGACCAGCCGAGACCCTGACCCTATTCGGGCCTGACGATATCCGACTACGACGCTCACAGATCGACGAAGGGCTGGCCCCACCTGAACGGCGCATGGCGGATCATGCGCGCCTTAACGCGCTGCTGGGATTGGCCGAAGCCCTGAAATGCCGCCGCCAGAGCTTGCTGGGGTATTTTGGGGAACAGGCTGAACCCTGCGGCAAGTGCGATCTCTGCGACAACCCGCCCGAAGTCTTCGACGGCACAACGCCCGTCCGCATGGCTCTGTCCGCCATTCTACGCACCGAGGAATGGTTCGGGGCAGGTCATCTGATCGACATTCTGCTTGCCAACGAGACTGATAAAATTCGCGCACGGCGACACGACAATCTGTCCACCTACGGCATCGGCAAGGACTGGTCGCGCCCACAATGGCAAGCGATCTTCCGGCAGATGATGGGCCATGATTTGGTGCGCCCCGACCCTGAACGCCACGGCGCGCTGCGTATGACAGAAACCGCCAAACCCATCCTGAAAGGTGAGGCGCAGATCGATCTGCGCAAGGATACCATCCGCAAAGCCACCCGACGACCCGCTGTCAAAGCGATGGTGTCCGAGGAAGACGCGCCGCTGCTCTCGGCGCTCAAGGCCAAGCGGCGCGCACTGGCCGAGGCCGCTCGGGTCCCGGCTTATGTTATTTTTCCTGATCGCACCCTAATTGAGATGGCAGAAACCCGACCTGCAAATCTGGACGACATGGCGCGGATCAGCGGTATTGGGTCAAAGAAACTGGAGCGCTATGGTTCCACTTTCCTTGAGGTGCTGACCGGCGCGGTAGAAGAGCTGCACCCCGCAAGGCGCAAACTTGCCGGCCGCAATCAGGGCGACATTTACGATCAGTTGCTTGAGGTTCAATCGCAATTGTCGCGTGGCCCCGACGGGATCGACAAACCGCTAAGCTGTACGGCCTCGCAACTGGCGAAAGTGGCGCAACTGCACCCGGATGATCCACGAGCGATGGAGCAGGTTCTGGGTGACCGTCGTCACGAAAGGTTTGGCGCGGCGTTTCTGGACGTGCTGCAACAGGCGGGCTAGATACGCCTGAGCAGGCGAGAAACGAGGGCGGATATGCTGGTAGTGATTTCCCCGGCCAAGCGGCTGGATTGGGCTGAACGAAACGTCGAAGTGACACAACCCGATTTTCAGGATGACGCGATCCGCTTGTCGAAGACAGTACGCAATCTGACATTGGGCGATCTGAAAAAATTGATGGATCTGAGCGATGATCTGGCACGCTTGAACCGCGACCGATATCGTATGTTCTCGGACGCGCCTGATACGGAGATGACGCGCCCTGCCGCACTGGCGTTTGCGGGCGATACCTATCAAGGGCTTGAAGCCGCATCGCTGGATGCCGACGAAATGGCCTGGGCACAGGATCACCTGCGCATTCTGTCCGGGCTTTATGGCGTATTGCGCCCGCTGGATGCCGTACAGGCCTACCGGCTTGAGATGGGTAGTAAACTGAAAACCAGACGCGGAAAAAACCTGTACGAATATTGGCGCGATCAGCTAAGCAAGGTGCTGAACGCGCAGGCCGCCGAAACTGACAGCAAGGTTCTGGTGAACTGCGCCAGTCAGGAATACTTCGGTGCGGTCGACCTGAAGGCACTGAAGCTGCCCGTTGTGACCCCGGTCTTCATGGAGGACAAGGGCGGCACCCCCAAGATCGTCAGCTTCTTCGCCAAGAAAGCGCGCGGTGCGATGGCACGCTACATCATCCTGCACCGCCTGACCGATCCCATTGGCCTGTTGGATTTCGACAGCGGTGGTTATGAATACAGGGCAGACCTGTCTGACGACTACAAACCTGTGTTTGTTCGCCCCTATCAGGCCTGATCGAGCAGTGAAGGGTCGTAGGCTACAAGCTCAACGGTGTTCCCTTCGGGGTCTTGGGTGAAGATACCGCGCCAGCCGATCCAGCCAAAATGCTCGACCCGATAAGGCTGGTCGATCTGGTCGTACCAGCGCATGACAGCATCCTGTTCGACAAAGGGCAGCGACAGCGCGATATGGTGCAGGGCCGAGGCACCCCCTGTTACTCGCACTGCCGCGCCAGTCTGGCCCGATCCACGCTCAGAGCCAACAGATTGGTGAAACAGGGCCAGCACCTGTGTATGTCCACCAAACCCTTCGGCAATCCGAAAAAAGGTGATGGCGCTGTTATGGTCGCCTTGCAATCGCTGCAACCCGATCACCTTCTCATAGAAATACACCATTGCCGCCATATCGGCGCAGCGAATTGCAATCTCACCCAATCCCCGGGGGCGAAAACCGCGCTCATCTGACATAAATCGATCCTATTCCGTACTTTCACCTTCTGCACCGACCAATTGGGCATCGGCTGGACGATGTTCCAGTATCATCTTGTGGATCAGTTTCTTGTGCAACGGTTTGGTCAGATAATGATCAAGCCCGGCTGCCAGTATGCCCTGATCATCCCCTGTCATGGCATGGGCCGTCAGGGCCACTATGGGAACATGTCGATCCGTTCCGATCTCGCGACGCCGGATTTCACCCGTCGCCTCTTTCCCATCCATCTTGGGCATCGAGATATCCATGAAAATCAGGTCCGGGTCGAAACTGGCGAAGGTTTCGATCGCCTCCAACCCATTGGAGACGAATTTCAAATCGATATTCAGATCTTTGGTCATCTTTTGAAGGATCAGTTGATTGGTTCGATTGTCCTCGGCTGCCAGAACCCGCATCAGCCTCTGATTCTGCGGAACTTGCGCATGAGTCTCGGGATCAGCGACGCAGTCGTCACTGCGATCCGACTTGAATACGGGAGCGCCCAGCGCCATCAGCCGTGAATACAGCTCGGCGCGCGGGATGGGCTTTTGCAACACGCCGTCAATCAGGCGATGGGCCGGGTCGGCATGAATCACACCCGGATTGGCCGACATCACCACAATTGGCAGATCACCCCATCCTTTGTCGCGCAGTGTTGTGGCGAGTTCCAGACCGTCCATGTCCGGCAGATCGTGATCGCACAGCACCAGATCAATAGTTTTGTCCATTGCAGAAAGCGCTTCAGCCCCTGTTGAACACGTGAGCGCCTGAGACCCAAGGCGGCTCAGTTGTTTGGTCAGAATGGCGCGGTTGACGGCCATATCCTCGACCACCAGAACCTGCCCCAACTGCCCCGCCAGATCGGGCGGAACGGGCTGCGGACCTTCGGCCGTGGGCAGTGTGATACGGAAACCAAAGCAAGATCCTTTGCCCGCGTCGCTTTCGACCCAGACGGCACCGCCCATCATCGAGATCAGCCGCTTGGTGATTGCCAGCCCCAAACCCGTGCCTTCGAATTGGCGGTTCTGAGCATCCTCAACCTGATTGAATTCACCAAAGATGTGCGGGACCTTGTCGGCTTTGATTCCGATACCCGTATCCTCGATGGCCACGTGGATGTCGCAGGTTTCAGTTGTCGCGTCGGGAACGCCGGTCACCCGAATAAGGACATGGCCCTGCGCGGTAAACTTCACTGCATTGCCGACAAGGTTGGTCAGAATCTGCCGAATCCGCCCCGGATCCCCCACAAAAAGCGTCGGCAGGAACAGGTCATAGTCCACCAGCAAGGTCAGGCCCTTGTCGCGTACGCTGGGTTGCAACAGCATCGCGACCTCAAGGATACAGCGCTCCAAATCGAACTGTTCGGGGTGCAGCGTCAACTTGTCGGCCTCGATCTTGGAATAGTCGAGGACATCGTTGATGATGACCAGCAAAGCCTCGCCCGAATTGCGAATTGTGCTTACATAGAGCCTTTGTTCTTCGTTCATCGGGGTTTCGGTCAGCAGTTCGGTCATACCGACGATCCCGTTCATCGGCGTGCGAATCTCATGGCTCATATTGGCCAGAAAGGCGGATTTGGCGCGGTTTGCGGCCTCGGCCCGTTCACGTGCAGCGTTTAGCTCGGCCTCATGCCGGACCGAGGCTGTGATGTTCAACGCCAGGCTCAGCACGTCACCGCCGTGGCCCCGCTGATCAATCAGCCGGATATACTGGCCGTTCCACAACTGGATCACCTCGGGTTCGGGGTGCGGTTGCGCCCAGCGTGCAAGCATACGCGCCTGCCAGTCCGCGATATTCTCCGCGCCGATGTCCACGATCCCTTCATGGGTCAGAATTTCGAGAATACGCGTGTAGCTGATCCCCGGCGCGACCTCTTCCAGCCCATCGAAAACGCTTAGGTAAGCGGCGTTGGCACCGATCAGTGTGTTGTTGCCGTCGAAAAAGGCAAACCCGTCAGGGATGGTCTGGATCGAATGCCACAGGCGGCGTTCAGCCTCTTCGATCTTGGCATTGGCCACGGTCAGATCGGATTTGACCTTTTCGTTTTCATCGCGAACCGTCGCAACCTCGGCCTGGGTCTCATCGATCTGGCGCGTAAGCGCGATGGCGTGGCGGCCTAGTTTGCGATTGGCGGCCGACAGCTCGGCCTGTTTCAGGTGCAAAAGCCGTTCGGCGGTCAAACGTGCGCGCCGCTCTTGTGCCAGTTTTTCTGCAAGGCTCATGAATCGTGTTCCCGCGATACTTTGCGCCGAGCATCGCGGGAGAGCATGAAAAAGTGCTTAAGCGGTCTAGCGACGCCCTTCGCGCAACCACCCGCCCAACAAGAACCCACCGGCCAACAACAGCACCAGCCAGGGCGGAAGCAAACCAGCCTGGGTGACGTCGCGGGTTTCATAGGCGTCGCGCGGAGTCAGACCGATCCAGCCGCGACCCGCTGCGGGTCGACCAGTGCGAACATTTCGAATTGAGGGCAGGCCCTCTTCTACCCGGATCGTACCCCCGCGCAGGCTGGCGAGAACCGGGTTAAGGATCTCATCGGTCGCGATTGTGCGCTCAAACTCTTTGGGTGCGGCGGGGCCAAGACCAATCACCGCAGAATGTTCGCCCTCTTCCAGACGATAAAGGCCAATCTCAGGGCCGAAATATTGTGCCTCAAACCGACCGGGAGAGACTTCGTTCAGTGTGATCTCCAAAGTTTCGCCGTTGGGGCGGGTGACGGTGACGGGGCCAACATCATCCTCCAGCGTTTGACGGATGATACGCATGGACTGGCCGTTTGCCTCGGCCCACAGTGCCTCTTCCTCAAGCTCGGGTTCTTTCATCATCCAGTGCGCCAGCCTGCGCAGAAGTTCCAATTGCGGGCCACCGCCCTCAAAGCCGCGACTCCACAACCAGGCGTGATCTGAGGCCATCAGGGCCACACGGCCCTCACCCACACGATCCAGCACCAGCAGCGGGCGGTCATCGACTCCGGTCATCAGCATGTCACCGGATAATTGGCTGACATCGATCTGGCGCAACCATGCGCCCCATGTCTCAGCATCGCCCAGATTGGTGGTCACCGGGTGCCGCTGGCCCAGTTCTGAGACCATTGGCACATAACGCTCCTCATAGACGCGCGCGCTGGGTTTTGCCGGAAGAACCGGCCCCAGTGGTGAACGGAACAGACTGTCGGCTGTGGCGAAATCGGGGCCCGCAGCAACCAGAACTGCGCCGCCGTTGACGATATAATCACCCACATTGTCCAGATAGATCGCGGGCAGGATGCCGCGCCGTTTATAGCGGTCGAAGATGATCAGGTCGAAATCATTGATTTTTTCCAGAAACAGCTCACGCGTCGGGAATGCGATCAGCGAGAGCTCATCCACTGGCACGCCGTCCTGCTTTTCCGGTGGCCGCAGGATGGTGAAATGGACCAGATCAACGGAACTGTCAGATTTCAGCAGGTTGCGCCAAGTGCGCCCGCCCGGATGTGGCTCACCCGATACGAGCAGGACGCGCAGACGATCGCGTACGCCGTTCATCTGAATCAAGGCGGTGTTATTGCGATCAGTCAGCTCGCCCTCGGCCTGCAGGACCGTGAACTGGATGACGTTCCGACCACCATGCGGCAGCGTGATCGGGAGCTCGACGTCCAGACCGATTGGAATGGTGAACTGCTCGGGTTCACCTCCATCGACGGATATCTCAAGCGGAGCGTTAGTAACTCCAGCAGGCGCAGCGCCAGTATCTTCGACGCGCAGGGTCAGGGTCACGGGCTCACCGATAATGGCGAAGGCTGGGGCGTTACGCACGATCAGGCGCCGATCCCAATCGCCTTCGCGCCCGGTCTGCAACAGATGCATTGGAGCAGGTAGGTCGGGTGCCAGGTCTGCATCATGAACGATGCCGTCTGACACCACGACAATGCCCGCAATCCGTGCACGGGGTTCTTCGGCCAGTGCCGCGTTCAGCGCAGCCATGACCTGCGTGCCCTCGTCACCATCGCCGTCACCAACCTGGATGCGGCGCAGCTCGGTATTATCTCGGGCTTCGATCTCGGTCGCGAGGTCGTTGGCAGCCTGAGCAGTCTGTTCGGCACGATCCGATAGGGTTTGACTGGCGCTTTCATCTTCGATCATCAACACGATGTCGGTAAGCGGCGCGCGATCTTCGACCTGATAAACAGGACCGCTAAGCGCCCCGAGGATGACCAAGGCCGCCAAGCCGCGCAGGGCCCAGCCCGACAGACCGCGCCAAATCGCCAGAACCACACCTGACATGGCAATCAATGCCACGGCTGCCAGAAACGGCCACGGGATTAGCGGGTCAAAGATGACGGTTCCGGTCATTGTCCCAACCTGTCTAAAAGCGCGGGCACGTGAACCTGATCGGATTTGTAATTCCCGGTCAGCACATGCATTACCAGATTAACCCCAAACCGATTGGCCAACTCGCGCTGTCGTTCTCCGGCATAACCGCGACCCACGGGCAACAGGGACTGACCGTTGCGATCCACCGCCCAGGCCCCGGCCCAGTCATTACCGCCGATCACCACCGGGGTCACGTTATCGTTGAGGTTTCGGAAGGGCATTCCTTCGATCTGCTCGGCATCGGGTGGCGCGGCCTCGACCCAGACCTCGGTGCCAGAATATCGTCCGGGGAAATCCTGCAGCAGATAAAAGGCGCGGGTCAGGACATGATCACGCGGGACAGGCTCTAATGAGGGGATATTCAACGGGGCGGCCAGTTGTTGCAGCTTGCGCCCATTGGGGCTGGACGCCCCGAAACCGGCGATATCGGCGTCGCGCGTATCAAATAAAATCATCCCGCCCGAACGCAGATAGGCGTTCAGCTTTGCATAGGCTTCAACCGAGGGCTGTGGCTGGTCCGGAGTAACAGGCCAATAGAGCAGCGGAAAGAATGCAAGCTCATCACGTTCAAGGTCGATGCCAATCGGGTCGGCGGGTTCGACCGAAGTGCGAAAATGCAGCGTCTGCACCAACCCACGCAGCCCGGCCAGCGCGATATCGTCGACCTGAGCATTCCCGGTAAGTACATGGGCCAGCACAAGCTCATGCGTCGCGTTCAATGCAAAATCGGTGTCTTCAGGGGTCTGCGCCCGCGCCTCGGGGGCAAGGAACAGGGCAGCAAGCGCAAATGCAACAGGGGTTGCCTTGGCCAAGCGCCCCGACAACGCCAAAGACGCAATCACATCGATTGTCAGCAACAACAGTGCAAGGCCAAGCAACAGCCCTTCCAACGGAGTCTCATTGCTGATCTCCTGACCCCGGATTGGGACGTCAGACGGCCAGATCACCGGGGATAGTACAGCATCCTCGGCAAGAACATTCCGCGCCAGTTTCTGCTTGCCGTTTTCATAAAGCCCCGGGCGCAGGTCCGGCCCGATTTGCCCAGAAACCAGTTCGACTCCATCGACACCGGGCAGCGTTCCTGCGTCAGTCAAAACACCGAAGCCATCCATTATTTGAATCGGCTCCCATACGGTGCCCTGCATCTGAGCCTCTTGACGCGATTTGGCAGCAGAGGCAACGGCAAGCCGGTCGAGCATTTCGACAAACAGCCCGGACAGCGGCAGGCTGGACCATTCCGCATCAGCCGTGACATGGAACAGAACCACCTGCCCCAGCCCCAGCGGTTTTCGGGTCACCAATGGTGTGCCATCCGACAGTGACGCAATGACCCGATCCGCTAAATTAGGGTCTGGTTGTGCCATGACCTGAGTGGTCACAGAGACGTCCGCAGGAATCTCCAACCCATAGAACGGCGAGTTTTCAGTGAACGGAGCAAGCCCCTTCGCTTCACCCCAGCTCATGGCGCCGCCGACCGAGCGGCCACCGCTACGAAGTCGAACCGGCAACAGTGCATCCTCAGTATCGCGCCCCAGATCGCTGGCGGCCATGCGTGGGCCGGCAAAGCGCAGCAGCAGGCCGCCCTGTTCAACCCATTCGACGACTTCAGCCTGTTCCGACTCGGACAGCTTGGCCACATCCGCCAATACGATCACATCCGGGTTAGCGGGGAGAACCTCGGCCAGGCCGCCTTCGACAAAATCAGCGGTCGGAATCAGCACCTGTGTCAGGTAGTGAAGCGGCGACAGTAACTCTAACCCTTCGCGGTTCAGGGTGCCTGCGATCAATGCCACTTCGCGCCGACGCAGGCTGTCATCTGTCAGTGTAATGGCACCGGCAGAGCGCTGGCCTTGAATCTCGAACCGTGTAATGCGTGCGCGCAGTTCCGATGGAAGCGCAAGATCAATTTCCGCCTGCGTAGAGCCGTTTTCGAACTCAAGATTGGTCGATTGCAGCACCCGCATTGCTCCTGCCGGGTCGCGCCCTTGCGCCAGAACGGTGACTCTTTCCTCTGGTCCTGGATTAGCGCGCTGTACGCTTAATCGGATTGCGCCGTCCTGATAGGTGGCGGGCAAGATCGCGGTAACGGGTGCAGAGGATTGGTAGACAATCACGTCCCCACGCGCCTGTAGGGCAGAAGTCAAACGATCATGGCCGACATAGGACAGACGGTCGCTGAACCAATGGGTGTCGAAGCCACCTTCGACCTGTCCCAACGCGATCAGAGTTTGGTCAATCTGCGCTTGGGTTGGTTGCCACGGCATCGGTGTAAGGCCCGGCAGACGCCCACGCCACGCCTCGGCGGCCTGAAACACAGGTGCCTCAGGCTCAGTCAGACGCAAGATCGACACAGGACGACCCGCCCGCCCGGCTTCCGTCAATTGCGCATCAATCTGATCAAGTGTCGAGGACCAACGTGTCGCGCCCCCCCAGCTTGCATCCAGCACCAGCAGAAGCGGCCCAGATCCGGTCTCATCGCGTGAGGGGTTCAACACCGGCCCTGCCAGCCCGATGATGATCGCTGCGGCTGCCAGCATCCGCAGTAGCAGCAACCACCATGGTGTACGGTCCGAAACGCTTTCATCATCCTTAAGGCCCAGCAACAAGGTAACCGCAGGGAACAGTCGGCGGATCGGCGCAGGCGGAACAGCGCGCAGGATCAGCCACAGGATCGGCAGGGTCAAAAGGCCCAGCAGCACCCATGGCGCGGTAAAGCCGATGCCTGCAAGAACCGTCATTGCGCACCCCCATCTAAGGCGCGATAAAGCCACAACAGAGCCGATTGAGCACTGTCACCGGTGTGATGGAGCCCCATCTGCCATCCGGTCGCACGACAAAGCTGCGTCAGCGCGTCCTTACGCTGCGCAAGGCGATCCAGATAACGATCACGCAGGTCTGCGGCCTTCAAGGTTTCATGTCGAGCGGTGCCACCAACACTTTCAAAAATGGTACGTCCCGAATAGGGAAAGGACTCCTCGCTGGGGTCCAGAACCTGCAGCAACACGCCGCGCACGCCCCGGTCAGCGGCTTTGGTAAGGGCCAGCTCGACCTCGTCCAGCGGCCCAAGAAAATCCGAGATAAACACCGCACGCGCATGCGGGATCATGGCGCGGTGTTCGGGTGGCGCGTAATCGGTTTGCGCATCTTCAGACCAGGCTTGGGCCAGCCGAATGATCTGAGCATTCCCCCTGCGCGGGGGCAGCGTCGTGCCAGTCAGACCAACGCGCTCGCCGCCACGCACAAGCAAGATAGCGGTCGACAGCCCCAGCAGGCGCGCACGATCGGCCTTGGTCGGCAAGTTCTTGTCCGAAGCAAACCGCATCGACGCGCCCTGATCGACCCAAAGCATGATCGACTGTGCAATCTGCCATTCGCGCTCACGTACAAACTGCTGATCACCACGGGCCGAACGGCGATGGTCGATCAACCGGCGACTGTCGCCAATCTGCGCAGGGCGGTACTGCCAGAAATCATCCCCCAGACCCGAGCGTCTCCGCCCGTGATCGCCCAATAAAACGGTTCCGGCCAGATGCTCGGCCCGCGCCAATAACGGCGGCAACCGG
Organism: Ruegeria sp. C10; assembly: GCF_056537805.1. Lineage (NCBI taxonomy): Bacteria > Pseudomonadati > Pseudomonadota > Alphaproteobacteria > Rhodobacterales > Roseobacteraceae > Ruegeria > Ruegeria sp. C10. The sequence goes on along the minus strand of NZ_JBQFSC010000001.1, from coordinate 38,474 downwards.
GACGCTTCGGCCTCGGAGCGTTCGCGTAGGGTCTGGGCGGCGCTCACGCCGCGGCCTCAGTTCGGACCAGCCCAGTAGCGGTGGACTCAATCAGGTCAGAGAGGCTGTCACCACGTGCCCGCGCCGCGAAGTTCAACGACATACGGTGGCTGAGAACCGGACGCGCCATGGTCAGAACATCCTCGGCATTGGGGGCCAAACGGCCTTCCAGCATCGCATTTGCGCGCACGGTCATCATCAGAGCCTGCGCAGCGCGCGGTCCGGGACCCCAGGCAACAGTTTCCTTCACCCGCTCTGACACACCTGCCTCATCCGGGCGGAAGGCGCGGACCAGATCGAGGATCAGTTCGACAACCGACTCTCCTACAGGCATCCGGCGCAACAGAACCTGTGCGGCCAGCAATTCTTCTTTGGTGAAAATCTGATGCGCCTCGGCTTCCTCAACACCCGTGGTAGCCAGCAGAATATCACGCTCGGTCTGGCGATCCGGATATTCCACGTCGACCTGCACTAGAAACCGGTCCAGTTGAGCTTCGGGCAATGGATAGGTCCCTTCCTGCTCAATCGGGTTCTGCGTTGCCAGCACATGGAACGGTACGCCCAATTCGCGGTCTTCGCCCGCGACTGTCACCGTACGCTCTTGCATCGCCTGCAACAGCGCCGATTGGGTCCGGGGACTGGCACGGTTGATCTCGTCCGCCATCAGCAACTCACAGAAAATCGGGCCGGAGATGAAGCGGAAATGGCGGCTGCCATCTTCGGCAGTATCCAGCACTTCCGAGCCCAGAATATCAGCAGGCATCAGGTCCGGCGTGAACTGGATGCGGTTGCCATGCAGGCCCATCACGGTCGAAAGCGTCTCGACCAACCGCGTCTTGCCCAGCCCCGGCAGACCGATCAGCAGCGCGTGACCGCCGCACAAAAGCGCGGTCAGAGTCAGGTCCACGACCTTCTCCTGCCCGATAAAGCGGCGGGTGATCGAGGATTTGGCCTCTTGCAGCTTGTTTTCCAGCGCTTCGATCTCGGACACGAGGTCGGCAGGTTCGGACATGAGGTTCCCTTCCGTGGACTGTTATGATTGAAGTGTATCGCGCTGAGAGGAAATGGCAAAAGCAATGAGCGGACAAAAACCCGTGACCCCTTCACCAGACGGTCTGGCGGCTTCGGTCAAAGCGGCCAAAACGCGGGGTTTGCCGCCCGTTCACCTATGGAATCCTCCGTTTTGTGGCGATCTGGACATTCGGATCGCCAAAGATGGCACTTGGAGTTATCTAGGGTCACCGATCAACAGGGTCGAGCTTGTTAAGCTATTTTCCTCAATTCTTAAGAAAGAAGAGGGTAGGTACTTTCTCGTCACTCCCGCTGAAAAGGTGGGAATCACCGTCGAGGATGCGCCGTTTGTTGCCGTTGATTTTGAGCATGAGGGACAAGGCGAAGCCCAACGTCTGACTTTTACGACGCAAGTGGGCGATACAGCCATCGCCGGGCCCGATCACCCGATCCGCATTGTCCTAAATACGGAAACTGATGAGCCCTCACCCTACATATTGATGCGCGCGAATCTTGAGGCGCGCATTGATCGCAAGAGCTTTTACCGGTTGGTCGAGATCGCCAGACATCACGAGGGTTGGTTTGGCGTCTGGTCGGACGGCCAGTTTTTCCCACTGATCGCATCTTATGTGCTAGAGGATTGAACCGGTCGCGGCTTGCGGTCCTGCGCCAGCACGACCGCAAGCGCCACCAGCGACGCGCCCAGCGCGCGGGTCCAGTTCCAGTCCTCGCCCAGCGCCATCATGATCACCATCACATAAAATGGCGCGATATTGATGTGGAATGACGCCAGGGCGACCCCTAATTTTCCCACTGATGCTATGAAGAAAAACTGGCTCAGGCCCAGTGAGAACAGTGCGTAGAACACCAACATACCCATCTGCGCCACATCTACGGGGCGTGTAGGCATGACCTCTAGCCCAAGCAATCCGGCTAACGGTACTAGAATGGCTGCGGTCGACAATCCTCCGACCAAGGTAATGGTGCTACGGCCCAACTGGCTAAGCTCGGGGAAGTCGCGCGCAGTGGCCATGCTGGCCCAACAGAACAGCGCGGTAGACACCACTGCGCACATCGCGCCCAGTCCTAATTGTGCCGGTGCCACCGCGCTGGTGGCAATCAGGCCGCCAATGATTGAAATCACCAATCCCAGCGCAAAGCTCCAGCGCAATCGCCGCGTTCCCGCCACAAGCTCCATGATCGTAGCGATCAAAGGCGCACACGAGGCGATAATGGCAACGGTAACTGGGTCGGTCAGCTTCTGCGCCACAAGGATCAGGAACATCCCCGACCCTAGCCCCAAACCTCCAACCAGGAGGGCATGGCCCCAACGGGCGCGCAATACCTGAGCCGGTCCGTCCAGAATCAGCCAGATTGGTACCATGACCAACACCGCAAGAGACATCCGTGCTGCGAACAGGGCGATAGGTGGCCAGCTTTGCAATAGGATCTCAGCCGCCGGGAAACCCGCCGCCCACGTCAGCATCGAAGCCACCGCCAGCGTATTTCCGGTGAACGCGGTCTGTCGACCGTCAGATACAGCTATAGCGGTCCCGCGCGCGGGTTCAGGGCTCATGGCCATCGTGATCAGACCTTATTGTTGGCGCGGCCCTCGCAACGGGATACCGCTCGAGCCTGATGGTCCCTGATTCGAAAGCCTTTATCTGGCCGATTTTCGACAATCTGTCGTTTTCAGTCTCTTTCACGTGGCCGTCGTGATCGCTAGGCTCTGCAAAGTTCGACACCGGATGCCCGATGCCCAGATTTGCCGCCAATCTTTCACTGCTGTTTGCAGAACTGCCCTATCTCGACCGGTTTCAAGCCGCCGCGCAGGCCGGGTTTACGGCTGTTGAAATTCTCTTCCCCTACGACCTCGCGGCCAAAGAGACCCGCCGCGCGCTGCTGTCCAGCGGGCTTGATCTGGTGCTGATCAACGCCCCGCCCCCGAATTATACCGGCGGTGAACCGGGTTACGCCGCCATGCCCGGCAGCTCTGACAGGTTTAAGTCCGATATCCGGCGCGTTCTGCGCTACGCGGATGTGCTGCGGCCAGAGATGATTCACGTTATGGCCGGATACGCTTCCGGCCCCGAGGCCCTGCGTTGTTTTGTCGAGAACTTGCAATGGGCCGCCGACCTCGCGCCGGCACAGCGGTTTACAATCGAACCGCTCAACCCCGTATCGCAACCCGGTTACTTCCTGAACAATTATGATCTGGCCGCCGAAGTGCTGGACCGCGTCGACCGCGCAAATGTCGGCCTACAATATGACAGTTTTCATGCGCAGATGATCCACGGCGACGCGCTGGCGATTTGGCTCCGTTTTCAGCCCCGTATTGTCCATGCACAGATCGGGGCTGCGCCGGATCGCTCGGAACCCGGGCTGGGTACAATGGACTTTGCCGCGTTGTTTGCTGCGATGGACCAGTCGGATTACAGCGGCTGGGTCAGCGCCGAATACAACCCCTCAACCCGGCGGACTGAGGACTCACTGGCTTGGATACAGTATTAAACCCTGCATGAACGCTGGATTTTCAGACTGAAATGGCGCAATTGAGGGCATCGACACGCCAAGGATGCCTCGCATGATATCTGCCCGCTATGCCAATGCCCTGTTCGCCTTGATCATGTCCGGCCTGATGTCCTGCGTCGTCACCGGCATAGCCACGCTCAAAGCTATCGGCTTCAGCCCTTCAACACTCGGAGACTGGATGGCCTCTTGGGCCTTTTGCTGGCCTATCGCCTTTACCGTCATCCTGACGCTGGGCCCTTTCGTAAAACGCCTGATCGCCCGCCTGGTCAGGCCAGAAGCCTGACCCGCTGCAAAGAGGGCCCGCAGGGCTTGATGAGCAGCGCCGCCCCTAATGGGCCTCGGCCCAGTTCGCGCCTTGTCCGGCATCCGCGACCAGCTTGATATCCAGCTTCACTGCCGGATCAGCCGCCCCTTCCATCACCGCGCGCGCGACCGAAATGGTTTGATCCACAGCCTCTTCAGCCACTTCGAACAGCAGCTCGTCATGCACCTGCAACAGCATCTTGGCGGGCAAGCCGTTGATCGCATCCGGCATCCTCACCATCGCGCGCCGGATCACATCTGCTGCCGTCCCTTGGATCGGAGCATTGATCGCAGCACGACGCGAGAACCCCGCATGCGGCCCCTTGGCATTGATCTCGGGTGTATGGATTTTCCGGCCGAACAGGGTCTGGACATAGCCATTCTCTTTGGCAAACGCGATCGTGTCGTCCATATAGCGCCGGATGCCCGGGAAACGTTCGAAATAGCGATCGATGAAACCCTGCGCATCCGCCCGGGGAATGCGCAGATTGCGCGCCAACCCAAAGCCCGAAATGCCGTAGATCACACCAAAGTTGATCGCCTTGGCCTGACGACGGATATCCGGCGTCATCTCGTCCAACGGAACATCAAACATCTCGGACGCTGTCATTGCGTGAATGTCCAATCCATCCGCAAACGCCTGTTTCAGGGTCGGAATATCGGCGATATGGGCCAGTATCCGTAGCTCAATCTGGCTGTAATCAAGGCTGACCAGCACATTGCCCGGTTCGGCAATGAACGCCTCACGTATGCGCCGACCTTCCTCAGTCCGCACCGGAATGTTTTGCAGGTTCGGATCGGTCGAGGCCAAACGGCCCGTATTCGCCCCCGTAATCGAATATGACGTATGCACCCGGCCCGTATCAGGATTGATATGGGTCTGCAGCGCGTCCGTATAGGTCGATTTCAGCTTGGAGAGTTGCCGCCAGTCCAGCACCCGGCGCGGCAGTTCATGTTCGGTCGCAAGGTCCTCAAGAATGTCCGCCCCGGTCGAGTACTTCCCGGTCTTGCCCTTCTTGCCGCCCTCAAGCCCCATTTTGTCGAACAGGATTTCACCCAGTTGCGCCGGCGAACCGACGTTAAAGTTCTCACCCGCCAATTCGTGGATTTCAGCCTCTAATCCGGCCATCTTCTGCGCAAATGCATTTGACATTCGGCTGAGAACATCGCGATCGACCTTGATGCCATGCATCTCCATTTCTTTGAGAACCGGCACCAATGGACGTTCAAGTGTTTCATACACCGTCGTCACCTGCACCTGATGCAACTGCGGCTTGAACAATTTCCACAGGCGAAGGGTGATGTCCGCATCCTCGGCAGCGTAGGCCGTGGCCTCGTCAATCGGCACCTTGTCGAAAGTGATTGCAGACTTGCCCGAGCCAAGCAGAGGTTTGATGGGAATCGGCGTATGGCTCAGATAGCGTTCAGATAGCGTATCCATGCCATGCCCATGCTCACCGCCATGCATGGCGTAGGACATCAGCATCGTGTCGTCGATGGGGGCAACGTCGACGCCATATCGCTTAAAGATCTTGGCATCGTATTTCATGTTCTGTCCGATCTTCAGGATCGACGGATCCTCAAACATCGGTTTCAGCAAGTTTAGAGCCTCATCCAGCGGCATCTGTCCATCGGCCAGCGCATCCGATCCGAACAGATCATCGGTCGCGCTTTCACGGTGAGTCAACGGGATGTAACAAGCCTCACCCGCCTCGACACATAGCGAAATCCCGACCAAATCGGCGATCATCTCATTCAGGCCAGTGGTCTCGGTATCCACCGCAACCCAGCCGCGCTCGTATGCCTGATCGATCCATTTCTGCAATGCCGCAGCATCGCGCACGCATTCATATTTCGATGCATCAAATGGGACGTCTTCGGCCTGTGACTCCGCCTCAGGCGTGGATATCTCGGGGATGACGGGGGACTCAACGCCCAGCTTGTCAGCAATGCGTTTGGTGAGCGTCCGAAATTCCATCTCTGCTAGAAACTTCATCAAAGTCTCAGCATCGGGATCCTTCACCTCAAGGTCATCCAGAGTGAAATCCAACGGTGTGTTTTCATCCAATTGCACAAGTTTCTTCGAAAGCTCGATCTGGTCGCGCTTTTCGATCAGAGTCTGGCGGCGCTTGGGCTGTTTGATCTCTTCAGCGCGATCCAGCAGGGTTTCCAGATCGCCATATTCATTGATCAACAGCGCTGCCGTCTTCACACCAATGCCCGGAGCGCCCGGTACGTTATCCACCGAATCCCCGGCCAAAGCCTGCACATCGACAACCCGCTCGGGCCCGACGCCGAACTTCTCAACCACCCCATCGCGATCGATCCGCTTGTTCTTCATCGCATCCAGCATCTCGACACCGCCGCCCACAAGCTGCATCAGGTCTTTGTCAGAACTGACGATGGTCACCCGCCCACCGGCCTCACGCGCCTGAACGGCGAGGGTCGCGATGATGTCGTCGGCTTCATAGCCTTCAAGTTCTTTGCAGGCGATGTTGAACGCCTTGGTGGCTTCGCGAGTCAGCGGCATTTGCGGGCGCAAATCCTCGGGCATCGCTTCACGGTTGGCCTTGTAGAGATCATACAGATCATTACGGAACGTATGCGAGCCCTTGTCGAAGATCACCGCAACATGGGTCGGCGCATCCGGCCCGGCGTTTCCTTCGACATATTTCTGCAGCATGTTGCAAAAGCCCGACACGGCCCCAATCGGTAGCCCATCTGATTTACGCGTCAACGGCGGCAAAGCGTGATAGGCGCGGAAGATAAAGGCTGATCCATCAATCAGATGCAGATGGCAGCCTTTTCCGAATTGGGTGGTGGTCATATGAGGCTCCTGCGCTGGGTTGCGCCAAGTTGTACAGAAGGGCTGCACGAAAGACGAGGCCACCTGGCCAATTCGTTGTGACCTAATTTGCCCGTGGTCTGGCCTTAGCTATTCGAAAAGGTGCGCTTATCCGCATTCCAAGCCAAGCCTGCTTTTTGCGCGATCAACGAGAACTGTTTGTTCAGCGAGCGATCATTCAGACGTTGGGACAGGCTGCGCAGTGGGATGAGGTTCCGCTCACCATATCCATCGATCAGGAAGCAGGCCGGACCAGCGCCCCTTGTCCCGTAGACAATATTCGAACTTTTGACGTCGCGCGCGACGATGTGAAGGTCAAACATCTGCCCGACGAATGCATTCAGCGCATCTAAAACCGGGGCGTCCAATCCACTACGGCAGACTTCATACAGCTTTGGTGCAAGCCCGCCATCAAGGCCAGAAATGCGCTCAACCACAACCCCCGCCCCATGCGTCGTCTGAACCACGCCCAACATCCTGGACAGGGGTGAACGCTCAATTTCCGTCCCGAGTTTAAGTGATACGCGAAGCTCGCATTCCAGCTCTTTCAATGTGCTGCGATACTGCGCCTCGGGGAACAGTTTCCATGCCAGTCGCTTGCCAAGCCTGTGCGAGACACGATCTTGGGACCGGGTAAAAACTTTGATCAGTAAGTCAGGATGACCGGGAAAGTCATAGACACTGCGCACAGTCCCGTTCGCGATTGGCTGGCTGTCGGAAAGGTCAATCGTTTTGGCTGTGAACAGCATTATCCATCCTCGCCAGTTACGACCGCCTGCCGTCCTGATCGCCCTTACGCGTCCTGACCAGAGTCCTCACCACGCAGCACGTATTTGCAATCGCAATAGGGGCACTCGACCCAACCAGTGTCTTCGGGAATCTGCAGCCAGACGCGCGGATGACCCAGCGCACCCTCGCCACCATCGCAGGCGACGCGGGTATTTTCGACAATCTTGGTTTCCGGCGCTTCGATGGTCACGGCTGGCGATCCTTCTTTGGTTGTCGGCCTCGCGGGCATGTATTAGGTGCGTTTATGGGCGATGAGCAAACCGGGGGCAAGGGCCACATGTCCGATGCGGCAATCACAATCAGATCACTGCGCAAGACCTATCGCGGCGGCAAGGGCCAGCCCGAGAAACAGGCTTTGAAAGGGATCGACCTGACGGTACCGCAGGGGTCCGTTTTCGGTCTGCTTGGCCCGAATGGAGCCGGTAAATCGACCCTGATCAACATTCTGGCGGGGCTGGTAGTCAAAACGTCTGGCAGCGTCTCGATCTGGGGCTTCGATCAGGATCAAAACCCGCGCCAATCCCGCGCCGCCATCGGCGTGATGCCTCAGGAATTGAACCTTGATCCGTTCTTTACACCTCGAGGCGCATTAGAAGTTCAGGCCGGGCTGTACGGTGTTCCCAAGTCTGATCGGCGAAGCGATGAGATCCTCGACCTCGTTGGCCTTGCCGACAAGGCCGAGGCCTATGCGCGCACGCTTTCGGGCGGAATGCGGCGGCGTCTGCTGCTGGCCAAAGCGCTGGTGCACCATCCCAAGATTCTGGTGCTCGACGAACCCACGGCGGGTGTGGATATTGAACTGCGACAGATGCTTTGGGCCAATGTGCGCAAGCTGAACGAACAGGGCATGACCATCATCCTGACCACGCACTATCTGGAAGAAGCGCAAGAGATGTGTGACGAGATCGCCATTATCAATCACGGCGAAAAGATCGCACAAGACAGCACGGCCAATCTGCTGGGCCGCATGGACAGCCGAACCATGGTGATCGTGCCGGATAGCCCCATACAGACTCTGCCTGTAGCGGATAACGTGATTGCAGCGCAACGTGAGAACGGCGACCTTGTGCTGCAATACCACAGCAACCTAACTACAGCCGAGCAGGTGCTGGAATCTGTACGTCAGGCCGATATTCGCATCCAGGACGTCCGCACTGAAGAAGCTGATCTTGAGGATGTGTTCCTTGCGTTGACCTCCAGTCGGGTCGACGACGCAACTGTCAACGACCCGAACCAACCACGTCGGGGGATGCACCGCGTCAAGCTTTAGACACGATCGATCCGTGCGTGATAACAGTTGTTCAGAGCAGATCGGATGTGGATGTAAGCGACATCAGCGCGGGAGAAGATTTTTTTAGCCGCCTCATGCAACTGCGCCTGTGGGGTGATGATCCCGGTTCCATAGACAATTCGGTCGTCCGGACCATACCCTTTGATCAGGTAGTTGGGCGAGTCGGTCAACGCCTCGGGCAGCACATCCTCACTTTCATAGCGTGCGCAGGGGTCGGCACAAAGGAAGATCGGTCCAGTCTCTGCATAAGGCTGCGTTTCCGGGAAGGGTCGGTGCGCCAACACCAGCATCTCTTTGCCTTCCGGTATGTATTTCAAACAATGACGGCATGGGTTGCCCGCCCCATTGGAAATCGCACGCTCTGGTGGGTTTCCATATCCATCCGGCGCACCGGCGCGATATGCCTGAACCTGCTGTGTTGGTAGGGCTGAAATTCCGTGCATGATGTTTCTCCTTGATTTGAGATGATCATGGCAATCGCTTGTTTTGGACTCGACCCGTTTCCTGCGTATTGCAAAATCTGCAACCCTGCTTGCAAAAGAATGTTAGCGATAAAATAAGGGCTACCCGTCAGACCAATTTGGGTCTAAGCAAACATCAAACACCCCAAACGATCCATCTATGATTGAGGCTTTTGTCATGAGCGCTCAGAACTCCACCCTTCGTGGGCTTGCCTTTGCGTTCTTAGGCTTTGCCGTCTTCGCGACGCATGACGTGCTGATCAAGGTGCTGGGTGGCACCTATTCGGTTTTGCAGATCATCTTCTTTGCGACGCTGTTTTCCTTTGTCCCCATGGCAGTAACAATTCTGGCCGATCGGACCACTGGGAATTTCCTGCCGCGGCATCCGTGGTTGGTGCTGTTGCGATCAGCGACGATGATCATGGCCATGTCTTGTGCCTTCTACGCTTTTTCGGTGCTGCCGCTGGCCGAAGTCTATTCCCTGCTATTTTCCTTCCCGCTGATCGTAACTGTTCTGTCGATTCCGATTCTGGGGGAGGTGGTCCGTGCCCAAAGGTGGGCGGCCGTGGGCGTCGGCCTGGTCGGCGTCCTGATCGTCCTGCGCCCTGGCGCGACCGAGATCACCCTGGGCCATTTAGCGGCTCTGGCAGCAGCCTTCTGCAGCGCATTTGCTTCGGTTCTTGTCCGCAAAATCGGGAATGAAGAACGCTCTGCCGTCCTGATCCTTTATCCTATGCTGCTGGCCATCGCCGTCATGAGCGTCACCCAACCGGCTGTCTATCAACCACCATCATTGCTGCATCTGGCGATGATGGCGTTTGTCGGGGTGTTCTCGGTAATCGCACAGCACCTGATCATCCTTGCTTATCGCGCCGCCCCCGCCGGCGTCATTGCGCCCAGTCAATACAGCCAGATCATCTGGGCCACGATCTTCGGCGTGATTTTCTTTGGCGAGCACCCGGATATCTGGGTCGCCGTTGGCGCAAGTATCATCATCGCATCAGGTGTTTTCGTGGTTTGGCGAGAGAGCCGATCAAACACTACCTCTGCTAATACGCCTGTGCTGCGCGTCAGGTCGCCCCGATCAGATACTGGAGCGACGAGGCCCGGAGAATAAGAAACGGCGCGCATTGCAGCGCGCCGTTCAATCCATTTCAGCCCTTATAGAGCCTTAGTAGACGACCACTGATCGGATACTCTCGCCCTTATGCATCAGGTCGAAACCGTGGTTGATGTCATCCAGGCCCATGGTGTGGGTAATCATGGGGTCGATCTCAATCTTCCCGTCCATGTACCAATCCACGATTTTCGGGACGTCGGTGCGTCCACGCGCTCCGCCAAACGCGGTGCCACGCCATGAGCGGCCAGTAACCAGTTGGAACGGTCGAGTCGAGATTTCAGCGCCCGCAGGTGCCACACCGATGATGATCGATTCACCCCAGCCTTTGTGAGCCGATTCCAGCGCTGCGCGCATTACGCCGACATTGCCTGTGGCGTCAAAGGTATAATCCGCGCCGCCCTTGGTCAGGTTGACCAGATACGGCACCAGATCACCTTCGACCTCAGAGGGGTTCACGAAATCCGTCATGCCGAACTTGGTCGCCATTTCCACCTTGGCTGGATTCAAATCAACGCCCACGATCTGATCCGCGCCAGCCAGACGCAGGCCCTGAATCACGTTCAGGCCGATACCGCCCAAACCGAACACGATGGCACGGCTGCCAATTTCTACCTTTGCAGTGTTGATCACCGCGCCAATTCCGGTGGTCACGCCGCAGCCGATATAGCAGATCTTGTCAAAGGGCGCGTCCTCACGCACTTTGGCGAGCGCGATTTCAGGCAGAACCGTATGGTTCGAGAAGGTCGAGCAGCCCATGTAGTGCAGAATCGGATCGCCATCCAACGTAGAAAAACGCGAGGTGCCATCCGGCATGAGGCCCTGGCCTTGGGTTTCGCGAATTGCCTGGCACAGGTTGGTCTTGGGATGCAGGCAGTATTCGCACTCACGGCACTCGGGCGTATAAAGCGGGATGACGTGATCGCCGGGTTTCAGGCTGGTTACACCCGGGCCGACCTCAAGCACGACACCTGCGCCTTCATGGCCCAGAATGGCGGGAAACAAGCCTTCAGGGTCGGCGCCCGACAGGGTGAATTCATCGGTATGGCAAATGCCTGTCGCCTTGATCTCGACCAGAACCTCGCCCGCTTTGGGGCCTTCAAGGTTTACGTCCATCACTTCCAAAGGTTTGCCTGCCTGAACGGCGACGGCGGCACGGGTACGCATGGTGCTTGTCTCCCTGTCTGTTTTGCCCGACCCTGCGTCAAATACAGGGTTTTTTCAACTGCGCTTTCATGACAGGTTGGCTAAATCTTTGATATTTCAGAAACGACATCACCAGAAAGCCCTGCGCCAATGTACCGTTTATTTCCGATCCTAATTCTTCTGACCGCATGTTCTGAGACCTCTGCACCGCAGGACGCGGCGCTTGAACTAGAGGAGGCACCGGTTGAACTTGCATTTTGCAAGGGAGAACCGTTCGCGAACACCATTGGTGAGCCGGTTTCAACCATACAAGCCCAACTGCCTGAACGGTCGCGCGTTCTGGGCCCGGATGATATTGCCACGCAGGATTATCGCATCGACCGGCTGAACGTTTATGTGAACGGCGCAGGCACAATTCAGAGGCTTACCTGCGGATAGGGTCACTTTCCCCGGTACACCAGAATATCAGGCAAATAATCGATCAGGCGCACAACCCATGAGAACGGTGCCGGGAAATCGGTTCGAAACCGGCGACGGGACATGGCGCGCACTACGCGATCGGCCGCATCTTCGGGTGTCATCAGCATCGGCATTTTGAAACTGTTCTTGTCGGTCAGACGGGTCTTGATGAACCCCGGATTGACAATGCGCACCGTCACGCCTGACCCTGCCAGATCGTGCCGCATGGTCTCGGCCAGCGAGATCAGCGCAGCCTTGCTGGCCCCGTACGAGATCGCATTGGGAAGCCCATGATACCCGGCAAGCGACCCGATCAGCGTGATATCACCACTGCCTGAGCCCACAAATCCTGGGACGGTTTCACCCAACACCCGAAGCGCACCGGAATAGTTCACATCGCTGATCGCCAAGGCGGCATCGGTGTCCCAATCTGACGTACTGATCGGCTCATAGGCGCCTGCGTTGTAGACAAGCGCGTCAATTGAGCCAGCCTCCACCACAGCGCGGCGCACAGTGTCGAGATCAGTCACATCCATCGGTACTGCACGTGCATTAGGCAAGGTGCCACAGATTTCATCCAATCGCTCGGCATTGCGAGCAGAAAGGATCAGATGCGCGCCTTCGCGGCTCAGCTTTTCGGCCAAGCAACGGCCCAGCCCTTCGCTGGCGCCAATGATCCAATAGGTTTTTCCGTCAAAACTGCTCATGCGTAAGTCTTTTTTCGTACTACTAGGTCGAATACGTTCTGACAGCAGCAATGGATCACGCCCAGCGCTCGTAGCATTCGGCCAGATAACACTACATAGAGCGTCGGAAAAAAACTTCTAACGCGGTTGATCCAAAGCCTCATTCCCTGCGTATCTTGTTGTAAATACCGAATAACGAGGATGGAATGTTCGACGAAACCCGGGGCGTACGCAAGAAAATCGCAGTCATAGGCGCAGGCATTTCAGGTCTCTCCGCAGCTTATTACCTTTCCGAAGACAACGATATAACCGTGTTCGAGGCTGAGCCCCGACTGGGCGGCCACGCCCGCACGGTGATCGCCGGAAAGAACGGAGATCAGCCGGTAGATACCGGTTTCATCGTCTTCAACTATGTCACATACCCCTATTTGACCCGGCTGTTTGATGAGCTGAACGTGCCAGTTACCAAAAGTGAGATGAGCTTTGGCGCAACTATCGACAATGGCCGCATCGAATATGGGTTGAACAATCTGCGCACTTTGACCGCGCAGAAACGCAACCTCGCGCGTCCAGCCTATTACAAGATGATCGCCGATATCCTGCGGTTTGGCAAAGAGGCCCCCGAAGCCGCGCAGGACGACGACACCACGATCGGTGAGCTTGTGGATCAACTGCGTCTCGGCCACTGGTTCCGGCACAATTATCTGATGCCGATGTGCGGCGCGATCTGGTCAACTCCGGTCGAGTTCGTCGATCAGTTCCCAGCCCGCTCGCTGGTGCAGTTCTTCCGCAATCACGCGCTGCTGGCCTCGGGCCGTGCCAATCAGCACCAGTGGTACACCGTGAAAGGCGGCAGCATCGAGTATGTCCGCCGGATCGAAACTGCGCTACGTGCGCGCGGTGCTGACATCAGACTGTCCGCACCCGTGCAGCGGATCGAGCGGCATGATCTGGGCGTCACCGTCCATGCAGGAGGTGAGGCCGCTCTGTTTGACGAAATCATACTGGCAACCCATTCCGATCAGTCTCTCGCCATCTTGGGTGATGCAGCGACCGAAGCGGAAAAAGCGGCGCTCGGCGCGATTAGATATCAACCAAACAAAGCTATCCTGCACTGTGATCCCCGCCAAATGCCCAGGCGGCGTGCTTGCTGGTCCAGTTGGACCTATCGATCGCAAAAGGGCAATGTTGGGGTCACATATTGGATGAATCGGCTTCAGAATATCCCCGACAGTGACCCACTGTTTGTGACCCTGAACGCCGCATCAGACATTCCCGCGGACAAAATCTATGACGAGGTCGAGTTCGCCCATCCGGTGTTCGACAAAGCCGCCCTGCGCGCGCAAGGGCAAATCCGCGAGATGCAGGGACAGAACCGAACCTGGTTTGCCGGGGCGTATAATCGGCATGGTTTCCACGAAGACGGGATTGCCAGCGCAATGCATGTTGTCGAGCGCCTCACCGCCATCCCGCAGAGCATCGGAGCTGACAATGGTATCCCTGAAACGGACCTCGCTGTTTCGGCCAGCGTATAGAACCTGTTGCGCTGCGCTGCTGTCACTGGCGCTGATGGTCCCCGGCGGATTGGCGGCTTCGCCTTTGTCGGATGCAATCAAAGACCCTAAGCTGCGCGGCACCGGGACATTCCGTTTTCTGGGGCTGCCGCTCTATGACGCCAAGCTTTACACGCCCGGCGGTGCCGCATTCAGCTGGAACGAGAATTTCGGCCTACAATTGACCTATCGAAAAAACCTGAAACAAAAAGCGCTGGTCGAGTCGACACTGGAAGAGATGGCCCGACAAGGCAATTCTGCGCCGACGGAAGCCCAATTGCAGGGCTGTTTTCAGGCGGTCAGCAAAGGCGATAGCTATCTGGCCATCGCGCAAGGCCCCAACAGCGTCAGCTTCTGGCGCAACGGAAGCAAAACCTGCACCCTGACAAATCCGGGTATTACACGCAGCTTCATGTCAATTTTTCTGGGTAACAATACACGATCCGCCTCGTTCACACAGCAGTTGAAGGGGAAGTGATGCTGTACCCGCGTGTCAGCCTCTATGCGCTGATGCTTGCTGCAGCAGGTATCCCGCTTTACATCCACCTGCCCCGCTTTGCCGCCGTGAATCTCGGTATCGGGCTGGGGGTCATTGGCACCATTCTGCTGGTCATCCGGCTGGTCGACCTGGTGCAAGATCCACTGATTGGCTGGGCCATTGATCGCTGGCCCGGTGGGCAGATGTTATTTGCCGCCGCCGCTGCGCTGGGTCTCGCTATTGGATTTCCATTGCTGTTTGGTTTGCCAGAAGGGGTAAGTATCGCCGCATTAGTGTCTATTCTGATCCTGTTATTCTCGGCCTACAGCCTTGGGACCATCTTGCTTTACGGCCGCAGCGCCACGCTGGCGAAACAGGCTAGCGCGAAGGAACTGATGACACTGGCCGCCTTCCGCGAAGGCGGACAACTGACCGGAGTTATCATAGCAGCCGCAGCACCCGCTGTGTTCGTGGCGCTTGGCGCAGCCGCGCAGGGGTATCCGGCCTTTGGAATGTTTCTCGGGCTTCTGAGCGTTGTGACTCTGGCTGTTACCCTGCCAATGTGGCGACGCACGCCGATCACCGGTCAAGGGCTGTCCTTTGCAGGCTTAGGACAGGCGGGGGCTTTACGTCTGCTTGCCCTTGCGTTGGTCAACAGCCTGCCCGTCGCCATCACCTCGACCCTGTTTCTGTTCTTTGTTGAAGATCGGCTGCAACTGCCAGGCAAAGCGGGGCCATTGCTGATCCTGTTCTTCCTCAGCGCCGGGCTCAGCGTTCCGTTCTGGGCCAAGCTCAGCAACCGAATTGGCCCGAAGCAGACTCTGATGATCGCCATGCCGCTGGCCATTCTCGGCTTTGTCGGGGCCGCTCTTCTAGCCCCTGGGAATCTCGTCGGTTTCGCCATCATATGCCTCGCATCCGGCGCGGCGCTTGGGGCGGACATGGTTGTCCTGCCAGCAATGTTCTCGGTCGTTCTGACCCGGGCCGGGCTGAACGCATCTGCTGCGTTCGGCATCTGGTCTTTCGCAGGTAAGCTGGGTCTAGCTCTGGCCGCCTTTTTCACACTGCCGCTACTGGAACGCAGCGGCTTTACACCTGGACAGGCCAATTCTGCCGAGGCTTTGAATACACTCACCCTCGCCTATGCGGTGCTGCCCTGCATTTTTAAACTCGGAGCGTTTGGCATGGTCCTGACCCTCCCGACAGAGGTCTCTGCCAAATGAAAACGCTCCTGATCTGTCTGCTTGCGATTTTTGCGCTGTTTGCTGTGAAAAACCGGTTCCTCAGTTTCCGCTCGCAATCACCCTCCGACTACAGCGGAACCGGGCCTGAGTTTTCGCTGAAGAAGAACCTGAATGGAGAGATCCTGTCCGAAGGATTGATCTATGGCCCCAACGGCAAGATGTCGAACAGCTTTGTCGCGCGTATGGTCGGCGAATGGGATGGCAACACCGGTACGCTTTCCGAGTATTTCACCTATTCCAACGGCAAACAGATGAGCCGCAAATGGCATCTGACGTTGGGCACGGGCAACACTTTCACCGCAACAGCGGACGATATTGTCGGCGAGGGCAAAGGCGTGATTTCAGGCTCAACTGTCAAGCTGACCTATCGCATCATCCTGCCCGAGGACGCGGGCGGGCATACACTGGATGTGACCGACTGGATGTATCTGACGGAGAACGGTGTAATCATGAACCGGTCCGAGATGCGAAAATTCGGGATCAAGGTGGCCGAGCTGGTCGCCACGATGCGCCCTGCGCCTGAAGTGAAATCCGCCCATCTGCATGGCGCAAACGGCCACGATACAGACTCTGAGCTGAGGGTTTTGCAATGATCGCCCGCCGTACCCTTATTGCAGGTATCGCGATCGCGGGGTTGGCCATCCTCGCCGCATGCTCGGCCAAACCGCGTATACCAAAATCGTTTCTGTCAGATCGTCAGCTGAACCTTGAAGAGTTCTTCGAAGGTAAGACTGTCGCTTATGGTCAGTTTCAGGATGTACTAGGTAATGTCCCGCGTCGCTTCCAGGTCGATATTGACGGCACATGGGACGGAGAGACTCTGACGCTTGTCGAAGATTTCGTCTATGACGATGGTGCGACCGAACAACGGATCTGGACCCTGACCAAGACCGGCGATGACACCTGGACCGGCACCGCTCCCGGTGTGCTGGGCACAGCCAGTGGGGTCGAAAGGGGCGATACGTTTAACTGGAAGTACAAAATCGACCTGCCCGTCAAAGACGGCACCATGCGTGTCAATTTTGATGACTGGATGTGGTTGTTGTCGGATGACCGGTTATTGAACCGAGCCTATGTTTCGCGTTTTGGCGTAAGGCTGGGTGAAGTCATATTGTACTTCGAGAAGAAGTAGTCACCCCGCCAGCACAACCAGCGGGGCAAAAAAGTATCAGACGGTTCCGCCCAGACTGCCTTCAAGCTCGACCATCTCCTGACCACCGGCCATCAGGTCCTGCAGCTCTTCAGGGGTGATCTGGCCACGCTGCGCCGTACCCAGCGTTTGACCGCGGTTGAGTACCGTGAACCGGTCCCCCACTGCCAACGCATGGCGGACGTTATGAGTAATAAAGACCACCGCGATCCCCTGCTTGCGCACCTTGTCGATGGTCGCCAGAACGTTGGCTGTTTGGCGCACCCCAAGGGCCGAGGTCGGTTCATCCAAGATCAGAACCTTCGCCCCGAAATGCACCGCCCGCGCGATGGCGACGGTCTGGCGTTCACCACCTGACAGCGTGCCCACCGCCTGATCAGGGCCGCGCAAGTTGATCCCCATTTTCTTCATCTCTTCCATCGTGACCTTGTTGGCATAGTCATGATCAAAGAAGTGAAGAGGTCCGACCTTCTTTACCGGCTCATTGCCCATGAAGAAATTGCGCGAGACCGACATCAGCGGGATCATGGCCAGATGCTGATGTACGGTTGCGATCCCGGCCTCGATGGCATCACGCGGGTCGGCGAAATGCATGGGGTGGCCTTCGAACAGAATCTCTCCGTGGGTGGGCTGGTGTACGCCCGACATGGTTTTGATGAAGGTCGACTTGCCCGCACCGTTGTCGCCGAGAAGGCAGTGACATTCACCGGGAAACACGTCCACCGAGACACCCGCCAGCGCGATCACGCTGCCGAAGTGCTTTTCGATGTTTTTCATCTGGATGATGGGTTCATGTTCGGGATTCATATCAACGCTCTCCCGTGATGATGCGGCGAATATAGGTGTTGAGGATCACAGCCCCCAGCAGGATCACCCCAAGGAAGACTCGGAACAGCGAGCTTTCGACACCGGCAAAGAACAACCCCTGTTGCACCACGCCAAAGATCAACGCGCCCAGCGCCGCGCCCAGTACCGAGCCGTATCCTCCAGTCAGAAGCGCGCCGCCGATGACCACGGCGATGATCGCCTCGAACTCTTTCAGCAAACCCCGGTCAGCACCAGCCGATCCGAACTCCATCACCTGACAGACCGCAAAGACGGTGGCGCAGAAGGCCGTGAACATAAACATCAGAATCTTGACCCGGTTCACAGGCACACCCGAGTTGCGCGCCGCCTCAGCATCCCCGCCCGAGGCGAAGATCCAGTTGCCGAACCGCGTTTTGGTCAGCAGCACGTGACCAAAGATGATCAGTGCGATCGCCCAGACGATCAGCATTGGAATACCATCCACAACTGGCTGACCGGCGCGGGTGCCACGCTCGAATACGGCGATGATCCCGGCATCCCCGAGCCATTGGAACAATCCCTGCAAAATTTTACCACCAAAGATCGGCGCCAGCCAATCGCCTTCGGCTGCGTCTTTCACACCGCCGATAATAGTTTTGCGCTCGATCACCTGCGGCAGGAAGATTGTAAAGCCGCGCAAAATGAACAGAAAGGCCAGCGTTACGATAAAGCTGGGCAAACCAGTCCGGATCACGATCCAACCGTTCAGCGCGCCGATTGCCACCGCCATTGCAAACGTGACGAGAATTGCCATCCAGACCGGCCAAGCCAGCGTGACCGAAAAAATTGCGATCATCATGCCCGAAAAGCCAATCATCGACCCGACTGACAGGTCAAACTCACCGGCAATCATCAGAAGGCACGCACCTACGGCGATGATCATGAACTGCGCCGAGACAACCGACCAGTTCATCATGCCCTGTGCGTTGAACATGCCGCTGTCAAAAGCGAACAAAAGAAAGAAGGTGAAGACGGCAACGGTGCCAACCATCCCGCCGAGTTCAGGCCGGATCAAGGCCTTGCGCAGCGGCGATATTTCTTTAATCCGTTCGTCGGTTACAGCCGTGTTTTGAGCAGACTCGCTCATTAGAACGCCCCTCCGAGTTAAGCAGTGATTTTGCGTCAGATAGTTGTTGGCGGGCGCCGCTTTGGCGGGGCGCCCGCGCTGTAAGAATCAGCGGTACTCGCCAGCAAATTCTTCGATCTTGGTCAGACCATCAGCAGTTACGAAGCCGGGACCCGAATTGATATTGTTGCCCGGCAAAACGCCATAGCGGTGATAGTTGGTCATCACAACAACCGGCAGGTAAGCCTGCAGGAAGGGCTGCTGATCAATTCCCCACTGGATCACGCCAGACTTGATGCCTTTGACAATCTCACCACCCAGATCGAAGGTGCCGAAATAGATGTCACCGGCCATACCATTTTCTTCCAGCGCCAGAATTGTCGGATCAGCCGAGGTTGGACCCAGTGTCAGAACCGCATCAGTATCCGGGTTCGCCGACAGATAGGCCAGCACGCGGTTCTTGATCTCGGCTGGGTCCTGGCCGGCGTCGATCATCTGATCCCCCAGTTCAATGCCCAAGCCGTCTGCAAAGCCCTGACAACGTTCCTGGCTTGAGGGCTGAACGATATAGTGGTTCACACAAAGGAACGAGCCGATGCCGTCACCCTTGGCGCGCTGGCCTGCAGCAAATCCGGCATCATATTCGGGCTGCCCCACATACATCAGGGCACCAACTTCCCGGGCCTGATCCGGCGTACCAGTGTTCATGATGATGACATCAACGCCCGCATCGACCGCTGATTTGATCGGTCCGCTCAGCACATCATAATCCGCCAACGTGGTAATGATCCCGTTCGGACCCGAAGCAGCCGCCTGATCGATAATCCGCGCCATATCGGCAAGGTCGCCTGTGGGCGGATTGCGGTATTCGACTTCGACACCCATCTGGTCGCCTGCCAGCGCGATGCCGTTCTTGATCGTGTTCCACCAGCTATCGCTGTCTGGCGCGTGGCTGACCAGAATGTATTTCTCACCTTCCGCCGCAGCGCCCGTGGCTGCGATCAGAGGCGTCGCAGCTACCGCCGCCGCCAGCGCCAACTTCTTCGTCAGTGAAGTCATGATGTCCTCCCAAAACTCATGTTATCGCGGATTGAGGCAGTCCTTCGCACCTCTCCGACTCGAGTTAGAGCATATCTGTCAAAATTTTGCAACCGGTTGCAAACGGTGTCAGATGTGTTTCATACTGTATCTGCCAAAGAATACAGGTAAAAGGACTGCCACTAAACGCAGGAAGGTCAGACGGATCATGGCTGTCACATTGAAAGAGGTTGCAGAACGCGCCGGCGTTTCACGCTCGGCGGTGTCGCGCACTTTCACCGATGGGGCCTCGGTTTCCGACAAGATGCGCCGAAAAGTCGAGAAGGCCGCGCGTGAGCTGGGATACAGCCCAAATGCACTGGCTTCATCTCTGACCACAGGCCGAACTAAGCTGATCGGGCTGGTCTCGAACAACTTCCACAACCCGATATTTCTTGAAGTTTTCGACCTCTTTACCCGGGGGCTGCAGGACCGAGGCCTGCGCCCGTTGCTGGTGAATCTGACCGACGAGGTTGAACCCGAAAATTCGGTACGAATGCTGCGCCAATATTCGGTCGATGGCGTTGTCGTAGCGTCGTCGACCTTGCCGCCCGGGTTCGCAAAAGCGTTTCGGGATGCTGGCGTACCAGTGGTGCACAGCTTTGGCCGGTCATCCTCTTCACCGCAGGTTCATGTGGTCGGGATCGACAATGTGGAATGCGGACGCATGGCGGCCCGCGAGCTGGTCGCGCGTGGTTATACGAAAGTAGCCTTTCTCGGCGGGCCCGAGGCGGCGACCTCGACTCAGGATCGCCATGCGGGATTCATGTCAGAGATGGACCGGCATCCTAGCATTGATGTGACCTGCTCGTTTGCTGAGGCTTACTCATTCGATGCAGGTCGTCAGGAAATGCTACGCTTGCTGCAATCTGAGCGGGCTGATGCATATTTCTGCGGCGATGACGTGTTGTCCATCGGGGTGTTATCCGCAATTCTGGATAGTGGCCTAAAGGTGCCCGAAGACATCGGCATCATCGGCCTGAACGACATGGAAATGGCACGGTGGGAGAATATTGATCTCACCACCATCCATCAGCCGATCCGGCAAATCGTGAGTTCCTCGATCGAGCTAATGGTGGCAACCCTGAACGAACCCGACCGATATCCGGAGGCGCGGATATTCCCATGTTCGGTGGTGGAACGGGGCACATTGCGCCCCGTATCTGAGAGTTAACGAAACATCGGTGGCCGGGCATCCATCCACGCGCTGCCCTGTTTCGCCGACTCGACCGCTGTATGCACAGCCGCCATCGACCGCACGCCGTCTGCCGCATTGGGCAAGCCGTCGCGGGTTTCCCCGGCAATAGCATCTGCGAGATCGCAATAGATATTCGCAACCGCCAACGGGAACCCTTCGGGATGCGCAATCGCCACCCGGCTGAGTCGTTGCGCGTCTTCATGTAGCCCGCCTTCGCCTTTTTCTATGATCTGCAGGCGACCACCAACAGGCGTGTAGATAAGCTGGTTCGGCTGCTCCGACGCCCATCGAAGACCGCCGGTTTCTCCGAACACCTGAATGTCGAACCCGTGCTGCCGACCGATGGCGACCGAAGAGGTCCACAACCGGCCAACAGCGCCTTTTGTCGTGCGGAAGTTGACCATGGCATCATCTTCAAGTTCACGGCTGCCAATGGTTGAAGCAAAATCTGCAGACAGGGTCTCAACCTCATCATCCGCAATGAATCCGGCCATGTGCATCGCGTGGATACCGCAATCAGCGAACTGCCCGGAAACACCCGCCATCGCAGGATCATAGCGCCAGCGCACGCGTGGATTGTCAGCATCAGTGGCGTCTCCGTGATGGCCGTGACTGAAATTGGTAACGACCAGACGGATTTTGCCGATCTCACCTGCGCGCACCATCGCGCGAGCCTGACGCACCATCGGATAAGCCGAGTAACAGTAGTTTACCGCGCAAATCTTCCCTGATTTCTCGGCGACTTTGACAATCTCTTCGCCCTCTTCCACCGTCATGGTCATGGGCTTTTCGCACAGCACGTTGAACCCGGCCTCAAGGTACGCTTTGGTGATCTCGAAATGCGTCGCATTTGGAGTGGCTACAGTGACCAGATCAATCCGATCCTCGCGCCCGCGCTCACCTTCCAGCATCTCGGTCCAGTCGCCGTAGGCTCGGTCTGCCGCGATACCCAATCGTTGGGCGTATTCGCGACCAATGTCAGGCCTGTGATCCAGCGCTCCGGCGGTGAATTGGAAATGCCCGTCCGCCAGCGCCCCCAACCGGTGCGCCGGTCCGATCTGGCTACCTTCGCCGCCTCCGATCATGCCCCATTTCAGCTTGGTCATGGTCTGGACCTCCTTAACTGAAACCAATTGATTCAAGGTATTCACGATTCTTCCGCGCGTCCCCTACAGGATCAGGGTCGAGCGTTGGGTCGCAATCCTGCTCGACCGTGCACCATCCTGTGAAACCAGCGTCCAGCAGCACCTGGCGAACGGTCGGAAAGTCCACGTCGCCGTCGCCCAGATTGCAGAAAATCCCCTGCCCGCAAGCATCATAGAAGCCCGTCCGATTGGCAATTACATCCGCTTTCACTGTCGGAGAGATATCCTTGAAGTGCATGTACGAGATCCGATCAACGTAGCGCTTCATGAAGCCGACCGGATCGAACCCGGCATAAGAGTGATGCCCCGTATCGAAGCAAATTTTAAGAAGGCTTTCATCGACCTCGTCCAGCAAACGGATAAGTTCAGGTTCAAAGTCCATGAAGCCCGCAGCATGAGCGTGCATCCCAACGGTCAGCCCGTATTCCTCGGACCCGATCCGCGCGCTTTCAGAAATCCGATCCCGGAACGACGTCCACTCGGCCTTGTCCATCTGCTCAGCCTCATCGGCGCGACCAGCGGTTGGCGCGCGGCGGGGTGAGATCGCATCGATCAGCACCATGTGCTTCGCCCCATGCGCTTTCAATGCGCGAGCGGTGCGGTGGGTGGCGTCCAGCACGTCTTCCCACGCGTCGGGGTCGTGATAGTTGCGGAACACAACGCCGCCGATCAGTTCAAGATCATGCTCGGCCAGCGCATCGGCCAGCACCGCAGGGTCTTCGGGCATGAAACCCACCGGGCCGAGTTCGATACCCTTATACCCGGCCACAGCGCATTCGCTGAGAACTGTTTTCCAATGCGGATTGCGCGGGTCCTGCGCAAATTCCACGCCCCAGGAACAGGGCGCATTGCCAATTCTGATGCTCATCTTGTCTTGTCTCCGATGCTCAGAAATCTTCGATATTTTTCCAGCTTTCATCCGCTGACGATGCCAATGCCGCAGCGACGACCCGGTTGACCTCATGCCCGTCGTGGAAGGTCGGCCAGACCGGTTTACCTGTCTCGATCGCGCGCAGGAAATCTCGCGCCTCGATGATGATCTGATCCTGATAGCCCGTGCCATGGCCCGGCCCTTGACAGAACGGCTCATAGTCCGGGTGCGCAGGGCCGGTCAGGATCTTACGAAAGCCACGCTCAGCTTCGGGACCCTCCATACGGTAGAGCCACAAAACGTTCTGGTCTTCCTGATCAAAGCGGATCGCACCCTTGGTGCCACTGATCTCATAGGCATAGCCCATCTTGCGCCCAGTCGCGATTCGACTGATATAGATCGATCCCATTGCTCCGTTCGCGAACCGCACCATCATCTGAGCGTGGTCGTCATTGTCAACTTCGCCACCCGGGCGGCTATTGTGCACGGTTTCGACCTCGGCCATCACGCGTGAAATCGGGCCGATCAAAGCCAGTGCGGCATTGATCATATGAGGCGCAAGATCACCCATCGTTCCGTTCGACATTCCTGTTGTACGCCAGGTTGCCGGGGCTTGAGGGTGCGCGTAGAAATCTTCGGTATGCTCACCCCGAAACCATGTGATGTCGCCGATCTCTCCTTCGGCTATCAGAGCGCGAGCGTATTGGCTGGCCGGGGTGCGGATATAGTTGAAACCAACCATGTTGGCCAAGCCCGAGGCCTCGGCCGCTGCTGACATCGCCGCACCATCCTCCAGCGACGCGCCCAAAGGCTTTTCACACAGCACAGGTTTGCCCAGCGCAAACGCTGCCTGAGCGATCTCGCGATGTGTTTCCGGAGGCGTGGCGATCACAACGGCCTCGACCTTCGGGTCGTTCACCAACACACGCCAGTCATTCGTCGAGCGCGCGAATCCATAGGCCTGACGATACCGCTCAGCGCTTTCCGGTGACGAGGCGCACACCATCTCTAACCGTGGTCGCAAGGCCGTGTTGAACACCGCCCCAACCGAGGACATGGCGACCGCATGGGCCTTGCCCATATATCCGCCGCCTAGAATGCCAATGCCGATCTCTGCCATTCCGACGTCCTCCCTCGCTTTTTCTTGAAAACCATTTGCAACCGGTTGCAAAACTTGTATCGTGAGAATAGGACTCTCGCAAGCTGCATTCGGCACTGCATCATAATTTTCCTAAAGGAGCCCGCAGACATGTCCGCGCAACACGAAACTGTTTACCTGACAACGGCGCAGGCGATCATTCGCTGGCTGTCGAACCAGTTCATCGAGATCGACGGGCAAGAATATCGCTTATGTGGTGGTGGTTTCGGGATTTTTGGCCATGGCAACGTGACCTGCCTGGGTGAAGCCCTGAACACAGTGCGGGATGAGCTGCCGCTGTATCGTGGGCAGAACGAACAAAGCATGGGATTCGCCGCTTCGGGCTATGCCAAGCAATGGCTGCGTCAGCGATTCATGTTCTGCACTGCCAGCGCGGGACCGGGAACAGCGAATCTGCTGACAGCCGCCGGTCTGGCCCATGCCAACCGCCTGCCGATGCTGATGCTGTGCGGGGACACCTTCATCACCCGCTTGCCGGATCCGGTTTTACAGCAGATGGAGAATTTCAACGATCCAACCTTTGGCCTGAATGACGCGTTCAAGCCGGTCAGTCGGTATTGGGACCGCATCACCCATCCGGCGCAGGTGATCCAATCGCTGCCCGCTGCCATTGCGACGATGCTGGATCCCGGCGATTGCGGCCCTGCGTTCCTCGGGTTGCCACAGGATGTTCAGGGCTGGACCTATGACTATCCGGTCAAGTTCTTCGAGAAGAAGGTGCATCGCATTCGCCGTCAAACACCCGATGCAGATGAGATTGCCGATGCGGCCGCTGCGCTGACCAGAGCGAAGCGTCCAATCATCATAGCGGGCGGTGGTGTGCAGTATTCGCAAGCCGTGGCTGAACTGACCGAATTCGCAGAGAGTCACCAGATTCCGGTGGTCGAAACCATCGCTGGCCGCGCCAATATGCTTGCGACTCATCCGCTGAATATCGGCCCGATTGGCGTGACCGGATCAGACAGCGCCAACGCGATTGCGGAACAGGCCGATGTGATAGTTGCCATTGGAACCCGGCTGCAGGATTTCACGACAGGATCATGGACAGCCTTTTCCAAGGACGCCCAGTTCATCTCGATTAACGCCGCGCGACATGATGCGGGCAAGCATATGTCATTGCCGGTTGTCGGGGATGCTAAACTGTCAATTCAGGCTCTAACACAGGCGATTGATTACTCTGCGCCATCCGATTGGGTATCTCTGGCGCAGGACGAACGGCGTAAATGGGATGCCTATGTGGCCGAGAATGTCGCGTACGGGAACCGTCCTAGTTCTTACGCGCAAGCCATCGGCGTTGTGAACGAGCTTTGCGACCCGCGCGACCGTCTGATCGCCGCTGCCGGAGGTTTGCCCGCCGAGGTCACTGCCAATTGGCGCACCCTGGATATCGGCACAGTCGATGTCGAGTTTGGCTTTTCCTGCATGGGCTATGAGATCGCAGGCGCTTGGGGCGCGCGCATTGCCCAATCTGAGCGTGAGCCGGATAAGGACACGATTACCTTCTGCGGAGATGGCTCATATCTGATGCTGAACTCGGACATCTATTCCTCGGTTCTGAGCCGTAAGAAGATGATTGTTCTGGTGCTGGACAATGGCGGTTTTGCAGTCATCAACAAGCTGCAGAACAACACAGGCAACGAAAGCTTCAACAACCTGCTGGAAGACTGCCCTACCATCCCCGAAGCCTTTGGCGTTGATTTCGCGGCCCACGCGGCCTCGATGGGGGCCACCAGCGAAAAGGTCGCGAACCCGGCAGAACTGGCCGAAGCGTTCAAGCGCGCCAAGGCCAGCGACAAGACTTATGTGATTGTAATGGACGTGGACGCCTATGAAGGCTGGACCACTGAAGGCCATGCATGGTGGGAGGTTGGAACGCCCCACACTTCGGCTGACGAGAGGGTTCGTGATGCCCATGTCGAATGGGAATCGACCCGCGAAAAACAACGCAAGGGCATCTGATGAAACGGTTCAAGGCAGAAACGGCTGACCCAGACGTCATTGTGGATGAATTGCTGAACGGTGACGGAGTCGTCGCAATCTCGGGCCTTTTCACCCCTGAAGAGATCGCCGAGGCACGTGCCATCGTCATGGCCGAATCCGAAACGGCGGCCGAGAAAGTGACCCATTTCCAAGGCGCTGCGGAAGAGGATGGCAAACTGAACCTGCAGCGGCGGGTCTGGAACCTGTTGGCCAAGGGCGACGTGTTTTCACGCATGGCTGCGCATCCGGTTCTGATGAAGATCCTCCGCAAGTTTCTGGGGACCGAGTTCATCATGGGCTCGATCGCTGCCAATCGCATCCTGCCGGGCGGGCCGGGGCAGGAGCCGCATGTCGACTATCCCTATTGGGACTTTCACAGCCCCGAAACGCATCCCGTCGGTCTGAATGGATCATTTCCGATGAATGCACAGGTCTCGGTTTTGCTGGACCCGTTCACCAAGGAAAGCGGTGCGACCGGCTATGTACCCGGATCGCAGAAAGAGCTTCGTTATCCCACGCCCGAAGACAAGTTCTATGACAAATGCGAGCAGATGACCGGTGAGCCTGGCGATGTTGCTCTGTTCTATGGCGTAACGTGGCATTGCGCGATGCCGAACAAAGCGGATCACGACCGCAGCGCGATCCTGATCCAGTATCTGCCCAAATGGGTTAAACCGATGGAAGATATGCCCGCTGCGCTACCGCAGGATTTCCTTGATCAGGCAAGTCCCGATCTGCGGCAGTTGCTGGGCCTGAATTATCCCTACCCCGAGGTGCTGGATGCCGCGCGGGCAGGCAATACCGAGGGGCGCACGTGACTCTGATCGAAGGTATAAAAGGTAACCGCTTTGCCGTGTTCGGCAGGGCCGGAATGGACATGTTTGCGGATCCGGTCGGAACCAAAAGCGAAGACGCACAAGTGTTTCGCGCCGATCTGGGCGGATCAAGCGCCAATATCTGCGCCGGACTGGTGAAGCTGGGATCGCAAGCGGCGCTGGTCACCTCGGTCTCGGATGATGCCGTGGGGCGGTTCTGTGTGAACCGGCTGCGGGACTATGGCGTTGAAACGAGATATGTCCGAGCTGTGGGTGGCGAGGCGCGTACGTCCTTGGCTGTCTACGAAAGTTGCATTGAAGACTTTCAGAATGTCATCTACCGCAACGGCGCCGCTGATTTCCAGGTAACCGAGGCGGATATGGATGAGGTCGACTACAGCGCCTTCTCAGCCCTGATCACGGCGGGCACGGTGTTTGCTGCGGAACCCTCACGCTCGGCCACCTTCCGCGCATTTGAAAATGCGCGCGCCTCAGGTCTGCCGGTGATCTTCGACATCGATTACCGCCCCTATAGTTGGCCATCACCCGAAGTCGCCTCAGAGGTTCTGACCCGCGCAGGGAATGAAAGCGATCTGATCGTAGGCAATGATGAAGAGTTCGGCTTTATGGCGGGCGGCATCGAAAAAGGTTTAGACAAGGCCCGCGAATTGGCGGCCAACGGCAAGATGGTGATCTACAAGATGGGCCATGAGGGGGCCATTACGCTGGCAGACGGACAAGAGGTCCGCACCGGTATCTACCCCGTTACCGCCGTGAAGCCCAACGGCGCAGGCGACAGTTTTCTGGCCGGACTGCTGGCCTCGATCGCTGCGGGGCATGACCTGCGCGATGCGGTGCTGCGCGGTTCGGCCTGCGCGTCGATCGTCGTGTCGAAACCCGGCTGCGCCGGGGCCATGCCGACGACGCCCGAACTTGACGAATTTCTGGCCCAACACCCGGGCTCCACGGATACCTGAAAGGAGACGCAGATGCATATTGCGCCCCATGACAACCAGAACAAACCTATCGTCGATGCCGACCATGATCTGGTGCCGCTAAACTATTTCAACATCGTCAAACTGAAAAAGGGCGAGGTGTTCGAATATGCCGTACCGGGCTATGAGACCTGCATCGTGCCCGCTACCGGTACCGTGGATGTCGATGTGGACGGCGCGATCTATACCAACCTTGGCAACCGCACCATCGACGTCTGGGATGGCGAGCCCGAGGGCGTATACGTTCCCGTCGGCGCCAAGGTTCGAATAACCTGCATGACGGATGAAACCGAAACCTTCATCGCGGGCGCAAAATTCGACCGTGTGCTTGAACCCTTTGATGTCCGCGTACCCGAGCTGGATCTGGTGCAGTATGGATCGGACGACACCAAAACCCATCGAAAGATCAAACACATTCTGGGCGCGAACCATCACGACAAGGTCGGCCGCTTGCTGGTGTCTGAACTTTATACCGTGGGTCAGGGCGGCTGGTCCGGCTTTCCCAGCCACAAACATGACACCGACCGCAAAAGCGACGATGGCGAAATGATCGAAACCCGCCATGACGAAACCTATAATTTCCGCTTCCGGCCCAACTATGGTTCTGGCGTCCAGATGCTGCAGCGCGAAGACAACAAGCCGGGTGATGCCTATCACATCATGGATGGCTCGACGATCCTGCTGGACAAGGGCTATCACCCCTGCGCAGTTTTGCCGGGGTATGAAATGTACTATTTCACCATCCTCGGCGGGCTCAGTCAGCGCTCGCTGAAGCAGTATTTCCAACCGACCCATGCAGCCCAGCTGCATACGATCCCGGGCATTATGGACATGGTGGCCAAGTTCAAATGAGCCTTGTGACATTATCGGACGTGCTGCAACCCGCGCTGCGCGACGGCTATGCCGTGGCCGGGTTGGTGACGCTGGGCTGGGAGGACATGCGTGCCTACGTGGTCGCTGCCGAAGCCGAAGGCGTGCCCATCATTCTGCAAGCCGGACCGTCCTGCCGTGAACACACGCCGCTGCCGGTTCTGGGTAAGATGTTCCGCCATCTGGCCGAAGGTGCCAGCGTGCCCGTCGTGGCGCATCTGGACCATGGCTACACCTATGACGAATGCCACATCGCCATCGACAGCGGCTTCACCTCTGTCATGTTTGACGGCTCACGCAAGCCTTTGGAACAGAATATCGCCGAGACCGCTGCAATTGCCGAGATGGCCCATGCCGCTGGTGTCTCTTGCGAGGGGGAAATCGGTTTTGTCGGCTATTCGGGTGGTGAAGGTTCGGACGGAACCGACCCGGCGGAAGCCGCGCAATTCGCCCGAGAGACCGGCGTGGATGCAATGGCGATCTCGGTCGGCAACGTCCACTTGCAGCAGAACAAAGAGGGCGGTCTGGACGAGGCCCGAATCCGCGCCATCGAAGCCGTGACCGATATACCTCTGGTGATCCATGGCGGCTCGGGCGTGCCGGTTGCGCAACGTGCTGCGCTGGCGCGCGGATCGAAAATCTGCAAATTTAACATCGGGACCGAGCTACGAATGGCCTTTGGGAATGCCCTGCGAACGGCCGTGAATGCCGATCCGGACAGGTTCGACCGCGTTCAAATACTGAAAGATACACATGAACCGGTGGTCGAGGCGACGTGCCGAGTACTGAAAGCGTTCAAAGGGGCATGACATGCTGAATATCGGGCTATTGGGGTGCGGGCGGATCGGTCAGGTTCATGCGCGCTCGATCGGGCAGATTGATGGCGCACGGGTGAGCGCAGTGGCGGACGCATTCACAGAACCGGCTCAGATGCTGGCCGACAAAACTGGCGCACAGATCCTGTCGGCGGACGAACTGATCGAAAGCAAAGATGTCGATGCTGTCGTCATCGGTACTCCGACCGACACCCATTACGATCTGATCCATAAAGCGGCGAATGCCGGCAAAGCGATCTTCTGCGAAAAGCCAGTGGACATGTCCGCTGACCGCATCCGCGATTGCATCAAGGTTGTCGAAGCCACCGGCGTGCCCTTCATGACGGCCTTCAACCGCCGCTTTGATCCGAGCTTTGCCAATATTCAATCCCGCATCGCCGAAGGTGAGATCGGCACGGTCGAAATTGTTACCATTCTGTCCCGCGACCCCTCGCCGCCACCGATCAGCTATATCGAAAGCTCGGGTGGGTTGTTCCGCGATATGATGATCCATGACTTGGATATGGCACGTTTCTTACTGGGCGAAGAACCTATCAGCGTTTACGCTGTTGGATCATCGCTCGTCGATCCCGAGATCGGCAAAGCCGGAGACGTCGACACCGCAGCCGTAACCCTGACGACGGCCAGTGGCAAGATTTGCCAGATCTCCAACTCGCGCCGCGCCAGCTATGGCTATGATCAGCGCATCGAGGTGCATGGCGCGAAGGGTATGTTGCGGGCTGAAAACATGTTGGAGAATGCGGTTGAGGTCGCGACTCCGTCGGGTTTCCGCAAAGCCCCCGCCCAGCATTTCTTTCTTGAACGCTACGAAGGCGCCTATCAAGCTGAGATGGCCCATTTCACTGCCGCTGTGTCCGGATCAGGACAACTTGCACCAAGTATCATCGATGGGCTGCGGGCTCAGTTGCTGGCCGATGCGGCGGACGCGTCCTTGAAGCAGGGCACCGTTATCAGCCTCGTTTGAGGTTTTTGGGAAATCATCGAGGTTCAAGGTACGACGCGCCAAACTCGTACCCCCTCAAGAAATCATCAGACATCTTCTAGGCGCGCCGTATCGTTTTGGTATCTGGGCGAGATGTCCGGAATGTGTCTGAAAGATTAATTTTCCCAACTACGGGGAACCCCCAATATACGGGCCTACACGCATCGCATAACCTGAGCTCAACGGACCACTTTCACTGTTCCGTGTATCCCCTTCAGAGGGGTTGGCTCGACCCCCTCGCCAACCCCTCTGCTAGGTGGAATACGAGGCGACGCTTTCAATCTAATACCGCTACCGCGAGATTTGGACGAAGCGGGCTTGTTTTCGGGCCCTAGGCCTTTTCACTTTGGGCGACGACGGCGTCACCGATCAACGAAAAAGAAGTGCGTGCTGTTTATTTAATTGTTTAGTTTCAATGTCTTACTACAAAGCCACCGACACCCCGAGAGAACAGTTGTCACGAGCGCGACAACATGCGCCTAAAGGCCCTACAACTTTGCGGTGCTACATTAGATCGCTGAAACAAGCGCATTCACGGCTCCGGCAAAACCAGCCACTGCCACAATACTTGCCAAAATGACGCAAAGGATTTCCAACGCACTAAGTTTCATATCGGCCCCCACCGGAATGCTGCTCCCGGCATAGAGCAAGTCTTGAAAGGCGAAAAGTGAGCTTATGTTTACGTTGCGGAAACTTGCTATCCAGGCAGCGCTTACATGCTCAGATACCGCTCTCAGGACGTTAGTTGGGGTCGTTCTGATGGCATTTCTATCTTGACCTGTTGCACCTCTGCATCGCCGATTGCACATCATTCGGCGTGCAACGATCAATGGAAAGATACCTGAAACTGCGCCCATAGAATCTAATGGCGCTGTCGAGGTACACCATAACTACACCCAGATGCGCGATACAAAAGGTTTGAACGCGCATTGTATCAACGCCACCGAGAATGCGCTTCATTCATTGGACGATCAGAAGACTGCTCGTGGGGCGGCATATCGAACTAGGTAACCCCCTCAAATCCAGTTGGAAAAACTAGAAAGTGCTAAAAATAAAGACATGCCGCCCTCTGTGGCAGGATGGCATTATGGCAAAAATGTGTCCACGGCTAAATTCGAAACTCTTAGTTCGCGAATTGGAAACAAGATGTTTCGGAAAGATTCTCGGGGCCACTGAGAACCCTGCACTTCGAAGGTGCTCAGTGATGAAAGTTTGAATTCGAAAGATAACACTATGACGTCACTCTCTCCACCTATGAAGAAGGCTCGATAAGCGGACTATCGCTGCTTGGTGTCCTTCTCAGCAGAAACTACGATACCTCTCATTGGATGAGGGATAGCCTCATCAAGCTTCAACCGAATAGCACAGCCAACACTGGATGGGCACTTCCCGAGCTACTGAACTGACACTTTAAACTGGAATGCATCTTGCTTCCCCATCTGTGCCCATCGCGCATCCTTCGTTCCAGAGAACGGGTCAAGTCATCAAACCTTGGGAGCAAAATTTGTTCTAAACAAAAAACGGGGGAGTTCTAGGTTAGTTCAATATACTTCAACTGATAAGCATCCATTTTGACGAAATATAGTACAATGCTTCAATTGGTAGAAATCCAAAGATCTAATTCAATTGTAACACGACCCTTGGGTTTTACCGTTGTGTTGTCATAGAGAAAGATGAATTAGCAGCGCTTGAAGTCTTGGTACGTGTTGATGCAAAAATAGAATCCAATGACAAGATGTCAAGAAACGCCTTTTGTCGATATTCAAGTGGCATTCACTCTTTGACCTCTTAATGTGCATCCTTATCTCGCGCTGCGACGGTGCGTTTCTTTCTTATTCACCGGAATCAAGCACTTATGAAGTAATGCGGAAGCTTTCCCTCTTTAACATTTACCAATGACCGGAAAGTATCAGTTCATATCACCCACCACTAAATTTATTTATTTATATCTGGCACTTAACAAATACCTGCGTTCGCAATTGCAAATGTCGAGCGCGTTTAATGTCGACGAGTTACTGAGATTAGTGTACTACTGACCCTAACTGTGGGGTTATTTTTATTTAAAACAATCGATCAGGGTGTCGAATTTTAGGCATTAGAAACGTTTAATCTATTTACTTTGAGGTCAAGATATGGGGTAGACCAGACAAAGTTTTCCAAGACTAAAACACCCGAAGCCCGCCTAATGGCCATCGTGTTCATTGATGCATGTGGGTACTCGTTAGCGGTTCGCGAAACTGAAATGCGAACCCTATCCACTATTCGCGCGGATCTGAATTTAGCCAGTGAAGTAGTGGTCGCTCTTGGAGGTGAAGTCACGGGTATTGCTGGTGATGGTTTTTGCGCGACATTCAGAAGTGTTTCAGTCGCGGTAGAAGCCTCGTTGAGGGTACAGGAAACTCTTTCCGAACAAGTCGGGAACTATGATCGCGGATTCAGGATCGGTGTGCATGTTGGTGATACATTTGAAATAGACCGCCAAATCATAGGGAATACCGTAAACACCGCGGCCCGTATCGAAAGTGCTGGATCGGCCGGTGATGTCCTGGTCTCCAGTGCGGTCCGAAATTCGCTTCAGGGTGGAAACGACTTTCGGTTTGTCTCCATCGGCTACCCAACACTAAAAAATCTGGGAAACTCTCTCGAGTTATTCAAGGTGATCAGAGTTTCGGACCAAGAGTCGCTGGCAAAGGCCCGTCTCGAATTGATTGGGTATCCGAAGTATTGGGGCTCCCAAAACACTTTGCTGGACCTAAACAACGAGCAGACAATGCTTCTCTCGCTCTTAGCTTGCTCTCAAGGTGTTTTTTCAGCGCATCGGGCTGGCGAAATTATTTGGGAGGACCAGTCTACTTCTGAAAGGTCTGCTTTATTGGAGCGGCTCGTTGACGCCACCAATGAACACACGGGTTTGGCAACCCTAATCAGTGTAGTTCGCGACAAAGATCTCATTTGCCTCAATCAACAAGAATTAGAAATAGACGTAACGGAGCCAACAGCAGAACTATCGAATAATAGGCTGTTGGAGGGTTTCAATTGCCGCAATGCTGCTTTCATGGATTGGCTCCAGCATCAACGGTCTGCGGTTCGATGCATCAACCAAGATGATGCTAATCTAGTAAGTAAAACAGATCTCACAACTCAGCCAACGCCTAATGCGTCATGGGTAGAAACTACGAGAACAAATTTCGTAATTGGCCTTCTAGCCTCAGATGTGGGAGCGGGATCGGAAAAAGCCTCTTTCGTAGCAAATATCGTCGCAGAGCAGCTATCAAAATCTCTTTCGGAAACCGAGGCCCTGATTGTTCAGGACTATCGCACCCCGAACGTGCCCGGGCCATACAACTCCAGCCCCAGCCACGGTGTTGGTCCCGACTTGTTTCTTCAGTGCAGAGCGTCAGCCTGCGAAAGCATGCTTCAAGTTTCTGTCACTGCAATGCGCCCCGAGGACCGGAAAGTTATTTGGAATCAGAATGTGGTGGCTGATCAGGGCGACTTTCTTGGGCTCTCAACCTCCAGCGTTGCAGCTTTTGTAAGCTACGCTACCGATGCGCTCCTCACGGCATTGGTGAATGGGCGTCATATGCGAGACCCCGCTGCCCATCATGCTGCAAAGACGGCGATCTCAGCTGTCCATCACTTGCTAACAATGTCCGGACCCGGTTTGGACCATTTGCAGGCAGACATATTGGCGGCCTACGAAATCGACCCCAAGCCTGTTTACTTGGCCTGGCTAGCATATTTTACGACGTTCCAAATCGGCGAACGTTACGGAACGTGGGACATTGAGCTTGAAGAAAGAGCACGAGAGCTAGCGAGGCGAGCAGTCGAAGCTGACGCAGATAACGGGACCGTTTTAGGGCTTGTCGCTCACGTCTATTCCTACGTGTTCCGCGAGTTTTCGATTGCTCAGGACCTTTCTGACAGAGCCCTGGAGCTGAGCCCATATCGTGCAATGTGTTGGGATTCTGCTGCGATGCTCTATTGCTATACCGATCGTCCGAGGCTTGCAGTGGAGGCCGCGAACAAAGCTAGGGTTATCGGACGGCACAGCCCTTATCGTCATCTATTCGACGGCGCAAGCTGCGTAGCTTCGTTGGTAAATGGCGACTTCGAACAAGCCGTCAAATTTGGCGAAAACGTAATGGCGGTACAACCACAGTTTAAAGCAGTTATGCGCTATCTGGCGGCATCTTACGGTCACTTGGGCGATCACACCAAAGGTGAGAAAGCGTTACATCGACTTGTCGAATTGGAGCCAGACATGTCTCTCACAAGTATTCGAGAAGACTGGTTTCCGGTTCCAACCCGCTTCAGCGCAAAACTTATGGAGGATGGTCTGAGCCGTATCGGGC
The DNA here is from genome assembly GCF_056537805.1 of Ruegeria sp. C10. Lineage (NCBI taxonomy): Bacteria > Pseudomonadati > Pseudomonadota > Alphaproteobacteria > Rhodobacterales > Roseobacteraceae > Ruegeria > Ruegeria sp. C10. Next base: position 3,175 of record NZ_JBQFSC010000001.1, on the reverse strand, counting down.
TGCCAAAACAAATTTAGTATTTCGATCAAGGGAGGGGGATTCATTGAATTACGTTAGTTTTCTCAACAACTTCGGTATGCTCGTTCGGCGTGGGGAATTGATTTCGTGTAAAGTTTTAAAGCTGGCGAACTTGGGCGCAGAGGACAATCCTGAGCGAAATAGGGATGAACTTGTATCGCTAATCTATGACGAACAGCAGCAAACATTCTGGGCGTACATCAATGCGATTCGTGAGATCAAGGACGACATAATTGATGATCCAACACTTGAAAAATTGAATTTGTTTTTTGATGAGATGACTCTGGTAGATCGTCTTCAGCGGAACGAACAAGTAGCTAATTCGGTTGCCACAGAAATTGGAAGCCGGTCTGCACTCGGAGCCGCTGTAATCGCGATGGGTCAGTCTTCATCCTTTGCCCTGAACCGCAACAGAAATAGAAACCGCAATAGAAATAGGAATCGAAATAGAAACAGAAATAGGAATCGAAATAGAAACAGAAACCGCACTGAGTTCGATTTCGGTGGGAGCGATGCCTCATTTGGGTGGCGCGAAATGCGTGATCTCTGTAAAATTGGCATTCCTATTGATACAAGTATTCTCGGGAAAATCTGGGAGAATATTGATCTTCTACCACCTCCAGGACCCGATGAAAGCCTGAACGAAACCACTCATCTGCTGGAGCTTCAGGAGCAACTGAAACAGCCAGATCAAGTGCGCCGTCGCGACGAAATTGTTGCACAAGCGCAGTTCGGAATTGACGATTACCTGACCCCTTTAGGGATTGACGAGCAGGGCGGATTTGATGCGACGAAGGCCTTGATGGTCATCCTGCTGGAAATCACCAACGAGATCGGCCTTACTTACAAGAATAGGTTCAGCCGACCTCGACCAAACATCGTGCAGCCGCTTATCCGTCCTTACATCCCCGTACCGTATCACGCTGCATATCCATCCAACCATTCTTATCAATCATTCGCGATTGCAGAGCTGTTCTCTCGGCTGGTTCCAGAGCATCCGGGAACGATAGCGCTTTTCCATCGCGCCCAGCGTATTGCCGAGAACCGAGAATGGGCAGGTCTACACTACCCAAGTGATACAGCTGCAGGACGAAGTCTCGCAAAGAAAACAGTGGTTTATCTAACAGAAGCTCTCGATGAACTGATGGATGAAGCCCAAGACGAATGGCTGGGATAGCTACAAAGGGGAGGTGAGCCAATGCCTGTTGGCGATGAGTTATATAAACGTTACTACTATCTTTGGCATCTGGTGGCGATCAATGCGATTTCCGTACCAACTGGCACCTCATCTGGTGAGGTTTGCCCGACGATAACTGGTGTCGAATGGGATTTTGCAGGACGGGATGTAAAAATTGGCCTCATTGATATGGGGGTGGCCCGGCATCATCCAAACTTAGAAGCGCCAGAGGCCCCCCTTCCCCCTCCAGATCAAGTTATTTGGAATGACGCAATTGATCTAGCGAGCCACCCGTTTGGAGCAAAGTACGAGGAGTTATCGGCATATCCTGCAGCAAACAGACACCGCGAGCTACCAGAACAACATTTGACCGGAATCAGCGCTTTGGTCATACCTGGTCTCGACCCCGAAGAAACCGAGATAATTAACAGAATTAGTAACGGTTTTGGCGTCAAGCGTTACGTCGATGCCTATGATGATCGGTATGCCGCTCACGGGACTGGATGTGCCGGCCTGACGAGCGGTACCAGTTATGAATTGGATCAGTTCGGCAATGCGGGTAATGTTGCCCCTTACTTTGGCGTAGACCCGCTAAGCAAAATAGTTCCTATCACAACTTCAATATCTCCTAGCCCTGAAGAACTGATAGCGGCCTTTCTTTATGCAGAAGCGAAAGGTGTGGATGTCATTCTATTTCCGCGCGATGCCGCTGACCCTTCGTATTGGCCCGGCTATCCAACCTCTTTTGACGATGATGAAGAGACCCGCCTTCACAAAAGCAAGGCGGGAGAAGTTCATGAAGATATTTTGGATATCCAAAAATCCTGGGCTCTACTTGAGAAAGTCATAGAATGGGTAAGCAAGCAGACGCCTGTTGTATGCGCCGCAGGTAATGAGGGCAGGAGTGAACTGATTTACCCGGCCAGTTTGTCATCGAATTCCGCAAACGGTGTCATTTCAGTAGGCGCCGTCAATTACAACGGCTACCGATCGGGTTATTCCAACTACTCGGGTGATCTGACCGTAGTCGCACCTTCAGATGACGGAGAAGTATATAACAGATACCAAATCCGATTGGACCGTCGCGCAGCTTCAGCAGGCGACTTCTGGGTAGAGAACGTGCACAAAAAGCGCGAACCACCTTATGATGATATCCCTGAAATTTCATTTGCCTCACAACGGTTACTTTCGTTGGATGTTCCAGGACCGCGGGGCTACGTGGAAGGAACATTCGCTGGCCCTGTGAAGAAACGAGAAAGTGCGCGCGACGATCCTTCGGGATTATATGCTGAATTTGGAGGCACATCGGGTGCTGCTGCCTTGGTCGCCGGAGCAATCGCGATGATGCAGCGCAAGTCGACTTCAAAGGTATCAGGTGTTGACGTCAAGAACATTTTCGAAGGTTTTTCGGCTGATACCAATAAACTAAATCTAGACCACTGGTATTGGTTAGATGCAGGGTCATCTTTGCAGCCAGATGCCATGAACTCATATACTACACCGAGCACTGATGAGCTTTTTGGGCAGGCAGGACTATTGGACGTTGCAAAACTACTTTTGCAGGTTTGAACAAACTAGTACGTGTGATTGGTTGATGCCGCTCCTTTCAAGGCATTTTGCCGCAAAGGAGATTGAATATGGGAATGAAGCGCACGGATTGATTCGTCTCTGCTGCGCGACGGATCAAGCTGATCATTGGGCTTTCATGCAAACAAACTGCGTTTGAACGCGGCATTGGCATTAAGCGATCGGAACGCTTGGCGCAGAATACCAATATCGCGCCATTAATGGGTTGAGATCAGAAGCACGTAGAGCGATAGATTCAGGGTCATCCCTATTCTCCCATTCTTCCTCATGCGTCGATTTAAGGGCGTGGCGCTATAAAGTGCTTGATCGTTAAGCAATTGATCCGGTGGACTGTTTGTAGTCTGCACGGGCTGTGTTTGGATTTTCTAAAGTTGGTTGCGGGAGCAGGATTTG